>NZ_JBIOSY010000001.1:2120000-2660000 GCF_051715005.1 Enterococcus sp. AZ067
CGCTACTCATACCGGCATTCTCACTTCTAAGCGCTCCAGCAGTCCTCACGATCTGCCTTCAACGCCCTTAGAACGCTCTCCTACCAATGCACCTAATGGTGCACTCCACAGCTTCGGTAAACTATTTAGCCCCGGTACATTTTCGGCGCAGGGTCACTCGACTAGTGAGCTATTACGCACTCTTTAAATGGTGGCTGCTTCTAAGCCAACATCCTAGTTGTCTGTGCAACCCCACATCCTTTTCCACTTAATAGTTATTTGGGGACCTTAGCTGGTGGTCTGGGCTGTTTCCCTTTCGACTATGGATCTTATCACTCACAGTCTGACTCCCGGATATGAATGAATGGCATTCGGAGTTTATCTGAATTCGGTAACCCGAGATGGGCCCCTAGTCCAAACAGTGCTCTACCTCCATCATTCTCAATTCCGAGGCTAGCCCTAAAGCTATTTCGGAGAGAACCAGCTATCTCCAAGTTCGTTTGGAATTTCTCCGCTACCCACACCTCATCCCCGCACTTTTCAACGTACGTGGGTTCGGTCCTCCAGTGCGTTTTACCGCACCTTCAACCTGGACATGGGTAGATCACATGGTTTCGGGTCTACGACAACATACTCATTCGCCCTATTCAGACTCGCTTTCGCTGCGGCTCCGTCTCTTCAACTTAACCTCGCATGCTATCGTAACTCGCCGGTTCATTCTACAAAAGGCACGCTATCACCCATTAACGGGCTCTAACTTGTTGTAGGCACACGGTTTCAGGATCTATTTCACTCCCCTTCCGGGGTGCTTTTCACCTTTCCCTCACGGTACTGGTTCACTATCGGTCACTAGGGAGTATTTAGCCTTGGGAGATGGTCCTCCCGGATTCCGACGGAATTCCTCGTGTTCCGCCGTACTCAGGATCCTCCTAGGTGTTATCCAAATTTCGCCTACGGGGTTTTTACCCTCTTTGACATACTTTTCCAAGTATTTCGACTATCTGAATAGACTACCATATCGGAGTCCTACAACCCCAACAAGCAAGCTTGTTGGTTTGGGCTTTTCCCGTTTCGCTCGCCGCTACTCAGGGAATCGAATTTTCTTTCTCTTCCTGCAGGTACTTAGATGTTTCAGTTCTCTGCGTCTACCTCGACTGCGCTATGTATTCACGCAGACGTAACATCCTATAAAAGATGCTGGGTTCCCCCATTCGGAAATCTCTGGATCATAGCTTACTTACAGCTCCCCAAAGCATATCGGTGTTAGTCCCGTCCTTCATCGGCTCCTAGTGCCAAGGCATCCACCGTGCGCCCTTATTCACTTAACCTTTGACCTTACGGTCGGTTTTGAGTACTTCTTCTAGCGATAGAAGGTTGCTCAAGAAAATAAGCGTTGAACTTATTAAAAAACTCTTTTAACATTTCAACTCGGTGTGTGTTACTTGTTTTGATTATTTCTTCGATATCCAGTTTTCAATGAACAAATTTTGTTTGAGAGTAAACCTCTCAAAACTGAACAAAGGCAAACGATGTGTAGTCTTCCGAAATATTCCTTAGAAAGGAGGTGATCCAGCCGCACCTTCCGATACGGCTACCTTGTTACGACTTCACCCCAATCATCTATCCCACCTTAGGCGGCTGGCTCCAAAAAGGTTACCTCACCGACTTCGGGTGTTACAAACTCTCGTGGTGTGACGGGCGGTGTGTACAAGGCCCGGGAACGTATTCACCGCGGCGTGCTGATCCGCGATTACTAGCGATTCCGGCTTCATGTAGGCGAGTTGCAGCCTACAATCCGAACTGAGAGAAGCTTTAAGAGATTAGCTTAGCCTCGCGACTTCGCAACTCGTTGTACTTCCCATTGTAGCACGTGTGTAGCCCAGGTCATAAGGGGCATGATGATTTGACGTCATCCCCACCTTCCTCCGGTTTGTCACCGGCAGTCTCGCTAGAGTGCCCAACTAAATGATGGCAACTAACAATAAGGGTTGCGCTCGTTGCGGGACTTAACCCAACATCTCACGACACGAGCTGACGACAACCATGCACCACCTGTCACTTTGCCCCCGAAGGGGAAGCTCTATCTCTAGAGTGGTCAAAGGATGTCAAGACCTGGTAAGGTTCTTCGCGTTGCTTCGAATTAAACCACATGCTCCACCGCTTGTGCGGGCCCCCGTCAATTCCTTTGAGTTTCAACCTTGCGGTCGTACTCCCCAGGCGGAGTGCTTAATGCGTTTGCTGCAGCACTGAAGGGCGGAAACCCTCCAACACTTAGCACTCATCGTTTACGGCGTGGACTACCAGGGTATCTAATCCTGTTCGCTCCCCACGCTTTCGAGCCTCAGCGTCAGTTACAGACCAGAGAGCCGCCTTCGCCACTGGTGTTCCTCCATATATCTACGCATTTCACCGCTACACATGGAATTCCACTCTCCTCTTCTGCACTCAAGTCTCCCAGTTTCCAATGACCCTCCCCGGTTGAGCCGGGGGCTTTCACATCAGACTTAAGAAACCGCCTGCGCTCGCTTTACGCCCAATAAATCCGGACAACGCTTGCCACCTACGTATTACCGCGGCTGCTGGCACGTAGTTAGCCGTGGCTTTCTGGTTAGATACCGTCAAGGGATGAACATTTTACTCTCATCCTTGTTCTTCTCTAACAACAGAGTTTTACGATCCGAAAACCTTCTTCACTCACGCGGCGTTGCTCGGTCAGACTTTCGTCCATTGCCGAAGATTCCCTACTGCTGCCTCCCGTAGGAGTCTGGGCCGTGTCTCAGTCCCAGTGTGGCCGATCACCCTCTCAGGTCGGCTATGCATCGTTGCCTTGGTGAGCCGTTACCTCACCAACTAGCTAATGCACCGCGGGTCCATCCATCAGTGACGCAAAAGCGCCTTTCAACTTTCTTCCATGCGGAAAATAGTGTTATACGGTATTAGCACCTGTTTCCAAGTGTTATCCCCTTCTGATGGGCAGGTTACCCACGTGTTACTCACCCGTTCGCCACTCTTTTTCTTTCGGTGGAGCAAGCTCCGGTGAAAGAAAAAGCGTTCGACTTGCATGTATTAGGCACGCCGCCAGCGTTCGTCCTGAGCCAGGATCAAACTCTCATAATGATTTGTTTGAATGACCATACGGTCATTAAGCTCATAAAAATTAACTTTGCTAGCTATTGCTTGCATGTATTTGTTTCAAAAAATTGAAACGTCCTACACATTGGTTCGTTTGCTTGCTTTGTTCAGTTTTCAAAGGTCTACCGTGCTGTGTTAGCAACTTTTATATCATATCAGAGTGACATTTAATTGTCAACTCTTTTTTTAAAAGTTTTTTTCGCTCGTTGTTTTTCAACTTCGTAGCGGCTGTCTCAGCGACTTAATTAGAATAACAAATGATTTGTTATTTGTCAACAACTTTTTTCAATTAATTTCGTTGATGTATCAACATTGATTAACTGTTTTATTATTGCGACTTCGTTATAATATCATCTGTTTTATTTTTGGTCAAGTCTTTTTTGAAGATTTTTCAACTGTTGTTTTGACCCGCTGGCTCAATTGCCAACGTTGAATACTTTATCATTCTATGAATGAAAGAGCAAGCTTTTTTTCTGAAATTTTTCCAATTAACAAAAACAAAGAAAAAAACTACCCAAAAGGTAGTTTAATCAATATCGATCGTACGGAAACGGATTTGATTTTGATCGTCTCGTTTTAAGGTTGTTTCTTCTTTCAAATAAGAGAACTTCTTCTCATCGATCGCTGGATTTTCAAGCATTTCTTCATAACCTGCAAAAATATCATGGATGTATTTTTTATAAGCTTTTTTCTTTTTGATTCTTTTCTTCATTTGGCACCGTCCTTTACGTGCTTATCTTAGCAAGCCGAAAGGATTCTGACAACCATTATCCACATTTTCATACCAAAAATTCACTTTGACACACCTTTTCCATTCTTTCAGCCAAGTGACAAGAATGGAAAAAGAATGTTTAGTTTGTGATCAAACGTTTTTGAAACGCCAATCGCTCTCCATTCGGAAAAGGAAATGTTACCTCTCCTTTATATTGATAGCCAGCTGCTTGGATATTCTTTTGCATCCCAATATTGGCTTTATACGTATCGATACGCAAATCAACGATTCCTTGCTCTAATGCAACCACTTCAAGAGCTTGCAGCAATTTGGCACTTAACTTTTGCCCTTTAAAATGAGAACTGACAACGACGCGATGAATGGATAGATACGGACCGTTTCCATCCCACCCTGCGCCGGTAATTGCGTTGTAGACAGGATCATAACCAGAAACCAGTGCCGCAGACGCTGCGATTTTCCCATCTTTCACTAACACATAGCTTTCACCTTTTGCAATATCTTCTTTGATTTGAGTTTCTTTTGGGCCATAGCCATTTTGCCATTGTGGTGATCCTTGAGCTTTTAAAAAAGCAATTCCTTCCTCAATCAGCGCCATTAACTCCGTTAAATCGCCCTCAGTTGTTTTACGAAATTTCTCCATTTAACCCCACCTTTCTTCTATGACTTTCTTCTATAAAAAGAAACAGAAGATGATAGAAAGTCGTTTTAATCAATCGTTTTTAGTTTGCCTTGAAATTCACTGATTGATTGATATCCTTTTTCTTTCATGATCGTTTCTAATTCTTTCGTCAATCGTTCAAAGATCGCCGGCCCTTCTTTTTGCAACTCTGTGCCGATCTGCAACATAGAGGCACCACACAACAAATGCTCATACGCATCTTGACCATCACGAATCCCACCTGTACCAATAATTTTGATTTCTGGCTTGAGACGTGTATAGAAAGCCCGCACATTGGCTAATGCCGTTGGTTTCACATATTCGCCTCCGAGACCACCAAAACCACCTTTTGGTTTGATGACTACCGAGTCAGTAGCAGGATCGATGAATAAAGCATTCCCAATACTATTGATTGAATTGATGTAGGTTAACGGATACTTGTTTAATATCTTAGCCATCTCATCAAAGTGAGCCAAATCAAAGTATGGCGGCAATTTGACACCTAAAGGTTTTGTGAAAAAACCAAAGACTGTTTCAAGAATTTGATCGGTCAAAGGAAAATCATAGGCAACTTGTGGTTTTCCTGGCACGTTTGGACAAGAAAGATTCAACTCAGTGATTCCTTCAAAATCACTTTCTTGGATCTTCTTCAATAACTCAATGTTTTCAGCCACACTCATACCAGCGACAGAGAAAAAGAAAGGCGCTTGCTGAGTCATTTCCTGCTGTTTTTTGATGGCATAATCTAAGTAGTAGTCCACCCCTAGATTTGGTAATCCCATCGAATTGATGCTTCCTAAGGGTAAATCGGTATAACGTGGTTCTGGATTTCCGGCACGTGCTTCTAGCGTTGCACTCTTTGTGACAAATGATCCAGCTGCTGATACCGCTAATTCATCTAATTCCTCGATCGTCATACAATGGACTCCTGAGGCGTTCATAAACGGATTTTCGTATGTAAATTTCCCAAAATTCGTAGCTAACATTGATTCATTCCTCCAATCTTTTCAACTAGTTTACCGTTTCATTTCTGAAAATGCAACGGTGTCTTTGATTGGGACAGGTTTTAGAAGGAGCAACCTATTTAATCACTGTAGCAAATCAAAAAACCATATCCATAGCAGCTTGTTAAAGCTTGCTGAATAAAAATGGTTTTTGAAAACAATCTGTTTGTGCTGTAATCAAATGCTTAGTTTTTAGAGCATGATCATGATTTTATTAAAGCTTTCACTTCTATTTACCGCTAAATCAAATGCTCTTTGAAGATATTCTAACGGAAAGCGATGGGAAATCCTATGACTGGCACTCAAGCGTCCGCTTTCTAAAAAGGTGATTGAATCAAACCATTCTTTGCCTGGGAAAGGCGCAGAATAGCTATTCCAAAAACCCTTAATGGTTAATTCACTGCGAAAGATTTTTTCAAATGCCCGTTGCTTAATCAAAACATCAGAATAAGTGATCCCTTGAAATCCAATTTTCCCGCCTTTTTTTGTCACTAAGAGACATTGTTCTTCGGTTGTTTTAGTACCTGCACATTCCATTACAATATCTACGCCTAAACCATCCGTTATCCGAGAAATCTCTTTTCAAGGTCTTGAACACTAGGATCGATCGTATCGGTGACACCTAAATCTAATGCTTGTTTCAGTTTCTCTGATTGAATATCAATGCCAATAATCGTTTTCACACCCGCAATTTTTAACCAATTTTTAACCATTGGATCGTCAGCAACCCAATCGTTCCTAACCCAAAACGGCAACGACTTTGTCACTTGAAAGAGAAAATGTTTGTGAAAAACCAAGAACGATTTTTCCTTTTTGCAATTATTTCTGAAGTCACGTAAAAAACAAAAAACCTCGTAACAATGAGTCACGAGATTTTGGTGAAGCAATCTATTCTATTTATGAGTATTTAAAAACTATCCGTAGCTCATCACTTCCGCCAATAAATCGAATGGGTGAACTAAATTAAGCCATTCCTCGCAGGAAATTTCCTTCGGTTTTGGTTTTATTTATGCGACCTCATAAGTAGAAATTCTCAAGTGTTACTCGATGATACTTGCGTTTTCCATCGAAAGCGTACAATTCAAATCATTTCAAATGATAAGACACTTGAATAGGAGTTTTTTAATTGACTGTTCAACTTTTTTTGAAATTGAAAACGAATAAACACATACTATATACATACAAATTTTTTACCTATCAAGTGAATTAAACCTTTTTCTTTGATACCTCAACACTCCAGTATCTCCGATGACGTATAATTTGTATTTTCCATACCCTACTTTAAATTCTAATCTTTCGCCACTTGCGATTTCAAATAAAAGATAATAGGTAATGGATTGATTCGTAAAGCCGTTTGCAGCAATATTCGTGCTACTAGTCATTCGTTTGTCTACTAGCGTGGCAAGTACTGCCACTTCTGGCGTAGATTGATCCTTTAAGAATTCGACAATATGATATAAGATAACTGCGACGAAAATAAAAGCAAATAAAGTAAATAGAAAATCCACAAAACACACTCCTTTTTTGTTTTTATGATCAAGGGAATCAACCAAATCATTTTTACAACTTAACTATAATTATACATTAATTCAATTAATTAATCTCGAATCTCTAATAAAAATATGTAACTCGCTAAATGATTGACCGAAACTGTAGTTTGGCTATCGTTTTCCTATATGTATGGTTGCATAGAACACATTTGTATATTTGTTAACCAAGAGTCAGTTGCTAGGATGAAATCACATGACCTTTGAAAAAACATTCCTAGAATCATCCTTCTTCATTCTACATTGACTCCTTAAGGAAAATTCATCGTATCCCAAAGTCTCTGACTAAATTCAGTAACTTTTCTTTAGACATGTTTTCTGGGATGCACCTTAAGGTTATCAATGTGGATGAATAAGAATTTATTCTGTGCTCTTTTTTTGTCAAAATGATCGAAGGTTTATAGAAAGTATTACTATTTCGTCAAAGTTAAATACTAACTCACTTTGAGTTGTCATATGAATGGAAAATACGTTGAGCTTTCAGGTTTAAAAATATATGATTTTCTTTAATGCTTTTAGTAAAAAAGTATAACTTTTTCACCAAGTAACTGTTTATTTAAGAAAGTATTCTAAAAAAAAACTCTTCTACCAACTTTTTCAAAGTTAATAAAAGAGTTCTGTGTTTATATCCTCATTTTGCCAACTGTCCGACACCTAAGAAAACAGCTTGTTCCATCTAGTTAACAAATATGAAACAACTTTCTATGATTGAAAATCCTTAACGAATCCCCAAAGCAATCCGTGCATAACGACTCATTTTATCGGTCGTCCAAGCGGGATACCAGACTAATTTTACCTCTGGATTTTTGACTTCTGGAATATCGCTTAGTGCTTCGTGTATCGATTCAGTCAATACGTCGGCTAAGGGACAGCCCATTGTTGTTAAGGTCAAGTGCTGTTATATCAGCATTTCTATCGCTTTTCCCTGCGTTAAAGCGATAGTATCTCCTCGATTCCAGTGCATGTTAGAAGCCAATATTCTGTTCTTTTTATTAACATTTACAGGTATATTATACCTCAAAAAATGGTTAAAATGTCCCTTAAAATAGCTTGGACTACATACTCAATGAGGATTTTTTTACGCATCGTATCTGTAGTCCAATTGAATTTTTTAAATAGAGCTAGTCATCAAAAAAGTTCACTTCTAATATTAGATTTTATACTTATTAGATAAAGAATATAAAATTTGTTGGGCATAAGTTGCCACATGTCCATTTCCTTGATAAATTTGAAACCTTTTATTGTTACTATTATATTTACTATCCATGAGTTCATTTTTTAGATTTGGCAAGCGTAGCAACAAAGAGATAGCACTTGAATAATGTTTAGATAAGTATTCATCAACAGTGATAAAATCTTCCATTAAGTAATTTTGTTCATATTCATCACTTAACTGCACGATGTCAATCGCCTTATCAGAAAAAACATATTCAATCATTTCATCTGAGCATTCTATCAATTTAGATGCCCATTCATTCAGTTCATTAAATGTTAAATACGAATTCATATGATATATAAAGTCAATTAAATGCTTATCATTTATAGAAACCATGAAATCTCTCCTATATAATTTTTTACAAGTGCTACCAACATCTACAATAATAACTCTACAAATTCAATTATCTAAATCAGAAAAATTTTACAGATTAAAAGCTGCTACAATTATGCCTATATAAATTCATATTCTATTGATAGGTAAAATTTCTTAGGGTCTTTTAACCCAGCAATCTCTATATTCATATATATTAACAACTTCAAAACTCTCATTAAGATTACTTACCGCAGTAATCAAGTCATTATTATCGCAATCAATGTTTGCTACTAGACATAGCTCATCCGTAAATCCAAAACAATCTTTGTATTCTATAACGTAGGATATCACATCCCCCCAGTAATGTTCCAATTTAACATAATCATGAATATCTTCTAATTCTGAAATATTTACAATACTGTATATATCCTTTGTTGTATAGTGGATAATATTTATATTGTCTATAGACTCTTCTAAGTAATTCATTACATCTTCTATTTTCTCATCCATATCTATTATCAACGCTCGTTCTAAAGTATTTCCAGCTTTATCACTAAAAAATCTTACATTAACCATTCTAGCTTTTCTGATTTTTTCTAATGTTTGTTTGTTTGTTTTCAAATTTAACATCTCCTATATAGTTTCTATTATTTCAATATTTATTCTTGATTTTACTTTCCAATCATTGTTAGATTTTTATATATACATTTTTCCATGATAAGAGATTGGATTAGTAAATTTAATCTCTCCCAATTCTCTTTTTTTTGTATACAATCCATAAAAACAACATTTACTTCTTTTGATGTACTTCCTATAGCACAATCTGATATTACGATATCAGCTTTTACAACATTAGTCGTGAATTGGATAAAATTATGAGAGTACATTTTAGACAAAATATTCTTAACAACGTTGATATATTCTGGCTGATTAATTCCAGTCACTGCTATATAAATTAAATCATCCTCTTGAAACAAAATATTGGATGCAATAATTTGTGTTAGTTTCTTAATATAAATCATATCTTTTTCATCAAGGATACCTGTTTCATTTGCTGATTCTAAGACTATTTGTTCTATATCCGTCATTCTTTTTTGAGTACTGCTTAGAATTTCTCTTGACAAAAAATTCTCTGTAAATAAATGAGTGTAACTCCATGTATTTATAACAATCTCATAAAAGATAATATTTAGCGTTTTAGTGTCTACTAAATATTTATTACGAAGTTTGTTAGTTACTTTTTCAGAAAAGTCAACAATGGTAATATGATTAAGCGATTTTAACTTTTTTCCTCTGTTACATTTTTCATCATCACTAATGAACTCAGGAATAAATATATATCCCCAAAAACTGTAATACACTAGCTCTTTTTTTATTGTATCTGTATTTTTAAGAGGTAACTTTTCTATAATTGGAAGACTATCATCTACATTTTCCATACAGCTTAAAAGCTCCAAATCATGATTTTCCACATTCTCCACAAAATACCCCTGAGATATTGCATTTTCCATTATAGAAAACATTAGTTGGTGCTTTGCTCTTGTTGTATCCATCGCGTCATAATTTTCAGAAACAGGGTCTTTAATTGAAATAAAACTGTTGTTCAAATAAGTATCGCAAGCCATCAATTCAAATAGATAGTGATACATTCTTATGCACGCTTCAGCCCCTGAAATATGTATCCAATCTGCATTCTTCTTTATGAAAATAGGAATCTTTTGTGTAGTAAATACCCTTTTTATATATTCGAGCAATTTGTAACAATACGAAACACTGAACATCAAATCTTCTGATATATCTACAATCTTTGTTTTACGATGTTTAAATAAGTAGTTTATCAACTGATAATATTGAGAGTATTTAAAATATATTTTTTTTATTTTTCCGAAAACCTCAATTTTTTTCATATTATCTGAAGCTAATTCAAAGTATAATTTGCCATCATTTTCTTTCAAAAAGAAAATATCTTCCTCAATAAATCTATCAGCATCATGATTTATTTCTAAAACCAGATGTTTAATTTGTGTGGTACTCTTATTCAGTTCTTCACATAAGCTTTTGACAGAAACCTCATCATTAATAAGTGTTTTCTTCAATATGATTAATTTGTTTACTTGCTTCTTTGTTATGAACAAGCTATAGACTTTTTCAATGTAATACATTTCAAATCCTCCGATTATTGTAATTTCCTTATCAAAAAAGAGCTTAAAGCTTGTAAGGAATATAAGATTCAAATAATTATTAGATTTGTCATCTTAGGCACATACACTCCACTACTAAAAAAAGCAGCTATACAATTAAATTTCAACAATCCATATATCTTTATCATCCAACCTATAAAAATTATCTTCTTAAATACTATAACACTATAAACAACCTATGGATTATCCTCATTTTTATGATTTTAAACAAAACATAATAAAATAAAAAGTTGACAAAAAAAGGTCTGAATATTTATTATTCAGACCTTTTTTGTTTGCGATAAAGCAAAATAATGGTGATAATAAGAAGAGTAACGATTGCCGTTAATAAAACAATTACCCATATGTTTGAGTCTTGACTTACAACTACATTATTTGAATCTTCTGCTTGCTTTGATATTTCTTCCAATTCTTCCTTTGTGTAATTAAATTTAGTAATTTTTTCTTCACCATCAACAGTTATTATGAACTGATATTCTCCAGACATTAATTCCGCATCACTAACTAAGGGAATGTTTAATTTCGTTTTTGTAACAGGAGTTAAAGTAAGCACTTCTTCTTCAAATTCACCTTCTGAAATTATATCTCCTTTTGGGTTAATGACTTTGTAGGGACCACTTTCTGCATATTCCACTATGGGATTATTATTAATTATAGAGAAACTTAAAACTATAGAATTCTGTGAATTTATAAATTCAAATTCACCATAGTCTTGCTCTTTTTCAGAATCTAACTCATTCATTTTGAGGCGAAACAAGACTACCTTTTCATAAACATGGACAATATCTGCAGAGTTCTCGTTTTTTTGCTCACTTAGTGTTTGAGAAAAATTTAAACCACCTAGAATTTCTCCATCAAGTTCTTTGTTTAAGTTAAAAACAACGGATATATCTTCACTTTGATTAGCCTTGACTTGGACTATACCATCTTTTAATTCACCGTTATCATTAGTTATCTTCACATACTTACTAAAGTCATAATCTTTATCCATTAGATTTTCTGTATTTTCCACATAAGTTATTCCAGCCATCGTCGATATAGCAACTGATGGATATACATTAACGTCTAAATCTTTATTACCAATATTGGTAATCGTCGCTGTAAACTCATAATTGTTGTTAAGTTCAGGAGTAAATTGCATATAGCTATCTCTATACTCATATTCTTTAGGATGAACATCTACTAATATTGATGCATCAGTATCCTCCGAAGCAACAACTTCATGTATGTAAAATAAACTACCTATTACTAAAACGAATATAAGAGAAAACACGTTAACAAAAACGCGTTTTCTCATTTTACTTTTATTTTCCATCATGACTCCTGTTTTCTTATATCTTTGTTGTATTAATCATTTCAATCCTCAGGGCGTTACTGTGGTTGAATCAATTAAACTTACTGTAATCTTATACAATTCTTTCTGCTCGTCATTATACAATGTTGGGTCAAGAGTAGCTTCAATAATAACATCACCTGTATTTCTAGTTCCGCTATTTGTTTCAGAAATATCAAAATCTTTTTCAGATGTATCTTTAATGTTTGCATCTAAACCTGCACCATCAGTTGATACCCTTATTTTGTAACGTTCTGCAATATTAGCAAAAGTTCTATTTTGGATATCATACGTAACTGAAAAATCTTGAGGGGCAAGTGTTCCGTTAGGCTGTTCTGACCCGAAAGTAATTTCTTCAAAATTGAAATCTACAGTCGTAACGTCTGGAGTAGTTAATGTAAGACTTCTGCTTACTTGACCTTCATCAACGTTTACTGCCTTTGTTGACCCCTCAGTCGCGTGAGCTGTATTCGTAAATCCGATTGCAGATAGAGCAAGTATTGCTGTTGATGCTAAAAGAGTTTTTTTCATTAATGTATCCTCCTAATTTTGTAATTGTGAAATCTATTACAATAAGAACTATACAGGGAATTCTCCAAGCAATCTTATCTAATATTTTCGCAATCTAAAAAAAAGGGGATAATAACCTCTTATAGCGTTATTCATTAATACATTTCCTTCTTTTGATTCATTTAAATAATGATAAAATTCAAGAAACCTATCCTATGAATTTTCACCAGAATTATCTTGGTCTGATATATTTTGATTGTCATTGTTATCTTCTTCATCTAAGTCACTTTCATCATTTTCACTTTCGCTCATATCCTTAACATCTGAATCATCTGGTTTTTCATCAATAATTCCCTCAGATGAACTAGTTGATTTATCTTCCTTTTTATTATTGCTTAAAGTGTTTTCATCAAGAGAGCTACTTGTTTTGTCATTTTCAAACTCTGAAATATCATCAAAACTATCTACATTTTTTTTCACAAAAGTAAATGTAATAGCAGTTTCATTCTCTGGTGAATGTTCATATTCATCCATGCTCAAAACGACTTCATAATTTAAATTTACTTCTCCTTGGCTTGATGTTGGTAAAAGGATTCCAGAATAGGTATTGCTTAAAGTATCTATAAACCTAGCAGTAAGCCCCTTACCTTCAGTGGATATTACCAATGAATAATCTAAAGAAGAATTTACATCATATTTTATCTTCACAGTTTCAATTTGTTTTACTGTTCTAGTTGAAAAGTCTAAATCGTTCAATGATAAAGTAACTTCATCAGCCTCAATGTTTATCTCATCTTTAATTTCGTTAGCTAAACTTTGTGTGCCGAAAATTATTAACACAAATAGTATGCAGCAATTAAGAAATATTATTTTACTTTTTTGTAAAAACATAAAAATAGTATTCATATTGATTCTCCTTTACCAATACTACTGTCTAATTAAAGGGACGATTTTCTATATTGTTTGCTATTATCTCACAGGTTTTTTCTAATAAAATAAAATCCGCTCTATTTTTCCTAGCTATTTTCACTTTTTTCATAAAGACTGATTTTTTCTTAGATTCATTCACTGTTTCACGAATATTATTTTCAACTAGATATTTCAAGTTATTCAAGTCACATTCCCTGAGTAAATTTTCACTTGTATTGTCATTTATTGTCTGAAAATGATACTCGAGAAATCTACTATTATTCATGACTTTTCTATATCTGTTTCTACTTACTAACAATTTCCCCCAACTTTCTTTTGGTAACCTAGATTTAAAATATAAAATTTGTTTTAATGAAAAAATATTTTGATATGATTAATAGAAGCTATTTTCTTAATCTCTGCACATAATTATTCCCCATGCTTTTCACATTAACCACATCTCCAATTTATACTTTTAAGTAATTCACATCCTTCTAACTTGGTAGAATCATATTCTATAGTTTAAATGACAAATGTTGACTAAATCCGCTTTAATCTCCTTTGGGAATTATCTCACATTTATAATACTCCACCTTTATATTGGACACTTATCTTCTTTTATTTATAATATTTAAATATTAGAGAATTATAATCTTTTTTGCGTACTCTTAAATAGCAAATTGTAAGTTGCCAGTATTAATGTAAAAACAGAGTTATTCTTCCATGTCTTTTGAACTCAATGAATTCTTCAAATTTTAGATTTTTTGCAGATATATGAGTTTGTACCATAAAGATGTTATTTCCTAATCCTGCACATATTTTTAAGTTTGTATCTAGTCTAAATATATTATCCTAGTTTTGATATAATTCTTGCTTGAACCACTGAATTTAAATTATCCCAATGGTCCTTATTATGTATATCCCTAAAAAAAGCAAAATCTTGCGAATTGTCATGATTTAGAATACCATCCGAGACTAATATATCTGCTTCATTATGATTAGAACTAAATTTAATGATTTTCTCATTGAAAATTGCAAGCAATTTATTTTGAATAACAGGTACATATTCAGGATAATGTAACATAGATATGGTAATAACCACAGTTTCTTTATTTTGAACAGGTAAAAAATAAGATAAGATGTGGGATAATTTATTTACAAAAAGTTCTTTATCTCCAACTTGTAATTCGAAATTTAAGAGAGTATTTAAAATAATATTTTGAACTTCATGAATTCTGGTATCATTACTATGTTGACTAGTGGTGCCATTCAGATTTTCAAAATAAATATTTTGATAAGCCCAAGTATTAATAATACATTCATATAAAATAATATTTTCAACGTCATATTTTATATGAAACTTCTCCGACAATGCCTCTAAAACAGCAACTGAGAAATCAACTATTTTGTTACCTTTTATAGATTTAAATTTCTCCCCTAAAAAAACTTTGTCCCTTTTACTTGTAGTTTCTGGAATTAAAAGCTGTCTGCAAAAATAAAAAAAAGCAAGCTCATTTTCTTTTTCTTCCATATTATTAATTGGAATTAATTTTGTTAATGAAATATCTTCATATAATTCTTTCATAATATTAAATATTTCAAGGGATTTTTTATCTAGGTCTTGAATTGAATACCCACGAGAAACGGCATTTTCTAGGATTGATAAAAGAATTTCATGTTTCACTTTAGTAGTTTGTAGACTTTTATAATTTTCACCAACTAAGTCGATATTCACCCTTGTTTGTCTATCTGCAAAAACATTATATGCCATAACTTGTACTAAATAATGATATGTTCTTATATACTTCTCATTGCCTTCCAAGGAAATTGATTCGAAATCGCTGTTTATAGTGATTGGAATTCTTTGTGATTGAAATATATTTCTTAGACGGTTAATCAGTTTATAGCTATATGATTTACTAAACATTAATCTTTCTGAAATATCTATTACTCGTGTCTTGCGATTTTTTAATAAATAGAGTAATAGACGGAAAAAAGGTGATTCATCAAAATATTTTTTCTTTAAATTAACAAACACGTTAAGTAAAAGTTCTTGACTAAATCCTTCAATTAATCCGATGGTATTTTTTTCTTGAAAGAATAATGATGAGAAATCAAAATCCAATTGCCCGATATTTTCTTCTAATTCAACTAATAATATTTTCGTTTGATACATAGTTATGTTTAACATTTCACTTAATTTATTTAATGAAACATATTTTTCTGTTACTAAAACCGTAAATAGTTCTAACTTCTCATTTTGTTTTCTTGTGAGATAGAGACTGCTAAATGTATTCATTATATATTCCATTCAATTTACCAACCTTTATTTTGAGAGAGATTGTGCTATCAAGTATTTGTTTGATTATCTGTATACTTATTTCACTATTTTACATAACATTTTCATAACGTTAAAATCACATTAGTTATATTTTAAAATGCAAAATATTGCACGATTTTTGTAAATAATAAATCATTATCATCATTATCATATAAATCTTTTTATTTTTATTAAATGTTTATTTATCACGTTACACTATGTGTTTTTTAAACAAATCGTTTTAGCCATACATATGTGTGTTTAATATTAAAAATACTATTATCCAACATCAGACGTTGTAGAAATTTCGTTTAGTTCTATAATTCACAAAGATAGTGACCGGTTTAATGGCTAATTTTTTCATCTAAATGAAAAGAACAAAAGAAGGAACACTAATTCAATAACAAAAAAAGAAATTGTTATTGATTCGATTAGTGTTACTTCTTCTTCAATATTCTATGTGCTGTCCAATTAAACTACATTCGTTTTGATTCACTGTATAGCAATCTAACTCATTTTGTCGCTATTTGCAAACTTAAGCTTTTCTCCCTATCAAATATAGGTCTTAGTATACAAATTACTTGTTGATGGTTCTCTTATTGTAATCAGAATTATTTTACCAAGGACTGGGACTGGGTACTTCTTGAGCTTTTAAAATAATATTCGCACTATTACTTCCATTATTACTCCAAACATAAGTATCAGCATCAAGCGTAACATCGAAATCTTTCTCAATTTGCTTAGAGGACATTCTTTGTACCCTATCTGCTTGCATGTATGGATTTGAAGGTTTAATTTCCAACCCAATACTATAATTGTCCAGTTCCGCAAAAATATTTACATTAACATCCTCTGATTTTGTGTTATTCACCGTAGCTACTGCCTTCAAGGGTTTCGTTTGTTTTCGAACACCTGAGTTTACGTCGAAATCAGATAATTGAAAATCAACTTTACTTGTTGTTCCCTCATTAAAACTTATATCTACTATACCTTCTTGAATTTCTACTGGAACTTCTTTTTCACTAATTAATTCTGATGCATTCGATAAAAGTGGGTTACTACCTACTAACAACAAAGTTGATAAAAAAGTTGTCGCTAATATGTTTTTTTTCATTGTTCTAATACCCTCCAAATTTAAATAGTATTGTTACAAAAATAGTTTACAATATAATATTGGCGAGTGATTATCCGAACATTCGATTTTATTTTAAAAAAATGGATAACGATTGTATTAATTTATTACTTTATGACTTAAAAGCATCTGATTATTTAAATATCAATTGTTTTAAAAAAATCAAAAATCAATGAAATCTTGATAAATCCAAATTTTCGCCTAAGACGATACTGAAAACTGGTGTATTATTTTATACAAATGGAACTTTGAAAATTAAAAGTTTAAAACATGGCCGTTAAATTCATTTTATAAAAACAAATGCCATTCAACTTAAAAATTTATTGATTTAAATGACGATTAGTTTTTAATAAATTATACAATAAGCATTTTTCGTAAAATATATCCCCTAAGACTTATCGCCCGTAAAAGTATATGCTAATCAATATTGAAAAAAAATACAGAAGAATCATGTTCTATCTCGTTTAAGTAAGTAGTAAAGAGCTTTCATATTGAATAATTTAATGTCAATAATAATTTGAAATATGATTCGCAATCCAAATAACGAACTTTTTTTAATTACTAATAAAAGAAAACGGCTTAAAAACGATTATTCTATTTTCTTGAAACATTATAATATGATTATTTTTTAACGCTTTAAAATTTAATAAACCAAAAAAATAGTCGTTTAGATAAAATCATAATAAGTTAGATTGATTTTATCTAAACGACACAATACTTGAATTTTTATTTCATACGAAAAATCTCAACTTGCCATATTTTTAAAAATAATCGTAAGCTTCTACTATATCTAAAATTTCATAAGCCATCAAACTAGTAGATAAATTTGAATATGTCTAATGATTTTACTATAATATTTTTTTGATACTGCTCCCAACAGTTCCGCTATATCCCGAAATCATCATTAAGAATAGCTTAAAAAATGACCTTCAAAAAACCCTTATTTATCAAGGGTTCTATGCTTGTTGACAAAAATACAAGATTACTGTTATATCAACGTTTTAAAGCACTATTTTCGAAAAAACAACTCTCAAATACAGTTAAACTTTTTTTATGGGGAATTACTCACTAACTTTTATCTGAGCGGTGTTTTTTAATATATATTTTTCCAGAAATCATATTGAATGTTGATATATCAACGTTTTAAACTAATTACTAAGATACAAAATTTCTACAAGTAAATTACAAGCCTCAGAAGTCATTATAGAAATTTTCAATCCTAAATCATCTTCTTAAATACCAAAATCATTTTTAAGCTGCCTAAAATGCGTTCTAAGCGATTTTATATTTTTATATACAATTTATCGAAAACATCTTCAAGAGCTATTAGGAGAAAAAACAGACTGGAAAGAATTAGCAACACGTTATTCAAACACATGAAAATTTTATATAGAATAAAATATATAACTACTGATATGATGATGTTTCTATGGAATCCACTCAAAATAATAAACAATACCGAAATATGACTATTTCGTTATATTTAAAATTCTAGGCAGCAAACTTTCGCTATTTTACTAAAGTTAGAATCCCTATTTAATAAGCAAGTCTTTGACTTGCTACTACCTAAAAACAAGAGAAGAAAACATCCTCTTTTTAAATTTCAATATTCCTATTAAAAGTAAGCAAAGCGGAGCTTTGCTGGTTCTTAATCAGTATGTATGATTATAAACCTACATATTATACACCATCAATATTGAATTGGAACTTTCGTTGAGAAAACCCAGTTTTTCTGGTAAAACTTGTTAGGTTTTATAATCATACAACAAATAAGAATATATAAATAATAAGTTATTTATTGTATGATTATAAAAGTTATGATTTACCCCTAGTTTTATTGAAGAAATTGAATGAAAGTTACAATTCAATAAAACTATGGTATAACTTATACAATCTCTTCAATAATACTAATTCTTCACGTATATGATACTTCTACTCTTAATTTCATTAGATATATTATAACTGTCTCGAATACTATTGGTTACTCTGATAAGCTCTAAATCATAGTCTTTACAGATATTTGCACGACATTGTTTTACCAAATATTCAGCATCTTTCTTTGTTTTTTTCTTTAATAGATATTTATAAACATAAAAAATTATATCTCTTTCAGCTACATAGCTCTGAGTTTCTATTTTTCTTAAAATGAATTTAGCTATTTTCAACTCATTTTCTTTTTTTGATTCGGATAATAGATTTTCATCTACTTTAATTCTTTTAGATACTACAGTTGTTTCTCTTTGCTTAAATACATTACTAGCAATATCTTTTCCCAAAATTCTAGCAATTCCTTCGAAATTCAAAGCATTCAACGTATAGTTATTATCATACAATTCTTTAGATATAGTCTCCGATTTTTCCATATCAGCATTTTTAAACTCTATAAAATTTGTATGATGGTATTTATTGCTTATTATTTTTTCATAAGAATTTTCCGTGTATTTTTCAAATAATTCAGCAGGTATTTGTGATTCTTCTAGCTTTTCAATATTTTCTGTAATCGCCAATTTGTTAATTACTCTATGAATTCTAGTGTGGTCGTATTTTGTACCTAAAACAATATTTATTTCTTTTGCAATATTTTCACTTGTTAGGCATAGTAAGTGTCGAACTTCTCCTGTTTTAAAATCTTCATACATATACTCTGAAAGCATATCCAATAACGCAATTGAAATACGTAAGTCACTTCCTAGAAATTTAGTAAATTTGGGATATTCAGTGGCTAATTTTTCACCCTTCAATACTTTTCTAAAGAATTGAATTTTATCAATTTGTTCTGCTGATTCAGAAGTTCTATCTAAACTACTTCCAGTCAAATATAATAACAAATCAATGGATTTACAACTTCCTTCATACCCTGTTAGATTTAACAGTTTAGAAATTACTCGCAAAATATCTAAATTGGCAAAAGAATCCTTATTAAATCTATGATAAATTTGTGTGTCATCTTTCCATTGAATCACGCTCGCACTTGGATTTTCATCTTTTTCTAAAATATCATGAAACGGTTCTGATTTAGGTAGTTCTAAAAACTCTCTCATATCAATTGTTTGCCTTAGTATCACTCGTGCATTTGTGTAAGAAGGATATATTTTAGAAATTTCTGAATCGAATTTATCTAGGATGATGGCTCTTGCTTCATTAATGGATTCTTGCGTATTTTCTTTAATTAGTTGCCAAACCAGCTTTCTATCTTGAATTTCATATTGTTCATTAGAAATTTCTGATTTTACTATTTTGTTTGGCTGTTTTTTCATCGGTACAATATCGCTTGTAAATTCTTTAACATTCAAAAGATTGAAAAAATTAATTTCTTCATACCCTCTATCACTTCCAAAAAATAGCCGATTGGGATTAGAACATTTTCTATCAGCTGATGGGAACAAACGAAATAATTTAGTATAAATATTACCAATTTCTAAATAGTCTATTACAGGCTTATTCAGCACAAAGACTACTCTAAATTTATCAACTATTGCTTCTTTATCAGAGAAGGTTCGATACATGAAACAAGCATTTTGTTTAATAAAGTCATGATTTCTTACATAGTCATAAGTGGTTATACCGTATTTTTCTATATCCACTTTAGAATTATCAAAATCAAGCATAATCAGTTGTTGCTGTTTAAAATTAATCGAATGAATGCGTTCAGAAAATTCTTCTGTTTCAAAATACGTTGCTAACATACTTGTTTTTCCATTAACAGCAATACTTTCAGCAACATCTTCAATTTCTTTCTTTTGTATTTTTTTATATAACACATTTTGAATCATTCTAATTTCATCTGGATTAGGTTTACTCTTCCTTAAAAAATTTTCTATACATAATTCAATCTTCATACTATTTATCCTCCAAATCTAACAGTTTTCCGTATTTTGATACTAACAATTCCACTAGTAAATCTGTCTTGTTCTCACTTATCCCTATTTTCCCTTTTAGAAAATTATGCAAATTTTGCGTATGCAATCCTACATTTTCAGCTATGAAATTCATTTTTACCCCATATTGTTCCTTTAAAATACTCAACTTTTCTTTAATAAACATCTGCTTTTCTTCAATCGTAACCATGTTGCTATAACCTCCTATAATAAATATTATTTTTTTAATTATCATTGCCGGACTATATCATAATTTACCAACTGAAGTAAAGTAAATCTAACATAATCAGACAACAAAAAATAATAGGTGTATTTTAATCAAAAAGTCGACTTTTATAACACCCATATTTCTATTACTTCCTTAGCAAGATTAAAATCTTAAAAAACTTTGGTACATCAACGTTTTTTTAAGTTTCAAATATATTTACATACAAAAAAACACCTCTCAGATTAAATCTAGTGAGTAATTCCCCACAAAAAAAATTTCATTGCATCTGAGAGGTGTTTTTTCAAAAATAGTGCTTTAAAACGTTGATATAACAGTAATCTTGTATTTTTGTCAACAATCATAAAATCCTTGATAAATCAGGGTTTTTTAAGGGTCATTTTTTAAGTGGTTTTTGACATGAATTTCGAGAAAAAAAGAGACATGATTTTACTCATATCTCTTCTAACAATTCTTTTTCTTTAGTCACTACATGTTTATCCCAAAGTAATTTTACTAGTTCACCAGAATCCAACAAAGATTGTTGCTCACTTTCTGAGCATTTGACAAATTCTTTATACAATTCATTAGCTATGCTGTTTACAACCAACTGTGGAATCGTTACATTCGCTTTATAAAAAGTCCTTTTCACTTTATGAACAACATATTTTTTCATTGCCAAACTATTCATCTGCATCATCGGTTGTAATTTCCAACCACTGTCCTAATTCATCATTTATACGAAAAGTAAATAGAGCATTTTCAATTTTTCCTAACTTTTGAATCTTTTTATCAAAGAATATCAAGTCAGATTCTTTTTCATACTTTTCTTTGTCATCAATAATTTGTTGATTCCATTCTGATATATCTCCTGCTAAAGCTTCTTCTTCACTTTCAGAAACACTATACGTTTGCATATACAAACTCATCGGACTGTATGTTGGCAAGCCAAAATCTTCTGGGACTACATATCCTGTTCTTCTAAATTCATAATTTCCTCTAGCGAAATAGCCCTTTTTTAATATTGCAGAATATTGACCTTCAAAGGGAGTTGCATTTAAAATTTCTACTTTTCTTGGAACATTTCCTCTCACTTTTGTTACTAAATAGGCAAAATCTTGCGGTGATAAGTCATTCGTAATTAAACTTGAAACATATTCACTGATTGTTGAGTAACCGCCTCTATACGAATCTTTGTTTTGCTCTGTTAAATCCAATTCAAAAGCAATATCAGAACTAGTGATAAAAAAACTATTTTCTTTTGCAAACTTATTGTATTTATCAATAGTATATTTCTCTATATAATCTTTAGGAGTAGCTATCCAATAAAGGTGCTCGTCCACAAATTCGTTCCTCAACAATTCTTGAAATCTATAGGGGTCATACGGATATTGACCATCTCCTGTATTAACGAATTTCATGATTTCTGGTCGAATAGCTTCTTTTAAATCAATGGTATATTCAACTTTGTCTTCTAAATCTAATGGTAGCTTAGTCAATTCATCATTTTGAGAATTGTATAGATAATATTCCATTTTCTGTCGTTTGTTTTCATCAATGTAATCTTTTTCAAACTTAAATGTCATCACTAATTGACCTTCTTCATTTGAATAAGTTTTATCTACTGCAGAAAACGGTCTTAAATCTCTTGTTTCTTCAATTGTTAGCTCTCTTTTCAATTCTTTTTGTTTTTGAACATAGGTGTAAACTCCCCAGCTAGAAATTAAAACTGCTCCTATTATTCCTATACCAATCTTTGCACGTTTACTTAGTCCCACAAAACCAATCCTTTCTCACTCTCATGCGAGGTAATAAATCAACGTTTTTGCCACAACAAAATAAGACCATTCCATCAACTTCAAAAATGTTGATACAATCGTCTTTTTTATGTATTTTATTTTTTTATACAGTGTCGGTAAAAAACGTTGATTTATTGCCGGTAAAATCTTGCTTCCCTCCAATAATGTTACCCTTAGATTGATAATTTATCAAGTCTCATTTTCGGGATAAACCTGCTTTTTTAGCAATATTGTAAACCGTTTTCTCAGATACACCACATTTTTTTGCAATTTCTTTTAGCGATAACTTATTTTCTTGATACAAAATAATAATTTTTTTGCATTTATTTTTCTTAATCGGTGGTCTGCCTAGTCGTTTATCCGAGTTAGCCAACGCTTCTTTTGTTCGTAAACTAATACTTTCTGCTTCAAACTCTGCAATACCTGCTAAAACGGTAAAGAATAAGCGTCCGCTCGCTGTTCTGGTATCAATTGCTTCTTGGACACTCTTTAAGTGAATCCCTTTTTGATTAAGCTCAGACATTAAATTTACTAATTGTTTCGAGGAACGACTCAACCTTGATAAATTGTAAATAAGTAAAGTGTCACCTTTTTCCAAGCAATTCAACGCTTTCTCTAGTTCTGTTCGATTTTCTTTTCGCCCACTGATTTGTTCAGAAAATAATTCATCTGGCTCAAATCGTTCTAATGCTTTTCGTTGTACTTCCAATCCTAGGTCTTGTGTGTTTTTACTTGTGCGTATATAACCAATAGTTCTTGTCATAAATGGTTTCCTCCTTTCCTTTTTCTTAGTTTAGTTTAAATAAATAATTATAAATACAAAAATACCCTGACTAACTGGGGAATAGTCAAGGTAATTGAAAAACACTTAAAGATTTAGAGGTCATTATAAATGGTTTTCGTCAAGGTAATTATATTATCTCATCAAATATAACGATTGTCTATAAAATGAATCATACCTTTACTTTTCTATTATATCCCCTTAAACAAAGCATTAATTGCTTATTTATCAAATTATACACAGCATTTCTATACACTAAAAATTTGTAAAAACACTCAGATTCGATATAATAAAGAGGTGATAAAATAACACAAAGGAGGTATTTTTAATGACTAATGGAAGCTCACAAGGACTATTTGTAGTTGTAGCAATCGTAGTATTCGGTATTTTTGTATTCTTGAGTTATTTACTGTTTAGGGACATTATGAGTCCTAATTTATCAGGAATTTTTAAGGATGGTTTAGAGCAAGCTGAGAATAATTTAATAAATATGGTAACTGACAATCCCACAATAAATTCTGAAATATCCATTGAAATCAGCGACTTGAATTTCAATTTTAACAAATTGGATTTTGATAGCCCTACTTTCCCTAGGCTATCTGAGAATATCAATGTGACAATCAAAAATCTGACAGACAAGGAATTATCATATAAAGTAAAATTTACTGCTGAGGGTAGAGGTTTATTTATCGGAGATATACATACAACTGACATAAATTCAATCTATTCAACTGAATTAGAAAAAACAATAAACTTAAAGCCAAACGAAATCTATCAGTTTGATTTTATTGGTATATTAAACGCTCAGGAATATGAGTCTAGTAGACCTGAGACTTATAGTATCAACTCGTCAGGAACCAAAATATAAATCAATGATTTTTTTTGGTTAATGAAGAGCCGTTTTATTTGGTACAACAAAATTAGCATATAGAAATAATTGTACAGATAACAAAAAAACAATTACTGCAATTGTCTTTATACAGGGAAAGGAGGTTAATAATGGCAGATGGGAGTTCACAAGGACTTTTTGTAGTCGTAGCAATCGTAATATTTGGTATTTTTGTTTTCATAAGTTACCTATTATTTAAAGATACTCTTAAGCCAAGTTTGGCAAATATTTACTGTGATAGTTTTGAACAAGTTGGTGAAGATACTAATTTATTAGATGGTAGTGAAGGTAACTGTGTAGGGAAATTTCATAATTCATTTGAAGTTAAAGGTTATCTAGGTATTTGGTTTCAAAACGTATATGCCGGTCCAGATATTTGGACACCTGATAATACAGGTATGAGAACAATTAATTTGAAGAAATTGAGTAGTGTTAGTATGCCTATTATAGAAGATGGTTATGTATTGATAGATGCTATTTCAGACAATAACGTTGGCGTTAAACAGGAAGCCATAGACAAAGGTTTTGGAAACAACCAAAATAGAAGCACCACTATTGACATAAATGGTGTTAGTTATAGATTTAGTGAGGTATCTTACGGTAATGGTTATTATAAATTGAGTGAAGGTGCTAGGATGAAGGTTAATGCAATAAATCATATTAAAATTACTTATACAAATGTTCATGGTGGAAAAACTACCTATAACATTCAAGTTAAAATAATAAACGAGTAAAGTCAATTAAGAAGCTAAGACGAGCAAATAATGTGTATTGGGTTATGAATTATTTGTTCGTCTTTCTTGTCCCCAAATCAAATACCTTCCTCTCATTTCACCATTTTCTTTGTCAACAATTCTAGATATGTCATTCAAATTTCCATCATCATTTTTACGATGGTATAATATAGATAGAAGTAAATTGAAAATGGATAATTACGAGATGGATACTTAATAGAAATTTCTCTGTTTTTTCTCTTAATTTTCTACCCCTACATTATCCCTACATCAGCAATTTTCATACCTTACATTATCCCTACCTTAACCCTACATAAAGTATATTTTTATTTTGTAGAAGATAACTTTTTGAGAACTTTTGTGAGAACTTTTTGAAAACTCGGTGATTTTTGATGAAATTTTACAAATTTCGAATGGAAACCTCCGTGAATTTTTCAAAACAGCAGCTACCTAAAAAAAAATTTTAAATTGAATTGAGTAGTTGCTCACTATGTAGGGGTCACAAAATTGGAGTATTTCAACCTTTCTTGATTACGTAAAAATGGATACTTTTGAGAAAGAAAATTACTGATAAAATATGCAAAAAAATTATTGGAGGGAGTGAATTTGAAAAAATATATTGTCAACAAAAGAGCGATTGATAGTGATGAATTATTACAACTAGTTATAGCATCTAATGGGATTTATGAATCTACTTTAGAAAAAATACTACAATGTAACAGAATTAGCTTAGAAGCTCGTTTAAGCACGTTAGAAAAGCATAAATGGGTTTCTAAAAAGAAGTTATCTAAACACTTCTACTATGCTAAAAAATTTGATTTAGACAATTTAAATCATTTAGAATTGCAAGCTGATGCCTTACAAAAAATGTTAACACTAGGGTTTAGGACAAATAAACTTTCAATAGCTACGAATCAACAAAAACAAGTGACTGCTTCTTTTTATAGTTCTGTAAGAAATATCTATAATCATAAAAATTTCAGTCAGAAGCCACAAGCTTTCCAATTGTTTAATCAATGTTTGTCTAATCAGAACAAAGAGTTGTTCTTAGATTTTATAAATCACCATCATGTTCAGATACCTCTTCAATTCTCTAGTATTCGTGATGATAATCAACTGTTTCATACTCCCTCTTTAGATAATTTAGATATTGTTGCAATTCCTACCATGCAACAACTACCTAAAATTAAAGAAAAATTGAAAGATTTTCGTGTGTTTCGAGTGAAGAATAATACAGAATTTATTCGTGATGACATCTTAATCTATGTTCAAAGCGAGGATTGCTTCTACTACTATATAAAAAAAGAACAACAATGGAATTTATATAAGATTGATAGTCTATTTGGAATCATTTTTTATTTATCTAATCACTTTAAATCTACAAATCAAATTACTTTTTCAAATGATAGAAAAAAATACAAAGAGTTAGATACATTATATGTAAAAAGCATTGAAAATAGAAAACAATATAATACAGTTGCTAAAAGAACGCAAAAAAAGAAGCACAGTCTTAGTTGATTGTGCTTCTTTTTTATTATTGAAATGGATTAAAATTATCTAAACTTGACTGAAGCTCCTCTTCCTCAATACCAATATAACGTAAAGTTACGCTCTGCGAACTATGATTTAGAATTTTCATCAGTGAAGTTAAATCTTTTGTTTTCTGATAATAGGTATAACCAAAGGTTTTTCTCAATGTATGAGTTCCTATATAGTCTAAATCAAGGAAATTAGCCGTTTTCTGCATAATCTTATAGAACTGGTGTGTAGCTAAATGTTTCGTATTATCCCTTGGACTAGGAAATAACCATTCACTTTGTCCATCGTGTTCCTCGTCAAGGTATATAATTATTTGATTTGTTAATTGCATTAAATTAAGCGTGCGTTTTTTCCCTGTCTTTTTCTCAATAATATCAGCCTTGAGCTTTCCTTTCACGTCACTAACTTTCAGATTAAGAATATCTGAAATACGTAGCCCTGTAAAAATACCAAACACGAAAATTGTATAATCTCTTTGTCCATGTTTGTTTTTCAAAAATTCCGTGGCAAACTGATTCAGAACCTCTTTGGACTTAATTGGTTTGACATTAATTTTTCTCTGTGTCATTTTCCTCCCTCCATGATGAATGATTTATGGATACTTTCTATCTCTTGTAATATAAATCTATCCATCTTTACTAAATCAACATCATAGCTATTGATAGAATAGGCTTTGTGATGGATAGAAATTACAAAAGTATCCATAATTTTATTATATCTACAGATGTAAACTGTAGCAAATTTGTAGAACAAAAAAATAAACGATTAAATATATATAAAAATAAAGTAATATTATATAATATAAATAAATGAAACGGAGCTGGAGATGAATGGGAGAAAGTAATCGTAAGGATAATAAGAATCAAAAATTAAAATGTGGATTAGTAATGCCAATATCAGAAATTGATGGCTTAAATGAAAGCCATTGGAGCGAAGTAAAAAGTATTATTAAAGATGCTCTTTCAAAAATAGAAGAATACGAAATTTCTACTGAATTAGTAAGTGAATCTGATAATACTGGAATAATTCAAGCTAAAATTGTCCAAAATATTTTTGATTCAGATATTATTATTTGTGATGTAAGCAGAAAAAATCCAAATGTTATGTTTGAATTAGGATTGAGGCTTGCATTTGATAAACCAATAATTATTATTAAGGATTTAGAAACCAATTATTCTTTTGACACCTCTCCAATTGAACATCTCCTATACGATAGTAAATTAACATATATTAATACTTTAGATTTTCAAAAAAAATTACAAAGTAAATTTATCGCCACATTCAAATCTCATACGTCTTCTCCTGATGCCAATTCTTATTTAAAACATTTTGGTAAGTTTAGAGTTTCAAAAATTGAGACTAAGGAAGTAACATCTGATGAAGTAATTTTTAAGAAGCTCGAAGATATGAATACGTCTATTAAAATTCTAAACAATAAAATATCTAAAAAAGTAGTTAACAATTCAAATCTAATAGGTTCCGAACAGCTACTAGAAAAAGGCATTAGCAGATTTTTAAACAAGAACTATAAAGACCTTATTGCAGATAACCTTCCATTTAATCAAAAAATTTTCCTAGAAATAACTCGGGAATTTAATTTGAGTGAACATTTTTCTTCTGAAGCAATAGCAAAAGAATTTTGCCGAGATATTTGGGATAGTTTAGAAGAAACGTATTCCCTACCATTTTAATTGAATAAAGAACAAAGGAGTTAATATATATGAGTAAGCTATATTACAATCATTCGTTTCTATCTAAAGTTTATAAACATAATACTCTACCCATACTCATAACCGAAGAATTCGACTTTTTTAGATGTGTTGAATTTAATTCAAGTTTTTACGGAAAAACTGTCAGTGAACTATTTCATGGTAATTTAAGAAATAGCAATATTTCAAATAGATATTCTCAATTATTTCCAAATCAAAAATTGTCATATTGGTCAGACTGTTTAGATACTTGTCGCAAAGAAATTAAGAAACATGGTTCGAATAAAAATATCCTTACATTCTGGGCATACGATGATTTAACTAGTACTTTTCCAACTCTTGAAAATAACGAACCTTTAATTATTGTCGATGGGATACGATTCGGTTTTGAAGAAATTTTAGAAAAATGCGATAATAATATTCCGCTATCTAATGAAGACAATATCCTAATAAATCAAATTAATAACGAAAAACCTGATTGTATCGCTTATAAATCTATGGTAACTGGAACAACTAATTTCTTATTCTTTGAAAAAGGATTCAAAAAACTAGCCCTTAGAGAAGTCTCACTGAGAATGGGTGAACTAAAAAACAACAACACAAATAGCATAATCTGTGCAGGTACATCTGACTATATGCCTTATCTAAAAAATTATGGACAATGTTTTTTACCTATAGCTAAAATTGAAATGAACGAAAAATATCTTAAATCATCAGAATATAGGTCTCGTTCAGAAATAAAAAATTATTCTTTTGGTGTATTCAGAACCTAATCTGTTAGGATTATAAAAACCACCTAGTTTTTCTAGGTGGCTGTTTCAGATAATTTATTATCTTTGGTTTCAAAATCAATGATATTGTCTGATTTACTCTCTACTGGATTCAAATATTTTCTTAAATCCGCATTAATAATATATTGACTATTAGTAACAATATAGATTTGCTTTCTTAGTTGAGATACTTTTTCATCTGATAAGTCTAAATTACCTAAATGAGATAAGAACTCATTTTCTTTTTTCGCTCTTCTTAATCTTACTCTTCTGGCTGATACATAACTAGGTTCTGTATCATATAAATGGATAATTAATTTTTTATTTGCATTTTTTATTAATATTTCAGCAATCCTTTCCCACCAATGCTTATCTGTTGAACCAATGGACATTCCAAAGATTATTATTATATCACTTTTTTCAATAACATTCTCAGCATCCCTACGTCTATATTCTCTTGAATTTGCAAGCGAGTCAGGTTTTAATAAATCGTTTAAATCATCTCTTTCAAAAAAATCAGTTGCTAATTGGCTCTCATCATTCAATCCTAATGTTAAAAATTGGTCAATTATTCCGTGCACATTAATAATTACTCTATTAAAAATTTGACTAAAGTTTGAATTACTTAACTTATTTCTTTTTTCATTTTTGCTACAATTTTGAAAGACTAATTGTAAACTGTTTGTGTAGTTGAAAGATATGAAACGATAATTAAAATGACTATTAGTGTTTTCACTTAGCATAGATTTGATTTCATCAAACTCTTGTGGCAATAAACCATAAAAAAAATTATCCATAGTAGTAAATAGTATTTCTGAAAAGTCCTCACTAATTTGAACATCATCTTGTATTTGAATACCTTTAAGATAATCATTTAAATCCTCTCGTAAAATTTCAAAATCTTCCAAAAAACGTTCAGCCGTAATGGCATCCTGATTTTCTTCTTTTAAACGTCTCGTAAACACTCCCAACTGAAACTCCAAATCAGCCCAAGTTTGGATATCATCTTTAGATTTGTAAATTTCAGAATAAATCATATTATCAATCTTCAAAACAGACTTTTCGTCCATTTCTCGGGACAATTCTAAAGAATACTTTTTCTTTAAGATATATTCATAAAAACTTATATATGAAGTTTTTAAGCCACATTGAATATCAAAACCGTTTCCCAATAAAAATGTAATGTTCATTCTGTCACCCCTAATATGTCTTCAATTTTATTATACCTTTAGAATCAGTAAAATCAAAATAACGTTTGCTTATTTTAAGTTTATTACATTATTTTTCATTCACGTATATGTATTATCTTTATTTGAATAAATAAAACCACTTAAAAAATAAACAAAAACCACTTATTTAGCAAGGTTTTTATACAGGTTTACATAAATACAAATTTATTTTATTACCAAAGATTTTTATCGCTATCTTTTAAAATACGCCTAAATTTTAAAAGAAATTTTTCATTATGGGGAATTACTCACTAAGTTTCATCTGAGAGAGATTTTTAAATTAAACAAAAAAATAGAAGGGAATCTCCCCTCTATTACTTAGATTAAATCTCTAAATCACCTAAACCTAGTAAATCTTCAGCAGCGATTGCTGATTCATCAGCTACTGCAGTGTTTTCTTTTACAGGTTTTTCATCAGGAACTACTGTTTCAGTAGTTTCAGTTCCTTCTACATCTTCATCTTTTTGAATTGGTTATTTCCTTTCGCAGTTTCCAATACTTTACGAGCAAAGTCAACATCTTTTTGAGTTAGGTGTTGTGCTTTCAAGTCATTGAAGTATGCTCCGTTATCTTCCATGTATGCTTGGTATTAATCAGCAGAATTATCCTCTAGCAAATTTGTAAGATATAAAAAAGTCACTGTGTATTAAACTTAAACTATTCTATATTCTTTTCTCGAGTCTCAATTTTCCTATTTTTAAGTCATATTGTTTCTAATTTAGAATCAATATATTTTTGAACTTCTTTTAGTTCTCTTTGGTTTAAGTCATTGATTAGCAGCTTCACCTTGCTTACATTATTGAATGTTTTTCCATATTTACTTTTATAAAGCCAAATAGCATGGTCTAAATTAACTAATTTCACATTCATATGATTAGCTAACTCTGTAAATGCTAATATAGCTCTTTTTTCATTAAATTTCTTTCCAATTTGTTCCTCAAAAAAATTGATGATATGGACATCTGGTTTGACTGTATCGACCCCAAGGAGCATTTGAAGATATTGAAAAGTAGCAATGCCAATTCCTTTAACTGAATTATTTGAATCCCCTTGTTCTGCATGCATAGCCCAATCTTTCATCGCTTCTAAATCATTTTTAAATCCATGGGTATTTCTATAATTAATAAATGCCTTACAGGTTTGATAGATAGTGGTTATTCTAATTTCAGCTGAATAATTTATTATTGGAACTAACCCTTCATATCCTTCTTGTTCATAGATATCTACAATTTGCTGTAAGGTATTAATGCTATCCGAAAAATTATCTCTGAAATAATCCAAATTATTTTTCTTGATAACATCATATTTTCTAAATTGAGAAAGGATTGGGTCAATAACTATCAGAACTGGATTAGTATAGTTAAACTCTTCAGCAGAGACATAATCTTGAATAATGATTTTGTCATTACTATTAAGATAATCAGTCATTAAGTTTAATTCATCGTATGTTAGTAACATTAAATATTCTCCTTAGACATAATTATTTCCTAATATATATCATATTAATATAGATGATTATTTTTTACTACATTCTTTTTTAACATAACATGATTACGACAAACTTATCATTTTAGTAATTGTTCTAATTTTCTTCTCAATGAAATATTAACTGTTTAATGTTTAATCATTTAGAGTGCAAATCGTAGTAACCCTCCCATTTCAAAATCAAATCTCCACGAACGAAAAAACATCCACCAGTTCCTTTAGCACGTTCGTTACTTACAACCTCTCCGCAAGACCATGTTTTAGCCATGTTGTGTGTCCTATATAAAATTTGAATTTAAATTTTTCATAATTTTATTCAACATTTCCTTTAGATTTCTATAAGTTGATATTAAAACGATTAACAATACCTTTAAATCGTCTGCAATGGTGAATATTCCACAGCTTTACTGATTTCATCCTCAATATTTAAACTTCTTAAATAAACTTCCGTTGTTTTTATTGAAGCATGTCCTAGAAGTTTCTGAATTCTATAGATATCAGTACCATTCCGAACCAATTTTTGAGCAAAATAATGTCGAAAACTGTGTGGACTTACCCTAATAGATTTTCTAATCTTGCATTGATTCCCAATTTTTATGATTGCTCTTTCAGCTAAAATATAGTTGTATTGTTTACCTTCTCTTGTTAAAAATACATAATTGTCTATATTCTCTATTTCATTATATTCAAAAAAGGAATTTGCTACTCGCTTATATTTTATATACTCTTTATAAATCAAAGGTGAGCAATGAACAATTCTATCTTTCTTGCCTTTCCCATTTTCAACAAATAACTCTTTATTAGTGATGTGAACATCTTTTAAGTTCATTACCTCATTAATTCTAAGTCCAGTATCTATAAGAATGAGTAAGAGCAAATAATCTCTTTGATTCGTGAATTTTGTTTGATAGCCAGTGTGTTGCTTATCCATTTTCTGAGGTTTAAAGAAAGTTAACTTCTTCGCTACTTTCAACATTTCTTTGATTTCCATATCATTAAATGTCTGAATAATTACTTTTCGCTCTTTAACCCACTTAACACGCATACAGGGGTTTCTATCGTATCGGACATAATCTTCATCTACACAATACTTAAAATACGCTCTGATGCTTCTTAGATGGCTATTCACATAAGTTTCAGCACATCCTTCTTCTAATTTCATCAACATGAATTGCCGAATGCTTTTTGGTGTCACGTCTTCAATAAAGTATATCTGCTCTTTTTTCAAAAATTCAAATAACAGTTTCAAAAACTTCTGATGCTTCTTTATCGTTTTTTGTGAGATTCCTCTGGCTTTTTCATTGAATAACATTTCTTCTAGTAGTTCCTCTAACCTGAAATTTTGCAAAACAAAAAACTCCTTTACCAACTTTTTCTAAAAGTTAATAAAAGAGTTCAGAAATTGACGTCTCATTAAGTATGGTATCCGTATCGAAAATACCCACATTTTATCTGGTATCCGAAGTCCGAAAAAACGGCTCAGACTACATACTAAATGAGTGAGAAACGCTGTTAAATCAACACGAATCTCTATCTAATCCCCAAAGCAATCCGTGCGTAACGACTCATTTTATCGGTCGTCCAAGCGGGATACCAGACTAATTTCACCTCTGGATTTTTGACTTCTGGAATATCGCTTAGTGCTTCGTGTATCGATTCAGTCAATACGTCGGCTAAGGGACAGCCCATTGTTGTTAAGGTCATTTTGATTACGGTATTGCCTGTTTCTGCATCAAATTCGACTTCATAAACTAAGCCTAGATTCACTATATCAATCCCCAACTCAGGGTCAATCACGGTTTCCAAGGCAGCCAAGACACGCTCTTTGATTGCTTCTGCTTCTACTTCAGTATATGCCACGGTTGAAGACCTCCTTTAATTCTTGTTTCAAATAATACCTTCTTTTGCAAGATTTGTAAATGGACGATCCTTGATTATGGCCGGCTTTTCTTGTGTATTTTCAGTTCTGGGAAGACCCCTGTCGTTTTAAAGGTCCGTTGTTCATCATCTGTCGCAAAACGGCCTGTAATCGATTGGGTCGGCACAAAATTAATAAACGCATTGCCGTCAGCTTCTAAAACGGCTTGTTCTAAATCGTAGATCTCGTAGCGCGTCACGACCATCATGATCATATTGCCAGGTACGCCTGAATACCCTCCGACTGAGGGGAACAAAGTCATGCCGCGAAACACATGCTTAGAAATATTTTTCCCAACAGCTTCCGCATTGGTCGTAATAATCATTGCCGTTACCTTTTGATGACTTGTGTGCAGCATGTCCACCACGTAGCTCATCGCGAAAATCGAAATGATCGTGTACAAGGCACTTTCCCAAGAAAAGACGAAACCTGAGACCATGACAATGATGCCGTTTAAAATAAACATATATTTACCGACTGTTTTTCCAGTCGTTTTTGATAATATCAACGAAAGGATATCCATTCCGCCGGTGGTAAAACCCATTTTCAGTGAAAACGCAACGCCGACGCCTAACAGTACGCCACCTAGCAAAGCGTTAACCAAAATATTGTCAGTGATCGCTCCTTGCGGAAGGATCATCGTTAAGACGGAAACGACAACGACATTGATAAAGCTCAATAGTGTCGATGATTTCCCGAGTTTGATGAACCCGAGAACAAAGATAGGCAAGTTTAAGAGGAAAATAAACAGCCCCGTACTAAGGTGAACGCCAAAATGTTCCAAGGCAAGTGCCACGATCAATTGGGCGACCCCGTTCATCCCAGCAGAAAGAACGTTTGCGGGAATCAAAAAGAAATTTAAAGCAATGGCTGCAGTGATACCTGACAGCAAAATAACTCCTATTTTTTTCAATCGTTCTGATTGTTCGTGCTTCGTTAATAACTTACTCACAATGATCTAGCTCCTTCACTAAAAATCTCCTTCCAAAGAATAGCAGTTTGTGTGAAAAAATGAAACAATTATTTGCAAAAATTTACTTTTCATTCCCGCATCGTTCGCCTCCATGTTAAAATCATAGGTAAGAGATGAGAGGAGTGATTGATTTTGGCAAAAGAAGCAAGTTTTGATGTCGTATCTGAGATCAACACAGAAGAAGTGAAAAACGCCATTCAACAGGCGGAAAAAGAATTGAAAAACCGATTTGATTTTAAAGGCTCCACGGTAGAAATCAAGATGACTGAGGGCAAACTGACGATCGTTGGAGATGACGAATTTAAGTTGGAGCAAATCAAAGATGTGCTCTTTGCGAAGCTGATCAAACGGAATGTACCAACGAAAAATATTCAATTTGGCGAAACGGAGCATGCCTTGGGGGCAAAAGCTCGTCAAACGGCAGAATTGATCAATGGCATCGATAAAGAAAACGCCAAAAAAATAACGACAGCGATCAAAAACGCCAAGCTAAAAGTTAAAACCCAAATTCAAGACAATCAAATTCGGGTAACAGGCAAAAGTCGTGACGATCTGCAAGAGGTGATCCAATTGTTGCGTAAACTGCCCCTGACGATCGATTTACAATTTACAAATTATCGCTAATCAAAAAAACTAGAACAGAGTCTAACGTGATGGTTAGGCAAAATCAGCTTTATCTACTGATTTTGCGCAACCGCTCTTGAAAGCTCTGCTTCTAGTTTTTTTCTTGCCAAAAATGAGTCACTGCCTTTGATAACTCTTGCGGCCGACGAATCTGCAAGGCATGCTGCCAATGTAGTGGGAAAAGTTCTTGGTAACGCGGTGTCCGAAAGCGCTGATCCAGCAATAACACCACGCCACGATCGCTGACATCCCGAATCACTCGACCGGCTGCTTGCAGGACTTTATTCATCCCTGGCAGCTGATAGGCATACGCAAAGCCAGCTGCCTTTTTCTCATCGTAATATTCCCGAATCAATTCTTGCTCGTGATTGATTTGCGGCAGTCCGACTCCTACCACTGCTGCACCGATCAAGCGATCGCCTTTTAGGTCGATCCCTTCAGAAAAAATTCCTCCAAGGACACAAAATGCCACCAATGTTTTTGGTTGACTCTTTGGTTCGTCTTGACTTTTATCCAGCAAGGATGATTGTTGCGGGTCAAAAGATTGAAACTGCGCAAGAAACGCCTCGCGCTCTGCTTCGTTCATAGCAGTCCCCTGAATCAAGACCTCCACCTCTGGCGCCTGTTGAGAAAATGCTGCCGCCACATCATCCAAGTAACGATAAGATGGGAAAAAGACCATATAGTTTCCCGCTTTCGCTGCCGTCATTTGCTGGATCGCATCAACGATCGCAGGAATGCTGGCTTCACGTTGGCGATACGTCGTTTGGATATAGTCCGCAATAAAAATCCCCTGATTTTTCGGATCAAAAGGACTTGGCAAGCGATAGCGCAAAGCTTCATCGCCGCCACCTAATACTTCTTGATAATACGACAAAGGGGTAAAGCTCGCAGAAAACAACAGGCTGGCCTTGCCCTTATCTAACACGGATTCCAAAAACGGCGCTGGTTCGATGCAAAATTGCCGTAGTTTGATATCATAGCGGTCGATCTCCACCGTCGTTTCGTAGTGATCATCATAAAATTCACTGATCTTCAAATAATGGTTAGCTTCAAAATACACTTGCAGCACTTCTTCTTGCAATTCATGCTCAGGATTTGCCGGCAACCATTCCTTCATCAATTCAGCTAATTTGTATAGCTGATTGACCATTGTTTCATGGGGAGCTGCTTGATGGTGGTATGACCATCCTTCCTCTTTTGCTAATTGGGCTAAAGCCGCAAATTCTTTATCAACTCTGTTTAGTGCGCGTTTTAATTTCTGTTGATCCTTCGGCAGCTTCTTCTTTAATTCCTTAAATGGCTGTCGTAAGATCGTTGCAGAATACATTTCTTTCGAACGATTAACTAAGTTATGGGCTTCATCCACTAAAAAGAAATACTCTTCGTCTGGCTCTTCAAAAAATCTCCGTAAATAAACGGTTGGATCAAACAAATAATTATAATCACCAATAATGACATCGCAAAAGACACTGACATCCAGTGAAAGCTCAAAGGGACAAACCGTATGCTTCATTCCATAAGTCTCGATTACTTCTCGGGTTATTTGGTTTTCGTGATGCAACAGATCCCACAAAGCTTCGTTGATTCGATTGTAATAACCTTGTGCATAAGGACAATGCTCTGGCGTACAATTTCGTTCATCCAGAAAGCAAATTTTATCTTTGGCAGTGATCGTGACACTCTTGGTTTCACTACCGTTGTCTGCTAACTTGCTCAACGCATCTTCAGCCACTTGTCTGGTGATCGTCTTCGCCGTCAGATAAAAGACCCGATCTGCCCCTTCTTCCCCGAGAACTTTTAATGCGGGAAACAGCGTTGACATGGTTTTTCCAGTTCCCGTTGGCGCTTCCGCAAAAAGTCGCTTGCCATTTTTTAGTGTTTTATACGCCGCTGCTGCTAACTCTCGCTGCCCTTTGCGAAAGGTTTCAAAGGGAAAAGACAGCAGCTGCAAAGACGTATTGCGGACACGGCGCCAATTCTCTTGAAAAACTAACCATTTATGATATTCCTGAAGTAATTCTTCATAAAAAACAGCTAATTCTGAGAACTGAAATGTTCTTCTCGTACGGGTGGTCAGCTTTTCAGTGGTTTGATAATAAGTCAATTGTACGGCGATCCGATCGATGGGTCTCCTCGAATCATTTTCTCCATCAGCAGTAGCTTCTGCTTCTGCTTCTGGTTTCTCTTGTTTTTCACTGTCATTAAGCGCTGCTTGTTCATTTTCTTGTAGTAAAAACAAATAAGCATAAACCATTCCCTGGGCAAAAAACAAATCGATTTGATCTTCAGGGATATCTTCGAAAGCTGGTTCTGAAGTTTTGATCTCATCGATCACCCAAGAATTAACAGCTGCATCAAAAAAGAGACCATCGGCACGTCCTTCGACAGTGATCGAATCTTTCTCAATTTGGCTTTCTCGTTTGAAAAAGACTTCTTTTTGATACGCATCCCCAGCCTCTTTTTGTAGTTGGCGATGGATACGGGCGCCTTCTTGTGCGGTATGATTACTGACTTTGCGGCTATCAATATCGCCTCTGCGCAAAATAAATTCTACGATTTTTCTAACCGCAACTTTTCCTTTATACACGTGTTCACCTTCTCGTTTGCCATTATAGCGGATAGATCACTTTTGGAAAAGCGAACAGAAACAGCTTTTCATACTCTGCGGAGAGTATCCTATCCAAACAGGTTTGATCTCTAAAAAAACCACTTGCGGCAAAATGCCTTCTCATCAGGTAATCAACGCCATTTCCACTTCCAGAAAATGGGTTTGACGAAAGGTTACAAAAAAAACCTGCTCTACTCACCTAAGCAAGTAAAGCAGGAATATGTTTTTAAGAAAATTTATTGATCGACCTGAATGTCATAGCTAACGCCATTTTGATCATAGGCCTTCTGATTATTGGGATCTAAGGTGAACTCAAAGGTTCGCCCATCTGCCATGATCGTCAAACGTTTTCCTTCGACGATGTATGAGGCATCTTGATAGGTGATCTCATAAATTTGATAAGGATCGTTGGACAACTGTACCTCTGAATGGGAAAAATGACGCTGAAAATCACTTTCGATTTGTCCTTTATACAAGGCAACATCACTAGAGCTGGCTGAACTATCTTCTAAGTCTGCCATCGGCAAATACTGCTTAACGATCGTCAACTCATTCTCATGGAAATCATAAACCCCTTGGCTTTGCGGAAAGATGACACTCTCATCTTGGATCAACATCAAATCAAGGTCGCCATTTTCAACCGCTTTTGAGGCGGAAGTAACGGTTTCAGAAACTTCTTTCGAATCATCGATGGATAGCTCTTCCTCACCACAGCTCGCTAAAATAAGCACAGCAAAGCATACAGTGAAAAAGAATTGGAGCGATTTTTTCATAAAAAACACCTTCTTACAAAAAGTTGATGTATACCAATCAAAACGAACACAAGGTCCTGAACACTTACTTTCCCCGAACTTAGTCACGACGAATGTTTCTGCTGCAGGAAAAAATCAGACCAGTTTCAAACGAAACACGCGCTTTCTTATTTTAATTAGTATAACAGCAGTTTTTTGCTAATGCGGTTTCTTAGAAAAATTTTCGAATTCCCACAATAATTCTGAGCTTTTCTCTCATCAAACTATTGGTTAGCCTTATCACCTGCCTGCCATAGGGTGGTCACAGCATCTTCACGAAATAAAGCCTATCCGTGCCAAGTACAGGCGTGTCAGAAAGCACAGCAAATTGTTCGAATCCGACTGCTTGATAGAACTGTGGCGCTTGGTAGTCTTGGGTGGTAACTGTCACGGAACGACACCCCGCTTTTTTACCGTGATCGAAAAGTGCTGCCATCAATTGTTTCCCCACCCCTTGATTCTGATGGTGTGGATCAACTGCAAACAATTGAATATGAATCGTATTACCTGTCTGTTTCCCAATCAACCCACCAAGTTGATCGTGATTGTCAAAAAATGCAAATGAAAGCTGCTCTTGATCGGAAAAGGCACTCACTGCCTCTGTTTTTTTCGTTGAATAATTGAGCCATTGACAGATCGCCTGACGATTGTCTTCTGTGTTAATCGTTTCTATCATTAATTTTTCACTCCTAAAAACCTTTCTTTGTTTCCTCTTATACTTTAAGCTATACTTATAGTCAGACACAAGTATTTGTGATCCTAGGAGGTTTTAGCATGAAAATCATTGGTTTAGTGACAGGACCCGTTCAAGAAAATTGTTACCTTATTTGGAAAGAAGATTATTTGTTGATTATTGATCCTGGAGCAGAAGCAGCGAGATTGATCGCTGAGATCGAAAAAACAGGCGCAAAACCAGCAGCGATTTTATTGACTCACACTCATTATGACCATATCGGCGCAGTTGACCATTTGCGGGATTATTATCAGATCCCCGTTTACGTTAGTCCGCTTGAGCAAGAATGGCTAAGTGATCCTATGAAAAACCTTTCTGGTCGTCATCCTGAATTAGGAACCATCACCGCACGTCCAGCAGAATTCGAGCTAGAATTGAAAGAGTACGAGATAGCTGGCATGTCCTTTAAGGTTGTTGCAACCCCAGGTCATTCCATCGGCAGCGTCAGTTTTATTTTTGACAAGTTTGTCGTTTCTGGAGACGCCTTATTTAAAGGCAGCATCGGTCGGACCGATCTACCAACTGGCAACCTTGAGCAATTGCTGACCAGCATCCAAACGCAACTTTTTGTTTTACCGAATCAGATGGCCGTTTATCCTGGCCACGGGGAACCAACAACGATCGAGATTGAGAAACGGACCAATCCGTTTTTTAACGCATAAACGAATGACGAACCAAAGGAGGAATTACTACTTATGGCAAAAACGGAATTGTATGTCGTGCGTCACGGGAAAACCATGTTCAACACATTGCAGCGTGTACAAGGCTGGTGCGACACCCCATTGACTCGTACTGGTGAACAAGGCATCCATTATTTAGGACTCGGGTTACGAGATGTGGATTTTGTGGAAGCAGTATCCAGTGACAGCGGCCGCGCGATCGAAACGATGCGTCTGATACTGGGTGAACATGTCAGAGGACCAGAGATCCCTTATCATATCGACAAACGGATTCGTGAATGGTGCTTTGGCTCACTTGAAGGTGCCTATGATGCAGAAATGTGGGGCGTTCTGCCACGGATTCTTGACTTTCCTGATTACGATGATATGATTGCCAATCATGTCTCGTTTGAGGCGATCGCCAATGCGATCTACCACGCAGATACAGCCAATTGGGCGGAAACCTTTGATGTGTTGACCGAACGTGTCAAAACAGGGTTTGAAGATATCGCCTACCGCGTTGAGAAAAAAGGCGGCGGCAATGCGCTAGTTGTGTCTCACGGCTTAACGATCGCTTTTCTTTTGCATCTGATCAATGATGAGAACAATGTTCGCATGGATATTGAAAATGGCTCGGTCACTCGACTGATCTACGAAGATGGCAGCTTTACGATTGCTGAAGTGGGCAATACCGATTACATCAAAAAAGGCTTAGCACTCTCTCAAGAACTTTTATCCTAAGAGAAACCTTTGGCAGTTGATCAATTTCTTTAAGAAAGGAGCAGTTTTTGTTTTAAAAACTGCCCCCTTTTTTTAGGAAAAAGATTGGTATTCGAATCAGGAAACGGTATACTAAGAGTTGTATTTTGTCATAGAAAGGACTGAACCAATGTTTTTTACAAATTTCATAAAAGCGATTTTATTTGGGATCATTGAAGGGATCACGGAATGGCTGCCAATCAGCAGCACGGGTCACTTGATTCTAGCCGACGAATTTATCGGATTGAATGTAACTCCCGAGTTTATGACGATGTTCAATGTTGTCATACAACTGGGTGCGATTTTAGCAGTCGTCTACTTATATTTCCATAAACTAAACCCTTTTTCACCGCAGAAAAATGAGTTAGAGAAAAAAGATACATGGACGTTATGGTTTAAAGTCGTCGTGGCGGTCTTGCCATCGGTTATTATCGGATTACCGTTAGATGATTGGTTAGATGCGCACTTCTACAACTTTTTCTCCGTTTCGATCGTCTTGATCGTTTATGGGATCGGCTTTATCGTGGTAGAAAAACGCAACAAAAATAAAGCACCAAAATGTACCGATTTGAACAAGTTCACCTACAAAGCGGCATTGATCGTAGGAATGTTCCAAGTATTGGCATTGATCCCAGGAACTTCTCGTTCTGGTGCTACTATCTTAGGTGCTATCATGATCGGCGCTTCTCGTTATGTTGCTGCTGAATTTTCATTTTTCTTAGGTATTCCCACCATGTTTGGTGCCAGTGCCTTGAAAATCTTCAAGTTTTTGAAAGATGGCAATGCCTTTGATTTCCAAGGAACCGTCATCTTATTGACAGGAACCATCGTGTCATTCATCGTTTCGATCATCGCGATCCGTTTCTTGATGAACTACATCAAACGGAATGATTTTACCGTATTTGGATGGTATCGCATCGTTTTAGGAATCATTTTGATCGGCTATTGGCTGATCCAATTATAAGCAAAAAGAGCAACTCTTGGGCAGGTAACTGCCGCAATAGTTGCTCTTTTTTTCGTTTGAATGCTCTCTAGTTCCTCACGTGTTTTTGATCACCATACCATCGATGATATCAACCGCACTTTCGGTGTCGTTGATAATCGATTCAAAGCGATCATAAATATCTTTCCACTTAATAATTTCCAGCACTTCTTTTTCATCCGTAAACAACGCTTTTTTCATTTTTGAATACAAAAGATCTGCTTCTGATTCAATCGTATTTACATCGTTGATCATTTGACGCAATGTTTTTGAATTTTTGAACTTCGGAAACTCTTTTAATGCTGTTTCGACCCCCTGTGTCGCTTGAACGATCATTTCAGCAAATAAGTTCGTCTCAGGGCGAATCTTCGTAATGACCAAATTCTCAAATAAATAAGTCAGTCCCATAATGCCATCCAAAATATCATCTAAACGCTCAGAGATGACCAGGATGTCTTCGCGATCGATCGGTGTGATAAATGAGTCGTACAACTCATTCGTTAACTCAGCGATCACCTGATCGCCTTCCTTTTCTAATCCATGAATCTCAGCTGCCGCTTCACTTAACGCTGTTTCAGAGTAATCATTGATCAACAGCGAAAAACGTTTCGCAGCTAGATGCCCATTTGTTGCCAACTGCTCCATTGCCGCAAAATAATCAAATCCTTTTTTTCGTGCCATTACTTTCTCTCCTTACAAAATTAGCAATAAAATTTTCACCATTAGAAACGCAATCAACCCGCAACCAGGGAACGTTAAAATCCAAGCATAGATCATTTCTTTAACGATGCGCCAATCAACGCTAGAAAAACGTCGAGAAGCCCCTACCCCCATGATGGCAGTCGTTTTTGTATGGGTCGTTGAAACTGGGATACCAAATACGGAAGACAAGAACAAACAGATCGCAGCGGTAACATCTGCAGAAAAGCCCTGGTATTTTTCCAGTTTTACCATATCCATCCCTACTGATTTGATGATTTTCATCCCACCGACAGAAGTACCGATTCCCATGGTCAAGGAACAAAGAACCATCACCCAGAGTGGGATCGAAAAGCCATTGCCGGTCTTTTCAGCAAGATTGTTGTAGAAAAGCCCTAACATGAAGACACCCATAAATTTTTGGCCATCTTGTGCACCATGTAAGAACGCATTGGCACCAGCCGCAATGGCTTGACCAACTGTAAAAATTTTGTTGGCTTTTCGCCGTTGGGTATCGCGAAAGAGCCATACGATCAGTTTCGTGATCAGAAAGCCGCCAATGAAGCCCATCAACGTAGAAACGACAAGACCGATCAAAACTTTCAGCCACTCCTCGCCATTGACTGCATGTAACCCACCAAGGGCCATGGCTGCACCAGTCAGTCCTGCGATCAACGCGTGAGATTCACTAGTTGGGATCCCAAAATACCAAGCTGCGACCGTCCAAACAACAATTGAAAACAAGGCAGCGGCTAATGCGATCTGTGAGACCCGAAAACTCCCGCCTGAATCAAAAGTCACAATGTTGCTGATGGTTTCTGCAACTTGCGCATTAAAATACGTCATCACTAGCACACCTAAGAAATTCATGACGACTGCCATGCCAATGGCGATATTCGGGCTTAAGACTCTCGTGGAGACAGCGGTTGCAATAGCATTCGGCGCATCCGTCCAGCCGTTGACGAAAATCACCCCTAATGACAACACAATCGTTAGAAACAAAGCGATATTCACATAGATTCCCCCATTTAAAAATTCCGAAGTAATCATAGCATAGAAAGCTGTTTCTGTGTAAACTTTTTATAACTATTCAGTAAAAAATGTGTAAAGAAGCATTTTTAAAATCCATAAAGCAAAAAATAGCACGGCCAAAAAACAAATTTTTGTGTTAAGTAAAATTTCTTTACAACTTTTATTGCAATCACTCTTGGCATTAGGTATAATGACTAGTGTTGATTTATACGTTTTCTAAACGTAATTGAACTTTTTTTTCGGAGGTGAAATACATGCCAAACATTGAATCTGCAATCAAACGTGTTCGCACAAGCGAAGCGGCTAATGCTAAGAATTCATCTCAAGTAAGCACAATGCGTACAGCAATCAAAAAATTTGATCAAGCTGTTGAAGCTGGTGCTGATAACGTAGATGCGTTATATAAAGATGCTGTTAAAGCAATCGATATGGCTGAGACTAAAGGATTGATCCACAAGAACAAAGCTAGTCGCGACAAATCTCGTTTAAGTAAAAAAATTGCAAAATAAGCAAATTAAGAAAGGCGCAGCAATCATCGATTGCTGCGCCTTTCTTTTTGACTTACTGTTTGCCATGTTTTAAAACAAATAGCTGGAACAAATACTCTTTGTCCATCTGACCACTTTTCACTAAGTAATCATTTTCGATCAATTCACTATAAAGTGCCGCTAATTGCTTTTCTCCAAACCCCCGAGCTTGCTGCATCGCTAACTTCACTCGGTACGGATGAATCCCCAACGTTTCTGCGATATTGGCTTGCTGGTAGCCAATTTTCATCAAAATCGCCGCCTGTAACAGCAGACGGACTTGGCTGATCAAGATAGCATTGATCTTGATCGTCTCTTCCCCTTGCAATAATAGATCGTCATACAAGCGCAACGCATCCGATACGTTCCCCTTTAAGACATCGCTGGTTAATTCAAAGACATTGTGTTCCAACGTCTTAGGGATCAACTGCAAGACGATCTCTTTCGTAATTTTATTGCCATTTCCTGCATACAGTCGTAGTTTCTGTAACTCCTGCATCGCTTTTGATAGGTGCAGATCCGTTAACCGTAAAAACAAATCAAACGCCTCTCGGCTCATTTCGATGCCATCATTGGCCAACGACTGTTGGAGATACTGACGCACGTCGGCTTCTTTCATAGGTGCGACATCAATCACAACTGCGGCTTTCTTCAACTGCTTAGTAATTTTTTTCCGTTCATCTAATTTATCGACATCTGCAAAAATCACCATTACCGATGATTCCAATGGGTCTTTGATATAATTCAAAAAATCATCTAGGTCATGCTCAGGTGCATTGCTCTTTTTTTCAGCCGTTAAGAAAAATGGCCGCTCAATGAACAGTAATCGCTGATCGCCAAAAAAAGGCAACGATTGAGCTTCTTGGATCACCATATCAAGGGGATCTTTCTCCATGTCAAAGGAAGCAAAATTCAGATCATCTTTCCCAACGGAAAAACGCTCCAAAAAGGCCGTGCGAACTTGCTCTTGTAAAAACATTTCACTGCCGATGACCAGATAAATCGATTGCAACTCCTTGGTTCGAATTGCTTGCAACGCTTTTTGTAATTCCATCGTTCCCCCCGCTTTCATTCTTATCCTACCATTAGTCAATCGGATAGTCTAGCAGCGTTTTTATCAAAAATGATTGTTGTTTTTCAGACCAAATAAATTGGATCATGCCTTGCTGATCGGTTCGCAAAACGGTCTGATTTACCAACGTTTCAAGCACCTCTTCATGAGGATGCCCGTACCGATTGTTCCGTCCACTTGAAACGATCCCGAATTGGGGATCGATTGCCGCAACAAACTCAGGTGCCGTCGAGGTCCGACTGCCATGATGCCCTAGTTTCAATACATCAACTTTTAAATTCGGATAATCATGAATCAACTTTTTTTCCCCTGCTTGTTCGAGATCGCCAGTAAACAAAAATGTTTTATCCCCTACCTTGGTTTTAATCACCAGCGAATCTTCGTTTTGTCCTGCACCTGATTCTGGTGCCAATACTTGCAACTGAAGGAAATCACCCACCACTTGGCCAACCGTCGTCCAAACAACGCTTGTATGATTAGGCAGTTCGTTTAAAAGCTTGGCGATGCGGTGATCTTGTTCACTTCCTGGCACAAGATATAACGTTTCAACAGGGATCGCCTTCATCAATGCTAGCGCATCTCCCATATGGTCCGTGTCCCCGTGAGTTAGAAACAAACCAGTAATCTTCCTGACTCCCTCCCCTTTCAAAAAAGGAATCAATGAAGATTCAGCGGCAGCTTGTCGTTTGCGCTCTTGCCAGTTTTCTTTCGGAAAAGATAGAGAACCTCCAGTATCGATCACATAAACTTCGCGATTTTTTTCTGCCTGTAAAACGATACTATCGCCTTGACCAACGTCGACATAACTAATGGTAGGTAAAACGCGATTCTGTTGAAAGACCATTGGTACAACAAGCGAAAAACAGATCACCAGCAGCCACCGTTTCTTTTGGTAACAGAGCAGGCCAAGCAAACAACAACTAGCTGCCAATCCTGCAGGAAGGGCACCCACCGTTATCGATACGCCTCCTACAGCGCCCACGGCAACTTCCATAAGTAATAAAAGCTCTTCAAAAAGGGCAATCAGCCCACTGATGGTTGGGAAAAGCGTCCCAGCAATGAACATTAAGAAACAGGCTGGCAGCAAAACCAATTGAAAAAACGGTAAAAAGACAAACGTCAAAAAGCCCCCAAATAATGGAAATTCATAAAAGAGCGAGACAATGACAGGCGCAGCCAGCACCGTGAGGAACTGACTGCGCCAAAACCACGTCAATTTGATCGGTCGCTGCATCACTATCAGGAAGGTCATCAAAAGACTTAGTTGCCCCGATGTTTGAAGCAATACTTTGGGATCAACGAATAAAAGAGCCGTTAAGACGATCCCATAATGATCACTTGCCGATAGCCGTTGTTGATAAAGAGTGGTCACTTGAGTAACCGACAATGCCAAGACAGCACGCCAGACACTAATGCCGCCGCCACAAATCCCAATTACGACCAAGAAAAAGACCCCCATTGGCAACAGCATTTCTTGTTGCGTAAACCCCAATCGGCAGAAGCATCCGCGAAACCACTTGAAAAATAAGACGACATGCATTCCTGAGATCGTAAAGAAATGCAATAAGCCACTAGCACGATACATTTGACGTACTTCTTGAAAGTCATGGTCTTTAAAACCAAAGAGCAACGCATTGATATAGGCTGCTGAGCGTTCAGGAAAGATTCGTTGCACAGAAGAAATAACCTCTGCTCGAACTTTTGCAAGCGAAAAGCCTGAGTCTGCTGCTTCCATTCCTACCATTTGCTCGATATGGACTGTGCCAATAATTGATCGACTGGCTAGATAGGCAGAATAGTCAAACCCGTGGCGGTTTCGTGGTTTTTCAGGAAGAGAAAAAAATCCTTTCACAAGCAGCTTTCTTCCCCAATCGGATCGATCCTGCCATTGCTGTTTTTCAGTCTCTGAAGAAATCGTGTAACGGCCAATCACTTTACCTGCGGAAGATTTTGCTTCAAACGTAAGCAGATCGCCATTGATTTTGATCGTGTCTGGCAACACATTGACTACCCCTTGATACTCACCTTCTTGTATGTTCCCAGTCCGAGAAAGACAGACGCGGACACTTAACAGCAACAGTCCGACAAAACAAATCATGCACAAAAATGCTTGTCGTTTTAAGACAAGCATCACGAAATAATAAAGTGCAATGAGTCCCAGTAAGATGGACTGCACATAGTAAGCAGTCACCGAACAAGCAAAAATAATACTAAGAAATAAAAATGAATCAGTTCTCTTTTGTTGGTTGTGCATCATTCAGCACACCAAATGAAAGTTTTTCAAAATACACCGGATCAAGTTCAACTTGGTGGACGGAAGCACCTACTTGTTGAATCAATTCCATTGCATACTGATTGTTACGATAGTCATTCAAATAATGGATCGTTTTGACCCCTGCTTGCAAAATTGCTTTCGTACAGGGAAGGCAAGGGAAATGCGTCACATAGATTTCCGCATTGTCTGTTGACACCCCTAATTTTGCACATTGCAATAAGGCATTCATTTCTGCATGAATCGTCCGAATACAATGGTCATCGACAACATAACAGCCATCGTCGATGCAGTGTACATCGCCACTGACTGACCCATTGTAGCCTCCAGCGATGATTCGGCGATCTTTGACTAATGTAGCGCCGACTTCAAGTCGGGAACACGTACTGCGTAAAGAAAGTAAAACAGCTTGCGCCATAAAATACTGGTCCCAAGGGATTCTCGTATTGCTCATTCATTTGCTCCTTTGCGATTGATTAGTTCTATTCTAATCGAATTTCTTGAATTTTCAACCGTCATTTCTTAGTATTTCTTACTTTTATTTGGTTCAGTCCGTCACTGTAATCATCTCTTTCAAGGACTCAAAGGTCTTCTCTCCGATGCCTGTGATCTTTTTTAGGTCATCAATCTGTTTAAAAAAGCCATATTCTTCGCGGTAAGCGATGATTGCTTCTGCTTTTTTGGCACCCACACCTGGCAGTTCTTGCAGTTGCTGCGCATTGGCTTGATTCAGATTGATTTGTGCCACTGCTGTTTGGCTGCCACCTACTCCTGAAGCATTCATCTCCATAAACGCTTGATCCCCTTTATGAGGGACGATCACCATCTGTTGATCTTGCAACACCTGTGCTAAGTTTATGGCTGTTTCTAACGCCTCTTCTGTCAGACCACCTGCTTGTTCGATCAATTCATACATCCGCGCACCTGATTTCAAGCGATAAATTCCCGGTTGGTGCACTTCCCCTTTGACATCGATAACGATCTCATACTCTTCATCGTGAAGACTATCTTCTTGAAGGGCTCCACCTTCCCCCATTTCAGACGATTGACCTGCTGCATCTGCCATTGAATGCCAGTTTGTTTCTTTGTTTTGCGAGAACGGTACAAACCAGATGATCAGCAACACCATCAAAACAGCACCACCAACTGCAAATCGCCAATAGTCTTTGAGCAGCTTCCATTGATCCATTTTCACCACCTCATAGATGAAATACGCAAAAAGTAATCAAGGACAGAAAAAAAGTCAACACTTTCCACGTGTCGACTTTTTCACCAGCTAAGAAGTAATCGAATAGTGACAGGTAACTTTCTTTCGGCTCCCCTCATCCTCTATTTTCTCGCTGACTTTTCTAAAACCTTTCATCTGACTGATTTCATAGCCACATGTTCGTGGCAACTCCACCGTTAAGCGAACGGTACGATCAGTCTTTTCCCAGCTTAAAGTTACTAATCCAAACGTACTTTGTAAGGAGCCTTTGACATGGGCTACAGGTACATCGAAGGCTGGTTGTATCAGTATCCCAGCGCTTGTCATCTGAATGCCTAATAAATGACGGACAAACCAATACCCATAAGAAGCAAACATGGCATGATTCAACGAACCCTCGTAAGTGGCTGAATGTTGCGGCGTTGGAAAATGTTCCATCAAAGTGCCGTTTCCACTTGCCAGCATTTCTGCATAACTAGGCGCAGATTTCCTCGTTAACCAATCAAAAATAATATCATTATAGCCAGCTTCAGCCAGCAACTGATAACTCCATGCCATCCCGAAGATGCCGAAAGAGAAAATACCCTCTTGCTGCTTGATCCGTTGTACTAATTTTGGCAAGGTTTGTTTTTTCTCGCTGATTCCTGTTTTCATTGCAAAGATCATGCTAGACAAGGTGCCCGCACCGTATTGCTCATTTCCTTTAGAAAACTGCTGTTTGATTTGCTGTGTCGTGTACTGGATCGCTGCTGTCACTCGCTGACAATAGTCCTCGTTACCAATGATCCTCAAGTCGATCAATTCTTGGTAACGCTGTAGTAAAAGCAGATACATGCAGGCAGAGCAAAAGGACTGATCTGGCGAAGTAATGACCCCGTTTTGCTGAGTTTCATCAATTGCTCCCCAATCACCGAGGCAACACTGGGCGATATAATCAAAATCAAAAGCGAGTAAATAGTTGAGATGCCGTTCCAACTGTGGACGCAGCTTGGCAACCGCTGCTTGTTTCCCATAGGTCTTCACCAATGCCAAAGCAAGCTCTGGAACTACCAATTGCCACCCTAACGCACCACCACCATTTGATGGACCATTTGTCATGATTCCTACAAATGGCGCAGTTGCAGTCATTGCACCATCCGGTCGTTGGTCGTTGGCAAAATCCCACAACACTTTTTCCAACAACGGCGCAATCGCCAGATCTGCCATCTGTGTTGGCAATAAAGCGACGATGTCTCCGCCATATCCGAACCGCTCACGGGTGCAGTCCTCAAAATACGAGTGGATGTTGTTCAACCGCGTGGCTTGGCCAACCGCCCATAACTGATTCAAGAAGGGATCGGAGGTTTCAAGGGTTACCAACGATTTCACATCCGTATGCAGGCGATAGGCTTTGATTGCGCCCACAATCGCTTGAAGCTTGTTAGCAGGTTTCGTCTCGATCAACGCATAGCGAAAGGAATGATACGTGTAGCGATTTTCAAAAACGAACGTCCTCGCTGCCGTTTTCTCAATGATGTCTCGTTGAACGATGGGATCATCTGGCTGCTTCCCTTCATAGGGATCGTATATGCCATAAGTTCCACTGATCGTAGACGTATAATCTGGGTTGCCTTGCTCATCTAATGTTTCTGCATAGCTGATTCTGATCTGACCAATGAAATCTTTCTCAAGTGTACAAGCAAATTGACCGCTGATGATTTGACCGAAGTCAATGAGCAGTCCCGCTGCAGTTTCGGTCATTTTTTGGGGAACGATCGATTGTGTGCGCTTGATTTTAGGAATAAAGCTTGGCTTAAAACGTCCGGCGGGACCAGCAATTTGTACCGTTTCTCCTTCTGGTCGAGGATCAGGTACATCGGTAACGATTTCTCCTATATAAAGATTGTTTTGCAAATAAGGCCCAAAACTACTTTGCCACTGATTGTCTGAGTAAATGTAGCGATTCTCTCCTCCGTCATTTAACTGAAGCTCCCCCCAGAAACAAGGTTTACCAATCGCTAGTTGTTTGCGGATGTTATACCGACCTAAAATCTCAATCGGAGCAGGGTTGTACCAGCCATTCGCAAGTTCAACTTCGATCCGATTGTCTCCCTCCTGTAAAAAATCAGTTAACTCATAAGTATCATAGTAGACGACTCGATCATAGTTCGTTACATCACTGTTTAAATAAACATCTGATACCGTTTTTCCATTAACAGACAAGCGATAAAAACCAAGCCCGCAGCAATCGATCACTGCATAGGAAGGACACTTTTCCAGTGTGAAGGAGCGGGACAAGCAGCTATTTTTCTCTTCTGAAAAGTAAAACCGTTCTTTTTTAATTGGATCATCTAAGCGAGTGATCCACTTGCCCATGGTTTCTTTAGGTTGCTCACGCTTTTCTATCGTGAAAAACACACTGCTGTATACGGTGACATCGTTTCCTGCTCCTGCTGTCAATTTGACTTGATATTTTTTTCGCTGTGGATGCTGTGGTAAGTGGACCGCCATTTTATTCTCAGAAGCGGCTATGTTGGAAACGTCATACACTGCTTGCTGCTGTTCATTGAAAAGTTGCAATCGATAGCCTTGGTGATTGGTCATCGACCATTCAATAAGGACCGGATCATTTAAATCCACTGTTAATGGCTTTGTCTTCCCGTTGATGGTTATCGTTTCTTTCATACGCTGCTCCTTTCGTGGGTTATTGTGCTTCTTCAATACAGATCTGCTTATCAGCAACTTTGATAAATGGCAACCAAATCATCGTTGCGATCACGATCAAGACGATTTGTAACAATGCGCCCATGACACTACCAGTGACAAAATAGCCGCTAATGATCGGGGGAGTCGTCCAAGGAATTTGTGCAAGCCCTGTTGGGATCGGGACTAACCCGAAATAAAAGGCAAAGTAAGCGACGATCGTTGTGACGGCATTCGCAAAAACAAAGGGAATGAGAAAACTGAAATTCAACATTAACGGTATCCCGAACAACGCTGGTTCACCGATATTGAAAATATAAGGAACACTAGCAATTTTTCCAACCTCTTTGTACTGTTTGCTTTTTGCTACGATCAAAATAGCAATGATCGCACCGACGACCCCAATCGAGGCAAAATGATTCCGAAAGCTCATACTGATAATATTCGTTGGAATCTCTCCCGCCACTGATGCCACACGATTTTGATCTTCAAGGACTTGATGGATTGGGTCCATCACTGCTTGAATGATCGAAGTTCCATGAAGGCCAAAAAACCACAAGAATTGCTCGAAAATTTTCACAACGACCATTCCAACTAGGGAGCCACCTAACATAGTTAATGGAATCCCAAGGGTCCCATTGATCAACGTCATGGCATCACTGTTAAATAAGGCTTCGATGATGAGTCGGATGACCCAAATCGTCGTGATGACAAGAAAAGATGGAATCACCGATTCAAATGGTCCAGAAACAGCTGGTGGTACCGCTGCTGGCATTTTGATTTTGATTCCTTTGCCCTCAATTTTTTTATAAAGAACTGTACTAAAAATACCGACAATAATCGCTAAAAACATCGATTGCGCGCTAACGCGGGTGATATCTAAAAAAGTTCCTGCTTCCATTGCATCCAACGGTGTTAATAGTAAAAAGGAAACAAAAGCAGTTAAGACACATTGCAAAACATTTGTTTCAAGTTTTTCTGCCAGTGATTTTGCGAGGGAAATGACAACTAGCAAACCACCGATTGCGAGTGTGGCATTGTTGACATAGAGCAATTTCTCTTGCCAGACACTAGCATCTTCTGTTCGCAACACCATAGTAATAAAATCGGTCACTTGTTGGATCGGAAAAAAAGCAATAATTAAAAAGATCGACGCAATAAAGGTGAATGGCATGTAAGCTAACATTGCATCCCTAACTGAAGTAATATAAATATTCCCATTGACTTTACTTGCAAATGGACCAAGGGTACTTTGGATCTTATCCCCTAATGATGGTTTGTCGTGGTTCATGGTGATTCCCCATTTCTTTCGAATTTGCTGGTACTATTGACTATTATTATCATCCGGATTATGATAATTGATAACGCTACCACACAAGTATTATATACTATCTCTACCTGTCTTCAATGACGATACTCTACTATTTCATTGACTATTTTTTACCTAAGGAGAAAGCGATGGATAAACAAAACATTCTGCAGCAGTTACAACAATTGACGACTACTGAAGAAATAGCCCTTAAAAAGACGCAAACCCTTCCATACAATTATGAGGATTTCAAGAAAGTCTACAGTGAGAAAAATGAGCCAATTTACCAATATACCTTCGAAAAACACCTTTCTCGTCTCATACGAAAACGACCGCAGGATAGCGGATTTCTTAAGACAAGCCAGCTCTTGATTTTAAAACATGCACGCTTTTCTTCTACACCACTACATCAGCATGATTTTATCGAAATGAATTATGTTTTTTCTGGAACAGTCACGATCATGATTAATGAGAAAAAAGTGATCCTAAAGGCAGGTGACTTTTGCTTACTAGATACTGGGGTGATCCACCAAATTATCGAAACAAATCAAGACGACATTGTTATTAACTTTTTGATCAGCAAAGAGTACTTTTCCACGCAGATGCTCAGTCGGTTGGCCTCCAATAGCATGATCGCCGATTTTGCCATCAATGCGTTATCTGAAAGCCAAAAGCACAATCAATATCTAGTGTTTGAAACGAGTAACAACGACTATTTGATTGATGCGATTTTCGGGGTCTTGGCCCAGTTCTTCAACCCCTCCTTCGGTTCTCATGAGGTCATCCATTCCTATATGATCATTATTTTTTCCGAACTTGTTCGTAATTTCCAGGAAAAACAACGGATCGAGTCGCAAAACAGTGACCAATTGTACCTCGGAGAAGTGTTGGACTATCTGGAGAAACATTTCGCTACTTGCACACTAGCTTCGGTTGCGGAGACATTTGGATACAACCCGAGCTATTTGAGTCGCCGTATCAGTCAGCAGCTTGGTCGATCCTTTGTGACGATCCTTCAAGAATTAAAACTCAATCAAGCCAGTTTATTGTTGAGAAACTCTTCCCTACCTGTGGAACAAATCGCACACCAAGTCGGCTATAAAAATGTCTCATTCTTCTATAAGCTCTTTCAAAAGAAGTATCAGTGCTCTCCTCATGCCTACCGTCAAAACTAAACAATACTGCTGCACACCATTTTATCGACAAAAAAACACTGCTCACTTGATGCTGCTAACGCAGCAATCTCAAATGAGCAGTGTTTTTTAACTAATCAGTTTCAAGCAATTCAGGAATTTACGACGCCGATCCTCGATGATACAACGTTGTATAATATGGCTGTTCGCTGGTATCGATCGCAATACCGATCCCGAGAAATTGATACTCATCGTTTAGAATCGTCGCCCGATGTCCCTCTGAATTCATTAAACCTTGATGGGCGTAAATACTGCTGGCTTGGCCAAATGCCAAATTTTCCCCTGCAGCAGTGAAGCTGATCCCGTCTTCTTGCATCCGATCAAATGGAGTCGATCCATCTAACCCGATATGGTCAAAGTATCGATGTTCTGCCATGTCTTGGCTATGCTTCACGGCAGTCTCACTGGTTGCTTCGCTGAAATCAAGAGGTGACAAACCAAATTTCACTCGGGTGGCATTCGTTAATTCAAATAACTGTGTTCGTAAACCGCTTAAAATGGCGGTTTGATTTTGGCGAAAATCATTCGCATGGCGTGTTTCTAGGGAACGATTGATGATTTGGATCGCAGTCACTGTATCTTCGGCATGAACATCATAGAAAAAAGTAATCAATTGATCGTCTTGCAAGAACAGATCATAGTCGGCATCCGAATCGATGCGATACCGTCGTGATCCTCGTTGTAGACTTTCTTGACGCGTCCCCATCTGATTACGAACGCTTGCTTTTGAAGACCCGATACCTAGCGTGTCATCGATAAGAATCGTGTCTTGATTCGTATAGATCCCTTGCGCAATATCATGTTCATCGTACATCACCATCATGAAGTTACGAAAATCATCGTGATAGGAAGTCCAGTTCAGTCCATACCGATTCGCTGATTCATTGATCGCTTCCCCAAAGGTTTCTTCGATCACTTGTCGTGATTCATTATATAAATATGTCTGGGCAGGCGTTTCTGCCGCTGGCCTTGCTGAAGTGTCTTGTGAAAGAGAAAATTGGGACGAGAGAGATTGAGTGATCTCGTTGAGTCGGGCATCACGAAATGCCAAGCGCCCGTCTTGCCATGTGATCATCTGGCTTGCAAAATAAAGAAGCCCGATGAGAAAAATGCTTTTGATTAAAAATTTTATTTTTTTCATATGACACCTCCGTCAATGAATCTTTATGTGTTAACTTTAGCACGATCGTTTATCCATTCATTCATCCCTAGATTGGATCGCTGATGCACCCTTCCTGTCTTTTCTAAAGACTATCATTCCTGTGGGAAGTTGACCAGCTGTAGCATGAAATTTCTTAGATGATCTAGGTCTCTTTAAGCTCCTGTTAAGAAACTTTTTTTACTCACGAAAACTTTGCAGCGCCATCGAACGCTCCATCAAGGGATTGGCGATTTTAGCTAATGTATGTCGATCGTATTCTTCTGGTCGCTTGATAGTGAGGTAAAGAATAAACTGTGGATCATCGGTTGGGTAGATGGAGACCGCCGAATAAATATAATCAAACTCTCCCGTCATGTAGCCTTGACCATTCTCATTGGCGATCTGAGCAGTCCCAGTTTTGACAGAAATCTCATGGTTCGTCAGTTGGTATACATCATAAGCGGTGCCATAACGTTCATCCGTCACTACATCGGTCATGTATTCTAAAACAGCATCAGCTGCTGCTTGTGAAATAGGCTGGGAAACGACTTCTGGAAAAACTTGGGTCTCTTCCCCTACTCGCCGAATCAATTGCGGACGTATCATCTCGCCACCATTGGCAAATGCACTAAATAGCTGCATCATCTGCATCTGATTGACGCCGATCGCATGGCCATAGGAACTCATGGCATAATCCACCCGATTTCTTGAAGGTAAGATCCCAGGCACTTCCCCAGGAAGCTCACTTCCTGTAACTTTCCCTAATCCAAAATCAGTTAAATACTGTGCCCAATTATCAAAACCGATCCGTTGCTGAAGTCGAACCATCCCAGTGTTGCTTGACCAAGCTAACGCTTGCCGCATCGTCAACTCACCATTTGCTCCTGAGTCGTGGTCATTGATGACTCGATCTTCAATCTGCATACTCACAGGATTGTAGCGTTCCGTCGGATCAAAAACACCTTCATCAATAGCTGCCGCAACGGTTGCCATCTTCAAGGTCGAACCAGGTTCATACATCTCTTCCGTAAAAAGATTACGCCAAATAAAGTGTTCATCCGTAATTCCTTCTTGGGTCTCTGGATGAAAACTAGGTCTTTGAGCCATCGTTAAAATCTCCCCAGTTTTCGCATCCATCAATAAAGCCGTTAGATTTTCTGGTCGTGTTTGTTCCATAACTTCATCCATCACTGATTCAGTGAATAACTGCAGATGAGCATCTAATGTCGTCCAAACATCATTCCCATCTACTCCTTCTTCTACGGTTTGATTGGTTGCGGGAACAGGATTCCCTGAAGCATTGACTTGAAAGGACTCTCGCCCATTTTGATTCTTCAAAAAGTCGTTCAGTACATATTCTAATCCAGAAACACCGACTCGAATCTCTTCATCATCTGACGTTGTCCCTATCAAATGTGAAGAAAAGATACCATTCGGATAACTGCGACTTGAACGAGCATCGAAATAGATACCGTTGATTCCAGCTGCATCAAACGCCGCTTCGATTTGATTTCGAGTAGTCACACTTAGACCACTGCCAACATTGCCAAATTCCACTTGAAAGACAGGCGGATCTGTTTGATTCGCACCGTCTGTCAAGATAGACAAAACTTGCTCGTTAGAAATAGGTAAATACTCCGAAAGAATCGTTGCGGTCTCCTCAAAGCGCGCTCTGTCTAAATACATGGGTCGTCCATTGTCAATGTAATCTTCAGAAAGAACCGCTCGAACAGTATAGGAAAGAATATCCTGAGCGATCACTGTCCCCTGCCGATCAAAAATCGCCCCTCGACTTGTTTCGATCGATCTTGAACTATAATATAAATTTTCTATTCTTTCAGACAAAGAGACGCCAGCAATCACGCCGACTTGAACAATGTAAATCAAACGTGCAGAAAACCCCATAAAAAGCGCAAGACTGATTATGTATAACCAATGACCGACTAGCTTACGATTTTTCTTTGCTTTTTTCTTTCTGACCATATGATAGTCATACATCGCCAAAGCGCTCCTTTCGATTGAATATACCTCTATAGTATTGGGTATTTGTGATGATCTTGTGAGGGAAAGAACAATTATTTTTCAAAGAGTCATTTTCCTATTAAATCAGCGATTATGCTGTGATATACTTTAAAAAATATAAATTATTTTTAAGGATGTGAATAAAATTGCAAAAAATATTGATCGTTGATGATGACACCCATATGCGTGCCCTAGTGAAAACTTATGCGGAGATCGAAGGGTATCTATGTTTTGAGGCAGCGGATGGAAAAGAAACTTTGGAAAAATTAACCAATCATTCATTCGATTTGATCCTCCTAGATGTCATGATGCCGGGAAAAGATGGCTTTCAGACGCTTTCGGAAATCAGAGGCAGCTGTAACACGCCAGTCATTATGATTACCGCTCGAAAGGAAGAATATGACAAACTCTTTGGCTTCAATCTTGGTGCCGATGATTATATTGCCAAACCATTTAGCCCTAAAGAGCTGATGGCTCGCATCAAAGCTGTGTTGAAACGAAGCAGTCAGTTTCAGTTCGAAAAGATCGTTTTTGGTGATCTCGAAGTCAATGTTTTTTCTCATACTGTAACGATCAATGGGAATCCTCTGCCGCTTACGCCAAAAGAATTCGATCTGCTGGTCTATTTGACGAAAAATAATCATATCGCTTTGAGCCGAGAATCAATTTTAGAAGGTGTCTGGGGCTTTGATTATTTTGGAGATACCAGAACAGTGGATACACACATCAAGTCCTTGCGAGAGCGTCTAGGGGATTACCGTGAGTTGATCCAAACGGTATGGGGAGTTGGGTATAAATTTGATTATGAAGACTAGTCGGTTAGGTTTTACTTACATCAAAAGTAAATTACTCGTGCGGCTTTGGTCCGCCAATATGCTGCTGGTCATCATTGGCATCGCTTTTTTGTGGACTGTTCAAATTTTGCTCTTTGAACCAAATTATATCAATGTAACGAAAGAATCACTTTTAGAAACAGTTCAGGAAACAGCTGCCGCTATTGAAGAAATGGCAGTAGATCCAGATGATTTACCAGAAGATCCATTGCTTTTCCTCAGTAAAACGATCGTTGGGACTCTTTTTTTAGTCGACGAGTATGGCGAAATTCTGGCGGCATTTAACAATGGACAACAATTAAACATAGATGGGTTGAACAACGAATACAGCTGGTTGCTATCTCATGCACCTACTGTCCTTAACGGTGAGAGCCTTAGTGCTGTAGAAGACTTTGAAAAGTCTTCTGCCATTCTTATTGGCGTTCCTACCACTCTTTTCCAACGCCCAGCTGCCCTTTTGCTCTCCAATACGATCACTCAAATCGAAGCGCTTCAAAGCTTGAATCGACAGCAACTCTTTCTATTCACCATCATATTAACTATTTTTGCGTCAACGATCTCTTTTTTTTTAGCACAGCATTTTATTCGCCCGATCAAAACCATCAAAGAAGCCATCATCCGCTTAACCAACGGCGAGCTTTATTCCGTACCCAAACTTAAGCGTAGTGATGAATTAGGTACACTTTCTGAATCGGTTGCGGACTTAAGCACAGAACTTCAGCGAGTAGACGTCTTGCGAAAAGAAGTGATTGCCAATGTTTCTCATGAACTACGCTCCCCCCTCGCGTTGATCACTGGCTATGGGGAGATGGTACGTGATGTATCTGGAAGCGACGAACGCCTTCGAAAAGAACATATGGACCTAATTATCAGCGAAGCCCACCGCATGAGTGCTATGGTCGATGACATCATGGATTTCTCTATCATGCAAGCTGGCTACACACAACTTAAAAATGAAATCTGGAATACATACGAGGTGGTTTCCTCCGTCGTTGCTTACGCAAGAGGGATCGCCAATCAATATGACATCACTGTCGATTTTGAAGCAGATCGTACGAATGGAAATGCTCTTTTTGATCGCATCAAAATGGAACAGGTTTTGCGTAATTTAATAAACAACGGCATCAACCATACACCTAAAAATGAACGACTCTTAATCAAATTAACGAATACATCTGCAGGAACAAAAGTTGCTGTCATCAATACTGGAAAAGATATCCCTCCAGAACAACTCGAACTTATTTGGGAAAGATACCAACGCGTCCAACATCAAGCAGGACATAAAGAAGGAACCGGCATCGGCTTAGCGATCGTAAAAACCATTTTGACTTCTCATGCCTTCGAATATGGCGCTGAGTCGAAAAATGGCGTGACTTGTTTTTGGTTTGTTGTGCCGAGACTAGAAGATCATGCAGTTCTTTAATAAATGCAGCTCTTATATTTTCAGGCAAATCTAAAAACCTCTTACAACTCATTTCCTGTAAGAGGTTTTTATGATTCGCTGATTTTCACTGAGTTTCAAGGACCTAACCATGAATAAGAGGTCAGAGTTAAGAATTAAAAGACATCCAACGCTTCCCAGAACTCTTGGGATTTTTTAAACAGATTTTTTGATTACTTATTTTTCCTATGTTCTTCCAGACGAAAGACATTCAACAATGACACAGAAACGGGAGAAGAATCAGGATTTGTTTCCATGATATCCTCCATAAAAGCCCACCATTTTTGATTGACTTTCGTCCTTGATGCTTGTGCCCAAAGCTTCTCATCAGTTATTTCTAAAATACCAAACAAATCATTTGTCTTAGGATCTAAGTAGATTTCATAGCTTTGAACACCATGCTGGGAAAGCATATCTACCATTTCAGGCCATAACTCGTCATGACGTTTTTTATAAAGTTCTTGATACCCATCAAGCAATTTCATTCGGATCGCTTTTTTGATCGTCACATCTTCACTCCTTCACTATTACCTGTCAATTTTATAATATATGATTCTCATATTCTTTTCGACCATACTTCTTTTGGGGGGATTTTAGTCTCTTGACAACCCTAACATTATCCGTTTACTCTTAAAATAGAAAAAATTAGGAGGAAACTTATGTCCTACTGGCAAAATGATCACCGAAATTGGTCACCAGATTCTCTTTATTTAATAGAAACACCTAGCCAGATGTGTAAAGAACTGCTTTTCTACGTTCAAGAAACTGGTCATTTCAAGGCGTCTAAACCTTATTTTACTGAAAGAGAAAATTACACTTCCTACCTATTGAAATTTACCCATAGTGGGCAAGGAACACTTTTTTATGAAGGAAGTACCTATACTCTTGAAAAAAATAGTTTCTTTTTGATCGATTGCAAAAGATACCAGCATTATTTCACCTCCAGTAATGAGCCATGGGAGATGGATTGGATTCACTTTTATGGTCTTGGTACAGAAACTTTTTACAACTATTTTCTTCGATCAGGATCAAATAAATGTCAGTCTGCAAATTCAAAAATTCCAGCCATCATCCAAAAAATACAAAACCAGCTCTTGCAAAAAAGCGGTAAGAGCGAATTCAAAGTATCTTTGTTGATCCACGAACTCTTAAATGAGGTTATCCTCAACAAGTATCATTCCAATGATTTTGAGGATGACATTCCCTACCATATTAAAGAGATTCGTGCATATTTAGAAGCAAATCTCACTAGAACCGTTACCCTTGACGAACTAGCCACAGCTTTCAATCGTGATAAATTTCATCTCAGCAAAGAATTTACGAAATTTCAAGGAGTACCGCCAATCGAATACCATCTCTTAGCTAAAATATCTTATGCAAAAGAACTGCTGCGATTTACCTCACTCAGTATGAAAGAAATCAGTGAGGTAATCGGCATCAAAAACTCATCTTACTTCAGTCGTCTCTTCAAAAAAAGAACTGGTATGACTCCATTAAACTACCGTAAATCAGATTAAGATGCAAAAAGGTGCTTGTTTCCCTCAAGCACTCTTTTTGCCATTTTTTTAATAGACTTCTTTCCATTCGTCGATGTTGCTGCTATCAAATCGGAACGGCTCTCCTAGGAAGGACTCTGTGCCGCCATCAGGTGCTTCGGTGATTTCTTTCGTTCCTAAATCTCCTGCTTCAAATGTTTCCCCTACGGAACCGCTAATGTCTTCTTGTGCCAATGCGGTCAACAAATAACCGGTCATATAGCCAATATCGATAGGATTCCAAAGATACATATATGGGCAGACATCATTGTCAATGTATGCTGCCATTTCAGAAGGAAGCCCCAGTCCTGTGACTTTAATATTGTCCGAAACGCCTTTGTCTTGAACAACTTTAGCGGCAGCTGCGATACCGACGGTAGAAGGTGACATGATCACCCTTAAATCAGGAAAAGATTGCAATAATGCCTCTGTTTCAGAAGTAGATTTATCTCTCAGGTCATCTCCATAAGCAATTTTTACAAGCTCAAGTCCGGCATATTTTTCATCTTCTGCCATCAGTTCTTCCATCCCAGCAATCCAAGTATTTTGATTCGTGGCAGTACTGGTGGCGGAAAGAATTGCAAATTGTCCCTCTCCTCCTGCCAGATCTAAGACAGCATCCATCATTGCAACAGCAATCGCTTTCGGGTCGGCTTGATTTACATGAGCCTGTCTTGATTCTTGGTTGACTGCAGAGTCAAAGCTCGTGACAGCAATGCCTTGATCCATTGCTTGCTTTAATGCAGGCTGCAATGCGTTCTCATCGTTTGCTGCGATGGCGATTCCATCCACGCCTTGTGTGATCAACTCTTGAATTATATTGATCTGCTGCTCTGCCGTGGGCTGATCTGGTGTTTTTTCAATGACTTGATACCCTTGCTCTTCAATCGCCTTCTTGAAGCCCTCAATCTGTTTCTCATTAAACGGGTTGCCAGCACTTTTAGCCACGATTGCGTAAGTTCCAGATGAATTCTCTACATTTCCAGCACTTTCCTGCCCATCGCCGCAAGCAGCTAAAAACATGACAGCTGTGGCGATTGATAAACCGATCCATTTACTTAGTTTCATTGATTGTCCCTCTTTTCATCCATTTAGTTGAGATTTTTGATAGATCAAACCTAGTAATTAAAACGCTGATAATCAGCAATACACCTAAAATCATCGTAATCGTCTGCGCTCGCAGATTGATGATTCCCAAACCATACCTTAAGAAACCAATGATAAAGGTTCCTAAAATCGGCCCAAAAACTTTTCCTTTGCCTCCACTAGTACTGATTCCGCCAAGGACACACATGGAAATCACTTCCAACTCGTAACCAGAGGCAATATCTGCCCGAACGCTAGACATTCTTGAAGACAAAAATAAAGCGGTGATTCCAGCCATAGCCCCCATTAGTGTATAGACGATTAAAAGATTCTTTTTCGTTTTGATTCCTGAAAACAAACTTGCTTTTTTGTTGCTTCCCATCGCATATAGTTCTCTTCCAAAAGCTGTCTTCGTCATAATCAAACAAAAAACAATTGCTGTAAAACCAAAGGCAAGAGCAATCAGCGGTATCTCCCCTAATTTTCCCCATCCCAATTGTTGGAACCAATCCGGAAAGCCTGAGATCGACTGATTCTCCAATAATATATAAGCAAGCCCTCGGTAAATCGTTAGCGTTGCCAAAGTGATGATCATCGTTGGCAACTCAGGAAATAAATTGACGAGGATCCCGTTAAGCAAACCACAGACAGATGCCAGTATAAGACAGGCAACGATGGCAATTACCATAGATCCGGTCTGCTGATAAACCAGTCCCATGCCGACCGCTGATAAAGCAACGGTTGAACCGATAGAGATATCGATCTCCCCCAGAAGTAAAATCATCGTCATAGGAAAAATCATAAAAGATTTATCAAGGAAATTCATCATCGCTGTACTTATGGAACCTGCGTTTAAATAATTTGGTGAAATCATACTGTTCATTATCTGGATTCCCACCAGTATCAAAAGCAGAATAAATTCCCAAGAAAAAAGAAATCTCATCCATGGGGATTTTTCATAATCTGGAACGGTCTCTTTTCTTTTAGCCATTACAATTCTCTCCTTTTCAGTGCGGCAGCATCCGACCGGCGTTTCATTAATACATTCATTACAATAGCAGCAACGATGACCACTCCTTGAATCGCATCCTCCCAAAAGGTTGACGCATTTAACAACGGCAAAGCATTATTCAAGATACCGAAAAGTAATGCCCCCGTAATCAAGCCAGAAATTTTCCCTACGCCTCCATTAACACTAACACCCCCTAATACGCAAGCTGCAATCACGTTTAATTCATACCCAGAAGCAGTATCTCCTTGTGCAGAAGCAAACTTACTGACCCATAAAACACCCGCTAAGCCAGCAAGCAAACCATTGAGCATGTATACAAGAATCAACGTTCTTTCTTTACTGATCCCTGTGATCGCCGTAGCCTCTTCATTGGATCCCACAGCATACATGCGACGTCCACTTCTAGTAAAATTCAAAATATAATAGAAGACTGCCAGAACGATGAAAGCTGCCCAAATCAAATGATTTATACCTAAAAATGAACCTGTTGCGATCTCTTTAAAAGCATCAGTCATTTGAAAAGCACTGACCCATTGATTATCACCAACGATGTAGGTTAAACCGCGATAGACATTCATCATCCCCAGTGAGGCAATAATCGGCAGGATCCTTCCTTTGGCAATCAAAAGGCCTAAGACCAGTCCTGAGAAAAGCCCCACGAAAAGCCCCACGAGCACGGCAACTATAACCGGGATGTTCGGAAAATCTCGGATAAAAACCGCTGAGGACATCCCAGATAAAGCAACAACTGCCCCCACAGAAAGATCGATTCCGCCTGTGATCAAAACCATCATCATTCCCACAGCCAAAATAGCCAAAATAGAAGTGTTGGTCAACATATCGGTCAAATTGACCATTGTCAGAAAACTGCTGTTTTGAGTTTGGATAAATACTGATGCTACTAAAATAAATAAGATCAATCCAAGTTCCCGTGAATTAGGAAGTTTATCTTTTAATCGCTTGATGCCAAATCCGTTTTGCTTTTGCAACTCATTAAGTTCCATTACATAACCTCCTTTATTTTTTCAGAGCTGCTGGATACCTTCTCAACATCCTGGGCGATCATCGCAAGGGCCAGAATACGTTCCTGTGTGGCTTCTTCCACTGACATCTCGCCAGTGATTTTCCCTTCCTTCATGACATAGATACGATCAGCCATGCCCAAAACTTCAGGCATCTCCGAAGAGATCATTAGAACTGCATAACCTTTAGAAGCAAGATCGCTGACAATTTCATAGATAGCCGCTTTAGCTCCGACATCTACTCCTTTCGTCGGTTCATCGAGAATGATCAGCTTCAAAGAAGAGGTAAGCATTTTTGCAACAACGATTTTCTGCTGATTCCCTCCTGACAACGTGGAAGCTTTATCTGAGATACTTCGACACTTAATTCCCAGCTTATTCGATAACTCCTGAGCCAACTGATTTTCTTTTTTGGGCGCTAGCCAAATTGAATTGCTAATTTTTCGCATGTTGGAAAGAGTAATATTGTCACCGATCGAAAAATCTAAAATCAGCCCTTCTTTTTGACGGTCTTCCGGTAGCAGACCGATTCCATGAGAGAGCGCATGGTTTGGGTTTTTCGGAACGAATTTTTCCCCATCCAGATAAATCGTTCCCTGATCCGCTTGGCTGATTCCAACAATCGATTCCACTACTTCAGTTCTTCCAGCTCCTACTAAACCGGTCAGAGCTACGATTTCTCCTGCTCGAACACTGAGATTAATATTTTTGTAATAGCCAATCTTCGACAGTTGCTCCACACGAAGTACTTCTTCTTTGGGAGTCAGCGTTTGTTTTGGAAAGAGTTGGTTGATTTCTCTGCCAACCATCGCCACGATTAAATCATGGTTTGCGATTCCGTTCACATCCCAACATCCAATATATTGTGAATCCCGAAAAACGGTGACTTTTGAAGCAAGGCGATACATGTCTTCAAAACGATGAGAGATAAAAATGATCGATTTACCCTCATCTCGCAAGCGTTCCGCCAATTGATAAAGCTCTTCACTTTCAGAAGCAGTCAAAGCTGCAGTAGGCTCATCCATGATAATGATATTGGCCTTCTGCGAGAGCGCTTTTGCTATTTCAACAATCTGCTGCTGGGCGATTGAGAGCTCTCCCATCCGATCTTTTGCAGAAAAATTAGCTTTCAATCTTTTGAGAAGACGATCCGCCTGCTCATTCATTGCCTTCCAGTTAAGTGTTTTTAGTAAACCGTTCGTCACCTCATGCCCCAAGAAAATATTTTCTGCAGCAGTCAAATCAGGATATGCGACGATGTGTTGGTAAATGGCAGCAATTCCCGCTTCTCTTGACTCGGTGGTATTTTTAAAACATACTTTCTTGCCGTTAAGATAGATATCACCTTCATCCGGCTGGTGGACGCCAGTAATTACTTTGATAAAGGTTGATTTTCCTGCACCATTTTCTCCCATCAGTGCATGAATCTCGCCTTTGCCTAATTTGAAATGGACATTATCAAGTGCTTTGACACCAGGGAATGTCTTAGTGATACCTCTAAGCTCTAAAACTGTTTCTGACATCTTCTTTCATGACCTCCTTTGAAATCGTTTTCTATAACGAAAAGTATAGCCCGTACATGGTGAGGAAACGAGGGGGATTCTTTGGTTCAGTGAGTGTTTTTTTTTCGAAAAATCAGCATAAATGACACTTTCTTGGCATCATATGTTCCAATATTGTCAAAGCGCTTTCAACGAAAATTATCCTTTCTAAAATTTGCTATAATTTCACCTGTACTGAGTGGGAGAGATTAGCAAAGGGGTGCATATAATGAACGAGGAGAAAAAAAATCAGTCACAAACCCTTAAAGGCGAACAGTCCTTTAAAATGACTAAATTGAAGGGTTCCCCTACAGTGATTCAAAGAAAATACTACGAGGAGGCCATTTTTATTTATGTAAGAAGTGGTCAGGGTTCGTTATTTATTGAAAATACTTGTATTAAAATCAATCGGTATGACTTCGTAATGATATCGCCTTCCATTCCTTTTCATATCGATCAGTCAGACAATGATGTGATCATGATTATTCAAGCACCACCTAAATTTATTAAAAAAGATCTTTTTCCAGCCTTAAAAAATAACGAACAAGTAAGTCCTTTTTTCTTTCCATTCGTTTACGAGACACCGATGAAAACACCTTACATATATTTTAAAAGCCGAGACACCTCACCGTTAAACTCTTTCAACAATTTTTACTACGAGTGGCAAAAAAAAGACAAAAACCCTCGAATCATTACTTTGTTTTTGGCAATCATGATTGAAGACATCAGCCAGTCCTACGAGATGATTACATCCTGCAATCTTTTCAAAAAAGAATCGGTGGATATTCAAGGAATCATTGATTATATTGAGCTACACTTAAATTCGATCACACTAAAAAAATTGGCACGTCATTTTCATTACAATCCCACTTATCTATCCACTTTTTTCAAAAAGAATACATCCATGAAATTTTCTGATTATGTCAAGATGCAAAAAATGGAAAAAGCTAAGGAATACTTATTGCATACTGATCATTCGATCGATCAAATTGCTATCTTATTAGGTTACTCTGATCGCAGTCAATTCTTTCAAGTCTTTAAAGCCTATTATGGTATTTCACCCAGCGATTTTAAAAAAAGTCGACGTTCTCATACCTTTTGTGACAAGTAATTTCATGATCGTTATCAATGGACAGGAAAGAACATTTTCACCACAAAAAAAGCCTTGATTTCTCAAGACTTAATGATTTCTTGTATTTCAGCCATTGATTGGACGGTATGGTCGGCAGATACATCTTTTAAGAGACCTTCTATATCATAAAATATCGTCTTGACACCTGCTCCTTGTCCTGCAAAAACATCCATCGTGCGATCGCCGATCATGACAGTCTGATCTTTGTCTAGTTGATACTTTTCAACAAGATAAATCAGGGAAGTTGGATCCGGTTTGCGGGGGAAGTTGTTTTCTGGGCCAACGATCTCAACGATCAGGTCTGCCATCTGCTCTTTTTCTAACAACTCTTTCGTTGAGACGACATCGCGGTGGGTCAAAATGTAGTTCTTGCCCCCAGCAGCAACCACGGCTTCTAATGTTTCTTTGGTTCCTGCAAAGGAAAGCGGCAAACGATCATCCAGCGCTTCATTTGCTTTGAATGCTTTAGTGAACTCTTGAAAATCTAAGTTGTATTTTTCAGCAACTTTTTTGGAAGATGAATCTTTCAATATATAATAAATCTCCGCTGGATCTGGATCGAAGCCATACTCCTTCAATGTCTTGATAAAAGCTTTTAACATGATTGGGTAGCTGTCGTAAAGTGTTCCGTCAAAATCCCATATGTAAGATTGGTACATGATATCCCTCGTTTTCTCCCTTTTTCAAATGAATGAAAGTTCCATTCATTTTCAGTAACTCTAAAAAGTTTACCACACTTTGTTTGGTTTGTCTTATTTATCAAGGGATTTCCTCTACAAGAAAAAACGCCATTGACCATACAATCCTTCCGCTTGCACAAACCTACATGCAAGCGAATGCATTGCAGAACAATGAACGTTCCTCACTACGAAAAATTACCAGCTACCAGAAACACCGCCACCGCTACTGCTTCCTCCGCTAAAACCGCCAAAATCATTCGAAGAACTTTGCGTATCTGCAATGACTTGTTCTTGATGGGTCACATGATTATTCATCATTACAAAGAACAACGCCATATTCATACCATGGGGGTCATACTCTTGGCGAGCATTATTCAAAACGGCTGCTCGATCAGAAGCATCAAATGAGGATAATTTGTTCGCTAAATCTGGGTGATTTTGATAAACCTGTTTCAAGTCAACTTGGAACAAGGCATCTGTTTTCACTTCCGCTAGAACATCAGAAACTTCTTTTGGAATGGCTTGTACCATCTCAGGATAGGTCGCTTTTTCCGTCACAAGTTGAGCTAAGTATCGCCCTTGCTCATTGCGTCTTCTGATCTCTTCTTTGGCTTGCTTGGCTATTTCTGCTCGATAAGCATCTGCTAAAGACAGATTTTCGGGTAACACCGCATCAGTCAAATCGTAGTCTGCCATCCGTTCAGTCACTTCCCTGCCTAATTGGGCTTCATAGGTTTTTAAGGTGTCATGTTGTGTAAGGATCACCTGACCGAAATGTTTGACCGTGGTTTGTTTCTTCATCAGCAAGTTTGAAAAATAGGCGCCAATTGCTGGATTCGTCAAGCCGTGTTGGATGACTCGTTTATCCGCTGTCGACAATCCAGTGACCGAAGTCAATTTCGCTGGCACATAAGTCCTCGTCACATACTGCGTAAATGATTGTTGACAATCTTTTGCTGTCTGATACTGATGGTAACGCTGATAGTTCTTTCTATTGCTAGCCCATTTCAAGAAATCTTTCTGTTGGAAGTGACTATCTTCTAACAGATGTTTCGGCAATGGCAGGTGCTCTCCAAAACGCCGTTTGGTTTTAAGATGGCGAAAACTGATGAACCCGACAAGGCCTGCAGCTGCTGCCGCTACGACACCACTGACGATTTTACCAATAGTGAACCACATCTGCTTAGTGGCTTCTGCTTCTTGTGCCTGTTTTTCTGCTAACATTTGCTTGCCATCTTGATAGATCGTCCCTAAACCAATCGTTTCATCCGCTTCTTTCATTCGCTGATAGACTTCATTAGAAGCTGCCAATATCGCTGTATCATAATCTTCATCTCGTAATGCGTCTTTGGCATCTTCATCCACTAAATCATCTTCCGATAGCTCACTGAAGACATAGGATAGTCCATCGCCATAACCCAGACGAAATTCACGATCGTCAATGGCAAAGAGAAACAATAGTCCATTATTGTCCTCTGGATTTCCTAAACCATACTCATTGAACAGTTCCAAATTACGCTCTTCAATCGATTGCCCATCTAAAGAAGGGATCGTGATCACAGCATATTCTGGCGCGCCAGTCAATGATTGAAAGCCTTCTTTATTCAAAGTATCGATTTGTTTGATCGTCTCTTGTGAAAGGACCCCGGCATCATCACGAACAAATGTCTGTCCAAAGGCAATTGATGGTTGAAGGACAAAAAATCCCATCAAACCAACAAAAACCAACATCCCAAGTTGGAAGATTTTCTTCATTTTACCACCCCTTTTCATCGTGTTATCTTTCATTGTATTCGATTTCAAATGATAAAACATCCGCCTTAAGCATGAAAAAAATAGTTACATGACTAAAAAACCTTTAAAAGACAGCATTTTGGTCGGTCTTTTAAAGGTCATTTTATCATATTTTCCTATTAAAGAAGTACAAATTAATTTTTGAATGAATGGATCGGAGCGGGAATACGTCCCCCACGTAAAATGAAATCAGTAGACTGTGCAGGATTGGTTTTCATCACTGGTGCCGTCCCTAATAATCCACCAAATTCAATGCGGTCGCCGATTTTTTTGTCTTTCGCTGGAATGATTCGGACAGCTGTCGTCTTGTGGTTGATGACGCCGATCGCTGCTTCATCCGCAATCATTGCGGCGATCGTCTCAGCAGAAGTATCTCCTGGAATCGCAATCATATCCAAACCGACAGAACAGATCGCCGTCATGGCTTCAAGTTTTTCTAAATTCAATAAACCAGCTTCTACAGCCTTGATCATCCCTGGGTCTTCAGAAACGGGGATAAAGGCACCCGACAGACCTCCAACATGGTTACATGCCATTACGCCGCCTTTTTTTACTGCATCATTTAACAAGGCCAAAGCCGCTGTCGTTCCGTGGGTACCGACAGATTCTAGACCCATTTCTTCTAAAATCAATGCCACACTATCGCCGACTGCAGGAGTTGGCGCCAACGAAAGATCGACGATCCCGAATGGAACGCCCAAGCGCTCGGAAGCCACGCGCCCGACCAATTGCCCCATCCGCGTGATCTTGAAAGCTGTTTTTTTGACTGTTTCCGCCACAACATCAAAGGACTCGCCTTTGACTTTTTCCAAGGCACGTTTGACGACACCAGGTCCGCTGACACCAACGTTGATTTCCACATCAGCTTCACCGACCCCGTGAAAAGCCCCCGCCATAAAGGGATTGTCTTCCACTGCATTCGCAAAGACGACGAGCTTCGCACAGCCCATATCTGATGCCTCAGCCGTCTTCTTGACTGTTTCTCCCATCAGACGTACTGCATCCATGTTGATCCCAGCTTTCGTTGATCCAATATTGACCGACGAACAGACAAAATTGGTTTGAGCCAAGGCTTCTGGAATCGATTCGATCAATGCAAGGTCGCCGCCTTGATAGCCTTTTTCTACTAGTGCGCTATAGCCGCCGATGAAATTTACTCCGACTTCTTGCGCCGCTCGATCCAAGGTCTTCGCAACTTTGATACAGTCTGCGGGTGTCGGCTGGCAAGCTGCCACTACGATCGCTACAGGGGTAACCGAAATCCGCTTGTTAATAATCGGAATGCCATATTCACTTTCGATCTCTTCGCCGACTTTGACAAGATCTTTCGCTTTTGTTGTAATTTTTTGAAAAATTTTCTCACAGGTACGATCAATGTCGGCGTCAATACAATCCAATAATGAGATCCCCATTGTGATGGTACGAATATCTAAGTTTTCTTCTTCCACCATGCGAATGGTTTCAAGTATTTGATTTGTCTCCATAGTGCCTCCTATAATTTGTGCATGGTATCAAAAATCTCTTGATTTTGAATGCTGATTTTTACACCTAATGTACGACCAATTTGGTGAAGCTCCTCACGAACACCATCAAAATCCTGATTGGCATCCATGTTTAAAAGCATCATCATCGTGAAGTAATCTTCCATGATTGTTTGGGACACATCTAAAATATTGATTTCTAATTCTGCTAATTTCTGGCTAACACCAGCAATGATCCCAACCTTGTCTTTTCCAATAACGGTTAATACGGCTTTCATATCCTCCCGCCTTTCATAAAATTTTTCTTATTATAGCACAACAAAACCACATTTTCGATGTAACATCAAACGAAATTGTGGTTTATTCTTTAAATGTTCGTTATTACGCCCGTTCAATCCTATTTGCTTGGCTATCAAACTCATAAATGATCGGCTGTGCGTTAGGAATATCGATCGTATCCATGGCATCTTTTGGCACGTCTTCCAAGTATTTGACTAACGCCCGCAAGCTGTTCCCATGACCAGTAATGAGAATATTCTTATGATCTTTAAGTAACGGAACCACCTGGTCTTGCCAAAATGGGACTACTCGCGCCACCACCATCCCCAGATTTTCTCCCTTAGGTATCAAGCGAGGGTCTAAAGAATCATAGCGTCGGTCTAAATCATTTTTCTCCACATATAAAGGCGGTTCATCATATCCACGTCGCCATTTTTGCACCTGTTCTTTTCCATACTTTGCCACCATCTCATCTTTATTGACCCCTACTAATTGGCCATAATGACGTTCATTTAGGCGCCATGTTTTTTTCACAGGGACCCAAAGCTGATCGCTGGCTTCCAGAACGGCATCGCAAGTGATGATCGTTCGCTGCAGCACAGATGCAAAGGCAAAATCAAAGGAAATCCCCAATGCTTTGATCTGTTCCCCCGCAGCCCAAGCTTGTTGTCGGCCTTTTTCGGTCAGAGAAACATCTAGCCACCCTGTCCAGTAATTTTCAAAATTTGCTTCGCTTTCACCATGTCGAATCAATACGACCTTCATTCTATCGCCTCCTCTTCTCTTTTATTATCGCAAGAAATCCAAAAAATGTCTTATGTTTCGTTTTTGCCGCTTTGTTTCAGACAACTTTTTATTTTGTCATTGCAGATCCTGTTTCTCGTTTAAGCGAAGCTGCTTTCTTTCTTCACTATCCGTTATTTTCTAAGCATCCTTTCAAATAGATGTGTATAGAAAATGGCTGCTGTTCCTTCTCCACTTTGTTCTTCCTTGGATTGCAAATAATTTGAATAAATGGTTTTACGCTCTACAACAATTTTTGACTTTTTTTCTCTGACTTATTGACTTCAACTGATGTTATGCTATGATAGTTTCTATCACTTATATGTATTTTTATACATTTATTAGTTATTATTTGCATTTTTAATAGATGCGCAGAAAAAGTTAAAGGGGCGTTTACATGAAAAGGTTTAGTAAGGGTACTGTTTTATTAGGGATCATCACAGCGTTGCTGCCGTTTTTCTTTGTCGGACAAGCACATGCAGAAGAAACCGATCCAATCTATGAAAAAGTCAAAGAAAATGGTGTATTGGTCGTGGGTTTATCTGCCGATTATGCACCATATGAATTCCGTGCCAATGTTGATGGAAAAAATGAAATCGTGGGGATCGATATCTCGATTGCCCAAAAAATTGCAGATGACTTAGGGGTCGATCTGAAAATTGAGGAGCTTGGGTTCGACGCGCTGTTAGGGGCTCTAAAAACGGGTAAAATCGATGTCGTCATCTCTGGGATGGCTGCTACGGATGAGCGCCGTAAAGAAGTCAATTTCACTGACACCTATATGGAAGTCCAACAGACCGTCCTGGTTCGAGCAGAAGATGCGGATCGTTTCCAATCGACGGCTGATTTTGATGGTGTAGCTGTCGGTGCACAACGACAAACCACACAAGAAGAGCTGGCAAATACAGAATTGACTGGCTCGACCGTCACCTCTTTGCAAAGGGTGCCTGATTTGATCACCAATCTAAAATCACGCAAGATCGATGCGATCGTGATGGAAGGTCCCGTCGCTGAAGCTTATGTGACGGCGAATGATACCTTGGCATTAGCCGAAAATGTCACGTTTGAAAACGGCGTGAAGGAGACCGCGATCGCCATCTCGAAAGAAGCGCCAGTTTTACTGGAAAAACTCAATTCCTCCATTGAAACTATCATTAGTAATGATCTTTTAAGCCAATACAAAGAAGATGCCTATCGATTGATGTTTACCGAAGAAGGCACGATCGATGAAGAGCAAAGCTTTTGGGAAAAATATCTGCCTTTTTACATCACTGGAACTGGCTATACGATCTTCCTAGCCTTGGTTGGGGTATTATTCGGCTCTATCGGTGGCAGCTTGTTAGCCTTTATGAAGCTTTCTAAGTCAAAAGCATTGAAAGTCATTGCCGCTGTCTATATTGAATATGTTCGGGGAACACCTTTGTTAGTACAAATATTTATTGTATACTTTGGAACAGGCGTGTTAGGCTTAGAGCTTTCGAAGTTAGCTGCTGGCTGTATTGCCTTAGCACTAAACAGTGCCGCCTATGTGGCAGAAATCATTCGTGCTGGGATCAATGCCGTCAATAAAGGACAGCTGGAAGCCGCTCGTTCATTAGGCATGAATCAGATCCAAGCGATGCGCTTCATCATTTTCCCGCAAGCCATCAAAAACATCTTGCCTGCTCTAGGAAATGAATTTGTCACGGTCATCAAAGAGTCTTCGGTCGTATCGGTAATCGGTGTGTCTGAACTGATTTTCCAAACAGGCGTCGTTCAAGGGGCCAGCTTCAAACCATTTTTACCATACGTTATCGTATCATTGATCTACTTTGTATTGACCTTCGCCCTCTCACGTCTATTGGGTGTTGCTGAAAGGAGAATGAAAACTAGTGATTAAAGTTGAAAAATTAGTGAAAACATTTGGCGAGAATACCGTCTTAAAAGAAATCGATCTTGAAGTGACACCTGGTGAAGTCGTTGTGATCATCGGACCCTCAGGAAGTGGGAAAAGTACTTTCTTACGCTGCTTGAATCTTCTTGAACAGCCGACTGGCGGGAAAATCACCTTCGAAGGCAATGATTTATTGGCAAAAGGGGTGAAAATCGATCAGATTCGTCAAAAAATGGGAATGGTCTTTCAAAGCTTCAATTTATTCCCTCATAAAACGGTGTTAGAAAATCTGACTATCAGCCCGATCAAAGTCAAACAGCAAGAGCAAGCTGCTGCCGAAGAGACAGCGAAAGGATTGCTGGAGCAAGTTGGCTTAGCTGAAAAAGCGGATAGTTACCCCTCTAGCCTTTCTGGCGGGCAGCAGCAACGGGTGGCTATTGCTAGAGCGTTGGCAATGGATCCTGATGTAATGCTCTTTGACGAACCAACCTCAGCATTGGACCCAGAAATGGTTGGAGAAGTGTTGACGGTCATGCAAGCTTTGGCAGAAAAAGGCATGACGATGGTCGTCGTTACCCATGAAATGGGCTTCGCAAAAGAAGTCGCCGATCGTGTCATCTTTATGGCTGACGGTATCATTCAAGAACAAGGAACACCAGAACAGATCTTTGAGCATCCGCAAAATGCGCGGACACAGGATTTTTTAAGCAAAGTTTTATAGAAATTGGAGATGACAAAATGAACCGTCCGTTGATTGCAGAACGTTTTTTACAACCAGAAGAAAATCTTTTAATGGAGATCGCCACTCTTGCGAAGAAAACCCCAAATTTGATTGATTTGTCGATTGGTGATCCTGATTTGATTACAGATGCGACAATCATTGAAGCAGCTTTTGCTGACGTCAAAGCAGGTCATACAAAATACACCGCTTCAGACGGCAGTGCTGATTTTATCCAAACTGTCGTTGATTTTTACCAAAAGCAATACCAGCTTACTTTTTCTCCTAGTCAAGTACGAGGAACTGTCGGTGCATTGCATGGCATGTACTTAGCTTTGGCTGCCATCATTGATCCCGGTGATGAAGTGATTATTCACGAACCGTACTTTTCGCCTTACAAACAACAAGTCGAACTAGTCGGTGGTGTGCCGGTCTTTATCCCGACCTTTGAAAAAGATGGTTTTCAAATCGATGTCGAGGTCTTAAAATCCGCCATCACTGAGAAAACTCGGGCGATCATTATCAATTCACCAAACAATCCTACTGGTGCTGTTTTTTCTCCAGAAACTTTTGAAAAAATCGCAGCAGTTGCCATTGACCATGACTTGCTGATCCTCTCGGATGAAGTTTATGAAGCCTTTTGCTTTGATGATACCTTTGTACCGATGGCAGCCTTCGCACCTGAGAACACCATCACATTCAGCAGTTTCTCAAAAGCCTTTGCCATGACTGGCTGGCGGATCGGCTACATGATCGCACCTGAATCGATCAATCTTACGGCAAAACTGATCAATGAGGCGATCGCCTATTCGGCACCAACCCCTTCACAACGGGCAGGTATTTACGCATTGAATCACTATGATACCCTCGTGCCGCAAGTGGTTGCTGTCTTTAAGGAACGACTGACTTACATTGAACAACGGGTTGCTGAGATCCCCTTCCTTTCCTTATCCCCTGTCAAAGGAAGCATGTATGCCTTCATCAACATTGAACAAACGGGGTTGGACTCTGTCAGCTTTGTCGAGAAATTATTAAAAGAAACCAGTGTGCTGATGATTCCTGGGAAAGCCTTTGGAGAAACGACCGGCGATGACTATGTTCGCTTAGCTGCCACCCAATCGTTGGACTTGTTAAAAGAAGCTTTCGACCGCATTGCCGCGTGCTCATTTGACTAAAGAAAATCCCACTCACTTCTAGTGTGTGGGTTTTTTTTAGTGGCAGCCGTTTTTCAAAAGTATCACGTTCCATATAAAAAAGGGACAGAAGAATCCGATTGGATTCTTCCGTCCCCTGACTATCTGCTCGTTTTTACTTTTTTGCTTCTTCCAGCAGTTTTGCCATCGCTTCTTTTTGATAAGCTTCTGTCAATTCAGCGATTTTTGCTTTTTGGGCTGCCTCATCCATAGTTGGATCAGCCATTAATGCAGCTTGCATTTTTTCTTGGACATACGCTTGTCCTTGTGTTTTCATGGTGTCCGCTTGTTCTTTCGCTAAAGAAGCCAGTTTTTTTGCTTGATCCACACTCAAGACTTCCCATGAATCTGGCAATGAGAACGTATTGGTACGGCTGACATATTGTCCATCGTTATCAGCGATCCCGAACAAGAAGCGTGATAGGTCACTTTTATAAACCCAGCGCGTCGTTTTTGTTTCTAATCGAGCTGAATCAGCCCCTGTTTCCACGACATTGGTCACTTTATCAGTACCAGTTTGTTTTGGTTCCTCTTGATCAGCATCCGTTTTATACAGGTAGATTTTTTCCGTACCATCTCCTAATGGCTGATACAATAGCAAATCAAAATTCTCGTTATCGGCACTAGAAACCAGTGCGGTTGTTTTAGCAGTCGTTTCTTTTTCCATTCCAAAATGATAGGTCAAATTGGCCATCAATGCGACGACACTTGCCACGAAGACTAGACCTAAGACCAATGATAAACCTGTTTGCAGCTTGTTTTTAGCAAAGACATTCAGTACCGCAAACCCTAACACGCTAAGAACGATCAAAAGCAAGATCATTTGTCCGCACCTCCTTCAAGAACCGTCAATCGTGGTTCTTTTTTCTTTAAGGAGAATGCGATCAAGAATCCTAAGAAGCTAAAGACCGCTGCCACATAAAAGGCGGCATGGTAGCCAGATAAAGTCGCTTCGATTGCTTTTTCTTTGTATGCCAAAGGCGTTGCATCCAGCAAAGAATCACTTGGCAAGTTGCCCTTGGTGACGTTTGTCAAGACACTGATCAAGATAGCCGTACCAATTGAGCTGGCTACTTGACGGAACGTATTGTTTACCGCGGTACCGTGACTGATCAAATGACCAGGTAAGGCATTCATTCCTGAAGTCGTTACTGGCATCATCACCATTGAGATCCCGAACATCCGAATGCCATAAAGAATGATGATATGCAAAATCGGTGTATCTTTTGTTAAGAAAGCAAATGGTAAGGTTGCGGCAGTCAAGATAAACATCCCGGTGATAGCTAAACGTTTTGCACCATACTTATCAAAGATCGCACCAGTGATCGGCATCATGATCCCCATGATCAAAGCACCTGGTAATAACATCAATCCTGAATGAAACGCTGATTCACCACGAATGTTTTGGATATACAATGGGAGAACCATTTCAGCACCGATCATCGCCATATTCGTGACCCCTGAAAGGATCGACGCCAAGGTAAAGGTCGTTGATTTGAACACGCGCAACTCTAAGAATGGATGCTCAATGTGCAATTGACGCCATGCAAAGAAAGCAATGAAAATGACACCGGCTGCTAGAAAACCGATTACTTCCATACTGCCCCACCCTTTGTCGCCGACGCTTGAAAAGCCATAGAGCAATGTACCAAAACCAAGGGTTGATAAAATCGCTGAGAACAGATCGATTTTCGGATGCGACAATTCAATTACACTCTTCATTAGAAAGAACGCTAAGACTAAGACTAAAACGACGATCGGAATGACCATTCCGAACAAATAGCGCCAGTCATAATGATCAATGATCCAACCAGATAACGTTGGGCCTAAGGCTGGTGCTAACCCAATAACGATTCCGGACATGCCCATGGCTGAACCGCGTTTTTCTGGTGGGAAGATCGACAACATGATATTTTGCAAAAGCGGCATCGAGATCCCTACACCGGCAGCTTGCACTAAGCGGCCAATCAATAATGTAGAAAAGTTCGGTGCAGCAAAACAAGCGATCGTTCCTGCAAGGAAGATGCTCATTGCCGTTAAGTAAAGACTTCTCGAGCTGAACTTGTTGATCAGCCATGCGGTGATCGGGATCATGATCCCATTGACCAGCAAGAAACCAGTGGTCAGCCATTGAACATCAGATGCTGAGATGTCAAAGGCATCCATCAAAGTTGGAAAAGCCGTTGTTAACAATGTTTGGTTCAAAACAGTACAAAACGTACCGATCAGCAAAACCATGACCAGTAAGGAACGGTTGTAAGGTTTGCCGTAGATATCTAAAGGACGACTCGTTGACATATTTCACACTCTTTTCAGTATATTTTTCATAAAACCTCCTTTACTTTAAATCTTTCCCTGAAATTTGTCAACCTACTTGACATAAAAGTAAAACAAGTTACAATATTAACAAATACCTTTACAAGAATGGAGTCCGTATGTCTCATCTTTTTCGAAAACTCGTTGATAATGAAAACTTGTTGGTCGGCATCAGCGAACTTAGCCAAATGTGTGATATCTCCCCTCGCCAATTGCGTTATTGGGAACAAAAAGGATTTATTCAATCGGTCCCACAAGAAGAAAATGCCCCACGAAAATACCGACTGCCCACGGTCGTCAAAGTGGAAATGATCAAAACGTTTTTAGATGAAGGCTTTACGTTGGCCAAGGCTGTTGAAAAAGCGGACAAAAAAATCAAAACCGCCCATCATATTCGCAAAGTGTTTTCTGGGGTTTTACAAAATTTAGAAGTCATCAATGAACGCTTTACGATCATCAGTCTGGGACCAGTAGATGACGAAGGAAAAATCCTCCATATCATTCACGATGAAGAAACAGAACGATTGCAATACGAAGTGCTGCCTGCTAATCAAACGATCGATTTTGAAAAGTTCAAGCAATGCACGTCAAAACAAGCAGAATAAAAAATCTGCCTAGCCTATTCGTTACGTGCAGCAAGTATCCATGACAATGATGCTTGCTGCACGTTTTTTGAATGTCTTGCCTTTGATTCAAAGAGGTGTTGATTCATTTACAAGCAAAAAACCTCATGATATAGTCGAAGGGAGAAACGAACCTTTATCAGAATGGGAAGTGTCATATAAATGGAAAAAGAAGTCTTTACCCAACAAATCAAGGGCGGGTTGATTGTTTCTTGTCAAGCATTGCCTGGAGAACCCTTGTATACCGAAAACGGCGGTGTCATGCCCCTATTGGCAAAAGCAGCTCAAGAAGCTGGAGCTGTTGGCATCCGTGCCAATTCCGTTCGCGATATTCGCGAAATCCAAGCCGCTGTTGATCTGCCGATCATCGGAATCATCAAAAAAGACTATCCACCTGAAGAACCATTTATCACAGCGACCATCAAAGAGGTGCACGAATTAGCAGCTTTACAGATTGCGGTGATCGCTTTGGACTGCACCTTGCGCAAACGTCACGATGGCTTGACGGTCAATGCCTTTATCAAACAAATCAAAACTCTTTATCCCCATCAACTACTCATGGCAGATATCGCCACCTATGAGGAAGGCATCAATGCCTTTGAAGCGGGCGTCGATTTTGTTGGTACAACTTTGTCCGGCTATACGGCGAATAGTCCCACCATTGACGAACCAGATTATCAATTGATCCAGCAATTGGTTGCGGCAAAGGTTCCAGTGATAGCCGAAGGCAAGATCCACACCCCGAAACAAGCAAAGAAAATCCAAGATATGGGTGTGACGGGTATCGTGGTTGGTGGTGCCATCACCCGACCAAAAGAGATCGCCAGCCGATTCGTGCAAGAGCTGCGCAACTGAGTCGTTCATTTCCTAAAATAAGTCTTTCACTGCGCCTTGTGACAGAAGGCGCATTCTTTGTTGTCTTTTTGAGAAACGTTTATACTTAAAAGAGAACGAATGACAACAGAGAAAGCGAGTGAAGAAAATGACAAAAATCAATGCTGGTACAGCAATGATCAAGGTTTTTGAAGCTTGGGGCATCGACCATATCTATGGAATCCCCGGTGGATCTTTCAACTCAACGATGGATGCTTTGTACCATGAACGGCAATCGGTCAAGTATATTCAAGTACGTCATGAAGAAGCAGGTGCGCTGGCAGCAGCGGCTGATGCCAAGCTAACGGGAAAAGTCGGTGCGGTTTTTGGTTCTGCTGGTCCGGGTGCCACCCATTTGATCAATGGCTTATATGATGCTCAAATGGATAACGTGCCCGTCGTTGCCTTGTTAGGACAAGTAGCTTCGAGCTCGATGAACTACAATGATTTTCAAGAAATGAATGAAAATCCGATGTTCGCTGATGTCAGTATCTACAATCGCACGGTCATGTCCCCTGAAAGTTTGCCCCACGTGGTGGACGAAGCCATTAAAGCAGCCTACAAATTTAAAGGAGTCGCTGTGGTAACGATCCCGGTCGATTACGGGTTTGCAGAAATCGACGAACAGGAGATTGCAACCGCAAAAAATCATAAGACAGGTGTTCTCCAACCTGATGAAGAGGACTTACAGGCTGCCCTTTCTTATTTTGAACAAGCAAAAAAACCCGTCCTTTATATCGGACAAGGTCTCTTTGGTCATTTTGATGCCATCGATGCTTTTTCTAAGCATTTCTCGATGCCTATCGCAGCTTCTGTCTTAGCCAAAGGCATCGTGCCTGATCTTTATGAAAACTTTCTTGGATTTGCTGGACGGGTTGCGACAAAACCTGCCAATGAAGCTTTGGCAGAAGCCGATCTCATCGTTTTTGTCGGCAGTGACTTCCCTTTTGGCCGCCGCTTTTTCAATCCTGGTGCCAACTTTATCCAAGTTGATATCGACGCCTCGAAATTTGGTCGTCGTCATCAGACGGATGTCTCCGTTTTAGGAGATGGTGCGACCGCTCTTAGAAAATGGACAGAGATGGCAGCCCCTCGTCCTGCAGATGCTTGGTTAAAAGCCAATCAAGAAAACTGTCGCAATTGGCATGAATGGCGCCATCATTTTTACCATGATTCGCAAGTTCCTTTGCGTCCTGAACCTGTCTATCGAGAAATCAACCGAATTGCAGCTCCTGATGCCCTGTTTGTCACGGATGTCGGTAATGTGACGATTCACAGTATCCGTCATTTAGAAATGACGGGTGAACAGCGTTTCACAACGTCTGGCTGGTTTGCGACAATGGGCAATGGTGTACCTGGTGGGATCGCAGCTCAATTGAGCTATCCGAATCGCCAAGTATTTACCTTTAGTGGGGATGGCGGTTTTGCGATGCAAATGCAAGACATCATCACCCAAGTGAAATATGATTTGCCAATCATCAACGTGGTCTTTTCCAATGACTCATTCGGCTTCATCGAAGCGGAGCAAGAAGATACCGAGCAAACCAAGTTCGGTGTCCAACTAGCCGGTGCTGATTTTGGTAAAGTTGGGGAAGCATTGGGTGCGAAAGGCTTCACGGTAACGAAGGAAGAAGAATTAGCATCCGTCTTTACACAAGCTAAAGAAAGCCACGGTCCTGTGGTGATCAATGTCAAGATCGCTAACGAACGCCCTCTTCCTGTCGAAGAACTGAAACTTGATCCGAACCGCTTCAGCGCTGAAGAAATCGCAGCTTTTAAAGCAAAATACCAAGTTCATGATCTGCCAGCTTTGAGTGAGTTGTACGTGGATTCTCAAGAGTAAATAAAAAAGAGAGAAAGACAGAAATCCTGTCCTTCTCTCTTTTTTTTCATCAACCATTTCATGTTTCTAATGCATCGCCTTACTTATTATAAATTTTCGGGCCTTTACGCATGTTTTTTCGATCATTTTTTGGGGATTCCATTTTTTTTGAACGGCCGCCGCCTTGTTTTTTCTTGATTAGCTCTAACATTTTTTCTTTTTGATCCATCGATTCCACCTCTATTTCTTAGCAATACTGTCGGTTGAAAAGAAGTGTTCCTGACTTCTTTTATGTTTGCGAACAACTACCTTCGATCTATGGTAATAGAAAATAAAAGCTGCCTCTTACGATTCAAATCATCTGCAGCTGATTTTGCCTTTTTCTAGTACCCTGATTTAATCTACTTGGATTTTCCTGGTTTGTCAATGGCTGGTGAAAAAAAGCTGATTTTTGATCGGCTCTTTCAAGAAAAATAAACCTCCCTTTGTTGTACTATTTGTTCAATTTTACTATTTTATTTAAGTTTTTTTATTATTTATTGGTATAATTATAACAGAACACCTATTCCGTTCTTTTCCTTCCCTCGTTCTTCTTTCGATTGTTTCTTAGCTTTCATTGTTCTTACAAATCAATCTATTTGAAAGGAGGTGGATACGTGCTGCACACTTACGCACCTGATCAGATTTATTTGTATGTATTGATTGGCTGTGCCATTTTAGCCTTTTTGCTGCTTCTGTTTGGCGATATCTTCGATTTTGATGGTCCAATTGATCCGATGTTGATCATCCCCTGGTTTGCCTTTACGAGTCTTTTCGGTTACTTAGGGGAAACTATTTTCCCAGGTTATTCGATGGTGCTTTTCATTGGTAGCGCTTGTCTTGCTACAGGGCTCGTTTTTCTCTTGAATTTTTACGTGCTGATTCCCATGAGGAATGCTGAAGCGACGCTTTCGAGTTCCGAGAAAGACTTTGAAGGTCGAATCGCAACGGTGCTGACGCCGATTCCTTGTGAAGGAATGGGTGAAATTCAACTCACAAGTGTCACTGGTTCAAGTAATCGTCCAGCCTCGGCTTTTCAACCTATCGATGAACCATTAGCAGCAGGATCAAAAGTGTTGATTATTGAAGTCAAAGAGCGTATTTGCTACGTCGTTCCCTATACAGAAAAATTTTTGGACAACTAAAATAAATCACTAAAGAGGTGCATCTATGGATATTTTCTTATCACCAATTGTCTTTCCGATCGCAATCGTGGCGTTCATTTTACTGATGCTTTTGATCATCTTTGTCACGAAATATCAAACAGCCAAGCCCGATGAAGCGTTGATTATTAGCGGAAGTTACCTTGGCAACAAAAATGTTCATGCGGATGAGAGCAATAACAAAATCAAAATCGTGCGTGGTGGCGGAGCCTTTGTTTTGCCAGTGTTTCAACGTTCAAACCGAATCAGCTTGCTATCCAGCAAGCTGGATGTTTCAACACCAGAAGTATATACGGAACAAGGAGTTCCCGTTATGTGTGATGGAACTTCCATTATCAAGATCGGCTCCTCCGTGGAAGAAATCGCAACGGCAGCGGAACAGTTTCTAGGAAAAACCCGTGAAGAATTAGAAAATGAGGCACGAGAAGTCTTGGAAGGTCACCTGCGTTCGATCCTCGGTTCGATGACCGTCGAAGAAATCTATCAAAATCGCGACAAATTCAGCCAAAGCGTGCAAGAAGTGGCCTCTGTCGATCTAGCGAAAATGGGCTTGATCATTGTCTCCTTTACGATCAAAGAAGTACGAGACAAAAATGGCTATTTAGATTCTCTTGGAAAACCTAGAATCGCTCAAGTCAAACGGGATGCTGAAATTGCGGAAGCCGAAGCGCTGAAAGAAACCCGCATCAAAAAAGCCCAATCGGAACAAGAATCGCAAACAGCGGAATCAAAACGCATGACCGAAATCGCTGAAGCATTGAAGGAAAAAGAATTGAAGTTGGCGCTTTATAAGAAAGAACAAGACATCGCCAAAGCCGATGCCGATCAAGCCTATCATCTGCAAAGTGCCATCATGAAACAAAAAGTCCGAGAACAAGAGATTGAAGTAGAAGTCGTTGAACGACAAAAACAAATCGAATTGGAAGAAAAAGAAATCTTGCGTCGTGAACGCCAATTTGATTCTGAGATCAAGAAAAAAGCCGATGCCGATCGTTATGCGCTTGAACAAGAAGCATTAGCGAAAAAAGCGTCTGCGTTAGCAACCACTGAAGCTGAGCAGTTTCGAACAGAGTCGTTGGCAAAAGCTGAAGCCGATAAAATTCGTCTGATTGGTTTGGCAGAAGCCGAGACGACCTTGGCGAAAGGAACGGCGGAAGCTGAAACGAAGGAAAAAATCGCTGAAGCCTTCAAGAAATATGATGAAGCAGCGATCCTTAGCATGATCGTTGAGATCATGCCGCAATTAGTCAAAGAGGCTGCCGCCCCATTAGGCAATATCGATAAAATTTCGGTCGTTGATACAGGATCAGGTGAAGGCGGCGGTGCCAATCGTGTCACCAATTACGCCACCAATCTCTTATCGACCACACAAGAAACTTTGAAAGAAACCCTCGGTCTTGATGTGAAATCGTTGATCGAAAACTTCGCTGGTTCCAATACGAGCGAGCCGCCTCAAGAATAAGAAAACTGCTGTTCATCTTCATCGCTTCAAAAGCGACAAGGCGAACAGCAGTTTTTTTCTTACTCATTGCTATTGTGCTTACTCAGTGACCTCTTTGACATAGTTTGCAGGTACACCAGCCACGATCGTGCGTTCAACGACATCTTTGGTAACCACTGACCCAGCAGCAATGATCGCATGGTCACCGATGGTCACACCGGCAACGATCGTTGCATTTGAGCCAATCCAGACATTCTTCCCAATCGTAATGGGTGCTGGATAAAGCGTACTACGATCTTCAGGGTGAAGTCCATGATTCAAGGTAGCTAGAACAACGTTATGCCCAATTAGGGTACCATCACCAATCGTGATCCCTCCTTGGTCTTGAAAATGACAACCGGCGTTAAGAAACACCCCTTTGCCAATTTGGATGTTTTTGCCATAATCTGTATAAAAAGGCGGAAAAAGCGAAAATGTCGGTTCAACTGCTTTCCCAGTCAATTGGGCAAAAAGTTCTTGTAATTCATGAGGTTCATGATAAGCCGTATTGATTTTCATGGTCAGTTTTCTCGCCTCAGCACTCAAAGCCATCATTTGTTTTGAAGCTTGCGAACCGGCAAGTAAGGGTTCACCACTTGCCATAAGTTTGTTTAATTGATCGATCGTCATTTGTTTTTCTCCTAATCATTCGTTACTCACGAGTATTTTTTAGCGAAAAGACAACCTCCACGTCTTCTCCCCCCAACGCTTCCCTTAATCCTGCTGGATCTTCAAGCACGCCGATACGACTATAGCCACCATAAGAATTGGTAAAGGTCTGATAAAACAGCACCAACGTATGACTATTCCAGCTCATGATTTCTCCTTCGTGAATGATCTCCGGCCGTTCTGTAGTCATTTCTGGCAAATTTTCAGAAAAACGATAATATTTCTCGTTATTGTTCAAGTCACTCATTGTCAACGTGAAGGGCATTTGATTCATTAGGTATTCAGACGCCTCATTTTCATGAAACTTCGCTATAAAATCCTGTTGACCAACCGAAATGACGACAGCTGTTGCTGATTCAATAATCGGTTGTTCGTGATCCTGACTTGCTTCAGAGGAAGTTTCGCTGGCAGACAGCACATGCCTTTCCTCTGTTCCACTTGTCCCACAGGCACTTAGTAGGAACAGCAAGACAGCAGGGATGAGTTTTATCAGCATGGCTTCGCTCCTTTCTGCTGATGATTCGATGTAGCGGCGGGCAACGGAATGCTTATTTTCTAAAATACGACTGCTCAGCAGAAGATATGGGACTGAACAGTCGTGCAGCTGGTTGTTGCTGTTTAATTCAAATGCTCTTGGAAGAATTCGGTCATTTGGTCAAAAGGAATCACCTCTGTTTGGTCGTATAGATCAACATGCGAAGCATTAGGAATGACTGTCAGCTCTTTGTTATCACCTTGCAATTGCTCAAAAGCGTCTTGACTGAAGTAAAGTGAGTGGGCTTCTTCTCCATGAAGCAATAAAACGGCGCTTTGGATCTCATCAATGTAAGACAAAAGTGGCATATTTAAGAATGACAGCGAAGACGTGACATTCCAACCATCATTAGAGTTCAAGGAACGTTCGTGGTAGCCTCGTTCTGTTTTGTAATAATCAAAGTAATCCTGCATAAAGACCGGCGCATCTTCTGGCAGTGTATCTGGTACCCCACCTGCTCGTTCGTAGCTGCCATTGGCAAAATCAACTGTACGTTGGGCGTTCAGCTGCTGGCGCAATTCATGGCGTCCTTCAGCCCCCATTTCATCAAAATACCCTTGAGCATTGACTCTCGACATGTCATACATGGTGGCAGAAACAGTCGCTTTCACACGGGTATCGATGGCTGCGGCATTCAAAGCTAGACCACCCCAGCCACAAATCCCGATCAAACCGATTCTTTCCTCATCTACGTTTTCTTGGACAGATAGAAAATCGACGGCTGCTTGAAAATCTTCTGTATTAATGTCTGGGGAAGCCACATAGCGTGGTTCGCCACCGCTTTCACCTGTATAGGACGGATCAAAAGCGATCGTAACAAAACCACGCTCTGCCATCGTTTGCGCATATAGACCAGATGTCTGCTCTTTGACTGCTCCAAAAGGTCCGCTAACGGCGATTGCTGGAAGTGGTCCTTGCGCATCAATTGGTTCATAAAGATCCGCAACTAAAGTGATCCCGTAACGATTCTGGAAAGTCACTTTTCGGTGATTCACCGTGTCACTTTCTGGGAAAACTTTATCCCATTCATCTGTCAATGAAACATTTTCTGTCATCGTTTCTCCTCCTGAGCTGGCTTGCGGCTCTTCATTCGTCTCCTCATTATTGCTGCTACAAGCACCTAAAACCAACGGTGCCAGCACAACTAAAGACACAAGGGCCTTCTTTTGCCATTTTTTCATTTCATTCGCCTTCTTTCTCGGTCAACTATCCTGTACCTTAGGGCGATTCTCCAATGTTTCTCAAATGATCAAGGTCTGGATGATCGTTTTTTCTTGATCGCTTGAGCTATTTTTGGATAAACCTATTGTACTTGCAGCATCTTTCTATGTAAAATACTAATATCAAATACCCAACTATTCATATATAGTATAGAAAAAGGAGTATAGACCTATGGAATTAAAAAGTTTAACCACCTTTCTAACAGTTGCAGAAAAAGAAACGATTTCAGCTGCCGCAAAACATCTGCATCTCTCGCAACCATCCCTGTCACGACAGTTAATGGAGTTAGAAAAAGAATTAGGTGTCACGCTGTTCACCAGAGGCAATCGCAAAATTACGCTGACGGAAGATGGCCTCTTGTTTCGTAAGCGGGCGGAAGAAATTGTAGAATTGTTAGAAAAGACCCGTTCTGAATTTTTGTCACCTCGAGATACGATTGCCGGTAACGTGTCGATCGGTGCTGGAGAAACCTACGTGATCCAGCTGTTGGGAAAAATCATCAAGGAGATTCAAGTTGAGTACCCTAACGTCAAATTTCATTTATTTAGCGGCAATGCTGACGAGGTCAAAGAACGGTTGGACAAAGGATTGTTGGATTTTGGCGTCGTGATCAGCCCCGTCGACGTCAAAAAATACCATTCCTTGCGCTTACCTGCCAGAGACACCTGGGGCGTCTTGATGCGAAAAGACAGTCCCCTTGCTGGTAAAGAAGTTATCACACCAAAGGATCTCTGGGAGGTTCCCTTGATTACTTCACGACAAAGTCTGGTCAGCAGTGAGCTTTCTAAATGGTTGAAAAAAGACATGAACAAATTGACTGTCGTTGCTACGTATAATCTCGTGTACAATGCGTCAAAGTTAGTTGAAGAAGGTGTCGGCTATGCGTTGACCCTCGACAAATTAATCAACTTCACCCCTGACAGTCCTTTATGCTTTAGAAAATTGAGTCCCACCCTTGAATCAGATCTTGCGGTCATTTGGAAAAACACCCAAGTTTTTTCAAAAGCCTCTGGACTTTTCTTGGAGCGGATGAAGGAACGCTTTATAAAGGAATGATTTCAAATAAAAAAAGATTTATCTCAAAACAATTATGAGATAAATCTTTCTTTACGTTTTTTTCTGATTCTTTTTGAATGTGAACTCTTTAGACACCGCCATCCTCCAAGCTTAGCAAATTTCCTTCTGGATCGCGGAAATAGGCAATATGAAAAGCTTGGTCCCCTTCCCCCAAAACGGTTTTACTCACTTCAAACACTACACCAGCATTGTTCATTCTCGTATAATCTTCTTCAAAATCCGTGGTGTGAAACGTTGCCGAAAGCGTATCAGATGAAATCCGATTATCCGAAATCGGATAGCCCTCCATTTGATCGATCACGGCATCCACTTGGAACATACCAAAAAAAGGCGCCTCCTCTTTCTTCGATGCAAAGCTTGTATAAGGACCTGACTCATCGCCATAAGTTGGTACCAAACCAACTTTTTCCGTATAAAAATGATAACACTTCTGATAGTCTCCTTTGACTTGAACGCAAGCTGTGATTCGTTGAATAGTCATTTGTCTTTTCTCCTTTTCCAATGTGTCTTCCATCAATTCAAAAGTAAATCAAGCATATTTTACCCATAATAGCATATTTAGCGAGTAAAATTTATTTCATTGTGAATTTTATCCGATAATCTAATCAAAATTAGCGTTGGTTTTCCCAAGAGTTACTTATATTAAAACCCAATCAGAGGAAAGGCGATAAACTTAGAGTCTTCTGATTGACTTTTACTTTTCTTAACCTAAAAAATGGGTAAACTATAACAAAGATTCCTTTTTGATAGATGTAATAAAATCAGACTATCCAAGTTAAATAAACATACTCTTACTTTATTTACTTTTTTTGAACACGATCAATTCGGTGATATCTTCAAAGGGTGATGGATTAGCGACATCAAAAATCACAGAAAAAAACTTCATTTTCGTGCCATTACTTGGCGCCTTATGAATGGTTTCCTTTGTCTCTTCACTGATTGGTAAAGACAATAACTGTGTTCGGACTTTCTCGCTAAAGTGAAAAGAGACTTTGAAGAAGTCCTCCCACATCGAGAGCCAAAAAATTGGTTTCACTTTATTCGTTCCACGAGTCGTTGTCCATTTGTATTCGCCTTTGGACAACCACGCTTTTCCATCTTGGTAATAGCGCCAATCCATAAGAGAGATGCCCTCGTTTTCAAGGGTTTCGATAAAACGTTGATAAATGACATATCCTTCACCCAAAGATTCTGCAATCAGCTGCTCTGTTGGTTTCACGTTTTTGTCTCGAAACAATTGCTTTTTGCCTTCCATCCTTCCACTCAACTCCTTTGCGCTTCGTTTTTTAAGGTTTTCGCTACGTTACAATTTGATTTTGTTGATATCATCTGTGATGACCCAATCATCCATATTTTTTTCACGATTGTACTGAAATGGTGTTATTTCTTCTAATTCAGCGATTTCATAGACCGCTAGATACTTTTTCCCTGCCCATCGATCGACTTGTTTTTTCGATAAATTCAACTCTTTGTCATAGCGTTTTACAAAATCTATGGATTCTTCTTTCGTCATCTTTTCAGATTCAATCACGTTGGCAATGATGCCCCGATGAGTGATGGTCAAATCGCCGCCGGTCTCCACAAAATACACAAGATCGTTGATTTTGGCTCTTCCTCCTAAAGGTGATTTTCTGCCCGCTGCCCCCCGAATGATCATTGTTTTGTCACCGTGAATCAGTTTCTCAAGCTCTTTGGCTTCCTTATTTAAATAGACCAAATGTTCTGCCCGACCGGCTTTTCCTTGATACCATTCTGCTGTCTTTGTCATAAGAAGTTCCTCTTTTCATATGAATTGTCTTTTGCGCTGTTCATTCCATTCTCTCTAAGTTATTGGAACGTTTTTTCAATCGTGTATAGGTGAGAGGTGCAACTGTTTAGATTGATGAATGAATAAAACTTTTGTGCAAAGGCATTAGGCGTGCCGCATCGGGCAAATGTTTCCGCATCTTCTTTCGTTTCGAACTTGGTGATGTCCGCCCAAGTTTCTCCATCTACTAATAATTCAAAAGAAAGGTATCCTCTTTGTTTGGAAATGTATTCTCGGTTTAATTGTTCAACGACACGAACAAATTCCGCTGTTGAAACGCCTTTTTTTAATTTGTACGAATTATGAAAAGCAACCTGTGCCATCGTGTCTTCCTCCTTTTAGATTCCATCAAGTAATAGAGCGTTTAAAAAAAACTAACAGTTCTCCATTCAACCGTTCAAATGACTTTTTTAACGTCCGTTGTATTTCTACCCTGTCCTTTCTTAACAGTTGCAACAAAAAGTCCGTTCAGCAGGAGAGCATTTGGTACTAAAGCGAGCATTCAAGAACTTCCCCCAATAGTTTGTCGTGGGGAACGATCAAACATTTCTCCATTGCTTTCCAGTAACTTTCATACAACTTTTTTTGAGCTTTGCCATAATTTTCTTCGCTATCAAACTCCCAATAGTGAGCATATTTCACACATTTTATGACTCTCGTCAATGGATCTGGCAGGCGACCTTCCTTGATGGTCCTCATTTCTTTGATGTAATGGGTTCGTTTCATTAATCGAAAGAACAAAGCCCCCTCCATGGCCTTCATTGCCTCTGTTGCTTCCTGCATGACTGCTTCAAAGGTCTCAACACTACTGGGTTTCACTTGATAGATACTGATTTCTGAAAACACCCCGACCGCTCCTTTCACTTGTGATTTTCTTCTCAATTATAGTATACCAAGTTTACGTCGTTGATAGTTTGGTCATTTTATTCATTTCTCATTTATCTTCCGTTTATTATTGATTTAGCCTCCTACCTGCGGGATCAAATTGCTAAATTATAATTTCATAAAAAGGCTAGCAGCCGAGCTTTATCAGTAGGTCACCTGCCTGCCATAGTCACAAAAGGGATCATTAAGCTTTCGTCTACAAAAAAAGCAATCAACTTTTGACAGCAGACTGCTTTTTCTTAACGCTCATTAGTGCAAAAGGAACGGTTTTAGCTCTGTCTCGATAAAGTCGATGCGATCAAAGACAGTTGGCTTAAAATACGCCGTAATGGCGATAACAGTCTCTGATTCGGGATCAATATAAAGGACATTTCCACTATTGCCGATGGCGGCATAGGTGCTTTTCTCAGCATCCAAGATCCACCATAAATACCCATAACTCATATTTTGAAATTTCTCTATGTTTGTCTCTAGCGGATTGACCATTTCAGTGAGCCATTGTGAAGAAATCACTTGTTGTCCTTGATGGATGCCTTGGTTCAAGCATAGCTCACCGATTTTGGCTAAATCTTTTGCTGAAAGACAAAGCCCGTAACCTGCAGTGCCAATATTTAAAGGATCGCAAAACCAAACCGGTTTTTTTGGTGCCTTGCTCATCGTAAAGTGCTTATGCTCTTGTGCCGTTTCCGCATAATAATTGGTCAGTTCGGCTACACCAAGAGGTCGAAATAAATAATGGTTCGCATAATCAACGGTCGTCATTCCAGAAGCTTTCGCTAACAAACCAGTGAGGATCTGCAGACAAACGGTTTGATAATTGAATTCATTTGTCACCCCTTTTCTTCCTCCCAATAAATCAAGCGAGGCGCTGGTCCAGTCGTCACTCGAACAAACCTTTGTCCATGGATCACCTTTGCATTTATACGGGGCTCGCATCGTTAATAGGTGTTTGATCGTAATATCCTGAATCGTTTTTTCGCCCCGTTTTACTTGATAGTCTGGAAAATAATCGAGTACTTTGTCATTGACACTTCGGATGACACCTTGATCGATCGCTATCCCAACTAGTAGAGAAACGATACTTTTCGTAGCGGACATAAGGTGGCAAGTATCCTCTGGCTTATACTCATGCCATTCATCCGAGTAAACTTCCTTTCCATTTTGGTAGGCAGCAATTTGGCAAATATTAGGCTGGTTTTTACTGATACATGCATGCAGTTCTTGTCTATTCATTTGTGAAGCCTCCCTTCAAAGATAAGCATAATACCATTAAAAATTGTTTTCAATGTTATTTTTAAAATTGTTTTTGAAGGGTCTTTTAAAAGTCTATTAGCGATGAATACGCAAAAAAAGGCCCTCAATGATAGAGGCGCCTTACTTAAAACTTTCGAATATCGATTTTCGATTTCTATCCAGATTTTTTGAGAGGATCGTTATCAGCAATTCTTCTAATGCGGAAACAGTGGCGATGGTCCCCAAAATCAAGACAACAATTTTTGCAGGACTCACCATGAGCAGCAATGGGAAACTACCTAAAAGAAAACCGACTGCTTTGTTGAGCCATGTATGCAGACTACTAAAAGACCGATATTTTACATAGCCAATCAGATAACTGACAAAACGAATCATAGCAATCACTAGTAGCCAGACCCAAAGTGTATGAGCCGCCAACAGCTGTGGTAGAAAAGAAAGAAAAACAGCGAGAAAAAAGCTTACATCTGCGAAACTGTCTAGTAAGGCACCCACCTCACTCGTAAGATTCATCCTTCTTGCAAGCAGCCCATCGACGAGGTCGCTTAAAAAACAATAGGAATAGAGCAGCCAAAACCAGCCTGACATTGGCTGAAGGAATAGTAAAAGTGGTGCGAGAATCAGTCGAGAAGTGGTAAGGATATTGGGTAAATAATTCATTTGTACTCCCTGCATTTCATTTTCTTCACAAATTTTGAAAGCCTAAGATTATTTTACGTGCATAAAAGAAGTCCAAAGACTTTTAAACGTTTTTTCTTTTGAGCGTCCTACAAGCCCTGATGCGAATGTTTCAAAACTGGCTCTTAGTATTCCTTCAACAATCGTATCCGATCCGTACTTCCTGGTATCCGATTCTGCACCTTTGTCCACCCCCCTGCTTGGTATACTTCATATTCTTGAAAGCGGCAAGGAAGACCTTTTGCATGGGCGATATCACTTGTGTCCATCACTTGAAAATGCAGATGAGGCGAAGTCGAATTTCCTGAATGGCCAACGTTTCCGATCACCATCCCTTTGGTGATATTTTGTCCTACGGAAACAGTGACAGATCCTTTTTGCAGATGAACAAATGCCATATAAACGCCCTCAGAAGCTTTTATCACAATGTAGTTGCCAGCTATTTGTTGATAATCATCTTTTTGTTCATTAAAAAACAAACCATTTTTTACAGCGATCGAAAAATCTCTGATCCAGTGAACGATTTTCCGTTCCCGATAGCCATCTCTTGCAACAATTACTTCGCCATCACAAGGCGCATAGATTTTTTCGCCCCAACAATAACAGCTCTCCAGCGGAACCCCTAAGAAGAAATAGCGCAGAAAGCTTCGATTATGAAAAGCTTTGGTTTTCCCCTCAAAATTAACTTGTAAAAAATCAAAGGCATAACGCAACCCCATTCGATCGGTACCATGGCTAGGAATCTTCTCGGCTGGTGTAGTCGGCGCAAGCCACTCACCTCTTAAGGGGAATCCAATGGTTATCGGCTGCTCTTTCATAAGGCTTTCTCCTTTTTGGATCACATGATCTCTTTTATTTTGAAATGACTATCAATCGCGCGGCACTCTATACCCGTGCTTTACTCCTTTTCACTATAGGTCACCTAAGGATTTTTTTCAACTCTAAAAAAGTGGGCTAACGGGCGTGCCTATCAAAAAAACACCTCAATCATGTAGTGATTCCAAACTGTTAGACCAAAAATTCTAACTTTTGAGCGTCGCTTCATGGATGAGGTGTTCTTACATTTTATTTTTTTGTAGCTCTTGGCGGTGACGACTAATCCATCTAGTTATCGTCTGACAAAATAGCATTTGTCCCCCCGCTACTGTTTGCGCTCCACCAATCGATAGTAGACTCTTGCGGTGATGAAATACACCAGTAGATAAATCATTGTAAACAATAGGACAGAAATAATCGTTACCGTGATCAATAAGTTACGATCCGTCAGACCAAAAAGAATCAGTAATTTTCGAATCATTGGTAAAGCAAACGCCAAATGGATGATCGCTGCCATCAAAGGAAATGAGAAGATCATCAAAACTTGCTGCTGGATCACTTGCTTGACTTCCTTATGGCTCAACCCAACTTTTTGCAAGATCTCGAAACGTTCTTTGTCCTCCATCCCTTCGGAAACTTGTTTATAATAAATGATCAATGCAGCAGCTAAAATAAAGATCACACCAAAAATCAAGCCTAAGAAGAAGAAGCCGCCGGTAAAGGTTTTTGTCTCAACTTCAAAAAGATCTTTTGACTCTACGCTCGCCTGAATATCTGCTGCTAGAAGTTCACTACGAATCTCTTTTGCGATGGCTTCGCGATCGCTTGCTTCTGCTGCTTGAAAATTAAAGACTGTTGTTGTCACTGGTTGCTGGTAAAGTTGAAACTCTTCGTTTTGATACCAAGAGCTTAGCTTTTCGGAAAGCCACTGATCATCCGCCACGAGAACAAGATGCTGAACCGGGTTTTCTGCTTTCGTGAATGTTGGCAGTTCTTTCAATTCCCGCAAGCGAAATTGACGATCATCGATCGTCGTCTTTTCTGGTAATGCTTGATGCGTCCATGTGGCAGGAAAAACGAAAAGTTCGTCGTCAGCGGGTCCTGTTTTCCCGGTGATTTCATGGTATTCAGAACTGGTAAGAAAAATAAGATACACGGATTTATCTAAACTACCGCTATTTTCTTCAAAAGTGGTTGAGGGAACAAAATTTGGTTCCTCAAAGGTAAAAAGCAACGGTCTTGTTGCAGTGACTTGCTGGCGCTCTTTGATCGTTAGCTTCGCTTCAAGTCCATTAATTGCTGTGTTGATTTGCTGGGAATCAGCCGCTGACTCAATTTGAACATCGTAAGGAAAACGGGTTTCGATCACATTCTTTTGTCCAAAATAAAGACTGGCGGTCGTAGCAACGGTCACTAACACCATCGTTGATAAAATACAAATACTCGCTAAACCAGCCGCATTTTGCTTCATCCGATACAACATGGTAGAGACATTGATAAAATGGGTCGTTTGATAATAATAGGTCGTTCGTTTTCTTAAAAACTGCAATGCTTTGATACTGCCCGCAATAAACAACAAATAGGTAGCCAAGATTACGAGGACGACGGCGACAAAGAACAGGCCTAATGCACTGATAGGAGATTTGATCGTCACAGAGATCGTATAGCCCGCCACTAAACAAAGGACACCTAATAGTGCCAAAATACCTTTTGCTCGTGGTTCTTTTTCATTTCGCTTGCTTCCCTGCAGTAATTGAAGTGGATTGGTTTTGCGTACTTGCAGTATGTCAAATAAAAATAAACAACCAAAGACGAACATAAAATACAGGATCACCAAGCCAATACTCTCAAATGACAGTTTGAAGACAAAGAACTCGCCTACGGCTAAGATTTTCTTCAGTATCAAAAATCCTAATCGTGCAAACAATAAGCCACTGATCAGTCCGGCGGCAAGACTAATGAGAAAACTGTAAAAGAGTTCCCAAAAGACCACGAAGGCTATCTCACGTTTTCCTAGTCCTAAAACATTGTAGAGACCAAATTCTTTTTTTCGCTGTTTGATCAAAAAGTTATTGGTGTAAAAGGAAAAGATCGCCGCAAAAATCATGAGGATGATATTTCCTAAACGAAACATGAAGATGGCGCTTTGACTACTAGGAAGTTCCTTCATTCCTGGATTGTTCACGATGATTTGCGTCATCATCAAAACAGCCACCAAGAAACTCATAGATAATAAAAAGGGTGTGTAAGCTTTGGCATTTTTACGCAAATTGGAGAAGGCGATTTTTTGAAAGAACATTGGTTACTCCTCCTTTGCAAAGACAGCAGTCATTGTTTCGGCTATTGCTTCTAGAAAAGCGGTATTGCTGCGATCCCCTCGATACAGCTGGTGAAACACATACCCGTCTTTGATAAACAAGACGCGTTGTGCGCGACTGGCTGCGATCGAACTGTGAGTGACCATCACGATCGTCTGTCCATTTTGATTGATCTGTTGAAATAATGTCAGTAATTGATCAGAGGTTTTCGAATCCAGCGCTCCGGTTGGCTCATCTGCTAATAGCAGTTCCGGTTTTGTGATGATTGCTCGTGCGACAGCAACTCGTTGTTTTTGTCCGCCAGACAATTCATACGGATAGTGCTGCAATAAATCGGCGATCCCTAAAGTTTGTACGATAGGCTGAAGCTGCTTTTCCATTTGTTTGACGGAAACTTTTGATAAAACTAATGGCAATAAAATATTGTCTTTTACCGAAAAGGTGTCCAATAAATTAAAGTCTTGAAAAACAAAGCCTAAGTGATCCCGTCGAAAACTCGCTGCGTCTTTTTCTTTGATCGTGGTCAGATCGATGCCATTCAGCTGCATTTCACCCGCTGTTGGTTGGTCTAACGTCGCCATCAAGTTCAGCAACGTACTCTTTCCCGAACCTGATTCCCCCATGATAGCGACATATTCCCCTTCTTCTACCATAAAGGTAATATTTTTCAACGCTTCAACGGGTTGTCCGTTCAGCTGGCTTTGATAGATTTTTTTTACTTGTTGAATGTTTAAAAGTGTCATCTTGTTCCCTCCTTCCTTTTTAGAATAAGCTGACTGGCAGAAAAAAGCGACTTACAATAAAAACCGCAAACTTACAGTGTTGAAAGTTTACGGCTATCGGTTATTTGTGGTGGGAAAATGAAGCGTGACGATGGTTCCCTGTCCTACTTCAGAATCAATCGCTAAACGGCAGCCGATTTTTTCAGCCGCTTGTTGACTCATATATAAGCCTAGCCCGCTCGCTCGTTGTTGAAAGCGACCATTTTGTCCCGTATATCCTTTCTCAAACACCCTTGGCAAGTCTTCCTTACGAATACCAATGCCGCTATCTTGGATCACCAAGGCATTGTCTTTAGTGAAAACGTTGATGCCACCGGTTTCGGTATACTTCAAGCTGTTGAAAAGAACCTGTTCAAAAATAAAAACGAGCCACTTTCGATCGGATGTCACCGTCAAATCCACCGCCATGTCCAGTTGCAGATTCTTTTTCGAGAAAAACAAGGCATACTTTTTGATCGTTTGACGAACGAGGGGCGCTAAAGCAATCGACTCAAAGACAAAATCTTCGTTCGCTAAATTTTGTCGCAAATAATTCAACATCATTTGCAAGTAATCATTCACCTTAAATAATTCCGCTTTGACCTCCGTCGGTGACAACGAATCGCTTTGGACCAAAAGATCCAGCGCAGCTAGAGGCGTTTTGATTTGATGAAGCCATAGGCCGAAATCTTCATAAATTTCTTCATTTTTTAACGCTGCCTTGTAATCAGAAGTGGTTTTTTCTCTTGCCAATTGTTTAAGAAGGGCTTGGTATTCGTCTTCTAAACGATTTCGAGTGGCAGGCAAGAACGCCAACGCCGCTTCCGTCATACGTTCTTTTCTTAATAAATGCTGCAGCTGCTTTCTTTTTTGTGCGTAACGAAAATAATGAAAAAGGGAAAGTCCCCCTAAGATCACCCCTGAAAAGACCACATAGTCAATGAAGGGCTCCAACGAAAGGCTGTGGAGAAAGAATAGCCCAAATAGGCCCGCACTAAACAGCAGGTAAACGAGATAAAACTTTCCATAAAGGACGAAATATTCTTTCACGTTAGTCATAGGCGTGTTCCTTTTCTATCAAATACCCTTTATTCTTTACCGTCTGGATCAAATCGGATAGTTCGATCTGGCTTAATTTTTTTCGCAAGCGGGTCATATTGACCGCTAATGTGTTATTATCGATGAATTCTTCACTATTCCAGAGCATTTCAATGATGGTCTCTTTGGCTACGATCTTCCCTCGATGCTGCAAAAGCAAGGAAAGAATCCGAGCTTCATTTGGAGACAGCGGCAACTGTTCCCCCTGTTTTTTTAATACATTTTCTGTGGGATAAAAGGTTACTTGCCCTATCTCAAAGGTCAGCGCTTGTTGGTGGCTATACTGATAGCTGCGCCGCAGCAATGCTTGGATTTTTGCCAAAACGAAGGCTAAATCAAAGGGTTTTGTTAAATAATCATCCGCCCCCATGTTCATCGCCATGATCTGATTCATCTGTTGATCCATCGACGAAAGGAAAATGATCGGCACTTCTGACTTCTTGCGAATTTCTTGGCACCAATGATACCCGTTGTAATAAGGCAGCGAAATATCTAAAAGAACGAGATCCGGTTTGATCTCATGAAACTCTTGCAAGATGCTAGCAAAATTCTTCGCGGAAACACATTCGTACCCCCATTGCTGTAAATATTCTGCTAGAACAGAGACGATCGTTGCATCATCTTCAACAAGATATATTTTTTGCATGTCTTTCTCCTCTCTGTTGATTAATCACTTGCTTCTTTACAGACAGTGTACCAGAAAAGAAAAAGAATCGTCTAGATGGGGGGAACCTTTCAAAGGGCTGTTTTTTTCCTCAATCCTCTGCCAATCGAGCAAGAATTTCTTGGTAACGCTGAGTGGCAAAGGGACTGATTTGTCCTTTTTGACAAAAATTCAGTTTCCCCAGTTTGGGTACGACCCGTTCTACGATGACATTGCCATTTTGAACTTTCGATTCAAACTGCTGCAAAGCCTCCAAAAATCGCGCGTCTTTTCTGGCAGAAGGATAAAAAGACAAGACATACAGATAATAAAAAAGATTGTATCCTCTAAAGGGATATTCTGTCTGCATAAATAATGTACCCATCCCATAATGACAGGGACTGATTGGCTGACGGATCTCCCAATGAGCAAGCAAAAATTCGCTTGCTTGCTTAAGCGTTTCCATTTGTTCACGATCATGAGTATAGCGAAAAGCATCAAGGACCGTTAACGTCGTCATTGGCGTGGAAAAGTGGGTCTCAGGGCCGCGACCAAAACTATACTTATTGCACTTCCAGCCGCCATCTGCTTCCTGAGTAGCAAGAAAATAGTGAAAGGTCTGTTGCAGCCGCTGGTCCCTTGTGTAACCAAGAGCACACAGCGTTCGCAAAGCCAACGCCGTATGACATGGATAGATCCCCCCTGACGGAGAAATTTTAAATCTGCCGTCTTCTCTCCATCCTTGAAAGATTAATGCGGCTGTCTCTTTTAATAAGTTCTCCTCACGTGACATGCCAAGTTCAAGTAAATAAAGAGGACTTTCTAAGGTCGTAAAGGGTGCTCCTTTTAGTAATTTATGGTCTGGCGTCGACCATAAATCGGCGCCATGATCATATTGATGGGAAATGATTGCTTCTATGTCTTGCTGAACCCTCTGATCCATATTGATCTTCCTCCATCTCTTAAGTGTCGTGCAATCAACCCAATAATCCTCATTGACCCACGGTGCACTCGCTTCTAGAATGATAAAAATTCAAACGTTTTTAACACATGTGTTAGATTTTTGTTTTTGAATTGTCCAAATGAATTTTAGGAATCAAATAGTTTTTTTCCAAACGGACGTACTTTAAAAAAAGAGTGTTCTAGTTTTCCTGATGACAGGTTCGAAAAAAGTTTGTCTCTGAAATCGCATGGTTATACGAACCCCACAATGAAAGATCACCTGAATAGGAACACGCTCACGCAACAAGTTCATGCCACGCTCTTTTAGTTTAAGGAATCAGGCATAATGAAATAGTTCAAAACGAATGCCTTCTGGGCTTTCAAAGAATAAGGCATAGTAATTAGGGGCGATGCGCTCTTTGTACTCCATTGGTCGATCGTGAAGGATCTTTACCCCTAAAGCTTTTATTTTGGGAAAGATCGCATCTACGACTTCGCGGCTTTCCGCCTTAAATGCTATGTGCTGAACAGAGCCAGGTTTTCTTGAATCGATTTTCTCGTTCTTCCATTCTTTTCGTGGGGAACAAATGCCGAAATCAAATGAATCGCCTATATATTCTACTACTTCCATATCGGCATGTTCTAAATACCCAGAATATTTCTTCTGGAGGTCAAAACCTAATAGTGCAAATAATTGATCATAAAAGCCTTCTGCTTTTTTTACATCATTGACTGTGATTTGGATATGGTGAAACTGAATGTTCATATTCGCTCCTTTCTGGCTAACAAAATAAGTGTTTCAGGAAAAAAGCCGCTTGCGGAAGTTTGATTCAACTAAATTAGCTAGGAAGCTCACTTAATGTAGAAATCACCTTTTCCATTGCCGTTGCTACTTCTTTAGGCAACTTATTATAGCCATCATTTTCTGTCTCTTGAGCCAAAATAAAGTCCAGCCGTCCTTGCATCCGCTCTCTTAAATGAGTAACATAGGAGGCATCTTGAAAATCGACTTTAAAGCCTGTTACTGGCAGGAAACTCATTTCGGTGATCCCACCGAAATTTTTAAATTCAGCCTCGCCTTCCACAATTTTTTCAATCGATGTTAGTGTGACTTCAGGCGTGACTTTCTTGCCTTTGTAAAAGCCTGTATTTAGAATGTAACAAGCCGTTTGGTTTTCTTTAAACAAGTGCATGAAATGGGCAAAATCTTCCCCTAAAGGATAGACTCTAAATGGATTGGCATAAGGTTCGATGACCAGTTTATCTATATCCGTGGTCTCGACAATATGTTCAGCTGTCGTGCGCTTCGTAGCTAAGGTCAAACCAAAAATAGCGGCTAAAATCGGATCGTCAATTTTTACTACCGGAGGCAGCGTGTCATCTTTCATGATCCAAAATACGGCATCGATCGGTGAATCTAAATGGTCCACCCGATTAGGTGTGACATACCGTGATTTGACGGTTCGACCATTCCCATTACGAATATCTTGGGTCACGAGGACCTTTTTTCCTTTCTCGTCTAAAGTAACCCCTACATTTTGACAGGTGATAAAGTAGCGGACATTTGGGTTGGTTAGTGGATAGTCTTGCGTTTTATCAAAATAAGAAGGCTCCAGAGCAGTGGAGGCACCATTTGTTTGATTAATCACAAATGCATCGTCGTGCAGAACCTTGATCTCATATTTGCCACCATGTTCTGCCAATGTGATGGTCGATTTTCCTGATCCTGAAAGACCAAAAGCAGCCATCGTAAATGTTCGATTCGGTAACTGATATTGCTTCATTCCCCCATGACACGCCACAAAGCCATGGCGATGCGCGGTAGCCCAAGCCAAAGTTAATGTCGCTTTTTTCAATTCACCAAAATAGTTTAAGCCCAAGACTGCCGCAACATTGTGTTCAGGATCAAAAAGAGACAGCCCATAAGGAAAATCAGGATGAGACCAATCTGGATCAGCGTACAAAAAAATGTCCGTCTCTGGATATTCTTTGGAACGTTGGTACCTTTCCTCCCATGATTTCGTCATCAATTGAAAATTCAACAAATAAGAGTAAAAGTTGGTTTCATAGTGCTCTGGTATCAACAGGTGAGCTTTGACCATAAACGCTTCATCTAATCCTACAACAACTTCACCACCATAAAATTGCTTGAGGGTTCCTTGGTATAAGGCATCTCGCAAAATGTCTTCATATAATTCTCGCTGGATTCCAGGATGCCCGATGATGCGTCGAGCTGCCGCTGTCCGTCCAACCACTTTTCCGTCATTAAACACGATGACTTTTGCATCCTCTGGTAGTCCTAACTCCTTGGTGTGTGTTACCGGCATATCCGTAAGAATAGCGCCAGAAGATTCTTTTGCTAAGTGATAGGCAGTGGCTAGATCATCAATCCAAGTGACATTGTTCCCATAAAAAGCTGACTCTATCAACACTTTAAAACTAGACAAATGCGTATTTTGCGGTGTAATCTCTTTGTGTGAAAATGCACGAATCGTTGCCATGTGCAATCCCTCCTAACAAAAATTTTCTATTCACTACGTTTATTATAATACTTTCTAATCACCACACGCCATATTTTTATACACATTAACTATAAATTGCCGACAAACCATTTTGTTAAAGGATTTGGCTGTCTGCATATTTGTAGCTCCCCTGCTTTTTGCATTGATTTTGTCCCCGCTCATCAATAGTGAGAAAGAACAAAAAAAACTGGAACAAAAAAGAATGTCTTTCTGTTCCAGTTTCTGGTTTTATATTTCATCCATTCCAAACGTCACAATCGACGTAATTAGATAGACAGATGGGTTATAGTTGCTTATTTCTCAATTGATTCGCCTTCTCTAGTAACTTTGTTATCGTAAGACTTTATGACAATTACCATAAAAAGAACTCACGGTCAAAATCACTGAAAAGAACTCGTTTTTCTTAACGACGTTCTAACAACACGACACACTCCACATGGGTCGTTTGTGGGAACAAATCAACAGGTTGGACTTCTTTTGTCACATACCCTTCTTCTTCAAACAACGCGAGGTCACGAGCCAAGGTTGCTGGATTGCAGGAAATGTAAACGATGCGCTCTGGTTTAACTGCAGCGGTCGTTTCAATAAAGCTGGCATCTAAACCTTTGCGAGGTGGATCAACGAAGACGACCGTCGGTTGAATGCCTTCACGTAGCCATTGCGGCATGATTTTTTCGGCTTTACCGATAAAGTAATGCACGTTTTCGACACCATTTCTTTTGGCATTGGCTTTGGCATCGTTCACTGCTTCAGGAATGACTTCCATCCCTAACACTTCTTTCACGCGATCAGCCAAACTGATCCCGATCGTTCCGATTCCTGCATAGGCATCCACAACGATATCATTTTCAGACAGTTGTGCCATCTCGAAGGCGGTTTGGTACAAGACTTCTGTTTGCGCTGTGTTGACTTGGTAGAAAGATTTCGCTGAGATTTGGAAGGTTTTGCCTAATAATTGATCATCGATCGATGACTTGCCATACAAGACACGCTCGAACTCGCCCATGATCACATTGGTTTTTTCTTCATTGATGTTTTGAATGACAGAAACAACTTCTGGAATCTCTTCGTGGATCACTTCCGCGATCTCTTCTCCCTTGAAGAATTTCGGTTTACGTGTCACTAATACGACCATCATTTCACCTGAGTGATGCCCACGACGAACGACAATGTGGCGTAAGAACCCTTCATGGGCTTCTTCATTGTAAGCTTTGACATTGAAGCGCTGCAAAATATCTCTGACTTTGATGATTGCTTGATCGATGTTTGGATCTTGAATATAAAAGTCTTCGATCGGTACCAGAGTATGGCTGTTTTTGCGGTAAAATCCAGTCGTTAATTTTCCATGAATCTTTTGCACAGGGATTTGCGCTTTGTTGCGGTAACCAAATGGTTTTTCCATTCCGATTGGTGCATTGACCTTGATTTCAGGCAGTTTGGCGATTTTAGCCAAAACATTCTCTACTTGCTGCTGTTTGAAGGCTAATTGTTTGTCATAGCTCAAATGACTCAATGGGGCGATCCCGGTGCGCAACAATGCTTCATTCGGTAATTCTTGTCGATCAGGACTTGCTTGCAACAGTTTCATCACTTTGGCAAAACCAAATTTGTTGCCGACTTTCAATACTTTGACTAAGGCTCGTTCATTTGGCAGGGTGTTTTCAATAAATAATAAGTACCCATCGACTTTGGCGATCCCATTTCCTTCATGGGAAAGATCCAAAATATCAACTTCAAGTTCCTGATTCTTTTTAACAGGATAATTTTTCATAGATTTCTCCTTTGTGCTTGCTTTCTTCATTTTAAAAAGGAATGGCCGAAATTGCAAGCGGTGCTTATTCTAACGGTTCAACTTGACTTCGAGCAAAAAAGAACCGAAGGAGGGAAATCGGCTGATTGCTTTTTCTGGGTCCTGCGGCGAAGAGCCGCTGCAACACAGGAGCAATCCCTTTTCCATCCTTCGGAAAATCGAACAGATCAGAAGTGTTTAAAACTTTTGATCACTGTTTTAGTTATCAGTTATTTTTCTTTTTCTGTGATTTTTCCCGTTCGCTCTTGTTCAAGATTTGTTTTCTTAAACGAATGCTTTCTGGTGTTACTTCACAGTATTCATCATCATTCAAGAATTCCAGTGATTCTTCCAAAGAAAGAATACGAGGTTTCTTGATAACTGAGGTTTGGTCTTTGTTTGCAGAACGGACGTTGGTCATTTGTTTTGCTTTCGTGATATTGACCGTTAAGTCTTTGTCACGAGAGTTTTCACCAATGATCATTCCTTCGTACACTTCGGTACCTGGTTCAACGAAGACCGTTCCACGTTCTTCAATACTCATGATCGAGTAAGTCGTTGCTTTTCCTGTATCGATCGATACAAGTGCGCCTTGATGACGGCCACCAATTTGTCCTTGGATCATTGGCAAATATTGATCGAAGGTGTGGTGCATGATGCCGTAGCCGCGAGTCATTGATAGGAATTCTGTCGTGTAACCGATCAAGCCACGAGCTGGTGCCAAGAAAATGATCCGTACTTGTCCATTCCCTGTATTGATCATATCTTGCATTTCTGCTTTACGCATTCCCAATGATTCGATTACTGATCCCATGTATTCTTCTGGGGTATCGATTTGCACCCGTTCAAATGGTTCGCATTTCACGCCATCGATTTCGCGTTCGATAACTTCTGGACGAGAAACTTGCAATTCAAATCCTTCACGACGCATATTTTCGATCAAAATTGACAAATGAAGTTCGCCACGTCCAGAAACGATCCATGAATCAGGTCCGATTGGATCCACACGCAATGAAACGTCTGTTTGCAATTGCGCCATTAAGCGTTCTTCAATTTTACGAGCGGTTACGAATTTTCCTTCGCGACCCGCAAATGGTGAATTGTTCACGATAAAGGTCATTTGTAACGTTGGTTCATCAATGTGTAAAACAGGTAATGAATCTTGATGATCGATTGGTGTAACAGTTTCACCAACGAAGATATCTTCCATCCCAGAAACGGCAATCAAATCACCGGCTTTGGCTTCTTGGATTTCTAAACGTTTCAAACCGAAGAAACCGAAAAGTTTCGTCACACGGAATTTTTTAACTTCTCCGTTTAATTTCATCAATGCAACTTGGTCGCCGACTTTGATTGATCCGCGGAAGACACGGCCAATACCGATACGTCCAACGTAGTCATTGTAATCAAGCAATGATACTTGGAATTGCAATGGTTCGTCGCTGTTGTCGATTGGCGCTGGAATATGTTCGATGATCGTATCAAACAATGGTGCCATCGTTTTTTGTTGATCAGCAGGATCATCTGATTCACTTGAAGTCCCGTTGATCGCAGAAGCGTAGATCACTGGGAAGTCCAATTGGTCATCGTCGGCACCTAATTCGATAAATAGTTCTAAGACTTCATCGACGACATGCTCAGGACGAGCAGATGGTTTGTCGATTTTGTTGACAACTACGATTGGCACTAAGTGTTGTTCCAACGCTTTTTTCAATACGAAACGTGTTTGAGGCATCGTTCCTTCATAAGCATCAACAACCAAAACAACACCATCGACCATTTTCATGATCCGCTCTACTTCACCACCGAAGTCCGCGTGTCCTGGGGTATCCATGATATTGATTTTTGTACCGTTGTATTCAACCGCTGTATTTTTCGCTAAGATCGTGATGCCACGTTCTTTTTCGATCGCATTTGAATCCATCGCCCGTTCTTGTAATTGGGTATGGCTATCTAACGTTTGGGATTGTTTCAATAATTCATCAACTAATGTAGTTTTTCCGTGGTCAACGTGGGCAATAATAGCGACGTTGCGGATATCATTTCTAATATTCAATTTATAAACTCCTTTTTTGGTGACATTGCACTCGACAAGCCATTATACCAGAATTTCTTTCTGAAATATAGTGCAAAGTTTTCATTTTTACAGAAAAAACCAGATATTAATAAAATATCTGGTTTTTTCTTATTGATTGACGATCGCCAATAATTCTTCAAAAGCTTTCGGTGTACCGCCTACGAACAATTCCCGTCCATTCAAGGATAGCGGCTCTCCTTTGATGTTTGCCATCTTTAATCCAAGGGTTTCTAACAAAACGCCCCCTGGCGCATAATCCCATGGCGCAAGATGAGAAAGATAGCCTGCTCTTTGTCCTTTAGCGAGGGCAATCAGCTCTACCCCAGCACAGCCAGTCATACGAATGCCTAATGCTTTGTCACTGACCTCGGTTTCGTGGTGGCGGTTATGGATCAACATGGGTGAATTCAAGCCAACGAGACCTTCGGATAAGGCAATATCTTTCGGCGGTTCGATCTTCTCGCCATTGTTATAGACACCAATCTCTGGACCACCCCATAAGAATTCATCTTTCATAACATTATAGACAAAGCCAAAGCGCCCTTTGCCCTCTTCGTAAATCGCGATCATGATACAAAAGTTTTCTTTTTCTAACACGAAATTCATCGTTCCATCGATCGGATCAATGATGAAGACCCGCCCACTCATGTCGGCAAGTGTGTCCAGTCCGTTTTCTTCACCTAAAATTTTGGCATCCGGATCATAGGATTGGATCTTACCAATCAGAAAATCTTGCGTGGCTTTATCCAATTCTGTCACTAAGTCTTTCCGTCCTGATTTTGTCTCGACCACTAAGTCTTCTTTATTTAAATTGTCTTTGATCGTTTCACCTGCAGCGATCATCCACTGGCGAACTTCATTAACGATTTCATGCATTCGTTGATCTACCCTTTCATTTTTAGTTTTCCCTCAGTCTTTTTCGCTGCCTGCACAGCATGGTACAGCGAATAGCCTGATAGTTCTTCAAATTCTCTGCCTAAACGGCGTTCCTCGCCAATGCTAGGAACGACTTTCTTAAAGGCTTGATACGCCTCAAGAAACGTACTACTAGGAAGGCCTTTTTCATAGGCTTGTTCTAATCGTTCCCACATCTTCATGACGACGACCATTTCATCTGTCGACCAATCTAAGTCAAGAGGATATTGATAATCCCGCATATTACCACTCCTATTCATCTTATTCAGTGTACCACAAAATTAAAAATAGGTCAGAGCCTCCGCTGCAAAAAAGGTACATCCTAGCAATGAATGTACCTCTTGTATACAAACTATTGAGATTTTTAGAAGCTGAAACCCATGAATCTCAAATTAAGAAGGAAATTCCTTTGTTCTTTCAACGAGATTGCTTATTAGAAAATGACCGATTTCAAAAAGGTTCGTCTAGAAAAGCCTGCAAAAACAAAAAATTTTTAATGATAGTAATTGATTTCCACCACTGTTTACTTATGAAAAACTCTGGGTAATCCGTTCCCCATTGCCATGGAATGACAAATGATCCATCTTCTTGTTGGTATTTTAAAATTTCTTGGGCTTCTTTTTTACATAATTCTTCACTAAAGATCCCAAGCAGCTGCTCTCTTGTAAAGAAAAAATTTGAAGGTTTACTGACATAAGACGTGAACCACTCTTCTGGCTCGTTTGAGACAGTATGGCGAATTTGCTGGAATAAGATCTCGCGAAAGCGGTCATTTGCTAAAACAGGCTGATACTGGATTTCTTCACAGTCTTGTAATAATTCTAGATAGACGACTAATGTGTGCATTTCACTGGTTGGTTCCTTAAGGAAACTTGCAACTGCTGTTTCAACGATTTCTTGTGCTTTTTGATAGAGGGTAGTTTCCCCTGTTTTTAAGATCATACCAGCTAGACTTACCGTTGGGTTGTCTGCTGGCACGCCTACAGGACTCTCCCACCAAATCGCATGCGGATAGGATACCGTTGACGGCACTTGGTTGAACCATTTCCCTTCAGAAAACTCTTTTCCACTAGCTAAATACCTTAAAATCCCTTGGACTTGTGGATTTGTCGAATGAAGGCATTCAAGCTCTCTTAAAATTCGACATGCCTCCCACACTGCAATCGGTGTACTGTTGGGATTCCAATGATCAGGTTCCAAACCATGCCCATACCCACCATCTTCATTTTGGTAGAATTGTAACGCCTGTAATACAGCCTCGCGAGATCCATTTTCAAAATGATACTGCCAACGAGCAAGGTCTAAAGGGCGCGCGTTTTTGTAAATAAATTTTCGAGCATTTTCGAATGCTTCCACATCTTCGCCTCCTTTGGCTTTCTTTCATTATCTCTTACTTTCCTAATGATTACAACGCTTACATCACTACCATTTCTCTGAATGACCATTCTCAAAATAGCTTCTTGGCATTTTTTAAGAAGCATACTTTTGGTGTTTCTCTTTGCATGATGTTACAGTAAGAATAACAAGAAAAAGGAGGAATTCTCTTGCGTTTAGAAAACAAAAAAATCATTGCCTTAGTCGACAATGATTTCGAAGATTTAGAACTGTGGTACCCGGTCCATCGGTTACGGGAAGAAGGCGCGCAAGTCGATTTAGTCGGTGAAGAAGCGCATAAAACGTATATTGGCAAATACGGAGTACCCGCAGAATCAGCCTATGCTTTTTCTGATATTCATGCCGATGACTACGATGCCATCTTAGTTCCAGGTGGTTGGGCGCCTGATAAATTACGGCGTTTCCCAGAGGTCATCTCTTTCGTGCAAACGATGGACAAAGACGAAAAAGTCATTGGTCAAATCTGTCATGCAGGCTGGGTCTTGATTTCTGCGAATATCCTGCAAGGCAAGACGGTCACCAGTACACCAGGCATCAAAGATGATATGACAAATGCTGGAGCCACATGGGTGGATACACCTGTGGTTACGGATGGACATATCGTTTCCAGCCGCCGTCCTCCAGATCTACCAGACTATATGCGGGAATTTATCGCTGTATTAGAAAAGAAATAGTACCCGTTGATCAGATTCAAAAGAGTTGCGACCGAAGCAAATACGGCCGCAACTCTTTTTTCTACCTAGCGATCATTCGCTTAGGATCGCTAGTTTCTTGTTACTTTTAGGGATTTTTTTCACACCGATAAAGGTCAATGCAGCACCTAGAACGGCAAACCCAGTCCCAATCAAAAGCATTTCCCAAACACCAAAGCTTTGGATCAGCATCCCGCCCAAAAGATTGCCAATCACGCCACCGATCGTGGTAGCAATGATAATAATCGTTTGTCCAAAAACCCGATCTTCATCTGCCAAACTATGGTTGAACAAATAAGCCGAAGCTGGAATAAACAAAGCAAAACTAGCCCCTTGCATCAAATGGCTCAATTCCATCAAGACAATGGAGCTGATCAACAGCATCAGCACCCCACGAATGGCAAAGGCAACACTGGAAAACAACAGCCAAAAACGGCTAGACCGTATCCTCACTAACTGTTCAAAGAAAATCATGCCTGGCAATTCGCATAACGCCGCAACCATCAGGGCGATGCCAACTTCCTTACTGCCACCGCCAATATCGGCAAAAATTTGTGCCAAAAAGCTGTTGATCATCGTGTGGAAGCTGAAAAGAAAGCTAAACCCGACAAAGAGAAAGAGTAGAAAAGGATATTTCTTCAAAAAGGCACCTGAATGACTTTGTTCTGTAAGCATCACGGGCATTTCTGGCTTCTTGATCGCTGGCAGCAAAAGCAAAATAATGAGAAACAAAACAGCCTGCCCGATAGCGATCATTGGCAAAAGGGCTGCCGAAAACTCCTCCAAGAGCTGCCCCAGTAAAAAGGAGGTCCCCGCAAATCCTAGTGACCCACCCGCACGCGAAAAGCCAAAATTGATTTTGTTGCCGCTATTCGTGTATTCAAACGCCAAGGCGTTGAGAAAGGACTGCATGGAAACGAGCAAAATCCCTCCTAAGACATAGGTCAGTATTGATAATGCAGGGAAAATCACACCTGCTAAGAGCACCGCGACCACGCCGATTGTCATCGTTTTCAAGACAACGATCAGCGGTACTTTACTTTTTTTGATAATGATTTGACTGATGAAGGGCTGCAAAATCGTAGACGCAATATTGACTAAGGCTAAAATACCGCCAATTTTTGCTGGATCGACCTTGAAATAAATCAAAAAAAGGGTCGCAAAGCCATAGATTGAGCAAAACATCATCCAATAAAGAAATTGCAAACTTGTGTAGTAAAACCGAATCCTCTTGTCACTTGCATGATTACGCATACATCCCCCACCTTATCCATATTCCTTAGCAACTAAATATAGCATAGAACCGATGGATTTACTATCCTTCTAACAACAGAAACCGCAGTTTTATTTGAAACACTAACCGACAACAAAAAAGCGCAGCATAGTATCCTGCGCTTTTCCTACTGCTTCAACTATTTAGAGCTGTTGGAAGGCTTGCGTGAGATCTTCCAATAGATCGTTGATGTTTTCCAATCCAATGGATAGGCGAATCGTCTCTGGACGAATTTTGGCTGCTGCAAGTTCTTCTACGCTAAGCTGGGAATGGGTCGTCGAAGCTGGATGGATGATCAAGGACTTTGCATCCCCGACATTTGCCAGCAAAGAGAAGAGCTTGGTTGCGCCACAAAAGGTTTTGCTTGCTTCTGCTCCACCCTTTAATCCAAAGGAAAAGACGGAACTGGTCCCTTTGGGGAAATACTCCTGCGCCCGTTCAAAATAGGGGCTGTCCGGCAGTGTTGGGAAATGAACCCAAGAGACTTCCGAGTGCTTGGCTAAAAATTCAGCAACTTGTTGCGCATTTTCTACATGACGTTCCATCCGCAACGAAAGCGTCTCGATGCCTAACAGCAACACCCATGAATTGAAGGGAGAAATCGCAGCGCCTGTATCCCGTAAAAGAATCGTTCGTGCCCGAGTGATATAGGCAGCGTTACCAGCGGCTTCTACCCATGAGATTCCATGGTAGCTATGATCGGGATCGACCAGCTTGGGAAATTTGCCATTTGTCCAATCAAAGTTGCCGCTGTCGATAATGGCCCCTCCCAAAGCAGCACCGTGACCACCGAGGTATTTTGTCGTGGAATAAACGACGATGTCCGCCCCATGCTCAAATCCTCGAAACAGATAGGGAGTCGCAAAGGTATTGTCAATGATGAGGGGAATCCCTGCTTCATGAGCGATCGCTGCAATCTTTTTAAAGTCGGCAATATCAATATCTGGATTACCTAAAGACTCTAGAAAAACTGCTTTAGTATTTTCTTGGATGGCTGCTTTTAGTGCTGCCAGATCTTCACTATCAACAAAGCTTGTAGTGATGCCAAAATCTGGCAACGTATGAGCGAATAAATTATAGGTCCCCCCATAAATTGAAGCAGCAGAAACGATATGATCTCCTGCTTGTGCAAGATTTAAAATCGCATAGGTGATCGCTGCTGAGCCAGAAGCCGTTGCTAACGCACCGACACCGCCTTCTAAGAGGGCTAATCGTTCTTCTAGAACAGCCGTTGTCGGATTGGTAATACGGGTATAGATATTGCCATTCTCACTAAGACTAAATCTCGCTGCCGCTTGATCTGCGTCCTCAAACACATACGATGTGGTTTGATAAATGGGTACGGCGCGACTCCCTGTGGTAGGATCTGGTGTTTGTCCTCCGTGTAATTGAATCGTCTCAAATCTTTCTGTCATACTATTCCTCCTTAATAATACAAATAAAAAAGCCCTCTGATATCGAGATATCAAAGGACGTGTTTACGTGTTACCACCTTTATTCAAGCAGACTTTCCAGCATGCTTCTCAGCAAGTACGCGACAAATAAACGTCGTTATACTCTGACGCGATAGCGGGCGCACCCGGATCTCCTTATCTTTCGTACAAGTTCAGAAGATCACCTCTGAGGCCATTTTCGATTGATTCTACAAGTTCTTCTTGCACCCTACGAAGACTCTCTAAGCTTGCCAAATCAATGTACTTTCCTCATCAACGGTTGAAATATTAAGAGCATCGTATCATTTACAGAAGATTCTGTCAATAGCTTAGGATCGCTTTATTTTTGGTGATAAAAAAACTCGTTCACCAAATGATGAACGAGTTTCAAAAAGCTTAAATGTGGATTGGTAAACCTAGAGCTAACTCAGCAGCATCCATTGTGATCTCACCTAGAGATGGATGTGGATGGATGGTTAACGCGATATCTTCTGCGTTCATGCCAGATTCAATAGCAAGAGCAAGTTCTGAAACCATATCGCTTGCTCCTAAACCAGCAATTTGCGCACCGATGATCACATTGTCTTCAACCGTTGTTACTAAGCGAATGAATCCTTCGGTTTTTCCTAGAGATAACGCACGACCGTTACCTGAGAATGGGAATTTGAATGCTTTTGCTTCAATTCCAGCATCCTTGGCATCTTTGATGGTCATTCCGACAGAAGCCAATTCTGGGTCAGTAAAGGCAACTGCAGGCATCGCTTTGTAATCAACAGCAACTTTTTTGCCAGAGATTGCTTCAGCAGCGATTTTTGCTTCGTAGCTGGCTTTATGTGCTAATGCAGCACCAGGAACGATATCACCAATTGCGTAGATGTTTGATACGTTGGTACGGCCTTGTTTGTCAACCGTGATCAATCCGCGTTCGCCTACTTCAACACCTGCTTGTTCCAAGCCCATGTCATCAGTATTTGGACGACGGCCAACAGTAACCATCACGTAATCAGCAGTAACTGATTCTTCTTTACCATCTACGGCATATTTCACAGTTACGCTATCGCCATTGTCAATTGCTTCTTTCGCCATTGCGTTGGTAACGACTGTTACACCTTTTTTCGCAAAGTCTTCTTCAACCAATTTGACCATGTCTTTTTCATAGGTTGGCAAGATTTGAGGAGAACCTTCAAGGATCGTTACTTCTGCACCTAGGTTTGCATACGCTGCACCTAGTTCAGAACCGATGACACCGCCACCGATAACAACGAATTTTTTAGGAACTTCTTTTAATGCCAATCCGCCAGTTGAATCAAGGACACGTCCGCCGAATTTGAAACCAGGGATTTCAATTGGACGAGAACCTGTTGCGATGATTGCATTATTGAAAGAGTAAGTTTGTGCTGAATCTGGGTGGATGACACGCAATGTGTGATCATCAACGAAGAAAGCTTCTCCTTCAATTGTTTCAACTTTATGTTTTTTCAATAGGAAACCAACACCAGAAGTTAACGTTTTAACGACTTTGTTGTCTTTCCATTCTTGTGTTTTGGTAAAATCAAGGGAAACATTTTCACTTGTTACACCAAACATTGTTGAATCCAAAGATTCTTGGTAATGATGACCTGCAGCGATCAAAGCTTTTGAAGGGATACAACCAACGTTTAAACAAACGCCGCCGATGTATTCTCTTTCAATGATTGCTACTTTTTGTCCCATTTCAGCAGCGCGGATGGCAGCTACATAGCCGCCAGGTCCCGCACCGATTACAACTGTATCTAATTCAACAGCAAAATCTCCAACTACCATTTGTTAATCATCCTTCCATCATTAATAGCTCTGGATCAGCTAATAGACGTTTGATATTATTCATTGCTTGTTGCGCTGTTGCGCCATCAACGATACGGTGGTCGAAGCTTAATGAAAGTTTCATCACACGTCCGACAACGATTTCGCCTTCAGCGTTTACGATTGGTTGTTGCGCGATCGTACCTACACCCAAAATAGCTACTTCAGGGTAGTTGATTACTGGTGTGAACCAGCCGCCACCAACTGAACCGATGTTACTGATCGTGATGGTACCGTTACGCATATCATCTGCAGCTAATTTGCCGTCATGAGCAAGTTTTGCTTTTTCGTTGATTTCATCAGCGATAGCAAACATGCCTTTACGATCTGCATCTTTTACGTTTGGTACATACAAACCATGGTCAGTATCTGTTGCGATACCGATGTTGTAATAGTTTTTGTATACGATCTCTTGTTTTGCATCATCGATCGACGCATTCAAGATAGGGAATTTTTTCACTGTTGCAGTCAATGCTTTCACAACATATGGTAAGAAAGTAAGTTTTGTGCCGTTTGCAGCAGCAACTTCTTTGAATTTCTTACGGTTATCCCATAGGTTTGTTACTTCAACTTCATCATGCAAGGTTACATGAGGTGCTGTTTGTTTGCTGTTTACCATCGCTTTAGCGATTGCTTTACGTGTAGGTGTTAAGGCCACACGTTCTTCTAAATCACCTAAGTTTGATTTGAAGGCTTTTGCTGGAGCTGCTGGTTTGCTTTCAGTTGCTGCAGCTTTTGTTTCTTCTTTCGCAGGAGCTTGAGTTTCAGCTTTTGCAGCTTGTCCGCCACCTGATAGGAAGTTTTCGATGTCTTCTTTTGTTACACGGCCGCCTTTACCTGTTGCTGATACTTGAGAAATATCAACATCTTTTTCACGAGCAAATTGACGTACAGAAGGCATAGCCAAGACGCGTTTGTTAGGATCTGCTGCTTCAACAACACTTGCTGAACCAGAAGTTTCCACTTTTTCTTTTGGTGCTTCTGCAGATGTGCTTGATGAAGCAGGCGCACTGTTGTGACCAGGTGCGTCGATTTCAACTAAAACATCCCCAACATTTGCGACTGTTCCTTCAGCAACAACGATGTTTTTCACTGTTCCTGTTACTGGAGATGGAATTTCTTCCACTGATTTGTCGTTTTGAACTTCAAGCAACGTATCATCTTCATTGATGGTATCTCCTGCTTTAACGAACCATTTTACGATTTCACCTTCTGCAATTCCTTCACCGATATCTGGTAATTTGAATTGGAAAACGCCTGCGCCTTCAGAAGAACCAGCTGATGCTTCAGCCGTTTCCGTTGTAGGTTCTGCCGCTGGTTTTGCTGGTGTTTGAGACTCTGCTGCTACACCTTCATCGCCTTCGTTGTCTTCATGTCCTGGTGCATCGATCTCAACAAGGACATCCCCAACGTTTGCGACTGTACCTTCAGGGACAACGATGTTTTTCACTGTTCCTGTTACTGGAGATGGAATTTCTTCCACTGATTTATCATTTTGAACTTCTAGTAAGGTATCATCTTCATTGATGGTATCCCCTGCTTTGACGAACCATTTTACGATTTCGCCTTCTGCAATTCCTTCACCGATATCCGGTAATTTAAATTGAAATGCCATTTTCTATTCTTCCCTTCTTCAACTATTAAAAGTTCACGATTTCTTTCACTTTGTCTTCGATGTCTTTTGCATTTGGCAACCAAATGTTTTCAGCTTGACCGAATGGGAAGATCGTATCTGGTGCAGACACGCGTCCGATTGGAGCTTCTAGTGATAGAACCGCACGTTCAGAAATTTCAGAAACGACTTGAGCGCCAACACCTGCTTGTTTTTGTGCTTCTTGAACGACAACCACACGACCAGTTTTTTCAACTGATTTGATGATCGTTTCAACATCAAGAGGAGCAACTGTACGCAAGTCGATGATTTCAGCGTTGATGTTTTCTTTCGCTAAGTTGTCAGCAGCTTTGATTGCTTCACGAACCATCGCACCATAAGTGATGATGGAAACATCAGAACCTTCACGAGTTACTGCTGCTTTGTCTAAAGGAACTTCGTATGCTTCTTCCGGCACTTCTTCACGGAATGAACGGTAAAGTTTCATGTGCTCTAAGAAAACAACTGGGTCATTGCTGCGGATAGAAGCAATCAATAATCCTTTTGCATCATATGGGTTTGATGGAATAACGACACGGATACCAGGTGATTGAGCGATCAATCCTTCCAAGTTATCTGAGTGCAATTCTGGTGTGTGCACACCGCCACCAAATGGTGAACGAATAGTGATTGGTAAATTACGTGTACCACCCATACGGTAACGAGTACGCGCCATTTGACCAACGATTTCGTCAAAGGTTTCAAATACGAAACCAAAGAATTGGATTTCTGGAACTGGACGGAAACCTTCTAATGCTAAACCGAAAGCCAAGCCGCCGATACCAGATTCAGCAAGAGGGGTATCGAAGACACGATCTTCGCCGAATTTTTCTTGTAAACCTTCTGTTGCACGGAAAACCCCGCCGTTTTTACCGACATCTTCACCAAAGACTAAAATCTCTTTGTCATTTTCCATTTCAACAGCTAAGGCATCTGTAATTGCTTGAATCATTGTTTTTTGTGCCATGACTATTTCGACTCCTTCGCTTCGTAAGTTGCAATTTGTTCTTTAATGTTTTGTGGTTGAACTTCAAACATGTTTTTCAAGAAATCTGAAACTTTTTGTTTTGGCACGCGGTCCGCTTCAGCGATCGCTGCTTTGATTTCTTCTTTTGTTTGTTCAATGACTTGTTCTTCTTTTTCTTCAGACCAAAGTCCTTTTTCAGTTAGGTAAGTACGGAAACGTACCAATGGATCTTTTTGTTGCCATTCGCTGTCCATGTCTTTTGAACGGTAACGGGTTGGATCATCACCAGACAATGTATGTGGACCGTAACGGTAAGTCAAGGTTTCGATCAATACAGGACCGTTGCCGTTTGCTGCCCATTCACGAGCTGCTTTAGAAACATAGTACACTGCCAATGGATCCATACCGTCAACTTGGATACCAGGGATCCCAGCTGCTGCTGCTTTTTGTGCCAATGTTGGTGCCGCACTTTGTACTTCACGAGGTGTAGAGATCGCAAAACCATTGTTTTGGATGTAGAATACAGCGTTTGCATGGTATGCCCCTGCAAAGTTGATTGCTTCATAGAAGTCCCCTTGTGAAGAACCGCCATCACCTGTATAAGTGAATACAACATTTTTCTTATTGCGTTTTTTCAATCCTAAAGCAACGCCGGCTGCTTGGACGTATTGTGCACCGATGATGATTTGTGGTGGCAATGCTTTTAAATCTTCTGGGTAAAGGTTCCCAGCAACGTGACCACGTGACCATAAGAACGCTTCTTTCAATGGCAGACCGTGTTGGATCAACTGTGGTACATCACGGTAACCTGGTAATAGAACGTCTTCTTTTTCAAAAGCAAATTGACTTGCTAATTGGCTTGCTTCTTGTCCAGCAGTTGGCGCGAAGAAACCTAGACGACCTTGACGGTTTAACGCAGTTGAGCGTTGGTCTAATACACGAGACCATACCATACGAGTCATCAATTCAACTAATTCGTCGTCACTTAAATCTGGTACTAACTCTTGATTTACAATTTTCCCGTCTTTGTCCAAAGCTTGGTAAGTTGGAAAATCTGCATTGACTTGCTCCAAAATCGCTTGGAAATCAAGTGCTTTTTGTTTTTTTGCCATCTTGACACACTTTCCTCTCTGATATAAAAATTCACTTTCGTATGTAACAGGGTTTAAATCTGTACTATCGAAATTTCATTTACTCTTATAAATTATCATTTAACTTCGAAAATGACAAGTGAAAAGGGTATTTTTTTTAATAAAACAATTCCCACTGTAGCAACTCTTAAGAAAACATTAGTGAAATTAATCACATTAAAGCAATCGCTTTCTTCAATTTTTTCTTTTCAGATTCTTTTTTTTATTTAAGAATAGTACAGCAATCATCATTTGGCTAAACAGATTCACCATTAACCTCCTTTTATTACTTGTGAAGGATTCGACTTGAATCAAAAAGAATTTTCTTAAGATGAGAAAAAAATAATACAGAGATTGGATAAAAAGAAACAGATCGGCAATTCTCCCCTCCATAGGAAGAACGCCGACCTGTTTTTTTAAATCCATTCTTTCGTTACATGAATGTAAATGCGTTTGGCAAATTCAACTGTTACTAAATAAGCGAAATTGATACCAATAAACCATGGCCAGTAGCTTGATGGCAACGCCGCAAAATCGAAGACGGTGTGCAATGGCGTCAAGATAACTAAGAAGCCAACTGCAATTGCTAGGACGCTGGAGATCAAGACTGCCGGTGAAGCAATACTATTGATAAATGGTAATTTTCTTGTTCGGATCATGTGAACGACTAAGGTTTGTGTCGTTAAGCCGATCATAAACCATCCTGCTTGGAACAAGGCTTGCTCTTGGATCGTATTTGCACTAAAGACATGCCACATCACAAAGAAGGTCAAAATATCAAAGATGCTGCTGACCGGTCCAATGCCGACGGTAAACTTCAGTAGTCCGCCTACTTGCCATTTGACTGGTTTTTCTAACTCTGCTTTATCTACGTTATCCCATGGAATCGTCAATTGTGCCATATCGTACACCAAGTTTTGAACCAACAATTGAATGGACAACATTGGTAAGAAAGGTAAAAAGGCACTAGCAACTAAGATCGAGAACACATTCCCGAAGTTCGAACTCAACGTCATTTTGATGTACTTCATCATATTGGTAAATACTTTGCGCCCTTCGATGACCCCTTTATCAAGGACATTTAAACTTTTTTCTAATAAAATGATCGAGCTGGCATCTTTGGTGATATCTGCTGCTGTATCAACCGAGATGCCAACATCTGCCGTGCGTAAAGCAGGCGCATCGTTGATGCCATCTCCCATAAAGCCGACTGTATGGCCTGCTGCTTGAATGGTTTCAATGATTCGTGATTTTTGCATTGGGTTTAATTTTGCAAACAGATTGGTTTTTGCAGCTTTCGCTGCTAACTCTTCATCTGACAGATGATCAATGTCGGTTCCCAACAAGTATTCATCTGCATCGATACCAACATCTCGGCAAACTTTTTGCGCAACGATCGCATTATCTCCAGTCAACACTTTGACATTGATGCCATGACCGTGTAAAGAAGCAATCGCTGTTTTGGCTGTTTCTTTTGCTGGATCTAAGAAGCCCATAAAGCCAATCATGATCATGTCTTGTTCGTCTGCTACAGAATAAACGGCATCTGCGTGAGCATCGCGTTTTACGGCAACTGTCAACACACGCATCCCTTGTTTATTCAAGCGCAGGTTCACTTGACGTAATTGCTCTCTCAATTGAGGAGTCAATTCCATCACTTTGCCATCAACTTCTACGTATTTGCAGACTTGTTCCATTTCTTCAGCTGCACCTTTTGTGACCATCAGTTGATGACCATCCGCATTGACAACAACCGTCAAGCGGCGACGTGAAAAGTCAAAAGGAATCTCATCGATTTTTGTCACATCGTTAAATGGCGCTGCCAAACCTTCTTCTTCATAGTAGTTTAGGACTGCGATATCCATCAGGTTTTTCCACCCTGTTTGATAGTAAGAATTTAAATAGGTCATATCAAGAACTTGTTTATCTTCTACGCCAAACGGGTTTAAATGTTGTACCAGCACGACACGATCTTCGGTGATCGTACCCGTTTTATCGGTACATAGGACATCCATTGCACCTAAGTTTTGAATCGAAGGCAATTCTTTGACGATCACTTTTTCTTTTGACAAAGAGATCGCCCCTTTGGCTAAGTTACTGGTAACGATCATTGGTAGCATTTCTGGCGTCAAACCAACTGCTACTGCAATCGCGAAGAACAACGCTTCGCCCCAATCACCCTTGGTTAATCCATTGATCAATAAAACGATTGGGAAAAGAACCATGACCATTCGCAACAAAAGTTTGCTGACTTTCGTTAAGCCATCTTCAAAGGTTGTTTTGCCGCGTTTCGTGGTCGCATTTTTAGCAATATCGCCAAAGAATGTACTTTGACCGGTTTTCAAAATAATGGCTTTTCCTTGACCACTTAAGACATCGGTACCCATGAAAACAAGATCTTGCATATCTAGTGCAGAAATTTGTTCATCGCTTTCTTTGATCCCAGCATCGACAAATTTTTCAACGGGCATTGATTCGCCTGTTAATGAAGATTGATTGATAAATAAATCTTTGGTCCAAATCAAGATCGCATCCGCAGGGATCATGTCGCCAGTTGCTAAGGTGACGATGTCTCCAGGAACGACTTCATCCATTGGAATTTCTCTCGTGATTCCATCTCTGGTTACGGAACAAGTATTTTCAATAAGTTCTTTTAACGCTAAGCTTGCTTTTTGGGAACGGTATTCTTGGACGAAAGTAATCATGACACTGGCTAAAATCATGATTCCCATCACGATCACTGCTTCAATATCGCCTGTTACAAAAGAAATAATCATTAATAGGGCTAAAACTAACACAAAGGGATCTTTAAAAGCGCCTAAGATCATCAACCAAGCGGGTGTTGGTTTTTGTGCGTCGACTTTGTTTGGACCATACTCTGCTAAACGCTCTGCAGCATCTTCTTCCGATAACCCTTGAAAGGAGGTCCGCATCTCCATCAACAATTCTCTTTCGGTCAATTTTGCAAGTAATTTTAGTTCTTGATCTTTCGATAGTTTTTTTAACATCTTTTTTTCCTCCTAGCACTTAGGAGTTGCTTACGCCACCCCTAGCGATTCGATAACTACTCCGCTGTTTCATCTGGGGACTGGGGTATTCCATGTGAATCTTCCTTTCTTTTTATTAGGTAAGTCACTGTGGAACGCGCGCAAAAGACACAAAAAAACGCACGCTCCCAATAAGCATGCGTAAAAAACTCATGATCATTGTAGAGCTTTAGCACTATAGGGCGTAGATAGCAAATTTGCTATCAGCTGCTTTGGGTTTAACCTTCACGATTAGACCTGTCCTACCAACTAAGCATCTCTCGATGCTTTTGCGGCAGCAGCTTGTGTCCATATAGGAGCCTCACCTAACAATTATTTGTATAAAATGTCAGTTCGTCGGAAGTCTTTCTTCCAACTACCCACATAATAACTGCTATCCTAACCAATGTCAACAGCATCTAAGGAAAAAAGTACCCTTTTTTCAAAGTTTTCCATAGGTTTTCAAATGAAAGGTCTTACAATAAAATAACAACGTTAAAGAACTGATGTGATTTTATACTTGATAAACCTTTATATACGAGCAGATGAACAGAAATCCTTTCAAAGCGAAACTCACACTTAATCAAGCTTCTTCGTTTGTCACAATCAACGAAAAAATGGAAACGGCGTTCCCGCGTGTTTCATGTATATAAAAAGACAGCCATTTAACAAACAGCTGCCTCTTTCTCTATGTTCACCTATACTGGGAGAATTATTATTCACTCTAGCTCTCACGAAAAATGATCGGCTAAAATTTGCAGGATTCGCTGGCTTGCTTTCCCATCGCCGTATGGATTTTCTGCATGTGCCATGGCATTGTAAGCTTCTGGATCTTCTAGCAGTCGCTTTGTTTCTTGATAAACCGCAGCTTCAGACGTACCGATCAGTTTTAACGTACCTGCAGCAATACCTTCGGGACGCTCTGTTGTATCTCGCAAGACCAAAACAGGAACGCCTAATGACGGCGCTTCTTCTTGGACACCACCGGAATCCGTCAAAATCAAGGTACTTTGATTCGCAACGTTATGAAAATCAATGACATCTAAAGGCTCAATCAACGTAACATTTGCTAGTTCCCCAAGAATCTCCTGAGCAATCCCTCGGACTTGGGGATTCTTGTGCATAGGGAAAACCACTTTGATCGTTGGCTTCTCCTTTGCGATCTGTGCTAAAGCACGAAAGACCTGCTGCATCGGAGCACCTAAGTTTTCTCGACGATGCATTGTTAGTAGGATCATGGTTTGATCTGCTGCGGAAAGTTCTGGATGCTGGTATTCCTCCGAGATCGTATAACGCATCGCATCAATGGCGGTATTACCTGTTACATAAATCGCAGCCTCATTGCGGTTTTCAGCCAGCAGATTTTTTTTGCTTTGGGAAGTTGGCGCAAAGTAAAAATCAGCTAAGACATCGATCAACTGACGATTGGCTTCCTCTGGATAAGGAGATTTTTTGTTCCATGTGCGCAAACCGGCTTCCACATGACCCACAGGAATTTGCTGATAAAAGGCGGCCGTCGCGGCTGCATAAGCGGTGGTCGTATCGCCATGAACCAGCACGATATCAGGAGTTTCTTTTTGCAGGATCGGTTCTAGATCCAGTAAAACTTTGGTGGTGATCCCTGTCAAGGTTTGCCCTAAAGTCATAATATCCAGATCATAGTCTGGTGTGATCTCAAAAACCGTTAATACTTGATCCAACATTTCTCGATGCTGCGCCGTCACCACAACGATCGATTCAAAACGCGGGTCGTTTTCCAATTCCTTTACTAGTGGCGCCATTTTGATGGCTTCCGGTCTGGTACCGAACACTGACATCACTTTGATTGTCATTTGGTCACCCGCTCCTCTACTCTTCGTTGCTTCTATTATAACGAAGAAAACAGAAAAACAAAATGGTTCTTCTTACAAAAAAAGAAACGACCAATAGAAGGTCGCTTCTTTAGTATCCTGTTTAGATCGTATCTCCATTAAAAATCGAATTTTTCACGATTACGTAATCCACTTTACGAATCGATTCTAAATCTTTTCCACCTGCATAAGAGATCGATGACTGCAAGTCTTGCTGCATTTCAACTAACGTGTCTTTCAAAGAACCTTTGTATTGAATCCAAATTTTCTTTCCTTCCACGTTTTTCTTTTCACCTTTTTGAAATTCTGATGCAGAACCAAAGTATTCTTTCATCACAACGCCGTTTTCTACTTTCGTTTCACCAGGTGATTCTTCATGACCTGCAAACAATGAACCGATCATGACCATTGTTGCACCGAAACGGACAGATTTAGCGATATCGCCGTGTGTCCGAATGCCGCCATCTGCAATGATTGGTTTGCGAGCAGCTTTGGCACACCAGCGTAGTGCTGCTAACTGCCAGCCGCCAGTTCCGAAACCAGTTTTGATTTTTGTGATACACACTTTCCCAGGTCCAATGCCGACTTTCGTTGCATCTGCACCAGCGTTTTCCAATTCACGAACTGCTTCTGGTGTTCCAACATTTCCAGCGATCACAAACGTTGCTGGCAAATGCTTCTTGATGTGTTGGATCATATTGATCACGGCGTTTGAGTGGCCATGAGCAATATCGATCGTAATAAAATCAGGAACAAGCTCTTTGTCAGCTAGTTCTTCCACAAAGGCATATTCATTTTCTTTGACACCTACGCTGATAGAAGCAATCAAGCCACGGCTCTTCATTTTTTTGATAAATGGAATCCGTGCTTCTTCATCAAAGCGGTGCATAATATAAAAATAGCCATTTTCAGCTAAAAATTCTGCGATCGAATCATCAATAATCGTTTGCATATTTGCAGGAACGACAGGCATCTTAAAAGAGTGTCCGCCTAATGTCACCGTGGTATCACATTCTGAACGGCTGTTCACGATACACTTGTTAGGAATCAGTTGTATATCTTCGTAATCAAAAACTTTCATGTCAAACATAAAAATATCCTCCAAATCTTACTAAGAGTGAAGCAAGCATCAAATGGCCTCAGCCTATTTTTAACGCCCACAACAATTTAAACCACCTAGAAGTGAAATACAAGCTTTTTAGAAATACTTTTTAAAAAAAAAGGATGAATGTTCGTCTTTTGCGAACATTCATCCTTATAAGTACTGAAAAAAACGGGATTTACTAATAAATTACGGCAAGATGTTTCCTGCTGCTTTATACACCTCATACCATTCATGGCGGGTCAATACGATCGAAGATGCTTGCGCGATTTCTTCGATCCGATGTGGGGTCATCGTTCCAGCAATCACTTGCATGTTTGCAGGGTGACGTAAGATCCACGCAGAAGCAATACCTGTTGGTGTCGTTTGATACTTGTCCGCTAGTTCGGTCAATTTTTCGTTCAACTCTGGGAATTTCTCGTTACCGATAAAGACACCTTCGAAGAAACCATATTGATACGGAGACCAAGCTTGGATCGTCATCTCATGCAAGCGAGAATATTCAAGAATTTCTCCATCATGATCGACACTACCAGCATCCGTCATGTTGACATGAATTCCTTGATCGATCATTCCCGTATGCATGATCCCGAATTGCAGCTGATTCGCTACTAAAGGTTGGGAAACATATTTTTTCAACAATTCGATTTGACCAGGTTTTTGATTGCTGACACCGAAGTATTTCACTTTGCCGTCTTTTTCTAATTGATCAAAGGCAGCTGCCACTTCTTCTGGTTCAAACAAAGTGTCAGGGCGATGCAATAGTAGCGCATCCAAATGATCGGTTTTCAAACGCTGTAAACTACCTTCCACGGAAGAAATGATATGCTCTTTCGAAAAATCAAACATTTCACCTGGAACGATGCCACATTTTGATTGAATGAACAACTCTTCTCTTTTGGCATCCGTTTTTGCTAACGCTTCCGCAAAAATCGTTTCACACTCCCCGCGCCCATAGATATCGGCATGGTCAAAAAAGGTAATGTCATTTTCAATCGCTGTCGTCAATACTTTCACTGGGTCTTTGGCATTGTTGATTCGCATCAAACCTAAAATCACGCTAGATACTTCTAAATCAGTGGGACCGAATTTAATTTTTTTCACGTAAAGTTCCTCCTTATTTAAACTACATTCTTATTTTAGCACAACAAGATGAAAACGCTACACCAACGTCAAAAAAACCTCCTATAAAATGAAAACCACCAGCACAACCGATTGGTTCTACTGGCAGTCATCCTTTACTTTCAATTTGCATTACGCATTGAAACGTTCTTTACTTCATCGCCTTTGATGAGTTGCTATAGTGTAAGGCTTTGTCACCAATGTCATTTCGATAAAACAAACCCGACAAAGGCAATTTATTGATTGCTTCATAGACGTTCTTTTGGGCAGTAGCTAAATTCTCAGCTGAAGCTTCCACAAGAAAAACACGACCACCAGCTGCCGTCAAATCGCCTTGATCAGCAGTCTCCTCCACTCCTGCATAAAAGAATTGTGTTCCTTCTCCTTGAGGAGATGGAACAGGCATTCCTTGCTGATACTTGCCAGGATATCCTTGCGATGCAATCACGACACCGATCGAAGCCGCTTGATTCCAGCGGATCGCGGGCTCTCGATCCTGCAAGAGATCATCAATGATCTGTGCCAGGCTACTATCTAAACGACTTAACACGACTTGCGTTTCTGGATCACCAAAACGAGCATTAAATTCAATGACTTTCGGTCCGTCATTAGTAGCAATCAGACCTGCATAAAGAATACCAGTAAATGGTGTCTTATTAAGAATCATCCCTTTTGCTGCAGGAAGTAAAACTTCTTTGACCGCTTGATCGACCATTTCTTGCGGAATCTGCGGTACTGGTGTGTACGCCCCCATACCTCCTGTATTCGGCCCTAAATCGCCATCAAACGCACGTTTATGGTCTTGCGCAATGACCATTGGATAGACGGCTTCGTCCTTAACAAACGCCAAGAGCGAAAACTCTTCGCCAGCCAAAAACTCTTCGATCACCACTTTTGCACCACTTTCACCAAAAGCATTTTGCTCCAGCATCGCTTCGACAGCTGCATTCGCCTCATCAACGGTTTCAGCAACAACTACGCCTTTGCCTGCCGCTAAGCCATCCGCTTTGATAACGATCGGTGCACCTTTAAGTTGGATATATGCTTTTGCTTGCGCACTATCTGTAAAGCTTTGATAGTCAGCTGTTGGAATGTGATTGGCACGCATCAATTCTTTGGCAAACTCTTTTGATCCTTCGATCATCGCTGCTTGTCGATTGGGACCAAATATTTCCAAGCCCGCCGCCTGAAAATCATCTACGATGCCATTTAGTAATGGAACTTCTGGACCAACGAAGGTCCAATCAACCTCCTGCTCTTGAGCAAAAGCAATCAAACCTTCATGATCGGACTCTTCAATTGCGACTGTCACGATCCCGTCTTTTCGCATTCCAGGATTGCCCTTTGCACAAAAGACTGTTTCAACTTGAGGGTCTTGCAGAAACTTTTTTGCGACGGCATGTTCTCTGCCACCACTACCAATAACAAGTATTTTCATCGTCTTCTCCTATTTCTTAGTGTTTAAAATGACGAACACCAGTAAAGACCATCGCCACACCGTACTTATCTGCCATGTCGATCGATTCTTGATCTTTGATACTACCACCAGGTTGAATAATCGCTTTGATTCCTTGTTGTGCTGCATATTCGACACTGTCATCCATCGGGAAAAAGGCATCGCTTGCCAGCACTGAACCAGCCAATTTATTGTTTTCACGGGCTTGTTCCACAGCGATTTTCACTGAACCAACGCGGTTCATCTGACCAGCACCGATCCCGACGGTTTGCTGTTGATTGGCTAAAACGATCGCATTGGACTTCACGTGTTTCACCGCTTTCCAAGCAAATGCCAAGGCTGCGATTTCTTCTGGTGTCGGCTGTCTTTTGGTCACCACGGTCCAATCTGCTGGTGACTCCATTTGATTGTCTGGTTCTTGCACCAATAAGCCCCCAAGGACAGAGACAACTTCTGGCTGTTTGGCTGCTTTTTCGAAATCAACAACCAGCAAGCGCAGATTTTTTTTCTTCGTTAGGATTTCAAGTGCTCCTTCTTCAAATGCAGGTGCAATAATGATCTCAAGAAAAATCCGCTGCAGCTGCTGCGCAGTTGCCACATCAACTGGACGATTTAAGACGATAATCCCGCCAAAAATCGACACTGGGTCTGCTTCGTAAGCTTCTTGGAAAGCTTCAGCAATCGTTTCTCCACTTCCGATTCCACATGGATTCATGTGCTTTAGGGCTACCGCAGTTGGCTCTGTAAATTCTTCTGCGATCCGTAAGGCAGCGTCAGCATCTTTAATGTTGTTGTAAGACAATTCTTTGCCGTGGATTTGTTTTGCGCTGGCAATCGAATAGGGCACGGGTAATGCGTCTTGATAGAAGGAAGCTTTCTGATGACTATTTTCACCATAACGCAATGTTTGTTTCAAAACATAGGTTTTCGTCAAGTTCTCCGTTTCTGTTTCGGCCACCGCTTTGGTCAAGTATTCACCAATCAAGGCATCGTAGGCTGCGGTATGACGGAAGACTTTGGCAGCTAATTTCTTTCTTGATGCCAACGTCGTATTGCCTTCCTTCAGCTCAGTTAAAACCCAGTCGTAATCCTTGGGATCAACGACAACAGTTACTGAGGCATGGTTTTTCGCCGCAGAACGCAGCATGCTTGGTCCGCCGATGTCGATATTTTCGATTGCGTCGGCTTCTGTGACATCAGGCTTGCTGATCGTTTCTTTAAATGGATAAAGATTGACGACAACGAGGTCGATCGGTAAAATACCGTGCTCAGCCATTGCCTCCATATGAGAAGGCAGATCACGTCGCCCTAACAGACCACCATGCACCCGCGGATGTAGCGTTTTTACCCTACCGTCCATCATTTCAGGAAATTCTGTGATCGCTTCGATGCCGATCGGTTGAAGCCCTGCTTCCTCCAAGACGGTTTTGGTCCCGCCAGTTGAAATGATCTCAAATCCTAAATTGGTCAATTCTTGGACAAATGGTACCAGTCCCTCTTTGTCAGTCACACTGATTAATGCACGTTTATTCACGATTTGATAGCCCCTTTTCCACAATTTCAGCTAAAACAGCTGGATAGATTTGGTGTTCCACTTGATGAATTTTCTCTGTCACACTTGTTAACGTATCGTCGGTGTCAATCCGAACGATTTCTTGGGCAATGATTGGCCCTGTATCAATGCCAGCATCGACATAATGAACCGTAACCCCCGTCACTTTCACGCCATAAGCGAAGGCATCGGCAATCCCAGATTTGCCTGGGAAGCTCGGCAACAACGAGGGATGGATATTGATGACTCTGCCTTCATAAGCGGATAATAGGGTGTTCCCGATGATCCGCATATACCCAGCTAAAACAATAAAATCGATGGCATGATACTGCAATTCTTCGATCAATTTCCTTTCAAAGGCTGCTTTTGACGCAAAAGCCGCTGGCTCCAAGACAAGCGTTTCATAGTCTCTTGCGCGAGCTTTTTCTATCACTGGCGCTGCAGGTTTATCGGAAAAGACCAATCCGATCTGCGCCCCTTTGATTTCATTAGCCTGGATCGCATCGGCGATCGCTGTAAAATTGCTGCCCGTTCCAGAAGCAAAGACGGCGATCCTCATCGGACTGCCTCTTTAAAGCAGACAGCTTCGTTGTCACGTTTCGTCACTTTACCGATCCGATACGCTGGTTCTTCATTGGCAGATAGAAGCGCCATTACTGCCGCAACATTTTCTGGCGCAACGGCTAAGACCATACCGATCCCCATGTTGAAAATCTCGAACATTTCTTGGTGAGGAATCGCGCCATGAGCAGCGATCAGATCAAATATCGGCAACTGCGGCCAAGTGTCTAGGGAGATTTCTGCCGCAAGTCCTTCAGGCAGCATCCGCGGGATATTTTCAACAAATCCGCCACCAGTGATATGAGAAATTCCAGCTAGCAATCCTTCTGTCAATAAAGGCTTCAATGCATCCACGTAAATTCTCGTTGGCGTCAATAAACTTTCTGCAAGTGTTTGGTTGCCAAGTTCTGCAAATGTTTCTGCTCCTGTATAGCCATGCTGTTCAAAAAAGACTTTTCTGACTAAAGAGTACCCATTCGAGTGAATGCCTGATGAAGGCAAACCAATCAGCTCATCGCCTTCTTTGATGGTTTCTCCAGTGATCAAGCGACTTTTTTCGACGATTCCTACGGCAAAGCCAGCAAGATCATATTCTTCTGGTTGGTACATTCCCGGCATTTCAGCGGTTTCCCCACCAATCAGGGCAGCACCCGCTTGCACACAGCCCTCTGCGACACCAGCAATGATTTGTTCGATCTTTGCAGGATCGTTTTTACCGACTGCAACATAGTCAAGGAAGTAGATAGGTTCTGCCCCTTGAGCGACGATATCATTCACGCACATTGCGACGCAATCAATGCCGATCGTTGTATGCTGTTCTTGCTGGATCGCCAATAAAAGCTTAGTTCCTACACCATCTGTCCCAGAAACGAGTACTGGTTCTTTCAATTGGTACGATGATAAGTCAAAACAGCCACCAAAACCCCCGATTGCCCCCATCACGCCTAGACGTTCTGTTCGTTTCACATGCTTTTTGATCCGTTCGACTACTTCATAACCGGCTTCGACATCGACACCGGCTTTTGCATATGCATTTGCCACGTTCGTTCCTCCTCAATCATTCATCCGCTTTTCTTCATTCAGCTCATTCGTCGTTAACGCAAGTAAACCAGCGGTCCTTCACTGCTTCGTTTGAAAAACCATTTTTGCCTACAATTTATTCAGCTAAAGACGCGAGATAGTTTTCTTCATAATCATACAAAGGGGTTGGATAATCGCCATTGAAATAGGCCATACACAATCCTGAGTAAGGTGCGTCAAAATCTAAACCGATCGCTTCGATCAACCCGTCTTCACTTAAAAAGGCCAAAGAATCTGCTTCGATTTTTTCACAAATCTCAGCTTCCGTATATTTGGCTGCGATCAATTCTTTTCTCGTTTGAATGTCGATCCCGTAAAAACACGGATAGCGCAAAGGCGGCGAACCGATACGTACATGAACTTCTTTGGCACCTGCTTCTTTTAGCAGTTGCACGATACGGCGGCTGGTGGTTCCTCGGACGATCGAATCGTCGACTAGAATCACTCGTTTGCCTTCGACTACGCCACGAACAGCTGAGAGCTTCATCCGTACACCTTGTTCCCTTAACTCCTGCGTCGGTTGAATAAACGTTCGTGCGATGTATTGATTTTTTACTAAGCCTAATTCATAGGGAATACCTGAAGCTTCTGCATACCCGCTGGCAGCAGATAAGGATGAATTCGGTACACCAATGACCATATCCGCTTCGATCGGCGCCTCTTGTGCTAAGCGACGGCCCATATTTTTACGGGCACGATGGACGTTGACGCCAGCGATGTTGGAATCAGGACGGGCAAAATAGATAAACTCCATCGAACATATCGCGGGTTGTACTTCTTGGCTATACTGTTCAATTTGAATGCCTGCATCATCAATGATCACGACTTCGCCTGGTCGGACATCACGAATAAATTCCGCACCGATGACTTCCAACGCACAGGTTTCTGAAGCCACCACATAAGCACCATTGACCATTTTCCCGATTGACAATGGCCGAAAGCCATTGGGGTCTAGTGCTGCGATCATGGCATTTTCGGTCAGTAAAAGGTACGCAAATCCACCTTTAACTTGATTTAATGCCTCCTTGACCCGATCCATAAAAAGCGGTTCTTCGCTGCGACGGATCAAGTGCATGAGAATCTCTGTATCGGAATTCGAGTGGAAAATCGCACCAGCCTTTTCTAAGGATTTCCGTAGACTTTTCGCATTCGTCAAGTTGCCGTTATGAGCTAAGCCAATCTGCTGATCAAAAAATTTGAATAAAAATGGTTGAATATTATCAACGCTACCATTACCAGCAGTTGCGTAACGAACGTGACCAATGGCAGCATCTCCTGTCAGACGCTGGAGGACACGTTCATCCGAAAAGACTTCCGCTAGCAACCCTAAATCACGGTGGCCATTGAGTTTCCCCGCATCATTCGTGACAATCCCTGCACCTTCTTGGCCGCGATGTTGCAAACTGTGTAGTCCGAAGTAGGTGACACGAGCGGCATCTGGATGACCCCAAACACCAAAAACCCCACATTCCTCGTTGAGGCTCTTTACTTCATTAAACATGGAATGGCTTCCTCCCATTTCAATTTCGCCTCAGTAAGGGGCATCTCGATCGTATCATCTTGTGCTTGCATGCGAATCTGGCCATCAGCAGTCACTTCCCCGATCGCTGTTGCAGCAGCGCCTACCAGCGCTTCAAAAGCTGCTTGCTTATCAGGTGCGACTGAAAGCACAAATCGGGATTGGGTTTCTGAAAACAATTGTGCTGCTGGCAATGACACGGTCACATTTAGACCAAAGCCCTTGTCAAAAGCGGATTCGGCTAAAGCGATCGCTAAACCACCTTCGGCACAATCGTGGGCACTTTGAACAAGACCTGCTTGGATCGCTGCGGTAACCAATTGTTGGTTCATTTTTTCTGTTTCAAGGTCAAAGGACATTAAACGCCCAGCGATCTTTCCTGTCTGCAGTTTTTGCAATTCAGACCCATTGAAGTCAGCATGGGTTTCCCCTAGGACATAGATCAGATCCCCCGCTGCTTGGAAATGCTGCGTCGTGATATGCGCCAGCTCTTCGATCAATCCGACCATCCCAATTACCGGCGTTGGATAGACCGATTGTCCGTCCGTTTCGTTGTATAAGGAGACGTTCCCAGAAATGACTGGTGTCTCTAGCACACGACAAGCTTCTGAGATCCCGTCAGCAGCCGTGGATAACTCCCAGAATCCTTCTGGTTTATCTGGCGAGCCGAAGTTAAGGCAGTCAGTGATCGCCAATGGACGCCCACCGGAAGCGACGATATTTCGAGCAGCTTCTGCAACTGCGATCTGTCCGCCGACTTCTGGATCTAAGTACAGGTAACGAGCATTACAGTCAGTCGTCATCGCCAAGGCTTTATTGGTTCCCTTGATTCGTAACACAGCGGCATCACTGCCGGGTCCTACCACGGTATTGGTACGAACTTGCGAATCGTAGGTTTCAAAAATCGAGCGTTTTGAAGCGATCGTCGGCTGCTGCAGTAGATCGGCAAATACAGACGTTGCTGAGTGAATCACTGGAACAAAGTCTGGTGTTTCCTTAAACACTTTGATCCGTTTCGGTTCTGCCATCTCTTTGTAGTAAGTCGGCGCATCTTCAGCTAAAGCATCTACTGGCAAATTAGCGACTTCCTGTCCGTGATGGAACAAACGATAGTTGCCATCATCTGTTACTTCACCGATCACGACGGCTTCTAGATCGTATTTCTTAAAGAGTGCTTCCACTTCAGCTTCATGTCCTTTTTTGACACAGATCAGCATCCGCTCTTGAGATTCTGACAACATCATTTCATAAGGCGTCATATTGGTTTCTCGTTGTGGAACATCATCTAACGTTAAGCGCAACCCTGATCCGGCTTTTGATGCCATCTCGGCACTAGAAGAAACCAATCCAGCAGCACCCATATCTTGAATTCCGACTAAAATGTCCGAATGATCCACGATCAATTCCAAACAAGCTTCCAACAAAAGTTTTTCCATAAAAGGATCACCGACTTGTACGGCGGATCGTTGTTGTTCTTCACCTTCGACAAATTCTTCCGATGCAAAAGTCGCCCCATGTATCCCGTCGCGTCCTGTTTTTGCGCCGACATACATGATGGTGTTTCCAACACCTTTGGCCTGCCCTTTTTGAATATCCTTGTGAGCAATGATCCCTACACACATCGCATTGACTAATGGATTGCCTTCATAACAAGGATCAAATGCCACTTCACCACCGACGGTCGGAATCCCAATACAGTTACCATAGCCACTGATCCCAGCAACGACTTCTTCCAAAAGATATTTCGTTCTTGGATTATCTAACTCACCAAATCGTAAGGAGTCTAAAACAGCAATCGGTCTTGCACCCATACTGAAGATGTCGCGGATGATCCCACCAACACCAGTTGCTGCTCCTTCATAAGGTTCCACCGCAGAAGGATGATTATGGCTTTCCGCTTTAAAAACGACGGCTAGATCATCGCCGATATCCACGATACCCGCACCTTCGCCAGGTCCTTGCAGTACTTGCGGCCCTTCTGTCGGGAATTTCCGCAAAACAGGTTTGGAATTTTTGTAAGAACAATGTTCACTCCACATCACTGAAAAGAGTCCAGTTTCGGTATAGTTCGGTAAACGCCCCAAAATATCTTCTGAGATCATCCGATATTCTTCTTGGGTCAATCCCCATTGCTCGTATAATTTCGTGTCTTTGATTTCTTGTGGTGTAGGTTCTTTTACGATCATTTTATCCATTTACCGGCACCTTCCCAAAATTTTTCAATAATGAAGCAAAAAACTTCTTGCCATCTTCTGAGCCCAATAAGCTTTCCATCGCTCGTTCTGGATGAGGCATCATGCCTAGAACATTGCCAGCTTTATTACAGATACCAGCGATGTTGTGTAGGCTGCCGTTGACGTTATCTTCATAACGGAAAACGATTTGATTGTTGGCAACCAATTCCTGATAAGTCGTTTCATCACAATAATAATTGCCCTCACCATGAGCGACAGGAAGCGTAATGACTTGATCCGTTTCATATTCAGAAGTAAAAGCTGTTTGATTATTCACTTGCAGACGGACCGGTTTGCAAATAAAATGGAGTGATTCATTTCTTTGTAAAACCCCTGGTAACAAGCCCGCTTCCGTTAAAATTTGAAACCCATTGCAGGTACCAAAGACAGGTTTGCCTTCATTTGCCAAACGAATGACCTCTGACATGATCGTAGAAAAACGGGCAATCGCTCCGCATCTTAAGTAATCACCATAAGAAAATCCTCCTGGAAGCAAAACACCGTCAAAACCGGCTAAGCTGTCTGCATCATGGCGCACATATTCTGCTTCTGCCCCCATGATATCTTTGATTGCCCACATCAAATCAACATCACAATTTGATCCAGGAAAAACGATCACTGCAAATTTCATAGGGCCGCTTCCTCCATTTGAACCATTTCATAACGGTAGGTTTCCATATTGACGTTTGCCAAAAGCTTGTCGCAGATCGCTTCGATTTCTTCTGCTACAGCTGCTTGTGTTTGATTGTTTGAAGGTGTCACTTTGATTTCAAAGTATTTCCCGATCCGAATATCACTGACATCTTGATACCCCAAGCGATGAACCGCTCCTTTCACAGCTTCTCCTTGAGGGTCTAAAACAGATTCCTTATAGGTTACATAAACTTTGACTAAATACATGCTGAATTCTCCTTTTCTAAACGATTTAAGACTTCTTCATAAACAGGAACGATGTCCCCTAAATCACGTCGATAGACATCTTTATCTAGATGCTCATTTGTCCCCATATCCCATAAACGACAAGTATCTGGTGAAATCTCATCAGCCAAGAGCAACTCGCCCTTTTTGGTTTTGCCGATCTCGATTTTAAAATCGATCAAGCGAATGTTGATGTTCGCAAAGATTTCCAGTAACGCAGCGTTGACTTGCAGCGCCAATGTTTTGATCTGGTCCAGCTCCTCTTCTGAGGCAAGCCCTAGATAAAACACATGATCATCATTGATAAACGGATCATCCAAACGATCTTCTTTGTAGTAAAACTCTACGATCGGCTTTGGCAGTTCGGTTCCTTCTTCGATGCCCAAGCGCTTTGAAAAACTACCAGCAGCCGTGTTGCGAACAACGACTTCTAAAGGAATCATAGCAACAGCTCGAATTAATTGTTCGTGTTTAGACACTAATTGAAGAAAATGACTTGGGACGTTTTTATCGGCTAGGCGCTGAAAAAGATGCGCAGTGATCTGATTGTTCAAGGCACCCTTTCCTACAACGGCATCTTTCTTTTGACCATTCAATGCAGTAGCTTGATCCAAATAAACGACTTTCAACACATCCTCTTCGTTGGTTTTAAACAATTTCTTGGCTTTTCCTTCATAAAGAAGCACTTCTGATTCCATAATCCACCTCAGTTAAGTAATATTTTTCACATAGCGATGACACACATCTTTATTTGCTTATTATTCTAACAACGCAGAAAAAGCGGGTCAACGATTATCTGTACATTTACATATTAATAAACACGAATGTTCGCTTTTTACCCAATTGGGTGAAAGCAGATTCCTCTTTAGAAGCAGCGAAGGATTTATAAAGCGTTTACAACATTCTTTTTTCATGCTATATTTAGGTCGTATTGTAGCTACATTCAAGGAGGAGTACTATATGTGGTCGCTAAAGAATCGTGCTGAACTTTTTTTAGCTCATTTATCAGACAAAGAAAAACAACAGCTCCATAACGAATTATTGGCCGTGCAGCAAATCCTTTCCATCAACCAACAAACAAGTTTCTATTTATTCAGTCCCTTCAAAAAAGGGGCGCGCCCTCATTATGCCGAAGAACAAAAGCGTGTTCTACAATTTCAAAATGAACGCAATGACGAATTGATTATTCATCAAATCCATCGCCAAAGCTTATTTAAACATACGTATTCTTTTCGGATTTATTTTAATTTAGAAGAAATGGACTTTTCTTTCTTGGATGATCTTTTGCATCTTTTGAAGGAACAAAGCCAGACACCAACGTTTAAATTGAGTCCAGCGGCAAATTGACTGAGTATCCTTCAATAAAAAAAGGTAAAATAAACAAAAGCCCGTAATTTATCGGGCTTTTTTTGTTATACTATTTTCAGACAACAGAAAGGATACGATTATGCTATTTACGAAACAATCATTTGATGCTTTTTCTTTAGAAACGTTAGACGAACGAATGGAAAAAATCCGTGCCGAGATTCAGCCGATTTTTCAAACGATCGGTGAGGCAGCGATCCCATTAATTGAAGAAAGCTGCCAAGAGCCTTTTTATTTGCATATTGCTCAGCACCGACGCAGAACCGTCTACCCTCCTGCCGAAACCTGGGCAGGGATCGGTCCGAACAAACGAGGCTATAAAATGGATGCCCACTTTCAAATTGGGATCAATCAAGCGTATGTCTTTGTTTGGCTCAGCGTGATCGATCAACCGAAAAATCAGGCAACGATCGCTGAATCCTGGTTGGCCCAAAAAGAATTATTCGATCAATTACCAGCTGACTTTACACTTTCTCCTGATCACACAAAATACGACCACCACCCTATCGCCATGTGGCCAACCTATCTGGAACGATTGAAGAAAGTCAAAAAAAGCGAGCTTCAAATTGGAAAGATTTTTCCGAAAGAAATGATCGAAGACGTTGAGATGGCGGATATTTTAGCAGTTTATCAAACGCTGTTGCCGCTTTATCATGCCCGTATGACGGCTTTGAAGGAGGAACAATAATATGTCAGAAAATCGGCGCTCTCGCAACGAAAAGCCAGCGAAAAAGCCCAAGCGCTTCGTCTGGTTGGCACTTCCTGCCGCCTTATTGGTACTAGGCGGCGGCTATTATGGTTATACCGTCTATCAGGATCGGCAAGAAGAAGCCGCTGCTAAAAAAGCCCTCACTTCCTTTATCGACGCTTTGGCCGATCAGAAGTACAGTGACTTGCCTGCCTTCGTGTCTGAAGACAGTTTAGCATCAACCGGCTTTACCGCAGACGAAGTCTCTGCAAAATACGAAGCGATCTTCACTGGTATCGGTGCTGAATCATTTAAAGCCTCTGGGATTGAGGTAACTCCTAATGACAAGGATTCCGATCAATTCAATTTCCAATACAACGGTTCCTTGACCACCTCGTTAGGTGAATTAACCGAGCTTTCTTATAGCGGCACGATCACTGTAGCTGATAACGAAGCCAAGATCGATTGGTCCCCTCAGTTGATCTTTCCAGGAATGGAGGGACAAGACAAAGTCAGTATTTCCGTAGATAATGCCACTCGCGGTGAGATTCTCGACCGAAACAACGAACCACTAGCAGAAAATGGCACGCTTTATCAGTTAGGCGTCGTTCCGGGGCAATTGGGCACGGGAGACGAAAAAAATGCCAATATCAAAGCGATCGCGGAACGTTTCGACCTGACAGAAGAAGCCATCGAGCAAGCATTGGGGCAATCTTGGGTTCAAGATGAGTTGTTCGTCCCCTTGAAGATCATCGAACCAACGGATGAGATGCCAACTGGAACAAGTTTAAAAGAAACGACTGGACGCACTTACCCACTTGGGGAAGCTGCCGCCCAACTGATTGGTTACTTAGGAAATGTAACAGCGGAAGATATCGAAAAAGATGAAACACTAGCAAGCAACGGACAAATTGGTCGTAGTGGTCTGGAAGCTGCCTTCGATAAAGAGCTGCGAGGAGAAAACGGCGGAAAAATCGCCATCACAGATGAAGATGGTGCTGAGAAAGCCGTCCTGTTAGAAAAAGAACGCGCAGATGGCAAGGATATCCAATTGACTATTGATGCCCAAGCCCAAAAGACGGCGTTTGACTCCTTACAAAACCAAGCAGGAGCAACGGTCGTTACCGAACCCAAAACTGGCGATCTGTTGGTACTTGCCAGCTCGCCAAGTTATGATCCCAATAAAATGACCCAAGGGATCTCACAAGAAGATTATGATGCGTATGAACAAAATGAAGACCTGCCTTTCATCAGCCGCTTTGCTACGGCCTATGCACCTGGTTCGACCTTTAAGGCCATCACTGGTGCGATCGGCTTGGAAAATGGCACGATCGATCCTACGCAGAGTATCGCAATCGATGGATTGAAATGGCAAAAAGATAGCTCGTGGGGCGACTACTTTGTGACGAGAGTTACTGATGTAGCTTCTGTGAATCTCAAGGATGCACTGGTATACTCTGATAACATTTATATGGCGCAACAAACTTTATCTATGGGCGAAGATGCCTTTCGTGACGGCTTGTCGAAGTTGATTTTTGGTGAAACATTGGATTTACCGATCGCGATGAATCCTGCTCAAATTTCAAATGAAGACTCCTTCAATTCGGACATTTTACTGGCAGATACCGGCTATGGCCAAGGAGAATTGCTATTGAATCCAATCCAGCAAGCGGCGATCTACTCCGTCTTTGCCAATCAAGGGAAGCTGGTCTATCCCCGTTTAGTGAAAGAGGCAGAGCAAAAAGACAAAGAAGTCTTTAAAGCAGAAACGATCGATCAAATCAATCAAGATTTGACCGCCGTTGTTTCCGATCCAAACGGAACTGCACATTCCTTGGCAGCATTAAACATTCCATTGGCTGCTAAGACAGGAACAGCTGAAATCAAAGAAAAGCAAGATGAAAAGGCCAGGAAAACAGTTTCTTATTTGCCTTTGATTCGCAAGACCAAGGATTCCTGATGGTTTCCATGCTAGAAGATCGCCAGGAAAACCAATCAGCAACTGGTTTAGCACCTGAGCTATTGACCTACTTAGCTGAACATTATTAAAAAAAGCTGCAACCTTCAGATCCTTATCTGAAGGTTGCGGCTTTTTTCTTATTCGGCTAAACCGACACGTTCAAAGATCGTGTCGACTTGTTTTAAGTGATGGTTGTAATCAAACGCATCGTCTAAGTCTGCTTTGGTCAACACATCCGTAATGGCTGGATCAGCTTCTAATAGTGGACGGAAATCCGTTTGCTCATCCCAAGCTTGCGCTGTTTTTGGCTGAACCAAGTCATAGGCTTGCTCTCTTGTCATACCGTGATCGATCAATTTCAACATCACTCGTTGGCTGTAGATCAATCCAAAGGTCGCATTCATATTGCGCTTCATATTCTCTGGGAAAACAGTCAGATTTTTGACGATATTGCCAAAGCGATTCAGCATGTAATCGATCAAAATCGTCGTATCCGGAATAATGATCCGTTCTGCCGATGAATGTGAGATATCCCGTTCATGCCACAGTGAGACATTTTCATAAGCTGTCACCATATGGCCGCGAACGACTCGTGCAAGTCCCGCCATATTTTCAGAACCGATTGGATTACGCTTATGGGGCATGGCAGAAGAACCTTTTTGTCCTTTGGCGAAGAATTCTTCAACTTCTCGGGTTTCTGATTTTTGTAAGCCCCGGATTTCGGTGGCAAATTTCTCAATGCTAGTTGCGATCAACGCCATTGCAGAGAAATACTCTGCATGCAAGTCACGAGGTAGTACTTGTGTGGAAATATCTTGCGCACGAATCCCTAATTTTTCACAGACATACTCTTCGACAAACGGTGGAATATTTGCAAAGGTTCCAACTGCTCCGCTGATCTTTCCTGCTTCGACCCCTTTTGCTGCCCGCTCAAAACGCTCGACATTGCGCTTCATTTCCGCATACCATAAGGCTAATTTCAAGCCAAAGGTCGTTGGTTCCGCATGTACACCATGGGTACGTCCCATCATTACGGTATGTTTGTATTCTTTGGCTTTTTCACCAATGATTGTCACAAAACGATTCAAATCTTCCCGAATCAAGTCGTTGGCTTGCTTCATCAAGTAGCCATACGCAGTATCAACAACATCCGTCGACGTCAAGCCGTAGTGGACCCATTTACTTTCATCACCTAAAGATTCAGAGACTGCTCGGGTAAAAGCAACCACATCATGTCGCGTTTGCGCTTCGATCTCTAAGATACGGTCGATATCGAAGGTTGCTTTTTCACGAATCAAAGCAACATCCTCTTTCGGTATCTCCCCTAGTTCCGCCCAAGCTTCATCCGCCAATATTTCTACTTCTAACCACGCTTGGTAACGGTTTTGATCGGTCCAAATAGCACCCATTTCTGGTCTTGTGTAACGCTCTAACATGTTATTATCTCCTTTAATCCCAAATATTGGTTTGATAGATTTCTTCAGTGGTCTCTGCGATATCTTCCGTCAAAACAGTGATATGACCCATTTTACGCCCGGTTTTCGCTTCTTCTTTGCCATAGTAATGGAATTGCCAAGCAGGTTTTGTGGCAATCAACTCATACGTTTCTGTCAATTCATCGCCTAAGACATTGACCATGACTGCTGGTGAAAGCAATGACACTTCTGGTAATGGCCAGCCACAGATCCCCCGGATATGGGCATCAAACTGACTCATGGAACAAGCTTCGATCGAATAGTGACCAGAATTATGCGGTCGCGGTGCCAACTCATTGACATACAAGCCGCCACTTTTAGTCAAGAACATTTCGATGGCTAAAACGCCTTGCAGATCCAAGGCCTTCGCAATAATATGAGCGATCCGTTTGGCTTCTTCGGCAACTTCTGGATCAATGCGCGCAGGAGCGATCGTTTGATGCAAAATATTGTTGCGGTGGATGTTTTCTACCACTGGGAAAGTGGTAAAGGTTTCTCCATTACCAGCAACTAAAATCGACAATTCTTTTTCAAAAGGAATCCACGCTTCTAATTCGCACGTCCCTTCACGCAGTAAGTTCATCGAAGGCGCTAAGTCCGCGGTACTGTATAACACGTGCTGCCCTTTTCCGTCATAACCGCCTCTAGTCGTTTTTAACACACAGGGATAACCGATACTGTCGATGGCATCTTGGATATCCGTTGGACTGATGATCGTGGCATAAGGTGCAATCACGATATTGTTAGCCTCTAGAAATGACTTTTCTAATAAACGGTCTTGAGTGATTGCTAACAGGTCAGTCCCTTGAGGGATATGGGAATAAGGCAAAATGGAATTCAATGCCTCGACACTGACATTTTCGAATTCATAGGTAATCACGTCGGCACGTCGAGCCATTTCTTCTAAAGCAAACACATCATCGTAGGCAGCAACAATATGCCAATCAGCGACTTGGGCTGTTGGACAATTGGCAGTAGGGTCTAAAACGCCAACCCGAAAGCCCATTTCTTTGGCACTCATTGCCATCATACGACCTAGCTGTCCTCCGCCAACGATTCCGATCGTTGCGTTGGGCATTAAAGGTTTAATCAAGTTGATCACTACTTTCCAATACGATTTCTTTTAATGTATTTCTTCGTGCGTCTAATTTCTCCGCTATCTCTAAATCATACATGGAAAGCATCTGGGCTGCAAGTAGTCCTGCGTTAGTTGCGCCAGCTTTTCCGATCGCCGTTGTTGCTACTGGTACACCACCCGGCATTTGCACGATCGATAAAAGGGAATCCAACCCGTTTAATGCGCGTGATTGGACGGGAACACCAATGACCGGCAATGTTGTTTTAGCTGCCACCATTCCCGGCAAATGGGCAGCGCCACCCGCTCCTGCAACAATGACTTTAATCCCTTTTTCTCGGGCTGTTTCTGCAAATTCGAACATCAAATCTGGTGTACGATGTGCCGAAACGACTTTTTTCTGATAAGGTATCGCTAACTCATCTAAAATCAAGCAGCACTCCTTCATTGTTTCCCAATCTGATTGACTTCCCATAATCACTGCAACTGCTGGTTTCATTCAATTTTCCCTCCACTGATTTTTTACGATTCTCTTCTGAATAAACCTCAGAAGTATTTTTCTTACGAAAATCATTTTGTTAGCAACCTTTTGAAGCTACGTCTGAGATATCCCAAAGTCACATGGCTCTGCTAACATTCACTTTCACCTCTAAATAGTAACGAGTTGCCCGAGCAATGTCAAAATATTTTCGAACTATTAACAAATTTTACTTTCCATTGTTCGCTTTTATCTCAAAGATATGTATTCAACACGTCAGATATCCGATAATAAGACAAATAAAGGAACAATACAAAAAATCCAGACGAATCCTCGTCTGGATCAAATAAACTTACTGTTGCAAGCTCAATTCCGTCACTTCGTCTGTTTCTTTCGGCAGTCCATTAAAGAACAGATTCAAAACAATGGCAGTCAAACTACTCATGACGATCCCATTGCCTGTAAACATTTGAACGGTTTCAGGCATTTGACTGAATAAAGTGGGCATCATATTGAACCCTAAACCAAAACCGATTGATACTGCAATCACTAACAAGTTCTTGTCATTCATAAAATCAACTTTGCTCAGCATTCTCATCCCTTGAACAGCCACCATGCCAAACATCACTAACATGCCGCCGCCAAGCACTGCCTCTGGAATGATCTGTGCGATGGCACCGACTTTTGGAAACAACCCTAATACGATCAAAAAGATTGCTGAAAAGAAAATCGGACGGCGAGTCTTAATGCCTGAAAGTTGAACCAAACCTACGTTTTGTGAAAATCCAGTATAAGGAAACGTATTGAAGATCCCACCAAGGATCACCGCCAAGCCCTCCGCACGATAGCCGCGCTTTAAGTCATTGCCTGTAATCGGTTTTTCAGTAATGTCTCCCAGTGCAAAATAAACGCCTGTGGATTCTACCAAACTAACGATGGAAATAATGATCATCAAGACGATCGACCACAGATCAAAGGTTGGTAAACCGAAATAAAAAGGCTGAGGCAAATGAAACACAGGTGCATGAGTGATGGCAGAAAGATCAACCAAGCCTAATAATGCTGCTAAAATAGTCCCACCGATCAAACCGATCAGTACGGCAATCGAGCGAATAAAGCCTTTGCCAAACACTTGCACGCCAATGATCAGGGCAATCGTCACAAAGCCTAACAATAAATTCGTTGGATCACCAAAGTTAGCAGCTGCGGCATCCCCTCCACCGATTTTGGTGATGGCGACTGGAATCAAGGTCAAACCGATGACGGTAATCACCGTTCCCGTCACCAATGGGGGAAACAAAACTTTGATTTTCGAAAAAATGCCGGCGATCAAGACAATGAAAATCCCAGCAGCAATGATCGCTCCGTAAATCGCACTGATCCCTGATTTGGTGCCAATCAAAATCAATGGGGAGACAGCTTGGATGGCACAGCCTAAAACGACTGGTAGGCCGATCCCGAAAAAGCGGGTAACAACTAATTGCAAAAGCGTAGCGATTCCGCACATGAAAATATCGATCGAGATCAAATACGTCATCTGAGCTTCATTGAAGCCCAGACCTGTTCCAATCAACAAAGGAACGGCAACAGCTCCTGCATACATCGCTAGCAAATGTTGCAAGCCTAAAACTGCTGAACGGCTATTCGTTTCTTTCATTAGGCATCTCCTTCTAAAAAGCTAACTTGGCCTTCCGACAATGAGGCGATTCGTGCTAAGGAAACAACAGGAATCCCCATTTCTTCAAGTAATTGTCGACCACTTTGGAATGATTTCTCAATCACGATACCGATACCGACGACGTTGGCTCCTGCTTGTTGACACAGTTCGATCAAGCCTTTTGCTGCTTGTCCGTTTGCTAAAAAATCATCAATAATCAAGACTGTATCCTCTGAAGACAAAAATTTCTTGGAAATCGATACTTGGCTGGTCACTTGCTTGGTAAAGGAATAGACAGATGCAGTCAGCAGCTCTTCATCCATTGTCAAACTCTTTGCTTTACGGGCAAAGATCATTGGTACTTGTAACTGTTCTGCAGTATAAAGGGCTGGTGCGATCCCTGAAGCTTCGATGGTCACTACTTTTGTGATGCCGCTTCCTTGAAACCGTTCCGCGAAGACTGCACCGATTTCTTTCATCAACTCATAATCCACTTGGTGGGTCAAAAATTGGTCCACTTTAAGAACCCCTTCGCCCAGCACATTTCCATGTGTTTTGATACGCTCAACTAATTTTTCCATCCTAGCTCTCCTCGTTCCTTTCTATTCCATCCTGAAAAAAAAGACACTCTTTTTGCCAAAGCAAAAAAAGTGTCTAACAGGCACGATTTTTACTTATAGTCCGATATTTACGGTATCGGGTAGAGACTGTCGACCATATTTCGACGATATACAAGTAATTTTTAAATGATAGATTCGATTATGCCTGTCTTTGATTAAAAACACAAGCATGGAATGCCCTTTATAAATAAAAATATTCTCATTTGTGGATCATTTCCTACTCTGGCTTCTCCATATCGCGATAGTGTTCCATCTTTTTACTGAAAAGCTCCCCATTGGACGGCGGCGTGTAGGTGATGGCATTAGCGCCTGCTTCAATCGTTTCTAAGATGCTTTCATCGGTTGGTCCACCGGTTGCGATGATCGGCAGCTTCGGATATTTTTTACGGAAGAAAGCCACGGTATCTGCTGTGTCCTTGCCAGCACTGATATTGATGACTTTCACACCAGCTTCAAGCTTGGCATCAATTTCGGTATACTTACTCGTTACGGTACTGATAACGGGAATATCTACAACTTTACAGACCTGCTCCACAGTTTTCAGTGGCGTTGGTCCGTTTAAGACGACCCCGATCGACCCTTGGGCTTCAGCAAACATGCTCATATAAGACGAGCGAAATCCTTGGGTCAAGCCCCCGCCGACACCAGAAAACACTGGAATGTCCGCTGCTTCGATGATTGCTTTCGTAATTGCTGGGTGTGGTGTAAAGGGATAGACCGCAATCACAGCATCCGCATTTGTATTGCGGATGATCGCAATATCCGTTGTGAAAATAATGGAGCGGATTTGTTTTCCAAATATTTGAATACCGCTAGCCTCTCGAATAACTTTAGGCACTTTCACGATATCTTTACGCAAATCGGTGGTGATTTTTGGCATATATTTTTCTTCCATAAGCAGCCAACTCTCTTTTCTTATTGATCAAATCGATTCAATTGGTAGGTTTCAATTACTTGAATGATTTTGCTGGCATAATCCGGATCCGTTGCATACCCTGCATCTTGTAATGCTTGTGCGGCACTGCGGTAGTCGTTTGCTGTCAAGACATTTACATAAAGTGCAGGATTCCAATCCACACCATTTACAAACAACATCGTATGATCATCCATTGATTCTTCCCAAGTATCATAGACACGAAAATCTCCTTGAATCGTGACCCATTCTCCATTATAAAACTCTTGGGTATCTAATGTCACCTTTTTTGAATGGCCAAACGACTTAATTCCAAATAAATTATTGTATTCACTGGCTAGAGAACTTTGACCCCAATCTGATTCAAGGATTGCCTGTCCAATAATGATACTTGGTAAAATCCCGTAGCCCTTTTGCAGTTCTTGTGCGTAAGGAGCGATGCGATCAATAAATTCTTCATGGGAGATGGCTTCCGTGTTTGTTTCTTCCTCTTTGGGAAGGGGGTCTGCCAAACTATTTAAGGAAAAAATAAAAGCAATCCCAATCAAGAATAACCCTAGAAAGACTAATGGGAAACGAGTCTTCTGTTTTTTTCGTCTTGCGCTCATTTTTTCACTTCCTTTGTCTGACTAAACACATTTTCAGAAAACAAATTGCCTCCATTCAGCAACAACTCATCTTGTGTAAGCTCACTGCTTTCCTGACTTTTAGCAAGAGACCCCTCATAGATCCAGTCCTCTGCCAAAGGATCTTCCCATTCGTGAGAGGACAGTTCTGCTTCTTTTCGAGCGATGTGTTCTTTTGCTTCTTCCAGAAACTCTTCAAAGGTCAACTCCTGCTCCTCAATGTAGGTTGCCACTTCGACCCCTACATATCGTAGATGCCAAGGCTCATAATCGATTTGCGTAATAGCATGTTTTCCTTTCGGGTAACGGATGATAAACCCATACTCCCTTGCATGAGCTTGTAGCCATTTTCCACCCTCAGTATCACCGAACCCCTCATTGAGCAGTTCTCCAGTATGATTTTGATACCAATCCTGATCCACAACATCAACAGCAAGCCCAGTATGGTGTTCGCTATAGCCAGGCTCAGTAAAGGTCAGTTTCGTGATACGAATTGCTTCTTCTTTTGTATGACCTTGACTCATCAGGGTGTTGACATTGGCATTGAATATCTCCTCTTGATACGCTACTGAACGGTAGGCAGAGACCATCACCAAAGGATGTCCTGCAGCTTTTGCGGCATCTGCCAGCTTTTCATAAGCTGAAACGATGCGTTGATCGACGAGATAGCCATTCGACAATTTCCCTAAATCTTTTTGGGCAATTTCGCTTTTGATTTTATTGTTTGGGCCTACCAAAACCAATGACCAATCATCCAATGAAACAGTTGGAAAATCCTCTTCGTTCACTTCATCACTAGCACTTGCTTGTTCTTGTGACTCTTGCGTGTTCCCATTTGGCTCTTTTTCATTTGTTTCTGTTGTTTCACCCGTTGTTGCTTGATCTGTTGAACGAGCGATACTTGCACTCTTTGTTGGGGTGACTGCGGTCACTCGGTTCACTTGAATGGTTAAAAGAACCATAAACAAGAAGCCCGCCGCCGCAGCCATTCCATAATACTTTTTCAAAAAATATCCTACCTTTAGTTGTAAGTTTCTTCCAGATTTTCTTTGACCCACTCCAACAGTTCGATTTTTTCATTGCGAATTTGCTGCTGAACAAAAGCGGGCAATCGGAAGTTTAGTATATCATCATAACCCCACTCATCATACGTAATACTGACTCTCAAATCAAGGTATTGGGCTGTTTCTTCAGATTCTGTTAACAATTCGACTTTCGCTAAATCGCTTGCTAACCACGTTCTGGCGATTTGAGTCTTCATTTTTTTGAACTCGACGACCGCTTGATTGCGTTTTTCTGGATAAATGACGGTTTGCCGAATGATTTTTTGGATCAACATCCATTCATAATCTGAAAACAGCAGCTTCACTTTCTGATTTTCAGCAGGTGACAGACTCATTGTGCCATTTTTCCATGCCTCCCATTGCTCCTCGGTGATGCCTAATTGTGTTTCATAAAACTGTTTTTCTGATGCGTATTGCTCGATGATGGTATTTAAAATAATTGCAATTGATACATTATGCATATGTTATCCCTCCTCTTCTACATTTTACTGAAAGTCAGCCGTAATGGAAACTTTTTGCGATTGTTTTTGATTATTTTAAAGAATTGATTTCTTTTGTTATACTAAATACGAAGGAGATGATCAATGATGAAAAAATACCGTTGGGGAATGATTGGCCTCGGAGATATCGCAACGCAATTTGCTGCTGGCTTTTCTAATGAAGCAAGTGAACTATATGGGGTCAGTGCCCGGAGTTTCCCTAAAGTCCAAGCATTTGCTGAGAAACACTCTATTCCCCATGCCTATGAAAGCACAGATGCCATGTTAGAAGATCCGCAAATCGATATTGTTTATATTGCAGTACCTAATGATCTTCATCATGAATTTATTATGAAAGCTCTGATGGCAGGAAAACATGTCCTCTGCGAAAAAGCCATCACCACCAGTGCCGATGAGCTAGCGGAAGAACTAGCCTTAGCCAAAGAAAAAAACCTAATCTTAGAAGAAGCAATGACGATTTTCAATATGCCGGTTTATGCTCGGTTGAAAGAAGAGATCGATGCCGGACGCTTAGGAAAATTAAAAATGATCCAAGCACCATTTGGCAGCTACAAAGATCCAGACCCAAGCAATCGTTTCTTCAATCCAGATTTAGGCGGCGGTGCTTTATTGGATATCGGTACGTATGCTGTTTCATTTGCCCGCTTTTTCATGACGGATACACCAGAAGTGACGTTTAGCAGCATGAAGCCCTTCTCTACAGGTGTGGATGAACAATCAGTCACGATCCTACAAAATCCAGCCGATGAAATGGCTAGTGTCACGCTGACTTTTCAAGCGAAAATGCCTAAAACCGGTATCGTCGCTTTCGAAGAAGGATACATTACCGTAGATGAATACCCTCGTGCAGACAAAGCCGTGATCCATTTCCGAGATGGAACAAATGAAGTGATTGAAGCTGGCGACAGCAGTCAAGCCCTTAATTATGAAATTGCCAATATGATCAAAGCCATCGATGGCGAGATCGAAGGATCGATCCATTTGACCACCGATGTCATTGACGTTCTTGATCAAATGCAAGCTTTTTGGGAACAGCAGTAAAATGAAAAAGACTCCTTTACGCTGATGCCAGATATAACAGGAATCAAAACACATAATACCTAATCATTCACCAATAGGATTGTCAAAAGAAAAGGTAGCAACGGAAGCGAAATTCCGTTGCTACCTTTTTTCTGTTCCAAACCACCACAGTTTTGGCGAAAATACACGCAGAAGAAAATACGGTCATAAGAAGATTTAACACTACCTATAGGCTGTAAAAAAGCTGATAATAGCACCAATTCTTAAAACGTAACTGCCCATTACTTTACACCCTAACCGTGGAAGATTACCGTGTGTACAATCTTAAAGTGGCTTCGGCAATTTTCCTGTCCATTTTAAGTAAGATTTGAGAAGGTTAACTATTCCGATGGTGTTCAGTTAGCTGGCTTTGCGTGTCAGCTAGTTCTTTATTTTGCACGCCAATTTTGAAATCAAAGACAGTAAAGATTTTTAGCAGGTGTATGCTGATGTGGACCTTTGTGCCTACGTCATCTGATCTAGGCAGTTGGGAAAAAGGTATTTCTTTTCCAAAGTCGGAGCCGTTCACTGTAGGCAGCTAACGCGGTAAAATGTAGCGTTCGAATTGCATATATATAGCTATTTTACAGTGCGTTCGCGGCTATTGTTTGAATTTAGCATAAAGACAATTCCTGCTTTTACTAATCTGCATATGTGAGGCTTCGAACTAACTTAAAAGAAAATCTTTAACATGTTTATTGAAATCTTTGCCTTCTTCATAGCTCGCGTGTCCCAGCCCTTTATAGAGAAGCAAACGATCGTTTGGGATTTTATCAGCCATCTCCGCTGAAGAATTTGATCCAACTATTTTATCGCTATCACCGCCAATTATGAAGGTAGGACAAATTATGTTTTCAAGTTTACTGAAAGTATCGTGTGCCAATACAGCTTTTGCCTGAAGTATGAACCTCTCAAAGCTTTTCGGCTTTCCAACTCTACATAGAAGTGGATACATCAGCCGATATTTTTTCAGTTTTTGGGATGAGTATGTTTTCTCCATTGTATCAATCATCAGTGATTTATAATCATTATTTTCCGCATAATTTACCCATCCGTTGACAGCTTGATGAAGAGTTTCGTTTGCACGGGAAGTGGTAACAGCAAGAATAAGCTTTTTTACCATCATAGGATAGTCGATAGCAAAGTGCTGGGCTATCATCCCCCCCTGTGATATACCCATTAGGCAAGCACTTTTTATTCCAAGTTGGTCAAGTGCTGCTTTAAGGTCTTTTGCCATCTCCCTGGTGGTGTACCCATTTTCAATATTTGTTTTTCTACTAAACACATACACCTTAAAATCGTTCAAAAAAGCCCTAAAGTAATACGCCAATTTGATTGCTTGACCCTCTACAGTTTTTAATCCATCTGATAACCCTGGCAAAATTATCAATGGAGATTTCCCCAGTCCAAATTCCACATAATCCATTTTTGATCCATTGATAGTTACTGAACTTCCTTTGGCACCATAAAACAAGATCTTCAACTCCTTCTAGTCTATAATCCCCTTTTTAAGTATATCTATATAGTCGGTAAGGTGGGTTACATACTCATTCCTAATTTGGTTAATTTCGGATTTATTTCCGTTTTGCACTTCTATTCTTTCGATAAAGTCGGCATTAAAACCTTGTAAAAACCATTTAAGCACATCAAGAACTTTTCTTTTATCCCAATTCAACGATTTCGTATCAACGTTTTCTAATACGCTATAATAAACATTCTGACCAGCATAATTAAATCTTGCTTCAACCTTTCGATAAATTTCTGTATCATTTTTGCTAAATGCTTTGATAATAAGCTTATATTTTTCTGGGTTTTGGATATACCATAAAAATTCCAATTCCGAGTATTGAATTATACGCTCAAACAAGTTAGTTGAAAGGGTGCCTAATTTTTGATATAGGTTTGCGTTTAGCTCGCCTGTGACAAAATCAAGCAAATAAAAATACAAATCTTCTTTGTTTTCAAAGTATTTAAACAAACTTCCTTTACTAATTTCAGAGGCCTTTACAATACGGTTGGTGGAACTATCTGCATACCCGTATTTTGCAAATTCTGAAATACTAACAGAAATGATTCTTTTCTTTTTATCTTCATGCAGTTCATGAAACAACTTTTTAGGCATAAGGTTCTCCGTTCAGTGACCACATGGTCATTTGTTTTCGAAATTTTAGTGACCACGTGGTCACTAAAAAAATTATACCATACGAAACTCCCGCCATCAATATGTTTATCTGTAAGAGGAACCGATCTTCGGGAGTTATCCTATCTAATTACATGGAATTGGAAGAAGAACATGCAATGGAAGTGGCTATCCAACAGCATCAAGTCAACAGTAAAAAATAAAATTTGGCTAGGGGACATTACCTAAATCCCTCTGAAGGAAGAAACGCTTTATGTATCTGTTTTTATTGATGTCTATAAGAAAAAAAGAGAGCTGATCAATGACGCTCAATTTAGAGGATTTGATCAGGCTCAAATGGAGATATCTAAATAGTTTGAAACTTACTAAACACAAAATTCAACCACTCTGCTCCGAGCTATCAATTTCCTAATGTCTTTGAAAAAAATTCCACTTACTCTCTTAACTAAGTGTCCAGTTTTTATTGACAACTCCAAATTTCTTCAATCCATAAAAGTCAAACTTTTGGGGTGACCACACGATAAAGCTGAACGAAAAATTGTAGCTACTTTTCCAATGGGTGTATGAAAACCATGTGACTGGCTCGCTGACTGAGAAACTTTTCCTACAGCTATCGAATGGGTATGATACTCAACAAAAAGAATGTCTAAAACTGATTACAAGGCTGGAAAAAGAAATAGATCAACAGGAATAACAGACTATACAGGTGAAGGAATTTATCTCTAAGTATAAGCAGTTTTCTGAACGGGTCGAATTGATGCCTGCTCTTCTCAACCATGTTGTTAGCAAGATGGTTGTAGAAGCACCGAAAAGAGCAGGTAGATTCTTCGCATTGCTATGCTCTTGTTGGGATATTACCGCCAATGAAGCGCTCAAGTTCTGCTTCCTATATTGGTATATTACGGCTGCCTTTTTGGGAGTCTTTTTTTAGCGTACCATTGTTTGCATTTGATCAGAAAAGTCGGCTTTGATTTCAATAAAACTTTTAAAGGTTTGCAGAAACTGAAACAGCTGAGCGCGATTTTCAAACTCTGCTCTTGTTTGGGGCAATGGCTTTTGTCGATAATCTTCATAAAGCGCAGCAATTTTTGCCAAGATCTCTTTCCCATCGTTATTTTCGTGAAAGGACTCGGCAGTAAAGGATAGCAACTCTTGAAACGCATTTGTATAGGCTTCTTCTACCCAAAACAACTGCAATAAGTCAACCATTTCTAAGAGTAAGCGTGCCTGACTTTGGCGCATGGTAAAGTACTCTTCATAATAGGAGGCTTCTCCTCGCCATTGATTTTCACTATGCACCATTGCTTGTTGTTTGCCTTGCTTGATATCCCCCAAAAGCGTTTGGCAGACCTGGGGAAGCGTCGCCTTTTCTTTTTCAGTTAAGGCAATCGACATGTCTTTTAAAAGACTTTTAAACGATTCTTCCACTAATTGCTGTCTTTCTTTCAATGCTCGTTCGCCATCTGGCATATATAAATTGAACAAAAGTGCAAAGCCAATGCCAATACTCATCAATAAAAAAGCATTCCCAATCAGTGGCCAAGCAAACGAACGTTCCATCATATAATGGGTCACCAAGACAGAATTGACGACGATCCCATCGGTCAAATTGAAATAGACAGCGGTTGGGATAAAGAGAAAGAGAAAAAGAACAAATCCTATCGGCCCAAAGCCTAATAAATGGAAGCTGACAAAAGCTAAGAGCGTTGCGATCGCCAAAGAGATCAAACGCCCGATTCCCGTAAAAAGTGACGTTTTCTTTGTATTACCGACGCTTAAAATGGCGATGATCCCTGCGGCTGGCGCATACAAAAGACCGATCTGTTGTGCCAGAAACATTGATAAACCAGCAGCAATCGCCGTTTTCACGGTCCTCATTCCGATTTTCATTTTTGTCACCTCCTGTGAAAAGTATACTAAATTGTGAGGAATAAGACTAGAATTTCTCAACTGCTTTGGGTATGATTAAGTAAAGGGGGCATTTGACCATGAAACTGGGGCGTTTTCGCTTAGGTATGCGAACGATAAAAACAGCCATCGCTGTCATGCTTTGTATTCTGCTCTTTCATTTTCTTGATCGTGGCCAACCATTGATTGCTGCCTTGTCGGCTGTGTTCTCTTTGCGACAAGACCTGACCACAACGATCTCTTTTGGTAAGTCACGGGTATTAGGAAATACGATCGGCGGCGGTACAGCCATTTTTTACTTTTTGACGAAGCAATATTTTCAAAATGACTTTCTGATCGAATTGTTTGTCTTACCAGCGCTAGTCATTTTTGTCATCGTTTTTTCAGATGGCATCAATAACAATTCTGGCATTATCTCTGCTATTGCGACGATGCTTTTGATCACTTCCAGTGTCCCTCAAGGGGAATCGATCATCTTCGCCTTAGACCGTGTATTGGACACCTTTATCGGCACGTTAGTTGCCCTATCGATCAATTTCGTCATTCGACCACCTGAGGAAGAGAAAAAGGATGAAATCCAAGAAGATCTGGTGGTGCTGAGGCAAAAAGAGCTTGAACTAAAAGCCATGCTAGAAGAAGTCCAAGGTGAGATTTCCGAACAAGAAAAACAAGAAAAATAAAAACAGCCTTTTTCCAGAATCATTCTGAGAAAAGGCTGTTTTTGTTACTCATTGGCTTTCAGTGCATCGATCATATTGACATGTTTCAGTTTGAAATACATTGCGATCCCTACCACGCTTGAAAATAAGCAGGTCAATCCAGCGGCATACACATAGCTCATTGGTTCGACTGTCGGTGAAAACATGGCGATATCGACTTCGATGGTCTGTAAGACAAATTGATGCTGAAGCACCCCTAATAATAAACCAAATGCAATGCCGAAGATCGTCAGAAAGATATTTTCACGAAAGACGTACATGGTCACTTCTCGATCATAAAAGCCCAATACTTTGATGGTCGACAACTCGCGAATGCGTTCCGCTATATTGATGTTGTTCAAGTTGTACAACACGATAAAGGCTAATGCCCCCGCAGACGAGATCAAGATCCAGATGACGATGTTCAAGGTTGCTGTCGTGTCATCTAAGGCATCCGCTGAAGCTGAGAGGAAGGAAACATTGATGACATTGTCTTGTGCCATCAAATCAGCCGCGATCGCTTCTTCCTCCGATTTCGTCAAACGCTGACTGAATTTCAATAACTCACTGTTGTAAGAAGGGGCGGCCTGAAAGATCTTTTGATACGCATCTGGGGTCAAATAAGCAAAATGCCCTGTGTAGTTTTCTGCGATTGCAGCCACATTCAGTTCAAATGCTTCGCCGCTTTCATTCGTCAACGTTATCGTATCACCCACCGATAATCCAAACAACTTAGCAAGCTTTTCATTGATGATGGCACCCTCTCCTTCTAGCTCGTAAGCTTCTCCTGAAACCCGATCATTCAAGTGGACAAATTTCGATAAAGCCGCAGGATCTTCTGGCACGGTGACGGTTACTTCTTGCTGCGTGACCCCCGATTGAGCCAACGTCAGACTTTCCGTATGCAAGAATAACCCTGCTTCAAAGCCTTCAATATCTTCTGCGGCGGCTTTTGTTTCACTCATTGCTTCCGAATCCTCATCATCAAAGGTGATCACCGCCTGATACTGCCAGATTTTCTCAAACTGTAAAGGAATGATATTGCTGATAGAATCTCTTAGACCAAATCCAGTCAAGATCATGGAGGTACATCCCGCGATCCCTAAGATGGTCATGAGCATTCTGGACTTGTAGCGAAACAGGTTTCGCATTGTAACTTTTTGAATAAAACTTAAGTGCCGCCATATAACGGTGATTCTTTCTAAGAGAATTCGTTTTCCTGTTTTGGGTGCCTTTGGTCGTAACAATGAAGCCGATGACTGTCTTAAATCAAAACGTAAAACCAACAACGCGATACCGATGGTGCAAAGCAAGCTGACTCCCACAGCAATCAATGAAAGCCGCAAATACCATGGGGTGTCATACTCCGTGAGATTGTAAAGCGGTCCATAAGCTTGAATGATGATTGCTGGAAAAAAGGAAAAGCCGACTGCTAGACCCAATACAGCACCTGTGATGCCTGCTGCAGAGGAATAAAGCAAAAATTTCTGTCCAATCTCCCAGTTACGATAGCCTAATGCTTTCAATGTACCGATCTCACTACGTTTTTCATCGATCATCCGCGTCATGGTGGTTAGACTGACTAACGCTGCAATCAAAAAGAAGATAACTGGGAAAATCGTTGCTAACGAAGAAACCCGTTCCGCATTGTCTTGGTACTCTGAATAACCAGGATTCGCATCGCGGTTCGCGACACGATAAACTGCCGGTTTTAGCTCCAATAATTCCTGCTCTTTTTCAGCAACTTCTTTTTTGGCATCTTCAAGTTTTTCGCGTTCTTTTGGTGCTCTTTCTTTAAATTCGTCAAGCTTTTCTTGAAGGGTTGCTTCGTTTTCTCGATATTCTTGCCAACCAGCAGCTAATAAAGACTGACCCTTGGCTTTTTCAGAGGCTAAGGTCTCACGAGCGTCGCTCAGCTGCGTCTCTCCTTGGGTGATCTGGGTCTGCGCTTGTGCCAATTCTGGGCGCCCAGCTCTGATTTGGCTCCAGCCAGCATTGACTTGCTGTTGTGCCTGCTGAAGTTGCGCTTCTTGGTCATTGATCGCAGCCATTTGCCCAAGTAATTGCGCACGTTGTTGCTCACCTTCGGCAATGAGTGGACGCAATGTATCTTCAGCTGCCGTCAGCATAGTAGCAATCATCGTTTCATCGATTTCCTCCAGATCAGGAATCGGACCAAGGACATCTGTCGGCAGGTTCAACTGTGCCAGAGCGGCGGTTACTTGTGCATAGACGGTAGGCAGCTGGGCCATTTGCTCCTCTGCAGAAAGTTGACCCACACTTCTGATTTGATCCATGCCTTGGTATGCCAGCGCCAGTTGCTCCTCTACCTGCTGGATGCCCTTTTGTAGTTCAGGTCTTTGTGCCAAAACGGGTGCCAACTGAGCTTGGGCTGACTGTACTTGGGCTTCTTGCTGAATCAATGCTTGTTCATTTTGATCTAGCAGGCGTTGATTTTCGATCAATGCCTGTTTCCCCTCAGCTAATTTTTGCGCTTCTCCATTCAATTGCTCTTGGGCAGTTTGAATCTCTGTCTGAAAAGCTGCTTCTTGTTCCGTCAACTCCTGATGCGCCTGCGCCAATTTCTCTGTTGCGTCGTCAAGTTCCGCTTGCGCTTGCTGCAATGCCTCTTCGCCATCACGGATCTGTTCTTTGGCCTCATCAATGGCTGGTTGCGCTTCATCGATCAACTCTTGCCGCCGACCTTGTGCCCGCGGAGCCAACCGTTCTTCTACTTCATCACTTACTTGATCCCTTTTTGTCTGATATGCTTCTGAATAGCTAGCCACTTGCGATAGCTCATCAAAACGAACTAACAATCTAGCATACGCAGTTTCTTTAAAATCTTCTTCTGGAATTACTGCAAAGTAATCAACCGTCCCATTCCCAACGGTACTATTGCCTCGATGAAAATTCTCAATAAATTCGGGACTATTGACAAAGCCAACGATCGTATAAGTGTGCGTTTCTAGCTGGTTTTCACCGCTTTCTGGCAGTTCAAAAGTTTCATCTAGTGCAAACCCACCGCTGCTTTGTGCCGCTTGATCCAAAGCAATTTCCCCTGACTTTTGTGGCAATCGACCAGAAGTCACCTGATATTGATTGACTTGCCGCTCTTTCGAAAGGGAAAAGACACGGATCACGGCACGGTGATTTTCGGCATTGATATCGGCGATCTGCTCTGCTTCAACAGACGTGACACCAGGCATTTCTTCAATGATTTCCCGATCGGCAGTCGACAACCCTAATGTTGACGCAATCGTAAAGTCCGCTAATTTCTGGCGAGCAAAATAATCTTCAGCTGCTTGTTCCATATTCGGACCAGTTGCACTGATCCCCACAAAAAAAGCGACCCCTAAAAAGATAATGCCTAATATGGACAAAAACCGCCCGGGTGCTTGCCTGATTTCACGTAAACTGGAACGTAATAATGTTTTTTTCATAGGCATTTACCAAGAAATAGAGGCAATTGGAATCGGATGAGTATTTTTTTCCATCTTGCGGACCTTTGCATCATTGATATGGATCACACGATCAGCCATGGGAGCCAATGCGCTGTTATGTGTGATGATCAAAACGGTCGTCCCAGTCTCGCGAGCCGTTTTTTCTAGAATTGCTAGAATCTGTTTCCCCGTTTCATAGTCAAGTGCCCCAGTTGGTTCATCACAAAGCAGCAATTTGGGCTTCTTCGCAATAGCACGAGCGATCGTGACTCGCTGCTGCTCGCCACCAGACAATTGCGCTGGAAAGTGATCCAAGCGATCACCAAGCCCAACTTGGGTCAAGATCTCAGCTGCATCAAGTGCCTCTGGCACGATTTGTGCTGAGAGTTCAACGTTTTCTCTGGCTGTCAAATTAGGGACCAAATTATAAAACTGAAAGACAAAACCGACATCTTTGCGGCGATAGGTCGTCAATTGTTTGGCATCAAAGCCAGCAATATCTGTTCCATCAACGATCACTTTGCCACTATCACATTGATCCATTCCACCTAATATGTTCAAAACGGTGGACTTACCAGCGCCACTAGGACCAAGGATCAGTGCGATCTCTCCTTTTTCTACGGAAAACGAAACACCATCATTAGCAGCAATGACCGTGTCGCCCATTGTGTATTTCTTCACTTCTTTCACAACTTCGATATAACTCATTATGTTCCTCCAAGAATTCCAGCGCCGCATGCGCTTTCTCGCTTAATAGTGTATCATACTTATTCCTGCGAAAGAAACAGCAAAAAAGCAGCTTATTTTATCAAATTAAAAAATCTGAGACAAAATGATGCTCATTCTGTCCCAGAATCGATTTTACACTTCCATCTAATTTGATTGACAAAGAACAAAAACCAATCATTGTGCTTGGTCGGCAATTCTTCGCTGGGTTTCTTCCCAAAGTTTTTGCGCTTGCTGCCGCTCATCAAGGATCTCCGTCGGCACTGCCTGACGATCGACAAAGTAGCGCCCGCTAATGCCAGCCACCTCGGGGCTTAGTGCCAAATATATCGCTGTATCAGACCCTTCCTCAGGTGTTTTGAAAAAAGGCGTGAGCATTTTGTAGACAGATTGACCAAATCCTGTCTGTCGGCTGACCCCTAAGCTCGTCGCCACAGCTCCTGGATGCAATGCATTGGCAGTAACGGTCGTATTGCGCAGTTGAAACGCAAGCGCATCTGTAAATAAAATCAGGGCTTTTTTTGAGCGGCCATATTCCCGCCAAGGCAAAAAATTCGCCACATCGAAAAAGCGCTGATCCTTTTTCTTTACAAATTTGTAAGCACCAGAAGCAACATTAACGATCCTACCAGCATCCGCACGTTTTATTAACGGCAATAACTGACGGGTCAGTTCAAAATGCCCCACGTAGTTTACGCCCAGCATTTGTTCAAATCCATCGGCTGTTCGCTCTTTTTTTAAATTGACGATGCCCGCATTATTGATCAGTACATCCAATTTCTCAAAGCGGGCGTTGATTTCAGCGGCTGACTTGCATACGCTAGCCAACGACCCCAAATCACCGATCACTAGATCGATGCTTGGATTGCCTGTCTCTTCCTTCAAACGTTGCTGTGCTGCTTGCCCTCGTTCGGCAGAACGGCAATACAAAATCACATGCATCCCCAATTCTGCCAATTGTTTGGCTGTTGCAAAGCCCATGCCAGCGTTGGCACCCGTAACTAAAATCGTCTTCAATTTGCCACCTTCCCCTTCTAAGAATACCGTTTTCTATCATCATAACTGAAAACAAAAAAATCTGCTCAAAAAACAGATCAAGAGAAGCTCTCTTCTTGTTTCTTGAAGCAGATTGTTTCATTTTATGCTTGATAACGGCAAACACCATCTAAATACGTGGCTGCTAAATTCATTTCTTGATCCAAAACAATGAAGTCAGCTGGACGACCTTGTTTGATCATACCGCAAGCGTGGTCGATCTTGCAGCTGATCGCTGGGATCAAGCTGGCCATCATGACCGCTTCTTGAGGGGTAGCGATTCCCCAGTCTACTACATTTTTCACAGCTTCTTTTAGTTTCAAAATACTGCCAGCAAGATTGCCTGTTTCCATTCGAGCCGTGCCATCTTTTACAACTACTGGAAATTCACCTAAAATGTAATCACCGTCTGGCATACCGCCAGCCATCATACAGTCGGTGATCAAGGCCACATGGTCGTGACCAGCTTTTTCCATCAAAATCTCAGCTGCTTGAGGATGTACATGGTGGCCATCACAAATCAACTCAGAAAAAACTTCTTTTAATGAAAGTAAGGCACCAACCATTCCAGGTTCACGATGGTTTAATCCGCGCATTCCGTTGAAGGCATGAACAAAGACACTGGCACCAGCTTCTACTGCTGTTTGCGCTTCTTGTAACGTTCCGTTACTATGCCCTAGTGCAACCACTACGCCTTCTTCCGTCACTTGCGAAACAAATTCCTTCACACCTTCGCGCTCAGGAGCCAAGGCGATTTTCTTGATAATTCCACCAGAAGCTTCTTGCCATTCATGGAAGGTATCAATATCAGGATCACCAAAATAGATCGGATTTTGTGCCCCTTTATGTTCTTCAGTAAAGAACGGTCCTTCAAAGTAGATCCCTTGGATCTTCGCTCCTGTAACTTCGTCTTTGACTTTCCCAACGGTTTCAGCAACATCCCGCAACCGTTCTTTGCTAGATGTTAAAGTTGTCGGTAAGAAAGATGTCACACCACAAGACAAAAGACCTTCTGACATGGCTTTGATGCCTTCTGCATCGTTATCCATCACATCATGGTTCATAAACCCGTGGATATGAGTATCCACAAGACCCGGTGCTACCCATTTGCCTGAATAATCTTCTACGTCTGCACCAGCAGGGACTTCATCGACGATCGCGCCGAATTTTCCCTCCTTGACCTCCAAGTAACCAGGGCCATGAACCGCTGATTTCAGAAAGAATTTGTCTGCGTAAATATATTTATTCATCTTGATCGCTCCTCTATTTCTTTTCTTCCTTAAAAGTACTCTTATTTGCAGCAGAAGTCAAGAAAGGTCTACACCACTTTGTCAGATTGGCGAATATCCATGACGGCACGATACAGTTGAAAACTTTTTTCAGCTGCTTTTTCTTCTTTTAGTCTTTGAAGCAATTGTCCTTTTAGTTCAAACAATTCTTCTAGAAAATATAAGCTATTTTTCTCTCTCGCTAGAGCAATGCCTTCGTTGGTTACTTTTAGCGCGCGGCAGTCTTCTTGTTGCTCTTTTAAAAAGACCGCATAGTTGTAATAAATTTTGGTCAGCGCTGTGGACAGTCGCTCTGGCGGCAAGGCATGCATGGCATCGTAGGCTTTTTCTAAGTAAAAACGCGCCTCACCCAGTTGCAGCAAATCACTATAGACACGACCCATGCAGCTCAGGATACGAATTTCCATCACCGAAACATTGGTCTTATCCTGTTGATAGGAATAGGCCAGTCCTTTTTTCAGCGCCTCAAGGGCGGCATCATAGTTTTGATCGAGGAAATAATCACAGCTGCCTAGATAGTAGTAATACATTTGCATATCTGAATCCAGATACAGATAATCCTTGATCGCCTTGTCTTCCATTTTTTCCCGCATTTCTTGAAATTGTTTATGGACAAAATGTGATTCGATTTCGGCAAAGATTTGATTGGTTTTGTTGATTTCTTCCGAATGAAGCATCATTACTTGATCTAAGGTGACGCCTAAGCGTTGGCAAATTTGATACATCACCCAGACATTGGGCAGCTCTTCGTTGTTTTCGATACGACTTAACACACTTTGCGAACAAATATCTTCCGCTAACATCTTCTGGGTCATCTTTCGTTTCAACCGAATTGAACGGATATTTTGACCAAAAGATTCATCTCTTTTTTTCATAATCGTCCTCCAGGGGGAATTCTAAAAAAATCGAACGTTTCTTGTCAAAAATGCGAATTCGCATTTTTAATTTTCTTTATTTTAGCACATAATGACAAAAAGGAAAGCAATTTCAAGAATGTCTTGTTATTTTTCCACAATTTCAAATGAGGTGTTAAGATGACGATCGACAGTACGATCTTTTTTACATGGGAAGGCAAAAAATACCAAGGGATCATCGAACGGGAATATGAAAATTCGGTCCTCGTTCAAGTGACCGATCCTAGTGCTGAAATGCTGGATAAGTTTACCAATCGGATGATTGTCAGCAAAAAAATTTGTCAACCAGTTACCGAATAAAAACATAAGCACCGCTCCCTCACGATCGCTGAAGGAGCGGTGCTTTTTCATGTACTTACTTCTGGCGATACGCTGCCAAGAATTCTGTCATTTTTTCAGCAGTCGTTTTTAAATCTTCCATATTAGGAAGGTAGACGATACGGAAATGATCGGGCTGTTGCCAATTGAACCCACCGCCGTGCACCAACAAGATATGGTGTTCATGTAAAAAGTCGAGAACAAATTGTTCATCATTGGTAATGTTAAAGCGCTGAATATCAATTTTAGGAAAAATATAAAAGGCTGCTTTCGGTTTCACTGCTGACAATCCAGGAATATCATTGATTGCCTTGTAGATAAACTCTCTTTGTTCATAGATTCGACCACCTGGCAGCAGCAGCTCATCGGAGCTTTGATAGCCGCCTAATGCAGTCTGGACGATTTGTTGCGATAAAACATTGGAACACAGCCGCATCGAAGACAACATATTCAAGCCTTCGATATAGTCTTTGACATTGGACTTATCCCCGCTGAGAACCATCCAGCCAACGCGGAAGCCTGCCACTCGGTGAGACTTAGACAAACCGCCTAGCGTCACAACGAAGCGATCTGGTGCTAGTGTAGCAATCGGTACATGGACATAATCATCCATGACTAAACGGTCATAGATCTCATCGGAGAAAATGATCAAGTCATGCTCACGAGCAACCTCGACGATTTGTTGCAAAACTTCTTTCGGATAAACGGCGCCAGTGGGATTATTTGGATTAATAATGACGATGGCCTTCGTCTTGCTGGTTACTTTGGCTTTGATATCCTCGATATCAGGATTCCAATCTGCTTGTTCATCACAAATATAATGGACGGGTTTTCCGCCAGCTAATGAGATCGAAGCAGTCCACAAAGGATAGTCTGGCATCGGCACGAGCACTTCGTCCCCATTGTTACATAACCCTTGCATACACATCGTGATCAGCTCGGAAACACCATTACCTGTGTAAATATCATTGATGGTCACATCAGGAAATTTTTGTAATTGATAATATTGCTCGATCGCTTTACGGGCCGAGAAAATCCCTTTTGAATCAGAATAGCCTTCCGACTCTCGCACATTCATGATTAAATCTCTAACGATTTCATTTGGGGCTTCAAAGCCAAAGGGCGCGGGATTCCCAGTATTTAATTTTAAGATACTGATGCCTTCTTCTTGCATCCGATCAGCTTCTTCTAAAACAGGGCCGCGTACATCATAACTGACCCCTTCAAGTTTTGACGACTTTGAAAATTTCTTCATATTCCATTTCTCCTTTAACCATAGGTCAACGTCAGGTTATTGGTTCTCGTCGTTGATCTCTTTTCAGATTGAACCTATTATAGCAAAAAAATTTTAACTGTGGCGAAAATTTTTCACCTCTCGGTCGAGAGGGCTTGCCCTGCGTTCATCCACTGAATTTGGTTCATTCAGGAATTTTCAGGAAAATACTTCAAGTACAATTCATTTAACGCCAAATGCCCCACCGAAAAATCAGTGATTCCTGCTGCGATAAAACGTTGCGGCAGCTGCGGATCGCTGATTTCTACTAGATAGATTCGCCCTTGTAGATCGATAGTCACTGTCGTTAACTCTGGAAAAGCCACCAAGAAATCCGCCGAGTCCGTCTTTACATACAACGGTTCATTGCCCAACGACTTGCGGCCAAGGTATTCGTGAATGATCTTACCGTCTTTTAAAAACAAGACCCGATCCGCGTAAGAATCTAAATTCGTCAGAATATGCGAAGCGATCACGATCGCTTTCTTTTGCTCCCGCAAGGCTTTCAACACATTAGAGATCAATTCGACATTTGTCGGATCTAAGCCATTCATCACCTCATCCATCAGCATGTATGGCGTATCTGTCACGATCTGCATCGCAAAACACAGACGTTGCCGCATCCCCAGCGAATAGGTTCCCACTGGGCGTTTGATATAATCGCTCATTCGCAAACGAGCAATCGTTTCTTCCACCAAGCGTTCCTCTGAACGCCACATTCGCTGATACAGTTTCAGATGCTCGAGTCCGCTTAAATCATTGTACAAATCATTTTGGTCAGGAAAAAATGAAATTTGTTGATGCGCTGCCACTTCTGATTTTTTGGTCACATATACTTGACTGCCGTTTAAAAATACTGCGCCTTCATTCGGCTGGATGAAATTCATCGCCACATTCAGTAGCGTGGATTTCCCAGTACCGTTAGGGGCGACTAACCCGACGATCTCCCCGGGAGAAAAAGCAACGGAAAGTTGATCCAATACTTTTCTCGTATACGTGACAGTCACATTTTTCAGTTCTAACATATCGTTCCTCCTATGCCAAATGAAATTTTTTGCGTTGGATCGTCAAAAAGAAACACAATTCGATCAGAAGCCAAACCCCGCCTAATAAAAGTAAGCCTTTTTCCATCGTAAATCCTGCAGAACCAAAGTAAAAGCGTGTCCAGCCTGAAAGGACTTGTCCCACATTTTGATACAGATAGACATACAGCGTTTTATCAAGGTAGGCACTAAACCAGCGCCGTTGGAAAAGAAAGGGCGAAAGCAAACAAAAACCAGCCACAAGCAGATTAATCAGCTCTGAGCGAAACAGGGCACTGAACAGCAAGATGCCGCGACAATAAAGAAACTGCAAGAAAAGCGTTGCAAGAAAACATTGACTTAAAAAAAGACCGATGGCTTGTGTTTCAAAAGCATTGAAATCTGTGATCGGGTAGCGGGCATCAAAGGACGATGATAAAATCGTGACTGGCAGTTCCAAGGAACCAAAGCCGAATTGAATACCAGAGCCAAACCAGATAAAGAACATGGTTCCTAGCGTTGCGATTGCAGAACCAACCATCAACGCTGCCGTTTTACTCCAAAGGATCTCTTCTGCCGATAATGGCAGTGAAAGAAACAGGGATTTATGTCTTCGTTCTTTTGGTAAACAATCGATCGCCAAAAATAAAGAAACAGCAATTAATAGAATCGGTAAATATTCAGTAAAGCTTCGCTGTAATGCTTGCACCCCCGTTTTTTGCTCCATGACTGCTTGAGAGAGTTTGCTATTGGGCAGCTGGCTAAAAGCTTCCATCAGTTTTGCGGTTGATGCATAGCCAAAGCGCCCGTCATACCCAGCATAGTAATTTCGAAACGTGTAATAATCAGGGGTATAAAAAATATTTCGTTCATCGGTAAATTGCAAAGCGAGATGGTACCAAGTACTTGTGCTTTGTGCGTATGCTTGCCAGTCTTTCTCGGCTAGCGCGTCGAGCCGTTGTTTTTCTGCTTCATTCCATGGGGTAAACATTTCGACTGCCATGAATGCCGACCAATGGTCAGAGGGATTGGCTGCTTGTTGATCAAGAAAATCTTGTCGCACGGTATAGCGTTGTTGCATTTCTGTTTTATCTACTCGTTCAATCGGGCGAAAGTCTCTTTGCCAAAAACTGTAAACGCCGCTGTAGATCAGCAGCAAGCAAAAAAGGCCGATGGTTTTCTTGCTTTTTAACAGCTGGCGTAATTCAAAGAAAAAATAGTCTTTCATCCTTTACCTCCTCTCAACAAGCGATTCTGTTTATCCGCAACAAGCATGATGCTTAAAAAAAGGAAGATCCACACTAGCGTCAGCAGCCAACTGGCATAGACGCCCCAAGAAGTGCCAGAGCCCAAAGCAAAGGCACCCGAATAAAATTTCTCCAGAGCAGCTAGATGAACTGGTAATATAGGGATCTTTTGCAGCATCGGAATCAAGCCGAATCCATAAAAAAGCACCAGTAAAAAGAAAGAGACGTATCGATTGGCTGCGACCATGTTCATGACAAAACCTAAGCATTCGATCAAACCAATCAGCAAGGCAAAAGAAGCCATACTAGATAAAACGCTCTGCCAAAAAGGTAAGGCTGCCCAATCCCCACTGAGATAGACGGCTACTGGATACTGCCAATCCCCGAACTCCCCCAGAAGGCTCATTGAAAGAAAGACGCCTAAGAAAAACACGAGCAAGATTCCTAAATTGGTGATCGTTTTGACAAAAACCTTACTGACCATCCGAATCGGAAAAATTTGTGGGTATGAGCGGATCAAGGAGAAGTGTTCTCTTTCTTCTAATAAATTGTCACTAGCAAAAAAAGCCCAGAAGAAGAACCCAAAATTCAGTAAAAACGTTATTGCCAAAGCGACAGCCGTCTGGGTATTGGCAGCCGTGAGAACCGGATCTTTTTCTTGCTCGGCTAAGGCTTGATAGACCGTTTGCTCTTGTTCGATCGACCACATCGGCGGTAAAAAGGCTTTGTCATCAACTGAAGACGCCCAAATCTGCTTTTTTAGCTCCGCCATTTGAATACTCGTTTGATTAAATCGTTCATATTCCTCCATAATCAAGTCGGACAGCTGCCGTGAGGTCAGAGTATTGTTATCAAGTAATAGCTGATATACCTCTTGCTCATCCGGTGAACCAGATTGATTGGCTTGGTAGCGATCAACAAGCCGTGAAGCCTCCGCTTTTTCTGCGGTAATGGTAGCGGGCAAGTTGACAGGTTCCATTAGTTTCAAATAAATGGAAAAACAGCAGCCTAAACTAAAGGCCCCAATGAGCAGGAAGATGAATGTTTTCTGCTTAACAGCTTTTGCCAGTTGGTTTTTAAAATAGTTCATTTGCTCTCCTCTCAAAAAAATAATTATTCATTCTTTTAGCATACCTTTTATAGAAAAAAATGCAATCTAAAGTCTGAAAATTCTTTCAAATAGCATTTGGAAAAGTTATTGACAAACCTGCTGAAAATCAGGTAAGATATTTTCTAGACGCGGCGTGACAGAACTACCTCAGCCTGCGTTTCCTTCTATAGTATTTGCGGAAATGACGGAATGGCAGACGTGCAAGATTGAGGGTCTTGTGAGCAATCGCTCGTGTGGGTTCAAATCCCATTTTCCGCATCCTTACAGCTTCCCCATTGTGGGAAGCTTTTTTTTGTTTGCACAAAAGATCCCCCCTTGGTGATCCTTCAATGAATTCCCTCGATCGCTTTGATCTTGAGTACCTACTCCTCAAAAGTTGAGAGTAACCTTCCTTTCCCCAAAGATAAAAAATCCAATAAAAATCCTTTTATCGTTGCATTTAGTGATATTTTTCATATAAAATGAATAATATAACGACTATTCATAAAATTTAGTTCAATGTTCCGTCTTTTCTTATTAGCGTATCAGAAACAATTGCTTGAATGAACTTGTGATGGAAATCTTTTCAACATTTTTTCCATTCACCTGCCCTCCTCCTTCCCCCAGATGAACCAACCTCTGCCGACCGTTTTCTCAGTTACTTTCGATAGAAAGAAGGAGTCTAATGAAAAAAAGAATACTGATCACCCTATTGTCATTCGTTATTTTGCTTATCGGCTGCACGAAGGCAGATGAAGAACTGTCAGAGACCGTTGCGCTTGGCATCGACGCACGACTGGAATATACAAACCAGTCTGGAACGGGTTGGGCCTATTATCAACCAGCGACCTTAGAATTGCTGATTGCAGGCAGCCAAGCCGAACTGGCTATTTTGGAAGAACTTGATTCTTCCGACGAAGACCTTCAGCAATTGATCAGCCACACGATTGATTTGATGGCAACCGCTGAACGAGCGTTAGTGGAGCGTCGGATCGATGTCCCTGCTTGGTTTGCCGCTCGCATTGGTTATAGCCAGGCTCTGGCTGCGATTCATGAACGGAGCCCTATCATTCTCAGTAATCAAGACAACCTCAACAGTCTACTAGAGGTAGCAAACGAAACGATTCCTGAAGCCGATCCGCGGGAAAAGCTGGGGCTTTTGGCAGACGATATCGAGCAGCTTCAGCAGCTCACAGAAGATGCGCTTACTCTTCATCGCACAATCGAACTTGACGATGGACTCACTGCCACTGTTTACCACACAAGCGAAACGAATGTTGACGTCTTCGTTTTTGCGATGCCCGATGAGGAGTACGCATCTGGGTTTACTGTTCTGAATCGGGAAACTGCCGACGAGCAAAAAGCTGCTTTCTATGAAACGATTTTACGAGCGCTCGCCGTAAATATTCCTCGTGAATCAATGATGTTTATGAATCGATTCGATCAATCTTCTGATGAACATCAGCTGGCGGTGATGACCTATGGCTTTGATCATGACATTGATCAAGACATGATCACTACCGTGTATCAACAGCTTCAAGAAGCAAACGCCAAACAAGAAGCAGCTACGGCTTTGCAGCAAGAGCAAAACAAGGACGAACAAACTCAGACCGAGAATGAAGGATCTTCAGAACAAAGACGAGCGATCGCTCGTGCCGAATCCTATACGAACCTCATGGCTTTCTCACGTGCACGATTGATACAACAATTAGAATTTGAAGGGTTTACCCATAATGATGCACAATGGGCAGTTGATCAGCTCACGATTGATTGGAACGAGCAGGCGTTGAAGAAAGCAAATAGTTACCATTCCTTGATGAGTCTTCCTCCAGACAACATTCGCCGGTTATTGACTTTTGAAGACTTTTCAGAAGAACAAATCGACTACGCGATGACAAACATAGGTAACTAAAAACTAGCGAAAAAAGGGTTTCGCGATGCCCATATGCTGTTGTAGTGACCTCAAAAAGTTAGGTTTTTTGGTCTAACTTTGGGGGCTCAGTTGATGTCCCTTGTATTGTGGCTATGTTTATACCCAAGAAAGAGCTCGATCTAATGCGTTCATTCGTACAAATTGGCGAGGTTTACTAGAGTCTCACGAGGAGGAGAAAAATGAAAAAACAAGTTTTGTTGCCTTTATTACTAATACTGTCCCTGATTTCAGGATGTGGGACGATAAATTCAGCAAGCCCTGAGGAACTTTCTGAGCGCATCGGTGCAGCTTTAGATGCTGGTTGGGAACATACCTATCATGCAGAAAATCTTACTTATGATTTAAGTATTGAAAATCTCGAACTGATGATTCGAGGCAAAGAAGCAGAATTGGCCTTTCTAGACCAGGTCAATAGCAACTCAAAACACAAGGCGGCATTCATTGAAAACACGGAAACAATGATCGCACTCGCTCAAGAAGCGATCGAAGCTCGCTATCTGGATATGCCGAGTTGGGTTGCCGCTCGCAATGGCCGTATCGAAGCCTTACTTGCCATCCATGAAGAGAGCCCGATCATCGTCAGTAGACGAGCAAAATTGCAAGAATTATTCAACGAATACGAAGAGGATTTAGCACTAGTGACCGCTGGAGCAAACAATCCTCTTGCCGATGAAGAAGGAATTAATGAAGATACACGAGAAAAGCTTGGTTTGACACCTGATACACTTGAACACTTACACCAACAAAGCGATGACCAAGAAATCAAGTGGCAGAGTGCTATTGATTTGGCGAACGGTGTGACCATGAATGTCTTTTCAACAAAACATGAGCCAGTGGGGATTCTCACATTTACGAATGCTGGTGAGACCTACCCTTCCGCAATCACTTTGTTTAATGGACAAACGACGGAAATCGTTCCCGAGATAATGACTCCTTACGAAGCCGTTTCCGCTTATTTTTACGAAATTGCCGATGCTGTTTATGAAACGATTCCAGTCGGTTATCGATTTCTGGTTGAATCACTATGGCTTGAACTGGAAAACGACAATCGTTTTCAATTCAGAACCTACGTGTTTGATAACGAAGTGACCGAGGAAACGATTTTAGCAGGGTTTCATCTCGCCCCGACTGTAGCAGCACGCTATGAGCGCGAAAACAATGCGACAGAACGAGAACGTGAAGCCTTTTTCCTCGTTAGAGCGCAAGGAAATCGTCGCTTTTATTCAAAACAAGAGATGGCAGAACTGTTAGAAACAGAAGGTTTTACTGCGGAGGAAACACAATGGGCACTAGAAACCCTAGATGTAGATTGGTATCGCCATGCTTTAGGACGCGCCAATCAATCCCGTCGGGTGCTAGGGATCCGTCAAAGAAATATGGCTGCTCATCTTGAAGGGAACGGCTTCTCACCTGATGAGATCGAATTTGCGATTGAAAACATGGAAAATTAATCTGTAGGGGACGAGACCCCATTTCCCATTTTGTCTTAGCTTAAACAAAAAACCGACCAATCTTCCTGTTTAAGATTGGTCGGTTTCTTTATTTTTTGGTTTTGATTGGTACCATGGCTTTGCGCCGATGCTGCTTCATTATTGCTTGAAGACCATAGACACCAACTCCGATAATTCCTGCAAAAGCCGAAAAAGCAATAAAAATCACAGGAGACGCCCCACTTTCTATTAATTGTTTCCCTTGGACAAAGAAAAATAAGCCCATGCTGATCAATAATGCTAGAAATAGTGATTGTCCCGCCCCGTTTTTTTTCATGCTTGCTCTCCTTTTACTTGATTATAGGTTATTCTCTCATTTCATGAATGAAAAAACCTCCATCTTAAGGCTGATTCTTTCTTTCGATGATCAGATTGATCCCATTCGGATCAGTCAAATGCAAGCGGCTGTCTGTTTCTAACTCATACGAAACGCCTCTTGCCTTGAGATGACTTCGTAACGTAGAAAAAGCCAAAGCTGGCAAAACGATCGTAAAGTACGCTAAGCCTAGATCCAGTTCTTCCATAGCTGGAACATTTCTTCCCATCCAAATATTCGATCCGATATGGTGATGATACGAACCAGCAGCAAAAAACTTTGCTTGGCTACCAAAATCTGAGGTCAAACGCATGCCTAAAACTTCTGTGTAGAATTCTTCTGTTTTTGCCAAGTCCGCCACTTTCAAATGGACATGCCCCACCGTGGTGCCAACTGGAAAGGTCGTTTGAGATCGGTCAGCGGCTCCCAGCACGCCTTGCGCGTCCATTTCGATCGTAACGCCTACGATCTCACCATCTGCTCGAATATCCCATTCACTCTTCGGTTTGTCACGATACACTTCGATCCCATTTCCTTCTGGATCGCTCAGGTATAACGCTTCACTATATCCATGATCGCTGGCACCATCCAGGGGAGCTTTGGCTTCCAAATAATGAATCAGCATATTTCCTAGGTCTTTACGGCTAGGCAAAAGAAACGCCGTATGGAAAAGGCCTGTTTTCCGTGTCAAAGGCAACGGATCACTCACCTTCTCTAGAACTAAAAGCGCTTGCGCTCCCACGCCTAATCGCGCGTGATCTACACTTTGCTCCAATAAAGTCAGGCCGATCACGTCCGAATAAAACTGGCTCATTTTTTCTATGTTTGCTACTTTTAAAACGACTTTGCCAATTGCGGCTGCTGCATCGATTTGATAGGTGGATTGAATCATTTTCATCGCTATTTCCTCTTTTCTAAACAGTTAAATTCACTTGTACCTTTAAGTATAACACTAACTTTTAGTAAGTAAATAAATCTGCTTGTTGAGGAAAGGACTCCGTGATCTTCCGTGATTCCTAGAAACAAAGCATTTCCTCATCAGTCACAATCAAAGACAACTCGCTCACTTTTTCAGTGCTTCAATCAGTGAAATGGCTGGCTGCATCGCTTCTTCGGTCGTCCCTTCTAACACAACATAACAATATGGCTTGTATTCAGCGGTGATGGCCAATAGTTGTTGATAATCAATCATTCCTTCTCCCAATGGGACTACCTTGATTTTCCCATCGATTACTTGATAGTCTTTCAAGTGCAAGCAAACGATGGCATCGCCAAAGCGGGAAAAAGCTTCCCTTGTCAAAGCGACTTGCTCTTGATAGTTCTTCGCAGTAATCAGATTGGTTGGATCAAAGATGATCCCTAAATAGTCAGAGGGTACCCGTTCCAGCAATTCTTGGATTCGGTCGATCGATGATAGTGGATGATTCAAGCCCGCTTCAATTCCTAGCATCACTTGATGTCTCTTAGCCACTTGGACCAAACGCTTGATCACCTGAACCAAATCATCGAAAACGACGTCACTAAAATTTTCCTCGGTATACCCCATATTTGGCAAAACCGAACCAGTTTCACTTGCGACCATAGCTGCATCAAAATATTTGGCATGTGCGAGATAGGTCTCGAATCTGGATAAAATCGCTTCCCGTTTTTCCAGATCAGGATGGATCAGATTACAATAACAACTTAATAAAGCGACCTGAACGTGAGATTGACCAAAAACTCGTTTGAAAAAGCGGCCTAAACCAGGGCTTAATTGCTCTGGCTCTGCCCATTGTGGGAAGGATTTATTTAATGCAAATTGAATGTTATGAATGTTTTGGGCGGCAATTTTTTGCGCTAATTCTTCTGGGGACCCATAATTCTTTAAATCATGCCCCCGAACAGTTAGTTGAAACATAGCTTCTCCTTTCTTCACTGCTTTTGAAGCAAAAAGAAGACCAAGCAGCGAATCACTTCAACTGGTCTTGGTCTTCAAATCATTCAACAGTAGCGGCTCCTCACTTCATCTATTTCTTCTCAATAGATGATCAGAACCTTTTGTGACCTTTATTGTTGTGAACGATAGTCTTCCGTGAACTCGTCAATGATTTGCTGTCCACCATTTCTTAAGAAGGTTTCGATCGCTGTATCAAACCCATCGATCTCGATTTCCCCAGTCATATATTGGTAGTAAGCGTCTGAGATTCCTTCAATCAAGCTTGACCATGAACGATCATAGGTTTCAGAGGTCAGCGATTGTGCAGGATTGATCACCGCAAACTCTTCATTTTCGCGAATCTTTTCATTGGCTAAGTTGACATATGGGTTGCTTGAAGGGAAAACTGTTACTAATTCTGATGGACGAGACGAAGAAAATGGTTGTACTTCTTGTTGCCACTTCGTATCATCTAAACGGACATAGACACCCTCATCATCAATTTCATAATGGACCCCTTCGATCCCTTGCGTCATCAACGTAAACGGCTCTTCGTCCATCAAATCATTGATAAATTTCAAAACAACACGTAAGTCTTCTTCGGTTTCAACATTGTTTTTCGGAATGGCTAACCAGCCGCCCATTCCACCATTGGTATCAGAAAGGATGCGACGTTCCACATTTTCATGGACGATATCATTGATCAAGACCCATTCCATATGCTCTTCATCAGTACCAGCTGCATCATCAATGTAGTTACGTACTTCTTGCAAACCACTCAATACGATCCCACCACGACCTTGAACGATATAATTCTTCTGATCATTTTTCGCCATTACCGCAAAATCAGAATTCATCCAACCGTTATCATAGATATTACGGAACCATTCCATTGCTTCTTTGTATTCTGGTTGCATAAAGGATGGCATCACTTCATCATCATCCGTGATCGTAAACCAATTGTCTGCACCAAAGTAACCTGAAAGTGAACGGAACCCAACGTTAAAGGACTCATCACGCTCTACGAAACCAACCGTATCATCCGCACCGTTTCCATCTGGATCATCTTCCGTAAAGGCTTGGGCGACAGCTGCTAATTCTTCTAATGTCGACGGCACGTCCAAGCCTAAATTATCCAACCAATCTTTTCTGACAAGGACGCCATAACGCGCGATCGGTTTTAAAAACGGAACGCCGTAGATTCGACCATCAATTCGAGAAGACTCTAACCGATCTTCGGAAATTTCTGCCAAATTCGGGAACTCTTCTAAATAGGGTTCCACATCCCAGAACATTCCAGATGCGAGTGAGCTGCGGACGGTTGTGTTATTGATTTCTGTCAGGCTAACGATATCTGCTAAAGAATTCGACGCCAATGCTGCATTCAAGCGTTCTGTTTTTGAAGCATCTGGCACCCACGTAAAGTCGATCTCGACCCCTGTGTATTCTTCTAGCTTTTGCGTGACATCTCCAGATGGTGGGGAAGCAGTATGTAGCATCGCCATCCAAGAAATACTTGATTTCCCTTCGCTTTCTGGTCCTTCAGGTGAACCTCCACCATCGCCGCAGCCTGCTAAAAACAGTCCAGCACATAATAATAAACTTGCAACTTTCAACTTTTTCATTTGTTAACCTTCTTTCTCTATTTTTAGGGAGCCATCATCGAGCGGATCTTTCCCTTGATACGTAAAATATTCAAAATCGGCATAGCTTTTGCCAAAGTGATCTAAATCATGGGCACTGATTCCAATGAAATTCCCCGTAAAACCACCAGACAAGAACTGGATGTTTTGCTTTTTAAAGGGATGCCACGTTTGTGATTGCCGATAGAACCATTGGGCTTCTAGATAAGAACCGACTACTTTCAATCCAATCGGCTCACTTGCAGCAGCGAGGGGCAATTTATCTGGGAACAAGTGAAATTCTCCTTCACAACACCGCAGCAACCGAAGGACCTTGTCTTCTTTTTCATCATAGGTTACGTAGAAAAACAAATAGTTTTCTTCATTTAAGAAAAGCGACAATCCAGCCATCTGATTGAACGATTGGGGGTGGTATTCCATCACTGTTTCAGCTTCAAAACAAACGTCTTGTTGACGAATCGCCAATAAGTGCTTATGAAAGTTCGATTGCATCGATTCTCCGCCGATCAATCGCAAATACCCTGGTCGCTCACTCAGATTGCACCACTCTTCATTGGGCAGCAATCGTCTACCGTTCCATGCTTTTTGCAACGATCCTTTAAAGTCATCAATAAAAACAGCAGGTGATGCCCTTTGCTTCTGAGCATCGCTAGCGAGCCTGATGGTTTGATCTGGGATCGTATCGTTATTGCTAAGACGCAGCCATCCTTCGTGATCCCAATAGACAGTTTGGAGTGCTGTCTCTCGTCCAAGGATCGCTGCCCCTTCTACTGGCCGAGTCATCAAATAGCTCATGACCCATTCTCCTGATGGCGCAATCGTCAAACTGCCATGACCTGTACATTGAAAAGGGGAATCTTCGCGCTGATAGGCACGCATCATGGGAAAATGCGGATCTACTTCATAAGGTCCAGTGATGGTTTTACTACGACAAACTGTTACCGCATGACCTGCACCCGTTCCTCCTTCTGCCGTCAGTAAGTAATAACACTCATTGTGGTAATAAAGATGCGGTGCTTCAGTCTTCGCCAGCTGGGTTCCAGAAAAAATTGGCACTCTGTCACCGATCAAGCACCCTTGTGCTTCAGAGTATTCTTGGAGCACGATCCCCACCGATTTATTTGGTGTATCCTTACGATAATCCCAAAGCGCATTCAATAACCAGATACGCCCCTCTTGATCATGAAACAAGGACGGATCAAAGCCACTACCATTTAAGTAAATGGGCTCACTCCATGGCCCATGAATGGTAGGAGCCGTGATGAGATAGTTTCGACAGTCTTTGAAGGGGCGTGTCGTGTTGCGAACATTTGTATAGACACAATAGTATTGTCCGTTTGCGTAACTGATTTGCGGTGCCCAAATGCTGCAATTTGCTGCGTTGCCTAATAAATCCACTTGATTGGTCAGAATATCTGTTTCATGGGACCAATTGACTAGATCTTGAGAACAGTAGACCCTAATTCCTGGCAACCACTCAAAGGAAGAAACCGCTAAATAATAAGTATCCTCGACTTTTAAAATACTCGGATCAGGATGAAACCCTCTTAAAATCGGATTATTGATTATTGCCTTCATGCAACCCCTCCTTGTTTGCTGACTGCGTCCGTTGTTTTTTTCTTGTGTCCGTCATCGCGATGGAGAAAACAAAAACCCGCCGCTAAAAAGAAACAAAAGGCAATCGGAAAAGCGATCATTTGACTACCAATCAATGTCACGACACCAGTCAAAAAATAAATAGCACAAGATTGCTTTCGATAATTACGATAGCGAACAAGCATCGTCGCCACTGAAACCAATATCAGGAGTGCCAACAGCGTGAAGCCAAACCAAGCGCCGAGTGTTTGAAATTGCGCCAATGCTGCTTCTTCCGTCATTTGATTCAGTATAGTGGGAAACGCACGTTGAAAGATCTCTTCGAACTGCTGGACAGTCATTTGATTGATCGCCAAGGAAAAGCCGCCCATAAACACCAGAGCGAGAACCATCCCGATCCAGCCAGACCATTTTGCCTTGCTCATTTTTCTATCACTCCTTCAAGAGTCACCCATTCAGGACGTTGGGGACTTCTTTGGTAACAACACATTCGCTCCGTGAATGTGACCGTTTGGTGGCTTGCTGTTTTTCCCCAATCAGACCATCCGCAAGGGGCGAGCTGTTGATCAAAGCAGCAGGATAAAAAGGTGACTTTGGCGTCATTACGCCAAGGACGGCCTAAGTAATAGGCTTTGTCCCCTGTCACTCGGCACCGATCGAAGGTTAACCCGCTTGCTTGTTTGCTGGTTGAGGCAGCAGTAACATAGTTCGTTTGTGGTGTATTTTTACAATGCAAGCGACACTCTTCAAAGGTGGCGGAACCACCGCCAAAAATAAAATCGACTGTTCCACTGATCCTGCAATGCAAAAACAAACTCTGTTGTTGGTCAAAGATTGTCTTTCGCCAAGGACTGATCATTGGTTCGCCTTCTTTGGTATATTTTGGCAATGGACCCAGGCACAAGGTATCTTGAAAAGCATCGAGATGACAGCGTTCGAAGCGAATGTCATCCCCTTCGATATAGACGGCAACTGCTTGCCCGACTGCTTGCCCATACCCTGCGTCATTGATGATGGTCAGGTTTTTTACAAAGACTTCTCGGCTATTGATAAAGAGCGTCGCTGTTTGAAACGTTCCTCTTTTTTGCCCATTTTCATCGGTTTGCTCGGCAGCCAAGTGGTAGCATAAGAACGTGTTAGGTTCCGCAATCAACGTAAGCTGGTTCTTATAGATTTTCACCTGTTCTTGATACACGCCAGTGGCGATCGTGATTTCACAAGGTACGTTTATGGCTTCAGCAGCCAGCACGGCTGCTTGGATACTCGTAAAATCACCCTTTTGCGGCTCTTTACTAACCTTTAGCTTGATAGGAGGTGCTGTTTTAGAAATTCGATCCACTGCGCTCTCATCTCCTTGGTTTCTTCATGACCGCCTGGCAAGCAACACGCCTGCCAATTATCCTTGTAGCCTATTGCTTCATAATGCTGCCCAATCTGCTGATCCAAACGAGCGACGCCGCTTGAGGGGCAGCCACGATCCTCTTTGCCAACCAAACTCAAACGCGGGCGTGGTGCGATCTGTTTTTGGATCGCCACAGTCGTAAAGTCTTTCAACACATTAGGAACATAATAGTAAAACCCATGTTTGCTTATACAGTCCTCTTCGATCAATGCTTGATAGTCCACTTGTGCTGCCATGTCCACCACCACTGATATCCGTTCATCAAGCGCTGCCAACCACCAGCTCATCAAGCCGCCCATAGAAAGTCCCAATGTGGCGATAGCGGAATGTTTCACTTCTTTGCGGGAAGCAAGATAGGTCAAAAACTGTTGGTTGTCATAGATTCGTTGTCCCCATAATGTTTTGCCATGCAACAGAAACCGCTTGTAGCTATCATTCTCACCGTTTTTTCGTTCGCCAAAGCCCCACATGTCGATCACCCCAACGGCGACGCCCAACTTCATAAATGTCGCGAATAGGCTTTCTTTTTGCATATAACACGGACTTTGTCGTAGTTCTTCTTTCCCCATCGTGAAGTCGCCGCCATGAGAATGATTGAACAAAACGAGTGGAACAGGTTGCTGAGAGCTAGGATAAGCAAAGTATGCAGGGACATCCTCTTCTTGATTTAATCGTAGAAGTAAATGTTCCAAGGTATAATTTTGCACTTGCTCTTTTGTTTGCTGAACCACTTGTGGTGCAACTTTCATATCAGGACCTAGCAGCTGTAGTAACTGAGGATCCCTCACAAAAAATCTCCTTGAAATGCCAGAGGCTGACGATTCTCAAATGATTGTGTGACGGTGATTTCCCGACTATTCTCGATATGGAACGCTTCAGTTACGCCTTCCAAATTGATACGATCAAACTGAATATTCCTTCCACAGCCAATATAAAAGCCTTGTTTTGTCATCTCTTCAATACCTGTCATCATTGCAGGCTTTCCTGGAATTGGGTGTTCAGCCATAGAGACAGCAATATCTTGGAAAGTGATATCTGAAATAAATTGTTCAGCCAAGCCATAAACAAACCCAGCGGCCGCATGAACATTCCGAGCCGAGATATTTGCAAAATGGATTCTCCGAAAATGAGGGGTTTCCTCGGTGATCGGGTACGGATTTTTATCCCAAACATACTTTTCTTTGCCTTTCGGTCCACAGAAATAGTAAAGATTTAAAGTGAATGGACAGATAACATTATCCATCAAAATGTTATTCACTCGAATATCTTCGATCGTTCCGCCACGTCCCCGACGGGATTTCAACCGAATCCCACGATCGGTATCTTGAAAAATACAGTTACTGATGGTGACATTACGAATATCGCCGCTCATCTCACTACCTAGAACGACTGCCCCATGCCCATGAAGCATATGGCAATTTACGATCGTGATATTCTCACAAGCGACCCGTTCTTTGGTGTCCTCCGTTCCTGATTTGATGGCGATACAATCATCACCAACATCGATATGACAGTTACTGATGCGGACATTTTTACAAGATTCAGGATCGATCCCATCCGTATTTGGCGAATCCGCTGGATTTTTGATGCGAAGATTATCGATCGTTAGATCTTGGCAAAGAATCGGATTGACGGTCCAACTTGGTGAATCGACAAGACGGATATCTTTCAACGTAATTTGCTGGCAAGAGTCAAAACTGATTAATTTTGGTCGTGGATAAGCAAGCTGTTCACGGTTTTCCCGAAAGGTGTTCCACCATCTTTGCCCTTGTCCATCAAGCATTCCTAGTCCTGTGACAGCGATATTTTCCGCATTCTCGGCATATAAACAAGAGGCATAAACTTCCCGTTTGACCCCTTCCCAGCGAGACACAACGACGGGATAGTCTTTGGGATCATCAGAAAATACTAGGGTCGCCCCCAATAGTAGGTGCAGTTCAATATTACTTTTTAAAAAGAGCGCTCCTGTCGGATAGCGTCCTGCGGAAAAAGTGATTCTGCCTCCTCCTTGTTGATGCAATTCATCAATTTTTTCTTGAATCGCTTCTGTCAACAGACCTTCTTTTTCTTGTAAATCAGCTGTAGTCAATTGGATATTCATTTCTTGCTTCCTTCCTCCATTAGTGGTTGCAGCAGTAAACTCGCTTGTAAAAAGGCACCGTATCCTTTGAAATCATTTGTGATAACGGGTTCACTGATATAGTAAACAAACGTACCATCCCGATCATCTGGTCCACCAAGACCAGCAACTTCACAGTTTCTGATCAGATTCAACCAGCCTTCTTTTGTTAAAAAGACAAACTCATCAAGCAATCCTTGATAGGTCTCTTGGGCAAACACTTGCCATTTTTGATCGATGATCCCTGCTTTGACTGCTTTCGCTGTTGCGTAACAAATCATTGAAGAAGCGGATGCTTCTAAATAATTCCCACGCTCCCTGCCTTTATCTAAGACTTGATACCACACTTTTTTCTGGGGATCTCTTACTTTAGCAAGAGCTTCTAGACAAGAGACAAACATTTTTTCTAATGGATTCTTCTGCTCTGATTCCCCTAATAGCACCATCGTATCTGCGAGAGCCATCATGAACCATCCCATTGATCGTCCCCAGAAATTTTTTGAACAACCGGTCTCAGGATCTGCCCACGGCTGGACTTTTTGTTCATCCCACGCGTGATACAAAAGACCCGTTTTTGGATCTAGGGTATGAGTAAAGCATAAGGTGAATTGCTTGATTACATCTTCCAATGCTTCTTCTTTCTCAAATGTCAGTGCGTATTCTGTTAGAAATGGGGCCCCCATATATAAGCCATCTAACCACATTTGATAAGGATAGATTTTTTTATGCCAGAACCCGCCTTCGCTTGTTCTTGGCATCTGCTGTAATTGTTGATACAGCGTGTCCAAGGCGATCTTGTATTTTGAAGCACCTGTTTCTTTGTATAGTAAGAATAAACATTTGCCATTATTGATGTAATCGATATTCATCGCATCCATCTGATAGTTTTTGATACAACCGTCTTCGTCAATATAAAAATCCATCGTATTTTGGATATAGTCGAAATAGCGTCTGTCACCAGTTTGCTCATAGGCTTCTTTTACGCCTTGTAAAACGACCCCGATGTCATAGGACCATTTTCCATGATAAATTTTTTCTTTGCATAAGTAGTCATAGCGCTCAAATAACGTGTTCAAAGCAATTTCCGAATAGTTCTTCATGTACGATACTTCCTTTTATTGTAGTCTCCTCAATTCATAGAGCTGTTTCAATGAATTCGTTTTACTGGCTATATTTCTTGAGGGTTCAGCTTGTTTTGCTATTTCCAGGTGTTCTCTAGTGACCGTTTTGTTCACGGACTAGTAAAAGTCTTTGAGCCGTTTTCTTTAGATAATGACCTCATCTCCTTTACTGGCAACGGTTTGCTCCGTAGTCGATGCCGTTTTTGAAACCACCTGATCTGTATCAATTGGGTGGATATCTTGAAGAATTTTTTTACCAGCAAGGGCAAAAACACCACCAACTAAGCTGCTACCCATCAAAAAGAGGCCGATCAAGAAATAACTGCCCAGGACTAAATAGCCAACGATCAAAATCGTCCAACTTATGATCGAATAATGCAGATAGCCTAAACCTAACAACGCACTCCCCCGCAGGATCTCAAACACGGTCACAAAGTTGGTGGCTGCCATGACGGTATACACGTGCATGAATAAAAAGAGAAACGCAATCAAAAAGAGGACATTCGCTACTTGGATAAACCATGGAAATGGCGCAAATATGTTGGTGATCACGATCGCTGCAATGATCAGAAACAACCAACTGATCAGCACCGATTGTCGGAACCGTTCTTTACTATAGTAGAAAAAACTTTTGATCAAAGGTGGTCGTTCATGAAGACGAAGCCAGCGATCATAATATTTCATCATGGCATACGACGCAGGACCAATGCCAAAGAGGACCCCTCCCAGGAGAGTCACACTGAGCCAAAGAAAGTGAAGTGCGATCAGCGTCAAAAATGCGAGTAATCCTTCGTTGATTTTCGTGATCTTTTCGATCGTCATGTGATCCCTTCTTTCTTAATAAATCCCGTCTTCGCCAATTTTTTTCGCCAAACGATTCGCAAAGATAACGAGGATCAAGCCAACAAGTCCTTTAAACAGCCCAACAGCTGTCGAGTAACTCAATTGACCATTTTGAATCCCGGCGGTATAGACAAAGGTATCAAAGATTTGGGCAACTTCACGGTTCATTGAGTTCATCAACAAGAACATATGCTCAAAGCCCATATCTAAGATCGAACCGATCTTTAAAATCAATAAGGTTACGATCGTTGGACGAATACAAGGCAATGTGATATGCCACATTTTTCGTAGCTTGCCAGCCCCATCCATATCCGCAGCTTCATAAAGCTGTTCATCAACATTGGTAATAGCGGCTAGATAGACGATCGTCCCCCAACCGGCACCTTTCCAAAGATCTTGGAAAATGTACATTGGACGCAACCACGTGCGGCTTGTTAGAAACGGGATACGTTCGCCACCAAGACTTTCGATCATGTTATTGATTACACCACCTTCTGTCGTTAATAAAACATAGAAGATGGAAACAACGATGACCCACGACATAAAATGAGGCAAATAAATGATGGTTTGAATCCCTTTTTTCAAACGGCGATTGTTTACTTCATTTAGCATAAGTGCCAATAATATAGGAAAAGGGAAAGAAATCGTGATATTTAAGAAAAACATGATCAGTGTATTGCGCATCAACATCACGAAGGTATCTTCAGTAAAGAGCCGAATAAAATGAGTGAAGCCAACAAAGGGGCTTCCTAGGATCCCCAAGAATGGTTGGTAGTCTTGAAAAGCGATGACCAAACCGCCCATCGGTATGTAACGGAAAATAAGAAAATATAAAATCCCCGGCAATACCATAATATAGAGGGCACGATTTTTTCTGATTTGCGCCCATTTTTTCTTTTTCAGCCGCAGCCGCTGTTCTTCTTCATTAAGTGGTGAGAAGTAATTATCAACTTTTGTTTCCATACTTGTTCCTCCAAATTTTTTTGATTTGATAGTCCCATGGTAGCGTGAAAAAAAGATAACGTATATAATCATTTTCTCAGCTTTGAAAAGGCATACATTTTTTAGGATTATTTCTCAATCGAATTGGAAAACCCTTGATTTATCAACGTTTATCACTTTTGTGAATTTTTTAACATGTAAAAGTGATTATATACGTTGTCCCCGCCTCATGATACGTTGGAAGTACCTATTTAAGTAAAAAAAGATGGAGGTTTTTTCTATGCAACAAACCCTGAAAAAAACGAACCGCCCGAAAAGTGAACGGGTCGTTCAAGGATTTATTATTGGCTTTCTACTACTCTTCACCTTAACGTGTCTCTTACCTTTTCTAAACATTCTCGGAAGCTCCTTTGCTTCTTCTTCTGAGATCGCGACACGAACATTTATCATTATCCCACGTGAATTTAGCTTAAATGCTTACCGGTATATTCTCTCGACACCCACGATTTTTACGAGTATTGGTGTTTCCCTTTTCGTGACCATCGTCGGAACGGTTCTTTCAATGATCTTGACCTCTTTTATGGCCTATGCTCTTTCGAGAAAATATTTGCATGGACGCGGCATCTTCAACTTTATTGTCGTATTTACCATGTTGTTTAGCGGTGGGATGATCCCAAGTTTTATTTTGGTACAAAGCCTCGGCTTGATCGATTCTCTCTGGGCATTGATCTTACCGAGCGCCATCAGTGCATATAATATGATCATTATGAGAAACTTTTTCCAAGGGATTCCTGATAGTTTAGAGGAATCCGCAAAAATGGATGGTTGCTCTGATTGGGGCGTCTTTTTCCGTATCATCTTACCCCTTTCCTTACCATCGATTGCGACGATCTCTTTGTTTTACGCTGTTAGTTATTGGAATACTTATCAATCAGCGATCTTGTACATCAATGATTCAGCGAAATGGCCGATCCAAGTGCTCCTTCGACAAATCGTGATCGTCTCCAGCGGGATGAACGCTGATGCCGCTAGTGTCGATGTTGTCCCCCCAGCACAATCCGTAAAAATGGCCGTGATCGTCGTTGCGACTCTGCCAATGTTGATCGCCTATCCATTTGTCCAGAAGTATTTCGTGAAAGGTGCAATGGTTGGTTCCGTCAAAGGGTAACCAACAGGCAGCAAAGAAAAAAGCGCTTTTGATCAACGATCAAAAAGCGCTTTTTTTCTTTTAGTCTTTGGATCGTTTGCGATACTCTCCAGGGGTCATCTGTTCTTTCTTTTTGAAAAAGCGGATGAAGTTTTGAGAGTTGGTATATTGAAGGTTGGCTGCGATTTCCTTGATCGTCATATCCGTTTCCCGCAACCATTTTTTGGCGATTTGTAACCGATAGTTTTGTAAGTAATCGGCAAAATTGATGGATAATTCCTTTTTAAACACATTACTTAAGTAATTGGCATTATAATGCAGCTGTTCAGCAATGCTATCTAAGGAGAGATCTTGATCGTATTGTTGGTGTACGATCAAGACCATCTTTTCAGACAAGGAGCGAATTTCTCGATCTGTTTTGGCTTGTGTCGTTTCAACGATAGGTAAAACTAACTCATGATAGATGATTTGCTCAACTTTGAACAAACTAGTTTGGTTGAGCACGGATTGATAAACTTTACGACTATTCTGCAAGCTGGTATGATCCGCTCCTAAGAGTTGCCCTAGCTGAACGATACTGTTGATCAACTTAAACAAGGCACTTTCAATCGTCAACGGATTTTTGTTTTCATGAATGATTTCCCGTACGACTTCCGTGTAACTCGCTTTGATGGTCGCTAGTTCCCCACTACGCATCGCATCCAAAAAGGTGCTTTCTGCTTCTCTAGGGTATTGAACGATCGCATTATTGTCTAATTGTGCCGCAATGTCGTCAAAAAAGATGATGACTTCTTCCCCTAAATTCATTCGATAGTGCAAGGCTTCTTTGGCGTTATCAACCGCTAATTTGGTTTCTACGAGGCGGTCACAGGATTGTGAGACCCCACAACTTATTTTGATTTTCAAGTAATCTTTTGCCGCTTGATGGATCTTTTGACAATAGGTCAATACTTGTTTTTGGTCAACTGATTCAGGAAGCTTTAAAATCGTTCCTTGGGTTTCTTGACTGGAGATGATTGGTTGAAAACGCAAATTTGCTGGAATGATCTCAGAAACGAGATTCTCGATGGCAAGCAAGAAAATATCAATAGTCGCTGTTTCTCGTCCACACAAATCATCGATTTGAATCAGTAATACGGCAAAGTGTTCTGTTTTGGATACTTCATACCCAAATTGTGACAGTTTTAAGTGAATATCTTCTTCTGAGATACAGCCGCGAAACAAGTTTAATAGAAACAAGGATTCTAATTCGGGCTTTTGATGCTCGACTTTGACGGCGAGATCGTGGTTTTGATGTAAGACCTGGTCGATATCGGAAATCAATTGATTTACTTCTAATTTCTGACCTTGTTTTTTGGGCTTTAAAAGCTCACCGATCCGATTGATGGGTGAGGTAGCCACGATCGCAATGCGATAGGATACTAATAAAAAGAGGATGATCAAAAGACTGCCAATCACGATCAAACCGCTTCTTAATTCACGGATTGCTTGTGAAACGCTAGCAGGCGCCAGGCGGATCACATGATACCACTGATTGTAATCCGATTGTGTGACCACATACTTATTGTTTTCTTTGTCAGTGAAGATGCCATCGCCGTGGGCTGCTGCAATCATTGTTTCTTGTAAGGCAGAATCGATCACTTCACCATTATCGAAAAGCAGTTGTCCGTCTGCATGAAAAATATTCAAAAAGGAATCGTCATGATCTGCCACCAACTGCGCAATAGTATGGTCTTGGATTTCAGCAATCCCCAAAGCAGTGGTTTCCTGTCGAAACACAGGCAGCGTCATCACCATTTTTAAATAGCCATCTTCTGGCAACCAATACAAGTAGCGTTGGTTGTCGATCAACGCTTGAAAAGCAGCAAATTCAGTATCATCGATCTGTTTTAAGGAGCCTTCTTCGATTTTCCACTGCTGATTCAAATTCACCAATTGGTAGCTGGCGTTTTCAATCCCCATCACACCAATGTAAGCCAGTTGTGAATTGATCTCTCGCACTTGTCGATAATTCGTCACGGAAAACGGCTGTTCCATCGTATCGGAAAAGCTTTGTGTGCTACTGTATGTAGAAAAGGCATACTCCACCATCTGAATTTTTTGATCCAGATTTTCTTTGACTTGGTTGACCAAATTATGTTGACTTTGCAAAAATGTTTCTTGAATGTTTTGATACGTTCGATGATAAATGACCCCACTAAACCCAATGATTAAAGCGCTACCAATTAGAAAAATCAAAATAAATATTTTATAAAACAAGTTGGACGTTTGATGATAGCTTAAAAAGAATTTCATAGACTCCCTCCCATTACCTAACTATCTTCTTTTATACTAGCACATCCCAGAAAAAGTTCCTATGTTATTTTGAAAAATGTTTCACGTGTGCATCCTTGGTGTATTGACATTCTCGTGGGAACAAGCTATGCTTGAATCAAGCAAAAAGGAAGAAGGTTTTCTATGGTCACGATCAAAGATATCGCCAAAGTCGCTGGTGTTTCACATACAACTGTTTCTCGTGCGCTAAACGATAGCCCATTAATTAAGCCAGAAACAAAAAAGAAGATCGCAGCCATAGCTGAATCTTTACACTATGTGCCCAATGTCAATGCCAAAAGTCTGGTGAATCAAAAATCCTATATCATTGGTCTTTATTTTTCTCATCTATCCATTGGTACTTCCGATAGCTTTTTAGTCGAAGTGATCAAAGGAATCAGTGATACCCTACCATCCGAATATACTTTGGCGGTTCATGAATTATTGCAATCCGATACATTTGATGAAGAGCCGAATCGCCTCGATGGAGCGATCGTGATGAGTCAAAGCGATCGTGATGACGGTTTTATCGCTGCTCTTTCAAAGAAAAACATTCCCATCGTCGTTTTGAATCGTCAATTGCAGGATGCAACCTTGATGAATGTCACTAGTAATGATGCCCAAGGGGTCTATCAAATGATCACCTATGTGCTTGAACAAGGCTTTCGAAAGATCGCCATGATCGAAGGGATCGCTTCCTTTGGTTCCTCTAGAGAGCGCCGCAAAGGATTTATGAAAGCGATTCAAGAAAAGCAGCTTGTCTGCCCGAAAGAATACTTCGTAGCTGGCGACTACTCGTTGGAAAGCGGTCAGCTGGGTGCCCAGCAACTACTCGCTTTACCTGAACCACCTGAAGTGATTTTTTGCGCCAATGATGACATGGCGATCGGTGCGATCAATGCCTGTCATCAAGCAGGACGAAAGATCCCTGAGGAGATCGGTATCATCGGTTTTGATGATAGTTCTTTTTCTCCCTATACGTATCCCCCATTAACAACGATCCGCAAACCAGTCTATGAAATGAGTCAATTGGCAGCAACCCTGCTGTTGCAAGCATTTGCCAATCAAGTAGTTGAGAAACAACATTTCTTTGATACCTCGTTAATCATTCGTCAATCGTTGTAAGCCTCTTGTTTTCAAGAGCGCTTACGCAAAAAAATGTTAACGTGTGCATAACTATTTTTTAAGGAGGATTCTATGAAAAAAATTACCGAACAACCCCATCAAACCTATCCAGCCCGAGTGATTCAATTCGGGGAAGGCAATTTTATGCGGGGCTTTTTTAACTGGCAGCTGCAGCAAATGAACAAGCACGGTCTTTTTAACGGCAGTGCCGTTGTGGTACAGCCGATTGATCACGGCTTGAAAGAGCTGTTGGCACAACAAGAAAATCTCTACACCGTTATCTTAGAAGGACTTGTCGATGGCGCTTTATCTCAAACATTTGAAGTCGTCTCCACCATTGATCAAGTGCTGAATCCTTATCAGCAATGGGAAGACTATCTTGCTTTAGCCGAAGACGAGCAACTTGAGATCATCGTTTCTAATACGACGGAAGCAGGTATTGCGTTTCACCCAGAGGGTACCTTACACGATACCCCTCCCCAAAGTTTTCCCGCAAAACTGACCGCTCTTTTGTATCGTCGTTTTCAACTACGAAAAAAGGGATTTTTGATCATTCCTTGTGAATTGATCGATCGGAATGGGGAAAAACTAAAAGAGATCGTCTTACAATATGCCGCATTATGGTCTTTGGAATCAGACTTCGTCAACTGGTTAGAAAAAGAAAACACCTTCTGCTGCAGCTTAGTCGATCGGATCGTTCCAGGATATCCTCGCGACAAAGTGGCACAATACCAAGAGGTTCTTGGCTATGAGGATGCCGTAATGGTTACTGCGGAACCCTTTATGCTATGGGTAATCGAAGGAAACGGCGTAGCCGAAAAGCTCCCTTTGCAAGAAGCTGGGTTGAATGTGATCGTGACAGAAGATATGACTCCTTACCGTGAACAAAAAGTACATTTATTAAATGGTCCTCATACGGCGATGGTTCCCCTCGGTCTTTTAGCGGGTTTAGAAACCGTTGAAGAAGTAATGAACGACCGTGAATTTGCAGCCTTTTTGGATGGTCTTTTTCAGGAAGAGTTGATTCCAATGCTTGATTTGCCTAAAGCGCAGCTTGCAGCTTATGCGGACCAAATCAAAGAGCGCTTCAGAAATCCTTATGTGAAGCATCAGCTGCAATCGATCGCTTTAAACAGCGTCTCAAAATTCCGTGCGCGTCTTCAACCAGTCTTAACTCGTTATGTCCAACAAAACCAGCAGTTACCAAAACGAATCACTGCCGCACTGGCAGGGTTGCTGACTTTCTATCTCACTCGACCTTTTCAAGATGATGACCTAGTGACAACCATATTTCAGCAAGTGAAACAATTACCAGCAGAAGAACAGATCGCAGCTCTATTAAAAAATGAGCAACTTTGGCATGCAGACCTGAGCTTTATGACAGAGACAATCAATGAAATGTGCGCATGTCTAAAACAAGACGGACCCCGCCAGTTACTTGCGTCGATTGACACCCCTGAGCCAAGTTTGAAATAAAGGAGAATCTTTATGTCCAGCACATTAACAGAAACACCCGCGCAACTATTGAAATTGCACCCTAAAGACAATGTCGCAGTCGCATTAAAACCACTAGCTGCTAAAACGACCCTTGCATTTGAAGGTCAAACGATCACCCTTTTTGAGGATATTCCACGAGGACACAAAATCGCCCTCAAAGACCTCGCACAATCACAAGACGTGATCAAATATGGCTATCCCATTGGACATCTCTTAGCTGACGTGAAAACTGGCCAATGGTTGCATACCCACAATGTCAAAACCAACCTTTCTGGTACCTTAGCATACACCTATGCCCCCGATTTGCATCCCGTCCGTTATCCAAAAAGGGCTGCGACGTTCCAAGGGTATCGACGGGCAAATGGCAAAGTTGGGATTCGTAATGATTTACTGATCGTGCCAACAGTTGGTTGTATCAATGGCATCGCAGAGATCATTGTTGAAAACTTCAAGAAGAATCATCCGGATCTTGGCACTTTTGATCATATTACGATCCTTAAACATCCCTACGGCTGCTCTCAGTTAGGCCAAGATCATCAAAACACCCGTCAAATTTTAATTGATGCGGTGCATCATCCAAATGCCGGTGGCGTCTTGGTCTTTGGCTTAGGTTGTGAGAACAACACCGTTCCCGAGTTTAAGAAAAACCTGGGTGACTACGATCCAAAGCGCGTCAAATTTATGGTGGCACAGGAAAGCGACGATGAAATTGCGGTCGGCGAAAGCTTATTAGAAGAATTACTGGAAGCAGCAAAAGAGGATCAACGAGAAGCCGTTCCCTTGAGTGAGCTAAAGATCGGGTTAAAATGTGGGGGTTCCGACGGGTTTTCTGGGATCACCGCCAACCCTTTGTTGGGGGCATTTTCTGACTTTTTAGTTTCTCAAGGTGGCAGTACGGTCTTGACGGAAGTACCCGAAATGTTTGGCGCTGAACAAGTCTTGATGGCGCGTGCACAAGATGAAGCAACCTTTGAAAAAATTCTCCATCTAATCAACGACTTTAAAGATTATTTTCTTGCTTACGGTGAACCAGTCTATGAAAATCCTTCTCCTGGCAATAAGGCAGGCGGTATCACTACGCTAGAAGATAAGTCATTAGGCTGTACCCAAAAATCTGGGACTTCCGCTGTCGTCGATGTCTTAAAATATGGGGAAAAACTCCGTAAGCCAGGCTTGAGCCTGCTGGAAGGTCCAGGAAACGACCTTGTTGCCGCTTCTGCACTGGCTTCTGCCGATTGCCAACTCGTCTTATTTACCACTGGTCGCGGCACGCCATTTGGTGCCTATGTGCCGACCATGAAAGTTGCCACGAATCAAGAAATTTATCATAAGAAACCCCACTGGATGGATTTCAACGCCGGTCGCTTGTTGGAAGAGCCGATGGAGGTCGTGCTGGAAGACTTTATTCAAGCGATCATCGATACTGCCAGTGGAAAACCGACTCGTAATGAAGCCAATAACGTTCGTGAGATCGCCATCTTTAAAAATGGTGTGACACTATAATCAAAGAAAAGAGGTCCGACATGTTTTTAAATGAAAACTATTTACTGCCAAATGAAATTGCTCAAACACTTTACCATGAATATGCCAAAGATCTGCCGATCATTGATTACCACTGCCACTTAGACCCGAAAGAAATCTATGAGGATCGGCCCTTTAAAACTATCACCGAGGCATGGCTAAGTGGCGATCATTACAAGTGGCGGTTGATGCGCGCTTGTGGCGTACCAGAAGAAGCGATTACGGGCAATGCCAGTGATTATGAAAAATTTTTGGCATGGTGTCAAACAGTGCCAAAATTGGTGGGAAATCCCCTTTACAGTTGGACCCATTTAGAATTAAAGCGATTTTTTGAGATCGATCTTCCCGTTACTGAAGAAAACGCCGAAACTTTGTGGAGGCTATGCAACGAAAAATTGCAGCAAAAAGACTTTACCCGAAGAGCTTTGATTACTCGCAGTAACGTCGAGATCGTTTGCACCACAGATGATCCAGTCGATGATCTTCACTATCATCACCAATTAAGCCAAACAGAACAACGTTTTCGGGTCTTGCCGACCTTTCGATCTGACAAAGCGTTACAAATCGACCATCCGAATTTTCTTACCTATGTTACCAAACTCGAAAAGAGTGTCGAAAACGCGATCACTACCTACGATGCTTTCTTGAGAGCCTTGCGGGACCGTGTAACCTACTTTCACCAGCATCACTGCCGCTTGTCTGACCATGCGCTGGATACTTTAGTGTATGCTGCAGACGAACAGTTATCCCTTGAAGCAATTTTTGCCAAAGCATTAGCTGGAGAATCTTTGGAGGAAAACGAAGTCTCGTTCTTCAAAACCAATGTTCTAGTTGAACTGATGAAGCTGTATCACGAACATGGTTGGACGATGCAACTGCATGTCCATGCGTACCGTAACTGCAATCAACGAATGTTTGAGCGCTTGGGACCAGATACGGGCTACGATGGCATCAATGATCAACCACTGACTCAAAGCTTGCAGAAATTATTGAACGCTGCTGATGCGCAGGACCATTTGCCTCAAACGATTCTCTACTCCTTAAATCCCAATGACTATGATGCACTCGTCGCTTTGATGGGGTGCTTCCAGCAAGAAGGCAATAATAAATTGCAGTTAGGATCTGGCTGGTGGTATAACGACACCCGCGCAGGCATGCGTCACCAATTGACGAAATTCGCAGACGGCAGTGTGATCTTTAACTTTGTCGGCATGCTGACGGATTCAAGAAGCTTTTTGTCTTACACCCGTCATGAATATTTCCGACGCGTCTTTTGTGAATGGCTTGCTGAGATCGTTGTACGTGGTGAAGCACCTGCCGATCTTCGTCAGCTAAAACCATTAGTAGAAAATGTCTGTTATCAAAACGCCAACAACTACTTCAAATTTTAGGAGAAAGACAATGGAAAAAATCGTCATCGTCGGTGATTCCACCGCATCGATCAAAGAGCCTAGCGCTCGTCCAGAAACGGGCTGGGGTGAAAAGATCTCACGCTATCTCCCCCAGCATCAAATCGTCAACTTGGCAAAAAATGGGCGTTCCTCCAAAAGCTTCATTGAAGAAGGACGCTTGTTGCAGGCAAAAAAAGAACTATATGCTGGTGATTATCTCTTGATTCAATTTGGACACAACGATCAAAAAACAGATAGTCGTGGTACGACACCTGTAGAATATCAGCATAATTTAGCAACCTTCGTGCAAACGGCACGCCAGCAGCAAGCGACACCGATCCTATTGACCTCGATCACTCGTTTGCATTACGTGGACCAACAGCAACTTGATCCTTTGGCAGTCGGTCCTTACCCAGAAGCAATGCGTGCTTTGGCTACCTCCTTGGATGTGGTCTGTCTGGATCTTTTTGTCGCAACACAACGGTTCTTTTCAGCACTGGAACCACAACAGGCGAAAAACTATTTTCTTCATTTAGAAAAAAACCAGCACCCCAATTATCCAGCCGGCATTACGGATAACACGCATTTGAATGACCAAGGTGCTACAGCCGTCGCCAAATTAGTTGCCAAATGTTTGTCAAATGCTCCCTTACCGCTTGCACAACAAGTTTTGTTAGATTGAAACTCATTGTTCGTGTTGAATCTTCCCCTAACATAAATACGCTACCTGATTTGAAAAAGAGCTACTCAAGCAAAACGCTGCGAAGAACATTTTCCTTCACAGCGTTTTGCTTTTGATTCTTTTTAAAAGATTTGTTTGCCATTCCTTTGCTTCAACCCATTTATTTTTAAAGCCCTGCATTTCTTGGGTGTTGGACCATAAAAATGGGAACGATTGCAATCGTCCCCATCCTTACTACTGATTGTTTTATTCAGGTTGTTTCCCGATATACGCCAAGATACCGCCGTCTACATATAAGACATGGCCATTGACAAAGTTTGATGCCTCAGAAGCTAAGAAAACCGTTGGTCCTGCTAAATCTTCTGGCTCACCCCAACGGGCAGCAGGTGTTTTCGCTACGATAAATTGATCAAATGGGTGACGAGAACCGTCTGGTTGGATCTCTCGTAATGGTGCGGTTTGCGGTGTTGCAATATAACCAGGCCCGATCCCATTACATTGAATGTTAGCTGAACCAAATTCAGCACAAATGTTTTTCGTCAACATTTTCAAGCCGCCTTTAGCCGCTGCGTAACCAGCCACCGTTTCTCTTCCCAATTCACTCATCATTGAGCAAATGTTAATGATTTTTCCATGTCCTTTTTTGATCATTGACGGTAAGACTGCTTTTGAAACGATAAATGGAGCGTTCAAGTCCACGTCAACGACTTGGCGGAAGTCTTCAGCAGACATCTCCAACATCGGGATTCGTTTGATGATCCCAGCATTATTGACTAAGATATCGATCACGCCAACTTCTTCTTCGATCTGCTTGACCATTTCGTTGACTGCTTTTTCATCCGTTACATCACAGACATATCCGTGGGCTTCGATCCCTGCTTCACGATAGTTTGCTAATCCTTTATCCACTGATTCTTGATCCAAGTTGTTAAAAACGATCGTTGCTCCTGCTGCTGCTAATGAACGAGCGATCGTAAAACCGATCCCATAGACAGCGCCTGTTACTAATGCGATCTTACCATCTAAACGAAATTGATCCATTGAAAAATCCATAATTGATAAACCCTCTTTCTTTTTATTTTAAGTCGTCCATTGCCACCATATCCATGTCGGTATAGGTGATATTTTCGCCACACATTGCCCAGATAAAGGAGTAGTTACTGGTTCCAACCCCCGAATGGATCGACCAGCTTGGAGAAATAACGGCTTGTTCTTCACTAACGACTAAATGCTTCGTTTCATCTGGTTTGCCCATCATATGGAACACTTTTGTGTCTTCGTTGGCAAAATCAAAATACACATATGCTTCCATCCGACGTTCATGGGTATGACTTGGCATCGTATTCCAAGCACTGCCTGGTTCTAAGATCGTGTACCCCATTTGTAATTGACAGCTTTCACAAACATTTGGGTGAATGTATTGATAAATTTTCCGTTCATTTAATGTCAAGCCCTCGCCTGTCTCCATTGGTGTGACTTGATCGATACTGATTTTTACATTTGGGTATTTCTTATGTGCTGGCACGCAAGATAGATAGAATTTCGCTGGATTTGCTGGATCATCTGAGTGGAACAAGACTTGTTTGGTTTCCTTGCCGATATAGTAGCCGTCTTGTTTTTTCATTGGTTCTTTTTGGCCATCGATCGTGATCGCACCAGGTCCTCCAATATTGATGACGCCTAATTCGCGACGTTCTAAGAAGTATTCCACCCCTAATTCGCTGCTTAATTGCACTTCTAACGCTTCTTCTGTCGGTGTCACTCCGCCAAAGATCATCCGATCATTGTGGGTATAGGTCAGCATGATTTGTCCTGGTGTGAAAATTTTCTCTACCAAAAATTCTCTGCGTAATTCCTCGGTACTATAGTGACGAATATCAAGTGGACTATGGGTATAGCGTGTTTCCATGTGTTGCATGTTTTATTCCTCCTATCGGATAATTTTTCCTGAACCTGTTGCAATAAATTCTTGTATCTCATTGGCGCTAAACTGATTACAGTCGCCATGGATCGTATGTTTCAAAGCAGATGCTGCAGTGGCAAAATCAATGATTTCTTGGTCTTGTTTCTTCGTGACAAGACCATGTAGGATACCAGCTGAAAAGGCATCGCCGCCGCCGACGCGATCAACGATTGGATTGATCTCATGGGTAGCAGAAACGACATAATTGCCGTTGTGCCATAGGCTTCCTGTCAATTGATTGTGACTTGCTGAGAGCACCTGACGACTAGTTGAATAAAAGAGCTGGATATTTGGGTATTTCCGATGCATTTCTTGATAATAGTAGTCATCTTCGACTTCCTCTGTTGGAGCTGATACATCCATAAAGACTTGGGCATCTAACTGTCCTGCCGAGCAATAATCGACATAGGGGAGCACTTCTTGCAAAAAGACGCGTGCTTCAGCGGTCGTCCACAGTTTTCCACGATAATTGATATCGAAACTGATTTTACAACCAGCTGCTTTCGCTTCTTTGATCAACGTCAGTAAAAGTGTCTGCCAAGTCGTTGAAAGAGCGGGCGTGATCCCTGAAAGGTGAACAATGTCAACCCCATCAAAAAGGTCAGATTGCCACTCATTTTCTTTCATTTGAGCAAAGCTAGAGGCTGCGCGATCATAAACCACTCGCGCTGCTCGTTCCCCGATACCGGTTTCAATATAGTAAGTACCTAGTCGGGAACCGCCACGAAGCAAGTGGCGACAATCGACGCCATAGCTTCGTAAATGATGAAAAACGGCATCTCCTAAAGCATTCTCAGGCACTTTACTAGCAAAAGAAACGCGATGACCAAAATTCGCCAAGGAGATCGCAACATTGGCTTCCCCACCGCCATAATGGGCAGCAAACATCGAACTATGGGCGATTCGGTCGCCTAACGTTGTCGATAGACGCAACATGATTTCTCCTAGTGTCAGAATGTTTGCCATCTTACTTTCCTCGAATCTCTTTTAATTTTGCCGCATATTGTTTCGCTACTTCTGTTACTTTGTCAAAATCCCCACTTGCTGCTGGCGCTAACAAATTCCCCCCTACACCAACGGCTACGACACCCGCCGCAAACCATTCTTGCATGTTGTCTAAGCTGACACCACCGGTCGGCATAATGTTTAATTGTGGCAATGGCGCTTTGAAGGCCGAGATGATACTTGGTCCATACGCACTACCTGGGAATAGTTTAATGATATCTGCGCCTGCTTTTAAGGCGTCCTTCATTTCTGAAATGGTCATGCAACCAGGCAGATACGGGATTTGATATAAATTACATAATTCAGCCGTTTCTTGATCAAAGGTTGGGCTTACCACATATTGTGCTCCTGCCATGATCGCTAAGCGAGCGGTCACTGCATCAAGAACGGTCCCCGCACCAACGACTACCTCTGGATTATCTTTGAAGGTTGCTACTAATTCAGCGATTACATCTGCCGCTTGAGGCACTGTAAAAGTCAACTCAATGCCAGTGATCCCCCCCGCAACGATCGCTTTACTTGCTTGTAGTGCTTCTTCTTTAGAAGCGCCACGCACAACAGCGATCACGCCGCTTTCTTTTAGTTTCATTAAATTCGCTACTTTTTTCATTGAGACCCTCCATTTATTTCCTATTTGGAAAATGGTATTTATTATAAAGAAACTTACACGTTTATTATACCGTTCTCGTTTTTATTTGCAAGGGCTTTCCACTAAAAAGTTTATAATGCTTGTTCAATTTGTTGTTTTGTCGCAATAATCGCATCGATCAATGTCGTTTTGTATTCTGGGGTCAAGCGGTATTTCGGTAGGCTGATAGAAAACGCCCCAACGATCTCTTGATCCTTTATCAGTGAGGCGCCGATACAATAGATTTCTTGTTCCATTTCTTCATCATCAAACGCTACTTGGTTTTCTTTTGCCTGTTCCAATTCTTTCTTCAACTTCAACTGATTCGTAATGGTGTTTTCCGTATAAGCGGTTAAAGGCGTTGCTGCCAAGTACTCCTCTACTTGAGGGGCATCAAACTCCGCTAAAACGGCTTTCCCCATGGCAGAGCTATACAACGGTCTTGTGATTCCTACTTTTGAAGACATGCGGATCGTTTGATTCTGAGGCTCCAATTTATTGACATAAAGAATCTCATTGGCGGTCAAGACGCCTAAGTGGATCGTTTCATCCGCCGTTTTCTGCAATGCTTCCAAGTATGGCAAGCTGATTTCCACTAAATCAAGCTCTTGAATGTTCTGATTGGCATACTTGATCAGCTTAGACCCTAAGCGATAATTCTTCTCTTTGTCCCGTTTGACATAACCGATCATTTGTAGCGTTTCCAATATTTTCAAAGCTGTGGATGGGGTCAGTTTCGTTGCTTCTGAAATTTCTTGCAATGGTTTACTTGGCGCTTCTGCGAGATAATCTAAAATGGTTGCTGCTTTTAGTAGTACGGTTCCATATGGTTTTTGTGTCATCATTTCTCCACCTTTATTTTCTATATAAGAAATTATAATATCTTTTTAGGAAATGCACAATCTTTTTCCTCTATATAAGGATGACGCGATTCCTATTTTACTTTCTATCGTTGTTCATTGTATGATGAAGACAAGACAAAGGAGTGCCGAACAATGGACTTAAATGTATTGATCAAAGGAAAAAAATTGACTGACAATGAGCTGCAAATTCTTGATTATTTGCTTGCAAATACCGCTGCGATCGATGGACTGCCCTTAAGAGAAATCGCTAAAACGATCTACACTTCCCCCGCAACCATCGTGCGGCTTGCGCAAAAACTAGGTTTTTCTGGCTATCTAGAGCTGCTTTACTTCTTAAAGAATCGCTTGAAAAATCAGACGATCACTGAAGCCGCCATCGATTACCAAATTGACGCTGCCAGTATTGCAGATACGATCGAAGCGATCAAAGAAATCTATGGACGAAACAAGAACAAGTTTATTACGATTTATGCAACAGGTTTTTCGGGGATCGTGGCAGAATACCTACACAAAAAAATGCTTGTCAACGGCATCAAAACCTTATTAGTCAGTGCTTCTGACTCAGGTGGGATCATTAGTAACAACATCGAGAACATCAGTATGTTGATCACCATCTCTAAATCTGGCGAAACACAAAAAGTACTGGAGAAGATGGCGTTAGCCAATGAGCATCACATACCAACTGTTTTGTTTTGCGGGAACGGTGATCATCGCGCCAATCAACTAGCGACCTTTTCCTTTGAAGTGACCGATGAACGTCCCTACGACACCCAAAACATCCAGTACACTAGCTTCTTTGGTAAACTGCTCTTATTGATGGAATATATCGTCGACGCTTTTACGCGTGTTGAAAAAGAAAACCAGCAACCCTAGTGGATTGCTGGTTTTTGCTTATGCTTGAAAATAGGTTTTTGCCAATTCTTGATAGAGCGCTTGGTTCTGCGGATCAGGAACAAATTTTTCATCTGGCTGATCTTGCCGCACAACAGAGCTTTTGTATAAATCATACAAGCCGAATATCGGTTCGTTTTCATCGGAAAGATAACAGGTCAGCCCCAACACATCCGCGGTCATTTGACCTAAAAGTTTTGTTTGAAAGAAACCACCACTTACAGTGACTGCCCCTTCCAACTGCGCCATTTGCTTTAATAAATCGATGTTCATCAGCATGCCTTCGATGACTGCCCGCAACATGTCTGAGCGATTGTGTTTCAGGGTCAAGCCAGAAAAGCCGCCTGTGATCTCATTTGTCCAAAAAGGTGCCCGCTCCCCGTTTAAATAGGGAAAAAAACGTAAGCCGTTACTGCCGATCGGCGACTCCTCCATGACTTGAGGCAGATAATGATAAAACGCATCAGGATCTTCTGATAAGGTCTCTTTTGCCCAAGCAAGGACACAGCCACCATTATTCGAAGGTGCCCCTACGACATAGAGGTCATCTTGCAGATAGTAGCAAAAATTTTGTTTTTGGCGATCAAAGACGGTGGTCTCACTTACTTTACGAACCGCGGCACTGGTTCCGATCGTCAAGCTGTTGCGGATCCCTGTAGAAATATAGCCAGCATATGCTGCTAAACACCCATCGCTAGCCCCACACATCACTTCTACCTCAGGCTTCAAGCCACACCGCTGCGCCATCTCCTCGGTAATCAAAAAACGATCAGTCGGTGCACATAAAGGCGCTAACTGGGCTTTTGAAAGGGATAAATAATTGAGAATCTTTTGACTCCATTGCTTTTCTTTCAAAGAAAAAAGACCGGTCGCTGATGCGGTACTATAATCGATCCGTGCTTGTCCGGTAAACAACGCCATTGCTAGTTCTTTTAAGCCAAACCATTTCGTCTCTTTGGAATATGAACCATTTGTTTGAAAATAAGCCAGTTTCGCAAAGGGAGACATCGCATGGATCGGTGTCCCTGTCTCTTCATAAAACGTTGCCGCCAGATCCGTTTGACGAAAGGCCGTCATCGTTTGACTCGCTTGATTGTCTGACCAAATGTAAATCTCTTCTGCGGTCTCACCCTCCACTGGCATCAAACTGTGCATGGCGGTACTGAACCCGATCACTGTGATTGCCGCTTTTAATTGAGCGGGAATCGTTGTGACACCACTGATCAATTGGCTACTGATCTGGGTCGCTGATTGGGTCTGTTTTAACCCGTGGCTATGGGTTTTGATTGGTAATGACTGTGAGTAAATGATTTTCCGATCTTCAATGACCCCAAATTTTATGGCTGTCGTGCCGATATCAATCCCTAAAAACATCGCATTGCTCCCTCTCATCTGATTCAATTAGCTTTATTCTACCATAGTTAGTGGCATATTCTAGTATACCTGTCTGATCGTTTTGTTGATAAGACGTTTCGTGGTGATTTTCTTCAGAGAATTATCCTTCCACAACAAAAATCAAAAAAGAGAAAGATTCTTGGAGAATCTTCCTCTTTCAGTTATCTAACCAGCAAATGTTTCGCAAATGTGAAACAAATCAAGACAATCCTGGCCAGTAATCACCATTTTCCGAAACCAAATCATCGAGCAACTCTTTGGCTACTTTTGCGCTAGGAATCGTTTTGGAAAGGCTTAACGCTTGCCACATTTTTTGATAGCTCTTTTCCACATATGCTTCGACCACTAATTTTTCCACAGTCACCTGCTGAAACATGAGCGCTTGTTGGAAGGCAGGAATTTTTCCTTGAGCAAGAGCTTCTGGTCCATCAGAACCGACGATACATGGCACTTCCACCATGGCATCATCCGGGAAGTTCGCAATCGCGCCGTTGTTTTCCACAATCATGACCATTCGCTCATGCGTATTAAAAGCGATGGCGCGTGCCAAATCAACGATAAAGGTTGCATGGGCATCAATCTCAAAGGCGATCCCTTCAGCAGAGCCTTGTGCAGTGATCTTTTTGGCATGATCGAACACTCGTTTTTCCCGTCCTTCCATCACTTCATTGGAACGCGTATACTCTGGATGTTCTTTCATGTGTTCGTAGACGTAATCTGGATATAAATAATACTTCAAGTACGTATTTGGCAAATATTCTGGTGTGAGCGCCAAGAGGTCTTTGGCTTTTTTGTGGGTGTCTTGCCAACTTGGGTCAGTATGTTGGGTATCCACTTCGATCTGCGTCAAATAGCCGTGTTCTGCAACGTAGTCACGAATGGTTTGAATGTACTCCGTGCCTTCTTTGTCTTTGACGCTGGTCCACCAGCCAAAATGATTCAAGCCAAAGTAGCGAACTTCTAGTTCTTCTGGCTGCTTGCCAATGATTTGCGACATGCGACGCAACGTGCCCACGGGCATGTCACAGATATTCAGAACCTTTGATTTCGGACGCAAGACCCGACACGCTTCAGCTACGATTGCAGCTGGATTGGAATAATTCAGCATCCAACAATCGGGGGAATACTGTTCCATGTAATCAATGATCTCCAGCATACCAGTGATGCTGCGCATCCCATAAGCGATCCCTCCTGGACCACAGGTTTCTTGACCAAAGACGCCATGACGCAAGGGGACTTTTTCATCTTTTTCCCGCATATCATACTTTCCTACTCGGATATGCGCCATACAGAAATCGACATCGCTGAAGGCTTCTTCAGGATCCGTCGTAAATGAAAATTCGATTTGCGGTGCTTGTTCTTTTAATAAAATCGCCAGGGCTTCGCCGAGGATCGCTTGGCGTGCTTCATCATTGTCGTATAGTTTCAGCTTTCTTAAAGGAAAGCGTTCTTGATTGTCAAGTAGCATCATAACGATTCCCGGGGTAAAGGTACTGCCGCCCCCTGCGATCACTACTGAAAAATTTTTCATCATTCAATCTCTCCTTCTCTTCCAAGATAATTTTCTAATTCTTCCCGCACTTTCGGCACAGTCAACCCGTAAACGACATGGACATTTTCACCGTTTTTGATCACGCCTTTGGCTTGTGTTTCGTCTTTTAGAAGTGCTTCATCCACGAGTTCAGGATCCTTTAGTTTTAAACGTAAGCGGGTATAGCAGTTGTCGATGGTTTTGATATTGTCATCGCCACCTAGCGCTTTGGTGATGATTGCTGAGATACTTGTTTCACTAGTTGGACTAGGGGCGGCTTGGTCACTCGCCATGACCCCGACACCTGCTCCAGCAAGTTGTTTTTCTTTGTACTCTTTCTTCGAATACAGTTTGGTCTCTGTCCCATCTTCTTCACGACCGACCGTTTTCAAATTCAGTTTCGTGATCAAAAAGCGGAACAAGAAGTAATAAAGAAAGAAGAAGACGACTCCGACGATCAAGTACACTGGCCAGCGAGTTTTCTCGATCCCTAAGGGCAAGTTGTACAAAAGAAAGTCGATGAAGCCATTCGGTCCGATGGCGCGAGAACCAAAGAGATTTAACGCCACCATGCTCAAGCCGCTAAGTGCAGAATGAATGACGAACAAAACAGGTGCCACGAACATAAAAGAAAATTCGATCGGTTCAGTCACACCTGCAATAAAGGAAGTCACAACTGCGGGAATCAAAATGGCTTTGACTTTGACTTTATTTTCTGGTTTTGCCGTTTGATACATCGCCAAACAGGCACCGATCAGTCCAAACATTTTTGAGATCCCGCGAGCGTCCCAAATGACACTTTGCGATAATACGCGGACTGCTGGGTCAGCAATTTCCGCAAAATAAATATTCCGTGCCCCTTCAAAGACTTGACCGCCAACTTCTGCGACACCGCCTAATGAAGTATACAAAAACGGCGTATAGATCAAGTGATGCAAGCCAGTTGGAATCAATAAGCGTTCCAACATCCCGTACAAGAAGATGCCAAAGTTGCCCGTTTGTTGAATGATGCCGCCTAAACCGTCGATGCCAGTTTGTATTACTGGCCATATAAACGTGGAAATGATGGCTAATAACACGACGACCGGAATCAAGACAATAAAGACGAAGCGCGCGCCGCCATAAACTTGAAAGGCATTGGTAAAGCTCGTATCGATAAAACGATTATGGATCAATGCTACGACGATCCCTAAAATGATACCCAGAAAGACCCCCATATCCAACACTTGGATTCCTAAAACGATCGCTTGTCCTGAACCTTGAAGGGCATCGGCTGGAACCAACATCCCCCGAAGCTCCATGAATTTGTTCATGGCATTTAAGAAGACGAAATAACCTAACAACGCGGTAAATCCCGCTTCAGCCTTTTTCTTATTGGCTAACCCTAAAGCGATCCCGACACAAAAAATAATGCCTAAATTGGTTAAGATCGGTAGTAAGGAAGCGGATAAGATACTACCAAAACCGGTGGTTATCGGATTATCCAAAAAGGGAAACTGCTCAAGCAAGCGGACATTTGTAAACACATTCCCAACGGCAATCAATATCCCTGCGATCGGCAAAATCAAAACGGGCACAAACATTGCCTTGGAGAATTTCTGCATCGCATCCATCACTTTTTCTTTCATTGAGGAAACTCCTTTGTAGTTGATTTGTAGGTTCATTATAGGAAACATTTGTTACTAATAGAATAGCAAACGTTTTCAATTCAATGCGTTTCAAAGATTGGAATGTGTTTCATCCATGACAAAGTACATTAAAAAATGCATTATCACTGTTGATCAAGCTCTCCATGAAAAAAATGACGTGATTATCTTTTGGCTAAGAGTCGATATAAGACAAAGAAGAATATAATCTTTTAGTTGTACATGAAAAACCAATAGCTAATAGTACCACTAGTCATTTGAGCAAAAAAGAAGCTGCAATTCGCTGCAGCTTCTTTTTGTTTATTGTTAAGGAACAAATGAAAGTTCCCAAAGAATGGTTGCTGAATATCTCGTGGCTTGAGGAGTCGCACTAATTGGCACCTCAAGTTTGACACTTTGATCCATTGTGTCTCGATCGCCAAAGCGCTGGACCCAAGTGCCTCTGCCTTGGTTGGCACCTGCTTGTGCGATTATCTCCGCATTTCCAACAGTCAGTGCTGCTTGCTGTTTATGAGTAGGTGGCTCAGACACGTTTTCTCGAGTCGTTACTACATCGATATTGTCTAATAAAATTCTAGCACCAGTCAGTTGATGCCCTTCATCACTTTCAAAAGGCTCTCGTAAGGTTGCACGGAGGGTCCAACCGGAATTTTCCCGCCTCCGATCTGAAACCTGCACATAATTAGGGCGTAGATTATCATTTGGATCAGCCGGCTGAAGGAGTTTTTGCGGCAGGGCATCGTAGGTCGTCGTTTCTGACCGAATGCCAACTGTCCCAAACTGGAATTGGGAAACAAAATCCAAGCTGACAAACCCTTGTTCTTCATCAATCTCAGGCGGATTCTCAGGATTTACTTGCGTATCGGGATCAAGAGGGTCTACTGGTTGCGGAGTACTTTCCAAACCATAAACCAGCCAGTATTCTTGTTCATCTCGGGTGACTCTTGTTTCCAGCGGCTGACCGTCCCGCTCGTAAAGATATTGGTAATAAGGAATCTCCTCAGGAAGGATATCGACCGATTCATTTACGAATTCTCCTTGATAGGTTGGTTCCCTCAATGCTACCCCTTCTTCATCTATGTGATTGATCTTGATGTTCGATGGCACGCGATCAAATAAAAAAGTAACATTCTGATGGAAAGGCTGCGGCATAATATCAAATGTACTTGGGTCAAAGTGTTCTGTGTTAAACTCAACCCCGTAATAGTCATACCCTAACTGATAGGGTTCATCGCTCTCTCGGTTCTTGGGGTCAAGGGTATGAAGGAAACGTAATGGTAGTTCTAATGTTTCAGTTGGTAGAATATCCTCCCCTGTCTCTCGATCTCGATAATCCACATGGACGGTTCCGGTACCAATGTGATATTCCATCCAATCAAAAGTAAAGGTATGGCGATCACTCCTTGCACCTGTACTTCCAGTAATAAGAAAAGCCATCGCAGAAACATCCTCAGGTTGCCAATCACTAATATCTCTACGCCATGTCCGATTGTCATAATCGACTTGAAACCATCTCCCATTTTCATCCGGCTGATATTGAATAAGTACATCCAAATCATGTCCCAAGCGATTTCCAGCTCTTTGCGGTAATGCATCATTGCCGGTATAGGTCGCCATCGTTCGCGGACCTGTATGATAGATGAATCCAGCGAATGGCGCACCGCCAACAGACATTGGATCTCTAATCACCTCAAATCGATTCGTGAATTCTTCAAAAACACTAGGTGTAGTGTTATAATTATTGTCCAATTTAAACCCAAAGCCATCGATCAAACCGCCAATACCAAACGCATTTCCTGGATACCCGACTTCATCTGTAGCCGAATTGTGAAAGCCAAAAGCAATGCCATCGGCTCCGTCTAATCTCGTTCCGATATTTGCTTTGCCTTTTAGCGTAAATGGACGATCCAAACTGAGCCTTTCTTTTAAAGTAACATTACCAACGTGATCTGATAGATTGGGCGTTAACAGCACTTCTCCTGTTTGCTCGTTATAAGTAGCATCGATAGGGTGTCCTTGCAAATCAAAATGATCTAAGAAATCTGCTCGCTCAATTCGAATTTTAGCTGTAGTATCACTTCTATCATCTACTTCTGCCTCTCTTCCTACTTCATCCGCAGCCTCATCTGCTTGATCTGCTTGATCTGCTTCCGCAGAGTCATTCTCTTCTTCAGTCGAATCAGTGTCTTCGGCCTCCGTATGATCTAAGATCAGCAGGCGCTGTGTAGCAGTCTCGGCAACGATGATCTCATATTCTCCGATCGTATCCACAAGAATCGGTAAGAAAAAAGTCGTTTGTGGGGTCTCGCTGTTCAGCTGCCACACACCTTCGTGGTCTGTTGCTACCACCGTTAGTTCATCGTTCAAAGCTTCCTGATCAATGATTATTTCCTGAGGCAACGCGATGTCCACCGTTTCGAGGGCAACTTCTGAGTAGAAAATAAAATCTATTACGTGCTCGACCTCGCCTTGGATCAGTTCCTCCGCAAAGGAGATTTCTCCACTCACTTCATCGTCGGCCTTCTCCTCGTGTTCTTCCTCTGGTGTCCACGAAAAAATCGTCTCGGCATTCATGATTGTTAATGTTGTAATCAGTGGGAGTAAGGCAAGTAGAACCAGCAACCACTTATTTTTTTTGCGAAAAAATGAGTTCATCGCATTCACTCCTAAATGTCATTTCTCTTATTTTCCCCATGGGATCTAGCCCCACTTAGGGAATGTTGATTTCCCTTTTTTGATAAGTTGTTTTACTACGTATATGTTAAGTGCGGTGATCAGCAAGAGACTTCCAAGAATCACCCAATCCAACCGTTGAATGAAGTTTGTCTGGGGCAGCTGCCCGCCGGGTTTACCCGTGTCTTGCGGTGGACGCGGAACAGGACCGGTTGGTGGAGATGGTTCTGGTTGATCCAAAGGCTCATAAATCCCGGTAAACCCCACTGTCCCCTCCGTTTCCGTTGAACGTCTCTCCTCGCCAAAACTCGTTCTTGTAAACCCGAAAGCGAACAATAAGACCAAACATACTTTCAAAGCCCTTCCTCTAATAGATGCACCGTTGATATCCATTCTCCCTCCTCCTTGTGAGTTGTTCATTTCGAAAACGATCGTTTTTGAGACGTGTTATTTTATTAAAGCCAATCTCTTTACAAAAGCCTAAATAGTACTGTTTATATGGAATTCATTCTATCTTGATCGTAGTCGTACTTGATATCTCAAAAACCATGGTTTTCAAACATGTCATACTAATTATATCGATGTTCTACTTAGAATAAAATTCACGATATTCCTCGATCGATGAATATCCTGCATGAAGTTAAAAAAAACATACGTTTCATTCATATGTTATTGTTGCAACTATTTTAGAAACTTGCCATCTCCCTTTTATACAACAAAAAGCTCAATGATCTTAGATTACGTTATTCCTTTAATCCTCGACACCTTGAATCGACGCTTCATGTCAGGCGTCCCTCTCATTTTCTATCAACAAGACTGAACCGAAATTAGCTTGCTAAAATGCAAAAAAACAAACTGGTCCAAAAGTCATCAAAAGAAAAGTCTCTTGATCCATTAAACCTGTTTGTTTTTTTCATTTATTAAAGGAAAAATGTAGCTTATTCCCCTGCGGATAAAGAAAACTGACGAACCGTCTCCGACAACGCTTCGACTAAGAAAAGGCAAGGGATTTGCGTCGTCAAATCTTCATACTTGTTGATGCGTTTCACATCAACTGAATAGTCTAAGACATAATCGGACATTCGCCCCAGTGTGCTGTTGGCGTCACTGGTGATTGCTACAGTGGTGAAGTCAGGATTATTACGAAAGCCATTGACCACTTCAATGATCTCGGTGGTCGTTCCGGTGATTGAAAGGACCACGATCATATTGTCTGAAGTATGTTTCAGCTTCGCAAAGATTGGATAGGTATTATCCACCAAAGCATAACTATTAAATCCGATCGTGGCAAAACGGCGGGCAGCATATTCACACATTGAACCTGACGCACCGATGCCATAAAAAATAATATTCTCACATTCCAGCATTCGTTCAGCGATTCGTCGGATTTTTCCTTCGATGTCTCGCGGGAAGCGTTCCGGATCCAAAACGGTCATACTGCTAAAAAAACTGACAGCATCTAACTCAGGTGCTTTGAACTGGGTACGAAATTCTGTAAAGCTCTCATACCCTAATTTACGGATAAAGCGCATGACCGAAGAAGCTGAAGTGTGGGATTCAAGCGCGATCTCCCGGACACGCATGTAAGGAATTTTATCACTTTGGCTGGACATGTAATGATAGATTGCACGATCGGTCTCTGATAACTCATTGAAATCGATTTTTCCAAAAAAAGACATGTTAAACGCTCCTATTTTTTTGTTCTCCTATCAATGTACCATAAGCTGGCAGAAACATCACAACTGTTTGACAAGGAACAATTCCATCGGCTGTTCAAATCCAGGACTTGTCAAAAGTAACCCACCGGCATCTTGGTAACCGAGTTTGCGATAGAAATGCTGTGCCTGCTCGTCGACTTGTGTGGAAGTCAAGCAAAGAGCGTGGCCAGCTGCTTTTTGCCGTTGTTCCCAATAAGTAACCAACTGTTTCCCGAGTCCCTTGCCTTGATGCGCTTCTGCGATCACTAACATGGTACAAAAAGGAATCGTGTCCCAGAAAAAATTGTAGCGTAGCAACCCTACTGGCTGGTCGTCTGCAACTACAACATAAGCAGTTTTTTCCATTATCTTTTTGGCGAAGACTTCCGTTGGTAAGTGAGTATCCAAAGAAAACCAAAATGCTTGATCTGCAGCTACTGCCGGTCGAATCGTAATCACTGATGTTTCGTCCCTTCCTGCTGTCTTTTTTGTCTTATCTTAGAAAAATGATCTGTTTTAGTCACTTTCCGTCTTTTCGTATTCAGAAAGCAATGCTAAAAAGGCGTCGCCATACTTATCCAACTTGTTTTGGCCAACTCCTTTGATCTGTAAAAACTCGATCGGTGTTTTTGGCTGGACTTCTGCCAGCTCTCGCAGTGTTTTATCAGAAAAAACCACATACGGCGGCAAATTTTGTTCTTGTGCGAGATTCAATCGTAAGGTGCGCAGTTGATCGAATAGCTCATCGTCCACCACTAACTGTTTGACTTTGGTTTGTTTTCTATAAACTTTTGCTTTTCCAAGCAACACATCAATCCCCGCATTGGTCACACTTAACAATGGGTATTGCCCTTCAGACGGCAAAAGATACCCTGATGCTGTTAAATAATCGATCAGCTGATTGACTTCCTTTTGGGACCAATCTTTCATTAATCCATAAGTTGGTAACTTTTCAAAGCCCCACTGTTTGACTTTTTGATCGCCTGAGCCAGTTAGCACTTTCCCCACCAAGGCTTTCCCAAAGCGTTCGCCCATTCGTTTCACACATGACAACACTTTTTGTGTATCCACTGTGATATCCACTTGTTCTCTTTCATCAAGACAATTGCTGCAACGACCGCAATCGGGACCATCTTCTCCGAAATAACGCAAAATATAGCGCTGCAAACACAGTTGGGTATGTCCGTATTGGCTCATCTCCCGCAACTTCAAGTATTCGTTTTGACGATAAAGAATGTCTGATTCGGATTGATCGATAAAGAATTGCTGGATCTGCATGTCTTGCGGAGCATAAAGTAAGATCGCATCACTAGGTTCCCCATCTCGTCCAGCACGTCCTGCTTCTTGATAATAAGACTCCAAATTACCTGGTATCTGGGCATGGATCACGAAGCGGACATTGCTTTTGTTGATTCCCATCCCGAATGCATTAGTGGCTACCATCACTTGCAGGCGGTCATAAAGAAATTCTTCTTGGAAAAATGAGCGCTCTTCTTCTGAAAGTCCGCCATGGTAATACCCGACGGACACGCGTTCATGCTTCAACAGGTGATAGATTCGTTCCACTTCTTTGCGGGTGCTGGCGTAAATAATACCTGATTGTCCTTGGTTCATTTTCAAATACGTCGTTATGTAGGTATCTTTTTGATCCTTGACGACTTGAAAAGCCAAATTTTCCCGCGCAAAGCCGGTCTTGACTTGATTTTCAGCTGGAATCGAAAGTAAATTTTCGATATCTTCGGCAACTTTAGGCGTAGCTGTTGCGGTAAGGGCTACGATCGTTGGCTTTTGTTCCCAATTGTCGATCGTTTCGGCGAGCCGCAGATAGCTCGGGCGAAAATCGTGCCCCCATTGGGAAATACAGTGGGCCTCATCAACGGCTAACAAAGCGATCGGCATCTGCCGCAATGAGTAGCGGAAAGATTCTGAGTCTAAGCGTTCTGGCGAAACATACAGCAGTTTGATTCGCCCTTGGCGAGCTTCTTGCAAGCGTTGATTGATCTGTGCTCCTGTCAAGGAAGAATTGATGTAAGCAGCAGGGATCCCCATATCAACGAGGCTGTCTACTTGATCTTTCATTAAAGAAATCAAAGGTGAAATGACCAAGGTGACCCCATCCAGCAAGAGCGCTGGCAACTGATAACAAATCGATTTCCCGCCACCAGTAGGCATGATTCCCAAAACATTTTGTTGTGTTAAAATAGATTGAATAATCGTCTCTTGACCTTCACGAAACTGTGAATAGCCAAAATGTTCTTTTAAGACTGTTTGAATAGTTTGCATAATACCCTCTTTTCCATTTCCTTATTATACGCAATTAAGTACGCAAAGAAAACGGCATTAAGAGAACTTTCGCTTTTTATTCGCTTTTCATTGAAATCAACCAAAGGAGTCTTCTACTATGAAAAAAGTTGTGATTATCGGCGGTGGGATCATCGGTTTGACCCTCGCCAATTATCTTGATAAAACCAAATTTGACGTGACTGTCATTGATTCCCTTATCGGGCAAGCAACGTCTGCTAGCGCTGGCATCATCTCCCCTTGGCTCTCCAAACGCCGCAATAAAAAATGGTACCAGCTAGCACAAGACGGTGCCGCGTTTTTCCCACAATTGGTGCGGGATTTTGCATTAGATGAATCCATCTATGCCCCCTGTGGCACGTTGGTGGTGCGTCCCGAAAACGCGCTTCAGGAGCTAGCAGATCTGGCTGTAAGTCGCCGCAAAGAAGCGCCAGAAATCGGCGAGATCGAGTTACTGACAGGATCACAAACCAAAGAGGCACTGCCATTATTGAAGGAAATGCCCTCATTACGGATCTCAGGGGGTGGTCGTTTAGATGGTCGTGCTTATCTTGCGCACGTAAAAGGAGTTGCCTTACAGCAGCAAGTCACTTTTATCGAAGAAAAAGCCGAGATTTTAAGAAAGGACAGCCATTGGCAAATCAAAGCAAAGGATCAACTCCTTGAGGCGGAGGTTCTTTGTCTGACAGCTGGACCGGGATTGCTAGACTTGTTATCACCTTTAGGGTATCAGGTTGATATCCGTCCGCAAAAAGGCCAGTTGCTCTCTTTTGCCACCAGCCTGCCGACAAACAGTTGGCCGGTCGCCATGCTAGAGGGTGAGGGTGACTTGATTCCCTTCTCTGATGAGCAAATTTTATTAGGAGCCACCCATGAAAACGATGCGGGTTGGGATTTAACACCAACGGAAGCTGCCAAGCAGCAATTAATGACAGGAATCGGTGCTTTTCTTGAAGACCCCGAAGCACTCTTTGCATCGCCTATGACCATGCGCGTTGGCACGCGTGCCTATACTTCTGATTTTGCACCGTTCTTTGGAGAAGTGCCTGATGAAACGAATTTGTTCGCCGCCAGTGGACTTGGTTCTTCTGGGTTAACGACCGGTCCATATATCGGTTATCTCCTAGCCAATCGGATCAATGATGGACGATCTCAACCCAAAAACTTCTTAAGCTACACAAAACCGATGACAGAATATATCAAAAAGCGTCTTTGACAGAAGACTAAAAAACCACCAGAACCGCTAAGGTCTGGTGGTTGTCACTGTTAGTCTTGCAAAATTACGGTACAGTCTTCTAGCTGATCGCTAAACATATTCTCCTGTTTCCCAATAATCGAGTAACACTTCATTGATGATCTCGCGATCCAGTGGTTCTCGGAAATCATCATCAAACGCATCTTCGATTGGAACATCGCCAACAGCTTTGATACAAACTGGAACGACGGGATCTGGGTGATCTTCTGCGGTCAACACTTTTTCAATTTTGATCTTATGCGTCCAATCTGCCCCCATATCATAAATGTAGGTCATGGACTTGCAATACTGAAAATCTTGGTCAATACCGGAAGCATCCGTTGGTACGGAATTGCCTAAGCCGATCGATTTCGAACCGGCAATAAACAAGTACAAATGTTGATTCATCCACTCAAAGGCAATCTGAATCAACATATGCAACTGCTCATAGGTCAGCCCTGCAGGAATGATCAAACGACGCCAAATTGGCGGACGGTATCCTTCTAAATCAATTCGGACCTGATAGGCGACTGGTGTATTCGCCGCTTCATCAAAGGCCGTATGTTTCGTTGGAAATGGGACGATTTTTGGCGAGATTGCAGCAATACGCGGGTCATCAACGGGCAATAGTTCATGTTCTTCAGGATCGGTGTCTTGAATCATCGCTAACATCGCTTCTTTCTTTTCAGCTGACCAAAACTGGGGTTTGGACATCCTTGCGAAAAAGATAGGTTGTTTTTCAGCCAATACAAAGGCGATTTCTTGGTACTGTGATTTGGTGATATGCTTTTCTTTATACATGCAGTAATAAAAGTCTTCAATGGCTGTTTTGGCAAACGGAAGAAAATTTAAACTGTACGGTACTTCTTGAGGCAGCATTTCGGTGTACACCGATTCGACAAAGACTTTGTCTTTTAATTTAGTCATGCCACCATCTGTTTCCGCGCAAAAGATCAAGTAAAAAACAGGATCTAAGTAGTGTTCAAGATCGTCGTCACTAACCACACTTGGTCCGCCATACAAATCAACGTGATCCATCATGCGGTCAATCACTTTCGCTAATTTCTTCAATGTTTTTTCCAAAAAAATTCTCGCTCCTTCCTATCAAGTTTACTTTGACGAAAAGAGCGAGGATTGTCAATCTTTTTTTTAATGGGAAAGCATTTCCTGTGCAATTTCTAATCCACTCATCCCAGTTGGGTAATAGGTTGGCCAATGATCCATTTCTTCTAATAAGGCTTCATGACTATCATTGCCGAAGTAGATATGGAAATGATGGGACGCACTTGGTGCGATCATATGGTCGCTGAATTGAATGTATTTGAATGCCGCATCTTCGTCAGTGCTTTCAAACAAGAAACGTACGCCACGATTACCAGCGGAATAGTTCAAAATCTCTTTGCCAGTATACACATAATTGGCTTCTTTCTCTGTGCCATCATCGAAGATAAACGTCATTGTATTGTCTGTGATCTTGATCTGAGCAACATCTGTTTGATAACCGGTCGTATAATACTCTTTGTATTCGTCAGCCGTCATTTTCTTGTCCATTTTTGCTTTATAATCAAACACTTGGTCTAATGTTCCGTCTTGTAAAAATGGATACACGGATTGCCATTCTCCTGCCCAATCAGATAAGGGACGATCTTGTACATCTGCATCCTCGAAATAGCCGTTATAAACCGTTTTTTCTTTTTCGGCTTCCGCTATTTCTTTGTCATTTGCTACATCGGTCGTTTTTCTCAAGGCATCACGGTTTTGTTCCATGATCGAAATATAGTCTTCCCCGTTATCCATTTGCTCTTGGGTCAAGCCTTCTAATGGATTCAAGACAGCCAGTTCGACACCTGCTTCTGAAGCTAACGTCCGGGCAATGCTGTCTTTGGCATTTTCTTCAAAGTAAATCGTTTGGATACCTGTTTCTTGAACGAACTCTTTTAGTTCTGCGATTCGTGAAGCGGAAGGTTCCTCGCTTGGTGAAAGACCAGAGATCGGTACTTGGGTCAACCCGTATTCCAATGCCAAATAACCAAAAGCTGCGTGCTGGGTCACGAAGTGATTTTGCGCTGGATTGCTAAACGCTTCTTCATAAGACGCATGAAGCTCTTGTAACTTCGCTAAATAATTCGCAGCATTTTCTGCAAAGGCTGTCGCTTTCGCTGGATAAGCCTCACTCAGCTGGTCACGGATCGCCTCTACTTGTTTCATGGCTAAGCTTGGGGCTAACCAGACATGGGGATCTAATTCATGAGAATGACCATCATCGTCGTGGTCATGATCGTGATCGTGATCGTGGTCGTGGTCATCGTCACCGGGTAACAGGACCATTCCTTCTGTGGCTTTAACCACTGTCACATCCCCGTCATTTAACGTGGCTTCAATCGAAGGAACCCACATTTCCATGTTCTCGTTGTTGTAGACGAAAACATCCGCATCTTGGATCTTTGCCATATCTTTTGCAGAAGGTTCATAATCGTGGGAATCAGTGCCCGCGGGCATCAATAATTCAACCTCCCCTTCATCCCCTACAACTTGACGAGTAAAATCATACATCGGATAAAACGTAGCCATGACCTGGATTTGTTCATTATCAGAAGCAGCGTTGCCTGATTGTTCAGTTGCATCAGAGCCTCCTTGTCCACAGGCCGCCAAAGCTAGGGCTACTGTTGATAACATCGTTATTTTAAAAAACTTCTTCATTTTCAAAATACACTCCTTTTTATTTTTCCATATTTCCTTTTCCTCGGCAAAACACTGATAAATCAATTACGATTTACAAAAACAAAACGTAACGTTTACGTTTTACCATCGGTTTTCTACTTTACACAACTATTTACCCCTTGTCAACAGCTTTTCAAGATGTTTTTTTATATGTAAAAACTTTCATATGTACCACCACAAATATCAGTGAAGAAATTTCCTTGAAAGACTTGCTCTGCTGATTTTTTTTCAATCGTCGAACATCTCTTTTTATTGTCCTTTGCTGGGTCCTGTGCTACACTCGAGGGGTAATTGAATAGAAGATTATCCACTAGGGGCGCTTTATGCTGAGATAGACGTAAGTCTGGTCCCTTAGAACCTGATTTGGTTAGTACCAACGTAGGGAAGTGGCAGCGCATGATTTTTCGCGTTCCCATTTTTTCTGTCTACGTGTGGATAGAAAAAGGAGGAACGCTTTTTTTGTAGACAGAAAAACCATCGAGAGGAGAAGAGAAAATGACAAATGAACCAATCGCCTGTGCCGCAGGCGGGATCGATATCACTGGGTGCCGAGTAAGTTTGTACCCCATGAAAGACCACTTTGCGCAACAAATCGTAGCGAGCATTGAGCGGACGGATACAACAGCTGTTTGGCAGCAAACCGATCTGTTCAGCACCCTTTTCCGAGGGGAAGCCCCAAGTGTTGTCGATGCGGCAGCAGGGCTATTTATCAACGCTTACGAATCCAAGACACACCTCGTGGGTGAGTTTACTTTTTCTAAGGGCTGTCCTGGCGATTCTGCAGGTGACGCGTTTTTGAATGGAGAACAGGCACAACCCAATAAAGCAAGCAATCTTATGAATGGTACGTTTGACGTGGATTGTAAATACTCGTTTTATGTATTTGGGGAAAACAATTATATGGAAGAGATCGCCACCATCGTCCAACTGGCAGAAACCTATGGTTTGGCGCCTCGCTCCGCCCATTATGTCACGATGCTGACGGGAACGGCCAACCAACTCTTTGGGTATTTTGAAGCGGCATTAGCGTATGCCCATGACCATCTTCCCCATTATGTGTTAGAAGCAACGGTCTCAGTCAACAGTCCTTCCAAAAAGAAGGCGGTGTCGCATGACTAAATGGGTCTTAAAAGATGTCATTATGGTGGGGATCGCTTCGTTGATTTTTGGCGTGATCTATTTGGGCGCTGTTCATTTTGGGCTGTTGTTAGGTACGCTTTTAACACCCTTTGGTTTGTCTGTTTTAGCGAATGAGTTTATTTTCGGGGTTTGGTTCATGGCAGCGGCTTTTGCTGGCTATGTGCTGCGCAAACCGGGCGCAGCGACGATCACTGAGATGATCGCCGCACTTTTAGAAGTGTTTATGGGGAATTTTTATGGACCGATTATTTTTATCAGCGGATTTGTACAAGGGATTGGAACAGAAGCTGGCTTTGCATTAGGTGACTACCGTCGCTATGGCTGGTTCCCTTTGATCACTGGTGCCATTGGCGCCACGATCACGAGTTTTCTTTGGGGGATCATTCGGTCAAATTTCGTTGACTTGCAATGGCAGTTGTTGGTGGTGATTTTTATTATTCGCTTGCTTTCTTCTTTATTCTTTTCCGCCTTTTTGGTCAAGATCGTCTGTGACCATCTGACACGCATGGGCGTTCTCAACAGTTACCCGATTGCTGAAGACCAAACCATTAGCGCCAAACGAGAAGCGGCATGAGCCTGCTCGTGAAAAACGGCTGCTTTTTCGTGGATCAAAAACGGCTTGATCTGACACTGTCTTTAGCCCCCGGAGAAACAAAAGGAATCTATGGTGCTTCAGGAACAGGAAAAAGCACTCTTTTCCACCTCTTAGCGGGGCTTAACGAGAAAGGGTTTGAAGAAGGAACCTATACGATCGATGACCGAACGCTAAACCAGCTTTCCATTCGAGAAAGAAGCACATCGATCAGCTTACTGTTTCAAAATCCAGATATGCAATTTTGTATGGCCACGCCTCGAGAAGAACTACTGTTTTGTCTTGAAAATCAATGTATTCCCCAAGCCGACATGCCAAAAAAAGTAGCGGAAGCCTTGACGTTTTGCGAGATCAGCCATCTTGCCGATCAGCCCTTTACGACCTTGTCTGGCGGTGAGAAACAGTTAGTAGCATTGGCTTGTTGTCTGATTTTAAAGAGTCGCTACTTGCTTTTGGATGAACCATTTGCCAATTTGGACGCTGACACAAGTCAAAAAATCATTCGAAAACTGCGACAGCTCCAAAAGCAACATGCCATTGGCATCTTACTGATCGACCATCAAATCAAAGAAACTGCTGACTGGGTAGCTGAGTGGCTGCTGATTGAAGAAGGATTCAGATCCGTCGATCAAAATAAGATGCGCACACTCGATCAGGAGCTGCGCAGGTCACTACCGCCTGTTGAGATTAAGAAACTTTTTGCAAAAGAGCGGCTATCTTTTCAAGATTTTCGCCTGCCGATCCGTAACCAAGCGATTGTTTTTCCGAATCTTACCTTTGATAGTGGGACAATGATTGGGCTCACCGGACGTAGCGGCAGCGGCAAATCTTCGTTTTTAAAAGCGATCTTGCAGCAGCAGGCGTACTCAGGAACCATTCGCCTGTGCGGGGATCCAATCAAGAAGCATCCCTCCCCTTTTCGGTCCATCAGCTGGATCATGCAAAATCCGCAGGACCAGTTTTTGGCTGCTACAGTGGCACAGGAGCTTAGCCAAGGACGTGCAGCGACCGAGAGTGACAAACTGCTGGAAAAATTGCGACTACAAAACAAGAGCACTCAGTCCCCTTTTCTACTCAGCCAAGGCCAGCAAAGACGCTTGGCAGTAGCAGCTTTATTGCAGCGACCAGTCAAATTACTGTTGGTGGATGAACCGACCTATGGCCAAGATGTCAAGCAAGCTTGGCAGGTCATGCAGTTGTTAGCCGAAAAAGCCGCAAGCGGCACCTTGGTTTTAATCGTTAGTCACGATGTCTTATTATTGGAAGCATTTTGTTCACAAATCATTGATTTTAATCATTATGAAAAGGAGGACATAGATGCGCACCCTCAACCCGACAGTCAAGTTATTCGCCATTTTAGGACTCGCCTTACTGGTTTCTTTTCAAAATAATTTCAGATTGAATCTGCTACTCTGTGTCCTATTCTTTGCTGTTTCTGTAAACGAACGCTCTTTGAAAAAAAGCCTTTTGCTTGTTTCTGCATTGACCTTGGCAGCTGTGGGGGTCTTTTTCACCGGACTCCTTTACTACCAGGACAACCAAGGTGGCTCCTCCTCAGCAGCAGCTATGCGCTATGGACTTGACATGGCAAGCCGTATCTATTGCTTTGGTATGTTGGGCAGTTCTTTCAGTGTATCGACCACGATCAATGAGCTGATTTATTCGCTGCAGCAACAGCTGCGACTCCCCGCCGTTTTTGCCTATGGTCTGCTCGCTGCGTTTCAAATTGCGCCCATCATTCCAGCCGAGTATCAGAATATCCGTAATAGCATGCGTTCTAGAGGAATCCCCGTCAATCTATTTTCATTCAAGATGCTGATCCCTTTACTGGTCAAATCGATTCGTTGGTCTGAGCTCTTGGCGACTGCGATGCTTTCAAGAGGATTTGACAGCGAGGCAAAGCGAACCTACGCCAAGTCATTTCGCATCACTTTTGCCGATATGCTCTTTCTATCTTTTTGTCTGATAATCGGCCTCGCTGGAACACTGCTCTTATAAAGGGGAAAAAGAGAAAAAGCCAAAGAAACACTGCCGTTTCTTTGGCTTTTTCCTTCTTATGGCTAAGAGATGATTGATTTTTTTATGGATCCAGATTTGATTTGATAGAGCGTTACAAACAAGGTGGTCACTAAAATATACATTGCGAAAAGGAAATACATGTTTTTAAAAAGCTGGATCGTCGTTTGATTGAGCCAAGCCCCTACTTTAGGGATATAAAAAATGGGTTGCCCAATCAATTGGCTTTTTTCGATTTCTTTTGGTTCCATCTGGCTTTGGTTATCACCGATCGTATAAAGCACCGATTGGTTTTCTCCCACTGCAACGATTCGCCGTGTGCGCATCTGTCTGCCGTGATCGACATAATAGGTCACTTCATTACCAACGACCAAATTGTCTTCTGAAGCCTTTTTAACAAAAAGTAATGTCCCTTCGGAATATGTAGGTTCCATTGCATCGCTGTTAACGATGGCCATTGTGAAACCAAACGCATGAGGAATCACGACCGCTAAAACAGAAATCAGCATAAACAACAATACAAAAAGTGAGAGCATGATACTTTGTTTTGGCAAAAGTTTCATTTTCTTTTCTCCTTCTAAGGCTCAGTTTCTTTTTCGATTCTATAACATATTTAAATTTTTTTCAAATATTTAAAAACGATTCATTGAATTTTTATGCGTATTTTTTCTGATTATTAATTGACTTTATTTTACTATTTATATTATGCTAAAGGCGATTAAAAAACATAGGAGAAAAAGTATGCTTTTTTTAAATAACAAGTTCTTTTTTAAACGTTGGATTCCCTTTATCCTACTCGTTCTATTTTTGCTAGGAAGCATCGGTTTTTTTCTTATACTCTTCCTATCTCCTACTTCTGATAACCATACCGTGGAGAAGAAGGAAGATTGGATTTTTTATGCGGAAGACAATCCTGATTCTACTTTTATTAGCCGTTATGTGAAATATTTACCTAGCGTAAAAGCCAATGAGCGATTTGTCATGCAGCGAAAAATGACCAATGAATACAAATATCCAACGATGCTGCTGATTGGCGATCATCAACACATGACCGTCTATTTGGATGATCAAGAAATTTATACCAATGAAGCTGCCGAACATTCATTGACCTTCAACCATCCTGGCAAAACCTTATCTTTTATCACATTGCCAGAGGATTACGTTGGAAAGACGTTGAAGATCTACGTGACTAGTCCTTTCGACACCTATTCTGGCTTTCCAGCCGAAGTCTTTTTTGGTCCTGCCAATGCATTGATCGGTTATGTTTTTAGTCTATCAATTTTGAATATCTATATCCTCCTATTTACCGGATTTATTTGTATCCTTAATTTATTTTATCTCTTCGTTTCTTTTATGAACCAAAGAAAGCTGAAAGTATCTTCCATTTTATTCAGTGGCTTTTCCTTAAGTGCAGGTTTAGAAGCAGGCTTCGGGGATCTGCTGGGTGGACTGCTTTTTTCTCCCATCGTGAATTCATTTATGTTAAATTTTCTTTCGATTATTACGCCCATGTTTTTGATTGGGTTTTACTACACAAACATGCACTTCGTACGTAAGTATTATCAGAAATGGTTGTTTGTTCACTACTCCTTCGGGATCTTTGCCATGTTTTTGGCACTTTTTCAAAAACAAAGTTTGCCAGTCGTCATGAACTATCTGTTTTTATTAAATATCACCAGCACCTTTGTGACTTCGTTTGCGGCGATTTATGAGGCGTTAAAAAAGAATCAATTTTATGTCCTTTGTGCACCTTGGATCGTTGTCGCGGCAATCGGTCATGGGTTCTTGTATATCCAGGATATTTTAGTCCTCCCGCAATCTGACATCAATTGGCGCTCGATCATCTTTTTCTTACTGATACTTATTTTTACTTGTTATGGGTTCCTCGAACTCTTTTTTGCCAGTGAAGGCAAAAATAAGCAGATCGACACAGCAGACATCAAAGTGCGATTATATGAAAATCAGCAGGCGATCGGTCCAGATCAAACGGCACAATGGCAGCAAGTTTTACAAACCATCAAAAAGAGAACCCATACCATTAAAGACATGTTAGAAGATGAACAACTAGCGGCTGCGTATGAAGGTCTTTGCGAGATTGAAGAAGAAATCAAACAGCAGCTAACGATCCCTGCGGTTGAAAAAGAATCGATCACGACGATGCTGCTTGCTGATTATCAACACACTGCCGCTCAAAAAAGGATCACGCTTACCTGCGATGACCTCACGGAACCACTGGAACGATTGGAAGAAAATGATCGTCTGTCCTTGATCGCCCATTGCTTAGAGTACGCCATCCGCTACACCTGTTCGGTCACAGATCCTCAAAATCGCAGGCTTTCGTTGAAAGTGACTGACACAAAAGAACAGCTACATATCGACTGTCAAATGCCGATTTTGACAGAGGATGAGGCAGAAAAACTGCAAACTGACGAAGCAAAACGACAGGCGATCCATACCGATGTGCAAATGCTGGAACAAATATGTCTTGTCTATCAAGGAAGTATGCGTATCGAGGATTCAGATGGTTTTCATTTTTTGCGTTTGACACTTGCCGCTAAAGCGGATCTGCTGTCTTTTGACTGACTGCCTTTTCTCCGATACGTTAAACGGTCTATTTTAAGAAAAAGCGAAAAAACTCTTGCTTTTTTCGCTTTTTCGCTTTAGCATGATAAAGAACAGCAACAAGCATTGGAATAGTAATTTTATGATGGTCTTAGAGAGTCGATGGCAGCTGAAAAATCGACACCCGCTGATAAAATGAACCTACCCAATGGCAATGACCGCAAAACGGTCGGTGGAAAGGCCTTATCCTTTACGAGTTGGATTATCCCGATGGATAATCAACAAAGGTGGTACCGCGAAATCCAAGCATTTCGTCCTTTTTAGGACGAGATGCTTTTTTATTTTTTTAAGGAGGAAAAACAATGACACAAAAAAATGATTTTACAGAATGGTATATCCAAACGATCCAAAAAGCCGAATTGATGGCTTACTCCCCAGTGAAAGGTTCCATTATTTTCCGTCCTGACGGCTTCGAACTTTGGGAGCATATTCAAGAGGAGTTCAATCGTTTCTTGAAAAAAGAAGGCATTCGCAATGCATACTTCCCAATGCTGATTCCGCAAAATTTCTTTATGAAGGAAGCGGATCATATCGAAGGCTTTGCCCCTGAATTACCTTGGGTCACAGAAGTCGGCAACGAAAAACTGGAAGAACCTTTGGCCTTGCGTCCAACCTCAGAAACCATGATCGGCTCTGCCTTTTCTGATTGGATCAACTCCTACCGTGACCTGCCTTATGAAATCAATCAATGGGCAAACGTCTTTCGTTGGGAAAAGAAAACATTGCCTTTCTTGCGTACCTCAGAGTTTTTATGGCAAGAAGGTCATACCGCTCATGAAAATGAAGAAGATGCTCGTCAACGCACCATGAAAGTCTTAGATGAATATGCCCGCCTTTGCGAAGAATTCCTAGCGATCCCTGTTTATCGTGGACAAAAAACCCCATCTGAGCGCTTTGCGGGGGCAGTAGATACGTATTCGATCGAAGCGATGATGAAAGACGGCAAAGCAGTCCAAGCAGGAACCAGCCACTACATGGGGACAAAATTTGCTGAAGCATTTGATATTACGTATTTAACGAAAGAAAACAAGCATACCCATGCCCACACAACCTCTTGGGGTGTCTCTACCCGCTTGTTAGGTGCCTTGATCATGACCCATGGCGATGAAAATGGTTTAGTTTTCCCACCAACCATTGCACCAACCCAAGTTGTGTTGTTACCAGTCGGTCCTTGGAAAAAGAATCCAGCCATCTTAGAAAAATTAGAAGAACTGTATGCCAACTTTAAAGCCAAGGGCATTCGTGTTCGTTTGGATGATTCTGATAACTCACCTGGCTATAAATTCAATGAATGGGAACTAAAAGGCGCTTGCTTGCGAATCGAATGTGGCCCAAGAGATTTAGAAGCTGGCAAAGTCATGGTCAAAGTCCGTGACCTACCTGACAAGCAAACGGTGGCGCTTGAGGAATTAGAAGCGTTTGTTGATCAAGAATTACAAGCAATGACTCCACGTTTATTAGCAGCTGCGAAGGAACGTAACAAAGATAATGAGTACACCAACATCGATACATTGGATGAACTAAAAGCCCATATCGAAACGTGCAAACAAGAAGACAAAGTGACTGGTTTTGTTTTGATCGGTTGGGACGGCTCGGAAGAAACCGAAGCCAAAATCAAAGAAGAAACTGGCTTTACTACTCGGAACATTCCGTTTGAAGCGCCAATGGAAAAAACGGTCGATATCGTCAGCGGGAAACCTGCCAAACACACCGTTTGGATCGCCCGCGCATACTAATAAAAAACGAAGCAGCCAGATTGAAAAGGCTGCTTCGTTTTTTGATTAATAAATCAATGAAAGAAAATCTTCAGGCGTGATGTTGCCAAAATATTTTTTGACATCAATGTTGGCAATGACTTGTGCCAAATCTTCTTTGGCATAACGAGTACCGATCAGTGCTTGTTCTACATCTGCAATGTCCCCTAGGCCGAAAAAGTCGCCAAAGATTTTGGCATCTGTGATTTTTCCTTCTGCCACATTTAAACGAACTTCGATGGAGCCGATCGGGAATCGATGACGACGTTCTATATCAAAGGCTGGTGATTTGCCGTAATTCCAATCCCAGTTACGATAATACTTATCGGAAATCTCATTGATCTTGACCCAATCCTCTTCTGTTAGTTCATAGGTTTTGACGTCTTCCACGGAATCGACACCAAAAATCTTCAATAAGATTTCTTGACGGAACTCTTCAGTCGTCATGTCTTGCTTCTCTTTTGGCAAGAATGGTTTGATGTTGGTCACTCTTGAACGGATCGATTTGATGCCTTTTGATTCGATTTTGTCTTTACGGACTTTCAAGGCGTTAACTACTTCATTGATATCACTGTCAAACATGATCGTGCCATGAGCAAACATCCGGCCATTTGTTGCGTACATCGCATTCCCAGAAAACTTCATGTCATTGATCACAAGGTCGTTGCGGCCTTTTAGTTGCGCCCCTTCAACCCCCATCTCATGTAAAGCTTGGACGATTGGTTTGGTCAGTTTTTCAAAATCTCTGAAAGAATTCCCATCGTCAGGCATAATAAAGCTGAAATTCAAGTTTCCGAAATCATGATAGACTGCACCGCCGCCGCTGAAACGACGAACGACATGGATCCCATGTTCATCCACATATTCCTTATTGATCTCTTCGATCGTATTTTGATTGCGTCCAATGATAATCGATGGTTCATTAATGTAAAAAAGTAAGATGGGTTCATCCACTTTCATTTCTTGAAGAAGAAAAATCTCGATGGCTAAATTGATGCGTGGGTCATTCAGTTCGTTCGGTACAAAAAGCATACTATTCGTTCCTCCTAATTAGATGATTTCAATTATTTTTTGAACAGCCGCCAATTCAACGGGGATCCCATTGGCAGCTAGTGCAGCCTCTTCTCGTAACTGTTCTAAATCACCGTGTTGCGGCAAATGCGTCAACATTAATTTTTTTACCTGCGCCGCATGGGCGATCTCCCCTGCTTCTTTTGACGTAAAATGAGCCTTGTGACGCTCATTGCCTGCAAAAAGATAGGTATCTGCCAAAAACAGGTCAGCTCCTTGTGCAAACGCAACAAAAGATTCTAAGTAGCCAGAATCGCCTGTAAAAACAAAAACCTTGCCTGTACTTTTCTCAACAAATCGCATGGCATAGCAAGTGACTGGATGGATCGTTTTCATAAAGGTAATGGTAAACGGGCCCAATTCCAATGACTCCGTTTGGAGGTAATCAATTCCTTGAGTCACTCCAGGCATCGTCAGGCTTTCAAAATGAACTGTGTCCTCCCCATGTCCGTAGATTGGCAAAACCTGGCGTTCTTCGTTTCCTGGATATAATTGCCAATAGTATTGCAATACCCCTAGATCCGCAATATGATCGTGATGGTAATGCGTCAAAATCACTGCATCTAAGTCTAAGGGATCAAGGATTTTTTCTAGTTGGACCAAGGTGGTGCTTCCCGCATCAAGCAGCAAATGAAAGCCTTCCGACTCAATTAAATAGCCAGTAGTCCCTTCACCATTATACGGATAGGCACCTAAACAACCTAAGACAGTTATTTTCACTTGTGTTTCCTCCTCTTTGGCTCAAGCTGGTTTTCTACTTCTTTTATGCTATCACATCTCAGCTGATTTGACTAAAATCCGACCATTTTTTTGCAAAAAAAGATCGAGAAAACGAGAAAAAAACGATGGCTATTGGTAGAACCCTATGAATGAGTTTTTTACTCTATCTGCAGGGAGCCAGACCAATGGGCCATCGTCTTTTTTGTTTATCTGATCATCGCTCGTTGTTCATGGATCAATTCCTCATAAAATACTGCATTAACTGCATAAGCGTAGGCGTTTGCCCATAGCATCCCGATCATCAGTGCCAAAAAGCCGAGAATAAACCAACCAATCAATGATAACTGTAGCCAAATGTATTGACCCAGATGTGGACGCAAGAGCGCAAAGGCCACTTTAATTGACTGAAGAACCCCTAATTCCGGTTGATCATAGCGCAGATAGATCGCTAATTGGATCACACCAGTAACGACTTGTGACAAAAAGAAGAACAAAATGATGGCGAGAAAAGTCCCGAGTACAAAAGCCAGGGAGCCATTAAACATCGCCAAATCAATAGAGATTCCCCGATTAAAATTGAATACCAAGTCCAAATATTGATTGAGCCCTGATAAGACAAACTGCGGTAAGAAAATCGCAAAACTCAAAAGATAATTTAAAAGCGCGCTCACTAAATTTAGTAGCAAAAACGGTACATACAGACGCTTATCAAAGACTAGAAAAATATCCCCCACGTTGATTCCTCTGCCACGAACCAGATAGAGTGCCATGATACTCAACGCTACCGAAAACGCAAAGAAGACAAAATTGTCCAAGATCAGATCGATCCAGCTCCCTGCATTGTTTGCACCAAAAGAAGTCCCAATACTACTAAAAAGCGAGCTGACCACCGCTTGTACCGCAACCGTCGCTAAAATACTTAAGACGAACGTTCCCCAGAATCCGCGCAAGGCGTTTTTGGCGGTCTCTCGAATCATTGTATTTGATCTCATAGACTCACCTTAATAACTGCGCAATGCTTTAACGGTCTTATCGTCTAAGCGGCGAACCACTTCCGTTACAAGCTTGACTGTATTGAAGTAGTCATCCTCATGAATGACAGAAGTATGAGAATGCAGGTAACGAACTGGCACGGTAATAGCGATCGAAGGGACCCCATCACGAGTCAAATGCATTTGACCAGCATCGGTTCCTCCACCAGTGATCACGGTATATTGGAAAGGAATTTCCATCTCTTCTGCGACATCGATCACAAAATTCAATAATTTCTTGTGAGGAATCATGGAAGCATCAAAAATCAGGACTTGTGGGCCTTTGCCTAACACAGAATCCGCTTCTTTTGGTGTCATTCCAGGTGTGTCCCCAGCGGTACCAGTATCTAGTGCGATCGCGATATCGGGATTCACTAAGTGAGTGCTTGTTCGCGCCCCTCTTAGGCCAACTTCTTCCATCACGTCACTGCCAGCAAACAAGCAGTTGGGATGTCCTTCTGCTGCCAAGGTTTCTAATACCCGCAGTGATACCGCCGTACCGATTCGATTGTCCCATGCTTTGGCTAATAAAAATTTGCTGTCGTTCATCCGTTTGTATTGGATATAAGGGGTGATCATATCTCCCGGACGGATCCCCCAGCCTTTGGCTTCTTCTTCACTTGAAGCGCCGATATCAATGAACATATCTTTGATATCATACGGTTTATTTCGAGTCTCTGGACTCAAGACATGGGGTGGTTTTGAACCGACGACACCGTGTATCAATTTGCCTTCATTGGTTTTGATCTCGACTTGCTGTGCCAGCATCACTTGCCCCCACCAACCACCAAGAGTCTGGAATTCAATAAAGCCTTTTTCTGTGATTTTAGTTACCATAAAGCCGACTTCATCCATATGTCCCGATATAAAAATTTTCGGTCCACCGCCATCACCAACATGTTTGGCAATGACACTTCCTAAACCATCAAAAAAGATATCTTCAGCAAAGTCTTTGGCATATTCTTTAAAGACTTCACGCACTTCCTCCTCATTACCAGGAACCCCACGTGCAGTCGTTAGGTCTATTAAAAGCTGTTCTTCTTTTTTCTCCATCTTGCTTCCTCCTTTGTCTCATTGATTATGATTATACCATTCTCTTAATCTGGTGCCAGAGGGAAATACAAAAAGATTGGTTAAATGAAAAAACGATCCTCGTTTTGTAGTGATCCTCAAGATTAGATTTTTTGGTCTAACTTGTAAGGTTCGCTTCAATTCTAAGGATCGTTTTATCAAGAATTCAATCAAGTTTCAATTATTCGCAGACACAGCTTGACGGTAATCAAATAGGCAAATAGATAGACGACTGCTGCAACAGCCGCAAACAAATGAGCGACCCAATACCCAGGACTGTCGATGATTTGGGTGAAGGTATTGATGGCAAAGACGGCATGCAAGATCGCCAGTAGCGTACCTGGCATAAAAATCCAGATGTTTTGCCAGTAAACGAGTTTGCGTACTTCTTTTCGGGTGTAACCTAGTTTGGTCAATAATCGGTAATTGTGTTTCTCCCGTTCGGTATTTGAAAATTGCCGAACGATCAAACTGCTGGATGTCGTGATCAAAACGATCACACCTACAAATAATGACACAAACAAAACGATTCCTGCTTGCCGCCGCACGCCGCGCATCGTTGTAAAACGATTCGCTAAGGTCAGTCGATATGCGGTCATCTGGTTATTCTCACTAGTGGAATCTCGGGCAGTCTCTGGATAAAAACGCACGCTTTTTTGGTCATCGCTAAACTCATAGGTCAAAGGATGCGTCCACTCAATCGGCAGCTCTTCATCTAGCAGCTGAGTCAAGCTCTCCGTTTGCATCTTGTCTGTTTGTAAATAAGCAACGCTATAGGTGAAGCCCTCAACTTGCTGGTACGCATCATCTTGGATGACAAGGACATTCGGCAAGGAATAGCGCAAGGCAGAATCCCCAAAATAATCCTGTTCTGCTTGAATGAGTTTGAACGTATGTTGACTGCCGATTTTGACCTCGTCGCGATAGGTGATAAACGAACGAGTCACATCGTATTGACTGTCAAAAAGCACCGCTTGTTTATCGGTACTCAGTTGAATCTCCGGGGCATCGGGAACCAGTTTTCGCAGACGCTGATAATCAGAAAAAGCGACCAGATTCACCATGATATTTTCAATATTTTCGTCTTGCAACTCTCCAAGGTAACGGGTTTGAACCGTCATATTGGTCATTTTATAGGGAATCGATTGTTCGGCAATAATCGGTGTATCGGCTTTTTCTAAAAGGTCCCGCAAGGTATCTGCCTGCTCTTCTGACACTTGAAAGGACGTTGGATAAATGCGGTTCGTTGCTTGATAGTTTAATGAGATGACCCCCATCGTTCCCCCGATCAGGGAGATTGCGATCGCTGTGATGATCGTCAAAAGCGCATAGCTTTTCCACGTTCTTTGCAAGTAAGCACGCACGTTATTGTAAGCAATCAGTTTCGCCCCTTTGATAAGACGTTTTTTCGGCTTACTCAAAAAATATAACAATGCCGGCAACGAGCAATCAAAAAAAAGATAGGTTGCCGTCACACAACAAAACAGAATCAATAAAGGAATCCATAAAATTGCTGAAAAATCTTGTGTGTACGTGATATAGTTGGTCCAAGTTTCCCGCAGGGTCAAAGACAAATAGTAGCCTAACCCCAGTAGAATCAGACCTAGAACCCCCATTAATGAACGAAACGGGGTCATTTTCATTTTCTTGATCGGTAAGCGGTATTCAGTCTTGATCAGCTCACTCATTGGGGTACGCCAAACAAAAAGGATCACTTGAATACTCAAAATAATCATCGCCGCGATAAAGACAAAAACCGTTGAAAAAATCGATTGGGGTGAATTAAAGAAATGACTCGTTAAATTCAAACCCATCGCTCGAATCAAAATCATAGAAAAAAATTTCGAAAAAATAATCCCCATAAAGATGCCGGTCACTAAAGAGAAAAAATTCAGTAGAAACGTTTCCCGCAACAACAGCCAAGCCAGACGACCTTGCCGCAGCCCCAAAAGCTGGTAAACACTGATTTCTTTTTGCCGCTGACTAAGAAAAAAATGATTGGCACTCAGCATAAAAAACAAGACGACAAAGGCAACCACACTGCTGCCGAATCCTAAAACCCCTTCAATGCGGATATCTTGCTGGACCCGTTGATTCAGCAGACGATCATTCATCAAGGCGTTAAAGGAATAAAAAATCATCACAGCGGTCATCATACAAATAAAATACACCATATAATTGCGAAACTGCCGCAAAAAACTCCGCCAGCCGATTTTAAACAACATGGCGCGGACCGCCTCCAATCGTAGCCTGCATATCGATGATTTTTTCGAAAAATTCCTGACGGCTGCCTTTTTTGACAACTTCCGCAAAGAAGACACCATCGCGAATGAACAGAATCCGATTGCAGTAGCTGGCGGTAAAAGGATCGTGGGTGACCATCAAGATCGTCGTTTTTTCTTGTTGATTGATCTGCGCTAAATACCGTAACAATTCTGTTGCCGCTTTTGAATCAAGGGCTCCCGTGGGTTCATCAGCAAAAAGGACCGCCGGACGACTGATGATCGCCCGAGCAGCAGCGACCCTTTGTTTTTGCCCTACAGACAATTCTTCTGGGTAGCGATCCAACAAGTGTTCGATCCCTAACAAATTGGCCGTCTCCTCGATACGTACTTGAGTTTCCTTCACGGGCAAGCGATCAATCGCTAAAGGAAGCAAAATATTGTCTCTGGCTGTCAATGTCTCTAAAAGATTAAAATCTTGAAAGATGAAGCCAATCTGCTGACGGCGAAAATCGCTGAGGGCTTTTTCCGACATTCGGGTAATGTCTTTGCCATCGATATAGATCGAGCCTAAGCTAGGTCGCATGATTGAAGACAAAAGATTCATCAAGGTCGTTTTCCCAGCACCGCTGGGCCCCATGACCCCAACAAATTCTCCTTGATCCACTGCAAAAGAAAGGTTATCTAATACTTTGGTTTGATTGAAACGGGTGCCGTAACTTTTTGTCAGATGCTTCACATCGATCATATTTTTCACACAGAACCCTCCTTTAAAAAAATTCTCTCCTTATGGTAGCATACTTTCTCATTGAATACTTCTGCTTCAAAACAGAGAAAAAATAAATTTAAAAAAGTTTTTATTCATTATGTGAAACATGGAACAACCAAATCCTTAATCTTATCAAGTTTTCTCGAAAACACCTCAATGAATATACACCATATATTGTGTATATCCAAAACACAAACCCTTTTCGACTACTATATATAGTTGCTCATTTCTACAATTTGTTTTATTATATTGAGGAAGATAAGGAGTGGTAGAAATGATGAACATTAAGAGAAATCCTGAGCAAGGGTTGGAAAGACAGTCCGCTTTGCGTCAGTTAAAAATCGTAAAACGTGATGGACGGCTTGTCGATTTTGATGATCAAAAAATTTACGATGCGTTAGTGAAAGCCCTAAGAAAAATCAACGGCGAGCTTTCTCCCATCGACCACGAAAAAATCACCGAGATCGTTGACAGTGTCGATCACGAGATCGCGGAACGTTTTCGTACGAATGTAAAAATCTATGAGATCCAAAATATCGTCGAGCATATCTTATTAGCAAAAAACGAGTATGCCTTGGCTGAAGAATATATCAACTATCGGACCCATCGTGATTTCGAGCGCAGCAAAGCCACAGACATCAACTTCACGATCAACAAATTGATGAATAAAGATCAATCGGTCGTCAATGAGAATGCCAATAAAGATAGCAATGTGTTCAATACACAACGTGATTTGACCGCTGGGATCGTAGGAAAATCGATCGGTTTGAAAATGCTCCCTCCTCACGTGGCAAATGCTCACCAAAAAGGCGACATTCATTACCATGACTTGGATTATCATCCTTACACCCCAATGACCAACTGCTGCTTGATCGATTTTAAAGGCATGCTGAATAATGGGTTTAAAATTGGGAACGCCGAAGTGGAATCGCCAAAATCGATCCAAACGGCCACCGCTCAAATCTCACAAATCATTGCAAACGTAGCATCGAGTCAATATGGCGGCTGTTCTGCTGATCGAACAGATGAATTATTGGCTCCTTTTGCTGAGTTGAATTATCAAAAGCATCTAAAAGATGCCGAAGAATGGATCGAGTCGCCTGAACGTCGGGAAGCTTATGCGAAGAGCAAAACGCGCAAAGATATCTACGATGCAATGCAAAGTCTAGAATACGAAATCAATACGTTATTCACCTCAAACGGACAAACGCCGTTTACTTCCCTTGGCTTTGGTTTAGGAACCAACTGGTTCGAACGGGAAATCCAACGAGCGATTCTCCAAATTCGCATCAACGGGTTAGGCAGTGAAAAGCGTACCGCTATTTTTCCAAAATTGATCTTTAGTATTCGCCGTGGCGTCAACTTGGCCCCTACCGATCCGAACTATGATATTAAAGAACTGGCTTTAGAGTGTGCCACCAAACGGATGTATCCTGATATTTTGAATTATGATAAATTGGTTGAATTGACCGGCAGCTTTAAAGTGCCGATGGGCTGTCGTTCTTTCTTGCAAGGCTGGAAAAACGAACGTGGCGAAGAAGTCAATGTCGGTCGGATGAATCTAGGCGTCGTAACATTGAATATTCCTCGGATCGCTTTAGAAGCAAATGGTGATCAAGAAAAATTCTGGACGCTGCTGGAAGATCGTCTGCAAATCGTCAAGGATGCTCTTGTCTATCGGGTGGAGCGCTGTAAAGAAGCCAGCCCTGCGAATGCGCCGATCCTTTATATGTATGGGGCTTTCGGTGAACGTTTGGATCGCAAAGACAATGTGAATGAACTATTCAAAAACAAACGTGCTACTGTTTCTCTTGGATATATCGGTTTGTATGAAGCTGCTTCGGCTTTTTATGGTGGAACATGGGAACAAGATCCAGAAGCAAAAGCCTTTACCCTAGCGATCGTGAAAGAATTGAAAGCTCATGCAGATGCTTGGGGCGATGAATACGGCTATCATTTCAGCGTATACTCGACGCCTAGTGAAAGCCTGACTGATCGTTTCTGCCGCTTGGATACCGAAAAATTCGGTGAAGTTGAAAACATTACCGACAAAGAATACTACACCAACAGCTTCCACTATGATGTGCGGAAAAATCCGACACCATTTGAAAAACTTGATTTTGAAAAAGAATATCCAAAATACTGTTCTGGCGGGTTTATTCATTACTGTGAATACCCAGTCTTGCAGCAAAATCCAAAAGCGTTAGAAGCGGTTTGGGATTACGCTTATGATCGGGTCGCCTATCTTGGAACAAATACCCCTATCGATCACTGTTATGAGTGTGGGTATGAAGGAGATTTCAATCCAACCGAACGGGGCTTCGAATGCCCGCAATGCGGCAATCATGACCCAAAAAGTTGTGACGTCGTCAAAAGAACCTGTGGGTATCTTGGAAATCCTCAAGCTCGTCCAATGGTCAATGGACGGCACAAAGAAATTTCTGCCCGGGTCAAACATTTGCAAGAATAAACGAAAAAGGAGTGCTAGAATTCTTCTACACTCCTTTTCTTGAAGACCAATCCCTGTAATTCATGATAGAAAGAAGTTTTCTTATGAGAAATCCGAAACCTAAAGAATGGCAAGCCAAAGAATATAGCCAAAATTATATTGCTGATTACAAAGCCTTCAACTTTGTTGATGGTGAAGGCATTCGAAATAGTTTATACGTGAGCGGCTGTCTCTTTGCTTGTGAAGGCTGTTTCAACAAAGCGGTCCAAAACTTTCGCTATGGTACACCTTTTACGCAAGAACTAGAGGATCGAATCATCGAAGATCTGCGGCATGATTATGTCCAAGGGCTGACCCTCCTAGGCGGCGAACCTTTCTTGAACACAACAGTCTGTCTGAAAGTCGTTGATCGGGTTCGTGCTGAATTTGGGCACAGCAAAGATATTTGGAGCTGGTCAGGCTACACCTATGAAGAATTGCTTTTGGAAACACCCGATAAATTGGAACTTTTATCCAAAATCGATATTTTAGTCGACGGTCGTTTTGAACTGAGCAAACGAAATTTAAACTTGCAGTTTCGCGGCAGCAGCAATCAACGAATCATTGATCTTGCTGCATCTCGGGAACAAGGAAAAGCGGTTATCTGGGCAAAGTGCAAAGATGCTGAAGCAAGTTACGAACAAATCAAAAAACAAATTTAAAAACTAAAAACACCGTGCATCTTGAGGTGACCCCAAAAGTTAGACCAAAAAATCGAACTTTTGGCGGTCACCTCCTCTTTCTTCAAAGATGATGCACGGTGTTTTTTTATGTTATCTCAACTCAGTGACCAAGCTTTTTACAGGTACTTACTTGCTTCACGAATCGTCAAAGGCGCCAGACTTGTTTGATAGCGAAGAAGAAAGTCTTGGACCCACTGAGGATTCGTCTTGGCATAATCTCGCAAGCTCCAACCAATAGCTTTGTTGATAAAGAATTCAGAACTCCCCAAATTATTGACGAGGACCTCTTCAAGCAGTGGTTGATCCATCCGTTCTTTTTGCAGCAGTTGATGGAGTATTGCCACTCGCCGCAACCAAAGATTTTCCTCAAGACTCCAGCGAAGCATTTCAGCTTTTAACGCTGGCAGTCGGCGAACTAGTTTTCTGACAACCTCACTTAGGGCATCCACGCTATCCCACCAAGCTTTTGTTATGACTAGCTGTTCAATTTTTGCCAGATCGATGGCCGCTAGAAACGGCTCCATCACCACTAAATAATCAATCGCAAGGTATTGGTGTTCACGATAGCTGCTTTGCCAACAATGATCGATAAAGTCCCAATCAACCGTTTTCGTTTGTTTTGCTGCTTTGAAGGTCGCTTTCTCCTGCTGGCGGCGCAACGGCGTAGGAATGCCTAAAAAATCAAACTGATGCCGCATGTAGGCGGCCATTTTTTCACTTCGCTCCTGATCAGCCAACCCCACCATCGTGTCATATACTTGATAGAGTGTCATTTTGCTCCTCCTCTTCTGACTACTGCTCGTCAGATAGTTGCCATAAGGGCAGTACGATATTTTCATAGGTCAGTGGATCAAGATTTGTGACGGTGATCCCCAAAAGACGGATGCCTTTTTCCAGACCTAAAATTTCTTCCCAAATCAGACTTGCTTCGGAAAATAGCTGTTCTTTTTTATGAACATAGGTTGGCAAGGTCACTCGCTTGGTGATCGTAGAGTAATCACTGTAACGAACTTTCAACACGACCGTCTTGCCATGTTTTTGTGTGCGCTTCAGTGATCTTTCGACTTCTTCTGCGATAGCCCGTAACTGGCTCAATACTTGTTCTTCACTGGTTAATGGATTGCCGTATGTATGCTCTTTTCCAACTGATTTCCGTTCTCTCGTCACACTAACTGGGGAATCATGGATCCCTCTAACTTTCCGATACAAGGAATACCCCATTTTGCCAAATTCACGAATCAGCGCCATCTCACTCCAGCCATACAGATCAGCTCCTGTAAAAATACCTAACTCATGCATCCGCGGAACAGTTTTCTTCCCGATCCCGTGAAATTTATCAATGGGTAATTGTTGCAAAAATGCCACTGCCTCATCTGGCATCACCACCGTCAATCCTCGTGGTTTATGATAATCCGAAGACAGTTTTGCTAAGAATTTGTTGTAACTGACTCCTGCCGAACAGGTCAGATGAGTCTCTTGCCAGATGTCTCGTTGAATCAAACGAGCGATCTTAATTGCTGAAGGACAATTGATCTTGTTGACTGTGACATCTAGATACGCTTCATCAATAGAAACTGGTTCGATGATGTCGGTGTACCGATGAAAAATTTCTCTGACTTGCTGGGACACTTCACGATACTTTTGATGATTTCCCGGTTTAAAAATCGCTTGCGGACAAAGCTCATAGGCTTTTTGCGCACTCATTGCCGAGTGGATGCCATATTGTCGTGCCAGATAATTGGCGGTCGTGACCACTCCTCGTCCGCCAGTATCACTTGGGTGACGGGCAATGACGAGGGGATGCTTGGCAAGCTCTGGATCATCCCGTTCTTCCACCGAAGCAAAAAAAGCATCCATATCAATATGAATAATTTTGCGGCTCGTATCATTTTTTAAGGGAAATTGTAGTTCCGACATCGTTGTTCACCTCACTTCTTATTATAAACGAACAGAAGTTCCCTATCAAGCAAGGAATCGTGGGAAGCACGCAAAAAGGACCAATCTTCATTGGTCCTTCCTTCTACATTCACTGCTTTTGCGGCCCTCTTCATGGTCCAAGAAGTTCTACTATAAGGCAGCTTCCCCTCGTTCATTAGTGCGAATCCGAATCGCTTCTTCCAACGGGTAGACGAATATTTTGCCGTCACCGACTTCATCTGTCCGACAGATCGATACAATCAGTTCAATCACCGCATCGACTTTTTCATCTGCTAAAACAAAACGGACATTTACTTTTGGTAAAAGAGTTGTGATCACTTCTTGGCCACGAATAAACTCTTTGAGGCCTTTTTGATTGCCGCAGCCCAGCACTTGACTGACTGTCATGCCGCTGATCAAATCAGACTGGTCTAATGCGGCCTTTAGTTCTTCTAATTTTTCTTGGCGAATAATCGCTTCAACTTTTTTCATGACTGCTCCTCCACTCTTAAGAATCTAACCCCATAAAGGTAGGATAGGCCGTTTCGTCATGTTCGATCCGATCCATCCCCACTGCTTCTTCTTGTTGCGATACGCGAATCGGCATCACCCATTTGATCAAAGTGATAATGACAAAGGATAAGATACCTGCAAATAGAATCGTAAATACGATACTTTCGGCTTGTACGAGAAAAAGATCAACGCCGCCATAGAGCAATCCTGACCGTCCACCCACTGCTGGATCCGCAAAGATCCCCGTCATCAAACCGCCAAAGATCCCGCCTACGCCATGGCAACCAAAGGCATCCAGCGCATCATCTAATCCTAGACGATGTTTGATGACAGAAATAAAGAAGTAGCAAAACGGACTGACTAAAGCGCCAATGATAAAGGAAGACCAAAGCGAGACAAATCCCGCACCTGGTGTGATGGCAACTAAGCCCACGACGGCTCCAGTACACGCACCAACGATCGTCGGTTTGCCCAACACGATTTTTTCGATCAGCATCCAAGAAAGCATCGCACTGGCTGCTGCCGTATTCGTGGTCATTAGGGCGTGGATCGCTAGACCATCAGCTGCTAACGCAGAGCCAGCATTAAAGCCAAACCAGCCAAACCATAAAAGGCCAGCACCTAGTACAACAAAGGGAATATTATGAGGACGATATTCGGTTTGATGAAATTCTCGCCGCTTACCGACAACGACCGCTAAGACTAACCCACTGATACCCGAACTGATATGAACGACATTGCCTCCTGCAAAATCGATCGAGCCGATCGCATCTAAGAAACCGCCGCCCCATACCATATGTGCCATTGGAAAATACACGAGAACTAGCCAGAAGCCGATAAATAGGAAAATAGCTGAGAAACGCATTCTGCCCACGACAGATCCAGTAATGATCGCCGTTGTGATCAAGGCAAACATCATTTGAAAGGCCGCAAATAACCCTTCAGGAATCCCTTCTCCTTCTGTCATCGAGACATGATTGAAAAAGACTTTATCTAAATTCCCAATAAATGAGCCTGTGCCGCTAAAAGATAAGGTATACCCTAAAGCGACCCATAGCACAGACGCCAAGCCCATCGTACAAATCACCATCATCATGGTATTGAGGATGTTTTTGCGACGTTCCAATCCTCCGTAAAAAAATGCCAATGCTGGAGTCATAAGAAAAACCATGCCGCTACAAATTAAAATAAATGCAATATTCCCTGTGTTCATTTTTGACGCCTCCTTTTCTTTATGTTAGCTATCCTAACATCATATTTTCAAATAATCTAGATTTTTCTGAGAAAACCGTGAATTTTCTGAAAATAGCTAACTATTGATGTCAGATAATTTAACACAAGTCCGAAAAAAGACAAAAAAATACCGAGAGAATTCTCGGTATGATTACGTTTCTAATTGATGGTAGGCTTGATAAACAAGCTGTTTCTTCACTTGATTGCGTTTAGCCACTTCTTTGATGGCTTCTTTCGAAGACAAGTCTGCCTCTTCCATCAAGGCTGCCACCTGTTCAGCATAGCTTCCTTCATAAACGACTTCAGGGATTTCAGAAGCGCCTTCCACTAATAGACAGCATTCCCCTTTGATTGGTTGTTGGTCGAGGTATTCAATCAATTCTGAAAAGGTCCCTCGCAAATATTCTTCGTGGATTTTTGTCAATTCACGGCAGATAACTGCTTGACGTTCTCCCAATACCTCTTTCATCGTTTCGATCGTCGCTGCGATTCGATACGGTGACTCATAAAAAATCATCGTAGCTTTTTGGCTTGCCAATTCACTTAACGCTTGCTTTTGTTCTTTTTTCTTACGAGGTAAAAAGCCATAAAAAAGATTCGGCTGCGGTGATAAGCCAGAAGCGATCAGCGCGGTCAAACCAGCCGTAGGTCCTGGGAGCGCAATCACTGCGATTCCTTCGACCAAGCACGCCTTGACTAATTCATGACCTGGATCACTAATGGAGGGCATACCAGCATCACTGCATTGGGCAATAGTCTTGCCCATTTGCAGCTGTTCTATCAGCTGTGGCACCCGTTCTTTATAATTGTGTTCATGTAAGCTTTTTTGCGGTGTCGCAATCTCAAAATGATTCAACAATTTCTGGGTATTTCGAGTATCTTCACTTGCGATCAGGTCCGCTTCTTTTAAAATTTTGACACATCGGAACGTCATATCTTCCAAGTTACCGATCGGTGTTGGAACAAGATATAGTTTTCCAGTGTCTTGTTTATAACTTTGCTGCTTTTGCATGTACTGCTCCTTTCGAAAAAAAGACCAGCAGAAACTGATCTTTTTTCTAACGAACCGCTTCGTCTGTCAGCTATTTGCCGCTTTCACGATAGATCACTTCTAGACAAAACGCACAAGGTTCGTCATGTTCTCTGCGAGAACCGTATAAGTCATAACAAACATGAAATCCTTCTTCGTAAATCTTTTCTAAATTCATCCGTGATTTAGAAAGCTCTTGTTTGACCGATTCAGCGGGTGCATCTGCCACTTGGTTCAACTCACGAATGTGTTCACGTAAGCGTTGATTTTCCAATTCTAATGTCGTATTTTTTTCGACGATTTCTTGCAAAGACTGCTTCATTTCCGCTAGATTATTCAAGGAATTTTGCAACTCCACTTCTAACTGATTCAATCCGTCATATATTGATCGTTTGTCCATGCTCATTATGGTCACCTACTTATTTTGTCACTAGTTCTTCATAATCATACTCGATTGGTGTTTGCCGATCATGCAAACGGACTTTGATCACTCGGCTCAACAGATCCAGCCCGACCACACGTCCTTTGCCATCTGGCGTTTCAACTTCCTTGCCGCGATCCGGCAATTCTTTTTTTGCACGCTCATACTCTTCACTTTCGTACTTAAGACAACACATCAAACGACCACATAACCCTGAAATTTTTGCAGGATTTAAGGAGAGTCCTTGATCCTTAGCCATCTTGATGGACACTGGGATAAAATCGCCTAAAAACGTCGCACAGCATAGTTTGCGACCGCAGGGTCCAACTCCGCCTAGCGCCTTTGCTTCATCCCTGACACCAATTTGGCGCAGTTCGATCCGTGTATGAAATTCACTTGCCAAGTCTTTGACCAACTCACGAAAATCGACGCGGCTTTCTGCCGTGAACGAAAAAATCAGTTTTGTGCGCTCAAAGGTATATGCCACCCGAATCAGCTTCATTGGCAGCTGGTGTGCTCGGATTTTTTCTTTCCCGATTTTCAACGCATCGTCTGCTGCTTTTTGATTGGCGGCAGCTTGCTCCAAATCTTTTTTCGTCGCTCGACGCAGGATCGGTTTGACTGCTTGAGGCAAATCGCTCTCATTCATTTTTCTGCTTTTTGTAACCACCGTGGCAAGACATTTGGCATCTTGTGATTCCACGATGACTTGTTCATTTATGGTATAGGTCTGTTTTTTTGGTGTGTAAAAATAAATCTGGCCCACGTCATGATAACGCACTCCGACAACTTCGATCATCTCTGGTCTCCTTTTCCGGCTGCTGCGTTTTATCCATAGATGATTTTCACGGAAAATTGTTCTGCCACTCCTTGGAAAGACACATTGGCTTGCAATTTTTTTTGTGCTTGCAATGCGGCTTCAATGGCACGATTGATCTCTTTTCCCCATAAACCTTGTGCCAACAATCGATCTCGTTCCTCTTGAAAGTAAAATAACAAGAGCAAAAAGATTTCTGATTGCTGATTTTTTTTTTTTGCTAGACCCAATAATTTTTTCTGAACAAAAATAAATGCTTGCGGGTCTTTCTTCAAAAGGTAATTCACCCAACGCTTAACAGCATCCTTAGTTTCATTAAACCATTCATCCTGCGAGATTTCAACTGCTTTATGATAACTATTAGTCAAGTGGCTCAGAAGTCGACTCGTCTCTTTGGAAAGTCCTTCTTCTTGGAGCTTCTCCTGTAGTTTTTCTTTTGACAGCTGCGAAAAATGAATGATCTGACAGCGAGACTGAATCGTCGGCAAAATACGTCCTAAACTCTCAGTTTCTAAAATCGCCAAAAAGTTTCCCACCGGTTCTTCCAAAAACTTTAATAGGCTGTTGGCAGCGCTGTTGTTCATTTTGTCAGCTTGAGACAAAATAAAGATTTTCAGACGACTTTCAAAGCCGCTTTTTGAGAACTCCTCTTGCAGCTGCCGAATCTGGTCGACTTTGATCATCTGCCCATCCGGCTCGATTTGGATGACGTCAGGATGCTCTCCTTGGGCGATCCGCAGACAATTGCTGCAAGTGCCGCACGGGGCTTCTTCTTGCACATTGGTACAAAAAAGGCGTTTTGCGAGCCACAGACTTAATTCGTGCTTGCCAGTCCCCTTGTCCCCTTCAAAAAGATAAGCATGAGCAATGCGCCCATGCTTGATACTTTTTTTTAGTTGGGCAAAAACAAGAGGCTGATATTCTTGTAGAAATAACTCCTCCATGAAAAGCTCCTTTTTTAATATTGATGGAATCCGTCAACCGGTAGCACGAACACAGTTGCTCCGCCGACTTCGACTTCGACTGGATAAGGAACTTGACCGTCTAAGGAAATGTCTAAAGACATCGGTGTCGAGACATATTGTTTTCTTGATTGACAGGTTTTTTTGATCAATTCTAATGCATCTTGTACCCGATCGTCTTCAATACCAATGATAAACGTACTGTTGCCAGCCTTTAAAAACCCACCCGTTGAGGACAATTTTGTAGCACGGATATTGGCATCAATAAACTCATTTGCCAAACGATTACTGTCTTTGTCTTGTACGATTGCCATAATTAATTTCATGGGACCATCTCCTTTGTGTTATCCAACCTACTCTAGATTGACTTGAAGTAAGCAGGATACGATTCAACGATTGCTGAATAGCTGGATTCAACAACTTCTTGTAACCCCATTCTAGCATCAATCTTATGAATGCGTACAGGATTTTCTTCCGCCAGCTTAAGATACGCATGACGAACCCGTTGATGAAACTCCAATCCTTCCGAATCTAAGCGGTCATATTGATGTGCGCGGTTTTCTTGGATGCGACGCAAGCCAGTATCAGAGTCAACATCTAGATACAAGGTAAAATCAGGCGTCGTTCCTTCCGTCGCAAACTCGTTGATCCGTGCGATCTCAGGAATCCCGATGCGGCGTCCAGCTCCTTGATAGGCAAGCGAACTGTCAACAAAGCGGTCACAGATCACGATGTGTCCAGCATTTAATGCCGGCAGGACAACCTCAATCAAGTGTTGGCGGCGGGCCGCTGCATAAAGTAAGGCTTCCGTCCGCTCATCCATTTCTTCATTTCGCGGATCTAAAATAATTTTACGAATCTTTTCAGCGATTTTAACTCCGCCAGGTTCTCTTGTTTTCACGATTTTTCTTGTTGCTTCAAGCTGTAACCGAGGATACAACTCTTCGATCACACTGGTTTTTCCAGCACCATCCGGTCCTTCGATGGTTATAAACAATCCATTCACCCTAATTGCCTCCAATATCTTTATAATTCTCGGCGACCTTCTACTGCTTTTAGCAAGGTCACTTCATCCGCGTATTCAATATCGCTGCCCACAGATAAGCCATGAGCCAAACGCGTGACTTTAATACCAGCAGGCTTGATCAAACGTGACATATACATCGCCGTTGCTTCACCTTCCGTGGTCGCATTGGTCGCAATAATCACTTCTTTGACCTGATCATCATGCAGCCGCTGTATCAGCGATGCAATGTTGATATCTTCTGGACCTGTCCCTTCCATCGGGGATAACACGCCATGCAGCACATGATAAAGTCCATGATACTCCCGGACTTTTTCTAGTGCCATGACATCTTTAGGCTCTTCAACCACTAAAATCGTTTCTTTGTCTCTTGTTGGATCACTACAGATCTCACAAGGATCTTCTTCAGTTATATTTCCGCAAATACTGCAAAAGTGCAAATCTCGTTTGACACTAAGCAACGATTTGGCAAACTCATTGACGACTTCTTCTTTCATATCGATTGTATAAAATGCCAAACGTGTCGCGGTTTTTTGTCCGATTCCCGGCAGTTTCATGTAACTGTCGATCAATCGGGCGATCGGTTCAGGATATTGCACCGTCATTTCTCCTTTTATAGACCCGGAATGTTTCTTGTATATTTGCCCATCGTTTGTTCCGATTCTTTTTCAATTTTCTTCAATCCGTCATTGACAGCTAAAATGATCATATCTTGCAGCATTTCCACATCGTCAGCATCAACGATCGCTTCATTGATAGTAATGTCTTGTAATGTCTTATCGCCAGTAAAGGTCGCTTTGACATAGCCATTTGTCGATTCGCCGATAAATTGTTTGCTGTTCAGCGCTTCTTGTTCTTTCATCATTTCTTTTTGCATTTTTTGCATTTGTTTCATCATGCCTTGCATATTTCCCATGCCTCGCATCATTATCAATCACTCCATTTTCATTAATTTTCTTCAATGCTGGTTAATTCACCAAATAACTCTTGCGCTTTTGTTACTAAGTCGTCATTTTCAGGTTCGACAGGAGCGGCTTCGGTCTCTTCTTGGTCTACTTCAATTTCCGAATCTGCCGTTGCTTGACCGCCGGCCAAAAACTCTTGCCGTAGTGCTGGCCAACTTTCTTTTGTGATAAAGACAGCCTGGGGGGCGTAGTCTTTGATCATGCGAGACAATTGATTATGGATCATCAATTGAAACTCTTGGTCGTTACTTGCTCGCTGGCATAAGATCTCATAGTCAAAAGCGATCACGACGCCCGATTCGCTGGCAGCTTTTGCTTCACTGGAATGCAGCATAGCTCTTTGCGTCACGGAAAGAGACATCAAAAGATCGTCCCAAACATTGCGAACGTTTGCCAAGTCTTTCTTCGTTGCACTTTTCAGTACTTGGAACACGCGTTCCTTTGGTAAACGGAACGTAGTGGTCGCCTTGGCTTTCTTCACTGGCGCAGTGGTTTCCGCAACGGCACCTGCCGGTCGATTCTCCTGCAGTCGTTGCACCTCTGCCTGAAGTTTTTGCAATGCTTGCCGTAACTGCGCCACTTCTTGACTATTATCAGCTGAATTGCTAGCAACAGCAGCACTTTCTGGATCATTGGCTAATTTGACCACAGCCACTTCCAGATAGATCGTAGGATTGTTCGTAAATCGTACTTCATTTTGCGTATCGTTTAAGACCGTGATCCAGTGATAGATTTTTGCTGGCGGGGTATTTTTTGCCAGCGTTTGAAACGCTTCAGTCAACTGCAGCGACTTTTCAGATAGCAGCTGCGGCGCTTGTTGATACATCAGCAAGTCTCGACAATAAACCAACAAGTTTTCCAATAAACGTCGGGCTTCTTTACCAGAGGCTAATAACTCCCGCAAGGTCGCTAACGCATCGGCAACTTCTTTTTCCCCGCAAGCTTGCATCAGACGGTCCATCATTTCATAGGACAAGCTGCCCGTCACTTCAAGAGCATCTTGGGTCGTTACGGTTCCATCACTAAAAGCGATCGCCTGGTCGGTGATACTCAAGGCATCCCGCATACCGCCTTCTGCGGCTCGCGCAATGATCTGTAAAGCTTCTGCTTCGTAATTGATCTCACTAGTAGTAAGGACCGTTTCTAAATGACCCACGATATCTTGCGTATTGATCCGTTTGAAATCAAAACGTTGGGTTCGAGAAATGATCGTTGCTGGAATCTTATGGGGCTCTGTTGTTGCCAAAATAAAGACAACATTTTTCCGTGGTTCTTCCAATGTTTTTAGTAAAGCGTTGAATGCGCCTGTTGACAGCATGTGCACTTCATCAATGATATAAACTTTGTATTCAGCTTGGGTCGGTGCATAGTTCGCACGATCACGAATAAAGCGAATTTCTTCTACACCGTTGTTGCTTGCCGCATCGATTTCGATCACGTCTTCTTGCGTCCCTGCTGTGATTGAGCGACACATATCGCACTCATTGCAAGGCTCACCGTTGACCTGGTTCGGACAATTGATGGCTTTGGCAAAAATTTTCGCTGCACTTGTTTTCCCGGTTCCTCGAGGACCCGTAAATAAATAGGCATGCGAGATCTGGTTTTGATCGATTGCATTTTTTAAGGTTTGGGTAATTGCTTTTTGTCCGACAACATCATCAAAACGCTGAGAACGCCAAACACGATATAATGCTTGATAAGCCATAGTTTTCCACACTCATTTCAAAATTCGCTACCTTCTATTATACGTAATATCAGCCAAAAAAACCACCGTTTGCGTGGGGGAATCTCAAAAGAAATGGAAATTTAATCCGCAATCTCCAATTTGTCTCTTTTATTCAAATCCACCTGCGAACGAACCGTTTATTGATGGATTTTGCGAAAAACTCCTCTCCAACTTTAGACTGATAACGTAAATCTCACCTCCTATGGTATAATGAATCTATGTTCATCTATTGTGATGAAAACAATTTAAAGGAGGACTGAAAATGGGTATTATCAAAGCGGCAACAAGCGCAATTGGCGGCGGATTAGCAGATCAATGGCTAGAGGTGATCGAGCCTGACAATATGAGCGATTCGACAGTAATGACAAAAGGTGTCAAAGTGCGGCGTAATGACAAACGCGGTTCCAACAGAAAAGGCACAGAAGATGTCATCACTGATGGCTCAGTGATTCATGTCTATCCGAATATGATGATGTTATTGGTTGATGGCGGGCGAATCATCGATTATACCGCCGAAGAAGGCTACTATACAGTGAAAAACGAATTAGCGCCTTCAATGTTAAACGGTTCATTGAAAGATGCGATTTCTGAAACGTTTGACCGCTTTAAGTTTGGTGGCGTTACACCGCAAAAACAACAAGTTTTTTATATCAATCTACAAGAAATCAAAGGGATTCGCTTCGGTACTTCCTCGCCTTTGAATTATTTTGACAACTTTTACAACGCAGAACTTTTCTTGCGGGCGCACGGAAACTATTCCTTACGAATTACCGATCCAATTTTGTTCTATACGAATGCGATCCCAAAAAACAAAAGTCAAGTCGATATCAACGACATCAACGAGCAGTACTTAGCTGAATTTTTGACCGCCCTACAAACAGCGATCAACAAAATGTCCGCTGATGGCGAACGAATTTCTTACGTTCCATCTAAGAGCATGGAATTAAGCAAATATATGGGAACAGTTCTTGATGACAGCTGGCGAGAACTCCGAGGAATGGAAATCGTTTCGGTTGCCGTCGCAAGCATCTCTTATACGGATGATTCCGTAAAATTGATCAACATGCGGAACCAAGGGGCAATGTTAGGTGACCCTTCGATTCGTGAAGGCTATGTTCAAGGTTCGGTAGCTCGTGGTATGGAATCTGCCGGTAGCAATGCCGCTGGCGCTACGACTGGGTTTGTTGGCATGGGCATGGGGATGAACGCTGGTGGCGGTTATTTGAACCAAGCGTCACAAAACAACCAACAGCAGATGCAGCAGCAACAAGCACCTGCACAAAGCAACGCAGATCATTGGGACTGCCCACAATGCGGCACATCTAATACTGGTAAATTCTGCAGCAATTGCGGCACGCCTAAACCAACGAGCGATGGACCAAGTCTGAAAATGAAATGCAGCGATTGTGGTGAAGTGATTGATTTAGCCAACGGCATTCCAAAATTCTGTCCGAATTGCGGCAAACCTTTCAAAGGTGTCCCAGTAGACTAATTGAGGAGGATTGCTGATGGATGTTATCACACATAAGTGCCCCAATTGCGGGGGCGCTTTAACCTTTGATCCTGGCGATCAAAAATTTCATTGTCCATTTTGTCTGAGTATTTTTACTGAAGACGAAGTCACTGCCTTTGAAGAAAAGCAAAAAGAAGCGCAAATGGCCGCTGATTCTTCTGTAGATGCCACGGCTACCTCAGTGACGGAGCCGAGCCTTGAAGAAGAAGTGCAGCAACAAGCCAATGCACAAGCGGGACAGATGGACCTTTTCACCTGCCCCAGCTGCGGTGCTGAAATCGTGACGGATGCGACTACAGCTGCAACCTATTGCTACTTTTGCCATAACCCGGTCGTTTTATCTGGACGGCTTTCGGGAGAATTTTTGCCAAACAAAGTCCTTCCCTTTGCGATCGAAAAAGAAGAAGCAACGCAAAAGTTTTTAGAATGGGCGCAAAAGAAAAAATTCGTCCCACGGGATTTCTTCGACCAAGCACAAGTAGAGAAATTGACTGGCGTATACTTCCCTTATTGGGTCGTCGATGCCGAGATGAACGGCTCCCTCTCAGGAATGGGTACCTCCTTGCGTATTTGGCGCGTTGGTGATATTGAATATACTGAACACAAACAATACGATGTCTTGCGACGAGGAAAAATCAAGGTGAATGAATTGCTCAAGCATGCGCTGTCAAAAAACGTCCAACAAAAAATGGTAACTGGCGTTCAGCCGTTTCCCCTTGAAAAAGCTGTTAATTTTCGCAGTCAGTATTTAGCCGGCTTCCAAGCAGAAAAAAGAGACATTGAATACATTGCTCTTTCCGACGAAGTCAAAAACGAATTATCGGGGTATGCTGAAAACCTGCTAGCAGGTACCGTCAATGGCTATACTAGTTTTAAACGCAACAATCGATCCATCAATCTAACAAAAGAAGAAAACAATTACGTTTTGCTTCCTGTATGGCTAGTGACCTATCGAGCCGATGATGAAAACAAGAGTGCCTTTTATTATGCGATGAATGGGCAAACAGGAAAAGTCAGCGGTGTTTTACCAATCAGTTACAAACGCTTGGGAATCGTCAGTGGCGCAATTTTCGCGGCAACGACCATCCTCGCATTGATTGGAGCGTATTTCTTATGAAAAAACTATCCTATTTGTTGCTTCTGCTGGTTGGCTTTTTCTTCACCACCCTGCCCGCCTTCGCAGCCGAAGAGACAGTCGCAGACCACGCTGGACTTTTTACCGAACAAGAAATCCAGAAGTTGAATGAAGAAGCAGAAGCGCTGAATGCGAAAATCAAAGGCGAAGTGTTTATTCAAACAACGAACAGCAACACGGGAGATATCGAGTTGTATACTAATCGATATCTTTCAAGACGGATCGGCAACGACAACAATGGATCCGCTTTGGTGATCGATATGTCGCAACGTAAATTTCACGTTTCGACTTCTGGAAATATGATCGATTACCTCACTGACTCACGTCTAGACAAGCTACTTGATGCGGTATTTGACCAGATGGCAGAGGGAAATTATTACCAAGCGGCATTGGTCTATCTGCAAAAAGCGGCTGGTTTTGTGGAAGCAGGTGTTCCTGCCGATCACTATCGTATCGATCGTGATACTGGAAAAATTACTTATTACAAAGTGATGACGCCACTAGAAATTGCTATTTGCTTAGCAATCGCAGCAGTGATCAGTATCGCCTTTTTCATCATTGTTAAATCCCGTTACCAATTAAAAATGGGCGGCTACAAATTTAACTATCTAGAAAAATCAAGTATTGATCTGACCCAAAAAGAAGATCGCTTAGTCAACTCCTTTGTCACAACCAGACGCATCCCTCGGCCTTCGAATAATGGCGGAGGCGGCGGTGGTGGCGGTTTTTCTGGCGGCGGAGGCGGCAGTACGACCCACTCTTCTGGCGGCGGTACTTTCGGCGGCGGCGGACGCAGCTTTTGATTTTTCAAGAGTTCCTTTAATAAGGAACTCTTTTTTTGTTGACATTTTTCATAAAAACATCTACCATTTAGGAAAAAATAGGAAATGAGTTGGTATTTTGATTGAAATTATTAGAAAGAACAAACTTTTTATTAGTTTGAGTAGCCTACTAGTATTCTTAACTGTCCTAACAAACCTAGCCTTCCCATTGCTTTTACAAGAAGATCACGCACTGCGCTTCGATCATCTCGTTGGCTTATTAGCGTTCATATTAAGCATTACTTATTGCGCACAATTCTTACTGATTGTGATGAAAGAGCGCTATGCAGCTACGATGAACGTTCGCCATCTCTTGGAATTGTTAAAAAAAATGAAAAGAAAGAGTTATGTAGAGCTTTCTGAAAAGGAACCCACTTATCTATTAAACCGCATCTTTGGCGTTGTTGATTCCTTATACTTGTTTATTTGTGGTAGTTTTAGCGAAGCCATTCGCTGCTTTTTCTTATTGCTGATCCCGCTTTTTTTGTGTTTCCAATTGCATTATTTACTGGGTTTCATTTTACTATTGCTATTTCCCATCAATGTTTTTGGGTTTCGATGGATCAATCAACAGTTAAGTATCAAGATGAAAAATATGCAAGAAGCATTTGCTCTTAGCAATAAGGAAATGTTAACAACATTGTCCCATATTGATACAATGAAGCAATGGAGTGACGCTGTTCTTGAACAGCTGTTTTCCTCTCAATTGACATCGATGTATCAAACATTAGCAAACACCAATACTTTTGCCCAAACGACTAGTTTAGTCCTTAATGCGATCAATCAGATCGCCCAGATAGGAATCTATTTGTTTATGATTCAAGGAATATTACAAGATGAATTGCCAACCTCTGCGTTGATTTTGATTGGCGTGCTATTGCCCATTTACTTTTCTGCATTAAGTGGTTTAACGAAAATCAATCTTGATACAGCCACTCTCAGGATCAATCAACGTTTTGTTAACGAAGAATTGGCTGCTCCCGAGGACTGCTCGCACCAAACGAGTGAAGCTGCTCTAAGTCTTACTTTCGACCACCCTGTCGTATCAATTGGCAACCGCAGCTTTTCCTTCCCCATTGAAGAAACCTTGAAACCTGGTGAACATATTTACTTGGCTGGCACTTCAGGAAAAGGAAAATCAACGTTTTTAAAGGCGATTGCTGGTCTTTATCCATCAGAAGGAATATCGCTTTCCACGAAGAGTAAACGCATCAAGCCGAGAAAACCTGAAACAGATAAAACCATCTACCTTGCTCAAGAACCTACGATTCTCTCTCGGACAATTGAAGAAAATCTTGTATGGGGAAGAAAAATGACGGAAGAAGAAAAAACAATTATCGAAACCTCTGGTATTTTAGCGCCCATTTTTCAACAGCGCTCTTGGACCAGCAGGCTTACGGAAAACGGAGCCGATTTATCAGGAGGAGAAAAGCAAAGAATCGCTTTGGCTCGCTTATTAGTAAGTGATGCAGAAATTTTTTTGCTAGATGAAGCTACTAGTAGCCTTGATGATGAATCTGCCGAGACGATCATGAAGTGTCTAAAAAAACATGCGGAAAAACGTATTATCATCTATACTAGTCATAAGAAAGAGGAGCAACGCTTTTGCGATCGCATAATTACTTTGTAGGAGGAACCGATGAAAGATTATTATACCGTTGAAGAAGTCGCTGAAAAACTGGGCGTAACGACTCGAACCATCCGAAATTATCAAAAGACCAACCAACTTAAAGGGACAAAAGTTGGCGGACAGTGGCGCTTTTCTTACAAAGATGTGGCTTCGTTGATGGGCGAACCATTTGAAGATCCCCTGCTTTCTTTTGCTTCAATACGTTCAGAAAAACAGATACCCGAAAGCTTACTTGCCATTGATTTCTTTATTGAATCAGAAGAATTACTGCAACAGCAAAAAAAAATCGTTATTGATGAATTCAATGCACTTTACTCAGGGGAAAGTCGGCGTTTTTACTTTGAAAAAATCCACCCAACGATGGCACGATTTACATTGGTCGGACCATTGAAATATGTAACAACCTTTGGACAGTGGATCGAAACAATACTTTCTCCCCCAAAGTAATCATCTGAGCACCTGCTTTGAATTTAAAAGAAGAGACCCAATTAGGAGAATGTCTAATCAGGTCTCTTCTTTCTTTTTTGGAAGGCTTGTTGCACTCAGATGATTTCCTTAAACACAGAGAAATCAATATTGCCGCCGGAGACCAAAGCCACAGTTTTCTTTCCTCGAAGTAAATGATCGATCTGTCCGCTTAAAATCGCCGCTGTACTTAATGCACCAGCACCTTCTGCAATGACTTTTTCCTTCAAAGCCAAGTAATGGATCGCTTGTTCGATGTCGGATTCTTCAACTAAGACCGTTTCATCGATACGGGTCTTTAAAACATCATAGGTCAGCTCCCCTGCCAAAGCAACATCACAGCCATCGGCGATCGTTCTACTGCGGCGATTGGCTACCAGCTTTTGCTGCCAGATCGATGCGATCATACCATAAACGCCATAGGATTGAACGCCGATGATTTTGACTTCTGGACGAAGTTCTTTTAAGGCTAAAGCCATCCCAGCGATCAACCCACCACCGCCGATGGGAATAATGACATTATCAACATCTGGAAGATCCTCCAACAGTTCGATCGCAATCGTTCCTTGCCCCTCCATTACTGCACGATCATCAAAGGGAGAGACAAAAACTTCGCCACTTTCTTTCATGGCGTCTACTGTCAGTTGTTTGGTTTCATCAAACGTCTCTCCTGCTAAAACGACTTGTGCGCCATAGCTTCTTGTCGCCTCTATTTTTGTTTTAGCAGCCGTTAATGGCATAAAGATTCGGACATTGATCCCCAGTAACGATCCTGCGAGAGCAACACCTTGCGCATGATTTCCTGCAGAACAGGCGATGACACCGCGAAGTTTTTCTGCATCAGTCAATGAAGCGAGCTTGTTATACGCCCCCCGCGCTTTAAAGGAGCCGGTACGCTGTAGATTTTCTAATTTCAAAAATATCGCGCCCTCTTTTTCTTTGCCTAAAATATTACTTGGTGCAAGTGGTGTATGGATCATGATTGGTTTCAATCGTCGATACGCAGCAGCGATCCCCAGACTGTCCGTCAACACTTCCTCAATCACAAACGTTCCCCCTTTTTTGTTTTTTTATACTCTCATTGAAGCACAGAACTTGTAGAAAAACAAACTGGGGAACTCGTACAAGCAAAGAGCACTTCCCTATCCTTTACACGTCAATGTCACCAACTATTCTTACAGAAGAATTTTCAGAAAATAATGACATTTCTTTTCTGAAGTGCTATACTTAGAAAAATTAAAAAAGGGTGTGAACGAATGACAATCGATTGGTCAAATTTAGGGTTTTCTTATATCAAGACGCCATGGCGTTTTTTGGCAACATGGAAAGACGGTTCTTGGAATGAAGGCGAACTTACCGAGGATAATTATCTGCATATCCACGAGGGATCAACCGCTCTTCATTATGGACAACAATGTTTTGAAGGACTAAAAGCCTACCGAAGAAAAGATGGCGGCATCAATTTGTTCCGTCCAGACGAAAATAGCAAACGGATGAATCGCAGTGCCTATCGCCTGCGCATGCCAGAGGTTCCTGAGGACTTTTTCTTAGATGCGGTAAAACAAGTAGTAAAAGCAAATCAGGAATATGTTCCACCTTATGGCAGCGGCGCCACCTTGTATATTCGTCCTCTATTGATTGGGGTCGGAGAAAACATCGGTGTCAGTCCAGCACCAGAGTATATTTTTACGGTTTTTTGTATGCCTGTCGGTCCTTACTTTAAGGGCGGATTGACACCGACCAATTTCATTGTTTCTGATTATGATCGCGCGGCACCAAATGGTACTGGCGCAGCCAAAGTTGGTGGAAATTATGCTGCGAGTTTGTTGCCTGGATACGAAGCCCATCAGCGGAAATTTTCCGACTGCATCTATCTGGATCCAGAAACGCATACCAAAATCGAAGAAGTCGGTTCTGCTAACTTTTTCGGAATCACGGCTGACAATGAATTTGTGACACCAAAATCTCCTTCTATTTTGCCAAGTATCACAAAATATTCATTGCTGCATCTAGCGCAACACTCATTAGGATTGACCCCTGTTGAAGGCGATGTTTATCTCAATGAGCTGGATCGGTTTGTCGAAGCGGGTGCCTGCGGAACAGCTGCTGTTATCTCCCCAATCGGCGGGATCCAAAACGGTGAGGATTTTCATGTGTTCTATAGTGAAACGGAAGTTGGTCCACAAACAAAAGCATTGTATGATCAATTGACCGGCATTCAATTTGGAGATATTGCGGCCCCAACAGGTTGGATCTTTGATGTCCCATTGAAATAGCCACACCCATAGACCATCATAAAACGAACGGTCCACTGTGATCGTTCGTTTTATTCTCTTTCCGCCAACCAATTCCTTTCCATCAGGAGAGAATTGATTGCCACAACTCTTTTGACTTGTTACAATCATAGCAAAGGGAGGCGTAATGATGGGCAAACGACTCGGCTATTCTTTGCTAGCAACAGCATTGTATTTGGTGGTTTCCAATATCGGTAATCTCGTTTTTGGTATCAACCGCAGCTTTAGCTGGACCACAACATTGTGGGAAGCATTTTTCTTTTTTATTTTTGTGTTCTTATTCCAACAATTTCGAAAAAAATAAGCAGTGATCCTCGCTAGTAAGAAACGAGGATCGCTGCTTATTCCTTTTTCAGGAATTTCATTTACTAAAAAAAAGCGCCAAATCCCTTCATACAAAAGGATTTGACACTAAGAAAAATTATTTTACAGTTACTGAAGCGCCAACTTCTTCTAAAGCTGCTTTCAATGCTTCAGCTTCGTCTTTAGAGATGCCTTCTTTAACTGCTGAAGGAGCTCCGTCAACGACTGCTTTCGCTTCTTTCAAGCCTAAGCCAGTTGCTTCACGAACTGCTTTGATAACTTTAACTTTTTGATCGCCAGCTGCAGTCAATTCTACAGTGAATTCAGTTTGTTCTTCAGCAGCACCAGCATCGCCAGCTCCACCAGCTACAGCTACAGGAGCTGCAGCAGATACGCCAAATTCTTCTTCGATAGCTTTAATTAAATCGTTTAATTCTAAGATTGTCGCGCCTTTTAGCTCTTCGACAATGTTTTCAATGTTCAATGCCATTTTATTTTCCTCCATTTAAGTAAGTAGTTTAGTTTTTTAATACTGAAAAATCATGCGGCAATTATGCTGCATCTTCTTCTTTTTCTGCCACTGCTTTGACAGCGTAAGCCACGTTGCGGATAGGTGCTTGTAGCACAGATAGCAACATAGAAAGAAGTCCTTCGCGGTTTGGCAATTTCGCCAATGCAGTAATTTCTTCCAATGAAGAAACTTTGCCTTCGATGATACCGCCTTTGATTTCTAAAGCTTTTGCGTCTTTTGCGAAATCGTTAATGATTTTTGCAGGTGCAACAACGTCTTCGTTACTGAATGCTACGGCAGTAGGGCCAGTGAATACTTCACCTAAACCTTCTAGACCAGCTTTTTCAGCAGCACGAGAAAGAATTGAGTTTTTGATAACTTTCATCTCAACGTTTGCATCACGCAATTGTTTACGTAAGCGAGTTACTTCATCAACAGTTAGACCACGGTAGTCAACAACGACTACAGATGCGGCTGCAGAGAATTTTGCACTCACTTCATCAACGATCGCGGATTTTTTAGCGATAGCTGCTTCACTCATTTATATTTCACCTCCTGATTTTGATGGAAGAGTTTCTTCGAAACAAACTGTTCCTTCGTCCTATAAAGGACAATAAAAAAACTCTATGCCACCGTAGACATAGAGGGACTATTGAAGATTCTCAATAAACGTCCTCGGTAGGAAATTAAGGCAAACGCCACCTACTGTCTTCGGTACAGTTAAACTTTTAACCTTGACTACCTTACCATAGATAAGGTAGTCAAGTCAATAAAAGTTTTGAATTTTTGTATTAAATTAGAAAGAAGCTTGTTCTACATGGATCCCAGGCCCAAATGTTGTTGTAACTGAGATATTTTTCATGTATTGACCTTTTGCTGCTGAAGGTTTAGCTTTCAACAATGTTTCATGGATCGTTTTGAAGTTTTCAATCAATTTGTCATCTTCAAAAGAAACTTTTCCGATTGGTACGTGGATGTTCCCAGCTTTGTCAACACGGTAAGTAACTTTACCAGCTTTTACTTCGTTAACTGCTTTTGTTACGTCCATTGTTACTGTACCAGTTTTAGGGTTAGGCATCAAACCTTTAGGGCCTAACACACGACCTAATTTACCAACAGTAGCCATCATGTCAGGCGTTGCAACAACAACGTCAAAATCGAACCAGCCACCTTGGATTTTTTGAACCATATCGTCGTCACCAACGAAATCAGCACCAGCTGCTTCTGCTTCTTTGGCTTTATCGCCTTTAGCAAAAACTAAAACTGTTTGTGTTTTACCAGTACCGTTTGGTAATACAACCGCGCCACGGATTTGTTGATCCGCTTTTTTAGGGTCTACGTTTAATTTGTAAGCAACTTCAACCGTTGCGTCGAATTTTGCAATATTTGTTTCTTTTGCCAAAGCTACTGCTTCTTCAACTGAATAAGCTTTTGTAGCATCAACTTTTTTCAATGCTTCTTGCATTTTTTTGCTTTTTTTAGCCATTTTGTTTCCTCCTTGATGTGGTTATAACGGTAGAACCTCCCACGTGTCCCATATTTTTCAATATGAAGCCGACTGAGAAGCTACTTCCTTAGGGCTGTAATTATTCTACAGTGATCCCCATGCTTCGTGCAGTTCCTTCAACCATGCGCATTGCTGCTTCAACGTCAGCTGCGTTTAGGTCTTCCATTTTCAATTCAGCGATTTCTTTTACTTGATCGCGTGAAACTTTTGCAACTTTTGTTTTGTTTGGTTCGCCTGAACCTTTTTCAACGTTTGCTGCTTTTTTCAACAATACTGCTGCTGGTGGTGTTTTTGTAACGAAAGTAAATGAGCGGTCTTCGTATACAGAGATCACTACTGGAATGATCAAACCTGCTTGATCAGCTGTACGAGCATTGAATTCTTTAGTGAATCCCATGATGTTGATACCCGCTTGACCTAGCGCAGGACCTACCGGTGGAGCTGGTGTTGCTTTACCTGCAGGAATTTGCAATTTAACGATTTTTTCTACTTTTTTTGCCACGAGACATACCTCCTTGAGTCCGTGATGTGGTTAATTGGAGATCCAAATTTCTCCTCCCACTTTGGTGATTCATGTGCACACACAAAAAACGTGTGACGAAAGCACACTGGAATATTATAGCATCTTTAAGGAATAATTCAAGGTTTTTCAGCTGATTTTTTTGAAAAAATACTCACCATCGCTTTTCGTCATTCCTTTGATAAAAAAATAAATAAAAATCCCTTGCTTTTGGTCTGCTTTTTTCATTCTCTCATTTTTTTATGCTACACTACTACTGGAATTCTTCCCTATTCGTTTACTACTATCGAGGTGAAAAAAATGGAACAATTAAAATACCGCAGTGTATTTGATATAATCGGTCCCATCATGGTGGGTCCCAGCAGTTCTCATACAGCCGGTGCGGCTCGGATCGGAAAAATCGTTCGCAGTATTTTTGGTGAACAGCCAGACAGTGTTGATATCCTTTTGTATGAATCGTTTGCCAAAACCTATCGCGGTCATGGAACCGATATTGCGTTAGTTGGCGGTCTTTTAGGCATGGAGCCAGATGATGCTCGCCTAGCAGACTCTTTAAAAATCGCTTATGAGAAAGGGATCGAAGTCCTATTCGTTCCTAAAAAAGAAAAAGCGGAACATCCAAATATGGTCAAGATGATTTTGACAAAAGGTAGCCACAAACTTTCTGTCACTGGTATCTCGATCGGTGGTGGTAATATTCAAATCTCAGAGCTTAACGGCTTCAAAATTTCTCTGACGCTGGGTACGCCAACTTATGTGATCGTTCATCAAGATGTTCCAGGAATGATTGCAAAAGTAACCAATTTACTATCAGAGGCTCAAATCAATATCGGTACGATGACCGTAACAAGAGAAGCTGTCGGTGATAAAGCAATCATGATCATCGAAGTCGATCAGCGCAATGATCAGCTGGCCCAACAAATCAAAGTTTTGCCACATGTTTACAGCGCTGCGTATTTTGATTAAAGGAGAAAAGGCATATGTTCTATACAATAGAAGAATTAGTAACAGAGAGTAAAAATTATCCTTCCGTTGCAGAGATGATGATTGCGATCGAAGCTGAAAATACTGGCCGTAGTCGCGAACAGATCCTTGCAATCATGGAAAAGAATTTAGTTGTTATGGAACAATCAGTCGCTGAAGGTGTCGCTGGTGTAAAATCGGTGACGGGATTGACCGGCGGCGATGCGACACGCATGAACGACTACCTTGCTGCCGGTGATTTTTTAAGCGGAGAAACCATTCTACAAGCGGTCCAAAATGCCATTGCAGTCAACGAAGTCAATGCGAAAATGGGCTTGATCTGTGCAACACCGACCGCCGGTAGTGCGGGTGTTGTTTCTGGTGTCTTGATGGCCGTACGTGAACGTTTGGCACTGACTCGAGCGCAACAAGTCGACTTTTTGTTTACAGCCGGCGCCTTTGGTCTAGTGATTGCCAACAATGCCTCGATTTCTGGAGCCGAAGGCGGTTGTCAAGCGGAGATCGGTTCTGCTAGCGCAATGGCAGCGGCAGCTTTGGTTTGTGCAAAAGGTGGCACCCCTCACCAAGCGGCTCAAGCGGTGGCGATCACCCTCAAAAATATGATGGGCTTGATTTGTGACCCTGTCGCGGGCTTAGTCGAAGTCCCATGCGTGAAGCGCAATGCCCTAGGATCTTCCCAAGCCTTTATCTCTGCCGACATGGCACTGGCAGGAATCGAAAGTGTTATCCCACCTGATGAAGTGGTCTTAGCGATGTATCAAGTCGGTCGCCAAATGCCTAGCATTTTCAAGGAAACGGCTGAAGGCGGTCTAGCCATGACACCGACTGCCCAACGCTTGCAGGCAGAAATCTTAGAAGCCAATCGTTGATTTTTTTAGAAACGAACACGAATAAAAACCAACCAAGAACAACCAATCTGTGCTTGTTCTTGGTTGGTTTTCATTTTCCCATTATTTCCAACGACGAAAAGGCAAGCACTCCCTACTTGTTAAACAAGTAACAAATGACATTGGCGGTTTTTCTACTCCCACTCGCCTACCCTATAGTGTTTCTTTTGGGCAACGGGTTTTAATACCTTCACAGGCTCGGAAAATTTAGGTTTTCCTTCTGTTTGATCCAATGGGACCAATGGCTGCTCGCTTTCTTGTGCTTTCAAGTCCATTTGTGGTTTTTCATCATTGGTAGCTTGCGCCTGATCGGCTGATTTTTGCCAGAGCTGTTTGCTGAGATCCAATAAGGGAATGATCATCATGGCGACGAGCCCGCCAGAAAAACCATTGTTATACAGATTCAAACCTCCATGTAAGAAATCAATATTCAGTACCATTGAGGCGTGGACAAAACCGACCACCAAGCCGCCTTTCCAGCCATAGGCATTTGTTACTGCACAGAGCATCATCGCAAAAATCGCTGACGTGACTGTAACCGTCTCGTTGATGGTGTATACGCTCAATAGATTGGCGATCGTCACCCCTGCCAATAAAGGCAGCGAGTTAAACACATGAGAGCCACAAGCAGAAAAGCCGATGACACAAAAGATCGCACCGATAACTGGTCCATTTAAAACCGCACCAATACTGACAACGTAAGCCACTAACAAGAATGTCATTAACCCCATATTGATCATCGTGTTATAAACGCCAGTATCCCTTAAAATATCTCGCTCGATTTTGCCACTATGCGACCAAATCGCTCGCATATTCAATCGTTTTTTCTTGATCGCCATCAACAAGCCATAGCCGACGAATACCCCTCCTAAAACCAGCATCATAAAAATCAATCGAGGTTGCTGCTCTTGAGATACTAATGTTCTTAGCTCGATCGTCAAGCCAAACATTCGGCAGATGGCAGCGACCAGTGTACATAGCATCCCTGAAGTAAATCCCGCACTGTATAGACTGACGCTTTGAAACAGCGCTTGAAAGTATAAGGCCATAGGAACCATCAAAAAACCGGTGAAGATCCCAATGCCATACCCCATCACTAGACTAAAGTATGGTGGTAAGGAATCATTGAAAGCAAAATAGCTGACGATTGGGGAAACCGATGACCCATAGAGGGCGATCAACAGAAATTTTTTCAATGGTTCGTTCATAAAATACGAATACAGTCGAACGCCTAAAAATATTGGGATAAAATTCAGGAGATTTTTTCCAAAAAAACCATAGCCAGTCACCATGAAGATCGCAGAGACTGCACCGCCCGTGATCGGTACCCGATAGTGATAGCAAATCGAGATCGCTACAAAGGTCATCAGACTGCTATTTAACAAAGCCGTCCCTACCGAGGTCATGGCAATATAATCGGTGACTAAATGACTTTCCGAAAACAAAATCAACTTGAGCTCTTCGATTGCCACCATTGGATCAAAAAACAACATAGCAAAGAAAAATAGCAGCAAATTGAAAAGAAATAACAAGCTATATCCATTATGTACAGAGATCATCCCTTTACCATGGGGATGAAAATCATTGTGAAACTTTACTCTAAAAAAAGTGACTAGTTTTGACATAGGACCCCTTCCTCTTATAAAGCGCTTACTGATTTTGAGAAAAAAAGTGGGCCAACGAATTGGTCCACTTTATTCTCATTACTGTTATTTTACCGTAAAAGAGTCATTCTTGCTAGTGAATCCAGTAGTTAAATCTTATCTACTTGCTCAAAATCAAGTTCTGTACTCGTTTCACGACCGAACATATCGATGTTCACTTTTAGTTTTTGTTTTTCTTCATCGATTTCTGCTACTTGTCCTTCTAGACCAGAAAACGCACCTTCGATGATTTTGACGGTTTCGCCAATTTCTACTTCCAGTTCAACCGTCCGAGTGCTCATACCGATCGAACGTAAAATTGAATTGATTTCTTCTTGTAATAAAGGCGCTGGCTTGCTTCCTGCACCATGGGAACCAACGAAACCTGTTACCCCAGGAGTATTACGTACAACGTACCAAGATTCATCCGTCATGACCATTTCAACTAATACATAGCCAGGAAATGTTTTATGAACGATTTCTTTGGTTTTGCCGTTTTTTTCTTCTGTTTCTACTTCTTCGGGAACGACGACACGGAAAATATAATCACCCATCCCCATGCTTTGTGCACGTGACTCTAGGTTCGCTTTTACTTTGTTTTCATAGCCAGAATACGTATGCAGTACATACCAATTTTTTTCAAAAGATTCCATTTTTTTCGGACTCCCCATCTTTTTGTAAAATAAAAAAACCTCAGCTGCACCGAAGTTTTTCCTCAAAGCGATTATAGCATGATTTGCGATAAATGACTAGCGCTATCAGTAAGAAGTCTTACTTTAGGATCCAATTGAAGACTGTTTGAATCAGTGTGTCCATCACAAAGAACATCAATGCAAAAATAATGGTTGTTTGAATCACCACAAAGGTATCTTTACGTAATTGCTTTTTTGATGGCCAAGAAACGTTTTTCATTTCTTCAACAACATTTTTCAAAAATTTCATTTGATTCCCTCCTTACTTCGTTTCACGATGCAACGTATATTGATTACAATACTTGCAAAATTTGTTGATTTCAAGGCGTTCGCCTTTTTTACCTTCACTGACTGATTTTGAATAGTTGCGGGATCCGCAGACAGAACAAGCCAAAGCAGCTTTTTTTGTTGCCATCTTAGTGTCCTCCCCCTTTTTATAAAGTTTTCCAACACTAAAAATACCATTTATTTAAGAATGTGTCAATTTTTGATTTTCTGTCGTAAAAATATAGTTTCTTCTAATTTTGTGGTATGATAATGGTGTTAAATGGGTATTTGGGAGGGAAAATTATGTTATTAAAAACAATGGTTTACAAAAAACGCGATTTAACAACGGTAAAAGAAACAGCTACTTTAGAAGAAGCGCTGGCAATTTTGGAAGAATCTGGTTATCGTTGTGTGCCTATCCTAGATGAATCAGGCAAGATTTTCAGAGGAAATATTTATAAAATGCACATTTATCGCCACAAAGCAAACGGCGGCGACATGACTTTGCCAGTCACTTATCTACTAAAAAATGCGACCAAATTTATTTATGTCAATTCTTCTTTCTTTAACGTTTTCTTCACGATCAAAGAATTGCCTTATATTGCTGTATTAGATGAAAACAATCAATTTTATGGCATCTTGACACACAGTTCTTTGTTGAACATGTTGTCACAGTCATGGAGTGTTGAGCAAGGAAGCTATGTGTTGACGATCGCATCAACTGGTCAGCAAGGCGACTTAGCAGTCATCGCAAAAATAATCGCAAAATACAGCAGTATTGCCAGCTGTATCACATTGGATATCGGTAAAGATGAATTTATCCGTCGTACGATGATCACTTTACCAGCGAACACATCAAAAGAATTATGCGACAAGATCGTTTCTCAACTGGAAGCAAAAAATTTCAAAGTTGTGGAGATCGAAGACCTAAAAGCAGAATAAAATAAAAGATCATTCCTAAGAAAGAAAGGAATGATCTTTTTTCTTGTTTCTTGAGAACCATCAAAGCAAAAAACAAGATTCTTTTTTAAACGCGTTTATCGAAACGAACGGCACGATTGATGATATACATCACAGGTGCAGTGATCGTCATCACGATAAATTCACTCAATGCCGTTGTTGCAAAGGTTGGCCAGAAAGGTAATGCTAAGGTGATGTTTAGCATAATCGCAATCAGGAACATGCTTAATGAAAAAACAATTGTATTAAATGCGAGTCTTAAGAAAACATTTGGAATCTTCTTATGTACCAAGGCAGTTGCTCCTAAGGCTAAAAAGCTTCCGAAACCGCCGAATACGACATCCAAGATCCCCATTCCAAAGAACAAGTTATACACAACGACCCCACCGACGACACCCCACATCAATTTTCTGTTGAAAACGACTAAGTGATTCAACCCTTCAGATATTCTGAATTGAATCGCTCCTGAGGCGACTGGTGCGACCAGAACCGTTACAGCAACATAAAGTGCCATAATGATCCCATTGGCTGCGACGACACGCAAACGTTGATTGGTTAGATTTGTTGATTTTTCCATTTGATCCCTACTTTCTCCGAGTTTTGATTACGCGGGATGGTTGATGAACCGCGGTGCGCTTCGCACAAGTACTTATTATACACATTAATAGCCATATATCAATGTTAAACCAGCCAAATCCTTTTCTAAATCACCTTAAAAGCTTTTTCTAAGTCAAGTTTCTCACCGATTGCCATTCATTCAGTGCTTCTTTATTCTACTTAAACAAGCTAGTCACGGCTCATGGGGTAGCTTTTCTTTTTGGCTGCCAATAAAAGCATACTTTTGGAAAGCAAACTCAATGAGAAATACTCTTGCAAAGCCTCCGCTTACTAATAAAAAAGTACCGCTAGTCATGCTGATCTTTCAGATAGCAAAACTAAAAAAAGAAGGGAGAGAAGCACTTGTAATCGATGTCGCAAATCACGTGATGGATAATCATATTTTTTTACTTTAACGAGGTACGCAATAAATGTGTTACAATATACTCAAATAAACAAAAACAAAAGGAAGGAAAGGTGTAATAATGAAAAAAATAGCGATAAACTTAATAACTCTCCTTCTGATGGTCATAGCTGTTGGTTGTGGAAATGGTAATGGTAATGAAAATATCACAAAAGAAGACTTACAAAAAAATGACTGGCTTATTGAGATAGATGATGATGATGGTGAGTATGCAGTGATGACAGCCACATTTAGTGAAACGAATCTTACTATTGGTACCGATAATAGCTCGCTACAATCAGAAGATGATGATGAACTGGAAGAGCTTGGAGTAGCTTTTGATGGGGTAGTCTGGGAAGAATTCGAGTATACCTACAACTATACCCTCGAAGACAATCAGCTAGTGATGCAAGATCCAGAATATGAAACTGAGATGTCCTACTTCTTCCTTGAAAGAGATGGTAAAAATATTATTTTTACATTTATTGAAGGAATGAACGATGAAGATGGTAGCTTTGTGCTGAAACCTCGCTAAAAAAAGGATCAGCCTATAAAGCGGGCAGCCAGTAAACTTACTTTGTGAATCCTCATATCTAGCAAAAAATACTATGGAATAAAAAACTCCTTTCCCGCTGAGGGGAAGGAATTGTTTATAGTGATCGAACCAGTTTCAAGTGCCCGATTGTGTACACATTGACTGAGTCCTTCTCTATTTAGTTGGTCGAAAGCCCGCTTTGTAAGCTTCCACCTCTGTCTTGAACATACGAATCGGACTGGTCGTTTTCTTATAGTATTGACTGCCCGGCAGGTGATAAATCTTTTGTTTTGACCCTTTGATCAATCCTTTGCCCCGTTTATCTACATATTTTTTTCGTCCATCTCGAAAGCCATTATTCGTCGTTCCAGGTGCTTTCCCACCTTTTTTTACCAGCTTAATCTGAATTGCTTCCAATTGAAAGCCAAAGCCAGAAGTTCCTGAGGACTGCCCGTTTTTTGCCCAGCCCATCCAGCCAAATTGTTGTGCATTGACTCGATAATAGACATCATAATACTTAGCGATCTCACCGGTAAGTTTGATTTGGATCGCTTCCAAACGTTGCCCCTTACCGCTTGTACCAGATAGCGCACCATTTTTTCTAAAAGATTTTTCCCATCCTTGTTTCTGAATGGATGTTTTATATTCAATACTTCCTTTATATTTTTCGTTTGTAATTTTTATTTTGATTGCTTCAAGTCGCTTCCCTTTTCCTGTAGTCCCTGACGTCTGAGCGTTTGTTTTCCATGATTGCCATCCTTGAGACTGGACATTCGTTTGATAGCTCACGCTCGGTGAAGAAGCAGCGAAAACTGTCACTGGAAAAACAACAAAACCAAGTAAGAAAACAAGTAATACAGAAACTTTTTTCATTTTATCCCCTCCTTATTTTTGATTATCTCAATATAATATCTAAAAAACAAACTTTTTATAAACAATAAGTAGTTTTTTATCAAAACAACTTATATAAATGATAACAGGACTGAAAAATCAAAAGAAGGATCACTCATGGAAATGGAAAGGAGCTTTAAACGAGGAATGCGAAAATCAATTCATTTTAAGTTAGGTTTACTTATTGTATTCCTTTCAATACTCAAAGTTGATAAGTGCATAGTATAAAACTAGCTTTTCGACTACTGGTAGAATTTACCTCTCAACGCACGATGAAAGAATCGTTGTTCATTTTTCTGAAAATCTAAAATATGAGTGCTTCCGATATGGTATAATCTATTTCGTTGAAATTGTTTTGAGAGGATGGCATGATTGAAATTATTTGGATTGACCTTTGGCTTAAGAAATGTAAAAACTGGCATTAGTGTATTTCTATGTATTTTGATTAGTTTTCTTTTGAATCGTGAAACGTATGTTGTATCGACGATCACAGCTGTTTTCACATTACGAGAAGACCATGAAAACACTGTCAAATACGGGAAACATCGGATTGCCGGCAACAGCTTTGGCGCAATCGCTTCCGTGTTTTGTATTGCGATATTTAACTTTTTCGGACATTCGTCCGTTATACAAATCATTGCGATCCCTTTAGTGATCATGTTGATGATCGCTTTATTGGTCAAATTTGATTACTCCGAGGGAACAGTTGGCGCCTGTGCCACACTATTGACGATTTTATTTATGATTCCTCAAACTGAATCATACTTGTATGCCTTTAATCGGATTATTGACAGCTTCATAGGCATGACGATCGCCATACTGGTAAATCGCTTTTTTCCATTCCCCAATAAACGCACTACCGGAACAAAGGCAACACCGAGTCAGAGCGATTCGGTTTGAAACAAAGCAGAAAAAGAACCCCATCTCAAAACGGCATTGAGATGGGGTTTTAAAAATGGATCAGTTACTGAAAAATACTTGTTGGTCTTCAACTAATGGATAAGAGATCGGTACATTGCCTTCCAAATCTTCTTTATTCATATCGACTGCAACGATCTGACTATTTTCATACGTACGATAGTAATAGATCCCTTTGTCTGTATTGCAGCAAGAAGTATAAATCGTGTATTCATAGTTTTCATTTCCAGTATCACATAGTCCTTTTTGCTGTTCGACAGAACCTAGAATATGGAAAAACTGACTAATGCTTTCGGATTCAGATTCTCCAGAAACGGAATTCAATCGGGTAAATGCCGCTTTGACAAAACGAGACATCGAAGAAAGATCTCCTGGCAGACCTAAGCCCCCCATTCCACGACTGTACTCATCAAAATCCAGCTTGTCAGAAAAATGCGTTTCTGGTGTTTTCGATGATAACACACGGTAGTTATTCAAATTGAATAACTGGTAGTCAAATGGCGGATTATTCGTTAAGACCCCGACCGGATTTTCATGAATATGAAGACCATCACTCATACTCTCAACAACGATGGCGCTCTTTTTATCAGCAATCATCCAATGCAATGGCGATAATGGTAGTTCTTCACTAAAATTGATCTTTACCAGATTAACCTTCGCCAACAGGGCTTTTGCCTCTTCCACGGTAGCGCATTGTCCTAGTAACCATGGGATGAATTCAAAAGGCGTGACGTTTTCTTTCCCCTCTTGAAACTCATTGTATACAGCATTTTCTGGAAAATTCAAACCAGCGATACCTAAGCCTTTTTCGTTGACCGCATCATAATAGAGTGGGTATTCAGCGACTCCAGCAGCAATCCCGATCATCGCATAATGGTGATCTATTTCACTTACTTTGCGAAATTTCAATTGATAATTTCTCGGAGTAATGGTCACCACTTCTTTATAAGAAACATCGTAATCAAAATTTCTGCCAAAATAATGATCCTTCGTTACATACGTTAGCGCAGTACACATCCTAATTCCTCCTAAAATAAGTTTTTACACCTTTAATTTACTCCTATCGCATTTTTTTAACAAGTAAAACGGAAGAAATATTAATAAAAAAATAGTTAGATATATTATAATTGTTTTAATACTACAAAACAACAAAAATCAGCTACCTTGAAAGTCCTCCCATCGATGAAAGCGAAAATTTATTCAAATTTAACAACATTATCACGTTTACATCGTTAAATAATGATTAAAAAACGGAATATTTCTTTATTTAAGAAGTGCTTAAATGTAAAATAGATAGAGTATTAGGAAAGAATGGTAACCGTTCTTTTTTTACAATACAAAAATACTAATTCATCGAAAATTATAAAAAGAAATTATAGTTTTCTTTGAACAAAGGGGATAAACAAATGAAAAAGACTCTATTTGGATTTGTGTTGGTAACGGCCTTATTTATGGCTGGCTGCTCGAGTGAAGACGCGGAAAGTGATACTGTCGAATCCTCACAACAAACAACAGAAACCACGACGGCGCCATCTGAAGATGATGAAGAGATAGATGATTCAGACGAAACTGATGATTCTGATGCCGACATCAGTGAAAGTTCTGAAGAAGAAACTGACAGCGAAGCGAATCAAGTGTCTGCTGACGATTTAGAAGTACAACTTGAAAAATTATCCGATACGTACGCTGAAATGATTGCAGAAGTGGAGGGTTATATTGCGAATCCTGACACGTATGACTTAACAGCCTACACCTCTATCATGCGCAATTATACTGATTTGATGAGAGAATTACAAACGACTACAGAAGCAATTGAAGCTGCTGATTTAGGTGACGGCTGGGCCTATCACGATATCTATATGGATATTTTGGAGGACTCTGTAAAACTAACAGAAGCTTTCGGTAATTTATCAGAAATGCAGCCATAATTAAAGGAGAAATGCGATGAAAAAAGTACTAATTAAACTGGTACGAATCTTAAGCATTATCGCGATTATTTTAAATGTGATAGGCACTTCTGCTCTGTTTTATATTGCTCACACTCATAATTTACTGGGATTTATGATTCAAACTTGGCAAAATAATCCATTAAATTTTAGTAATTCAGATGTGCTGATAATCAATAATGCGATTATATTTTTGGTGATTCCAATTTTACTTTTAACTTTCGTGAAAAATCCCAAAAAATAATCTTTCGTGGCTCCTCGAGCCGTAAACTTTAAAAGCAAAATCGTTTGTCCATCGATTTTGCTTTTTTTCTTTACCTTTCATTTAGAAAGTTTAAAATTCTTTAAAAAGCACAAAGTAAACATTGTAAGCGATTGCTAAAATAGGAAAACCTGCTATACTGTAAGTGTAAGGAGCAAGGATTCCCAGTAAAGCAGACGAAGCAGGTTCTGCAAGAAAAGAATTGTTGTCAACTTAGAATAAAAGACAAAGGATGTGGGAATTTGAGTTACTCCTTACTAATTGAATAGGATTCGGCGATGGGCATCGTTACCTGAGGATCAAAGTGGACATAAGAACCTTTGAGAACCTAGAAAGCACAATCGTCGAATCTATTTTTTTGCTCTTTTTTTCAGGCATCGTCCCCCCTCCTTCTGTCGAAACATGCTATAATTAATGGCATTGAACGAAAAAACGATATGGAGCTATTCATAAAATGAACTATTATTATCACTTCCTCGTGAACCCTGCCTCAGGCAGTGGACGAGGAAAAAAAGCGGTGGAACGTGTGCAAAAAATCGTAAAAAAACATCGTTTCCCCCATCAAGTCTATTTAACAAAGTCTCCAGGTGATGAACGAACGATCACACGAAAACTCTTAAAAGAACGCCTCATTCCTTGGGATGAGGTCTATTTAGAAAATGGCGAGATGCTTTATCCATTATTGGTGGTTATCGGCGGTGATGGAACGTTGCACCAAGTAGTATCAGAGTTACAGCTTGAGCAACAACAAATCCCCGTTGCCTATATCCCTGCTGGTTCAGGAAATGATTTTGCTCGGAGTATTGAGTTACCGCGGGAACCAGAAAAAGCATTTTGGAAAATTGCTGGTACTACTAAACCTCAAGAATTGACCATTATCCGTTATGAGGAGCAGATCCAAGAAGAAAATGGCATTGCCCTTAACAATGTCGGAATTGGTCTTGATGCGGCAATCGTCTATACCACCAATCACTCTATGGCAAAAAGCAATCTAAATAAGTTTAATCTTGGCTCCTTTTCCTATATCGCTGCGATTATTCGGGTTTTGTTTCGCCAAAAAGGCTTCCCGATCTTAGTTGAGTGCAATGGGCAGCAGTTCAGTTACAAAAAAGCTTTTTTATGTACCACGACCAATCATCCTTACTTTGGCGGCGGTGTGGCGATTGCCCCAACTGCTTCAGTCAAAGAGAAAAAGTTTGATTTCGTTCTTGTCGAACGTGTGTCGCTTTTTAAGATTTTTTGGCTGATCGGCTTACTGATGCGAAAGAAACACATGAATTCACGTTACTTTCACCATCTTTCCACTTCGAAGCTGAGAATCATCTCCCCCGTTCCTCAACATGGACAAGAAGATGGCGAGGAAATGGGGCAACGCCCCTTTGATATTACCTTTACCACGGCTTCACAATTATTCTGGTGCCCATAAAAAAACGATACAAATCGCTGCTGATTTGTATCGTTTTTCTATACGTTCGATCATTAATTTTTCGCCGAGTGGTATTGCCAACGACGGCTTCCTTCTCTTCCCAAAATAAATTGGAGCATTGAAAATACGGCAGCAAAAGCAACTAGTACGAAGCCATTGAACCAAAAAGATTCTGTGAACGCTTGATTATAAGTGAGGGTTTCACTGATCAATGTATTGTTTTGTACAAACCAATAGGTTGGCGTAAACGCTGCAATTTTATTGACGATATCTGGCAGGAAATTCGCGGATACAAAGACACCACCGACAAAACAACTTCCTGTTATGAAGATATTGCTGATCCCACCGATCGCTTCTGAGTTTTTCACCAGGGAAGTGACACAAGCTGAAAAGCTGATAACTGGCAATAAAAACAAGAACGTATTCAAAATGTGGTACCAGGCTGCTGTATCCCAAGACGTGCGAATCACTAATAGCACCATCAGCAGTAGAAAGCCGAAGGTCAAGAGTAGCGAGTAGCTGATCAAACTTAGAAGGATTTTCCGCTGCAATACACGCTTCGGAAGTGGTGCACTCTGGTTTCGCTTGCTGATTTCTTTGCGATTGAATGCCAAGTTGATCACACCAAACCCGCTAAATACCGAGAGAAAGAGCCCATAAGACAATAAGTTAAAGGTCATGCCAGTCAACAGTTTTTTCATTCGCTGCCCATACTCTGCACTCAGCTTCACATCCCCTGTGACCGCCAGTGCAGATTGCGCTTGTTCTATCGCCGATCCGACGGTTTTGCCTTCCTCCTGAAACAAAAGGACTGTTTGTAAAAAAGTGTTCACTTGCTGAGTGACGACTGTTTTAGAAAAGGCATCGGGTCGACTTTGAATCTCGATCGTCGGCATCTTGCCTGCCTCAACTTGATGAGTGAAATCTGCTGGCACATGCAAGACGATGTTTACACGATTAAAATAAAGCGCATCATCAATTTCTTTTTGCGAGGTGCCATCCAAAGTGACCAAGGTTTGCTTTTCTTTTAAATAGGCTCGGAGACCATTCACGACAGGCGACTCCTCTTCACTGATCAAAGCAATTTTTGCCTCTTGCAAAGAGGTGTTTTCGACATCGATGCTTTGTGCATAAAAGAATGTGACAACAACAGTGATCAATACCCCAATCAGTAAGTTCGACTTATTTGCTTTAAGCAAAGTCCAAATCGTTTTATAAAGCGTCATAGCGCACCCCTCTTTCGATCCAAGCATTCCCGATGGCAAATAGGACGATAAAGCCAGTCAGCCATAGAAGATTGGTATAAAAGCTAGTCAAATCTGTATAGTAGTACAATTGATACAGGCTTTCACTGATCAAATTGACGAGATTCACTTGCCCCAACAGTGGCACATGCAGATCAAGCCAATACTTGATTTGTTCCGAGCCCATCATCCCGGCAAAAAAGCTCATTGCCATCGTCACAGAGACCAAAATACCATCCTTTTGTACCAAATTCATTTTTGGTGTCAGATTCCCAATCAATGTCCCTAGCAAAATCGCACACAATGATCCTAATGCGGCAACCAGCAGTAACCACTGCCAACGTTGGCCGAAGTCTACTTGATAGACAAAACGAAAGACGGCTAAGATAAGATAGATTTCGACTAACACAATCGTAAAACTTGCCGCTAAATTCGCACTTGAAACCAATGTCCGTTTCCTTGGTATCAAGGAAAGCCGAATACCATTCGCGGATTGATTGGCTTGCTGATCCTGGACATTGCGGACACCCCACATCGTCCCGTAAAGGATCGCCATCCCGATCAACGTAAAGAAATAGAAACTTTTGAAACTCATGTCACGATCAGCATTCACTTCTTGAAAAGTCGCTTCCTGCTCAAAAGCCGATAGAATTGGTGCCAGATCAAGGCTCTCAAGTTCTGCCGCTTTACTAGCAATGATTGCTGTGCGTTGTAAAAATTGATCCATTACATTTTTCATCAACGACTGGCTCATGCCCGCTTGGCCCACATGCAGAGAAATGGTTTCATCATCAATCAGATAATACCCAGCTAAATCACCGGCAGTCAGCTTCTCAGCTGCCTCTGCCTCTTGTAATTCCTCGAGTTCAAATAATGGTTTTTCATTGATTTTTACTTGTTCAAGGACGGTGGAAAAATTTTCCGAAAGCGCTGTTTGATCTCCAGTCTTTACGATCCCCGTTGTGATCGTTTCTAGATTGCCCGCTTGATCGATCTCCCCGAAGGCAGCCATAAACATTAGACCTAAGAGGATAGGAAACGCCAACGTCCAAAACAGCATGGATTTATTTCGCAGCAGTACTTTTGTGCGGTATTTATAAAAATGCCAAAACATTGTGATTCCCTCCTTTAGTCTCTCAATTCCTTGCCCGTGATCTCTAAAAAGACATCATTCAAGGTGGCTTCTTTGGTTGCAATTTTTCCATAAGTGATATGCTCTGCTTGTAAGAGCATCAGAATCGGTAATAAAACTGTATTCAGCTCCGTCGTTGTTACTTCAAGCTGACCGTTTTTATAGGCGATCCCATCAGAAGCAATGGTTTGCTGAATCGTTGTCAATACAGGCTCAGGCAGTAAGGGGATATCGATGGTCAAACGATCCGCTGTCCGTACCATATCTTTTAGAGATTCCTTGGTTCCTTTAGCAATCACCTGTCCTTGATCCATAATCACGATCTGGTCACAAAGAATCTCCACCTCTTCCATGTAATGGGTCGTATAAACAATCGTCGCTCCTTGACGATTCAGTTCTTTGATACTTTCTAAAATTTTGTTCCGACTTTGAGGATCGACCGCTACCGTGGGTTCATCTAAAAAGATCAAGCGCGGCTTATGAGCGATCCCGCAGGCGATATTCAATCGTCGCTTCAACCCACCGCTGAGCTCGCCTGGGTGAAACGTCACAAAATTTTCCAATCCCACTAATTGAATCACTTCTTCGATCAAGGCTTGGCGTTTCTGTTTGTCAGCAACATATAAACCGCAAAAGTAATCGATATTTTCTTGCACACTAAGTTCTTCAAAGACGGCAACATCTTGAGGAACGACGCCAATCATTGCCTTGACGGCATAATTTTCCGGCGTCATGATTGATCCAAACAGTTTAATGGTCCCTTTGTCATAATTTAACAAAGAGAGCATACAGTTGATGGCGGTGGATTTTCCGCTCCCGTTTGGTCCCAATAATCCTAAAACTTCTCCTTCTTGAACTTGCAGATCAAAATGGTTCAATGCCACAAAATCACCATAGCGTTTTACTAATTTATCAATTTCGATAATCATGATGAAAAACTCCTTCCAAATTTCTTGTTAATCTGACTATAATAAAGTTCAAGGAAAGAAACTAGTGACGATTGGCTAAACCAACCATGACATTTGTCACAATGAAGGAGTCTCCTATGACGAACTATCGACCACTCACCGAAGCGGGCTTTTCCCTCGCTATCTCATTGTTCTTATTGGTAAACCAAGGATTTGTTGCTGTGCAAGTCATCTATCTGCTGATCGCTGTTTTATTTACTGGCGTCAGTTATTTGCTGCCTAAGAAACCAAGCTGGTTTTTTCAAGTTATTCTGTTGCTGCTATGTGCCTTTTGGCCAGCGCTTGCCCTCTTTTTGCCCGCAATGATGCGGGTGATCGCTCCAAAAGAAAGACAAGATGATGGTTTATTCCTATTAGGTTTTTTGTTGATTTCGACGGTTGGCAACCATTCACCCACTGAGCTCGCCTTTATCATCCTGCTACTGCTTTTCGCTTTTTATTTACGAAAAAAAGAGCAGCGAATGATCGATCTTGAGAAAAAATATATTGCTTCAAAAGATACCCATTGGGAAAAGCAGCAGCAGTTATCGGAACAAAACAAAGCATTAGCCCTGTCACAAGAGACAAAATTAGCCTTACAAATCGCGGAAGAACGAAATCGAATCGCGCGAGATATCCATGACAATGTCGGCCATCTACTTTCGAGTGCCATTTTACAAATTGGTGCGCTTGAAATGATCAATCAAGAGCCGAAATTAAATGTGCCGTTAGCAAATTTGAGTGCAACGGTTCACACTGGGATGGATCGCATTCGGCAAAGCGTTCATGATCTCCATGAAACATCGATTTCTTTTCCGCAAGCCATAGAGTTTCTGATTGCTGATTTCCCCTCTTCCATAACGATTGAAGGAAACTTGTTTGAAGGATTGAGCGAAGCACAGCAAAACTGTTTCTTAATGGTCATCAAAGAAGCCTTGACCAACAGCATCAAACACAGTCATGCCAAAACCGTTGTCGTGCATTTTCGCACGCTGCCCGCCTTTTACCGTTTGCAAATCACCAACGAGGACGTCAATTCACCCCAAACTGCAAACAGCGGAATCGGTCTGAAAACGATGCGTCAACGGGTCCAGGAGCTGCAAGGTCAAGTTCATATTTTGCAAGAAAACCAACGCTTTCAGTTGACGATCATTTTACCAAAGGAGGAACACCAATGATTACTGTAGTCATTATTGATGATGACCCGTTTGTGACGACCTCGTTACAAACCATTCTTGAAAGCACAGAAGAGATTCAGGTGTTGGGTATCGGTCATTGTGCCAAAGACGCCATTGCTCTTTACGAAGCCCATCGTCCTGACGTTTTGTTGACCGACATCCGTATGCCGGAACAAACTGGGATCGCTGCTGCCAAAGAAATACTGGCTAAATTTCCGCAAGCGATCCTCTTGCTTTTGACCACCTTCAAAGATCAAGAATACATTCGTGAAGCCTTTTCTATCGGTGTCAAAGGATATTTGATCAAACAGAACCTGCAAGCGATCATCCCTTCTGTCAAAGCCGCATACAATGGGCAAGTCGTGTTTGGGAATGAGATCGTCGAGACCTTCACGCAAATGATGAAGAACCAACCAGCGATAGATAATCAAGCATCTTTTAGCGAACGTGAACTTGCGATCATCAAAGAAGTAGCAGCGGGTAAAAATAATAAAGAAATCGCCGATGCCTTGTATCTAAGTGATGGAACCATTCGTAATTACATCAGTCAATTACTAGAAAAGCTGGAGTTGCGGGATCGCACGCAATTAGCGATCTATTATTATCAGCATTTAAAGTAAACCTCATCGATTGCAAAAAAGCCTGAAGAATGCGAAGCTGCATTCTTCAGGCTTTTTGTTTTCTATTCGAATATCCGACTGTCGTAGTTTTTTGGTGGACAAGCTATGGATTTCCAGGACTGCCAGGATTCGTTGGATTATTCGGTGTGTTAGGCGGAAAAATCGGTGCCTTATCTAACGTTTTTTCTAAGCCAGATTCTTCCCGATCGCCTCGTTCTGACTCAGGACTTTCATCCAATTTGAATTCTTTTTCCATCTCATCTAACTTTTTAAAGTCGTTGCCAGATTCTTTTGCTAATTTTGCTAATTTATCTTCGGTTTCTTTCGCCATAACGTAACGCCTCCTTTTGATTTTAGCTTAGCATAAGAAGCTAAAAAACCAAAAGAAAGCGCTCACTAACGACCCTTTTTTTGTATTTTCTCATCTTTGAATCATCCATTTTTTGTGGGCATAAAGTCGTATGGAGAACAATCCTTCATGCCAATCATTGGATCCACTAAATGCTTTTTGACCATCGTTAAAGTCAATACACCATCGTTTGGTGTTTCTTCGATGAGTGCTTCTTCCCCCGTGGTCCCTTCACTTAGAACCTTATCCCCTGACAGAGGTTTTGCCGTTTCTGTCTGATTTGATGCTGACGGCTCCGTCTCGGCAAAAGCAAACAAATCAAGCCCACTATCTGAGGTCTTTTCTACCGCTTGCTTGTTAGCAGTAACTTCAGTGCTGGATTGCTCCTTTATCTTCGTCGAAGACGTTTTTACTTTCGTGTCAACAGAGGAATCATCATAAAATGGATCATCCGCTTCTTCAAATTGGGCCAATTTTGCTCGTTGCAACGGCGTCATTTTTTCTGTGCCATTGATGCGTTCTTTCAGCGTCGTTAAACGAGTCGCAGATTCGTGGTTGACACAAGTTTGGTACGCTTGTGGTTCACCAAGTAAAATCAGCATCTCTTTGCTGCGGGTCACAGCAGTATATAGCAAATTGCGCTGCAGCATACGTTGGTATTGATGAACCATCGGCAAAATAACCATTTGAAATTCACTGCCTTGAGATTTATGGATCGAACAACAGTAGGATAACGTGATCTTGTTCCATTCATTCCGCTTATAGGTCACTTCGTTGGCATCAAATTGAATGACCAGCTCGTCGATCTTGTCTTCCGACTGTTTGGCTAGAGTGATCCCAACGATTTGACCCATATCGCCATTAAACACGTTATCTTCAGGAGAGTTTACCAACTGCAAAACCTTATCGCCGATACGATACACCGTATCATTGAAGGTCACCTCTTTTTTGGTCCCATCATTGGGGTTAAAAATCTCTTGCATCATTTTATTAATAGCATCGATACCCGCTGCCCCACGATACATCGGTGCCAACACTTGAATATCTTGCGGCGTATAGCCTTTGTCTTTTGCCCGTTTCACGATTTGAGCGATCAACGGTTCGATTTTGTAAGCATCACACGCAAAGAAAGAACGATCTTTTTGGTTTTGTGTAAAATCAGCAGGCAGCTGCCCGTTTTTTATGGCATGGGCGAGTGGAATAATACTTGACCCGTCTCCTTGACGATAGATTTCCGTCAATTCTTGTTTCGGGATCGCATCGATCGCTAGCAAGTCATGAAGGACTTGCCCTGGTCCCACAGAAGGAAGCTGATCTTTATCCCCCACAAAAATCACTTGCATGTTCGTAGGAATCGACTTAAAGAGGGTATTCGCCAGCCATGTATCCACCATAGACATCTCATCGACGATCAGTAAGCCGCCTTCTAATTCTTTTGGACTGATCGATGGCGCTTTTTCACGTCCGTTCAAGCCTAACAAACGATGAATCGTACCACTTGGCAAGCCAGTCGTTTCGTTCATTCGTTTGGCGGCTCGACCAGTCGGTGCTGCCAAGAGAATCGGAAAGGTTTCGTCGCTGTATTTTGATGGCTCTAAGTCCAAATCATTCAATTCAGCAAACAATTGTACGATCCCATTGATCACCGTCGTTTTCCCAGTACCAGGTCCTCCTGTCAAAATAAACAATGGCGAACGAATGGCTTCTTTGATTGCTTCTTCTTGCGAAGACCCATAGGTGATGCCTAAATGCTTCTCAATTTTTCGCAGCGTTTTGCTGATTGTTTTCTCAGGATACACGATCTCTTTTTTGCGGGAAAGCAAGCGTTCGATGGAACTAGCGATTCCCCACTCAGAAAAGTACAAACTGTTTTCATATAAACGAGTTTCTTCTTGCTGGATTTTTCCTTCTTCCACTAATTGAATGATCGTTGATGCCAGGTCGTCTGGCGCGATCTCAATAGGTCGACTCGTCTCTAATAAACGCAGTGTCTGCTCTAACAAGTCCTGGGCATGGATAAAGGTATTACCTGTCTGCAAGGATTGGGCAAAGATCTGATGCAAGACTGCGGCTCGAAACCGTTGCGGTGACGAAGCTTCGATCCCTAGCTGCTCAGCGATGCCATCTGCGCGTTTAAAGCCAATGCCTTCAATGTCTTCCACCAGCTGGTAAGGATTTTCTTCGATAATTGCTAATGCTTCATTTTTGTAGGCTTGGTAGATTGCAAAAGAAAGCTGACTACCAAAACCATAACGGCTCAAGCCAACGATCACTTGATCCATCCCATGATTTTGCCGAACGGTATCTAAAATCATTTTTTGCTTACTTTCATTCAATCCTGGAATCTGCTCCAACAATGTTGGTTCTTCCAGCATCCGGTCGATCGCTTCTTCTCCTAAAAGATCAACGATTTTTTCAGCGGTCTTCTTACCGATCCCAGGAAATTTTTCTCCAGAAAGATAGGCGATCAACCCTTGTTCAGAGGTCGGTTGTTCTTGTTGGTAGCTTTCGGCCTTCAACTGGACGCCATACTTGGGATGATTGACCAGCTCACCAAAAAACCGATACTTTTCCTCTTCTTGGATTTCGCCGAAACTACCAGTAACGACGATCTCCGAGTCTTTGTAGTCGGCATTATTCTCAGTGACTTTAACTAATAGTACTTTATAAAAATTGCTGGGATTCTGGAAAAAGATGGCGGCAACATGGCCGACAAAAAACGTTCTTTCTGGAATCATGGTGCCGCTCCTTTCATGGTTTACAATAAAGCGTCTAATCCTGCCTGATTGCTTAAAAAGCTTGCTTCATTCCAAACTTTTAGTTCAAAAGGCAATACTTTTTGTTCATTCGTCTCTAATAAGCTAACGCTGTTATTGACTAATCCACCTTGCTCTCTTAATTCGGCTAATGGTTTGCCTGCAAGCCACTGTATAGCAGCCGTAAAGGATGCTCCATGACCGACGAACAATAATGGGCCTTCATGCTGCATCACCGCATCCATGACGACGGTCTCGATTCGGCTCAATGTTTCTTGGATCGGCTCACCTTTAAAGGCACTGGGATCGTAACGATCCAGGTGATTACGCAAATCAGTCAGTTGTTGGGGATACTTCTCATGCATTTCATCGATGGACCGACCTTCCAATTCACCGAGTCCGATTTCTCGCAGGTTCTCATTATAAATGATTTCAACAGGGTGTTGGAGTCTTGCTTGGAGCTCTTGAGCAGTCACTTTTGCTCGCAAAGATGTACTTGAGTAAATCTTCTCAAAAGGAATAGCTGCCAGATAATCACCGAGTAATTTGATCTCGTCATAACTTTCTGGCAATAACGGCGAATCCCCCAGCATTCCTTGAAAGCGGCGTGCTTGGTTCCACTCTGTTTTTCCGTGACGGGTAAAGTATAATTGCATCGAAAAAGCCTCGCTTCTTAGTCTAATTTGTCGTTCTCGTAATGATGCGTCAATTCCAACTGCGGAAATCCTTGCTGCCGCAAAACTTCATAAATGATCAAGGCCGCCGTATTTGATAAATTTAGGGAACGAACGTGCTCATCATTCATAGGGATCCGCAAGCATTTTTCGGCATGCTCACGCATAAAGCTTTCTGGAAGCCCCGTCGTTTCTTTCCCAAAAATGAAGAACTGATCGTCATCTGCGGTGTAATCGACATCAGAATACACGCGATTGGCAAATTTCGAGATCAGGTACAACGGACGCGCTCCTAAAAAGTCCATAAAAGCAGCTAAATCTTTATGATAGGTAATATTGACATCGTGCCAATAATCAAGCCCAGCACGCTTCAATTGCTTGTCATCCGTTGAAAAGCCTAAAGGCTCGATTAAGTGTAAATGAGTATTTGTTGCTGCACACGTCCGTGCAATATTCCCCGTATTGGCTGGGATCTGAGGTTCAAAAAGAACGATGTGATTCATAGATAAAAACTCCTTTCGATCGGATACTGCCGATCGGTTCTCGCATTGATTTGTGTCGTTAAACGTTACGTTTTCCATTACATGCTCAATAACTACTTCAATAACTTCTATAGTACCATATTTTGGCACGCTTGTTTTTCTAGAAACAACATTTTTTGGGCGCTTTTTTGGGCATAAAAAAAACGTACCAACTCGGTGTCGATCACTGCGAGTCGTTACGTTAGTGAAGCTCTTTTCACTAACTTTTATCAGAACAGGAACCTGATAAAAACCAATGAAAAATGACTTGAGAACAATATATCACTCCCATGGCATGATTGCAAGAGTAAATAACAAAAAAGTTCAAAATATTTTCAGGAAATTTTCGCAATCAACACCTCAACATCAACTGTAATCTGTGTCATAGGGGTTTGTCGCAGCTTTTCTTTGCGTTCCTCCGAAGCCCCCCACTCTAACGGGGACATGGCAAGTAAATCTTGACGATTTTCTTCAGGGATCGCAAAAACATGCGTCACTCTTTGACGGGATGCGTTGGGATAGTGTTCAAAAAATTTGCTAACGACCCGTTCATTCGAATACTGTTGTTTTGTTTCGTTATCAGGATAAAAAGCGGCTCGTAGTTCTTTTAAATAATCCGCCGCAGGGACCACTTTGATCAGCTGTCCGCCTTTTCTTAAAATGCGGTTAAACTCCCCATAATTTGACGGCGAAAATAGATTGAAAATCGTATCAAAGCTCGCTTCAGCAAACGGCAGGTTGGTCAGATCCGCCACACACCAAAAAGCTGGTACGTTTTGATTGGTTGCTAGATAGACTCCGTCCTTGGCAATATCAAAGCCGACAGCCGCCTGAGTCTTTTCATTGACCAGCTGAGCCAGAAAACTGCCTTCCCCGCAGCCAACATCTAAAAGATGCTTAGCATCTCCCAAAGCTGCTTTGATGGTCTCAAGGACTGGTGCATACATGCCGCTAGCGATCATTCGTTGACGCGGCAAAAACAGTGCTTGATCATAATCTGCTTTGACTTGATGATCCAAAAAGAAAAGTGTGCCTTTCTTTGATAAGTCAAATCGATGACGATTTGGACAAACCAAGCCATTTTCGGTCGGGAAAAATGCTTGGCGGCACAATGGACATTCAAACAAGTGATAATGGACGTTTAAAAATAGGCGCCCGCGATCGATTTTTTTTAACATTCAACTTCCCTCATCTCTGCTCTACTTTAGCATATTCTTGTGGTAGAATGCTAGTGGATAGAATAACAAATCAATTGAACACCCATCAAATGGAGGTAAATCATGTTAAAAGAATTTTGTGCAGAAAACTATACCAATATTCCCTTAGCAATCGCCCGAGGTGCAAAGCGCATCGAACTCTGTGATAATTTAGCAGTCGGTGGAACAACACCAAGTACCGGCGTGCAAGAAGAAGTTCTGCAATATGCTGGCGAAAAAGGAATACCCGTTATGACGATCATTCGACCTCGGGGCGGTGATTTTGTTTACAATGATACAGAATTGAAAATCATGCATACCGACTTGATCGAAGCAAAAAAATTAGGAACAGACGGCGTTGTTCTAGGTTGCTTAACACCTAGCGGCTGGTTGGACGAAGAAGCATTGGAGCTACTGTTAGAAACCGCAGAAGGCTTGCAGGTTACTTTTCACATGGCGTTCGACGCGATTCCTGCAGCGCGCCAATTCAAGGCGATCGATTGGTTAGCTGAACATGGGGTACAGCGGATTTTGACCCATGGTGGTGCTGCAGGCACTCCAATCGAAGCAAATTTCGATCGTCTGAAAGAATTGATCGCCTATGCTGGTGAGCGTTTAACGATTTTACCTGGCGGTGGCATTTCCTTTGAAAATGCCCAAGAAGTTGCCGATACACTAGGTGTAAAAGAAGTTCATGGAACCAGAATCGTTGACCTTAACGATTGAGCTTGAAGGACACAAAGAAATCCCCACAAACGATGCGTTTCTATCGTTTGTGGGGATTCTTTTAGATCGCTTGCAATAAGTCGTATTGTGATTGATACAAATGGTGGTACAAGCCTTTTTGTGCCATTAGCTGATCATGGTTACCAGATTCAGCGATCGTTCCTCCCGCCACGTAAAAGATTCGATCAGAATTTTTGATCGTGGATAAGCGGTGAGCAATGATAAAGGAGGTTCTGCCTTCTAACAGCTTCAACAATCCTTCTTGCAGTAATTCTTCTGTCTTCGTATCGATACTTGAGGTCGCTTCATCTAAGATCAAAATTTTTGGATCAGCCAACAACGCTCGGGCAAAGGAAATCAGTTGCCGTTGCCCTGCAGATAAAGTGCTTCCTCGTTCTTCGACGACGGTTTGATAGCCGTCTTTCAACTCCGTGATAAAGTCGTGAGCACGGACGATTTTCGCTGCTTCGATGATCTCTTCTTCTGTTGCATCTAATTTTCCATAGCGAATATTCTCTATGATCGTTCCTGAGAAAATAAAAGTATCTTGCAGCATGACCCCCATTTGTGAGCGCAGCGATTCCAGCGTCACGTCACGAACGTCCATCCCATCCACTTTAACACTGCCTTCATTGACATCATAAAAGCGGCTCAGCAAGTTGATGATCGTGGTTTTCCCTGCACCAGTAGGACCAACCAAAGCAATACTTTCCCCAGGTTCAATGTGGAAGTTAACATCAGAAAGAATGTTTTTGCCTTCTTCGTATCGGAAGGTCACGTGTTCAAAATCAACGGTCCCTTTCATCGTCGGCAATACTTTTGCATCAGGTTTGTCTTCGATATCTGGGACTTCATCCATCGTTTCAAAAATCCGTTCAAGATAGGCTGTTGCTGTAATCAAAGAATTATAAAAATTCCCGATATTGATGACTGGATTCCAGAAATTATTGATATAACTGACAAAAGCGATCAGAGTACCTGTGCTGACATCGACACCGATCTGACGAATGCCGACAAAATAAATCAAACAAGTCGTAATGACTGAAATGTTTTGCACCCCTGGCCACATCAGAAACTGAATTTTGACAGCTTTCATCCATGAAGTCCGGTAATCATTGCTGACTTCTTGGAAGATCTCAGCATTTTCTTCTTCTCGCGCAAAGGATTGGGTAATCTTGATACCAGCAATACTTTCATGAATGTAAGCATTTAGATTGGATTGTTTATTACTCAACACCTGATAGGCTTTGCGCTGGTTATTCTTGATCACCATCACCATGATGAACAAAATTGGCAGCAGCGCAAGGGAATACAAGGTCAATTTGAAGTCGATCGCAAACATAAAGATCAAGGTGATGATGACGTTGAAAACATCCGAGATCAAATTGATCAGGCCGTTGCTCAATAGGTCACTCAGTGTATTGATATAGTTTACGATGCGAATCAAGATCTTGCCGTGGGGCCTTGTATCAAAATAAGAAAAAGGCAGTCGCTGCAGATGTTCAAAAATATCAAAGCGCATATCCTTCAATACGTCTTGACCAATATTCGTGATATGGTAGATACGGTAACGCATGCAGACGCCGATAACGATCAAGGTCACTAGAAAGGCAGCTCCTAGAAGCAGCAATTGGTTGACATTTTTCTCAGGAATCGATGAATCGATCGCGATCTTTGTAAACACGGGCGCCAACATTCCTGCTAAGTTTGCCAGAATGATCGTAAATAGTACTTTCGCAATACTTCTTTTATAAGGAACGACATATTGTGACAAGCGTTTGAAATCCTTCCAGCTAAACTCCTGGTCTAATTCCTCATCCACATCAAATTTATTTCTCGCCATCGTCTTCACCTCCTGACAAGCCTAATTGTTTTTGATACACTTCGTAGTATTTGCCCCGCAGACTGACAAGTTCTTCATGGGTCCCTTGTTCAACGACTCGTCCTTTTTCCATCATCAGAATCTGATCGGCTTCTCGAACAGAGGAGATCCGATGCGCAATGATAAACGTCGTTTTCTCTCCTGTTAATTTTGTCAGCTCCTGTTGGATCTTCGATTCTGTCTCCATATCGACGGCAGACGTCGTATCATCCAAAATCAAGATCGATGGATCTTTGGCTAAGGCCCGTGCTAGGGAGATCCGTTGTTTTTGTCCGCCAGAAAGCCCTACACCTCGCTCGCCCACGATCGTTTCATAGCCTTGAGGCATCCGAGAAATAAAGGTATCTGCATCAGCGACTACCGCCATTTGCCGAATAAAGCCTTCATCAGCTAAAGGATTTCCAAAAGCAATGTTGTCGGAGATAGTATTGGAAAACAAGAAGACATCTTGCATCACCATTGAAATGTTTTCCCGCATTTGGCGCACGGGATACTCTTTGGCGTTTTTTCCATCAATCAATACTTCCCCTTCAGTCGGATCATAAAAGCGTCCAACTAAATTCACTAACGTCGTTTTCCCTGAACCGGTTTCCCCTAAGATCCCTAACGTTTGGCCAGGGCCAATTTTGAAGTTGATGTTTTCCAACACATTTTGATTCGGATCATCCGAAAAGTGGAAGGAAACGTCTTTAAACTCTACAAATCCTTTGATTGGCTCTAATTTTTCTTGTTGATGAACAGGAATTTTCGATTCTTGCGCCAACATTTGCCGAATTTTGATACAGGCTGCAGAAAATCGCTGAACGTCGTTGATCAACCAACCACTCATGCGCATAGGATTATTCAACATCCAAAGATAGCCATTAAACGCGACAAGATCCCCTAATGTCATCTCGCCGTTGATGACGAAGATCCCACCCAAAATCAAGGCAATGACTGACAAACTTCCTGCTAAGCCATCAAGCCATGGCAGATAGGTACGGGATACTTTGGCAGATGCCATATTGCGGGTCTTAAAATCTTCGTTGTAGGAGCGAAATTTTTCAATCTCAAAATTTTCACGAGCAAAAGCTTTCACCACTCGATTGCCGCCGATATTTTCTTCCACCATTGAATTCAAGCGCGAAAAGCTCTCACGAATGTCAAAAAACAACGGGTGTGCTTTCTTAGACATGCGATTGGTCAACAGAAATATGATCGGTGTGACAGCCACCAGCGCCAACATCAATTTCCAATCAATAAAGCTCATAACCACCACCGCTGAAAAGAACCATAAGATACATTCAGCGATATTGTAGGTCACCCAAGAAACAAAGTGGCGAATGGCATCGGTATCACCAGTCATCCGTGCCATAATATCTCCCACACGAGTGTGATTGAAAAAGTCGAAATCCAATTCTTGCAGCTTCTGATACAAATCTTCCCGTAAATCGTATAGCGTATTTTGCCCGACTCGTTCAAATAAAATTTGATAACTGTAGCGGACAATGGTACGAATGACGGTCGTTGCGATCATGATCAACAATAATGGAATCAATAAGTGCGTTTTTTGCTGATTGATGACATCATCGATCACCATTCCTCCCAAGTACGGATTAACAATGATCAGCGCTGCATTGATCACTAAAAACAGGACTGCCAATATGATTTTTCCCCGGTTCTTTTTGGCATAGCGCCAGATCCATTGTGTATTACTCATCTAATTCCCCCTCTCGTTGTTAAGCTTAGCGTTTTGAAAAGCGATTTGAATGGTTTTTCTTACTCATTTTGATGTAAAATATTAGTAAGAAGTACCATTCCCTTTTTTTACAGGAAATAAGCACCCAATTGGAGTGAATCAGCCATGAATTTAGTTAACCCTCGCACGTTTAATCCAGAAATCATCTATCTCTTTGACCCATGGACACAATCAGAAAGTCATGGAGAAATGCACCATCATGACTTTTTAGAAATCAGCGTCTTATTAGAAGGAGAAAGTACCTATTATTTTGAAAAAGAACCAGCGAAAAAAATCCGTGCTGGCAGCGTCATGCTTTTCAATCCTGGCGTCGATCACTGCGAATTGCAGCCTAAGGGCACTCGCTCCCATCAGCTGCATATTGGTTTGAAAAATATTTCTTTGGAAGGGTTTAAACGGAATTTTTTCCCGAACAAACACCCCTTGTTGGAGCTAGGCAAATACCATCATCAAGTTTTGGAAAAAGCCTGGCAGTTGGTGAGAGAAAGCAGTGAAGAGCGGGATGAGTTTCAATTGATGCAAAAGGCTGTTTTGATGGAGATGCTCGTCTACATTTTACGTGGACTAAATGAAGACCATATCAATGTCGTGCCTTACCTTTCCAAAAGCCAACGACGACAACAACAGATCGTCAACTATACGGTCTATTACTTGGAAAATCATTACAAAGAAGAAATCACGTTAGAGAAGCTCGCACAGGATCAATTTCTCAGCCCGACGTACCTTTCAAAGATTTTTAAAGAGGCGACGGGTGTCAGTCCTATCAACTACTTGATTGAGATTCGCTTAAAGCGTGCCAAAGACATGTTAAAAAATGAAAACCTCACGATCAAAGAAGTCGCCTCTGCTGTGGGCTATCAGGATGCTTATCACTTTAGCAAGTCTTTTAAAAAACTTTATGGTGTCTCTCCTTCTGGGGTATTGCCAAAACCAAAAAATTAAAGAGCAAGCCGATGATCTTCCTTTGAATCAAGAATCATCGGCTTGCTCTTTTTTGTTCATTGAATAAAATAGTTCATAAAAAGACTGGCAATGTTGAAGTAGATCAAAACACTGGTCAAATCGCTAAGGGTCGTGATAAACGGACCACTTGCCACTGCTGGATCAAAACCCAGCTTGTCCATCAGCATCGGGATCAAACTTCCCGCTAAGTTGGCTACTGTGATGGCACACATCATCGCCATCCCAATCACAAACCCTAGAATCGGATTTTGTTTCCAGACAGCTACGATAGCAAAAATCGTCAACCCCGTGATGGCACCTGTGAACAGTCCCGTCAGCACTTCACCTACAACCGTCTTCATAAAGCTGTTTTCTTTGTCGTCATTGATCGCCAGACGACGAACGGCTACGGCTAAGGATTGGGTACCAGCATTACCGGCGGTCCCAGTGATCAGTGAGATAAAGACAGCGAGAATACTTGCTTCGCTGACCAACTCTTCATAATGACTGATCAGACTGGCGGTGGCCATTCCGAGAAAGAGTAAGGTGATAAGCCAAGGCAAGCGTCTCGAAGACGCTTTGATCGGGTTCTCACTGACTTCTTCCACATTGACCCCTGCCAAACCAGAGTAGTCACTGGCTGCTTCATCATCGATAACGTCGATGATATCATCGACGGTCACGATCCCTAATAGGTGATCGTCATAATCGGTGACTGGCAATGCGAGAAAGTCATAATCTCGGAAGGTCTGAGCGACATCCTCTTGGTCATCTCCAACATGGACCGACATCACCCGCTCGTTCAAAATATCAGCGATCATGGTATCTTCATCATTGATGATCAAGTCTCTTAAAGAAATAACGCCCACAAGCTTATTATCAGTATCCACGACGTAAATATAGTAAATCGTCTCGGCAACATCTGCGGCATTTTTTAAGACATACATCGCTGAACGAACCGTTTGGTTGGCAACAATGGAAACAAACTCGGTAGTCATCAGCGATCCAGCAGTTTCATCTTCATAATGCAGCAGCTCTTTGATTTCGCTAGCAGCTTCAGCGGTCATCAAACTCAAATATTTTGCTGTTTGTTTTTTATCCAGAGTATTCAGCAGGTCAACCGCATTATCGGTATACATTTGCGCCAACATATCAGCCGCATAGGCAGGGCGCATCTCTGAAAGATAGTCCACCATGTGTTCATCATCTTCTTCAATGACGTCAAACATGTCTGCCAATTCTTTCGGGGAAAGATACGTATAGACGATTTGTCGATCGGCTGCTTCTAGAGATTGGTAGAACTGACCCTGCTCGTAGATATGCAGATCCAAGAACGCCTCACGAAATCCCTGGATATCATTGTCTTTTAATGCTTGATTCAGTTGATCAAACCGTTCAGTTAATTCTTGATTTTCATCCAATCTCTTCACCTCATTTGTTATTGCCTATCCATGGCTGAGCAAACAGCGGCCATGTCTGCTGGTAAGGGCAGCTTAAAAGCCAACGGTTCATTCGTAAAGGGATGCTGAAATTGCAGCTGACAGCAGTGTAATGCTTGTCGTTTGATCCCAAGAGCCATTGTACCGCCATACATCTCGTCTCCTAATAAAGGACAACCGATTGCAGAAAAATGGACCCTTATTTGATGCGTCCTGCCTGTGTGTAACTGAATATCAACTAAAGCGCAATCTGAATTGCGTTGTTTTAGCCAATACTCCGTCCGTGCTTCTTTTCCTTCGTCACTGACCTTGCGTTTCAATAGTGACGTCAGGTCTCTAGCAATCGGCAGCTCAATCTCACCATGGGCAGAAAGTGCGGGCAGTTCACCAGCAACGAGGGCTTGATATTTTTTTACGACCTGCTTCTTTCGCAACTGGCTATCCAGCTTCGCATGGGCAAACCCATGTTTTGCAAAAAGCATCAGTCCTGATGTGTCACGGTCTAACCGCGTGACTACATGAATCACTTGATCTTCATAGTGCTGCGCTTGATAGTAGGCCTTGACGCGATTGGCCATCGTGCCAGTCGGATGATATTGCGCAGGGATCGATGAGATGCCTGCTGGCTTATTCACGACTAACAGATGGGCATCTTCATACACGATCTCAATCGGTGTCGGGTCAGCCAGCATCGTCTCATGTTCCCCTTCAGGAGGAATTACAATAGTTACCCTATCATTTTGCGCCAAAGAAAACAAGACGTTTTGCTCGTGATCGTTGACAAATATCTTTCCGCCTTGAAATTTGATTTTTGCTAACAGTCCTTTGGACACCCCCTGTTCCTTCAAAAAGTATTTGACTTGCTGTCCTTGTCCAGTATAGTGATACGTAAATTCCATGGGTTTATTCTTCTCCAATAAAGGAATCTTTGACCCGATTCCAAAAATGCATATGCCGATAAGACGCAAAATGAATCCGTTCATCGGCAATACGGTAATAGATAGCATCGATTTCTTCTTGTTCGATGGTAAACTGATCGATCGTCACTAAATAGTCGGTGCTTTGCTGCAGTTGTACTTTGACCCATTCATGGTGACCCACGACGATCGGCGAACCAAGGGTCCGAAAGACACGATTGTTCAACGAAGCAATCTCTGCCAATTGAAAGGCATTGATACTTGGGTGCAAGACTGCCCCACCAACACTCTTGTTATAGGCAGTGGAGCCAGTGGGCGTTGAGATCGATAAGCCATCGCCGCGAAACTTTTCAAAGATGTCTTCTTTAATAGAAATATCGGCAACCATCGTTCGATTGCCGCGCTTGATCGTTGATTCATTCAATGCTAGGAAATGCTTGTCTGATTTTCCATTCGCATACGTGATACGGACATCTAATAACGGATAGCTGACGCTTTTTTGATGGTCATTGCATAATGACTCGACTAGTTCTTCCAATTCATAATCTCGCCAGTCCGTGTAAAAGCCGAGATGACCCGTATGGACGCCTAAAAACTGTACTTGATCCAACTTATGATTGTACAAGTGAAAAGCAGAAAGGAGCGTGCCATCTCCCCCAACAGAAATCACTAATTCAGGATTGTCTTGATCGATCTTATTTTCTGACTGTTCTAAAAGCGTAGTTAAACGCTTTGTCACTTCTACCGACTTGCTTTCTTGATTATGGACGATTGCCACGCGGATACCTTTCATTCCGTTTCCCCCTTTGGCAACGGGTTCTGATCATGTCCGCCTCGCTTGCCTTTTCCATGTGAAAATAACCGTTGTGCCTCTTGGATCTCTTCACGGATATTGGACATTTCTTCATCTAGCTGATAGGCGGCTTCTGCCGACCGACGCAGCCGTTCACTGATTTCAGCGGGAAATTCCCCTTGGTATTTGTAGTTTAGTGAATGTTCGATCGTTGCCCAAAAATTCATCGCTAGTGTCCGAATTTGAATCTCAGCTAAAATAATTTTTTCCCCGTCGATCAGTTGAACGGGATATTCGATCACTAGATGATACGAACGGTAGCCACTGGCTTTTTTACTGGTGATATAGTCCCGTTCAATGATCACTTTCATGTCTTTGCGTGTTCGTAAGAGTTCAACGACTTGGTGAATGTCTTCCACAAATTGACACATGATTCGCAAGCCAGCGATATCAGACATCTCTTCTTCAAGCCGATCCAAAGCAATCCCACGTAATTTACTTTTCGTTAAAATGCTATCCACTGGCTTGACCCGCCCAGTGACAAATTCAATGGGAACATGCTTGTTTTGTTCCCGATATTGTTTTCGTATGCCTCTTAATTTTACTTTTAATTCTGAAACCGCCTGTTCATAAGGCGCTAAGAATTCTTCCCAATCTCGAATCATTCTTCTCCCTCGATTCTGTTCATAACATACCTCTTATTCTACCATACTCTTGGAATAAAACTGAATGAACAGAAGAGCAGAAACAAAAGATTTTTTGTCTCTCCCCCAACATCTCTGCTTTTCTTTGTTTGGTTTCTTTGACGGAATAGCTGAAACAGCGTACACTATGGTTGCAATAGAAAGAGAGTGAGAAACGATGGGCGAACAAGTAGAGATCGAATACAAGACGATGTTGACGGAAAATGAATACCACCAGCTGCTCGCTTATTACAATTTGTCAGAAGAAGCATTTAAGATACAAACCAATTACTATTTTGATACGGTAGATCATAAGCTGCGGGAAAAGCACTTTGGCTTGCGTATTCGCACGACTGCTACCAATGCGGAATTAACGCTAAAAACCCCCATTGAGCACGGGTTATTAGAGACGACTGATCCTTTGACGAAAACGTCCGCAGCTTTATTGATTGCTTCAGAAAAAATTCTATCTACGGGTATCGTTGCTCAGCGCCTAAGAGCGGCAGGTATCGAGCCTGACACGTTACGTATGATCGCAGCATTAAAAACGAAACGGGCGGAATTTCCGATTGAAGAAGGATTGCTCGCGTTAGATGAAAGCTGGTATGGTCAACAGCATGATTATGAGTTGGAGTTAGAAGTCAACGAACCGATTAAAGGGAAAGATGCCTTTCACTCCTTGTTACGTCTCTTTGGCGTTCCTTACCGACCAGCGAAAAACAAGATCATCCGAGCCGTTGAAGAAAAATCGTAGTAAGCTGTCCTTTTGCTTACTTTTTTCGCGTTTTTTTGCTATATTTAATAAAACATACTTATTTTGTTTTTCAAGGTACAAAAGAATCTTAATTGGGGAGAGATTCAAATGATCGAACTGTTTTTATTTATTAATCCGATTGGGCCTATTTGTTATGATATCGAAAAAGAGATTCTCAATAAATTAAACACCAGCCGCAAAAAAATCCATTTGCAGATCCTACCTTTCGTTAACTTGTTTTCCGTAGGTGTCTCAATGGACTATTTGTCCATGAATAAGACGGATTTGGTCTTGCGAAATGAACAGACCAACCAAATCTATGCTGCATCACTGGACTATAAGGCCGCTCAGTTGCAAGGGAAAAAAATTGCGCGGGATTTCTTGTTGAAACTGCAACAACGGATAGGGATCGAAAGACAAGAATATAGCGATGCCTTAGTGAAAGAATTATTTTCTGAAACGAATGGTGATTTAGAGATGTTCCTAGAAGATCGATCCTCTGAGCTAGTGAAAAAGAACTTTGCCACCGATCAGCGTGTAGCCAAAGATATGGGCATCACGATCACACCCTCTGCTGTGGTGTATGATTTTTCAAGTGAAGAAGAATATGGGGTCCTTTTAGAAGGATCAGAGGAACTGAGAAGTCTTCCGCTCGTCTGTGGTACAGCAACAGAACTCGATACATTTTTGCAAAAAGCTCAGTCTTTGAAAGCACCAAAACTTTCCACTATTCATGAAATTGATCGCGGGTTGATTCTTTTATGAAACCCTATTCAATAGCGACGCTGTGCAGCGAGCCAAACGATGATCTTGTGTTTGGCTCGCTGCGCAGCGTTTTTTATTGTGGACAAACAAAAAACAAACCAATCCTTTACGGATTGGTTCGCTTTTCAATTATGCTTCAATTTCTTTGACGAGTTCTTCCAATTCATTCAAGCGTTGCTCAAATACTTTCATCGCGTCTTCAATATAATCTGCTTTTGTCATATCGACGCCCGCTTTTTTCATGACTTCGATTGGATAATCACTGCGTCCAGCTTTCAAATAGTTCAAATAGTTGGTTAAGGCATCTGGTTCACCTGCTAAGATTTTCTTCGCTAAAGCAGAAGCTGCCGAAAATCCGGTTGAATACTGGTAAACATAGTAATTGTAATAGAAATGCGGAATGCGTGACCACTCAAGACGAATCTCAGGATCTTTTTCAACAGAAGGTCCGTAGTATTTTGCATTTAACTCGGCATAGTTCTCGCTTAAGAACTCACTGGTCAACGGCGTTCCTTTCGCATCTTCCACGTGCATGAAGTGTTCAAACTCGGCAAATTGCGTTTGACGGAAAATCGTTCCTTTGAAGCCATCAAGAAAATGATTCAAGACATAAGCTTTGACCCGTGGATCTGTTTCAGTCTGCAGCATATACTCTGTCAAAATATTTTCATTGGTGGTTGAAGCGATTTCTGCTAAGAAAATCGAATAATCGCCATAGGCATAAGGCTGGTTATTACGTGTAAAGTAACTATGCACACTGTGTCCCATTTCATGAACAAGAGTAAAGAGTTGATCCAATCGATCATTCCAGTTCATCAGGATATATGGCAGCGTATCATAGGCACCAGAAGAATACGCGCCACTGCGTTTGCCTTTGTTTTCAACGACATCGATCCACCGATTGCTGAAGGCTTCTTCAACCACCGCAAGGTATTCTTCACCTAATGGTTTTAACGCTTCTTTCGCTTTTTCGACCGCTTCTTCATAGGTATATCGAATGGGTGCTTCCCCTAAAATCGGCGTATAAACATCATACATATGCAACGTATCGACAGCCAACAGGCGTTTTCTTAATGCCATATAACGATGCAACAATGGCAGGTGCTGATTGACGACATCCACTAATGTATCGTAGACACTTTCAGGAATGTGGTTGGCACTCAAAGCGGCTTGCCGTGCCGAATCAAATTTGCGGGCTTTTGCTTTAAAGTTATGGGCTTTGATATTGGTGCTTAATGTTTGGGCAAAGGTATTGCGGAATTGCTCATAGACACCATAAAGACCTTTAAAGGCTGCTTCACGGACAGACCGATCCGTGCTTTCCATCAACTCACCGTATACACCATGAGATAACTGCACTTTTTCCCCGTTTTCATCTTCAACTACTGGAAAATCCAAATCAGCATTGTTTAAAACAGAAAAAATGTTGCCAGGTGCCCCAAAAATTTCGCCAGCACCAGCTAATAACGCTTCTTGCTCCGCTGGCAAGACATGTGGACGTTCGTTGATGGTTTTTTCGATCATATGACGATAAACAGCTAGTTTCGGCTCTTGATCGAAATAGTCCCAAATCGTTTCATCAGACATTGTCAATAGCTCAGGATCAAACCAAGCAACGGCTTCACTTACTTGCGCAACTAAGTTACTTGCTTTTGCATACAAGCCTTGATACGTCGTATTGGCAGTATCTTGATCGTTTTTCAAATGACTGTATACATAGAGTTTCTCTAAACGACGAGAAAGCGCTAAAACAAATTCTAATGCGGATAAGAAGGCTTGCGGCCCATCGGCTAAAGTGCCTTGGTAACGACTTGCTTCTTTGACTTGTGCTTGGATCTCTTGAAATTCTATGTCAAAAGCCGCATCATCGGCATAGATTTTCGTTAAGTCCCACGTTTTTTCGACTGGAATCGATTCACGTGCTGGTAATTGTTTTGTTTCTGACATTCCCTTCACTCCTTGTTCATTGGTTAAAAATATCTTATCATACTTTTCAGTGAAACCAAATCATTGGCTTAAAAAGAAACCGAATTTTCTAAATATTGGCATTCTTGAAAGAGTCCGCGCAAAATTTCCCGTTGATCCAGTAACGGGAATTGCCATTGCCAATCCAGCTGCCGCAGTCGTGCCACCCATTGATCAAAACGAAGTGGACAGTCACTTAAATAAAGAAAGCGAAAAACCAATATTCGATGCTCAAATAAAATGCCAAAGCTACTTGCACAATAGCACCACATAGGCAGCTGGGAGACATTGCCTTTTAACGGATACAATATTTCTTGGATCACACGGATTTTTGGCAGGTTCTTTCGCAGTTTTTGTATCAACCACACCTGATAGTCTGCAGCAAGCCACTCAGGAGGACGGTGATGGTTTGATCTTTGTCCTTTGCACAAAGGGCGAAGTGTTTCTTTATGGTAAGGCGCCCCTTTTCGAGCATCGCTTTGTTGACTGCTGACTCCTTCTTGATAGTGCCAGTTGATTTGTTCTAACTTCATTAAGGATTGATTTTGCGTATCAATCAGCCACAAACAAAAACCAGTTGCCTGATAACTACAGCAGGCTTTTGCCAAAAGTGACCATTGGCGTTTCGGATGCAATTTCTCCCCTAAGATCCACCATGGTCGATAGCCGTTTGCTAAATACGTGCTGGTTCTTTCAAGAAAACGTGAAAACTTGAGGGAAGAACACTGTACTTCAATGGCGATATTCTTATAACAAAGGTCAGGACGCTGTTGGAGTTTAGGCAAAAAGGCTTCGATCTCAATCCCTGTATCTTGAAACCATTCAAACAATAGTTGTTTGGCTTCCAAGTGTTCCTTCGTCTCCCCTTCGCTGTAAGTCTGACAATCAGCAGTTGCTTGATGGGCAAAGTGGGGCTGTCGTTTGGTTCCTTGCCGCAAAGTCACTTCTTGGTGACACCCTGGGCAATAAAAAGGACCTGATGCTTTCTTTCTCCCTTTCGCTGCAATGACTTCTTTTCTTTGGTTCAATGCTTTCAGCATCTAACTCACCTCAATAAAAGATACGCCATTTTCATCAAACACAATTGAAAAAGCCAAGAACATTAGCAACATGTTCTTGGCTGGAAATGAATTTCATTCATCAATCATTCTTGAAGTAGAAACGAGTCAATTCAAGTGCATCGTTTTCCATGATCAACTGACCATATTCAGATAAAACCTCTGGCGTCACTGATGTCCGTTGGGCAAATTCCATCAAATAAGAAAGTGCATTTTCCACTTCAATATCAGTAACCTCTGCATCCATGAATCGAATTTCAATATAATAATGGTTACCCATTTGGTAAAGATTGGTTGCAACGGAATCCAAATATACTTCGGATGCCAATTGAATCATATCTTCGAATCGCAACAACTCGAATACAAAACGATTGCCGATGTCTTCTGCTTGCTCCGACTCTTGTAATTGAGCCGCCACATGCTTTTTCAACATGTCGGTAATGTCTTCATTCGCTTCATCGTTCATCTCATCAAAATTTTCCATTCCTTCTGGTGGAAGATTTTTGCTAATAAACAATTCTAACCCATCGCCTTTAGGCAAGACTTGGAAAGTTACAGCTTCACTGCCCTTAAATTCTTCGTCAATATCAACTTCTTCAAGAATACTGTAAAAGAAGTTTTCAATTTCATTGTGATTTCCTAGAAGGTCAAGAAAAGTGATGCCTCTCGCAGCTAAGTCTTCACTTTTGATCAATACACGAATGGTGTTCTCATTGATATGTTCCATTTCCATATTAGCTACACCTCACTTTTGCTACTCACTATAGGTTCATTGTATCGAAACCTGATAAAAAGTAAAGAGAAAACGAATATCCTCTTAAGAAAAACATAAAAACTCAAAAAAAGACTCACTTTCAAAGAGAAAGCGAGTCGATGAAGTCAAATTTATAATCCTGCCATTAATTGCGCTTGTCTTAGTTCCAGTTGGCGAACATCCCTAGGTAAGAACCGACGAATTTCATCTTCGTTGAACCCAACTTGCAATCGTTTTTCATCAATCATGATCGGACGACGCAATAATCCTGGGTTTTCTTGAACAAGTGTCAATAAATCTTTTAGGGGCAGGTCATCTAGATCCATATTCAACTTTTGGAATACTTTGGATCTGGTGGAAATAATTTCTTCTGTGCCATCTTCTGTCATCTGTAGAATTGCCTTAAGCTCAGAAATATTTAACGGTTCTGAAAAAATATTTCTTTCAACAAAAGGGATTTCGTGCTCTTGTAACCACGCACGAGCTTTGCGACAAGATGTGCAACTTGGGGAAGTGTATAGTGTCAACAACGTGCATCTCTCCTTTTTAATTTTCAATCAAGCAAGTCCTGTTCCCTCGCTTGATTTCAATTATACAGGTTTAACTAAAAAAAATCTAGTCTAAATCTCATATTTTTTAATAAAACTCGAAAGTTATATTAAAAGCGAAACCTTTAAGGCAAAAGGTTTCCTTCAAAAAGTTTATTTTTAAATGAGAAAACTCAAATTTTTTTTTAATATTACTCCTTTTATACAACAGTGTGTCAAAGGTGTATCAAAAAGGTGTCAGAATATTAAAATATTCTTTTAACAGAAGGCAACGTTTTTTAATTTTACTACGACAATTACAGATGTAATCAAAAACTGAGAGAAAAACCAAGGCAGTCGCTCAATCGTTTTCAAAAGAACTTTTTCACGATCCTTCCTTTGCCGAGAAACGATCGCGCTACAATGAAAATGAATGTTATTTTTTTGTGCTAGTAATCGCAACCACTCTCTTTCTTCTTGGTTTTATTGTATCACATTCCTTTTTAATCAGAAAACCATAGAAGCATTTCTGTCATAATCTGCTATAAAACAGCAGCAGAAATGAACATCTGCTTATAAATGAAAAGGGTTTCTCACAAAAAACTCAGTAAAAAACGATCAATCCAAGAAGCCAGCCAATTTGTTGCTTGGTCACTGACAAAGCATAATAGACTGTACTATTCTTGAACTGATCGTTTGCCATGTCTTTCTTCTAAGCGAGTGTTGGTTCTCGGTCACGAGCAAATTGAGCATCATGCAATGCACGATAATGCCCTTTTCTCGCCATCAACTCTTCATGGGTTCCTTCTTCTAAGATCCCCTTCTCACTAACGACAATGATTCGTGTCGCATGTTTGATCGTTGCGAGGCGATGGGCAATGATCAAGGTTGTACGCCCATCTGCCAAAGAATTCAATGATTCTTGGATCACTTGTTCCGTTTCGGTATCTAACGCTGAAGTTGCTTCATCTAGAATCAAAATCGGCGGGTTTTTCAAGAACATCCGAGCAATCGCTACCCGCTGCTTTTGGCCACCCGATAATTTGACGCCTCGTTCACCGATGACCGTATCCAAGCCATCCGTCATTTGATCAATGACTTTTTCTAAGTGTGCCAATTTGACTGCCTTTAAAATCTCCTCTTCTGTTGCATCAAGTTTGCCATAAGCAATATTTTCTCGAATCGTTCCTGGGAAAAGAAAAACATCTTGCTGCACCGTACCAATCTGCTGACGTAAAGATGCCAAGGTCATCTCCTGAATATTGATGCCATCAATCGTAATGGCGCCTTCCGTGACTTCATAAAACCGCGGCAACAAGTTGCATAACGTTGTTTTCCCTGAACCACTTTGTCCAACGAAGGCGATCGTCTCACCCGCTTTGATCGACAAGTCGATGTGATTCAAGACTTTCGTCGCATCCGCATAGGAAAAAGAAACATCATGGTAGACGATTTCTCCCTTTAAGGAAGTTACTGCCCGTGCCCCTGGCTTGTCTTTGATCGTCGGTTCTTTATCCAACTCTTCGGTCAAGCGTTTGAAGCCAGCGATGCCTTTCGGATAGCTTTCGATCATCGTATTAACCTTCTCAATTGGTCTAACAAAGACATTTGACAATAAAATAAACCCTACGAACTGACCGTTCGTCAGTTCACCACGAATCACGTAGTAGGCACCAAAGATCAGAGCAAACAAGTTGATCAACCGAATCAAGAAATAATTGTACGCTGAACTGATTGCCATTACCTTATAAAAAAGGATCTTAGACTGCCGATAAATCTCACTTAACCCGTCAAAGCGTTTATGTTCAAACGTTTCATTGGCAAATGATTGTGTCACTCGAATGCCACTGACAGATGCTTCCACTCCGGCGTTGAACTCACCGAGATTATCATAGATCTGTGTGTTGACTTTGGTCATTTTCTTATTGAAAAAAACCAAGGCGATCGTGATCAAGGGAATCAACGCAAATGTTGCCACAGCTAATTGAACATGCATATTTAACATCAATAGGAATGAACCGACCAAAGTCATGATGGTAATAAAAACATCTTCTGGCCCATGGTGAGCGACTTCAGAAATCTCAAAGAGATCCGTAGTCAAACGACTGATCAGCTTGCCAGTCTTTTGATTATCATAATATTCAAAAGATTGCGTTTGCAGATGTCGAAATAACTCTTGACGCATATCAGTTTCAATATTGACCCCAAGTTTATGACCATAAAAAACCACGATATATTGCAACACAGTATTGATCACATAAAACAAGAACAAGCCTAAGCATGCCAACAGTATTAGGCGAAAGTTGTTCTGGGGCATGATCTTATCGATTACTTGGTTGACGGCAACTGGAAAGGCTAGTTCCAATAAACCAGCAAATACCGCACAAGTAAAGTCAAGTATAAATAGTGACCGATACGGTCGATAATAACGAAAAAACCTTTTTAACACATTTCCCCCTCCTCAATAGCTTTCATTATAAGCAACTCTCAGTAGAAATGCAAAATGAGAAACATGTGAAAATGGGTAAAATTCACTATAATTTTGAAAACCTATAAAGACGCGGATTTCTAAAAACAGTAAATAAAACCTTTATTTTACAGGGATTTCCCTCTTTTTTTTACAGGAATAATGGCTTATGATTGATTCGAAAACAAACTGAAAATTTTCACTAACTCTGAAAGGCGTGTCTTTTTTGATCACTAGTATTCTTTTTGATGTCGATGATACCTTATATGACCAGCAACAACCATTTCGCAATGCCGTAACCTCATGTTTCCCACAAATAGCCCACAAAGATTTAACTGCTCTTTACTTACGGTTTCGGGTGCACAGTGATGAGCAGTTTGGACGGGTATTGGCAAATGAATGGACGCTAGATCATTTTCGTTATTTTCGACTGACCCATTCATTAACGGATTTAGGGTACTTACCTATTACAATGGAAGAAAGCTGTATGTTTCAGCTGTGTTATGAACAAGAACTAGATGCCATCACACTGCATCCTGAAGTTGAGTCAACTTTGAACTATTTGTCCACATTGCCAGTCAAACTAGGAATTATTACCAATGGTCCCACTGACCACCAGCAAAAAAAATTGGATCAGTTGCAACTGACTCGATGGATCAAACCAGAGCATATGATCATTTCACAAGCAACTGGTTATCAAAAGCCGCAACTAGAAATTTTCCAATTGGCAGAAACCGCCTTTGCTCTTGATCCGGAAACCACACTGTACGTTGGTGATAATTTTGATAATGACGTGGTTGGCTGTAAGAAAGCCGGTTGGCAAGCTTTGTGGTTCAATCATCGTCTCCGTCAAGCGCCTAGTGGATTGGAAGACTTACCAGATGCATCGATCACTGCTTTTTCACAGCTGCAAGACAGTATTGACACACTGATGCAAGTGCCTGCATACATGTATAACTAAAAAAAGATGGACCTTTGCTCCTGCGGCAGGTCCATCTTTTTGATTGGCTAACTTTCTTCGCCGATACTCAATATCAAGCGAATATCTTCTTCTGTCATTTGTTGAAGCTGTGTTTCATTGCCTTGGATCACTTTTTGGAAAAGCTCACGTTTTTCTTGTTGCAACGCATCCATTCGTTCTTCAATGGTTCCTTCAGCAATCATTCGCCAGACTTCGACAACATTTTTTTGACCGATCCGATGGGCTCGTCCAGCGGCTTGTTCTTCTACCGCCGGGTTCCACCACAAATCGTATAAGATCACGGTGTCTGCGCCGGTCAGATTCAGTCCTGTTCCTCCTGCTTTTAACGAGATCAAGAAGACGTCCTTTTCTCCACTATTGAAGGCATCGACCATCGTCAAACGATCTTGCGGCGGTGTGCTGCCTCGCAAGTAAAAGGACTCAAACCCTTCTTGTGCTAGCTCTTCTTCAATGATCGAAAGCATGCTAGTAAACTGAGAAAATAACAGCACACGACGCCCATTTTCTTTGGCTGCTAAGAGTAAATCTTTGACCTGTTCAAGTTTCCCAGAAGACCCTTCATAATCCTCCACGAATAATCGTGGGTCACAACAGATTTGCCGCAGTCGAGTCAAACCAGCTAAGATACTGATTCGATTTTTACGAAAAGACGTAGAATCCATTTGCGCGATTTCTTCCCGCATTTGCCGCAAGTACGCCAAATAGATTTTCTTTTGTTCTTCTGTTAAAACACTGTAATAATTTGTTTCCAATTTTTGCGGCAAATCATGCAGCACGGATTTTTTGTCTCTTCGCAAAATAAAGGGTTTGATCATTTTCGCAATTTCTTGCGTAGACAGCTCTTTAAATTTCTGCTTGTTCGGGAAAAAGCCTGGCATGATCATTTGGAACAAGGACCACAATTCTTCTAAGTTATTCTCGATCGGTGTGCCGCTGAGGGCGAACCGCTGTGGAACTTCCAAGGAGCGCAAGGCCTGTGCCGTTTTGGTCGCACTGTTTTTGACCATTTGCGCTTCATCTAAAATCAAACAAGTCAGATCTAGTGCTTGATAAGCATCAATGTCTTGCCGCAAGCTTGCATAAGAAGTGATGCGGACGTCCGCTGGCTGCGCCATCTGCCCTTCGCGCTCTTCTTTCGTTCCGCTGATGACAGACGCGGAAATCGTTGGCGCAAACCGTTTGATTTCTTGTTGCCAGTTGAATGTTAGACTCGCCGGTGCCACGATCAATGCATTCAATTTTTGTTTCTCTTGTTTTTCTGAAAGTAAGTAGCTGATCGTCTGAACGGTCTTCCCTAACCCCATTTCGTCAGCAAGGATACCGCCAAATTGATAGTGGCTCAACATTTTTAACCAACGGAAGCCAACTTCTTGGTATTGTCGCAACTCAGCATGCAAGTTTTCTGGCAGCTGCGCCTCAAAGTTTTCTGGATGGATCAAGTCTTCCGTCATTTGCTGAAAACCGGCACTAAAGCTGGCTTGATCAGCAAACTGCTCTTGCAGGAGCAGCCCTTGATTCAAAGGAACTTGGATCGCCCCATCCTTCGCTTCTAGTGAAAGACGCAATTTTTTCAGGGCAGCACTTGCTTCTTGAAACTCTTCCGATTCCAATGAAAGGACTTGCCCATTTTCAGTGGTATAAAATTGTGCAGACTGTAACAGGCTGCGCAAGACCTCATTGATCTCTGACTCTTGAATGCCGCTGACATCAAACTTGATATCCAACCAAGAACCATTTTCTTCGATAACGATTTCTGGTCGATGGTGTTGGGCGTCAAGGTAAAGTTCCCGCAGCTTCTTGCCGATACGGACTTCACCTAATTGCCTTAAAACAGGGATCTCCCTTGTAAAAAAGGTATAAAGTTGTTCCCCCGCAGGTAAGCTTTTTTGCCAATTTTTAGTGCTCGCTTGATAGCCAAAGGTTTCAACAATCGCTTCAATTCGTGCTTCTTGTTGAAAATCACGTAAAATCTCGGGATGATTTTCTGGCATATAGTGATGTTTTTCATCACTTGAAAAAACGACTTCTCCATAAGTGAAGTCTACTTGTAAATCGACTTGTCCTTTGATTTTCCGTAACGAAAAGACAGCTTTCAATTCAGACTCTTCGATTTCATTTTGAACTTCAGGTGCTACTTGGACACGCCCGATTTTTCGCAAATAAGGCAATACTTTCATAAAAAGATTCGCTAGTTCTTCTTTCGGATAGTCGATGACTGGCTGTTCAAATCGTTTAAACAACTGTTGCATCGTGACATAGATTTCCTTTTGTTCGACAGTCAGTTCATAAAAGGTTCCATCCAGCAGACCCCAATTATAATAGCTAAGTAAATGGTCAAAATCTTTCACGAATTCCAGCGGAAAATGATCCTCCTGTTTTGTGACTGAAAACGACAAAGGTTCACCGATTTGAAAATCGGCTTCATTGACTTTTGTTTCACCAATGGTTATTTGCGTATAGACTTCGTTTAACTGTAACAACAATTCTTTGCCGAACTCAACTGGTAGCAGCAAATACTTTTTGTCAAGTTTACCACTGATCTGAATGCCTGCTTGCCCGATTAACTGTTGCGTTTGCGCGATTCCTGCCAATCGATTCAACAAGGCTCGATTTTTCTCATCAAAGGCATCCGCAGATAGAAAGAAGGTCTGCTGCTTATTCGCTGCGTACTGCTTGTTTTCTTGGTACATCTGCAAAAATTTATAAATGTTTTTAACGACATAGGTCCGTGCGGTGCCACGATGGCCGACTTTGAGGGAAATCCCTAAGATATCCATTTCTTGATGGTAAGGATTGGTGGCGATGGTATCTATCCGAAATTCAACCTGTAAGGGTTGGCTCGTTTCTTTTTCGCTCCCTAAGCGGGCAAAGCCGTTGGAAAACATCTCTGAAGCAGAAAAGGCTTTTTTGATGGGGGTTTGCTCATTGATTTTTCGTGTTTTCCCTTGTTTGCGTAGATAAAGTTCGACTGCCACCGTGTGTTTGCAATAATGATGCTCTTCCCAGTACGGACATTGGCAATAATCTACCTCTTTGGCTGTAGCATCTAAGGTCACTAAGTACAATTCTGTCCCCAATACTTCTGCGTGCCACACATTTTTTTCTTTGTCTGGTGTGACAGATAAGACGCGATCTTCGTTGACATACGTTCTGCCACGCTCAATTACTTTTTCTGGAATACTCCACTTCATAAGAGCCCTCCTCTCCTTATTCTTTTATTCGGATCCGGCTTTGCCCGCTGCCGTTAGTTTCTACGAAAACTTGCTGCAGGATTCTTGCCCGCAGTTCTCGAACATGACTGATGATCCCAATCATGCGCCCTTCATTTTCGATCATTTCTAATGCTTCCATCGCCATTTCCAATGATTCTTCATCAAGCGATCCAAAGCCCTCATCAATAAAGAGGGCTTCGATCTCGATCCCACCAGCTCGTTGCTGGATCACATCCGCCAAAGAGATTGCCAACGCTAAGGCAGCAATAAAGCTTTCGCCGCCTGAAAGTGTATGAGCTCTTCTGACTTGTCCCGCATTATCGTCATATATGTCAATTTCTAAGCCTGTTGAGCTTCGATAGCTCCCGACTTTATCCGCTAATTCAAATTGATAGCGGCCACGAGTCAACCGAGCCAAGCGTTCATTGGCGACTTCTAAGATCTCTGTCAGAAATTGCTGCAGTACATACCGTTCCAAGCTGGTTTTTTTGACGTTTTCGCCGTTGATGGTTTCTGCCAACTGCTGAAGTTGGCCTAATTGGGCCAGTTCTTCGACATTTTGCTGATAAATGACCTGCAGCTCGTCAAACAACCGTTGATTGCCGTTGACTTTCTCCTGTTTGCGAACTGTTTCTTGCTGTAGTTCCTCCATCACGGTCTGCAACTGAAGGTAGTCAGCTTCCAATTGGTTTAAATCTATCGCAGCTTGCTCTTTTAACTGTGCATCTAACAATGCTAGCCGTTGCTGAACAAACACCATTTCTTGCTCATAGGTTTTGATTTCTTCTGAGAGAACGGTTGTTTGAGCGGCTTGGGCAATCAATTCCCGCATCGTTTCTTCCGTCATACCAGCTTCTTGGAGTCGCTGCGTCAGTCGTTGTTCTGCTTTTGTCTTAGCCGCTTGCTTTTCTTCAAAAAATTGCTGCAGATTTTTCAGTTTCTCTGAAAGAATCGCTTGCTGTTCGTTTATCTGCGCTTCTTGTCGGGCATCAGCCTCAATTTGTTGCGTATATTCCATCAGTAAACCATTGGTTTTTGCTAAATCGGCTTGTAATTGTTCATACGTTGCGCCTGCAAGTTGTTCCTGTAAAGAAGCCAATTTCCCCTCCGCAAGCTGGCGCGCTTCTTGGGCTTTTTTCGCTTGCTCACTGACTTGCTGATAGGACTCATTTAACGTTGCTAATTTCTCATTTACTGCCTGATGTTTCTTCTGTGCGTCTTCATAAGATGCGGCTTTTTGTTGATTGAAAGATTGCCGTTTCTTTAATTCCGCTACCGTCGTTTCCTCGGTAATCGCCTCTTGGTGTTCTAACGGCTTCAAGGCAGCAAATGCCTGTTGAACTGTAGTCCAAGCGAATGCCACTTGCTTCTGCGCAGCAGCACTGGTGGCTTGCCATTCGCTGATTCGCAATGTGGCTTGCTCCTGCAGCGTTTGATTTGCCGATACTTGCTGCTGGATCTTCGTCAATTTTTCTTGTGTTTGCTCAAGTCTTTGTTCACTGGCAATGATGTCTTCGATGCGATAGGTCGTGTGCTCTTGTGTATTCGAATGATCCAATGATCCGCAAACCGGACAGGGTTCATTTTCTTCCAGCAAAAGACGAAGCCGAGCAATTTGCATTCGAGCATTTTGACTGGTTTCTTGTTTTAACGTTTTTTGCAGCTCCAGCAAGGATGCTGCTAATTGCTGTTGTTCAAGAACCAACTCCGAATGAATTTGTTGCTGTTCCCCTGCTTTTTGCTCGGCTTCACGAAACTGCGCTTTTGCTTGCTGCCATTTTTCTACCAGAGCCTGCGTTTCTACTAATTTCACCGCTTCTGCTTGAAACCCTCGCAATGCTTCGATTTCTTCTGCCAGATGCTGCGCTTGCGCTTTGGCACTTGCTTGCGCTTGGTTTATCTTCGTTAATTCGGTGGTCTGTTGTTGTGCGGCTTTTTCAAGTTGCACCACTTCTTCTTGCTGCGCTTGTGTGCGCTGTGCTAGCGGGATCTGCTGCTGGATTCGTTGAACTTTTTGACTAGCAGCTTCCTGTTTTTTCTTGATGCCGTCAATCAACGCTCGTTGGTCTTGCCATCTTACTTGTTGCTGCTGAATTTCTTGCAGCTGCTGCTTTGTTTCGTTGATTTGCTGAGTAGCTTGCTGTGCTTCTTTCACTCGTTCTTCTTTTTGCTGCATAATTTCTTGATGTTCAAGCGCCCACACCAACTGGTTCAACTGTGCTTTTTTCTGAGCGATCTCGTTTTTTTTAGCATGCAGCTCTCGGGCTTTTTCTTGTAGACCTTGCCATTCGATCCGTGCATTTTCAATTTCTTTTGCACGGTAAAAAGCGTCTTGCGCAGCTTTCATTTCTTGGATCGCTTGGTCTTTTTTGTGTAATAACTGCTGAAGCTGCGCCTGCTGTTTTTCTAAATCCTGCGCCCACAAAGTCAGACCTTCCGCAACCGTTAAAACCTCCTGCGCTTCTTCCCATTCAAAGCGCTCCATGATTTGCGAGGCGAGCAGCTGCTGATGCTCAAGCTTTTTACTTTGTGCTTTGACTTGCTCTTTCAACCATTCATTAAATTGTTGATACATTTCCGTGCCAAATAAATTCCGTAAAACGCGTTCTTTCTCATTGCTGCTGGCAATCAAAAAATTACGAAATTCTCCTTGCGGCAACATCATGATTTGAAAAAACTGTTTGGCATCCAGCTGCAGCAGATCCTTGATAAATGCATCAACTTCTGTGCGTTTACTGATCTGCTTTTTCTCTTTGCCTTCGGCGTCAAAAATCGTTAGCTGGACTTTTGCCGTTTGGTTGGTGACCCCGTCACCACGTTTTTTTGCTAAGGTCTGTTCCGGTTTCCGTTGGATCTGGTAGGTAAAACGCTGATGTTCAAAAGTAAAGGTGACGCTGGTCTCTTCGGTTGGTGAAGCAAACATCGAGCGCATTTCTTTGCCTGAGCGCAGATTCCCCGATGTTTCACCGAACAAGGCAAACGTCATGCCATCGAAAATCGTCGTTTTTCCTGCACCCGTTTTGCCGCTGATCAAAAACAAACCGCCAGCTTGCAGCTGACTAAAATCCAATTTTTCATCAATGAATGGACCAAAATTTTTCATTTGTAAAGACTTCGGTTGCATGACTATTCCCTCTTTTCCACGACAAATGCTTCATTTAATCCTTGTTCGATCCACTTGGTTTGTGCATCGAGCAAGGAATCTCCCGTCATCTCTTGAAAAAAATGACTGATCAAGGCCTGCGGGTCGGTTTCTCGTGTCGTTATCTGTCTTTTTTTCGTCTGTTCTCGACCATTCAACCGTTCGACAGACAAAATAAATGGATAGATCTTTCGCAACTGATTCATCATATTTGGAATCACAGCACGATCCGTCAGCAGAAAATGCCAAAACGCCTCACGATCCAGCTCACGGTAAAAAACCGGATCGATCAACTCCTCAAAGGAGGCTGTCAGTTGCTGGATATCCCTTTTTGGTGTCAGGGGAATAAATTCATTTGTGTCTTTTACAGTATCAACAAGATAGACCCCTTTTTGGTTCGTCCGTTCAGAAAGGGAAAATTTCAGCGGAGAGCCACTGTACCCGATTTTCGGATGTTTCAGGGCGGAATTGGCATGTAAATGCCCCAAAACGACTCGATCAAAAGGTGCAAAAGCTGTGGTCGGCACGCTGTCCAATCCGCCAACTTGAATTTTCGTTTCAGAATCCGTTTGGCTAGCGCCCGCCACAAAAAAATGGGTCACTAACACTTGTTTTTTTGACGAATCAAAGTACTTGGTCATCTCCTCGATCACTCTTTGGACACTATCTGAAATTTTCGTTAACGGTTCGTCAAAAAATAAGCGCGCCTCGATCGGTTCAAAATAAGGCAGCAAAAAGAATTGTGTATCGTCAAACTCGACCGGTTGTAAACTTTGTTCGATGCTGGTGGACAGATAAAAACGTGTTTGCTGAAACCACTGACTACCAGTTTCTAGCCGCGTTGGGCTATCATGGTTTCCTGAGATAGCCAATAAAGGCAGTTCATTCGTTAGATTGATTTCTGCGATTTTTTCATTCAATAATTTGACCGCATCGACAGCGGGAACGGAACGATCATACAGATCACCTGCAATGACGATGGCAGCGGCTTTTTCTTCTAAAGCGATCGCAATGATTTGATCGATAATTGCTCGCTGGTCCTCCAGCAGATCATAGCCATGTAGTTTTTTTCCGATGTGCCAATCAGCTGTATGTATAAAGCGCATTTCTTCACCTTCTTAAAAAATATCCTTCCAACCATTATACCACTTTCCCTGATCGTTAGACATCTCTCTGCCAGCGAAATTTCACTTACCACCCATTTTTGATAAAAAGAGCGAACACCTGACATCATTATGTTGAAATGTTTTTTCAATTATAAATTTATATCTTGAAATATAATTACACTTCATTTACAATGAGTGTGAAATCGAATTCAACAATCGCTTTCATCACTATTCTAAAAGAAAGGAGAAACGCTATGCTTGCAATAGGACTAATGTCAGGAACCAGTTTGGATGGGATCGACGCTGCTTTAGTAAAAATCAATGGCTACGGCACCGAAACTGCTGTACAGCTGTTGGAAATGATCACACTACCCATTGGTGAAGAATTGAAGGAACAAATAAAAACCGCTTGTGATCCGGTGGAATCAAATGTTCCCCTCATCTGCCAATTAAATACTGAACTAGGGTATCAATTTTTGAAAGCGTGTCAAATCCTCTGCCAAAAGGCTGGTATTGAAGAAAAAAGCATTGACTTTATTGCCAGCCACGGACAAACGATCTGGCACTCCCCCGATTCTGATCCAGCGAAAAACAGCACCTTGCAAATTGGCGAACCTTCGATTATTGCTTATGGCTTACAAACGAAAGTCGTCGCCGATTTTCGAGTGATGGATATGGCTGCTGGCGGTCAAGGCGCCCCTCTTGTTCCTTATACAGATTATCTGCTCTATCAATCAGACAGCAAAAATCGTTTGCTGCAAAATATTGGCGGCATCGGCAATGTTACTGTACTACCAAAAAGTGGCAGCTTAAACGAGCTGTATGCCTTTGATACAGGTCCAGGAAACATGGTCATCGATGAATTAATGGTTCAGTTATTCGGCCAGCCTTATGATGCGTTTGGTGAAACAGCCCGTGCGGGAGCAATTATACCCACCTTGCAAAAGGAATTAAGAACTCATTTTTATTTGTCCCAGCAACCGCCGAAAAGCACCGGGCGTGAGCTTTTTGGAAAACATTTCGTGCAGCAGTTATTGACCAAGTATCCCGAAGCAGCACCTGAAGACTTGGTGAGGACTTTAACCGATTTCACCGCTTTTTCCATCGCTGACAGTTACCAACGGTTCATTTTTCCTCAGTTGGGAACAAACGATCTGGAGGTGATTCTCTCGGGCGGCGGTGCCCACAATCCTCTGCTGATTGAACTGATCCAAGGCTATTTACCAGAATCAGTAGCCGTTGGAACACAAGATGACATTGGCGGTTCCAACGATGCCAAAGAAGCGGTGGCTTTTGCCATCTTAGGAAATGAAACCCTTCACAGCCGTGTCAATAATGCCCCAGCAGCAACCGGGGCAGCCCAAGGCGTGATTTTAGGGAAAATCATTCCGAATCCATGGGAAGCAAAAATGTAAAACACCTTAGGAGGATAAACCATGTTAGATAAATTCACTCAATTCATCGAGCGCCATTTGGCAGGACCGATGGAAAAACTTGGCAGCCAGCGTCACTTGCGGGCGGTTCGTGACGGGATCGTTTCAACCTTGCCATTGATCATCGTCAGTTCGTTCTTTATGATTTTAGCCTTTCCACCGCTGCCTCAAAGTTGGGGCATCTATCAATTCTTGTCTAGCAATGCCACAACGATCTTATTGCCTTATCGAATGACGATGTACATTATGAGCTTGTATGCGGCATTCGGGATCGGATACAGTCTTTCTCGCTCTTATAAGCTTGATGGTCTTTCTGGCGGGATCCTAGCTACGACCGCCTTCTTACTGACCTTCACCCCTGTCAATATCCCAGCAGAAGCCTTGGATGCTGCTGGAACGGTCGGCTTTGTCTTGCCAATGGCCAATTTAGGGAGTGCTGGTATGTTCGTGGCGATCATCACCTCGATTCTTGCCGTTGAAATCTATCGGTTAACGGACAAATCGAAATTTAAAATCACGATGCCAGAACAAGTCCCCCCTGCAGTCGCTCGTTCTTTCGAAGCCTTGACCCCTACCTTAGTCATTATTTTAGGAATGGGTGCGATCACTTACTATATCGGCTTTGACTGGCACACGATCGTGGCAAAAGTCGTTGATCCTTTAGTCAGTGCCGCAGACACCTTGCCAAGTGTGCTTTTGATCACCTTCTTGACGACCTTCTTCTGGTCATTCGGGATCCATGGTGCTTCTATCGTTGGTTCACTGGCTCGTCCATTATGGTTGCAGTTATTGGAAGGAAATACGACTGCGCTTGCTTCAGGAGATATGATTCCCAATATCGCAGCCGAACCATTTTATCAATGGTTCATCTGGATCGGTGGGGCTGGTTCAACGATTGGTTTGGCTATCTTGTTAGCGTTTCGCACCAAATCGGAATTCGGTTCAAAACTAGGAAAAACAGCCTTGATTCCAGCTATTTTCAACATCAACGAACCACTGATTTTCGGTACACCGATCGTTTTGAACCCAATCTTGATCCCACCTTTCATCATTGCACCACTGATCAATGGCGTCATTGCGTGGGTCGCTACCTCAGCTGGTTTAGTCAATGCAGTTACGGTCAATGCCCCTTGGACATTGCCTGGACCAATTGGCGCTTTCTTAGCGACTGGCGGCGATTGGCGTGCGATCGTGCTGAATGTTCTTTTGATTCTTTTATCGATCCTGATCTATTACCCATTCGTAAAAATCTATGACAAAAACGAATTGGAAAAAGAAAATCAACCAGTCGTACAATAATGTGTAAATAAAGGTCGTACGAAGCACCCACCAAGACAAACAGAAGAAGCCTTCCTCACCAGCTTTTTCCAATGCCAAGAGGTGCTTCGTGCGGTTTTTTAGAAAGAAGGAAAACCATTGAAACGAGAAATTGGCCTTTCGATTTACCCCGACCATAGCGATCCTTTACTGGATCAAGACTATTTAAAAAAAGCTGCTGCCCTTGGTTACTCTCGCTTATTTATGAGTATGCTAGAAGTCAGTGAAGGCAAAGAGACCGTCAGAAAAAAATTCTCTTCGATTATCGGCTTTGCCAAGAACCTTGGCTTTGAAACGATATTAGATATTTCGCCTGCTGTTTTTAGTGATCTGGCGATCTCTTATAACGATCTTAGCTTCTTTGCAGAATTAGGTGCGGACGGTATCCGCTTGGATCAAGGGTTTGATGGCAGTAAAGAAGCCCAGCTGACCTTTAATCCATTTGGCTTGGCGATTGAATTGAATATGAGTAATGATGTGAACTATTTAGAAAATATCCTTTCTTATCAAGCCAATGAACCTTTTTTATATGGCTGCCACAATTTTTACCCCCAACGAGGCACAGGCTTAACGGATGCTTTTTTCCGCAGCTGCAGCCAACGTTTTAAAAAATATGGGTTGAAAACAGCCGCCTTCATCACTAGTCAATCAGTCAAAATCGGCCCTTGGGAAGTCAATGATGGCTTACCGACCTTAGAATCTTGTCGAGATTTACCATTGGCGCTGCAAGGGAAGCTGCTTTTTGCTTCTGGGTTGATCGATACCGTGATTATCGGCAATGCTTATGCGTCGGATGCAGAGCTGAAAGCTCTGGCGGCGATCGATCGTTACAAGCTGACCTTTGGCGTTTTCGTAGACGCAGAGGCCAGCGAAATCGAACGGAGAATATTAGCCGAAACCAATCATTTTCGTCGTGGTGACAGTAATGCGTTAGTCGCTCGTTCCACACAGTCACGGGTGAAGTACCGTCCCATCGAAAACCTCCCTCATACAAACCAAGAACCTTTTGCCTATGGGGACATCGTTATCGGCAATGATACCTTTGGCCAATACAAAAACGAATTGCAGATCGTTTTGACCCCTCACCAAGACACACGGAAAAACAAAGTCGGCGCCATTTCAAATGACGAGCTGCCTTTGTTGGAATATTTAAAACCGTGGACCAAATTTGCTTTCGAATTATTGGATTAACTCTTTAGAAAAAAGCCGCTGATCACAAAAGGATCAGCGGCTTTTCTTAGGTATTAATCTTCTCTTTTGGACTCATCGATTTGATAAACAAATGACGGATCAATCGCTTGATCCAGTGTGTCAAATGCACCCTGGATGCGCCGTTCGACTTCCGCCAAGCCCTCTTTGTCCATCTTTTTGATGTCACTGATGTCAATGGGCTCCCCAAAGCGGACGGTTACTCGCTTGCGTTTAAAAAGATCTTTTAACGTCAGCGGTCCTTGATAAACAGAGGGAACGATCTTGACCTTAGCCATTTTTGCGATCAACGCCATGCCGCCTTTTAAAGCCGTTGCGTGTCTCGTACCACTTGGAAACATGATCAAGCTAAGATCCGTTTCCTTCAAAATTTTGACTGGCGTCTTTACCGCGCTCGGTCCCGGTTTGTCTCGTTTAACTGGAAAAGCATTGGCATGGATCAAAATGAACCGTAAAATCGGGTTTTTGAACAGCTCTTCTTTCGCCATAAAACTAAATTTCTTTGGTCGAGCAGCCACTGCTAGGTACAATGGATCCCACCAGGTTCGGTGAGGAGCCACTAAAATGTAGTTTTCATTTTTAGGTAAAACCTCTTTGTTTTGATAACGAGCATTGCCGTTGATCAAAAATAATACTACGCGAACCACACCGCGCATAAAGCGAAAAAACATACTCATTTTCCTTTCTATTTCTCTCCTATTCAAGTATGCAAAAAAACGGTTTAAATGACAAGCATTTTTTAGCGTTTCCCATTATTCTTAATCGTAGTATAATACATTGAAATGAATTTAGAACAGGAGTATGCTTCATGTTGCAACCGAACGAACGCATCGACCAATTGTATGCCGATGACATCAAGATCATTCAGAGTTCCGAAGTTTTTTCTTTTTCATTAGATGCTGTCTTATTAGCAAATTACGCTAGAGTGCCAAAAAGAGGTGTAATCGTTGACCTTTGTGCAGGGAATGGCGCAGTCGGTTTATTTATCAGCAAAAAAACGACCGCTCATATTTATCAAATCGAATTGCAGGAACGCTTAGCGGATATGGCGCAGCGCAGTATCGAATTAAACGACTTGCAAGACCAGCTGACGGTCTATCCTATGGACTTGAAGAACCTCTTTCAAAAAATCAAGCCTGATTCCGTTGATCTATTGGTCTGCAATCCCCCTTATTTTAAAAATGTACCGACGGCGATCAAAAACCCGAATCCCTATTTAGCGATCGCTCGGCACGAGATCACCACAACTTTAGATGAAGTGATCCAAACCGCTAGCAAAGCGTTAAAAATGAACGGACGGTTTGCGATGGTTCATCGCCCGGATCGCTTTCTCGATATTTTGGACCATATGCGCGCCCATCGAATCGCACCAAAGCGCGTCCGCTTCGTCTATCCGAAAGTAGGCAAAGAGGCCAATATTTTATTGATTGAAGGAATCAAGGATGGCAAGGCGGATGGCTTTAAAATTGATTCCCCTCTCATTACCTATGATGAAACGGGTGCCTATAGTCCCGAAGTGAAGGCGATGCTCTATGGCTGCTGAGAATCATTATTTTTATGTCTTGCGTTGCAACGATCAATCCTTCTACGGTGGTTATACCACTGATTTGAGCCGCCGCTTATTAGAGCACAACAAAGGGATCGGAGCAAAATATACCCGTCCTGCTAGTCGCAGACCATTACAAATGATCCATGCGGAAAGCTTTTCCACTCGCAGTGAAGCCACTCAAGCAGAAGCCGCCTTCAAAAAATTGTCTCGCAAAAAGAAAGAGGACTACCTGAGCAGCCATAGCGAGAGTAATGTTATCTGACCAAGCATACAAAAAACTACCTGCGCACGGAAGATTCCTGCTTGAAGGAGCTTTCTTTCGTGACTTAGGTAGTTTTCTTTTATGGTTATTCATTCCTATTTGGTAACGCCCATTGGGTTTGACTTTTCCCAAATTCTTTCGGGATCACAGAATCGACGGATTGATATTCGAGGGTTTCTTGAGACTTTGGAATCGTAATTGCCGTCAAATAGTTGTTGGTTTCGGAATAGAAGCCGATCGTTTCAAAGGAAGGATCAGTCAAATGGTATTGAACCCCCTGCAGCTTAGCCGTTGTTTCCTCTTCCACAAATGTCGGTTGATAGCGAGCATAGTAAACCTGGGCGCCCATTTTAAAATATACGGAGTTATGAGCAGATCCAAGAAATTCAATCGCCCGTTCCACTGGTACTGCTTGATAGATCCCTAAAGTTTCAATCGCTTTATTGCTTTGGATGCGCTGATAAACTGCTGTAGTATCAGATTCGTAATATTTATAGCCTAAAAACATTTTTTCGCGGTCTCGGATATTCGGTGTGATCAGCGCATTATACGTTTTGAATTCACCATACACTTGATCTCCAATAAAAAAGCCTAGCAGACACGCAACGACTATGCCGCCAAGCAATAGCGTCACTTTTGGGTTACGGTTTTCTCGATAAAGCAGAACCATCAGGAACCCTAATAATGCGATCAGACCAACCACCATGAGAATTGGTAGGATCACATAGTAAAAACGCTCACTTTGCAGCCATTTTTCGATCGTCATAAATGCAATCATTCTTTCTTCCCCTTCGATTCCTCACTACCTACTGTTTTTCCCTTGGTCAACCAGTAGAAGGATCGTCCTTTCATCCCTTTTCTTGCCATTGACTCTTCCGACGCTCAATTCACATGTAAATTCTTATGAAATTAATTTTACCATAAGTATGTATAAAAGATAAGTATTCGTTGGATTGCTTTTCACGACCAGCATCCATTGACAAAACGAGGGTTTTATCAGATAATATTGATGCTAATAGGGAATGAATGTCTCCCTCAGTTCTTACTGAAACCGCAATTTTGCTAATGACTTCTACCACTTTTTTTTAGTGTGTAGTAGTCATTTTTTATTTTCACTCGTTCGTCATAGTTGCAAGAGCATTATTCCTATCTTTTTTAAAGGATCGTGATAGAAATGAAGAAACAAGAAACAACGTATTTTGAACTGACTGCATTAGGTTTGCTCAGTCTGGTGATTGGGGTGCTTGCTGGAGCTGTTGACACTTTCTTTGGCAAAATTTTGCTGTTCTTAAGTGCCTTCCGTGAAAGTCATTTTTTGCCATTGATTCTCTTCTTACCAATTATCGGTATTTGCTTTACTTACCTTTTCCAAAAGTATGGCGATCGGAGTCCTCAAGGAATGAACTTAGTGTTTTTAGTCGGGCAGGAAGAAGAAAAAGATATTCCGCTGCGTTTGATTCCTTTTGTAATGGTGGGAACCTGGCTGACGCATTTATTTGGAGGAAGCGCAGGCAGAGAAGGAGTTGCGGTTCAGTTAGGTGCCACCATCGCCAATCGTTTAGGAAATTGGCTGCGACTAGAAAAGTACGCCAGCACCCTTATCATGATTGGGATGGCTGCGGGATTTGCTGGTTTATTTGAAACCCCCATCGCTGCGACGTTCTTTGCATTGGAAGTGCTTGTCATCGGTAAATTCAGTCATCATGCCCTCTTACCTGCTTTGCTGGCTGCTTTCACTGCTAGTACGACTTCTCAATGGTTAGGCTTAGAAAAATTTAGTCTTATGTTGCCTCAATCCGTCGATTTGACGATACCTGTTTTTCTGAAATTACTTGTGATTGGGTTGATTTTTGGTATGGTTGGCGGCAGCTTTGCGGGCTGTTTAGAAACGATGAAACGCATCATGAAGCGGCGCTTCCCGAATCCACTGTGGCGTATTGGGATTGGCGCATTGGCGTTAGTCTTGCTTTTTGTTTTGTTGTATCAAGGGCGTTATTCAGGCTTAGGAACAAATTTGATCAGCGCGAGTTTCACGAAGCAACCGATCTATTCTTATGATTGGCTGCTTAAGTTGGTGTTGACCGTATTAACTATCAGCATTGGTTTTTTGGGTGGAGAAGTCACCCCTTTGTTTGCGATTGGCTCTTCTTTGGGGGTCGTGTTGGCACCACTGTTCGGACTGCCTATCGAACTGGTAGCAGCACTAGGCTATGCCAGTGTTTTTGGCAGCGCCACTAGCACCTTATTTGCACCGATCTTTATTGGTGGAGAAGTCTTTGGCTTTCAAAATCTACCCTTCTTTGTGATCGTCTGCTCCGTCGCCTACTTTATCAGTAAACCTTATAGTATCTATCCGTTACAAAAAAGATCGGCAAAGGGACAATGAGCCACTTCTGAACACGACAAGAGCAAAGAAAAAACCGCGAACAAGTCGCGGTTTTTTTGCTATTTTGCACGTTTTAAATAAGTACCTTCAGCTGTATTGATTTCTAGCATTTCGCCTTCTTCAACAAAGTCAGGAACATTGACAACTAAGCCCGTTTCCATCGTTGCTGGCTTTCCTGAACCAGTCACAGTTGCCCCTTTGATCGATGGCTGTGTTTCAACAACTTTCAAGATTACACTTGAAGGTAATTGCACGCCGATTACTTCGCTGCCGAAGAATTGAATTTTTACTTCCATGTTTTCTAGAATGAACTTCATTTCTTCTTCAACCACTTCAACTGGAATTTCATATTGTTCATAGGTTTCCAGATCCATAAAGAATGCGGTATCGTCCATTGTATATAGGTATTGTACAGCTTTCGTATCGATATGCGCTTTTTCAAATTTTTCTTCTGGACGGAAGGTTGTATCGTAAGTAGAACCAGTCCGAACGTCACGTAATTTCATACGCATAACCGTATTTCCTTTACCTGGTTTGTGGTGGCTGGCATCTAATACTTTGATAAGTTTGCCGTCTTGAACAAACGTCATTCCAGCTCTTAAGTCACTTGCATTGATCATAATTTTGAAATCTCCTTCACTATGTGATAATCCTTGTCTATTGTATCAAAAAAAACAGCTTTATTCTAGCTAAATCAGTGGGAAGGTCGCACAAGTTTGCGCCGCTTCTCCATGTAGTGAGGATCGTACTCATCCGTTTCAATATAAATATAGACTTTTTTATCTGCCATTTGATGTCGAATCTCGGCTTCGATCTCATTAATGATCTCATAGCCGACCTCTTCTTGTTTTGCAGCAATATCGACTTTCGCTGCAATCAAAATTTCTGCTGGCCCTAAATGGACTGTTTTCACATCGATCAAGCGATCAACATCGGGACGTTCAAACGCTTGTTTGATCACCGCTAAATCACGTTTAGTAACACTTTCCCCAATCAGTAGACTGTAAAATTCGCGGGCTAAGAAGATCGCTGCTACCATCAATAAAAGACCAATCAATAAGCCGCTGAAGGCATCAAAAAATGCGTTCCCGGTAATCATTGTTAAAACCGTTCCGATCAGTGCGATCATCAGACCGATCACCGCACAAAAGTCTTCTGTGAAAATGATCAAAATCTCACTATGCCGACTTTCTTTCAAAAAACGATAGATTGGTTGACGTTCGACGTTTAGCTCGCGGATCTCCTTGATTGCGATCCACAACGAACTTCCTTCAACGATCATCCCGAAGATCAAGATAGCGATCACTAACCAAGTATTGCCGACTTCATGGGCGGGATGCAGCAGCTTTTCCACTGCTTCCATCACGCCTAGTGCGCCCCCACCAAAGAAGAGCATCATCGCAACGATCGTGCTGAAAAAATATTTCGCCCGACCTTCACCAAACTGATGCAGCTCACTTTGTCCCTTTGTTGCCCGTTTATCACCGATCAATAAAAAGATCTGATTGCTGCAATCCACGACACTATGAATGCTTTCATTCAGCATGGCCGCACTACCGCTCAAGGCATAACCGACAAACTTACTGATCGCCACCAAAATGTTTGAGATCAGTGCAGCGATGACCGCCATCATGCCATTTGCTTTCTTTTCCACACCTAACGCTTCCTCTCATCAATAAACTCCCTGCTTATTATGCAACTATTCTTCACGAATGGATCAAGCTGCCTCTAGTTCCTCAATCAACAGGTGCTTGCTTTTTCAACTTCGCCTCTCTACGGCTGATTTTTTTGGTCCAAAAACCGCCCGAGATATACTTGGGTTCATAGCTGATGATAAACGCTCGCTCTTCCACCGCTTTGATCGTTTGATAGAGCTTTTTCTCACTTTTTCTTTGGGAAAGAATCTCTAAAATCAGTCGCGGGCCTTCCAATCCTTCACCAAAGCTTTGTGTCACACCATAACCCTCTTGTCGCAAAATCTTCGGCAAACTCTTTTCTTCATCCGTATTACTAGGTAGGATCACTGTGACCATTGTATAGCCCAGAGCCAGCTTATCTTCGATTTTGATCCCGATACTGACTCCTGCAGCATAGCCTAGTGCATAGAACAAGAGATTCAGCGGGTTATCCAAACGATCCAATACCATAGATAAGCCTAAAATATAGATCGTGATTTCGATCATACTCACTAATGGGGCAATCACGCGATACCCTTTCATTGTCAATAAAAATCGCAGTGTGTTCAATGTGACATAGGCGAGATTGATAAAGAAAATCATCGCCAGCATTTGTAGATCAACTTCCATCTTTGATTCCCCCTTGTTCTTAGCATATCAAAAGGCAAGCGAAAATTAAAATATTTGAGCAGGATTTAATTACTAAAATAGCTAAATAAAATTTATGCTGGAGAAGACACAGTGCTTAGGTGATTTTGTTGATGACTACCATGTTATGATTTTGCTCATCGATACACTACCTGTGGTTTCACTCACTTCTATTGATTGAAAAGCATATCCACCAAAGTGGGAAAAGTAGTGTAAACCACTACTCGTTTGTTTCAGACAAAAAAGAAGTCCAATGGCAAATGGACTTCTTTTTGTCTGATCAACTTTTACAGTGTTCGATCATATTCACGATTGCAGAACATGCTTACTTGTTTTCCAAGGGGTTATTCGTCAGCACCAGGTACGAAACTCAGCTCCCAATGGATGGTTCCTTGATAACTTGTTGCTTGTGGCCTCGCGCCAATAGGGATTTCCAGCTCGACACTTTTTTGCATGGTATCCTCGTTTCCATAGCGTTGAATCCAAGTTCCCGCCCCTTGCTTTTCATTGGCACGTGCAATCACTTGGTTCTGCGGTCCCAGCTCGATTGCATCAAAGTAGTCTGGTGCTTCAGAGGGATTTTCTCTAGAGGTAACCATTTCAATATTCGTCAAATGCACACTCGCTCCTTTTAAGTGGTGCTTAAACGCATCCGTGCTAACGAACCCTTCCTCTGATAATCGGGCACTCAAGATCCAGCCCTTTTGAAGAAATCGACGATCGGAAACCTGAATGTAGTTTGGTCGTTCGGTTGATTCATGATCATCCACTAAAGAAATTCGTTGCGGACGCGCCGGATAGCGGCTTGTCGACGAGCGAATCGGTACTGTACCAAAATCGAATTGTGAAACAAAGTCTATACTGATAAACCCGCGATTTTCTGGTATCAAGGGTGGATTCTCAGGTAGAATCGGTTGATCAGGATCAAGGGGATCTTTTGGGTCTACGTCACCAATGGGTTCCACAGTGGTTGATGCTTCTGCCCATTTGCCATCAAGAAATGCCTGAGCGGTGACCACCTCACCTTGAGTAAAATACTGGAAAGGTTCTAAATCAGATAGATCAAGTAAATAATGCCCGTTTTCATCCGCTTGGGTGTGAAAATACGTGCTATTGCCAGCACTATCGACTGTCGTTTCAAGCGTCGGTTCTGGCATCCGTCCCTCTCTTTGGAATCGAAGGTAGCTACCAGGATTGGCGGTTCCCGAAATCGTATAGGCATTAGGTAAGGTTCTATCTTCTGTCAAAGGATCGATGGTCACCGTGACGTCTGGTATGTTCTCAAACAATAGCCGTTGCGAACGAGAAGCAAACTGCGCGGCAAACCCTCGACTTGTTTCCTCATTTAGCGAAGATACATTGGTCACATTGGTATTGGTTCCTGAAATCGCCGCAGTCATGGACAGAATCGGTTGCCACTGAAAATCAACTGTCTCTCCTGTATTTCCATGCCGCCACTGGCGAATCGCCTGATTCTTTGCAGTGATTCCTCCCCCTTCAATTAGACCATTTGTTGTGGTCGTTATGGCGCGGGTTCTTTGCAAATTGACACGCTTGGCATCGTCGATCGTCAATCTTGCGGGATTGTTGGCACCGGTAAAGAAAAGTAGCCGTTGGACAGCCTGTGGGCTGTCCGAACGAATATCTAAGGTAGCATCTTTGCCTACGTTGAGATTGCCAGTCGTGCCAGAGAAGTGGAAAATATTTGCGGTTGTATTTTGATTTGTTGCTTCAACCTCTAAGGTGCTGCTGTCTTCTAAGGTGACATGCGTATTGGCACTTAACCAGAAAATATGACTGTACAACGTTCGGTTTGCAGCAGTAACCGACAAGCGACTTTTTTCCATTAAGCGAATATCATGGGGCGTGCCTAATGTGATGACTGCCGGGCTGTTGTTTTGTGTATTTAATGCCAATTCCGCGCCTTTTCCTAACTCAATGCGTCCATTGCCAGCGACAAAGCGAATATTAGCACCGCCTGCTTCACCAGCTGAACCGTTGGCATTTAATGATAGTCGGGCATTATCCCCTAATACGAGACGCGCATTTGTATTATAAAAATCAAGATTTCCTGAGCTGATCGTCGACATTTCGACGTTTGCTCCCTCACGAAGCTCTATTTGGTTGATTTCAAAATTCGCCTGAGTATTTGTGTGAATCATCCAAGAAGCATTGAAGTCTGATGTATATCTAGGCGTTTGGTGCGAAACCGAATGTCCAGAAAAGCTGGCTCGAGAGTGCAACCCGTAAAACAACTGATTGCCCGTATGGTTGAGATTGTGGTACCGAATGATTGAACGCTGCTGATTTGACATATTCAAATCATGGTATTCAATTGCCCCCCAAAAGTTTCCATGGTAGAGTTTCAAATTTTGCAAAGTAATGTCCCACGGGGAGTCTGGATTGACACTCGAATCGCGAAAACAGATCGCTACGGCTCTAAGATCCATCTGATATTTGTCGAGGCCATCGATGATTAACGTTCTTGAGACTTCCCTGGCATTGATATAAACATAGGCTAATCCGCCATTAGGATTGACGCTGCTGCTCCAGCCGTCAATTCCCGTAATGCCTAAACGAGGATTATCGTTCGTTTGAAAACTGGCTGTCAAATAAATATAATTGACCGTCGGATCGACCATTGCAGCCATAAATTCGATCCAATTAGCAACTCCTCTTTTTTTTACATCGTCGCCTAAAAGATAAAGATTGCCAGGATCAGATGCTGATGCCTCAGGAAGCTGGCTTTCTATTTCCTTCTCTTCTGCTAGTTGATCTTCTTGATCCAAATGATCCCATTGATCAGTGGAGTCACTCGAATCAGTTCGCTCATCCTCTTGTGTGTCCGTAGGGTTTGTCTCCCGTGCTTCCTTTATTTCAAGCATTATCATTGAATCTGCTGCTTCAAATGGAAACGATCCTGCTGTATCAACTATCAATGGAACCAAAAAATCACTTCTAGGGGTATCGGTCGTTAGTTTCCAACCGTTCTCCTCAGTGAGTGGCGTCATCTTGACTCCCTTTGGCAACTCCTCTTCAGCAATAACCGCAGCTTTCGGCAATCGGATCGCTATTTCACTAATGGGACGGTCCGTATGAAACGCAACCAGTAACAGGTCTCCTACAGTCCCGGATTTCGTTGATTCATCAAAATAAATGGCAACTCTTTCCTCAGCCTCTTGCTCTCGTATCGGATCGAATGATTCACTCGCAATCGTTTTTTCCTCCAGCTGCGCAGCAAAGAAAACGTTTGAAGAAAACACACTCATGGTTGAAAAAAAGTAGAGTCCTCCAAGTAAGCCAATAATGATGGTGAAATATACCTTTCTCTTTTTCTTGTTCATTTGTTGATGCCCCACCTTTCAGCGTATCTTTCCCTTGAAATCGATCAAGGATCAGGCCTTCCCAAAGAGCAGCTTTAGCCATCAGGACGCTTGCTTCCCTTTTTCAATTGCAGCTGATCAGAAAACCACTGTCCTGCCACCGTTTGACTTGCCATCGATTTTAAATGACAAAAAAAATCGCCAATTAAAATAACAAACATTATAAATAACGATGGTTTTGATCGTTTCACTTTATTCTATAGTCCACGCTATTGCTTAGTAAAATCAGAATATTCCTCAGGCGGTGAAAAATGTATTTCAACTAATCACTTTGTGAAATCGATAGTTTCGGCACACAAAAAAAACAGCTAGATGTTAGCCATCTAGCTGAAATCATTCATGGTTATGCTCAAAGGACCACTTCTATTAAGAGTAACTGTCACTGCTATTTAGAACGAAAATAGCCATTTGAAGATTCTTCTTGTTGATCGTCTTCAATCATTCCTTTTAATGATCGATCTAAAACGGAACGTTTTTTCTCACCATTTTTTTTATTGCTGGCTCGAAACTCACTGCGTGTCATCCCAACAGAGGGGTGGCGATTGAATTTTTTGACGGTCGGATCATTTTCTTCTTTGACTTGATAAGCTGCTGGTTCAGTATCAAACAACAAATAACTTTCTTGTTTTTTTGCCATTGCATCCATCAAATCGTTCGGCGTAATTTCAGGTTTTTGCTCATCTGGAATAATCGATGCAGGAATATATTTAGGCACGAAGTAAGAGCGCCCCGAATATTCTTTTTTCGAAGAAACAGGAACCTCAGCTTTTTCCTTCTTACTGGTTACTTGATAAGAAGAATGGTTCGCCTCTTTGCCAAAAAAGTTGGTTTTTCCTGTTGGCATCTGCTCTTTCACTGGACGTTTTCCGTACTGAGGCAAGTTGGCACGGTGATTGGCAAGCTCTTCTTTTTGACGAACATTGTGCCCCCGATCCCGTTGGCTGGACTGCACTTTGCGCTGCAAAGGTTGATTTTCATCCTTGTGAGAATGACTCACGGGATCTTTGATTTCGGTTAAAATCCAATCATCTGCTTTACTGAATGCGGGGCGATGCTCGGATTGCAGCTTCACACCATCTGTATCATCATAAGCAGGAAAACGGAAGTGTTTTCGTTTCACATCTAAATAATTTGCCACTCTACTCATCCTCTTACATGCATTTTTTTCATCATACCATAAATTAAGGAGAATTTCACGAAAGACTACACCATTTCAGATGAGGACACTTCAGCTAAATTCGGCTGGAGGCACCGTCTCAGTCAAGCTTGCTGCATTTGGTTCTTTGACATGGGCAAATAATGGATCGATCTGCCAAATATCTGCAGCATAATTTCGCACCGTTTCATCTGCCGAAAATTTGCCTGCATTCGCAATATTCATTAGGCTGACTTTACGCCAACGTTGCGTATCCTGATAGGCACTATCTACCCGATGCTGCGCGTCACAATAGGCATGAAAATCCTTTAATAAAAAGTATTCATCATTGTATTTCAAAAGGGAATCAAAGATTTCCCGACCTTCAACTTGAATATTCGGGATCATCCCATCAATAAAGGCATTGACCACCCGTTGCAAGACTGGATCTGACTCATAGTAGGTGTAAGCAGAATAATTATGCTGGGCGTAATACTGATACACTTCTTCTTCCGTCAACCCAAAGATCGCAATGTTTTCATCACCGATCGCATCTCGAATCTCAATATTGGCACCATCTAAAGTCGCGATCGTTACTGCCCCATTTAGCATCAACTTCATATTGCTTGTCCCTGACGCTTCTTTAGAGGCCAATGAGATTTGTTCACTGACATCCGCTGCTGGAATGATTTTTTCTGCTAATGAAACGTTGTAATTTTCTAAAAATATAACCTTGATTTTATCATTGATGGTTTCATCATGATTGATCAGATTCGCCACTTCATTGATGACTTTAATGATCGATTTTGCGTAGTGATAGCTTGGTGCTGCTTTAGCACCAAAAATAAAGACTCTTGGATGAAACGCTGCAGTCGGATCGTCTTTGACCTCAAAGTAGAGCTTCAAGATATGCATTAGATTCAGCAGTTGTCGTTTGTAAGCATGCAGGCGTTTGATCTGCACATCAAAAATTGCCGTTGGATCTACTGTAATGCCCGTTGCTTTTTGAATGTACTTTGCCAGTGCACGCTTGTTACTCATTTTTGCGTCGGCAATTTGTTGCAGAACGTTTTCGTCATCATAATAATTTTTGAGCAGCTGCAGATCCAAGGGGTCATTGCGCCAACTCGTACCGATCGACTGATCCAGCACTTTGGCTAATGGTTGATTGGCTAGCTGAAGCCAACGCCGTTGTGCGATGCCGTTGGTCTTATTGTTGAAACGGGCAGGATAAATGAGATAGAAGTCATGGAGTACCACTGATTTTAGTAAATCAGAATGGAGCTTAGCTACCCCATTGACACTATGGCTGCCGATGATGGCTAGATGTGCCATATGGACTTGATCATCAATAATGATTCGCGTCCGATCCAATAAGGCTTGCGGATGGACCCCTTGCATTCCTTCGACAAAGCGCCGATCAATTTCTTTGATGATCTGATCCATTCTCGGCAACACTTCTTCAATCATGCGAACTGGCCATTTTTCTAAGGCTTCCGCCATGATCGTATGGTTCGTATAACTCATGACTTTCACGGTGATCGCCCACGCTTGTTCCCAAGCAAGGCCTTCTTCATCAACTAAAATACGCATCAGTTCTGGGACACAAAGCGCTGGGTGCGTGTCGTTGATATGGATTGCTACTCGTTCACTGAGCATCGCTAAAGGCAGATTCGATTTTTTATAATAGCGAATGATACTTTGAATGCCTGCAGAAACAAAAAAGTATTCTTGCATCAATCGTGTGCGTTTGCCGATCTCGTTTGAGTCATCTGGATATAAAACAGCAGTCAAATTTTCTAAGGCTTGCCGTGATTCCAATGTCGCATAATGCGCCTCATCTTCAGCAGGCACTTCGACACTCCACAAGCGCAGTGTGTTGATGTGTTGATTCTGATAGCCAACCATCGCGGTGTCATACGGAACTGCCCGCCAGGTAAAGCCGCCTTCATAGACCGGCGCTAGTTTTCCGTCCTCTCCCGTAACGAGATAGACCTGCCCACCAAATCGAATAGGCACCGCTTTGCTTTCTTTGCGGACTTCCCAGACATTCCCAGAGCGTAACCAATCATCTGGTAATTCTACTTGATGGCCGTCAATAAATTTTTGTTTAAATAATCCATAGCGATAACGAATCCCGTTCCCATTTCCCGGCAAGCTTAATGAAGCCAGCGAGTCCATAAAACAAGAGGCCAAACGACCGAGGCCCCCGTTTCCTAAAGCCATGTCTTTTTCTGTATCCGCAACCTCATCAAGGGAAACGCCTAACTCTTCAAAAACGGTTTCCGCTTGCTCCAACAGCTGCATATTCAACAAATTGCTTTTTAGCATTTTGCCAGGCAAAAATTCGATTGAAAAATAGTACGCTTGTTTTTGATCCTCCAGCAAGAGATTTTTTCTGGTTTGACGCCAGTCTTCTGAATACATTTGCTTCACCACATTGGCTAGTGCTTGAAACAATTCCTGCGGTGAAGCTTCATCCACTTCAATCGCAAAGAGTTCATGAACACTGATTTCTAGCAGTTCACGCAATCGTTCTTTTGTCATAGGGTTACACTCCTTTTTGCATTCAATTTATAAAAAAGAAGAATCCTTGCCGCCAAAATTGCTAGTCTTACAACTAGCAGTTCTGTTGCAGACAAGGATTCTTCTGTCTTAAAACAATCAAACTTTGATAGTATTATACAACTGGATATAAAGATCGGAACTTTGATTCCAGCTGAAATCTTTTGCCATTGCTTGCTTGACCAATACGTTCCACGTTGCCTGATCAAATTGATACAATTCGATCCCTTGCTTCAAGGCATTCATCAAGTAAAATGGTGAAAACTCTTGAAAGCCAAAGCCGGTACCTTGTTTCGTGATCGGATTATAGGAATCTACCGTATCTTTCAAGCCACCGATTTCGTGAACGACCGGTAATGTACCATAACGCATCGCGATCATCTGTGACAGTCCGCATGGTTCGAAGGCGGAAGGCATCAAGAAAAGATCCGCTGCTGCGTATAACTTTTGCGCCAATGCAATATCAAAAGAAATCGCGGCAGCACATTTGTCAGGATATTTTTGAGCAAAATAGCGAAAGCCTTCTTCAAAATCATGTTCGCCAGTCCCTAGTAAGATGAACTGAACATCAAATTGCAAGAGATTTTCCATTTCTTCAAGGACCAAATGGAACCCTTTTTGAGTGGTCAAACGGCTAACAACAGAAATCAATGGGACATCTTTACGGGTAGGCAAACCAAATTGTTCTTGTAGCGCTCGCTTGTTTTTATCCTTTCCTGATAAATCTTCGACACTGAAAGGATAGTCCAAATGAGGATCGGTTTCTGGATCGTTCATTTCGTAATCAATTCCGTTTAAAATGCCGCTGAGTTTGCCGCTTTCCATACGTAAAATCACTTCAAGCCCACAGCCAAACTCAGAGGTTTTGATTTCTTCACTATAGGAAGGACTGACCGTCGTGATGCGGTCCGCATACAAGATTCCTGCTTTCATAAAGTTCAAGCAATCGTTTAAACGTAGTGTGCCATCATCGTATCTCTCAGTCCCCATACCAAAAAGATCTGGTAAAATATCGCGACTATACCACCCTTGAAACCCAATGTTATGGATCGTCAAAACGGTGCGTATGTTTTGATACGCTTGAATCCAATGATATTTTTCTTTGATCAAGAAGGGAATCATCGCCGTATGGTAATCATTGACATGAACGATGTCTGGAATAAATTCAATGCGTTCCATCATTTCGATAACGGCTAATTGGAAGAAAGCAAAGCGTTCCCCATCATCATAAAAATCATAGAGCCGTTCGCGGCCAAAATAGTAGAGATTGTCTATGAAATAATAGGTCACAGAGCCTAGAACTAATTTTTTGATCCCACAATATTGCTTGCGCCAGCCGACCGCCACTTCAAAGGAAAAACAATCTTCCATTTGGTCTTGGTATTCGGCAGGCATTTTCGTGAAATAAGGTAAGACGACAACTGTCTCGACGCCTTTTTTGACCAACTCTTTTGGCAATGCACCTGCAACATCCCCTAATCCGCCTGTTTTAAAAAACGGAGCGCATTCTGCTGCTGTAAACAAAACCTTCATGCGCTTGCTCCTCCGATTACATCTTCTGTCACATGAGAATTCTTCTTAATGACAATCGGCGTTTCTTTGGTTCCCTGCACTTTTACACCTTCTGCGATGGTTACATTTTTATCTAAGATCGCATAAGAGACTTCGGCACCTGCTTTGATTTCGTTATTCCCGAAAATGATCGCACCTTTGACTTTTGCCTCAGGATGGATTTTCGTACGGCGAGCAACCAGTGACTGTTCGACCATACCTTCCACGATGCAACCAGAAGCAAAGTGGCTGTTTTTCACCTCAGACGTTTCCGAGTAATAGGTTGGTACTTCATTCTTCAATTTGGTATAGATTTTTTGATTCGAATAAAGCAATGAGGTGAATTTATGCACATCTAGCATGTCCATATTTGTTTGATAATAAGAAGAGATATCATAAATGTTACTTAAGTAACCAGTGTACTCATATAGGCCAGTGTTCTCCACAGAGATCATCTCTCGTAAAAATTGACCGAGATCTGCCGTTGCGCCAACTTTTTGCCCTTCTTTAAGAGCCGCGATCAGACGATCCGTTTGAATGATAAAAATATCCGTACACAAGTTGACTAGGGAGCTAACTTCCCCTTTTTTCGCTTGGATCGCTTCTTCTAAGTGTCCTTCACTGTCAACATTAAACAACAAGTCACTTTCAGAAACATTGTCACTGCCGATGCGTTTATACACCACAGTCATTTCATTGCCTTGTAGTTGATGAATTTTCAGCAAAGCACGCAAATCGATGTTGCATAAGATTTTGCTGCCCATAAATACAGTGTGATCTGATTTTGATTTTTCCAAATAGTCAATGACGTTATAGTAGTACTCTTGCCCTTCGGCTTGCTTTTTCAATGAGTCTTGGAATAAGTGGATAAAGAACCGGTTTTGAACACCGTCCAAGTTCCACTCTTTTCCACCACCGATATGATCAAAAACTGACTGGGTCTCTCCTTCATTGAAAATCATGTAGACTTGTTTGATGTTGGCATTTTCAATACTTGAAAGATTGAAATCCAGCAAGCGATATTTGCAGTCAAACAACAAGGTCGACAGCGGACGATTCTCCGTTAATGGCATCAAGTCTTGGTATCGCTGTAGGTTCCCTAAAATTGCACACATTTTATTAGTTCTCATCAATCGTCACCCCTAAAATTTCAGAATAGCCGACTACGGCAATTTCGTCTGTTCCATCGATCTCTGCGTCGTCACCAATCACTGCATTTTCCCCAACGATCACACGATTTAATTTGACATTTCTACCAATCACCGCTCCAGGCATGATCACGCTATCTTTGATAGTCGAGCCTTCTTTCACTTGCACGTTCTCTGATAAAATACTGTGCTCGATCTCCCCAGCAACATAGCAGCCGTCCATCACAAGCGAATTTTTAGCAGCACCGGTTTCAGTTACAAAGTGCGGTGGTGCGATTGGGTTTTTGGAGAACACTTGCCAGCTTTTATCCCGGATATTCAACTCCATAGCTGGATCAATAAATTCCATGTTGGCTTCCCACAATGAATCGATCGTTCCTACGTCTTTCCAATAGCCAGAGAAGCGATAGGCAAAAACGTTGTCGCCGCTTTCTAGATAAGAAGGAATCACATGTTTCCCAAAATCGACCATTTCGCCGTCTTTTGTGTAGTTACTCAATAGCATACTGCGTAGACGACTCCAATCAAATATATAAATCCCCATCGAAGCAAGATTGCTTTTTGGTTCGGCTGGTTTTTCATCAAATTCGATGATACGGTCATTTTTATCGGTGTTCATGATTCCGAAACGCGAGGCATCTTTCATCGGTACTTCGAGAACTGCAACCGTCAATGAAGCATCATTTTCTTTGTGTTTTTCCAGCATTTCTTCATAATCCATTTTGTAGATATGGTCCCCTGATAAAATCAAGACATATTGCGGGTCCATCTCATCGATATAAGCGATGTTTTGATAGATCGCATGGGCGGTTCCTTCAAACCATTTTTCGCCTTCTGAATTTGAATATGGCTGTAAGATCGTCACACCGGTACTAATTCCATCCAATCCCCAGCTTGCACCATTTCCGATATGGTTGTTTAGTGCTAATGGCTGGTACTGAGTGACAACACCCACATTTTTGATTCCAGAATTGACACAATTACTCAACGTGAAATCGATGATCCGATACCTGCCGCCAAACGGAACTGCTGGCTTGGCAATATTTTTTGTTAGTTTCCCTAAACGAGTCCCTTGTCCTCCTGCGAGGATCATTGCTAACATTTCTGTTTTCATTTTGTTTGGTGATCTACTCACCGTTCCCCCTCTACTCTTTTTTTATGCTTTCTTTACTGCTTTTTTACGAGTCATTTTGATTTTTTCTGGTTTGATAATCAAAGCCCCAAGTGCAGGCAAAATTGTTTTGATTTGATAGTCGTATTGTTTAAAAGGGGCATTACTGGTCTGGCAGTCTTGGTTATTAGCCACCCAAGTTCCACCAAATACATCCCGTTCAGTGTTTAAAATCTCTCGATACGTTCCTTCGTATGGCACGCCGATCGCAAAATCGTGACGCTCCACTGGTGTCAGATTGACAACAACGATCAAGAAATCTTTTTTCGTTTTTCCTTGTCGTAAGAAAGTCAATGTCGTTTCATCTAAGTTGTCTGCATCGATCACCATCAATGAATCTTCTTGATCATCCAATTCCCAAAGGGCTCGTTCTTCTTTGTATAGTTCATTCAAGGTCTGGGTGAAGAACTGCATTTTTGCATTTAATGTGTCGTTTAAATCGCCCCATTCAAGCCCATGATCATATTTCCATTCTAAAAACTGCCCCCATTCACTACCCATGAATAACAGTTTTTTCCCTGGATGCATCATCATGTACGTATAGAGATTTCGTAGTTGTGAAAACTGTTTGTAGCGGTCCCCCCACATTTTATGCATCAAACTTTTTTTACCATGAACGACTTCATCATGAGAAAGTGGCAAGATATAATTTTCTTGCATCCGATACATGAAAGAGAAAGAAAGCAGATTTAAATGATCTTTACGGAAAATCGGGTCCATTTCATAAAAACGCAGGACATCGTTCATCCAGCCCATATTCCATTTATAATCAAATCCTAACGCGCCTTCTTCGACCATTCCTGTTATTTTGGTTTCAGACGTACTTTCTTCTGCAATCATGACCACTGCTGGATGGGCTAACTTGATAACAGAATTAAGCTTCTGTAAAAAGTAATAGCCTTCAAAGTTGCGATTGCCCCCTTCGTGATTTGGGTCCCATGGACCTTCATCATAATCGCGATAGATCATGTTGGAAACGGCATCTACCCGAATACCATCAATATGATAAAATTCGATCCAGAACAAGGCACTTGAGATCAGAAAGCTTTGGACTTGTGGTTTGCCGAGATCAAAGTTGATCGCACCCCAGCGAACATTTTTCGCACGGTTTTCATCCATGTATTCAAAGGTCGGCGTGCCATCATAATAGGCAAGACTGTCATCATTGACACAAAAATGTCCTGGCACCCAATCAACGAAGACACCTATATTTTCCAAATGACAAGCCTCTACAAAGTCTTGAAATTCTTCTGGTGTCCCATAATAGGAGCTAAGTGCAAAGTAACCAGTCAATTGATAGCCCCAGGAGGTTCCTAAGGGATGTTCCATCAAAGGCATAAATTCGATATGGGTGTAGCCCATTTTTTTCACGTAAGGAATAAGTTCATCTTTTAATTCGGAGAAGCGATAAGGGGTGCCATCTTCGTGGTGCTTCCAGGAGCTGGCATGAACTTCATAAATATTAAGAGGTCGATTAAATGTTTTTTGTCTTTTTTTCCGTCCTTGCCATAACCCATCCCGCCATTTTTTTTGTGGGATCGAATGCAACACGGCAGCAGTTCCTGGTCGAGCTTCAAAATGGACAGCAAAAGGATCGATCTTCAATACTTCTCGTCCATTTGATTGTTTTACTTTGTATTTGTAAAGCTGTCCTTCTTTTACTTGGTTGGTCTCAATTTCCCAAACACCGGATTCCGTCCTTTTGTTCATCGGCAAGGTATCCGTCCATTGGTTGAAGTCGCCAACAAGCCAAACTTGCTGAGCATTTGGTGCCCAAACGCGAAACACGTAGCCATCATCTACTTGATGGGCGCCTAAGAAATGCTGTACATAAAAATTTTCACCACTCAGAAAGTCTTTTTCCGCAGTCAGTACCTGTTGTTTAGTAACCACTCTCTCATCAGTCCTCCTCAAATTCATTTTGATCGTTGACTGAAATGCCAACGAACTTGTTACGCTCTTTCATCTTTTAGAAATCGTTTCAAAATCAACTACATCTCTCTATCTAGCATAGCATAAAACACTGCGCTAGTAACGCAATAACCTTAGTTGCCAGCAAATAATCTTTGACAGAAAAAAACAGCTTGAACGTATCTGTTCAACCTGTTTCAGCTCTACTTTTTAGCTTTTGGAAAATGAAGTATGTGACTACCCATAACTGAAACAAACTTGCTAAAACAAGAATGAAAACTACCATCACTGGAAGTGTTTCAGTTAATTCAAAATATGCCAACAGTGTCCCAAATGCAGAAGAGGCGGAGCAAAAACACCAAAATCGAAACCCATAAAAACTGGTCACCACGGTATAAAGACTGATGATCCCCAACAAGAAGAGCTGAGTAAATCGGTCAAATACTGTATCGGTATAATAAATTTCACCTAACAAGGCTTGGATCGCACCAAAACTTGTCGGTACTTTATAAAGCGTCAGCAGAGCGCCGAGCAAGCTGAATGCACCAATCAGAAGATGACTGCCAGCTAAGCCGATTCGAATGTTTAGTTTCACGCGTCTTTCACAACCTTCAATCTAAAAAAATCCTTTTTCCGCTAACTACTGCTTACACAGCCGTTTTCCTTATTCACTAGAGCCGAAATCATCTGTACTTATTTTGCCTGCCAAAGCTCTTTTACTTGTCCATCCGTGTAAACTTTATAGACTTTATTTGCCGATGAGGTGGTGTTTGTGCGAGCAATCAAGTAGTAGTTCCCGTCACAATCAAACTCACCCTCACTTAATAATTTGTAACTCGTCACTGGCCCATTTGCCATTTTCTTTGCTAAGTAACGCATGGCATGAGCTGGATTCACCAGATAGTTTTGATTGATGAGCCAATCAATGATCACGGAAACGATCGTATTTGCCCCAAACCGTTCCTTTTGTTTTAACGCAAGAATGAGATCGCCATCAGAAAAACGCGTTTCATCGATCCCCGCTTTTGTAATTGCTTGCCGAGCAGCTTCTATTTCTGACATTGATACGAACGTGATCATTTCTGCTTTCGTTTTGTTTTGTTCCAACTGTTCAAAATCAACCGTTTTATATCCTTCCATTTTTATATCCCCTTTCAAAGTTCTAGAATCATCATATCATCAAGAAATCAAAACTCCAAACAAAACGATTGTTGTTTTTTAATTTTTATTCATCAAATTATCATTTGAAGAAATAAGAAAAAAAGCTGCTAGAATCAAATCTAGCAGCTTTTTAATAGTCAGAAAATTTAAAACAAATAATACAATTATTAGAAATTTTAATTATTATTGAAATAAAGTGTATTGTATGAACCTGATTTATTTGCCAAGTGAGCGATCACAAGGCGTTGGACGAACAGATCCTTTTCAGAAGACGGATAACGCTCGTTTTTTAGATTATCACAATTTATTTCTTCCAGCAACAAATGTAGCTCAGGGCTTATGATCTCGACCCGTTGAAGTGATTCCAGAAAAATACTCGGACGGACTTTTTTGTTTTTACGAATGCGTTCAAGGATCACACTCACTTGGTCTAAGTAATAGACTGGATCGACATCACCGATCAAATCCATTAATTCATCATAGATCGCAAGGGGACGCAACTGTTCATTCGCTTCAAAAAAAGCAGGCAGTGTTGGTGGCCACTGTGTTTCTGAGTAAGAGATCAACTGAAATTGTTCATGACTCAATGCATAGACCGCGCCTTGTTCAACTCCTTGCGGACAACCGTAAAAGTATTTATTTTCAACACTTGACGCAGCAAAGCTTTTGATAAAACCCGCGATTTCTTGTGTTGACCAATTGCGCGCTGCTTGATAGAAATCATCACTTACTTGTATCTGCTGTTGATCATGTTCAGTATAGATGGGGAAGCCTAAATAATAGCGTCGTTCTTGACGGATGATCAACTTTTCTGCGATCAAGCGGTCAAGAATTTTATCAAAAGAACCATCTGTAAACTTCGCTTTTAATGCTCGTAGTGTCGGCGGCTCTTGGCTATTTAATAGCTCCTCTACCAACTCATGGAATTTCGAAGATTCCAGTATCGGTTGCAATGAGCGAAAGTGGGGACTATAAAAAAATTTCACTGCGTGTACTCCTTATCCAAACAATCATGAAAAATGCTGGCTTGATCTACCAAAACAGATCTTACCAGCATTCAGACAGTTAGCTTAATTATCCTTCAAAAACCTCTGTTAATTGAGGTACGATTTGTTTTTTGCGAGAAACGACACCAGGTAAAAACGCACGATTGTTGGTTAATGTCGTTTTAAAGGCTGCTTCTACTGGGGCAGTTGGTTCACCAACGACTAGCAGCTCAGAATTACTATCTAAGATATCAGTGGCAACCAGCAAGAACAGATCATAGCCATTTGCTGACATTGATTCTTTCATGGCAGCTTCCAATTCTGCTTGACGGTCAAAGACCTCTTTTAGGTCGACTGTATTGACTTGTCCGATACGGATGTTTTTCCCGCCCATTGGGAAGCTTTTTGCATCAAGATCCAGCAATTCTGCGGCTGATTTCGTCCCAAGATTTGTGCCGGCTTTCAACATATCCAATCCGTATGCTTCCAGTTCAACACCTGCTAAAACCGCTAATTCTTTTGCTGCCGCTACATCTTCATCGGTACATGTTGGCGATTTGAACAACAATGTATCGGAGATGATCGCTGAAAGCATGATTCCTGCGATCGCTTTTGGAATTTCCACTTGATTTTCTTTGTATAACTTCAATACGATCGTACTGGTACAACCAACAGGTTCTGCACGATAATACAACGGATTGGCTGTCTCAAAGTTAGCAATACGGTGATGATCAACCACTGCTAATACAGTAACATCCGCAATATCTGCTGCACTTTGTTGAAATTCGTTATGATCCACTAACATTACTTCTTGGGTTTCCTTTGCCACTGAATCGATCACACGAGGAGCAGCCAGGCTAAAGGTGTCTAGTGCAAATTGTGTTTCTTCATTTGGTGTACCTAGCGCTACTGCTTCACAGTCTTTCCCAAGTTGATTTTGTAAGTTCGCAAAGGCAATCGCTGCACCAATGGCATCGGTATCAGGATTTTGATGACCAAATACTAATATTTTCGACATTTCTTCATCGCTCCTATTTCAATTGATATTCACTTTCTAATCATAGTAAAAAAACAGGAAAGAAGCAATAGCAATCTCTTCTTTCCTGTTTTGATCAACGGGTTAAGTAGCCTTTATAGTCATCTACATGGAGCAAACGTTTGGCATTTTTCACCCGATCTTCGGTTGGTGGTTCGATCCCTTCAAGGGGATATTTCAAGCCTAGCTCATCCCACTTGTATTTCCCCATCGTGTGATAAGGTAAGATCTCAACTTTATCGACATTCTTCAACGTCTTGATAAATTCATCCAAACGGATCAAGAAGTCATCATAATCGCTTCTAAAAGGAACCAGGACGTGACGAATCCAGACAGGTTGATTGATCTCTGAAAGATAATTCGCCATATCCAAAATATTATCATTGGATTGCGTGGTTAGCTCTTTATGGGCTTTGTTATCGATATGTTTGATATCAAACAACAGCAAATCGGTCACAGTCATCAACTCTTGAAACTTACTGAAAAAAGGCTCTTCTCGTGTAAATGGTTTTCCGCAAGTATCCAATGTTGTGCTGACCCCTTCTGCTTTGGCTTTACGAAACAGATCGATCAGAAAGTCCATTTGAAGTAACGGTTCCCCGCCACTAACGGTGATCCCACCTTTTTGTCCCCAGAATTCGCGATATTTCAACGCCTCTTCTAAGACGTCATCGGTCGTTCGTTCGACACCCGTGCCAATCTTCCAAGTATCTGGATTATGACAAAACTGGCAACGCATGCGGCATCCTTGCATGAATACAATAAAACGGATACCTGGTCCATCTACTGATCCAAAACTTTCTGTTGAATGTACTTGTCCTGTTACTGCCATAATGCTCTTCCTTTCTTCGAAACGACGGATAACCATGCTCCGTCTGATACTCTCAAAACAAGAGGCGGCGGATTTTCCCGTCCGCCGCCTGAAGTTGTTGCTTATTACATTGCTTCGTGCATTGTACGAGCAATGACATCATCTTGTTGTTCTTTGGTTAATTTAATGAAATTAACCGCATAACCAGAAACCCGAATCGTTAATTGTGGGTATTTTTCTGGGTGAGCTTGCGCATCAAGTAATGTATCACGGTTAAATACGTTGATATTTAAGTGGTGACCACCTTTTGCTGCATAGCCATCTAGCATTGTTGCTAGGTTTTCTTGTTGTGTCTCATCGTCACGACCTAATGCTTTAGGTACGATTGAGAAGGTGTTTGAAATACCATCTAATGAGTAATCATATGGTAATTTCGCAACTGACGAAAGACTTGCTAATGCACCATGCGTATCGCGGCCATGCATTGGGTTTGCACCTGGAGCAAATGGTGCACCTGCACGACGTCCATCAGGCGTGTTCCCTGTTTTCTTCCCATAAACCACATTAGAAGTGATTGTAAGGATCGAAGTTGTATGTTTTGCATCACGATATGTTTTTGTGCGTTTTACTTTCTTCATGAAAGCTTTCAACAAGTTGACTGCGATATCATCTACACGGTCATCATTGTTTCCGTATTTAGGATAATCGCCTTCGATTTCGTAATCTTCAACAATGCCGTTTTCATCACGAATCGTACGAACTTTGGCATATTTAATCGCTGATAATGAATCAACTGCAACAGAGAAACCAGCGATACCAGTAGCCATCGTACGTAGAATATCTGTATCTTGGAGCGCCATTTCAATGCGTTCATAAGAATATTTGTCATGCATGTAATGAATGATGTTCAATGTGTTCACATACAGATCACAAATCCAGTCCATCATTGTGTCATATTTTTCCATTACTTCGTTGTAATCCAAGTATTCAGAAGTAATTGGTTGGAATTTTGGTCCAACTTGTGCTTTTGATTTTTCATCGACCCCACCGTTGATTGCATACAACAATGTTTTTGCTAAGTTGGCACGAGCACCAAAGAATTGCATTTGTTTCCCGATGCGCATTGCGGATACACAACAAGCGATTCCGTAATCATCGCCCCAATGTCCACGCATCACATCATCGTTTTCATATTGAATCGCTGATGTTTGGATCGACATTTTCGCACAGAATGTTTTGAAGTTATGAGGCAAACGTGTTGACCATAAAACAGTCAAGTTTGGTTCTGGTGCTGGACCTAAGTTTGCTAGAGTGTGTAAGAAACGGAAGCTGTTTTTTGTTACCATGTGGCGTCCATCTTCACCCATACCAGCGATTGACTCAGTTACCCAAGTTGGGTCACCAGAGAACAATGCGTTGTAATCAGGCGTCCGAGCAAATTTCACAAGACGTAGTTTCATGACAAAATGGTCAACGATTTCTTGTGCTTCTTCTTCAGTGATCACGCCATTTTGTAAATCGCGTTCAACATAAATATCAAGGAAAGTTGACGTACGTCCCAATGACATTGCCGCACCATTTTGCTCTTTGATGGCTGCTAAGTAACCAAGATATAACCATTGGAATGCTTCTTTCGCCGTTTGAGCTGGTTTAGAAATATCAAATCCGTAAATGTTTCCTAATTCTTTCAATTCGCTTAAAGCGCGAATTTGTTCACTTAATTCTTCACGTTGGCGGATAATGTCTTCAGACATGGTTCCGTTTCCGCAATACAATAGGTCTTGTTGTTTTTCTTTGATCAAGAAATCCACTCCGTATAATGCAACACGACGGTAGTCACCAATGATCCGGCCACGGCCGTATGCATCAGGAAGACCTGTGATTACACCAGAACGACGAGCTGCTCTGATTTCAGGTGTATAGGCATCAAATACCCCTTGGTTATGTGTTTTACGGTAGTCGCGGAAAATGTGAGAAACTTCCGCATCGATTTCATAGCCGTAAGATTCTGCTGCTTGTTCTGACATGCGGATGCCGCCAAATGGTTGCAAGCTGCGTTTAAATGGTTTTTCCGTTTGGAAACCAACAACTGTTTCTAAGTTTTTGTCTAAGTAGCCAGGTCCATGAGAAGTAATCGTTGAAACGACTTTTGTATCCATATCCAATACGCCGCCAGCTTCACGCTCTTGCTTGTTCAGTTCCATGACTTGATCCCATAGCTTCGTCGTTGCTTCAGTAGCATCTGCTAGGAATTCATCTGTTCCGTCATAAGGTGTGTAGTTTTCTTGGATGAAGTCGCGTACGTTTACTTCTTCTTTCCAAGTTTTTCCTTTAAATCCATTCCATTGTTCCATCTGATGGACCTCCTTAAATTTTCTGTTCACTAATGTAACAGCTTTACGTGAACAGTATAACACACACCCTAATGATTGCAAGTGTTTTCAAGAATTATTTTGAACAATTTAGTTTTTTTTAAGATTTTTATTATTAAAAACGTTGATTTATAAGCATTTATCAAATGTGAATCTTTTATTAAAGTGCGTTTTTTATTAATGTGAAAGATTAATTAAGAGACAAAAAAGCAACCATTCTGTACTGGTACAGAATGGTTGCTTTGTTATAATTTATAGTACAGAATCCTCTGCGATTGCAGGACTGATTTGTGTTTTCACTTCGTAGATTTGCCCCCCTGTTTTCTCATCCATGATAAATGAGCCGTTGGAGGTCCGATCATTGATCGGGATTTGATTCGTGATGACTTCAAAGGCTTGTCCTTTTTGGTTGGTTACCAGTAGCTGCTGGTTCTCTCCATTCCCCATATAGACTACGCGATGAGGGTTTTTCTTCAATTCCCGTAAGACCATCAATCCACGCTTCGCCCGTCCTAATTGGGTGATCTCTTGGGCTAGCATGCGTTTTGCTGCGCCACGTTGGGTAATCAGAACGATCGGTGTATCCCCTTCTGAATAAACTAACAACCCATTGATAAGATAATCATCCGCTTTAAGGTTCATCGCTTTGACCCCAGCTGCTTTTGGTCCCACAACGGGCACTTCATTAAGCGAATACCGTAAGCCAAAGGCAAGATGACTGACTAAAAAGACATCCATTTCTTCTGTTTGATCAGTCAAAAAGACATTGACTAATTCATCTGATTCATCTTTCAGCTTCATGATCGTCATTGGCCGTGTCTTATAGGTGCGCCAAGGTTCAAATTCCGTCATTCGTGTTTGTTTAATCATGCCGTTTTTACTGATCAGCACAAAGTTTTTCAACGGATCGATCTCTTTGTAGGCAAAGACCCCAATGATCATTTCATCTTGCGCCAGTGTCATAACCGTTTGCGAAATATGTTCGCCTAGATCTTTCCATTTTAAATCAGGCAATTCATGAACCGGACGATAGATCGTGTTTCCTTTATTGGTTACCAATAACAGATGATCCAACGTATTCATTTGGTTGCTGTAAAGTAAAGAGTCGCCTTCTTTCATGCCGATCTCTTCTGGTTTTGAGGCACCGTAAGAACGCAAACTGCTGCGTTTGACATAACCGTCTCTTGTGACTGTCACGACGACTTCTTCTTGCGCGACTAAAACTTGTGTTTCGATCTTGATTTCTTGAATTTCGGCTTCGATCTCAGTCAATCGCGGTGTCGAATATTTTTTCTTGATCTCCCGCAATTCCTTTTTGATCACTTTCAGTAATTCACTTTCCTCATTTAAAATCGTTGTCAATTCAGCGATCGTTTCAGCAAGTTCTTTCGCCTCTGCTTGCAATTGTGTGATATCCGTATTGGTCAAGCGGTACAACTGTAAGTTCACAATGGCTTCTGCTTGCTCTTCCGTAAAACCGTGCTGAACAACCAGATTGTTTTTGGCATCTTTTTTGTCTTTACTGCCGCGAATGGTGGCGATCACTTCATCAAGAATCGATAAAGCTTTGATTAACCCATCGACGATATGCTGTCTCTTTTGGGCTTTTTGCAGTTCAAAACGACTGCGTTTTTCGATCACTTCACGCCGATGCTTGATGTAGCTTTCTAAAATCCGTTTCAAACCGACTTGTTGGGGGCGCATATTGTCGATAGCCACCATGTTGAAGTTGTAGTTGATCTGCAATTCGGTATTTTTAAATAAATAATTTAAAATTCCTTGTGCATTTGCTTCTTTTTTCAGCTCGACAACGATCTGCAAACCAGTACGGTCAGTTTCATCACGCACTTCAGCAATCCCGTCGATCCGTTTATTCAAACGAATCTCATCCATTTTTTTGACTAGATTGGCTTTATTGACCTCATAGGGAATCTCATTGATAACGATTTGCTGCTTGCCACCTTTGATGTCTTCGATCTTGGTTTTCGAACGCAGGATCACTTTGCCTTTGCCTGTTTCATAGGCTTTTTTGATTTCTTCTTTCCCTTGTAAAATCCCTCCTGTTGGAAAATCAGGGCCGGGAATATACTTCATCAGCTGATCCAAAGAAGCTTGCGGATGGTCGATCAAATAGACCGTTCCATCAATGATTTCCCCTAAATTATGGGTGGGAATTTCCGTTGCATACCCAGCTGAGATCCCAGTTGAGCCATTGACTAACAGATTTGGGTATTTTGCTGGTAAGACCGTTGGTTCTTTTTCGGTATCATCAAAATTCCACACCAATTCGACGGTGTTTTTTTCTATATCTTTTAACAGCTCACCACTTAATTCTGAAAGTCGTGCTTCGGTATAACGCATGGCAGCTGGCGGATCACCATCCATACTCCCGTTGTTTCCGTGCATTTCAATCAAAATCTGACGCAATTTCCAGTCTTGGCTCATGCGGACCATTGCTTCATAAATACTCGAGTCACCATGGGGATGAAAGTTCCCCATGATATTCCCGACTGATTTCGCTGATTTGCGGAAGCCTTTGTCATAGGTATTGCCGTCTTGGTTCATGGCAAACAAGATGCGCCGCTGAACCGGTTTTAACCCATCACGAATATCTGGCAATGCCCGTTCTTGAATAATGTATTTGGAATATCGACCGAAGCGATCTCCCATCACTTCTTCCAATGTCAATTCTTGTATATTGCTTCTGTGTTCCAAGAGACCACCTCCTATTCCTTAACTAACTGTTTGCTTTCTGCTTGTTCGGTATCCATTAACTTTTCATCAACTAATTCCGGTACCGTATCTTCTTTTTTATCCAAAATACTGCCATCTTCTTCTAAACTGAATTGAACATGGCTTTCGATCCACTTCCGACGAGGTTCTACCTTGTCCCCCATCAAAGTGGTGACGCGACGTTCTGCTTGAGCCGCATCATCGATTCTTACCCGAATCAGCGTCCGCGTTTCTGGGTCCATCGTCGTTTCCCACAATTGATCGGCATTCATTTCCCCCAACCCTTTGTAGCGCTGAAGCATATAGCCTTTACCGATTTTTTGGGTCAGTTTGCTTAGTTCATCATCCGTCCAAGCATATTCGACTACTGCCTTTTTCCCTAACCCTTTAGACACTTTATACAAAGGTGGCAAAGCAATGTATACTTTTCCCGCTTCGATCAAAGGTTTCATATACCGGTAGAAAAACGTTAAAAGCAGCACTTGGATGTGCGCCCCATCGGTATCCGCATCGGTCATGATAATGACTTTGTCATAATTGCAGTCTTCAATCGAAAACTCTGGGCCAACACCGGCACCGATAGTATAGATCATGGTATTGATCTCTTCATTTTTCAAAATATCCTGCATCTTGGCTTTTTCTGTATTGATAACTTTCCCTCGTAACGGTAAAATCGCTTGGAACTTGCGGTCACGGCCTTGCTTTGCTGACCCGCCGGCTGAGTCCCCCTCCACCAAATACAATTCATTTTTCTTAGGATTACGAGACTGAGCAGGCGTTAATTTTCCAGAAAGCAGTGACTCACCTTTTTTGCGTTTCTTTCCAGTGCGGCTTTCTTCTCTCGCCTTTCTGGCAGCTTCACGGGCCTCTCTTGCTTTGATCGCTTTACGAACCAGCATTTGACTCATTTCACTGTTTTCTTGCAAGTAATAGCCTAGTTGCTCGCCAATCACATTGTCTACAGCATTTCTTGCTAAGGGTGTTCCTAATTTCCCTTTGGTCTGTCCTTCAAATTGCAAAAGATTTTCTGGAACACGGATCGACAACACGGCCGCTAAGCCTTCACGAAAATCACTACCTTCAAGGTTCTTATCTTTTTCCTTCAACAAATTGACCTTGCGGGCATATTCATTGAAAGCTTTCGTCATTGATGTTTTCATCCCAACTTCATGGGTACCACCATCTTTGGTACGTACATTGTTGACAAAGGACAAGACATTTTCCGAATAGCCATCATTGTATTGAAAGGCAAGTTCTACCTCGATTGCTTCTTTGGTACCGGAAAAATAAACCACCTGGGTCAAGGTATCTTTTTCTTCATTTAAATAATCAACGAATTCTTTGATGCCTTCTTCATATAAAAAAACTTCATGAATTGGTTCTTCCCCACGTTCATCCGTCAGGGAGATTTTGACCCCTTTTAGCAAGAAAGCCGATTCTCTTAAACGTTCTGCGAGAATTTCATAGGAGAATTTGGTTGTTGAAAAGATCGTGTCGTCAGGTTTAAAGGTGACTGTGGTTCCAGTTGGTTTACGAGTTTTGCCGATTTTTTTCAAAGTACCCGCTGGTTTCCCACCGTCTTTGAAGCTCTGTTTGTATTCGATGCCATCACGAACGATGACTACTTCCAGCCAGCTGGATAGAGCATTTACAACACTGGCACCAACCCCATGAAGGCCGCCAGAAGTTTTGTAGCCTCCTTGGCCAAACTTCCCGCCGGCATGTAGCACTGTGAAGATCACTTCAACAGTAGGGATTCCCGATGCATGTGTCCCGACCGGCATTCCTCGCCCATTGTCTCGAACACTGATACTATTGTCTTTGTGGATCGTAACATCGATTTCATTGCCGTATCCAGAGAGTGCCTCATCAACCGCATTATCGACGATTTCATACACTAAGTGATGTAAGCCGCGGCTATCGGTCGAGCCGATATACATTCCTGGCCGTTTTCTTACTGCTTCTAGGCCCTCTAAGACCTGAATGGAAGCATCATTATATTCTGTGGTTTTCTTTGCCAAACCCACCGCTCCTTTAATCTTGATCAGTCCTTTTTTACTGCTGAAAGGACTGCAAAAAAAATCTTAACACAAAATACGCTTTTTTCAAGCGAACATTTTTCTAAACTATCTTATCCTTTTTCCTTTGTTTGCACAAGCTAGAGTCACAAAATGGCTTGTTTGTGTTTCACAGCTCCGAGGAAAGCTGTTTTTCTTCTTTCTCTGACTAACGAAAGATTTTCTTATTGTTGGAAAGGCGTTTTCATGCTAAAATTGCCCTAGCCTTGCAAAGAAAGTTGGTTATTATGAATACGATTCTTTTATTTATTGTTGCTTACCTTTTAGGTTCGATCCCCTCGGGTGTTTGGATTGGCCAATTGTTTTTCAAAAAAGATATTCGCCAATTCGGCAGCGGCAATACGGGAACGACCAATACATTTCGCGTTTTAGGAAAGAAAGCCGGGATCGTTGTTTTATTGATGGATATCTTAAAAGGAACTTTGGCAACCAGTTTGCCTGTCCTCTTTGGTCTCCATACCGTCAATCCGCTCTGGTTTGGGGTCTGCGCGATCTTAGGTCATACCTTCCCCATCTTTGCCAAGTTTAAAGGCGGCAAAGCGGTGGCGACAAGTGCTGGGATGCTCTTAGGATACAATCCGCTCTTTTTCATTTATTCTTCATTGATTTTTGTTATCTGTCTTTATGTGACAAGTATGGTAAGCCTGACCAGTATGATCGCGGCGTGTTTGATCACCTTATCGACGGTCGTTTTGCCTTTTATCGCCCCTGCGATCTTGCCTGAGCAAAATTGGCTGCTGACCTTCATCGCGATCGGCGTAACGATTTTTATCTTTATTCGCCATCGCGAAAATATTTCACGTATTAAAGACGGGACTGAAAGTCGGGTACCGTTTGGTCTGAATAAGCGTCAAGCGAACAAATAAGCAGAAGCTGAGAAAAGTGCAATGACTTTTCTCAGCTTCTTTTTGCCTGCTTTTATTTGACTGTGATCGAGTACTTTGTTTCAAATAACTCCTCAGGCGAAAGTGCTTGAATACCCAATTTTTCTGAAAGCTCACCGGAAGCTTCCAGTGTATCTGCGATACCGCACCATGGTTCTATACATAGAAACGGCGATTTTACGGGATACGTGGACCAAAAACCGACATACGGCATATTATTGTAGCTTAACGTAACACTATGAGGCGATTTCTCACTGCGAATCGAGTAGGAATGCAATCCTTTCGTTTCATAAACCAGCGCATCATTTGCAAACATATCGTGGGTCAAGCGCAAATCCGTATTCGTTTGACCGAGTGTGCGTTGTTCATAATCAATATAATTGCCTTTTAATGGCAATTTCACTCGTGATTTTTTTGGAGAAAAAGAAAGGTAGTAGTCTTCAAATGTCAGCCCTTTTTCAAGTGGGACGTTGAATGCAGGGTGTCCTCCAATGGAGAAGAATAGTTCTTTTTGACCGCTATTCTTTATTTGATATTTGACGACTAAGCCATCACCGCCTAATTCGTAACTGACATACAGCTGAAAATCAAACGGATACTTCGCTTTGGTTTCAGTTGAACTTTCTAATAGAAACAAGGCATAGTCTGTACGTTTTTCAACGACAGTAAACAACATGTCTCTGGCAAACCCATGACGGGGCAAATGATAACTTTTGCCCTCATGCTGATAGGTGTCCTCTTTTAAGGCGCCAACAATCGGAAATAAGATTGGCGCATGCTTTCCCCAGTGGTTTGGATCAGCTTGCCAAATATATTCAAGGTCATTGCTTGTATCAACTAAGCTTTGTAGCTCAGCCCCTTTTTCTGCAATTTTTGCTTGCAGATGACCCGCCGTGATGGTAACTGTCATGGTCTCATCTCCTAATATTGATGTTTCGTCAATTCCTCTTTAAAGCGGCTGTTAAGCACTTTTAAATAGGTGCCTTTCATCCCCAAAGAGCGGGATTCTATAATGCCGGCAGACTCTAGTTTACGCAAAGCATTTACGATCACCGACCGTGTAATTCCAATGCGATCAGCGATACTTGACGCGGTCAGACGACCTTCGTCGCCTTCTAATGCCTCAAAGATCGCTTGAACAGCTTTCAACTCACTATATGAAAGGGTGTTGATTGCCATTTGAACAGCTGTGGTACTGCGAACATCTTCTTCGATACTGCGGGATTTTTGGTACAAGAATTGCATACCAACAACTGTCGCACTGTATTCCGCTAATACCAAATCGTCGTCATCAAAGGACTTATCGATTCTGGAAAGAATGATCGTACCTAAACGTTCCCCTGCACCGTAAATCGGTACGATGGTCGTTAGTCCGTTGGGATACAACTCACGGCCTTCTACAGGAAAAGCGGTCATATCATCACTGATTGGCACATTAGCTTCTGTGGAAGTCAGGTGATCGACTAAATCTGTATAATTTTTAGGAAACTGTTTTTCAACAAACATTTTTTTGATGCGTTCATTATTGACATCATGGTTCTCAACAAAACCTAACACGCTACCGTCAATGCTAATAATATACGCATTGCTGTCTAGGATGTTTCCTAAAATGACAGCCATCTTGTCGTAAGGCAAATCAGAAGCTAAATTAAAGGTGTTTTTTTGCTGCAATAATTCGTTGATTTGTCTTGTCTTTTCTAATAATGTTTTCATTAGTCCGCTCCCTTTATAATATATACCGGCTTAAGTCTTCATCTTTTGCGATGGACGCAAGTTTTTCTTCCACATACGCTTCTGTGATGGTAATTTCACCCATTTGCATCTCAGATGCTTCAAACAATAAGTCTTCAAGTAGTTTCTCTAGAATCGTATGCAAACGACGAGCACCGATATTGTCGGTATCGCGATTCACTTGATAAGCAATTTCGGCAATTTTCTCGATAGCTTCCATCGTAAAGACTACTTTGACATTTTCGGTTCCTAACAAGGCAATGTATTGCTTGACTAAGGCATTGTTGGGCTCCGTTAAAATTTTAACAAAGTCTTCTTTTGTCAAATCATCTAGTTCCACACGAATCGGGAAACGCCCTTGCAATTCAGGGATCAGATCGCTTGGTTTCGACAGGTGGAATGCCCCAGAAGCAATAAAAAGGATATGGTCTGTTTGTAGGGTTCCGTATTTCGTATTGACTTGCGATCCTTCAACGATCGGCAAGATATCTCTTTGCACCCCTTCACGAGAAACTTCTCCTGACTGCTGTGATTTCGAAGATACTTTGTCGATTTCATCTAGAAAAATGATGCCACTAGATTCTGCTAAACGTAATGCTTCACTATGAATATCCGCGTCGTTGACCAGTTTTGAAGATTCTTCTTGAATCAGCAATTCTCGTGCTTCTTTTACGGTTACTGTGCGTTCAATTTTCTTTTGCGGTTTCAATGCTCCTAAGGTTTCATTCAAATCGATCCCCATTTGTTCTAAGCCATTGTTCATCATCGGTGCTTGATTTTTCGGCTCATCGACTTGGATCGTCACTTCCCGGTTGTCTAAAAGGCCCTTTTCTAATTGCTCAAAAATGGCTTGACGGTTGCTGCGAATCTCATCCGTCAATTCTTCTTTTGGCTCTTCTGGTTGTTGTGCGGCGTTGAACATATTCATCATTTGTTCATAAGGATTGGTATTCTTTTTCTGTTCCTTTTTAATACCAGGAACTAAGACTTTTACTAAACGACGGTTGGCTTTTTTCTCTGCTTGGATCCGCACGTTTTTATATTGTTCTTTTTTCACGATTTGGATCGCATTCTCAACGAGGTCACGTACCATCGATTCTACGTCTCGACCGACATAGCCGACTTCCGTGAATTTCGTTGCTTCTAACTTAACGAAAGGTGCATCAACGATCTTTGCTAAGCGTCGCGCAATTTCCGTTTTACCAACCCCTGTTGGTCCGATCATCAAAATATTTTTTGGTGTGACATCTTGTTGCATCTTTTCATCTAATTGCAGCCGGCGGTAGCGATTTCTCAAAGCAACAGCCACTGATTTTTTGGCGTTGGTTTGTCCAACGATGTATTCATCTAATTCTTTCACGATTTCTCGTGGTGATTTGTTTTGGTTTGTCATATCGTCATCCCTCTTTAAAACTCTTCTACAATGATATTGTGATTCGTAAAGACACAAATGTCTGCGGCAATATTCAAGGCACCTTCAGCAATTTCTTTGGCAGATAGTTCACCGCCATAACGTTTCATCGCACGGGCTGCTGCCAAGGCATAGTTTCCACCTGAACCGATGGCTAAGATCCCTTCATCTGGCGAAATGACTTCGCCTGTCCCAGAGACCAAGAGCATCTCCTTATCATTCATGACGATCAGCATCGCCTCTAATTTTTGCATCGACTGCTGCGTCCGCCATTCTTGTGCCAATTCTACTGCAGCTCGTTGCAAATTTCCGTTGTATTCATTTAGTTTTCCTTCAAATTTTTCTTCCAAGGTAAAGGCATCTGCCACACTGCCGGCAAAACCAACGATCACTTCACCGTTGTAAATTCGACGGACTTTCCGAGCGGTTCCTTTCATAACGACCTGTTCTCCCATCGTTACTTGTCCGTCACCGGCCATGGCAAATTTCCCATCTTTTTCAACCGCACAGATGGTGGTTGAATGAAATTCTGACTTCATTTATGTTCCTCCTGTACCAATTTTACGCGCGTGGATGAAATTGGCGATAATTTTTTTGTAAACTGTCTTTGGTGACATGCGCATAAATCTGTGTCGTCGATAGATTGGCATGCCCCAACAATTCTTGAACGGTCCGCATATCGGCGCCGTTGTTTAATAAATGGGTTGCAAACGTATGCCGCAGCATATGAGGATGGATTTTACTGTCTAAACTGCTTTTTCGAATGATTTGATTCAAAACATATTCGATCCCAGTTGCAGTGATCCCGTCACCAAGATGATTCACGAAAAGGATCTCGTGTTCCTTGTTCTGCTTTTCCATCAGCTGTTTGCGTCCTGAGGAAAGATAGCGTTTGACTGCTGCTTGTGCGTAACTACCGAAAGGAACATAGCGATCCTTATTCCCCTTCCCATGGATCAGTAATACGCCACTTTCCCAATCGATTGCCCCCAGTGTGAGACTGCTGCACTCACTGACCCGCAAACCTGAACCATAAAGGACTTCTAACAATGCTTGATTGCGCTGTTGTAGTGGCTCATCGCCAGCAACACTTTGAAAGAGAGCATCCATTTCCTTCTCATAAAAAAAACGCGGCAATTTGGCGTTTTTCTTTTTTAAATGAATGTAGGCGAAAGGATTCTCTTTGACGATCTCATGCTTGGTTAGAAACTGATAAAAAGATCGCAAACTAGCCATTTTACGACTGATGGAATTACGGCTGTACTCTCGTTCCGTCAAATAGCTTAGATAGACGCGAACATCGCGGTATTCCACTGCTAATGGGTCTTCATTGCCAGACTCTTTTAAGAAGTGAAAAAAATCGCCCATATCTTCTTGATACGCTTTTTTTGTCTTTTTCGAATACCCTCTTTCAACAATAAGATAACGAAAAAACTCTTCTTGAAACTGATCTGTTTGCAAATTAACCCCCCTTTTCATGATTCGAAATAACTTTAGCATAGACCACAAAAAAAAACAAATGAATTGTCAGAATTTAATCAATATTTCAAAGTTTAGACATAATTGTGAAAACTTTCTAAGAATCTACGTAAGATTCTTATCATTGTTCAGAAAGATCCGTTAAATGCGCCAGAAAAACGTACCAGTCCCTCTCCTCAAAAGAAAGAGGGACTGATACGTTTCCACTTATTTGCTTTTATTCGATTGGATCAGTTGTTGGCTGATGCGAACCAGTGCTTTCAGATACAGCCTGAACTAGCTCTTTGTTTCCTTGTTTTGTGGACATCGTGTCATTGATTAACCCAACTAAGTCTAATCCGGTTGTCTCTTTGATCGTATCAAAGGTTCGCGCTAAACCAGCTTCCCCCATTGATTGAAGACCATCATTGCCGCCAAAGCTAACCACTTTATCAATATTGCTCAGTGGCGCATTGACCTCTTTCGCGATTTCAGGCAGCACTTTGATGAACTCCATCAAAATACCAGCTTCGTTCAGTTTGGTCAAAGCAATCGCCATCTTTTCACGGCTTTCCGCTTCGGCTTGACCGACTTTTGCGATCCGTTCCGCATCGGCACTACCTAGTTTTTCAATTCGTTCGGCTTCTGCTTGGGCAGCTAATTTGACTTTTTCCGCTTCCGCTTGTGCTCGTGCGATTTCTCTTGCTTTGTCTGCTAAAGCGTTTTGTTCAACCACATATTTATCCGCTTCGGCTTTTTTACGGACAGTTGCATTCAATTCTTTTTCCGTCAATTCCGCTTGTTTTTCTTGAATCTCGATATTTTTTTCTTGTTCGATCAATTGAACTTTCATTTGTTCGCCGACCGCGATCTGTTCCGCTTTCGCATCCGCAACTTCGCGTTCTTGTTTGTATTGTGCTTGTTTCAATGCCATATCTTTTGTCGCTTCTGCGATTTCTGTTTGGCGACGGATCTCTTCATGCTGTGCCAATTGCTCATTCTCAGCTTGCTTGATTCGAGTTTCTCTTAAGGCATTGGATTCCGCTACTTCGGCATTTTTTTTCACTTCAGCAATCTGAGGGCGTCCTAACGCATCCAAGTAGCCATTGCTGTCGCTGACATCTTTGACCGTAAACGAAACGATCTCCAACCCCATTTTCTTCAAGTCCGTAGAGGCAACTTCTTGCACTTGTTCCGCAAAATCATCGCGGTTTTTATAGATGGCTTCTACCGTCATCGTTCCTAGAATCGCCCGTAAGTGACCTTCTAAGACTTCTTGGGCTTCATCTTCCAGTTCACCAGTGGATTTGCCTAAGTATTGTTCAGCGGCTGTCTTGATCGACTCGGTACTGTTGCCGACTTTCACTAATACCGTGGCACTGGCTTTGATCGGTACGCCTTGTTCTGTATAAACTTCTGGTGTCCCAATCTCTAACTTGTGGGTCAGTAAACTTAATTTATGTGCCTTTTGAACAATAGGAATCACAAACGTCCCACTGTTTTTTAAAATCTTGATGCCTTCTTTTCCTAAAAACGATCCCGTGACGATCAACGCTTCATCGGGTTTTCCGATTCGGTAGCGTATCATCAAAAAGGCGATCAATAAAACTACGAGGACAACGCCCCATAAAATCGGATTACTTAAAAAATCAACTGCTGATCCTGTATCCACCATAACCTAACACTTCCTATTCTATAAAATTTTTACTTTCAACCACCAACGCGATCCCTTTTTTATCAAAATCGACAATGATGACTTTGGTGCCGACTGGCAATCGAACATTGTTTTCACGATCTTCTTCTCGAAAAAAACGAGCAGGATAAACAGAACGTGCACCTTGACTCCCTATTTCCATGACTTCGCCGATTGTATCTCCGACAATCTTTTCCGTCAGTTCGCCGATCACAAACTCATTGCGGCTAATGACATTGCTGCGGTTTTTGTCTGTGATGCGATTGTAGAGCCACATAAAGGGCCCCAACAGCAAACTAAATGCAACAAAGACAACGAAAATGACCCCGACCAAGAGGATCAGCCAACCTAAAAATTGGATCACTGTAGGAAAACGCTGTAAATAGTTTTGAATCAAATGAATCCATTCTCCGATCACCATCTTCACCACCTTCTGTCATTGTTACTGTCTATCATAAGTCACCTTGATTAAAGTTTCAAGACAAATTAAAAAAAAACTTTCTCACCAATTATCAGTAAGAAAGTTTTCAATCATCGTGCCTATAATTGTTCCTTGGCTTTTTCTAAAGCAGCTAACGCTCGATTTGCCAATGCTTCATAACGGGATTTCTTGTCTCTGATTCGCTCTGGAAGTTCTGGCAACAACCCAAAGTTTGCATTCATTGGTTGGAAGTGTTTGCCTTCAGCATGGGTGATATAATACGCCATACTACCAATCGTCGTTTCTTGTGGCATAATGATCGGTGCTTCGCCTTTTGCAAGTTTGGCAGCGTTGATGCCAGCCATCAACCCGCTGGCTGCACTTTCCACATATCCTTCGACCCCTGTCATTTGTCCAGCAAAAAAGAGGTCCTCACGTTTTTTCGATTGATAGGTTTGTTGCAAAAGCTCAGGTGAATTCATAAAACTATTCCGATGCATCACGCCATAGCGCACAAATTCAGCCTCTTCCAAGCCAGGGATCATCCGGAATACCCGTTTTTGTTCGCCCCATTTCAAATGTGTTTGAAAGCCAACGATGTTGTAAAGAGAAGCCGCCGCATTGTCTTGACGCAGCTGAATCACTGCGTAAGGACGCTTGCCAGTTTTCGGATCTTCTAACCCAACTGGTTTCATCGGACCAAACAACATGGTTTTCGGACCACGACCAGCCATGACTTCGATCGGCATACACCCTTCAAAGAATTTTTCTTTTTCAAATTCTTTCAAAGGAGCCACCTCTGCATTGACCAAGGCCTCACGAAACGCATAAAACTCCTCTTCATTCATCGGACAGTTCAGATAGGCTGCTTCACCTTTATCGTAACGAGATTTCAAATAAACTTTATCCATATTGATGGTTGATTTGTCAACGATTGGTGCTGCGGCATCATAGAAATAAAATCCTTCAGATCCGTTAAAGGCTTGGATCGCTTTTGAGAGCGGTTCAGAAGTCAATGGACCTGTTGCGATCACAGTGATGCCTTCTGGAATTTCAGTGATCTCCTCTTCGATGACTGTAACTAAAGGATGCTCCTTGACACGTTTGGTGACCAACTCTGAAAAATCGTCGCGATCCACAGCTAAGGCACCACCTGCTGGAACCGCTGTTTTGTCTGCAGAAGTGATAATCACTGAATCCAAGCGACGCATTTCTTCTTTCAAGACACCGACCGCATTCGTTAAATTGTTGCCTCGTAGTGAATTGGTACAAACAAGCTCGGCAAAATTATTTGTGTGATGGGCTTCTGTCGACTTCTTAGGACGCATTTCATAAAGATTTACTGCGACACCTGCTTGCGCTGCTTGCCACGCAGCCTCGCTTCCGGCTAAACCGGCACCAATAACATTGATTTCTTTCATAGTGCTCTCCTTTTATTTCAAAAGCTCGTCTCTTTTCATAAGAAACAGCTTGTATTAATCAAAAGGACCGGCGCTTTCTTTTGTCAGCCAACGATGAGGCTGACCGTTCAAGAGAATACGCCGATTCTTTTTTAACAGGATATCCTGCTAGTTATTTTTGCACATTTTCTTCATAGTCGCCTTTGATACAAACGACTTGTTTCCCGCCTTTGACTTTCTTTTCGACTAAATAATTATCACACTTCGGACAATTACGACCCACTGGTTTGTCCCAAGAAGTAAAGTCACATTCAGGGTAGCGGGTACAACCATAAAACAACCGGTTTTTCTTCGATTTGCGTTCAACGACTTGCCCTTGATGACAGACAGGGCATTCAACGCCGATTTCTTTCACGATTGGTTTTGTGTTGCGGCAATCTGGGAAATTACTGCAAGCATAAAACTTTCCGTAGCGGCCTAATTTGATCACCATCGGATGACCACAAAGATCGCAATCAAAGCCTGCAGGTTCATCTTTGATTTGAATTTTTTCGATACTTTCTTCTGCAGTCGTCAATTCTTTTTCAAATGGGCGATAAAACTGATCGACAACTTTGACCCATTCTTCTTTCCCAGCTTCAATGCTATCCAAGCTATTTTCCATTTCAGCAGTAAAATGCATATCAACAATTTGCGGGAAGAATTCCTCGATCAACGAATTGACGATCTCACCAAGTTCAGTTGGCTCAAAACGTTTTTGCGTCAATTTCACATAATAACGCCGCTGAATGGTTTCTAACGTCGGTGCATAGGTTGAAGGACGACCCACACCGTTTTCCTCAAGGGTTTTGATCAACGTTGCTTCGCTGTAACGAGCAGGTGGTTGGGTGAAATGCTGTTTCGGTTCGATCGATACGGATTGAACGACATCTCCTTCGACTAACTCTGGCAAGATGTTCTCTTTGTCTTCTTTGCCATCATCGCGACCTTCCACATAGACCTGCATAAATCCTTTGAATTTGATCTTTGAACCATTGGCAATAAAGATGACACCATTTTGATCCAAAGTAACTTTCATCGTATCCAAAATAGCAGGCGTCATTTGACTAGCCACAAAGCGAGACCAGATCAAGCGATACAATTTTAATTGGTCTTTGTCTAAGAATTTCTCCATGGCTTCTGGCGTACGCAAAACACTGGTCGGTCTTACCGCTTCATGGGCATCCTGTGCCCCTTGTGCATTGGCGCGTTTTTTGCCACCGTGAGCGGAGAACTCTGACCCATAGGTGTTTTCGATAAATTCGGCTGCTTCCCCTTTGGCTGTGTCAGCGATTCGCGTCGAGTCGGTACGCATATAGGTAATCAAACCGACAGTCCCTTGTTTGCCAAGGGCGATCCCTTCATAGAGCTGCTGTGCGACCATCATGGTTTTCCGTGTTCGAAAATTCAGTTTGCGGGCTGCTTCTTGTTGCAAACTACTGGTGGTAAATGGTGCAGATGGATTCCGTTTGCGTTCTTTCTTTTCAACCTTTGTCACTTGAAAGTCTTTACCAGAAAGGCGATCGGTGACTTCTTTAATACTTTCAGCATTCGGTAATTTTTTCTTTTTGCCATCTAAGCCCCAAAAATTGGCTTTGAATTTCTTCGTGGCTTTTTTAAAGTTTCCATCAATGCTCCAATATTCTTCAGGAACAAAATCACGGATCTCTTTTTCACGATCAATAATGATCTTAAGCGCCACCGATTGAACACGTCCAGCACTTAACCCTTTTTTGACTTTGCGCCAAAGGATCGGACTCAATGAATACCCGACTAATCGGTCTAAGATCCGCCGTGCTTGTTGAGCATCGACGAGATCCACATCGATCGTTCTTGGCTCTTTGAAGGCTGCTTTGACCGCATCTTTAGTGATTTCATTAAAGACGACACGATTTTTATCTTTTAAATCTAGTCCAAGTAGAAAAGCTAAATGCCAAGCAATGGCTTCTCCTTCTCTATCCGGGTCACTTGCGAGGTAGACTTTTTCAGCTTTTTTCGCAGCAGAACGGAGACTTTTGATCACGTCACCTTTTCCACGGATCGAAATGTAATGAGGCTCATAATCATTTTCGACATCGATCCCCATCTTACTTTTAGGGAGATCACGAATATGACCGACACTTGCGACGACTTTGTAATTTCGTCCAAGGTATTTTTCAATGGTTTTCGCCTTTGCTGGCGATTCCACGATTACTAAATATTTATATGCCATATAAAGAATGGCTCCTTCCTGAATTTTTCCTACTATTATATTCTATCAATCAGTGAACCTATCGTATGCAGATGAAACATACAAATCGTAGCTTATCATAGCTTTCAAGAAAAGGTTTGTCAAGGAAGGTTGATTGGAAAAATCAAAAAAAGGCTAACTCTTGTAAAATATCCGACACGCTAATCGTACATTTTGCACCATCTTGAATCAAGCGGTGACAACCTTTTGACTGATCCGAAATCATTTCACCAGGCACTGCAAAAACTTCTCGTCCGTTTTCCATCGCTAACTGTGCCGTAATCAAAGAACCGCTTCTTTCCTTGGCTTCAATTACGCAGACCCCTTTTGAGATCCCAGCAATAATGCGATTGCGCAGCGGAAAGTGGTATCTTTGCGGTTTGGTATCGTGGGGATATTCGCTTAGCACCAGATGTTCTTGACGGATCTGCTGGAACAAACGGTAGGAAGATGACGGATAACAATGGTCCATCCCAGAAGCAATCACAGCAATGGTTTGTCCACGATTTCTGATGGCTGATTCATGGGCAAAGCTGTCGACACCATTGGCCAATCCGCTAACGATGGTATAATTTTCCGTCACTAGAGGTGGAATCAGCTTTTCGCAAACTTTTCGTGCGTATAAGGACGCCGTTCTTGCACCAACAAAGCCAATCATGGTCGTTTGTAGCAATTGCAGATTCCCTTCATAAAAAAGCATCAATGGCGGGTCCGCGATTTGTCGTAAAAGCATCGGATACTCCGCCGAGAAGAAAGTGAGGTAGTTTTGTGCGCCCATCTTTTGTGCGATGTGTTCGTCCGTCAATCGCTCCCATGATCGCCGAAAAACCGCACGGTGCTGTGGAAGGACCCCGATGGCAATCATCTCTTCCAGCGAACAATTCATCTCTTTTGTTTCCAACCAATGCCAAATGATCTTCCAACAACCTTGCAGACCAATTCCCTGACAGTAGTACAGTTTTATCAACTGTTTTTCAAAATCTGTTGCTTGTTGATACTTCATAAACAAAGCCCTCTTTTCTTAGTAATCTTACTTATAAGATTCGCTAAAAAAAGAGGGATGGATGAAATTTATAGATATTGTTTTACTGGCGCAAATGTTTTTCGATGAATAGGACAGATTCCGTGGGCAGCTAGCCCTTCTAAATGGACTTTGGTTCCATACCCAGCATTTTGATCAAACCCATAAAAAGGATAGACTTCATGAAAATCTTTCATTAAATTGTCTCGATATACCTTGGCGATGATACTTGCTGCGGCAATGGAAATGGAACGGGCATCTCCTTTGATCAAGCTTTGTTGAGGGATTTCCGTATCGATCGTCATCGCATCGATCAGTAAATACTCGGGCTTGACTGCTAAGTCGATCAAGGCTTCTTTCATTGCTAGACGACTGGCTTGATAGATATTGATCCGATCGATCTCTTCTGGACTGACCACACCGATACCGACAGCAACGGCTTTGTTTTGAATTTCGATAAACAGCTCTTCTCTTTTCTTGGCAGAAAGCTGTTTGGAATCATTTAGACCTAAGATCTGACATTCCTTAGGCAAGATGACCGCAGCTGACACAACGGGTCCTGCTAATGGTCCGCGCCCCACTTCATCTAAACCAGCAATAAAACGGGCGCCTTGCTGAAATGCTTCGTTTTCAAAACGCATCATTTCTTCGTATTTTTCCTGCAATAGCTGGTGTTTCACTCGCTGTTTCTCATATTGTTGCAGCAGCTTTTGGACCCCCGCTCGTTCATCTGCTTGCAGCGCCTGCAAATACGCTTGGTCATTGAAAGCTGGATCAAATAATCGCTCTTTGATTGTCTTAATCGGTTGTTTCATCTTGGCTTTCCATTTCCTCCACTCGATCTAGTGTATATCGGCCCAATTTCCCTTGCCGAATGTCGAAGACAACGAGTTCGCTTCCTCGATCGTAATTGTCTTTATAGCCACGTTTTTCCGTGATTTTCATCAACAGATCGGGCGCTAACAACGCCTCTTCTTCCGCTTTTAGTTGGTAACGATTCGCGATTCTTTCAGGATAATAGCGGGCAAAAAAATCAAGACCATACAATGCAATATCATCCAAATGGATCAGCTGGTCTTTGATCGCTCCGGTCAATGCCAACTTCTTGCCGATCTCAGGATCTTCAAATTTTGGCCATAAGATCCCAGGCGTATCTAGAAGCTCTAGATCAGTCCCAAAACGCAGCCATTGCTGCCCTTTCGTCACGCCGGGTTTATTGCCCGTCTGAGCGATTTTCTTCCCTACTAAGCGGTTCATCAAGGTCGATTTTCCGACATTCGGGATGCCGATCACCATTGCTCGAATCGCACGAGGCTTCAAGCCTCTCGCTTTGTCGCGAGCAATTTTTTCCTTCAAGACTTGTTTTGCTGTAGGAACAATGGCTTTAACCCCTTGATTGTCTTGGGCGTTGATTGCCAGTGCTAGATAGCCTTGTGCTTGGAAATAATGCTCCCATTTTTTGGTTTGAACGGGATCTGCGAGATCCGCTTTATTGATCAAGATCAATCGTGGTTTTTGTTGTAATAATTGATCTAACATCGGATTGCGGGATGAAATCGGCAAGCGTGCGTCCACGAGTTCAAAAACGATATCCACGAACTTTAATTTTTCACTTACTTCACGTCTGGCTTTCGCCATATGGCCTGGAAACCATTGAATGGTCATTTGAACGTTTTCCTCCTTGGTACTTCTTCGAATTGATAAAAAAGACAGTCGTTTTTATATTCGTGTAGTCTATAGGTGACAAGAACGAAGGCTACTTGCTTTTTTTGAGTCTGAAAAACCCATCAGTGCAGCAAACTAGCTGAACTGTTTGCGGATCAAAGTTCTTTTTCCAACCTGATGCATAGGAAAAGCTTCGAGCGCGTTTGTTTCAACGCTCCTTGACTTTTAATTTTGGGGAAGTGGTTGAATGAAGCATCCTTACCGCTTTATTTTGGTTTTTCCTAACACACTCACAATAGTCTGACTGCTTTTTTGCTATCTTTTATCTTAGTTATTGTACCATATTTCACACGACATGTTTCATTCTGACTAAGGTTAAAAAGTCATTTTCTTCTACTTAGTGAGAAAAACGAACGATCCTTACTTTTCATCAATGGAAGTATTCGAATGAAGACGTTTTTTCCGCTGAATCCTGTTACTAATCAACAAGAGGAGGATAAGAACAGTGATCACGCCTAGCATCAATCCTACTTTTTGCTGCTGTGCTTTTTTGGCGGCGGCTGTTTCTTTTTCTTCAACATAAGGAATTCTTTTGCCCCGTACCAATAAACGATGGCTATTGACCATATAGGGGGTACAGGTCAACAGCGTGACGTAATCGCTGCCTTTCACAATTTTTAATGCCTGAGTATCATCAGGGTCGACCGTTTTTATCTGATCTACTTGATACGCCAATGTATCATCAAACGTTTCGATATAAAACTCATCACCGATCTGCAACTTAGGCAGATCAGTAAAGAGCGTTGCACTCGTTAACCCACGGTGCCCACAAAGAACCGCATGGGTATCTTCACCACCTATTGGATACGAAGCGCCCTCCAATAATGTTGCGCCTCTTTTTAACAACGTATCGGTGGTTTGATCAAAAATCGGGAGAGCGACACCAATCACGGGGATCTTTAAGACGCCGATCGTATGTCGTTCATAGTAATCAGGTGTATCAACTGATTCTGAGTCCCTTGTTTCTGATAAATCTTGCGTTTCTTTGATTCCAGGATTGCTTGGCTGCTGTGCCAGCTCTTGATTTGCTCGTTCCAACTGGTTCCTTTTTTGTTGTTTTTCTATTTCACTCATTTTTTTGGCTTGGCTTTGGTAGTAACTGATCAACTGTTGATCCAAAATCGTGTTGAGCTGATTACTTACAAAAGGATAACTGATGATCAAAACCCCTAGCAGCAGCAGAACACCCATCAAAAAATCCAATAAAGTTACTTTTCTAGTTGATGCTTTTACGCCATTTCTTCGTCTGATACTCATCGTGCTTTTTCATCTCATTTACTTACCCTTTCCGTTTTACAAAATAACCCCCTGCTAAACCAACGATCACCACTCCGATTGCGCCCATTAAATACGTGCCGACACCACCAGTTGCTGGTAAGGTTCCTTTGCGGCGGTTAGGAACTTTTTCGGGCTCTCCCAATTGCTCTTTCGTTCCATAAGACGTTTCATGGACATCAAAAGCGATGCGATTTGTTAGCAGCACGTAATTTTTCGGTGCTTTTACTTCTTCCAAATAGTACGTGCCAAATTTCAACCCGATGATATCGACCAATCCATCTGTACCTGTGGTAAATTTCGTCGCTTCATCCGCTGTTTGCACCCAACATACCTGTTTGGTTCCCTCTTCGATTTTCAAGTAGTTGGCATCATCACGGTCTTGATCTCGTACAACAAAAACTGCATCTGCCAGCGCTTCGGTAGCGGTCACAGCCCCATCGACTTTTAAGAAGCGTTTGCCCCCTGTCAAAACTTCCGCGCTTGGGGGCGTTTGATCCGTCATGAAATCTGTTTCTACATTTGCTTCATTCGTAAAGCCATTGATAGGCATAGCCTGTTCATTTAAATACATATAATACACAAAGCGCAATTGATTTCCCGGCGTTAGTTGCGGCACAAATTCTGGATTGATGGTTACCGTAAAGCCATGCTCTTTTTCCGTTACTTGATAGTTCGTTGAATCGATTTTCTTTTCTCCATCATACAACGCATAGCCAGTTTCTCCCTCTGCTGTATTTTCAAAAGTCAACGCTGGATCGTGCGCATCGATCAATTGGAAATGTTTGTATTTGTTTTCTGCTCCTACTTTGTCTTGGATACCTAATGGGATATTGACCGTTAGGTGATATTGAATTCTTTCGCCGATTCCCACGTCTTTGCCGTCTAATTGTGGTGTTGTTTTGGTAACATTTGTCGTGTCATTCTTGACTGTTAACTCAACCGTGACGTCATTGCCTGCTGCGATCGAAAAATCCTTGATGGTTTCTTGCTCGATCAAGGCGGCTTGACTTGGGGCTTTCGTTTCCTCTAATTGATAGGTGCCTGCTTCTAACTGCTCAACTTTTAACTGTCCTTTTTGGTTTTCTTCAACATCGATGGTCGTTTCTCCAGCAGCATATTGTTTACCTGTTAAAAAGCGGTACGCTGCTTGTTTGTCAGTCGTCCACGTATAAAGTCCATCGGCTGCACTTAAAATATATTTCTTGGTCTGTGCGTTTCCTTCTTGCTTTGAGATGACAAATTCCGCATCATTCAGTGGTTCGTTTTCCCCCGTTCCTCGTTTATTCACAAGGAGCGTTCCTTCATTTGTGACAGTATTTTTAGGATAAAGATGAATCGTGTCTAATTCTTCTTCCCCGTAAGCATACGACCCGTCTGCTTGTTGGATCATTTCGTAAACAGGAAAGGCGATCACCATGTTCTCAGCAGTGGTAACACCGTCTTTAGGGTCTTCTACAATGGTGTAAACTGCATCCCGATCGGCTTGTTTTTTCGGCAATTCAAAAACCAAATCACCGGCTGCATCTGTTTTCCCGCTAGCTACAGGGGAACCAGGCGTCAAGGTTTGGACTTGACGCTTGGCTTCTTCAACGGATGCCCCTGCAGATCGTTTTTCATAAAATGCTGTGGTCACATCATAGACAGAAAAAGTGACATCGGCTAAGCCTTGGTATTGATCAAACTCTGCCATCTCAGTCCCACTATTTTGAATCAATGAACCTGGCAAATTGACCATTTTCTTTTTATGCAGATGGACCTGTGCCAAATTGCTCTCTGCGGATACTTGCTGATTTTTCGTTCCAAAAAAGACAAATGGCAGAAGTAAAAATAGGAGACAAACCATTTTCGTATGATTAAAAATCTTTTTCATTGTTCTTTCCTCTCTTCTATGTTTGATATGTTTGATATTTTTGTTTATTTCACGAATGGTCAAATTACTTTAATGAGGGCTTATCTTTGCGCGTAACGTACAGATAGCTACCTGTTAAAAGGACTAGTAGACCTGCTGAAAGAATCGCCAGCCACCCATGCCAATTCCCTCCTGTTTCAGGAAGAGACACTTTTACTTGATTGGTGACGATCAATTCTATTTGATTGTTCTTTTCTCCAGAAACAAGAAGATTCGGCTGCAATTTTTCGTCAATCAAGACACTGCCATCCTCTTCGATCCTGATTTTCACAGGTGCTGTTAAACCAGCATAGCCTGCAGGCGTAACAATTTCTTCTAAGGTATAGCTACCCGGTGTTAGATCATGGAAATGAAATACCGCTAACGATTCTTGGGATTCTGGTAATTCTATCGTCTGACCGTTTCCGCTTAAGCGGAATTTGGCTCCCTCAAGCGCTTGTCCCACTTCATCCTGTTTATTGACAACCAAATCAAAAGGTTTTAACTGATTGCCATGGGTAAGAGTCCAACAGTTGGCATCTGCAGCGACGTTTTCCCCTTGATACTGGATCTTTCCGTCTGAACCAACGACAAACTCATAATCACCAGCAATCGTATCGTATCCAAGCGGACCAGCTGTTTCTGAGATGCGATAAGCGCCCGGCTCAAGGATCGTAAATTCAGCCATCCCCACGTCATTCGATGTTTCTGAGGCAATTTCTTGATAATCCCCCGCTGCTGTTTTTTGTTGCAGAGAAAAGACAGCCCCAGCTAACAGTACTTGCTGCTCTTTTTGTACCGTATATTTTCGAATAGCAACTGGAATTTCTGTAAACGGATTGGTGATCTCCAGCGTAATCGTATGATCGTCCACTGTGACGGGTTGCCCATCGATCGTCGTATTCCCTTGCGCATCGATATGAATTAGCCACTCTGTCTGCTTAGACAAATGATGTCCCGCCGGTGCAGTTACTTCCTCCAAACGATAGGTCTGATCTTTTTGCAACACAGTATCTGCTGGCAGCTCATACGTTCCATCCCCTTGGTCCACAAGGGTCACTGTCTCTCCTGCCCCCGTTAATTCAAAAACGGCACCTGTCAGCTTCACCTCTCCTACAGCGGATTTTTTGATCAGGTTTAATGCCAAGGGCACAAACGCCTTTGTGTTTTTCCATGTATAAGCGTCCACTTTTGTCGCTTCATAACCTGCCACTGCTCGCTCATTTGTGACTTGATAATCAAAAGTTTCTCCTTGATTGTTATACAGCGGCAGTAAACGGGTTTCTTCGTACTCCGGCCCATCCTTTTCAGAAAGCGCGTAAACCTTGCTTCGTTCCCAAGTTGTCTGGTCTTGGGCATCGGTCTCAGTAAGTTTGAGATACCCTTTTTGCCAGCTTTTCTCATTGCTGACAGGACTCCTGCTTATTTCAAAATAGATCGTTTCAGGACGACTGGAGGTATCGCCATCGTATTCTTCCCAGTGCTTTTTGATCGTCACCTCCTTCCCAGGTGCTTTGGCGGATGGCACACCAAACAATGCCTTTTGATCGGACTGATGATTCGGATAAAATACCGTTTCGCCATTCATTTGATACCAAGTATCTGGTTTAAAATCCGCTGCTTCTGTTTGAATCCGCACTTGATAATGAATTTGCAGTTCTTGCCCTTCGCCTAAATAAAGACCTGAAGCATGGATTGTATTGTCAGACATCGAAATGTCAGGCTGCACCGTTAGAGCAGCAGACCCGACACTTTTGACGGACAAGCTATTTTCTTCGTAGACAAATGGCTGCGAAATGGGGTCAGTAATCTCGCCATCGGTGACTGTTGCCGAAATGTGAAGGGCTTTTTTCTCGAGATAGTCGGCAATATCCGCTGCTTCATTGGCTGACTCATAATAAAGATGGCCATCTTCATCAGCAGAAACCATCTGTCTCATTTTTTTCTCGACATCGGCCTTTGTATACCCAGCCGTTTGATCTCCTTGCAGTTGAATCCCCAACCCATGAATCTCGATACCACGTTCTTTTAACGCCATCGCTTCACCAATCGTGGCGATAAAGGTATTGTTGATCCATTTATAATTGTTCTGTTGATCAAACGCAAAATAGCCATTGTAGAGAAACGATGTATTCATCGGCTGGTCTTGAGTAAGAGAAAAGTCGGTTCCATAATAACTGCCGTCTGCCTGTGTATGCACTTTAGACACATGATAACTGTAAGTAGGAACGCCATCCGTTAGCAAAACGATGACTTTCTTATGTCCATTTTGCGTCGATAGCATATCCCCTGCTTGACGTAGCCCCCTTTGTGTAAAGGTTCCCCCAGCTGCTGTTTCTGGCGTCATCGATCGGATCGTCTCATTGACTTCAGAAAATTTTCCTAATTGGCAGGTTTTGTTTTGATAATTGCTGCCATCACTGGAATAACCGACATAGCCCATGTAGACACTATCCTGAATGCCGCTTCCTTCAATTTGATTCAAAAAGCGATCCACGCCTTTTTTCACTTCTGCGATCCGTCCCATCTCATTCATACTGCCTGACCAATCCACTACCAACACGACATCAATGGGATCAATTTGACGTTGAACATTCCCTCGTACATTTAGGTAGACATCAAATAGTCCCGGGGTATTCGTCTCTTTGGCAAATTTTCGTAGCGCGAAATCTGCTTCGTCTCCTACACCACCATATTCAATATATGAATGGGTCAAATTTGCTGGATCGCCATTCCATGTAGTTATGCCGTCCCACGTTTCGCCTGCATCCTTGTTCCCCTGATGATTTAAGACGTTACTGTTTTCATCAGTTTTCCAGTTCGCCGCAGGATACGTCCCGCTTTGGTCTGTCGTATAATCTGGTTCAATCGAAGCAAAAGTTTGTGAAACAGTCGTTTTTTGATAAAGACGTTCTTGTTTAAATGGTTCAATGAGCGTTTCCTCTTCAGAAGCACTTGTCGCCGTTCCTGTCTCGTTTGTCTCTACCTTCGTTTCTTCGTTCGAAACTTCTTTTGAACTTTCAGTCGCCGCTTGCTCCGAGGTCGACTCACTCACGGCTTCTGAAGAGGATCCAGTGCCAGAATTGACTTCTGATGTTTCTGAAGAAGCAGAATTTGTGGCAAGTGGGATTTCAAAAACTGATTCATTCAAAGACAGTAGGTTGTACGATTCTTCACCTTCCTTGTCATATTCTTCGATCTGAATCATCAATTTTAGCTTTTTCGTTTCTTCAGGCAGCTGAAAGATTAGTTCTTGTTCCGTTGGTGTTTGCAAGAAATCTTGGGTTGTAAGCCAAGACTGTGCGGAATCATCCTTGACTTGAGTCATCTCTTCATTGCTTGTTTTTAGTAACAACTGTTCCTTCGTTTCATCGATCGCGTATAGTTGTACCCAGAGACGCTGCTGTTTGTTTTTTTGTGGTAGCTGATAGCATAAAGAAAATTGAGTGCCCTCTTGGTGACTAGTCAGTTTGATCTGCTTCGTTTCAGCAATAGTGATCGTATGTTCTTCTTGTGCACTTGCAGTCCCATTTATTTGCAAACTCGAATAAATGAAAAATAATATTCCCCCTAACATACAGAAAATGAAAGAGAACCAGTGGTGTCTCTTTGTCAAAAACATAAAAAGACCTCCTTTCAAAGAATCAAAAATTACAAGCTGATCATACAAGAAAGAAGCAAAAGACACCTCTTTTTTTTATTTTCTGAAAAATAGAACTAATTGGCACACCTGTAGTTATTCATAAGAAAAAAAAGTTGGTTATTTTAAAGTTAATTCATTATCTATATGTTATTTAATAATGTAAAAAAACTATCGTTTTTCACCTGCGATTTCTATTTTTGTTCTTTATGAGACAGTTCTATGAAAAATTTGTCTCAATTTTTCTAAAAAAAAGCAAAAGTTTTGAGACGTGTCTTTACACCGTTATATAAATACGTTATTAATAAAACAAGAAGGTGATCATTTGATTGAAAAAATACTCTTAGATACCCGAGCGTTAGACAAAATCGGACTCTACGGAAAACTATTATCAATTGCTCCGGGTGAATACAACCTAGAGTTCGTGAAAAATCTGACCCACTTAAGTACAACACGATTGAAAAGTTTACTTTCCTCGATCCAACTCGACTTGCAAAACCTCTCCCCAGTAAATCTTTCATTACATAAAAACACCCTGAATCTTCCTAAAAATTTGATTGAATACAACCAATATCAGCAATTTTTAGCGCAAGAAAGTATTTCTTACAAATTATTGTTAAGCATCTTGACCAATCAAGATGAAAATTTACTGGCATTTTGCCAAAGAAACTATATCAGTCGTTCGACTTGCTTTCGGCAAACAAAGAAGCTGCAAGACCATTTGAAAGAATTCAACGTGACGTTAAATCAGTCCGCTATGGCACTTTCAGGTTCGGAGATGGTGATTCGCATCTTATTGTTTAATTTTATCTGGCACATTTCTTTAGGAGATAGTTTGGCGAGGGCATTTGATCAAGAGATCGAAGAGCTTTTTGTGACTTACGAAGGAACGAAGTACAAAAGCAAGTATGAGATTGGCAAAAAAGAAGCCTTGCTTCATTGCAAAATCTGTCTATTTCGTATCAAGAATGGCCACGCGACAAATCTTTATCAGTTAACGAACCAGTCCTTTATTCCCAGTGGTGAAAATCTTGATTTCTTTTCAGCTTTTTTTGAAATCATTGATTCAGCGATAGATATTCTTGAGATCAATGCTTTGTTTTTCCTTTTTTATTACTGGCCGATGCTAACTTCAGCAGCAGACGTGCGCCTTCCGATCATTCAAGACTGTTACAAGCATGAAAAATCGGAGTTAAAGGAACTGATGGCTGAATTTGAAGCACACTGCCAAAAATTTCTCTGTGATTTTGATTTCGACCATCAATCGTTTCTTTATATGAATACATATCTTACATTGCTGAAGTTCTGCATATTCAAGCAAAAAGTCCCTCTTTTAAATTTTTTTGAAGCTACTATAATCAAAGATAAGTACCCATTACATACGATTTTGACAAATACGATTCAGAGTTTTTGGCGTAAAATAGCAAATCGCAAAGGCTACGAGTGGTTAAAAGCCTGTTATACGGATCTTGCTTTTTATCAAGCGTGTTTGCTTTACCCCATTTACATCGAAAAGGAACAGAAATATAAGCTTAAAGTTGCTTTTGTCTATGTATCCAATTACTTGGTCTCAATGGAAGTGTTTAATATATGTGAACGATTGCCCTATGTTGAAATTGAACGGATCACGCTGCCCACAGAGGAACCCTTTGACTTTTATATTCTGAGTTCCCCACAGCTTTTACCTCCTTTTACAACCGAGGAAAACACTGCGATCATTGATTTTTGCCGCTACCGTGATTTTGAAACGAATCTATGTCAGAAACTCTTGGCTGCTTTTAATGAAAAAATACAAAGAATAACTGCCAATAGCGCCTAAGTCCACCCTTTTCTCGATACAAACCACATCCTTTTGAAAAAGGATCATTGCTATACAAAATCCCCCCTTGGAATCAACAGATAATTCCAAGGGGGGATGTTTATTAAGAATATTCTATTTTTCTCAGTCTAAATCAGCCGAATATGAGTCAATGGATAATAAACAAAGCGGGCATTGCCTAAAATCGCATCGCCTGATATAGGACCAAAGGAGCGGCTATCTTTAGAGGCACGTCGATTATCACCAATGACAAAATAACTGTCTTTGCCTAATTTCTCCACGCCCAATAAAGATTCCAAATCAAAATCATTGGTATAAGAGGCAGACTCATGATCGTTGCTGCGGTTTTTCACTAGAAAATCTTCATCTACCGGTTCATCATCAATGTAAAGCTGATCATTGACATATTTCACCGACTCACCCGGCAAGCCAATCACCCGCTTGATATAGGTCGAACCATCTGGCAGCTGGAAAACAACGACATCAAAACGCTGGATCGGTGAAATCTTTTCGATGACTACCATATCTCCTTGTTGCAACGTTCCTTCCATGGAGTTCCCTTCAACAGGAACCGGAATCAGTAAAAATGCCCGAATCAAGAAGGCTGTTGCAAAGGCGATCAAGGCATATTTCACAACTAGCCAAAAACGATCAATCCACTGTTTCTTGGCATTCACAAATCTACCTCCTCTCCGATTTATTCCTTACTTATTTTTCTGAAAGCAAAGACAGTGCTTTTAAGTACGCTGGGTCCTCTGCTTTGAGTTTTTCTGCTACTTCTTTTTCAATTGCTTGGGCAGTGTCGGCATCGACTTCACCAGTTGCCTTTAGGTCATGTGCTTCTTGGAAGGCTTTCACAGCTGCAGTCGTCTCATCATTGAAGGTATCGCCGCTCGTGGCATACCCTAACGCTTTAAGAAATTGATTCAGATTGTTGACAGCCGTTGACGATTGTCCAGCTTTTAAGGCATTATCACGAGGTAATGGCGGGAAATACGCATATTCTGGATAATCCTCTTCATAGTCCGGCATCACACCTTGATCGTTGACCCAATTTTCATTCGGTGTCAGCCATTTCATGACCGTCATTTTTAATTCACTATTATCCCCCAGATCTTTCACATTTTGAACGGTCCCCTTACCAAAGGTTTCCGTACCAACGACTGGGATATCCGCTGATTCTTGCAAGGCTGCGGCAAAAATCTCAGCTGCGGAGGCACTGCCGCCGTCGACTAAAACAACGACTGGCTCTGTGACTTTGAATCCTTCATCCAATGCTTCGCTCGCTTTGGTCTCACTGACAACCCCTTGATTGTTGGCAAACTTCACGATCGTTTGACCGTTTTCTAAAAACATACTTGCCATGATCTGGACTTGATCCAGCAATCCACCAGGATTTTGTCTTAGATCAAGAACAAACGACTTCGCACCGTCTTCCCGCAACTCGGTGATCGTTTCTTTCAACTCAGCTGCTGTGTTTTCGGCAAAGGAGGTAATATCAATTCGACCGATCGTATCATCATTTTCAACCAGTTCACCATGGACCGTTTCGATTGGGATCACGTCCCGAGTGATTTCCACATCAAAGGTATCTGCTCCACGCTGAATCGTTAAGGTCACCTGCGTGCCTTTTTCCCCTCGAATCTTACTCACGACTTCAGACAATTCCTGTCCTTGCGTATCTTCCCCATCGACTTTGACGATTCGATCATTCATGCGCAGACCACTTTTTTCTGCAGGGGTGTTTTTGATTGGCGCTTGTGCGACCTCGGGATAGTCTTCCACGATCGACAAAGTAGCACCGATCCCTTCAAAACTTCCTGAGAGGGACTGATCCAAGTTATCCGCATCTGATTGGTTTAGATACGTCGTGTAAGGATCGTCAAGCGCATCGGTCATCCCTTGAAGAGCACCCTCAATCAATGCATCCTCATCGACTTCTTGGTAATAATTCGCAAGGATCTGGTCATACAACGACTGGATTTTCTCCATCCCGCTGGCTTCTGTCGTCGTTTCTGTCGCCGGCTGTGTCGTCTGCTGATTTTGCTGGGCTGTTTGCCATAAGTAGACACCGCCTCCCGACAAAATCGCGACACAGACAAGAGAAACGATATATCGGCTTGTCGTTACATTTTTCATTCACAACACCTCTCTGAGAAAAAACAACTTCGTTCTGAGCATTTATGCAGGCAAAACGAAGGACGTTTTTATTTGTTATTTTCGAGATACTCTGCCCAGATACGATCAAAAATATCCATGGATGGCAAATAATCAACGTTTAGTTCCAGATAAGAAGAGACTTCATCATAATCATCACTGTGCTTTGGAAACTGAATATCATGACTCGCATGAGTGGCAAAGATCTGAGCCTCATCTGTATGACTCGGACCTTTGACTGCCATTAAATAGCTATAAAAACTTTTACGCATGTTCTTGCTCCCAATGATCTTCTAAAAAGGCTGCTCGACGGGCATGATTGCGAGCAAAATTTTCAGGATTCTTTTTGTAGTACTCTTGATGTTCTTCTTCCGCTAAATAAAAGGGTTGCGCTGGTTCGATCGTAGTCACGATCGAATCGGTAAAGCGACCGGAAGCCTGAAGTGCTGCTTTGCTGGCTTCGGCTTTTTTTCGTTGCTCTTCGTTAAAATAGAAGATGACCGGACGATAATTGTCGCCGCGATCTTCAAATTGGCCAAAAGCATCGGTTGGATCTGTTTGCTGCCAATAAATCGTCAAGAGCTCCTCAAAACTGATTTTTTCTGGGTCGAAAATGATTTCTACTGCTTCGGTATGCCCTGTTTGATGGCTTTTGACTTCTTCATAGGTTGGATTTTCGGTATGTCCTGCGGTATAGCCAGAAAAAATCGAATGCACCCCTTCGAGTTCATCAAAGGGCTGGATCATACACCAGAAACACCCACCTGCAAAAATTGCTCGTTCCATTATTCATCCTCCGTTTCAGCTGGTAAATATAAGCTCATTTGAATTTCATCATCTACAAGATTGATTTTGTTTGCCTTGATGAACAATCCGTTTTGCATGCGGAATTGATCCAATCGTATCAGTATAATTTGTTCATCGGCATTGACATCGATCCATTCGGGAAATTTAAAACTACGTTTGATCATTTTCATTACTTCACTGGTGGGCAAATCCAAGGTGCCAATCGATAAACTTTTGGCTTTTAATTGGACATTGCCTTCTTCTGTCACATAAGGATCAAAATAGAGATAAAACGTGATAGGAAACCCTAATACTTGAAACTCGCCTGTTAAGAGTGCTTCGTTTCTCAGCTCAAAATTATATTTTACCTCTTGATCCTTTTGAAAATCAGATAGATAAAAATCAATCAATTGATTGACTTGGCTTTTGTTGCTGTTAACGGTCAGAACAGGACTGCCCTCCCGTTGAACAAGTTCAGCACTTTCATTTAAGCCAGTTTCTCGCTGCTGAAAAATTCTTGAAGCAAAGAAAACCGTTGTCCCCAAAAGGATGCCGACCAGAACTAGAAAAGCAATTTTCCAGTAGTTGATCGATTTTTTAGTGCTTGCAGCTGTTTTTTCCGGCTGCTTCGTTGATTCGCTTGGTTTCATTTTGCTTCCTCCTCTAGCAACCAATAGTTTTGTGTTTTGATCACTTCATCGCGAACGGCATTCGCCATCAGTTGATACCCAAGATTATTGGGATGGAAGCGATCGCCTTCATACAAAACATTGTTGGTGATATTATTCCCGACAGCTTGCGATGAGTCGGTAGTCGCCGACGTGCTGCTTTGTGTCTCATCAGCATTTGGCGCCGATGACTCAGGTACACTTCCAGTGTCGGTTGTTTGTGTTGTTTCCTCAGTTGCGTCTTCTTCTGTATCCGCAATACCGACCTCATCACTTAACCCTTTATAGAGCAAATCGTTGATAGGAATAAAAAAGGCATTTTCTTGCTGATTGACGAACGTTTCCGTCTGTTTATTCCAGTTATCAATGATCGTCTGCATGTCGGTGATCTCTGGAAAGTTCAGATAAAATGGATTGTAAATACCCAAAACATAGATTGGGGCATCGCTATTTAGTTCACGGATTTGAGCGAATAAATCTTTTAAGCGTTCATTATATTCTGCCATCGGTTCCGTAAACGTCTCGATACTCAGACCGAAGAAATTGCTTTGGATCACTTTTAAGACGTCATTTCCGCCGACGGTCAAAGTAATCAGGTCCGCTTGACTAAGGTCTTGGCGCAAGTCTTCATCATTTTTGACTCGTTTTAAAATCTGGTCGCTTCGTTCACCAGCGACCCCATAATTTTTGGTTACTAAATTGCTCAGATCATAGCGGTCCTCTAGATCTCCTGCCAAAATAGGCACAAAGCCGCCCCGAGCTGTTTCATCCCCAACACCCTCTGTCAATGAATCCCCAAGTGCGAGGTATTCAATGGCGGATTTTTTCGAATCATTGGCTGCTAGCTTATCCACAGGGGTCAGCAGTGGTTGCGCTTTGGGAACAGCTAAATGAAACAGTACACCCGTTCCAACGGCTATCAGTCCCACAACGATCAAATAAGTTACTAATTTCTTCCATTTCACAGGTATTCAAACTCCTTTGTAATCTTTGCTATTTTAACAAAATTCTCATAAAATTCCTAGTCGCAATCCTTCAAACTTAAGAAAGAAAACAGCTCCCTACTCTCTGAATAGACAAAGAATCGCAGCTTCATTCTGCTTTTTCTTCCTTTCAGCTTTTCATACACCAAAAAGCGATTCGTCGTCAAACGAATCGCTGAAAGGAAGCACCTTTTTTATTCCGTACTGTAAGTGATCGCAAACGCACCTCTACCTGTATGAGTAGCGATGATCGGTGTTGTGTGAAGCAATGGGATCTCCAAGTCAGGAAACAATTCTGCTAGTTCTTTTTGGAAACGTTCCGTGATTTCTAACCCTTCTGCATGAGAAATACCAATTTTCGTCACTTTTGGCATATTCTTCAATTCTGCTTTTAATTCCTCAAACCATTTATTGAACGTCTTGACGCCGCGTCCTTTGACGACTGGAATCAGTTCTGAATGATCAAAATCCATGATCACTTTCATGTTCAGTAAGCTCGATAAAAGACCTTTGGCACGACTGATGCGCCCACCTTTTACTAAGTTTTCTAACGTTGAAACGCCGATAAATAATTTCGTATGCTCACGCACCAGATCCACTTCTGGTAAAACTTCTTCTAGTGTCTTACCGGCTTTAGCCAATTCTGCTGCCCGAATCACTTGAAAAGCCAACGCTTGGTCTGTCGTGTCGCTATCGATCACGGTGACTTTGGCTTTTGATAAATGACTGGCTTGACGAGCCGCTTCCACAGTTCCACTAAGACCTTTGGTCATATGGATCGATAGTATTTCACTGCCATCTTTGCCTAATTCGTCATACAGTTCTACAAAATGACCAATCGGCGGCTGACTAGTTTTAGGTAATTCTTTGGCTTGCGCCATCATTTGCATAAATTTTTCTCCCGGCAGCGTTTCATCATCTGGATAAACGACACCATCGATCATTACAGATAAAGGCACGACATGGATAGCCAAAGCATCACGGACACTTGGTTCCATCGTACTGGAAGAATCTGTCACAATTTTAAGATTTGCCATCATATATTCACTCTCTCTTTAAATCAAGTCTTTTTTCGTGGTAAAATAACCACAGACCATTTATACTAAGTATAACAGAGAGAAAATTTTTTTTCATCTAATTTCGATTCGAAAGGACGGTGCCGAATGCAGCACATGAAGTTTAGTCGCAGATATTTGATCGTCAATGAAGTATTAAATGCAGTAACCCACGGGATCGGATTAGGACTGAGTATCGCAGGACTGGTCATCCTCTTAATCAAGGGGGCAAATCTAGGGTCACCTATCCACATCGTTTCCTATGCCATTTATGGGTCGATGATGATTTTGCTCTTCCTCTTTTCTACCTTATTTCACAGTTTGATTTTTACCAAAGCAAAAAAGGTCTTCCAAGTCTTTGATCATGCCTCCATTTTCTTGCTGATCGCTGGAAGTTATACACCTTTTTGCTTGCTTAGTATCCAAGGCTGGCTTGGCTGGTCACTCTTTGTCTTGATTTGGCTACTAGCAATTAGCGGCATCGTTTATAAGTCACTGACTCTTCATAAAAAAGAGACCGTCTCAAAAATCTCCACCCTGATCTACATCATCATGGGCTGGTTATGTGTTATTGCCTTTAAACCTCTGATCGAACATTTAGGCTACTGGGGAACATTTTTACTAGCAAGCGGTGGTGTTTCTTATACTGTAGGTGCGCTATTCTATAGTTTAAAATCCGTTCGGTTCATGCATGTGGTTTGGCACTTATTCGTTATGTTAGGTGCTGGACTGATGTACTTTTCCGTCTTGTTGTATACCTAAAAATGAAGCACTGCTTATAAAAAAAGAACAGGAAACTTTCGCTGCAGAAAGCTTCCTGTTCTTTTATTTTCTACGATAAAATTCAAATTGATGGGGATAATGGTTCTTTTCATCGACGATCCCATCAATCACATGATCAAGTTTCCATTGCGTCCAATCAATCTCTGGGAAATACACATCTCCGTTAAATTCCGCAGCGATCACTGTACGGTACAATTGATCGCAATCGTCAATCATCGCTTCAAAAACACCTGCTCCACCAGTTAAAAAAACGGGATGCTCTTGCTGCTTCACATACGCCAAAATTTCCTCACGGTCATGCATCACTAAGGCGCCGTTGGCTTGATAATCCCGATCACTCGTCAAAACGATCGTCGTACGCTGTGGCAGTAATCTTTTTCCCATGCCTTCAAAGGTTTTGCGTCCCATTATAATCGTATTATTGATGGTTTGCTCTTTAAAAAATTTCAAATCATTCGGCAAATGCCACGGCAGTGTACCATCCGCTCCGATCAACCCTTTTTGATCTTGTGCCCAAAGTGCGATCAACATAAAAATTACATCCCTTCTGTATAAAATGATTCCGAAATAATAGCAGCAACCTGCAGCCGCTGCATCAGCTGAAAAGCTGATTCATGCTCAAATGGATCTTTGTTGCGCTCCTCAAAGCGCAAGCCATCACAGGCTTGGTAAACAATTGTGCCGCCGCTTCTTTGGACATTTCGCGGCCATTCCCCATCGTTTAAATGCGCGTTGTTGTTTTTCAGTAAGGTCGGTATCAGGGAGATTGGAAAGAGAGCACTGCCAGCTGCGATATCAACTTCTTCTATTTGAAAGAAGTCAGCAGCGATCTCGTTGATCAAGCGCTCCGTTCTTTGCCACGTTTGCGGATGACTCGCAAACGCCCTTGCAGTTCGTCCTAGGATACAATACGTATTCGCAGATAAAAGCTTTTTGCTTATTGCCACTAGTTCTTCGGGATAGGTCTTCATCCACGTCACCACGCGATCAAAATCACAAATATGCAGCGAATCCAAAGCTGGCAGGTGGTGCTGGGCAGCAAAAACAAGCCTTCTGCGAGCATCCGCTGCTCCTTTTGCTGGTATAAAAATGGCAGTACACTGCTGATTTGATCGAATGGCTTCCTTTAGCTCTGGCACTGTTTCTTCGGATACGGATAGCCAAACTGCATCATAGTGCTGATGCAAGAAATCGATGACTTGCTCAATGAGCGCTGCAGTAATCGATCCAGCATGTCTCTGATGAAAGGTCGCCGCAAAGCCTCGCTTGTGGGTATTTACCATTACGCCTCATTCCTTTCTTTATGAAATGAAACCCAAACAACCACTTAAACTGCTATCGGTGCTTTGATCGTTGGATGCGGATCATACCCTGCCAAGGTAATATCTTCCATTTCAAAATCAAAAATCGACTGTTTTTCAGGATTTAACTGTAAGGTTGGCGCCGGACGTACCGAACGAGTCAACTGTTCCTTCATTTGTTCCATATGATTGCTGTACAGATGAGCATCGCCTAATGTATGGACAAAATCCCCGACTTCTAGTCCAGTTTCATGAGCAATCAGGTGCGTTAATAGCGCATAACTAGCAATATTGAAGGGAACGCCTAAAAAGACATCGGCACTGCGTTGATACAGCTGACAGCTTAAGCGACCCTCATGAACATAAAATTGAAACATTGTGTGACAAGGTGGCAACGCCATCGTCGGTACATCTTCAGGATTCCATGCGGAGACGATCAGACGGCGAGAATCCGGCGTCGTTTTGATCATGTCGATCACTTCTTTGATTTGATCGATAAACCCGCCGGTACTTTTTTCCCAATGGCGCCATTGATACCCATATACATGGCCCAAATCGCCGAAAGTTTCAGCGAAAGCATCATCGGCTAAGATTTTTTCACAAAATAGTTTCAACTCATGTTGATACTGTTCATTGAAAGCTTCATCCACTAATGAACGGCGACCAAAGTCTGTCATATCAGGACCTGTATAAGCCTCACTTTTAATATAGCGTTCAAACGCCCATTCATCCCAAATGTGGTTATTATGTTCCAGCAGGTAGCGGATATTGGTATCTCCCTTTAGAAACCACAATAATTCGCTCTTGATCAAGCCAAAAGGAACTCTTTTTGTTGTCAGCAAAGGAAAGCCTTGGGACAGATCAAAACGCATTTGATGACCAAAGACACTGCGTGTTCCCGTTCCTGTACGATCACTTTTATCATTGCCTTCTGCTAATATTTTTCTTCCTAGATCTAAATATGCTTGTTCCATCGTTCTCTCCTTTACTCTATACAAATTCGCTCAAATATTCCCAGCGATCCATTTTTTCTGCCAGTTGCGTTTCAACCTCGCTGATTTCTTGCTGTAATTTTTGCAGCTTAGTAAAGTCCGCGCCTTGATGATTCATTTCTTCGGTCAAAGCGGCTGCTTTTTCTTCTAATGCCGCGATATCATCTTCAATCGTCGCCCACTCTTTTTGTTCCATATAACTCAATTTCTTTTTGACAGGCGCTGCAGCAGACGCCTCACTTTCAGCAGAAAGTGAATCGGTTTTTGTTTCTTTTGGCTCTAGTACACTCGAACTAGCTTTATTGGAATTGGCTGCTAGATATTCATTGATGGAACCAAAGTAGGACGTAATTCTGCCATTTCCTTCGAAGATCAGCAATTTTTGGGCAACTTTATCTAAAAAGTAGCGGTCATGGGAAACAGTGATGACTGCACCTGGAAATGTTTCCAAATAACTTTCCAAAATCGTCAAGGTATCAATATCCAAATCGTTGGTCGGTTCATCTAACAAGAGAACATTTGGCTGTCCAATCAATAGCTTGAGTAAAAATAGTCGTCGTTTTTCCCCACCAGACAGCTTGCCGATCTTGGTGCCATGCATGGATCGCGGAAATAAAAACTGTTCCAGCATTTCGGCGACACTGACTTGGGAGCCATCCACTTTTTGCACTTCCTCGGCTGCTTCTTGCAAATAAGCAATCATTCGCTGATCAGGGTTCATCGCTTCAATCGTTTGCGTATAATAAGCCATTTTCACAGTCACGCCCATCGTACGCTCCCCTTCTTCTAAAGGCAGGCGACCAGCTAAAATATTGAGCAACGTCGATTTGCCCGCACCGTTTTCTCCTGTGATCCCTAAGCGTTCTCTTGATTGAATCAACAAATCAAAGTGAGACAAAATCGTTTTGTTTTCAATCTTGAAACTCGCATCTTTTAGCTCTAAGACTTGCTTGCCTAAGCGTGTCGTAGCAACATCAATGGCCACTTCGCCGTTTCGTTTTACTTGATGTAGGTTTTCTTTTAAATCATCGAAACGATCGATCCGTGCCTGTTGTTTCGTTGTACGGGCCTTCGCTCCAGTGCGAATCCAAGCCAACTCATGTTTGTACAACTGCTTGCGCTTGTCTTCTTGCGTCTCCTCCACACGTTCTCTTTCTGCTCGAGCATGAAGGTACGTCTCGTAATTGCCCTGATATTCATGTAGCTTGCCAAAAGACAATTCAAAGATCCGATTAACGACTCGATCCAAAAAGTAGCGATCGTGGGTCACCATCAATAATGCACCCCGATAATTTTTTAGATAGCCTTCCAACCATTGGATCGCATCATAATCTAAGTGGTTAGTCGGTTCATCCAATAACAACAAGTCTGGTTCATCGATCAATACTTGAGCCATAGCCACTCGTTTCTTTTGACCTCCAGATAACTCACTGACCTTTTTTTCTAACTCATTGATCCCAAGTTTTTGTAAAATGATCTTGGCAGTTGTATCTGTATTCCAAGCATCGGCTTTATTCATCGCTTCTTCTGCCAACTGATAATTCCGTTGCGTTTGTTGATCCAAGCCATTATTCTCTAAGGCAATCAGCGCTTTTTCATAGTCACGAACAACGCGAATCAGCGGACTGGTGCCTTGAAAAACAGCATCTACAACAGATAATTCTTCTCGTAACTGATTGTCTTGAGTCAAGAAACCGATGCGATAATCTTGGGCGGCAAATACCGTTTGGCGATCGCCATCACCGCGATCCAAACCGGCCAAGATCCGTAACAAACTCGATTTACCCGTGCCATTGACACCGATCAAACCGATTCGATCTTTTTCATGTATCAGAAAAGAAAGCTGATCAAACAGTGTTTTTTCACCATATGTTTTGGTTAATTCACTTACTTTTAATTCTTTCACAGAATCCCTCCTGAGTTTTTTCTTCGCTCATTGTACCACATTTCATCAGCGGAAACGATGAGAGAAAAAAATCAATTTTTGCAAAAAAAGAATGCCTTCGTCAGTCTACTCCCTCGGATCATCGATGTTGATCATCGTTTAGGAATAACCTGACGAAGACACTCCATAAAACGTGCCTTAAGTTGTGCGCCTCTTGAGACGTATTATCGGCGAAACATTCGCTGCTTCGGCTGTTCTTCTGCTCGAGACATCGCATACGATTCTAACAGATTGACATTGCGTCGGTATTCATTTGCCGAAATCGTTGAGATTTTCTCAGCCACTTCATATTCATCGATCGTTTTGCGCTCAAGGTAATAGCCCCAAAGGACTTTCTTAACAAAAATCGGGTCTTGCTCGATCATGATCGTTTCAATGAAATTGCTGTGTTCAAATCGTTTGATGCTCATTTCTCGTTGACGAATAAAAAAATTGATCAGCGAGGAATCATAGACATCTTCTAAATTGCTCAAACTATGAAAAATATATTCACTGTTCTTTAAGTAAATTTTTTGTACTTCAGAAATGTCTCGTTGCTTCAAGGCAGCTTTTAGCTGCTGCTGTCGCTGTAAAAACAAGCGAGGATGAATCAAAATACGGATAAATCGCTGAATAAAGAAGAGCCAAAAACTAAAGAATGAGAGAATTTGTTTTGCGAGGGAATGCTGTTGCTGAGAAATAAACCGTGAATAAAAACGGTAGCCATTTAAGCTGACTTTCCCATTTCGATAAGCTTCATCCAAGCCGTCTTGTTCGATCGATAGGATCAATCCTTGAATTTCTTGGATTTCTTGTTTTTCTGAATCAGTCAAACTATTGCGATACAACTCCCAGCGCCGATTTTCATAGGAATTGATGACAGCATCGACCGCTAAACGGCCTTTATCCGAGAGTTCTTGCTTTTCTTCTGCTTCCAATTGTTCGATGACGTCTTCTAAGATCAGCAAGTGATTGAAGTCGACGCTTTCGGCAGCTTCCCCATCTGCCAAGTATGGCAAGACCATCACGCTGATGATCAATGTCAGTAAGATCACACAAGCGGTCAAAAACAGAAGCAAGCCTCTTTCATGAAAGGGTGCATCATGCACCATCACAGGCAAAATAAAGATGGCTGCCAAACTGACTGTTCCCTTGACTCCGCCAAAAGTCAACAAGGCGACTTGATTCATTGATACTTGTTTTTTTGACTGTAAAAACCAATAGTAAAACAACAAAAAGAGAAAACGAACAAGGAAGATCACCGCCGTGATCACCAAAATCGTAATCACTAGATGCCAGTTTGCATAATTATTGCTCTCCCAGATTGGTGAAAATACTTGTGACAACTCGATTCCTAGAAAAAGAAACACCAATGCATTCAATGTAAAGACAATGGTCGACCAAGTACTTTCTGAAATGTTCGCCAGCTCTGCATCAAACAACGAGATCCGTCGTTTTCTTTGGGCTTGGGCTACACCTGCCACAACGGCTGCAATGATCCCTGAGACCCCGATCATTTCGGCCAGCAAATAGGCAGCAAATGGCAAGAGCAGTTCGATCAATAAGTATACTGTGACATCTTGTGCCGAGATTTTTTCAATAAAGCGCAAAATTCGACGTTTCAGCCACACGATCAAGTAACCGACAAGCCCGCCGCCGATACTAGAGAATAGGAGCTGGAACCCTGCGTTGGCTGCTGAAAAGCTCCCGGTGGTCAAAGCTACGATAGCAAACTGCAATGCGGTAACCCCTGAAGCATCGTTCAGTAAGCCCTCGCCTTCCAGAATGTGCATAATGTTTTTGGAAATTTTCAAACGTTTTGCTAATGAGGAGACTGCCACTGCATCAGTTGGTCCTAACGCAGCACCAAAAGCGAAACAAGCAGCCAGAGGAATCGTGGGCATCAACCAATGGAGCGTTCCGCCGACAGCAAACAGTGTCATTAAAACGCCGCCAAAAGCCAAAAACAACACGATCTTGCTGTTTTTGAGGATTTCAGGTACATCTGCTCGTTCTCCTTCACGAAACAGCAATGGTCCAATGATCATTACTAAAAACATTTCCGGTTCAAAAGCGATTTCCTGTCCCATTTCTGTTAAACCTAGTAAAATCCCTAAGATGATTTGAATAAAAAAGATCGGTACCGAGGGTAATATTTTGCTCGCCACATTTGATAACGTGACGAGAATTGCAATGATAATGACGAGTTCAATAAATTCCATCCATTACCCTCTTTTCTTTCGAATAGCTAATAACAGCTCAAGAAAATCTTCTTTTTTCAAAAGGATCTTATCGTTTAGAAGACCTAACTCCTTTTCGTTATTTTCAATTTCGCATTGGACACGCCGTGATTCCAAGCGGTAAAGATCGTGTTTCATTCGCTCAAATTTACGAAAAAGCAATGGATTTTTCCGTTGCAAGTACTCACGAATCTCTTTTTTTTCAGCTGGTGTAAATTGTCCCAACTGTTTCATCAGTTCTTGTTTGCTTAAACATTCCTTGTTCATGATTGTGCTTTGGGCCCCTTTTATTATCAGTTTATCTTTTTATTTATCGTATAAATCAAAATTATCTCTTGACCGCTAGTATTCTAAGCCAATCATTCAAAAATAGCAAGTCTTTCTCACTAAAAGATGGTTTTCTATCCGCATTCTTATAAACTAAAAAAACCGCAGCTTTCACTGCGATTTTTTGTTTATTTCATATACAAGTCGTAATAAGCATCCATGATCTCTTTCGCGATCTGAATATTGGGATGCGTATCGGTGTCTCCTTTTAATTGAGGCATCACGATCGCAATCGCAATATCCGCATCACTGCTTGGCCCGTAGGCAACGATGTTTAAGTTAACTAAGCTGATGGTATTGCCATTACTATCCACGATGGGTGTTTCGGCAGTACCTGTTTTGGCAGAGACTTCCATTTTCGCCGAAGCCAAGCCTTTGGCAGTTGCCCAAGCATCCGTTCCATGAACCGCATCGTAAAAGCCATTTTGGATAATTTGCATTTGGGCATCTGATAAACCAACCTCGTTCAATACCGTTGGTTCGATGTCCTCAATCAGCGAACCTAGTCCGCCTGTTTCATCATTGTCGTAGATTCCGTCAACGATGTGAGGCTGCAATCTTTTGCCACCATTAGCAACAGTTGCTGCATATTGTGCCAGTTGCAGTGTCGTATAAGTATCAAACTGGCCGAATGCCAAGTCGAGGATCTTTCCGCCATCACTGACAGGGTCCATGTTCTCAATGGATGTGCTGATACCAGTTGCTTCTCCTGGTAAATCGATACCTGTTTCAGTTCCCATACCAAAAGAGGCAAAAGAGGAACGGAGTTTTTCGTAGACATCCCCTTGACGATCCACTGTTGGAATCGAGATGCCTGACTGATAATTGATGCCCATCAAACGTAAAGCGACTTGCATCATATAGGAGTTAGAAGAAACTTCTAACGACTGCTCTGCAGAAAGATTGCGATTATTTGCCCCAGTTGGGTTGAAAATAGAAGCTTTTACATCGGAGCCGATTCTGATTGGTTGATCCAGCAGCACTTCGTTGCCGTTTAAGACGCCGTTTTCCCAACCGGCAGCCAAGGTTCCTGCTTTGACGACGGACCCTGGTACAAAGGAATTAATAAAGGTACCAATGGCATTTTCCTGCATTTCATTTGATCCCGTGTCATGATGATACCCGGACATGGAAAGGACACCGCCGGTTTTCGGATTTAACGCCACTGCGTATACCCCTGGGGAATACTCTGCAGCACCAGAATCAATCAGTTTTTGAAAATTGTCTTGCAAAATCTTGTCAACTTTCGCTTGAAATTCAGCATCGAGTGTTAAAACCAGATTATCCCCCTTTGCACCTGCAAAGGTTTCTTTTTGACTTTCAATATTGTTGTTGTTGTCAAGCGATATTTCAGAGATGGATTTTGTTCCTTGTAAAACTTCTTCATATTGTTGTTCCAAATAACTACGGCCAACGCGATCATTACGTGCGTAACCTTTTTCTAAGAATTCGTCTAGAACTTCTTCAGGTATTCCTTGTTCTTCACTAGTCACCGTTCCGATCAAACTAGCCAGAGAACTCCCTTCAACGATCTTTCGTGTCCAATCGGTCCCGGTGGAGATTCCTGGTAAATCGACCATGTTTTCAGCAACAACTGCCAATTCTTGGTCAGACACATCCGACGTCTTTATAAAGACCGTACTCAAGGATTGTGCGCTGTTCATCCGCTTGAAAATCGTGGCTGCTTCTAATTCGGCATCGGAGAAGTTGATTTCTTCCTCGGTCACTTTCTCAACGGTTGCCGTATATTGTTCAGAAGTACCTAAAGAACGCTCTTCATCACTCAATCGTTCAGTTGCTTTTTCAAGATTGTCTTCATCTGCCAACCAAAAGTCCTTAAGATCTCGATCAGACAAGTTTTTGTCGACTGGCATTTCGATCAACTCGCTCAATTTTTTGGCTGTTTCTAAAAGATCTTGAGCGGTCATTTTGTTTCCCCGGGTAAAAGTGATTGCTGCATTGGCTTGATTTTCCACTAAAGCTTTCCCAGAAGCATCGTAAATCATCCCCCGAGGGGCACTTCCTTTTACTTCCACTACAGATGAAGCTTTCAATTGCTGCTCAATATTGTCGCCATTGACGATCTGTAGATAGCCTAATTGGACAATCAATGATACAAACAAAGCAAAAATAATAAAAAACAAAAAGTTCAATCGAAATGGAACATGAGATTTGCGATACGATTTGGCCTTTGGTTCTTCTGGCCCCTTACGTATCCCTTGGACAACTTTATCTTTCAAATTCTTCATCTCATCTATCCTTCCAATCTATAATGACTACTGTCCTATTTTACCAAAAAATTCGATCTGAAACAGAAAAAACAAAAAATATCCATTAATCCTTAGAAAAAACTATAAAAACTCAACGATATCTGCCTGAATGTTTCACAGATAGATTGTTTCATTTTCACTCTTTCATGAAAAAATTGTTTTTTTAAGCTTTCTTATGTTTTTTCATTTGTTGATTTCGTGAAACAAGAAATTGATTGATGTTATTGTGGAAAACTAAAAGCAGGAGGACTTTCGGTCACCCTGCTTTTTAGGCTTCTAAAGAAACTAGCTACTCCCCAGTTGTTGAATTTTCTTCTGAGAAGGTCAAACTGTCGTCGTATAACTGATAATTAGGCGATCCGTTAGTATATTCATCGCCTTGGGTCAACCCCTCGTTCGTCGGAAGTTGCAACTGCTCCTTTAACAAATTTTGCGTATGCAACAACTGATTCGTCCCCAATAACTGATAATACACTCCACCAATCAGTTGTCCTTCCCCTTGCAGCTGCTCTTGCTCAATGGTCGCAAAAGCTGGCATGTAATTCGTACCGATATCCATCATGTCATTCCAGGTAAGATCCGTCTTCGAATTTTTTTCAACTGCTTTAAGGATGTTGCGGTAATTTCCTATTCCCTCCAAACTCATGACTTTTTGAAGGATTTTCGTCACCACTTCTCTTTGCCTTCTTTGTCGACCTATATCTCCCTCTGGATCTTGTTTACGCATTCTTGCGTAGGCCAAGCCTGTTTTCCCATCTAAAGTGATTTGTCCTTTAGGGACATGGACACCTTCTAACGTAAAATCGATGGTATTTGTCACTTCGATACCACCTACTGCATCAATCAAATCCCGCATCCCTTGCATATTGATCGTCACATAATGGTCGATAGGAATGTCTAAAAGATTTTCAACTGAATCCATTGCCATCGCTTCACCACCGAAAGCATAGGCATGATTCAACTTATCGATCGTATTAAAGCCAACGATTTGCGTATAGATATCACGGTCAAGACTAACGATCGTTGACTGCTTTTTCTCAGGATTGACTGTTACCACCATCATGCTATCTGAACGGCCTTGCTCGGTTCGTCCCAGCGCCCCTGTATCAATCCCCATTAACAGAATGGAAAATGGATCGCGCTCTTCAATGCTGATCGCTGTTTCTCGTTTGTCTGTTTTACGATCAACAGACTTTGAGATTTGGTTGAATGTAGCATTCGTCTCTTGATAGATCTGCATGCCATAAATCGTTAACCCAATGATTCCAACTACTAACACGACTAAAATACTGACTATTACTTTTTGATAACTCCGCATCCTGCACCTCGCCAATAAAAAATCACTTATCGAGTAAATTTTCCCACAAAATACAACGTTCAGCAACCGCTATCAAGAATAACTTTCATCCGTAACGCTTCCGTAACTTATTTGAAATAAAGAAAAAATTACAAACAAATAAAGTGCGCTCTCTAAGTTAGAGAGCACACGTCAAAACATCATTTTTAAATGTAATCAACAAAACGAGCACGGAACTTCATATGCAAATGGCTTCCTAAAATAAGAAGCATCAAAGTTAGACACCAGAATATAAGTGTGTAGGTCGTTTTTTCCCAAACCCATGCTCGAGAAAGGAAAGCATCCCGAAATCCTTCGATTAAATAGTAAAATGGGTTTAAGCGAAGGATTTTAATCAACCAAACAGGCATGTTTCGATTATTAATATCCCATATTGGACCAGAAACATAAAATAATAATCTCAAAACAGACTGCAGAAAAATGTGATAGTCACGAATCAGTACCGTTATGGTTGCATTCAAAAGGCCAAATGCAAATAAGAAGATGACCATCGCAAGAAAGTAATAAATAAATTGTAACCAATAGATGCTTGGTGTTACACCCGCTATGAATAACGAACCTATCACTATTGCCACCATAGGGATGTACGATGAAAGATTACTTATAATATTGATCGATGGTAAAATGCTTACTGGGAACTTCATTTTCGCTACCATTCCTACTTGTCGATGAATACTGTTGGAGGCACCTAACACAGATGCATTAATATAAAACCATGCCGTGATCCCAATCAGCATCCAAATAATAAAAGGAACGCCATCAACTTTTCTATTCCCGTTCACTCCTAATCCGAAAACTAAATAATAAATACCGATTTGAATCGCAGGGTTTAATATTTGCCAAGCTAATCCCAAATAATGGCTCTGATAAGTAGCCTTATCTTCGTATCGAGACATCCGGAATATAATTCCCGCATGTTTAAATTGTTCTTTTATAACTGCAGCAATCTCTTTCACAAACTTCTTCCTTTTCTATTTGAACTAAACAAAGAAACATCTTCTTTATTTGAAAACTTGACTAATCGTTTCAACAGGATTTTTAATTGCGTAAGTAATCGAACGCCCACTAAAAGAAACCAGCGAACAGAATATCGTTGCGACTACGACCAAACCTAAGATCCCTTTTGTCGGCCAGCTCATTTTTTCTCCTAATGGCGTGCGCTTCAAGTTTTTTTGAATCATTTGGTCGGAAAGATTTTGTTGTTGCAAAAAATGATCTTCACGGCTTTTTTCTGCTAGTTTGTCCAAGTTAAATGCTTTTTGTTCTTCTTTATAGTTATCTTGATAGGCTTTTTGCTCTTTCTTTGGTTGTTTTTTGAACCAATCGATAAATTTGCGGTATTCAGCCATTACTTCTTCAGTAGGACCAAACATCCGTAAATCACCATAGTGCATCCAAATCGTTCGGTCACAAAGTTTTTCTACCTGTCCTAAAGCATGACTAACAAAAAAGATCGTTTTTCCTGCTTCTTTAAATTCCATGATCTTATCCACACATTTTTGATAAAACGTTTCGTCTCCGACAGATAACGCCTCATCAATGACTAAAATATCTGGATCATTATGAACCGCAATAGCAAAGCCTAATCGTGATTTCATCCCACTGGAATAGCTTTTAACGGGTTGATTGATAAAGTCACCTAAATCAGCAAAGGCTACGATCTCAGGCATTTTTTCATCAATTTCTTTATTAGTCATTCCAGACATCAATGCTTTAAGCCGAATATTTTCTAACCCTGTCAGCTGATATTTTAACCCGGCACCGATTGCGATGATTGAGGTATCACCATTTACTTCCATCGTACCGGATGTCGGTGGAATGATGCCACTGATTACGTTCGATAAAGTTGATTTTCCAGAGCCATTGATCCCAATGATCCCCACTGATTCACCAGCTTTCACATCGAAGCTGACTCCTTTTAATGCCCAAAATCGGGGAACATTGCGATGATAGAACTTGAATAGCGCTTTTACTTTATCAGCTTTCTTTTTATATAAGTCGTATTCTTTCGTCACTAAAGTTGCACGGACTTTGATTTCTTTTTCCACTTTCTTCATCCATTCTCATAGAATTTCTAATTGATCAAGTCAACTCACAAAACATCATACCATATTTTGAGTTCTGAACAAATAATCAATGAAAAACTAGTAATAAATTCTTAAGTTCTTGGAGTTGGTTTCAATAAAAAAAACATCTGTGAAAGATGCTTTTTCTATTAGAATTGTTCAATTATTTAGTTTCAACTCTTTTTTAATTTGAGTGGTTGATATTTCTGGCGTCCTCGCTAGATAAATCACTTCAGCATCGGTTTCTTCTTGAATAAAATCAAATTTTCCTGCCCAATCATCTCCCATAACAAAGGTATCAACATGATACTCTTTGACATCAGAAACTTTTTGTGCCCATTCTTTCTCGGGAATAACTAAATCAACATAACGAATCGCTTCTAATAATTGCTTTCTTTTCTCATAGGAAAAGTAGCATTTTTTTTGTTTTTCATTCCAATTAAATTCATCCGTTGATAGTGCCACGATTAAATAATCGCCTTGCTCTTTTGCACGACGTAAAAGATTAATATGTCCATAGTGTAACAAGTCAAATGTTCCATAAGTAATTACTCGTTTCATTCTTGTACCTCTTCGTTTTCTAGTCTTTAATGTATTGAAGATACCAAAAATGGCAGGAAATAGCAAATTAAAAAAGCTGAGAGGTTACTCAGCTTTTTTGTTCTGATTTAGACTTTGGTTACTTCCGCTGCCTGCGGTCCGCGGGCACCTTCAACGATCGTAAATTCAACTTCTTGTCCTTCTTCAAGCGATTTAAAACCATCTCCTTGAATGGCAGAGAAGTGAACAAATACATCATCTCCACCGTCAACTGTAATAAAACCAAACCCTTTTTCGTTGTTGAACCATTTTACTTTCCCATGTTCCATAGTGTGTAAAGCCTCCAATAATTATAATCCGACGATTCCGTCGATTTCATTATAGCTGAATATGTAAGCGTTAGCAATAACGAAATTTCTTTCCATCAACAAAAAAGAAGCCCTTAGTCAGGCTTCTTCCTAATAGTTTGTTTAAGCTTTTGCGAAATATTCGTTTACTTTGTCCCAGTTAACAACACTCCAGAAAGCATTGATGTAATCTGGACGAACATTTTTGTATTTCAAGTAATACGCATGTTCCCAAACATCTAAACCTAATACAGGTGTTTGACCATCCATCAATGGTGAATCTTGATTCGCGGTTGAAGTGATTGCTAGTTTACCGTCTTTAACGACTAACCATGCCCAACCTGAACCAAAACGTCCAGTTGCAGCAGTTTTAAATTCTTCTTTAAAGTCTTCAAAGCTGCCAAAAGTTTCTTCAATTGCCTCTTTGATTGCCCCAGTAGGTTCGCCACCGGCATTTGGGCCTAAGATTTCCCAGAAGAATGTGTGGTTAGCATGGCCGCCGCCATTGTTGCGAACCGCTGTTTGAATATCTTCAGGTACAGAAGAAAAGTCTGCTAATAATTCTTCAACTGTTTTTTCACCTAATTCAGGATGTTTTTCAATCGCTGCATTTAAGTTTGTTACATAAGTGTTGTGGTGTTTATCATGATGCAAATGCATCGTTTCTTCATCAATATATGGTTCCAATGCATCGTATGCGTAAGGTAAATCTGGTAATGTGTAAGTCATAAAAAAAATCCTCCTCAATGATAATGTTTACATAAGTAACATTATCAGACTATCAGACTTTGTTCAAAAAATATGCTTACTTTTTCTCACTTTTTTTCGTATTGAAAATCAAAAATTTACTAAACACATAATTTGCCAAAACAACAACGACTTGGGTGACCAGCTTGGCAACAAGATCGCAGGTAGCTAAAACTGAGATAAAGAAATACATACAGAGCATGTCCAAGCCTAATGATAAAACGCGAAAAAAAATGAACTTTCCAAATGCCGCCCAAGACTCTTGCTTCGTTTTTGTTTTTGCTTCAAAGACCCATAACTTATTTGTAAAGTAAGCGAATAAAACAGAAGCGATCCAAGAAATCACATTCGCTGTCTGATAATAAAAACCAAACCCTTCACTAAAAATAAGATAGACGACAATATTGACTACGGTGGTCAAACCACCAAAAAATAAATACGTGAGTGGCTCCCACAGTTTTTTTTGTTGTAAGATTTGTTTGTATTCAATAAACTTTTGCATATATATGCCTACTTTCATTACTTTATTTACTTATTCAATAGATATTTGGCTCTTTTTTTGTGAATTCCTTGTAATCCTAAGAACCCTTCGTTACAATTACTCTAGTTATACCACAAAGGAGTTTATCAGCAAATGACTATCGTCCAACTATTTAAAATTGCTTTTTTTCGAATACCCGAACTAAAATTCGTCAAAAAAGCAGAGTTTTCCAAAGTGATCGTTTTTCTATTAGGTGCAGCCGTGATGATGGCTTTGCCAATTACCATCAATGTCTTAGGCGTCTTTCGTGATGTGCAAGCAGATGGACAAAAAATCGGAGAAACGATTCCTGATTTCACGATCGAAAATGGACAGCTTTCTGTCGCTCCCAATACGCAAGGGTTCATCTATCAAACCGATTCGATCATCTTTACTTTTGATCCTGATGGCAATCGTACACCAGCAGATATTGCATCTGATGTCACCGGCTCGGTGATCGCAGTAGGTTTGTTAAAAGATCAGCTGGTCATTCGTATCCCTTCTTCTGGTTTCTCAACGTCTATGTTCGATTCAAACCAATTAGAGTTTGATTATAGTGAACCAGCACTGCGCAATCTTAACGGTCAGGCGATTCGAGAAACCTTATCCAACCAAGCGATCCCATGGCTGATAAAAATCATTGTCTTTTTTGTCGCCTTATATCCCACGTTTGTCAGCTTACTGATCACCTTAATCATGGGAACCTTTATTGCAACGATCTATACGAAATTGAAGCTATTCTCTTATACCTTTTTCGAAAATTTAAAGATTCTCATTGTCTGTGCTGCATTGCCTACACTCATTAGTGTTATTGTACAACTAGCGCTGCCTTCCTTTGATTCTACAACCTTTATTTTGTTTGGTTCCCTATTCTTATTTACACAAGGTGTCAAAGATTCCCCAAAAATACAATTAAAAAAATGATCTATGCCATGTTCAATTCATTGAACATGGCTTTTTTCTCATTCTTTGCTACACTTAAGATACAAGGAGGCTTGGCAATGAAAAAAATAATCTTAGCCACTCGCAACTTTCGCGACACTTATGTGGAACAAATGGAAAAAGACTATCAATTTCTCGTGTACTCAAAGGACCAAGCAATTGATTGGTCACAAGTGGAAATCACTATCGGTTGGAAGCCAGCATGGAACGAACACCTGTTAACCGAAAAAACAAATTTGAAATGGGTCCAAGCGATTTCGGCTGGTGTGGACACCTTGCCATTAAAAGAGTTTGCAAAATACGACATTCTCTTATCAAATGGCAGTGGCATCCACGCAGAATCGATTACAGACCATTTATTGGCTTTGCTCTTTATGGAAAACCGCGGGATTTTCCAAGCAATCCAACAACAAAGAAAACAGCAATGGGCACCGGATACGATTCCTTATGCAAAGCTATCGGATCAAGAGATTTTGATCGTTGGTACGGGACAAATCGGCCAAAGATTAGCCAAAGCATTAACCTTTTTTGGTGTACATCCGATCGGCATTAATACAAGCGGCCATGAGGTGGCGGGTTTTGAAAAAACGTTTGCGTTATCTGACTTACACACTTGCGCAAAAACCGCCGATTGCATCATCAATATTCTTCCACTGACAGAAGAAACCACACATTTGTATGATGAAGCCTTTTTTGCACAAATGAAGCCTTCTGCTTCATTTTATAATGTCGGTCGTGGTCCTAGCGTGAATACTGCCGCATTAACAAAGGCATTAGAGAAAAAGCAGCTGGCATTTGCCGCACTAGATGTTTTTGAAGAGGAACCTCTACCAGAAAATGATCCGCTATGGCATACCGAAAACTTGTTGATTACTCCTCATATCTCAGGACACACGCCCCATTTTCAAAAGGCATTTATGGATATTTTCTTAGCGAATTTCCAACAATTTTTAACAAAACAAGAAGTTGTTAAAAATGAGATAAACTTGGATAAGGGATACTAACAAATTCTTTCCGCAAAAAAAGTGTACAGTTGAAGGCACTCTCTTCAAATTGTACACTTTTATTTTATCATTATTTTTCTTGGTCTTTTTCGGTTTCTTTCAAGAAGTACAAGGGTCTATTTTTAGTCTCTAAGAAAATTTTTCCGATATACTTGCCGATGATCCCTAAACAAAGCAATTGCAATCCACCAACAAATAAGAAGATACTGACCATTGAAGGCCACCCTGATGTCGGATCTCCAAAAATAAAGGTTCTTATCACAATAAAGATCAAAGCAATCAGAGAACCAAAACAGGAAAGCGCACCAATAAACGAGGCGATATTCAAAGGTGTATCTGAAAAATTGACGATGCCATCGATCGAATATTGGAATAGCTTCCAGAATGACCAGGACGTCTCACCCGCTACTCTTTCTCGATTCTCATAGGCGATGTATTCTGTATCAAACCCAACCCAGCTGAAGATCCCTTTTGAAAAGCGATTGTACTCTGACAGCTGTAAAACTGCATCAACCATATTGCGGCGCATCAAGCGAAAATCTCGCGCACCGTTTACCATCTCAGTATCGGCAATTTTGTTGATGATGTTATAGAACGAGTTCGAAAAAAAACTGCGAATCTTTGGCTCACCTTTTCTATCGGCACGTCTCGTCCCCACACAGTCAAGCTCTGGTTTACTTCTTAGCAAAGCAAACATTTCAGGTAGTAATGACGGCGGATCTTGTAAATCTGCATCCATTACAGTGACAAAATCGCCTCTAGCAGCTTGTAGCCCCGCATAAAGAGCAGCTTCTTTGCCAAAGTTTCTCGAAAAAGATAGATAGCGAACACTTTCAGGGTGGGCGTGATACAAGTCTCTTAAAACAGACAGAGTTTGATCTGAAGACCCGTCATTAACAAAAATATATTCAAAAGGCATATTTAAGTGTTTCTTCACTTTTTCTGTTTCTTCAAAGAAAATCGGCAAGCTTGCCTCTTCATTAAAACAAGGTACAACAATTGATAACATCGGTTTCATCTCCTAGAGCCAGTCGTAGGAAATCGGTCAGTTGGGACCGAATCCACATTATTTTTTATCTTCGCTAAAATCATATTTCGGTTCATCTAACGTTTCATCATAGTCCACAGTTAGATCATAGCCTTTGAAAAACCATTCGTCTGCTTCATCAATAAAAAAAAGCAAGCCATCAATGGTTTGTTCGACGATCGGACGTTCTGGTTTATCGACTGACATTCCCACGGAAAATCCGTCATGCACTTGTGTTTTGCCATAAATTTTTCCGAAAAAACGAATCCCGCTTCCTTGGTCTACCACCAATTCTTTTTTAAACCATTGCATTGCTTCAGGACTTATTGTTAAGTTCATTTTCTTCACTCCTAATCATTCATATGTTCATCAAGTATATCTACATCATCTGTATTGCCGATCACGAGTAAATTGTCATTTTCACGCACGATCGCCTCTGCATCAGGCGAAACGATCACTTGTCCTGGTCCCCGACGAATCGCAACGACTGTCAGACCATATTTTTGTCGAAAATTCAGCTCAATCAGGGATTTATTGAAAAAGCGTGGATTGGACACGCGAATCTCTGCTAGAGAAAATTCGTCAGATAGTTCAATATAATCTAAAATATTTTTGGAAACTAGATTATGGGCGATGCGAATCCCCATGTCACGTTCGGGATGAACGACACGGTCTGCGCCGAGTTTTTCCAGTACACGGGCATGGTATTCGTTTTGGGCTTTCGCTAAGATATTAGGAACACCCATTTCTTTGACCATCAAGGTCACCAAAATACTAGCTTGAATATCCTCACCAATCGCAACAATGACATGGTCAAAGTTACGGATACCCAATGAGCGTAACGTCATCTCATCTTGTGCGTTACCAACCACCGCATGGGTGGCGATATTCATATACTCATTGACACGATCTTCGTTGCTATCAATCGCCAGTACTTCTTGTCCAGATTCAATCAACGTGCGACAAATACTGCCACCAAAACGGCCCAGACCGATTATTGCATAATTTTGCTTCACCACAAACGCTCCTTTTTTACCAGATCATAATTTAGTATAACAAAAACCTCCTCTGCTTGCCATGAGGAGGTATGATTATTAAGACTTTATTTTATCAAACCATGTTTAAAAGCATATATCGTAGCTTGTGTACGATCTTCTACTTCTAATTTTGATAAGATATTTGACACATGTGTCTTCACTGTTTTCAGCGTAATGAAGAGTGAATCCGCAATCTCTTGGTTGCTCTTTCCTTCGGCGATCAACAGTAACACTTCTTGTTCCCGATTGGTCAAATCTTCATGTAGGATCGGTGTCCGATTCGTCAAACGATCCATCATTTTCGTGGTGACTTCGGGTTCTAAGACCCGCTCTCCTCGCTGGGTTGCACGAATGGCTTCCGCAATCTCATGAGCAGTAGACGTCTTTAACAGGTAACCTGCCGCACCCGCTTCAATAGCAGGATAGACTTTTTCGTCATCAATAAAACTAGTGACAATAATGATTTTTGCTTCGGGCCAATCATTTAAAATCAATTTCGTAGATTCGATCCCATCCATTTCATCCATCACCAAATCCATCAAAATCACATCTGGACGTAATTCCAATGCCTTTTCATACCCGACTCGACCATTTTCCGCTTCCCCAATTACTTCTATATCGTCTTGAATCGATAGATAAGAAGAAACCCCCAGACGAACCATTTCATGGTCATCAACTAACAACACTTTAATCATACCTTATGCCTCCTTCAACAGTGGAACTTTAATTTCAATACTGGTTCCTTGATTTTTAAAACTAATAATTTTCAACGTTCCGCCAACGGCACTTACCCGTTCTCGGATATTCATCAAACCATAGCTGCCGGCCTTTTGATCTTGTGGATCAAAGCCAACACCGTCATCGATCACCCGCAACAACACGTTATTATCAATGCGATGCAAGTAAACTTCCAACTCATTGGCCTTGGCGTGACGCAGTGTATTAGATAAGAGTTCTTGGATCACACGAAAGAGTTGATCTTCAATCGAACTAGGCATTGTAAAGTCTTCAATATCCCAAGTCAATAGAATTTTGATTTTGGTCTCTAATTCTTTTAACAATTGCTCGATTCCTTGCTTTAGACTCTTCCCTTCCAAAGTAACAGGTCGTAGATGAAGCAAGAGCGCCCGCATTTCAGATTGCGAAGCATTGATAATGTCTGTGACCATAGCTAACTGTTTCTTTTGGCTTTCTGGCGCATCTGTTCGAATCGCTTGCTCATTTAGTGCAGACATCATCATCATGGCGGCAAACAGCTGTTGAGAAACAGAGTCGTGCAATTCACGAGCCAGACGCTGCCTTTCTGCTTCTAAAATCTCTTCTTTCGTCTGACCATCAACAAACTGCGGTTTCGCATTCAATTGCTGTAATTCCATCGACATCTGTTTCATCTTCGATTGGATACTGGCAATGTCACGATCCACATTCGCAATCAAGTGGTTTTCAGACGCATGGGGGATTTTTGTTTCCAATAAAGGGCTATCGATATAGCCGCTGGCTAACAGTCTTAACTTTTCTTCCACCGGACCGTATTGACGGTTGCGAAAAAAAGAAATCAGTAAAAAGACAGCTAAAGCAATCAATGCAGATATTACAAGTAAGTGAAAGACGATTGGGATAAAGAAGAGCTTGATTTGAAAGACTTCTATCAGCCAATTATTTTTCCCACTGGCATACAAATAGGAAAACAGCATCAAAATCATGGTGAAAAAACTTGCTAATCCTGCATAAAAAGCGATCATGCCTCTTGAAAATTTCCCGATCATACCCGAATCACCTCAACATCACCAACAAGGGTATTCGTCAAGATTTTCAAACGCCGACTATTTTCGCCATAATCCGGGCTGTAGATCGTCAATTTTTCATTTTTCAAGCTCGTTTCTTCGCCTTCAAAGATAACGGAGCCAATAAAAGTACTGTGCTCTAATTTGATTGCTATACCAGCAGGCACTAAAATACGAGTTCTGCCAAAGCCTTTTCGTACGATCACGACGTTTTCTTTCTTAGGCAATAAAGTGTTGCCTAGATCGATGAAAGTGTCTCCCGTCAAGATATCTAAATTGATATCGTCCCATTCATAGACTTGACTGCCGATCCGTTCATTACCTAACCATTGCTGCTTTTGTTTCAGTGGATGATCAGCTTTGGGTTCTTCAGTTTCAACGATAATCATTTGTTTTTTGCGCCAGAATGAATTTTTAGTTAAGTCGATTCCGGTAATCTCGACTCCTTTTAAACCAATAAATAAAATCGCAAAAATCAGCATCAGCCACAGTGCTGGACTATTTAACAAACTGATCAAAATAGCAATGGAACTTGAGACCATCAAGAAATTTTTAAAATTGCTCTTGCGCTCACTTCGGTTCACAAGGACCAAGCACGTCACACCAAGTATTAATAAAAATAATAATGGCGGATTAGATAAAATTTGCCATACCGCAAAAAGCAGTAAGAGCGCTTCAACAATAAAGAAAAAACGCCAAGGACTTTTCATTCAAGCTCCTCCTCCTAGTAATTCTACTCTATCATACCTGAAAAAAATGGTTTGTCCATCCGTCGCTGGTCCGAAAAAAGACCCTGTTTGATCAAATTCCCTAAAGGAGAATGAACAACAGGGTCAACTAGATTGATCGAGTGATCAAGCAATTAGCTTTTCTTTACTTCTGTGATTCTTACTTGCATATCTCCGCCTGGCGTTGAGATCGTCACTTCATCATTGACTTTTTTCCCAATCAAGGCACGAGCGATTGGTGAATCATTGGAAATTTTACCAGAAAACGGATCTGCTTCAGCACTACCGACGATCATGTACTCTTCTTCGTCACCATCAGGCAACTCAACAAAAATCACTGTTTTCCCGATGGAAACTTCATCAGAGTCTACACCCTCATTATCAATGATCTCTGCAAAACGAATCATATTTTCTAAAGTAGTGATTCGGCCTTCGACAAACGCTTGTTCATCTTTAGCAGACTCATACTCTGAGTTTTCGGATAAATCGCCAAAACTGCGGGCTACCTTGATACGTTCAATGATTTCGCCGCGTTTTACCGTTTTCAATTCTTCTAATTCTTGTTCTAGCTTTTCTTTTCCTTCAAGTGTCATTGGGTAAACTTTTTCTACCATAGTTCTTTTCTCCTTTTAGTAACTTCTAATAAATCGCAAAAGGTAATCTTTTGCGATGAGTCCACAAAAGATTACCATGCTTTTTTTTAAATGTAAACTATAAACCTATGAAAATTTAATTTGAGGTATTGTTTACATATTGTTCCACTAATTGCATATGCTGTTCATAGGTTTCCGCAAAGTAAACTTCTTGGGTTTGAATGTCAGCAACGAAATAATAGTAGTTGTTCGGTGTTGGATCTAAGACCGCTTGGATCGCTGCTTCACTTGGATTGTTGAATGGTCCAGGTCCGTAGCCAGTATGCACATAGAGATTATAAGGAGAGTCAACTTGAGTGTCCTCATAAGTAACTAGCTCTTTGTGCTCACCTAACGCGTATAGAATCGAAATATCCGATTGCAGCGGCATATCAATCGCTAAACGATTGAAGAATACCTGTGCGATATTTTTACGATCTTCTAGCTTACTGCCCTCTTTTTCAACAAGTGATGCCAAAGTAAGGACTTCTTGAACCGTCATTTCTTTTTGAGCGATTTGATCGAAATATTTTGACAAGACTGAATTTGATTTGTCCACCATTTGGGTAACGACTTCTTCTAGGGTATTCCCTGTATAGTAGTCGTAAGTTGCTGGGAACAAGTATCCTTCTAGTCGGTAACGCACGCCTTGCGCATCGCCGGCACTTGCTAAAAGCTCAGGATAGGTTTCTTTCATTTTTTCAAAGAACTCATCGCTTTCCATCAAAGCTAAGAAATCGTCTTTCGAGATATTCGTTGCTTCCGCTAGAGCATCACCGATTTGATCAACATCAAATCCTTCTGGAATCGTCACTTTTGCATCAGAGGTGACCGAGCCTTCGCCATTTTGCAGCATCTTTGAGATTTGATCCAATGTCATACTAGGAGAAAAATGATAATTTCCTGCTTGAAATCCAGTTAAATTATTGAATTTCGTATAATAGTTAAAAATCATACCACTTTTAATGATATTGTCTTCTTCCAAAATTTCTCCAATTGCTTTGTTGGACGATCCACTAGGAATCTCAACCGCCACCGTTTCTGTATCTTCTGGATTCAACGGCTGCAATCCTGATGTCACATAACGATACATTGAAAATCCTAAAACACCACCGATGACGAGCAGAGCAAGGACTACGATCAAAACGATCCGATTGACAATCCGATCTTCTTTTTTGCGTTGCTGCTTGCGCAATTGCGTTTCCCCACCTTCAGCTATGGGCACTTCTTCTTCTGCTGCCCTACGACTTGTAGCAGCTTGCTTTGCTTGTTTATTTTTGGTCTTTCCACTTGCAGTTCGCGAACCCACCTCTTCTTGAGGTTGTTGAATAGGACGCTCGTTCAAACCATTGCTTTCTTGGGTTTGATCTGATTGAGGTTGCTTTAAAGCTCCTAATACTTCGTCTTTAAAGGACTTATCCTCTGGATGTTGTTTACTCAAAACAACTCCTCCTAACTTTCGTAATACTGGCTTGTACCATTATACACGAAAGTTAGGAGGAGTGGAATAGAAAAAGATTAATAGTCCCTTCAAGAGCTACTTAGCTTTTACAATTGTTTTTTTCGCTGATAGATACCCTTGGTTTGTTCTAAGCCGTGGTGTACCATTAGCATCAAACTCGATTCCTTGAACTTTTACAACCATACCTTTTGTTGCTTTTTTCTTTCTGGCTCCATTACTAAAATTTACAGAAGAGTAAAAATAATCATTTTTCTGTAAAATGACATTTGAGATATCTTTGTAGTAATAGTTTGAGTAACTAGCTATAAGTTTAGAAACATATTTCTTATTAGCGGTCACATATCCGTTATTAACTTTTAGCCTTGGTACTCCTGATGAAGTGAAAACAACGTCATTGACCTTCAAAACTTGATTTTTCTTAATTTTAGCGCCCCTGTTTTTAAAATTTACATCTTTATAAAAATAGTCATCTTTATTAAAAATAACAAATTGGGGTTTAGACAATAAATAAGAATTGTACGAAGAAGTCACTGTTGATACTCTAGATAAATTCGCTGTAAAATATGAACCATCCGATAAGATTAATCTCGGACACCCATCTGGTGCATATGCAATCCCTTTTACTTTAATAACAGAGCCCTTTGGATATTTTGTTTTTCGAGAAGTAAAAGTTACATTTGAATACGAATAATCATCTTTTTTTGTATAGACATAGCCAGAAGATGGTAAGACATACATATAGTTCTTGTAGCTGCTTAAAATTTTCTGTACATAAGATTTATTCGCCGTTAAATACCCATCATCAGTAATTAATCTAGGTGTTTTGTTATCATATGCAATTCCTTTTATCTTAATAACTTGGTTTTCACTCACTTTTCTTAAACGGTTAGCAGTCCCAAATGATAGTTTGCTATAAATGTAATCATTTTTTTTCATAATGATATAATTAGGGTTGCTTGTATAGTATTTAGATAAATCAACTGTATTATTTTCATTATTGGTAAATATTCCTAAATAATCAGAAGACATATCAAATGATGTACTAAGGTTAGGAAATGTTACTAACGAGGACCATTGCCATGCTCCATATTGAGAATACATCTGAACATTGGATAAAGAGTATGGATAAGCAGCAACCCAAATATTTTTTACTCCTAGAATTGAAGCATCCATTAACCCTTCTGTAATCCAGTACAAGCCGCTATAATGAATAACATTTCCATATCCAAGTTCATTTAAACGTTTTTTAAATGAAAGTGAATTTTGCGTATGATTCCCTTTATCTACAATTTTTGGTTCCTCAATATCATTTACCATTAGAGTAGTCTTAGAAAGTCCTAATTCCTGTGCGAAAGCTGCAAAATAATTTGCTTCTGCGATAGCCTCAGATTCATTGGTGAACCAACTATAATGATACACTGAAACTTTCAAGCCCGCTTGTTGCGCATTTTCAATTTGCTTTTTTGCATAAGGATTTTTATAAGTAGTATATTCTGTTAGTTTAACCACTACACCTTTAACACCGTATTGCTTCATCATTAGATAATTATCTATAGATATTTCACCATTGTGCGACGACACATCAATAAAATCTTTCCTCGGAGTATTCAAGTCCTCCGCTTTAACGATTGGAGGATTTAAAACAGCTGCTCTTGTCGATCTTCTTACTGAATTTTCATTCGTTGTTTCATACAAGTCAGAACGTCCAGAAGGTATTGCATATTCGTTTGAAACAGAAATACCTTCTTCTGTTTCAGCAGTAATGCTCTCCTCTACTTTTTCAATATTAGAATAAGCTGTAGAGGAATTAGTGGTCTCATTTTCACTTACTAAATTCTCATTTGTACTTGGAAATGTCGATATAAGAGTTTCTTCATCTCCCGAATTCTTTCCTCTAAAACCATCTATTGATTCAGTGGACTCAGTAGAGGTGATTATTTCATCTGAAATAACACGCTCATTAATAGATACAAGTACTAAAAGAAAACAAATTATAGGTAAACAACTTTTTATTTTCATTTGATCTCCTTCTTTGTTCTATAAGACATCATTTATCTGAAAGATTTTAAAAGATTGTCCCATAAGCTCCCTATATTTTCAAATAAATATGATTTTGACTTTACTTTCGCATTTTCTCCCATCTGTTCCAAAAGATCATGGTTTTCTATAAGTTGTTCAAGTTTTTCTTGAAATTCTTTTTCATCATCCATAGGAACAACAAATCCATCAATTGAGTCTTCTATAATATTGGTCGGTCCATACGTATCATAAGATATGACAGGCAATCCGACTGACATAGCCTCGATGACAACCATTCCGAAAGATTCAAATCTAGATGGTAATACAAATATTGAAGATTTCGAGAGCTCTTCCATAATTAATGGTGTATTAGGATAGAGAAAAACATTATTATAAATTCCCTTTTCAAAAATAGTATCTAGCATCAAATTAAAATCATTTCCAGAACCATATATTCTCAGTTCCCAATCAGGATATTTTTTTGCAATAGGCTCATATAAGGATATTAATCTCTCATAACCTTTTTCAAAAACAAATCTTCCAGCTGATACGATTACTTTATTGCTGTAATCTGTTTTGAATTCTGTATTATTAATTCCGTTTGGAATTACCTTAATGTCGATCGATTGGTCTAGAAATGCTTCATAATCTTCTTGTTCTTTCGGTGTCAAAACAGTTAAACAATCCAACTCATTATAATATCTCTTTATTTTTCTTTTAATCGTATTGTGATGTGCAGAAAGCTGTGCATGCTCTTGTCCAATTTTTACGACATTCTTGTTAACATACTTAGCGTTAAAAAAATTTAGTGATGGAAATGTAGAAATAACAACATCTGATTTTAAATTTTTTAATGCTTTAATTAATAAAATATCCGTGTACAAAGATAGATTTTTATAAAGGAGTTCATTTCTATCTATGAATAAACTTGGAAGCTTATTAATGGATGCAGCCATCTTAGATTTAAAAGACTTATCTGAAAATTGCTTTCTAGTATTCAATAGCGGCACTAATTTGACTTGCTTATCAATTTCAAACTTAGGCGTATCAAAAGTTTTCTTAATGCTCATTATTGATACATCATATCCATTATTAACCAGATAATTTGCTGTGTTAACAACGGTACGTACAGTTCCGCCAATTCCATATATATTATAAACTATAAATGTGACCTTCATACATTATCCCTCTTTATTCCTTGATAAGTTCTCAAAAAATTCTCATCATCATGAAAATCAAAAAATTGATTTGCTCTTTCTTTGTAAAAAGGATTGTTTGAATAATTATTTTCCACCGTTTTAATCAATGAAGCTTTTAATTCTTCGTAGTCTTTACATCTGTCTCCAAATAAATCTTTATTAAAATTAATAAACGCCCCACGCTGATTCATATATTCTTCCACATCAAATTGGAAAAATATAATCGGTTTATTTAGATAAGCAAAATCAAATGCAACACTAGAATAATCTGTGACTAATAAGCTTGAAGATTTAATTAAATCTTGTATTGATTCTGTATGACTATCAACTATCTCTATATTCGGAAGTTCACTTTTAAAATAATCACCATATCTTCGAAGCATTTCTATGTGAGGTAGAAATTTAAGTACTATGTTATGACTAATAAGAAAATCGGATAAGTCTTTATCATTCAAAAGTTTATAGTAATATTTAAAAAAGTCACTATGTTTAAAATTATCTTCATCTTGTACAAGCCAATCTCTCCATGTTGGCATTACAAAAATCTCCTTATTCTTGTCTAAATAGCTTGAGTTGACTAAATAATCATACCTCGTAAGTCCAGTCACCATGATATTTACTGGTCTAAAATCCATATTTTTGATTAAAATATCAGCTTCCTTTTGTGAACTCACAACCATTTTTCTCATTTTACCTCTATAAGAATTTGGATTAAAATAAACTTTTTTCATTGCTATTATCCCGTGCTGCAGGTGATAAATGGATTTATCATTATTTCTATCATAATGATATAAAGAAGGAATAGCATCTCTTACTCCATGGGACACGATCAATTTTGAGGATAAATGATACTTGTAAAGATGTTTAAAACTATCATAAACCAACAAATTATCTTGATTACTAAATTCTGACAGTTGTCTAGTTACAAAATATGTTTTCTCTGGTACTGATGATTTTAATGAGCTACTAAAAAACAAATAACCATTATCTTGATGTGAAATTCCAAAATTTTCACCAACTAACCAAGTTGGATTTTTATTAAATAGGCGAGAGACAGATGCTCCTATATAAGCTAACCTATTTTTCAAAAGATAAGATTTTGTAATCGGATTAACTAAATATAAAAAATCAAGATACAGTTCTTCGCTTTTAGTATGCCATGAAATTTTATATGCACCATCTTTGTAGCTTTTATAGCAAATTTTCTTCTGGTTCATCTTTCCTTTTAATATATTAAATAAATTATTCTCATCATCCATAATAAGCAACTTAAAGTAACTATTATTCATTTTTAGTGACTCTAAAAATAATGAATCGATTTCGAAAGTTAGCCCGTGCTTTCTTCTAACACCCTTTGCAATGTCAAAAATTTCGTTTCCTTTTATACCAACAAGTCTTACATCTGTTCTGAAAATATCTTTTATAACTATCGTATTTTTTCTTATGCTAAGTACTTCTGTTTTTGTTTGAGAAGATATAGTAAATATTAGTTCATTCTTCGCAAATAAAAACTGAATTTTATACACATCAGATATATTGAATTCAGGATATCTTTTATATTTCTGAGGAGAAAATTTTTCAAATTTGTTCTCATTCATCCTTATAGAATAAATAGTGTCGTTATACGAAAGATCTACATCAATATAGAACTTAAGGTTTGAGATCTCATTAACAATATGAAGCATTTCTTTTTTATCTAAAAAAATAAGAAATTCATTCGTCTCTTTTTTAACAAAACTTTTTTCTAACAGGTGCTTTTCTTCAGTAGTTATGTTTGTTAGACTGACCGACTCATTTTTCACCTCATCTAAATTCAAACTATTAAGTAAGAATTGGTATGCCAGTACTATATGCTCCTCATTTTCATAAAGATACTTAATTCTTGCATTAAGTGAAGAACCGTAAATTGTGATACATCGTTCCTTTGATAAATAGACTTTTTGATAAACTGAAAAATCTTCAGAGAAAATATTCTTTTCTACTAAAAAAGTGGAATCTTTTATTGAATCTGTAACTTTTAATGTAAAGCTATTACCTTGAAAATCATATTCACAATATAAATCATACAGCCCTCTTAACTTATAGATTGATTGATTTAACTGTGACAGGTCAATCGAAATTTCGAATCCATTCTGAGAATAAAGTATTTCACTAGTCTTATTCTTTGTTCTTCTATGAATAAAATAAAATCTAAGATTTGAAAAATTCTTTGAATTTAGCAATGTAAGTATTAAATCATGGCTTCCATTTTTGAACAATTCTTTAATACCAAAAATAGGATATTCTTTTGCCAATCTTTGATTAATACATACCATTGAATTCCTTTCGTCAGATACCAATATAAATTGTTCCTTATAAAATACATTCACTTTTTCTGCAAAAAAATTATCATACATAATTTGATGCACATGTCCTTTTGAGTCCACGGCAAGCATTTGCCATTTTTTTGAATATGGCATCTCAGAAATAATATTATTAATTTCATTCGCAATCTGCTGTTCATCACTCATTCTTGAAGATAATGCAAAAGAAAAAGAGTTTCCGTTTTCATTTTGTATAAACAATGTAAATTCTTCTTTTAAGCTTGATAACTTTTCTAATTGCAATAACTCTTTGCCAAATTTTGAATTGACAATCGAAAGAGTTCCCTTCGAACTAATTTTCACCCAATCTTCCGATATATCTTTTGTCTCTAATTTATATTTTTTTTCTTCATTCTCTACGTTTATGCAAGTAATTGCAGATGTATTTAGTGTGACTCCATCGCAATACTCAAGTTCTAAATTAATTTCACCATAATATTTATGCGAAGTAATAGTTTCCAAATCGATTAGCAGTTTATCATTTATCACTTCAAATTTCGTTTCAAACTTGCTATTAGTTTTATTGATCACTTTCTTTATTTCAACTTTTTTCAATATTTCAGAAGAAAGTGTAATAATATGAGTATTAAGTTCTATGAAAGAAAATGTTAATTTTTTTGTGAGCACGTTCAAAATGCACTCATTATTTCGATATAATATTCGATAAAAAGGACTACTAATAATTTCACTGAAAAACTCAGCTTTTACATTGTACACCTCTATTTTATTTTGGCACTCTATAATGAATTGTAACAGCCATTCCCCTTTATCGAGTAGTGCTATCTGTTCTAAAAGTTCTTCCTTACTCACACTATTTTTATCTACATGAATTTTTTTAGTTATATTTCTTTCTAGATGGGTTAAAACAAGAGCTTTTTTATTATTTTCATCATTTTCTTTAAGAATGATACTACCAAAAGCGTCTATTACAATTGTATCCTGACTCTCTTTGAACTCTATATTCATAATTTCCTCCTCCAGAATAACAATCTTGATTTAATTCTTTGGATAATCAGATCTACAGTTGAGACTTCGATATTCTTTTCTCTCTTCAAAATCTCTCTATAGACTCGCTTAGCGTTATTCTGATCAACAAATGAAAAGTATTTTTTTTGTATATCACTAATTGTATTTTCATCCAGTCCATTTTCAATTGATAGAGAAAGGTCATTCAAAAGATCCTTTTCAGTAATACTTACAGGTCCAAATAAATCTTTATTAAGATCCATATATGCACCTTGCTCTTCTAAATATTTTTCTTGATCAAATTGATAAAATATCGTTGGAATTTTTTGATATAAGGCTTCCCAGGCGACACTTGAATAATCAGTTACTAAAATTGAAGACTGCTTTATTAATTCATTTACCGGAGCTTCCCCAAAGTAAATAATGTGTAAATTTGGATTTACATTCTTAAATAGATGGCTATATTGGTTAAATTTAGGATGTAGGTAAAAATTAGCGGTTAAATCATATTTTTTTAGAAAAGCTGCAAATTCTTGAGAATTTATCAGATTGTTATAAGTAATGAAATATTGAGATTGTAGAAAAACTTTGTCTTCCACTTCCTCCAGCCAGTTTCTCCATGTGGGCATAATAAGAATTGACTTATTTTTTTTACATTCTCCTTGATTCAAATTATCCCATCTTGGTAGTCCAGTTACCACAACTGCATCTTCCTTATACCCCAAATAATCAATGACTATATGTTTTTCGAACTCTGAACTAGTAGTGAACATTTCAGCTTTATTAAGTCCCGAAGCAGAGAATGTATCATCAATTTGCTTAAGTCCCAATACACCATGCTGTAAAAAAACAAAAGGTTTTAAATCCAATGCTTGCCTTACAAGTCCTTTAGATGTTCTCCATGAAAAACCATGACCTTTAGATTCTGATGCAACTATCAGACTGGCGAAAAGCAAATAATATAAATGTTTTCTACTCATAAATGAAAGAACTCGATCCTCCATACCGCTCAATCGCTTAAAGTCACTAGATGTATCATCAATCACATAAAACAGTTTTTTTTCTGGATGATGATCATACATAAACTTAAAAAAATAATAAGAATTATCTTGAGCAGTTTCTCCATACTTTTCATGCGTCAACCAAAGGTTTTTCAAATCTGGACGCCACCATGTGAATAGAAATTGAAGAACCGCTAACTTTTCATTCCATTTATACTTTCTTGTCTCGAATTTACCTTGAATCCGATAATTTAGGCTTAATTCATTGCTTCTGGTGATGTATGGATATATAAGATAACGTCCATCTATTTCTGAATCATAAGGAAAAAGAAATTGGTTACTGTTTAAGCTATATCTTAATTTCCATTTTGTAACTCTGGATTCATTTTTAATTTTTCTGAAAAAAGTAATTCCCGAATTTGCTTCATATTTTAAATATAAATCTTGATAAAATTGCTCCCAATCATATTTTTGTACATCAATAAAAAAAAGCTGAATAATATTTCCATCTTTTGAGAGCCTCTCAGAGTTAGGAACTATTTGTTTTTCATTCCAATCCTCACCTTTACGAAAATGGATATGAAGACATGATGCCTTAAACTCTGTAGTTCTGGTATCTACTTCTACAATAAAGTGATTTTTTTTTACCGAGATTCTGTTCAAAAGCGGATTGATCCATGAGTATGACTCATTAAGAACTCGCTGATGCGTTCCTATAACATAAGATACCCTTCCATTTTGAGCGATGTAAAACGACTGACTCAAAAAATCAGAATGATTACAGGCATCTATATTAATGTACTTTCCAATCAATTTATTTTGTTCTTTCAAATAATAATAATCCACTCTACCAGAGGGATAAATCACAGGAAGCTGGAGATCCCCTCGAAATAATTCATCAACTTTAATAGTCGACAATTCTTCAGCAGAAAAGCAATAATAATCATTTTCCTTAAATAAAGTTACATAATAAAACTGATTTGTTTTCCTCTTTTTGATTCTAATTTGTTTTGTTGTTTCACCAACACTAACTCTTTCTACCAATTTAAATTTATATTTATTTGAGTCAAAATGAAAATTAGTTATCGATAAATTATAATTTTCAAAATACCATCTTACACTAAATGGTCTATTTTTTTCAAAAGTTATTGCTATACGTTCATTTTCTTCTAGGGAATATTTTAGATATTTTTGAAATAATGAATTCAATGGCACAAAAAACAAATGCTTTTCATACGTAAATCTTAAATACATTTCATATCTATCAGGTTCCCTTAATATATCATTAAAATTTATTATTATAGAAAATCGATTATTTTCTGCTGAACAAGGAATAAAGCTGTCCCAATTATTCATTCCACCTTGATGAAAATGAACGCCAGAAAATTCAAACTCATTTGAATTATACTCAGCTGTTAATTCAACTTTTTCTGAATAAACTAGTTCTTTGAAAGAGATTATGTTTGCTGAGATAATCTTTTGAGCTACATAGTTAAGCACATTTTGCTTAGAATCAATATATATCAAGAAATCAGTTTTATCTTTTTGGAGGACCCACCAGAAAGATTCATTTATTTGTTCTGGCTGTGTAAACTTGCCAGATAACTTTATATATTTTGTTAATATTGATGGGAATTTAGATTCATTATTGTTGCTGCTAACAATATATAATGGTTTTCCCACTAGATTTTCAAAATCATTTTGATTAACAGAAATAAATGAACTTTGACCGTCTGTAATTATTGGAAATTGGAAACATTCTTCATGAATATCTTTGAGACATAAAATATCCCCCATATTCAATTCTGAATAGTTACCAAAATTTAAATAAATTCTTTCTAACTTGTTTTCTTCTGAACTAAATTCAGACATAAGTGTGTTTTTTTCAGAAGCCATTTCATTTCCTCACTTTATTAAGCGTAGATTTTTTCACATATATGATTGTTTTTTTGAAAAAGAGCAATGGTTATTGCTCTTTTATATAGAATCGTCTCCATGTATATATAAATTATCCTATTTTATATTTCAAATTATTCTAATTCTAAATATAGATTTCTTATTGCTCTTTCATTGTAAGCATAGGGATCAAAAGAAACTTCTTTTTTATTTGTCTCTAAGCATTTTTGAATCGCTTCTGCTATTTCCATAGGTGTAAAACCTTTGATATACTGAGAAGATTGCCCTTTTAAAACAGAGATATTGGCAGGTATTTCAGATGCCAAGACTGGCAATTTTAACGTTAGTGCTTCAAGTAGTACCATCGGTTGTCCTTCATAAATAGAAGGAAAAACAAAGAAATCACATTGCTTCATTATATCAAACGGATTGTCCTGATGCCCCAATAAAAACACATTGTGTTTTAGGTCTAACTCTTGGATCAATTGTTGCATTTCCAATTTTAATGGACCTTCCCCCAGAATATACAAACACAATTTTGGGTACTTATTAATCAACATACCTATTGCTTTAATCAAATTCAGTTGGTTCTTCTCTGGTGAAAGTCTTCCCATATTAACTAGATTAATACATTCATTTTTTATTTCAGGTAACCTTAAATTTTGTATTAAATCTTTCTTTATTTCAAAATCTATAGGAGGCTTCTGCTTAGTTTCCGTCGTTATCTCAACAACATTATCAGCTTTGAACCACAATAATTTCCCATCCATCACATTACTACAATAATATTCTACGTTATTCATAGCACCTTTTTTAATGAATAATAATTTATCGTTTTTTTTAAAATCTACGAAAACAGGCTCACTTCCTAAAATTTGTTCAGGTTCAGACCAAGCCACAGAAATATCTTTTTTAAATTTTCCTAGGATAGAAATAGATTCAAAGTTGTCCAAAACAAGTGATTTGCGTTCTGATATTTTATTTAAAAAATATTTTTTTAGCAGCCCTAAATGAAAAATACGATGAAAGTTTGATAAATAATCAGTTTTAACCCATCCAATAGCGCCTAAACGATTTTCGATATAGTAATAATCATAATCATTGATTTTTTTAGTTTTGCTTAGATATACATAAGTATTATTTAAATACCTGAGTGGAGATCTAGCTTTTTCGAAATCATCTAATGAATGGTAGATTAAATCATCATTAATACAATTGACAGTGGCAATTAACGAGCATCTTTCTACCAATTCATTCGATGACGTCTCTGTTTCATTAACAACATAGATATACTTTTTTTGCATCCAACCTCTATATATTCCATTTATTGTTACTTTTACATATTCGTGGTTGTCATAAAAAGCGGATGCTATTACATAAAGATTATCATCCTCCGTAATATTCATACTAGAGAAAGTCTTTTTAACTACAGCAGACAAATTTTTAGCTAGCTTATAATTGCCTGACTTAATAATTTTGCCACTAAATCTATAATCATATATTTTTATATCCTCTCCATCAGAAAAATTAAACGAAGGGGATTTATTTGTTAATATCTTTTCAATATCAATTGTATTAGTTGTATATCCAATTTGATCATCTTGAATATACTTACTCAAATTCACTTTATTTACTTCCATTGTTTCTTTTGAAACACTTAAAATACGATCAAACAAGTAATAAATCGAAAAAACTGCTGGTAGATTTTTTTTGTGCGGTGCTTTTCCATTAATGATTTTTTTTGAATCGCTCAATAAATCATTATGCTGAAATATTATTTTTTTTCTACATTTCATGAATGCTATTAATTTTGACCAAAAAAAACTATAGCCACTAAAATCAATAGCCACATCAAAATATACATTACCTACAGCTCTCGCAGCTTCTCTTTCATATGCTTTGCTTGGTAAAATTGTTCTTAAAAATTTTTTCACTGTAAACATTTGAAAAAAAACATCTCTTAGTAATTCACCTCTTGTATATAGAGGTTTCCCAGGTCTAAAAAGCATACGTACATTATGATTGATTTTCTTCAAGTTTTTTACTTCTTCATCTGAAATTGGTTTATTAAGAATAATCGAAACATCATATTGCTGATGATCTATTGTATTAGACAAATTGATAAAACTAGTGGTTATCCCATTATTTCTCATTCCTCCAGGATATATAACTATTTTCTTCAATTGTGTTCTAAGAGATATCTCTTTAATTTTGGTAGAAGCTACATTGTGAAATATCCTCTCAATATAACGTTGTGTTACCTGTCCATCTTGGTAATAATTGATACTATTTTTCATAGCAACATAACGTTCATAAGATTCAGTAATAAAAGTTTCTTTATTTTCTATTAAATCTATAAGATCTTCTATCGTTTCAGCTACAGGACCTGGAAGATCTCTTTCTTTAATATACATCCCTCGATTTACTTCATATAAATCTCTATCCCATACATAAAAAATAACTGGCTTATCTGTAACTAAATAGTCAAAAAATATACTAGAATAATCCGTAATTAGTAAATCTACCACCGATAAGACTTCATTTGGATCAAAATAATCAGGAACTAATATTGTTCTAATTTGATCATTTTTGCTTAGTGATTTATAAACGTACGGATGTACTTTGACCAAAACATTGTATCGTCCTTGGAAATATTGTTTTAAAAATATTGTTTCATTGATAATTTGCTGCTTATCATTTGAAGGGTTTAGAATAGAAGCTCCCTTCCATGTAGGTGTATATAAAATCGTAGGTAATTGGTCATTGTAATCCAGACCTAATAAGTCAAACTCTTTTTGAGTGTTCAGCCGTTCCGTTTTATTCGTCCTATCAATCCTTGGATATCCGCCTTCTAAAATCGTTCCAGGAAACAATCCATCTAAACGATAGCTTTTTGAGAAAATCTCTGTTGTATGTGAGTTAGGTGACAAGATGTAATCAGCCATTAAAAAATTTCGTACAACATTTTGAGAATGGGCTGGATTACCAGGAATGTCAAATCCCATATATTTCAAAGGCGTTCCGTGCCAAGTATTTATGTATGTTTGACCTTCTCTCTTTAAGAAAAATGACTGGAAAGTAGCATTGTTAATTAAATACTCTGCTGTTGCCAGCCAAAGCAAATATCTTTTTGAGTTTCTTTCTACAAATTCAACATTGTCGAACTCTGCCTTAATACGTTTTACTGTGGGATAATTTAAGTCGTTGATAACCCAGATATGATGAAAATGAGCATATTCGGGATCTTTTACTAAATGCATAAACATTGCGTAGGGAGAATCTACAATCGATTGCCCATCTCGAACTTCATAAAGGATCGTGTTCTTTTGTATTTTCTTTTTACTCGCTTTTATATAGTATGATGCTATTTTGCCATTTTCTGAAACAAAACTAGTCACTACTTTACTTAATATCGTTTTCACATTACTTAAAGCACTCATGTGTTATCCCCTTATATTGCATTCTTTGATCAGTTCAGCTACCTTATTAGCAGCATCACCATTTTCCCAAGAACAAAATTTATTATAGAATTCTAGATATTTCGTATCCGAACATTCTGAATCAATAGTTTGACGACAAAATTTTTCTATAACCTGGTAGAATGACTGTTCATCTAAACAGATAGATCCTGGTACTTCACTATAATCGAAGTAAAATCCTCGGATCCCATTTTCATAATGATTTAAATCATATGGATAGAAAATCAACGGTTTTTTTAATATCAAATAATCGAACATTACAGAAGAATAATCCGTTATGAGACAGTCACTAATTAAATATAACTCATTAATATCCTCATCCGAACATATTTTGATTTGGTCTTCATAGCCATCTATTACAATAGATTCTTTGACTAAATAGTGCGGTCGAATTATCAATGTATCGTCTTTATTCATTCTAGAAGTAAGTTGACTCAATTCAAATGGCATAAAGAACTTGTAGTTTCCTTTTGAAATAAAATAATCGTCTCGCCAGGTCGGTGCATATAATAGAACATGCCCTTTTCTATCTCCAATAATTTTTTTCTTAAGCTGACTAATTGTATTATCATCATCTTTGAAACGTACTAAAACATCATTTCTTGGATAACCAATATCTAAGAAAGTATTTTCAAAACCAAACGCCGTCTTGAAGATATTTTTTGAATACTCATTTGGGGCAATCAAGTAATCCCACCGATTACTTTCTTTGTAGAAGCCAGCTTTGTATTTTTGCGTATCAGTATTTGGCATAACCACGTTATCAATATCTGCTCCTAATTTTTTTAGGGGCGTACCATGCCACGTTTGCAAATAAATTGTCTGCTTATTTTTTTTAAGCCATTCAGATAAACGGGAGTTAAAGATCCAAAAACCAGCCCTTGGCATTAACAAAAGCCATTTAAAGGAAAAACGTGAGATAAAAAATATTTCAGGATATTTTTTTTTCGCTTCTGACAAACTTTCTTTTTTTATACTCCAGTAGAAAGTCCAATCTGCAAAATCAGTCGATTGTATCATCTCTTGATAGATCGCTAAAGGATTATCAGAAGGAATTTTCCCGTTAAAACTTTCGAATATAACCATTTGTTTTTTTACTGGAAAAATAGATGCTATAAAATTAAATAGTATTCGATAAAAAAAACTAATTATTCTTTTGATCACTTCTATTCACCAGCTTCCAATAGATACTTTTAACTAAAAAAACAGGCAATTGCGCAATTCTTCCTAATCTGGTCGGATTACTTAACGAGCGATACAACCATTCTAAGTGAAGGTTTATAAAAAAATTAGGGGCTCTTTTTACATGACCACTCAAAACATCAAAGCTCCCACCAACATCTTGAAAAACAGAAGCGTGTATCGCATTCATATTTTGGGCAAGCCACCGTTCTTGTCTGGGAAATCCTAACGCAACAAATACAAAATCTGGCTTTACAGCGTTTATTTTATTTACAATTGACTCATTATCAAGAGTCGTATAACCGTCTATAGCACCCGCAATCCCTAGGTTGGGGTACTGATCATTAATATTTTTTATCGCATCAGACAGCACTTCAGGTTTAGCGCCATAAAAAAAAGCACTCATCTTATTTTCATTTGCGTAACCTAGCAATCTTACCATTAAATCATAACCAGTAACTCTTTCTTTTATCTTTCCTCCAGTTAATCTTGAAACAAGAACCACTCCGACTCCATCAGGTATCCGATGGGTACTCTGATTGATAAACGTTACGATATCTGGATGTTTTCTGCTTTCAGTAATAATTTGCGGGTTTACACTAATGATAGTCATTTTTTTATCACTATCGATATAGTGAGGTAAATCGTCCATCACTTCTCCATAGGTGATTGGATCAACTAAAACGCCCATTATATTTTCAGATTTCATATTGCTTATCAATCCATTCTAAAAAAGAGTCAATGGCGCGCCCGGAAACATACGTATTCCAAGTTTGGTTAAAATCTGACAAATCCTCATTTCCCATCGTCTCTATACTGGAAAAAAGTTCCTCGGAGGATTTCACAATGGAAGAACCTATATCTTTCTTAAACTCTTCTTGAATTCCGACAATTTCATCGTACAGTTCAAAATCATAACAGAAATAAATGATCTTCCCACGAGGGTTTACTAAAGAATATTCAAAAGGTACTGAAGAATAATCTGTAATCAAACAGTCCGCCATTGCTATTAAATTTTTTAAATCGTAGTCCTTATCATCTTTAATAAAATATTCTGGGTATTGGTTTGCTAATTCTATCATCTTTTTATCATGTGGATGTGGATGAATGAATAATGCCCAATCTTCATTCAATTGATTTGATATAGAATCAAAATCTAAGGGATTATTATCATCGGTATTCTCTCTGTAGGTAGGTAAGTAAAGAGCGATTTTCTTGTTCATATCCTCTAGCAAAGCGTTTTTTTGATAAGTTATTGTTTCATCATCTAATTGATAGTAATAATCAGTTAATGGATAGCCGAACTTTAGAAAGATCGGATCAATATTATAACTATCCTTGAAAATCGTTGCCATTGTGGGTGAACTTACTACAAAATGAGTAAATTTATTATAAACTTTCTGATAGCGCCGACGATCCGCAGGAGCAGCATTTTTTGCATACTGTGCTTGAAGACCAAACTTTTTAATTGCTCCATTGGCATGCCAAATTTGAACAACATTCGTTTGTTTATCTAATATCATACCACCCAAAAAAGCAAAGTAATTATCACAAATGATCAATTTTGACTTCTTTAGTATCGGTATGATTTTTAAACAAAGGATTGCAAAGGAATCCACAAGATAGCTCTTAAATCCTTGTTTCTCAAATACTGAAACCATTTGTCGCGCATTTCTGGTGTAACAAATTATCAGTCGATCACCATAGGCTTCAGCCAGAGCTTCCAAAACGTAGTTGCTTGTTGAAGGAAAACTGACAAGAAAAATGATTTTATCATTTTTACGCCTTTTCCCTAAGGAACAAAGACGAACTAAAAATAAATATACTTCTTTTGATAATGAAACAAAAAAATTTTTTTTCATAATTACCCTCTATTTTCACATTAGTTCTTATTTTACATGATTATTAGTGAAAAGAAAATAATTGTAACAAAACCGTTATATTACTCTAACTGTTTTTGAGCTTTTCTTTCATTAGCATCAGTCAATTAGCAGTAATCTTATTCATCACATTTAAGAAAACAAAAAAAGTCAGCTTCAAATCAAGCTGACTTTTTATCTTTTTTACGGATAAATCCGATTCAACAACCGTGGAAATGGAATGGATTCTCTTACGTGCTCGATTCCTGATAACCAGGTAACGGTCCGTTCTAATCCAAGGCCAAAGCCGGTGTGAGGAACTGAGCCGTACTTGCGTAGATCTAAATACCATGAATATTCATTTTCGTCCAAGCCGTGGGCGCGGATTTGTTCTAGCAGGTATTCATGATCGATGGCACGTTCAGAACCGCCTATGATCTCGCCATAGCCTTCTGGTGCGATCATATCGGCACAGATCACGACATCTTCTCTCGTTGGATGTGGCTTCATATAGAAAGGTTTGATGGCTTTTGGATAATTTAAGATAAAGACGGGCTGATCGAATGAATTGGCAATAAAGGTCTCATGTGGTGAGCCAAAGTCATCGCCCCATTGAATATCATCAAAGCCGTTCTTTTGTAATAATGCCACTGCATCATCGTAAGAGATTCGTGGGAATGGTAATTTGGTGTATTTTTTCAAGACTTCACGGTCACGGCCTAAGACGTCTAATGCATAGTCACAGTTATCGAGCACATTTTGCACTAAGAATGCCACGTATTGCTCTTGGACTTCCAAGCTTTCTTCTTGGTGCATAAAGGCCATTTCTGGTTCAATCATCCAAAATTCAATCAAGTGACGACGTGTCTTTGATTTTTCGGCACGGAAAGTTGGTCCAAAAGAAAAGACTTTGCCAAACGCCATAGCGGCAGCTTCCATGTACAATTGACCAGACTGAGACAAATATGCTTTTTGATCGAAATAGTTGGTTTCGAATAAATCAGTCGTTCCTTCTGGTGCTGATCCGGTTAGGATCGGTGGATCGATTTTGATGAAGCCATTCTTGTTGAAAAATTCATACGTTGCCCGAATGATTTCGTTTCGGATTTGCATGATGGCGTGTTGTTTTGAGGAACGCAACCATAAATGACGATGGTCCATCAAGAAATCTGTTCCGTGTTCTTTTGGTGTGATTGGGTAATCATGGCTTTCCCCAACAACCTCTAAACCAGAGATACCAATTTCATAGCCGAATTTTGAGCGGCTGTCTTCTCTGATTTCCCCAGTGACCAGTACGGCAGTTTCCTGATTTAGATTTTTCGCTAATTGGAAAACTTCTTCCCCTACTTCACTTTTTACAACGATTCCTTGAAAATACGCTGTTCCGTCACGAAGTTGTAAAAAGGCGATCTTGCCGCTAGAACGTTTGTTAGCAACCCATGCTCCGATTTGAACGGTTTCGCCAACGTGTTTTTTTGCATCTAAAATTTGAATAGATTCCACTTGATTCTCTCCTATCTAATTAATAAAGGCACCATAGAGCATTTTAAGCTTTTTGGCGTTTCTTTTCAACAAAATCATGGATTCGTTTGGTAGCTTCCGCTAACGTGTCCCAATCAGTTGCATAGCTGATGCGTAAATAATCTGGTGTACCAAAACCAGCACCAGTCACTACTGCCACGTGGGCTTCCATCAGCAAGGCCTCCACGAAGGCATCAATGGTTTGATAGCCGCACATCGTCATGGCTTCTTTGACATTTGGGAACAAGTAAAACGCGCCTTGGGGTTTCGTCACCTGAAAACCAGGAATAGCGGCAATTAGCGGATATAGTTTGTTCAAGCGCTCTTCAAAGGCCTGACGCATCACTTCAATCGATTCTTGATTCCCAGTCAGTGCCTCAACTGCTGCGTATTGGCTAGCAGCCGGCGGGTTGCTAGTAGCTTGGGAAGCGATATCGATCATCGCTTTGATGATTTTTGCATCGCCGACAGCAAATCCGATCCGCCACCCAGTCATAGAATAGGTTTTAGAAACGCCATTGATCACGATGGTTTGTTTGCGGATCTCTTCTGATAAGCTTGCGATCGATGTAAAGGTATTGCCGTTATAAACCAAACGACCATAGATATCATCGGCAATGATCCAAATATTATTTTCCACTGCCCAGTTGCCGATTGCCGTTAACGCTTCTTTTGAGTAAATCGCCCCTGTAGGGTTGGCAGGCGAGTTTAAAATGATGGCTTTCGTTTTCTCTGTACGAGCAGCTTCTAATTGAGCCACAGAAACTTTAAAATCGGCTTCTTGCTTGGCTTCAACAAACACAGGTGTCCCTTGCGCTAAACGGACTTGTTCCGCATAGCTGACCCAATAAGGCACTGGAATGAGTACTTCATCCTCTTCATCAAGGAGCGCTTGAAACAGCGTATAAAGGGCAAACTTCGCGCCATCTGTCACGATCACTTGGTTTGAATCATAGTCAGCACCATAAAACTCTTTCATATAAGCAAGAATCGCCTGTTTTAACTCAGGAATCCCCGCAGTTGCTGTGTAAAAACTGGCCTTGCCGCTCTCAATCGCTGCGATCGCTGCTTGGCGAATGTTTTTCGGGGTAATAAAGTCGGGTTCACCGACAGTTAGACTTAATACGTCTACACCTTGGTCCGCTAACGCTTTTGCCTTAGCAGATGCCGCTAACGTTGCGGAGGGTTCCAATTTTTCTGCTCTTTTTGAAAGTACCATGTTTATCATCCTTTCTACGATCCAAAATTCATTCTATCATAAGCGTCTTCCTATAGTTCAGTGATCGCTTTGATTTCTTCGCCATCTTTGAAACCAATCAAATAATAGTTCAAACGACCATCGCCATCTTTCGTCATGACTTCCCAAGTTGGCTCGCCTTCAAAAATACCCAATGCGGCCTTTTGGATTTCCTGACCTTGATGATTGTCGCGAACAAATGCCTTAGCTTGTGCTTCCGTCAGCCCATCCGCTTGATTAAAAACAGAAACCTTCTCACCGCTTTTTGGGATGATCACAACGATCTCATTGTTATTCGTATCCTTTCCAACAATGCTAAAGGAGGTTTCCTCACGGGTAAACCAATAAAATTGTTCGACCTCTGCTAAATCGGTGTATCTTTCTGCTATTTCGATTGCTTCGTTTCTTGCTTGTCGCATTGGACGAGAAGAACGGAGATAGAAAATAGAAGCGAAGAGAATAACGACCAGTAAGACTGTGATCGCACTCAGCAAAATAACCACACGCCGATGTTCTTTGTCTTTTGTTTTCACACTTCGTACTCCAATCTTAAATAAAATCCATTATATCAGATGTTCAACTCATTTTTCAAAATCGGCTGCTGCTTTTTCCTCTTGCGCAAAAAAATGTTGGATGTCTTCGGCGATCTCGGTTGGACTTGCTTCAATCAGAGGTAAGTTTTTGGGTAAGCCTTTGACCATTCGTTTGCCATACTTTGTCGATAGCAAGCGTCGATCAAGGACGACCATCACGCCGGTATCCTCCTCGGAACGGATCAAGCGCCCCAATGCTTGGCGCAGCCGTAAAATCGCTTTAGGTAAGGCATCTTCTTTAAAAGAATCAATGCCTTCTGCTTCCAAAAAGGCGTGCCGTGCTTGGACCATGGGTTGTTTAGGGTTCTCAAAAGGCAATCGGGTCACCACAGCGATCTTCAGTGCCTGTCCTGGTAAATCGATCCCTTCCCAAAAACTGCTAGTCCCTAATAAGATACCATTTTCCGCTAATAAAAATTTCTTTAAGATTTTCTCACGGGTTCCGCCAGTCCCTTGAGCAACGATTTCTCTGCCATAATGCAGGGCTTTTTTATTCAATCGATCATAGACATTTTTCAAAGTTTCGTGCGCCGTAAACAACACAAGCGCTGGTTGCGGATTGTCAAACAAAATCGGGACCAACGCTTCGACTAAATAATCCGCGTATTCGGCAGCTGATGCTTGTTGGATCGAGAGACCTTTTTTGATTACATACAGTCGCGTTTGCTTGCTGTAATCATAAAAGGCAGGAATCGTTTTGACTGGCACATCCGTCAAGCCGATCTGATGGGCAAAATATTCTTTGTTGCCTGGGATCTTCAATGTCCCCCCTAGATAAATGATGTGCTGATAGCGTTGGTACCATGTGCTCTCCACGATCGAATGTCCTTCTAGATCAGCTAACTCAATCACAGCATTTCCTGACTGGGGATGCTTTTTCAGCCAATGAACGTAACGAGGATGCCACCAAGTTAACCACGCGGTCACTGTTTGTTCCTGTGCGTCCATTTGACTAAAGAAATCAAATAAACGGGCAATCACGATCCGTTGTCTTGCATACCACCGATCATTGGTCAACTCGAATCGCTGACGCAGCTGCTGTTGAATCTCATTGATTTCCTGATAATAGAGACTCAATTTTTGATGTAGCTTGTCCTGCTCTAATGACCCATCATAGAGGTCATGATGCTGAACGACTTGTAATTCTGGGGCATCGATCAATAAGGTGCGAAAATACTGTTCTTGTGTTTCGACCAAAACCGACAATGCATTTCGATACAACGAGAACATCCGTTGCAAAAAATCGTCCTCGGTAATGACCTGGGCAATTTCTTCCAATAGTCCTTCTTCATTCAGCTGTAAAAACTGCCGCTTGAAATGAGCAGAGTCAAAGACATGTTGACTAAATCCTTCTGCTTGCTGCGGCAACTGTTGGGCTTCATCGATCAACAAATAATCACTCGTTGGCAACAGTGGCTGCGCCCGTCGGTTTTCCTGCATTAAAAAGGCATGATTGACGATCAAAACATTGCTTTGCGCCATCCGCCGATATAAATGTCGAACAAAATCTTGTTCATAGAAGGGTTGATCTTTGGCTAAAAAGTCGACCCCGCGATGGCGAATGTCGGTAAATAAAGGATGATCAAGACGAACTAAATTCAATTCATCAAAGTCACCTGTTTCTGTTTTGGTCAGCCAGACTAAGATCCCCATCTGATATTGGGCGTATTGCTTTTGTTCTATCGGTTGATCCAGCGTCGCTTTAAAGCGCTGCAAATCAATGTAATGACGATGGCTTTTGACCAAGACCGCTTGCAAAGGCTGCTGCAGTACTTGGTTCACCAATGGAATGTCTTTGCTAATGATCTGATTTTGTAAAAGAATCGATGAGGTGCTAACGATCAATGGATTTTCTGGCGTCGCTAAATAAGCGGCTGGAAACAAGTAACCGATGGTTTTTCCCATCCCCGTTTCTGCTTCAATAATCAAATTTTTCTCTGGTTGGGTGTAATGCGTATACACCGCATTCATCAAACGTGCTTGTTGTTTCCGATAGATCAAGTGCTCGCCAAAGCGCTGTTCTTTTTCCGTTTTTACTTTCGGATACGTTTCTTGAAAATGCGTGGCTTCAAAAAGCGGAACAGTTTTTTTTCGCAGGACGACGCCGTCGATCACTTCGAAATCTTCCGCCAACTCTGGTCCTTTTTCTTTCAAAATTCCGTGAATATACTCACTCGTTTGCATCCCCATCTGACCGCTTAAAAGCGCAATCTGTTTAAGAGTCGTCCGTGGTAGCTGTCGCATGATTGCTTCAATGTATAAAAATAATGCTGCGGTCACTTCTGCATCACTATCGGCTTGATGCGGGTTGTCATGACGAAAGCCGATGCTGTCTGCCAGATCACCTAAGCGAAAGCTGCTTTCTGTCGGCAAAAACACTTGCGCCAATTCCACCGTATCGATCCCTGGAATCGATAAAGGCGGCAGACCGCAACGAACAAATTCATTGCTTAAAAAATGATAGTCAAAATAAATGTTATGCGCCACAAAAATCGTATTGCTGAGTAAGTTGTAGATCGTGTCAGCTATGTCTTCGAAATAAGGCGCTTTGCTTACTTGCTGGTTTGTGATGTGTGTCAATCGTTGAATTTGCTTAGAAATTCTGCGGTCAGGGTTGATATCTGCGGCAAAACGATTAATGATCTTGCCATCTTGGACTAAGACGCAGCCAAATTGAATAATTCGATCAATCGTCGAATCGGTTCCTGTTGTTTCAAGATCCACCACAGCGTATATGGGTTTCATTGTATTCCTCCTTGCACACTGTCTGCATTATACTACAAAATCAATGGCGATTACATCTGTTTTCCCATCGGATACGAGGGTTCGCAGGAAGAAGAACCTTACTATCTAGTATCCGTATTTATCAGCCAAAGGAATTTGTCACTCGTCGCTGATCGCTTTTTTCGACAAAAAAAGAGATCTTTTTTATAATTTACTCTAAGGAGGCGAAAAAAATGAATGATTTCAAAAACAAACGAGTGATTGTAACGGGGGCTGCTTCAGGGATTGGAAAAGCGGTGGCAGAACAATTTCTAGCCCAGGGTGCTCTTGTTGGGTTGATTGATCGCAACGAAGAGGAGCTGCAGGAGTTTCTTGCTGACTATGACGCACAAACCCACTATCGTGCCGTTGACGTCACTGAAGCAGAGAAGCTGCAAGAAGCGATGAGTGGTCTTGTGGAAGAACTAGGTGGTCTCGATGTACTTCACGTCAATGCCGGCATCAACGGTACTTGGACACCGATCGAAGAATTGACGGTGGCGGAATGGGACCAGACAATCAACACAAATTTACGCAGTACCTTTATTACCGTCAAAGCTGCGATCCCATTTATGAAAGCAAACGGCGGCAGCATTGTCATCACGAGTTCAGTCAATGGAAACCGCATCTTCAGCAATTTTGGTGCAACTGCTTACAGTACATCTAAGGCAGGTCAAGTCGCCTTTACAAAAATGGCTGCGCTGGAACTTTCTGGTTATAATATTCGGGTCAATGCCATCTGCCCTGGGGCGATCGCAACGAATATCGATGCCAGCACAGAAATTGAAGAAGAGGTTGCTCGCGTTGAGATCCCCGTCAAATATCCAGAACGTTCTCGACCATTAAAACAAGAAACAGGCGTGCCAGAACAAGTCGCCAACCTTGTGCTTTTTCTATCTTCAGAGGCTGCGGGCAATATTTCTGGAACGGAAGTCTATATTGATGGAGCGGAATCTTTGCTTTAATACAACAAAAAAACGAAAAATCAAACCTGCTCCCCTCACTTGTTTCAAGTAAAACCTGTAAGATGGATCATTTCTTGATTTTTCGTTTTTTCTTTTTGTTTATTTTTCCACCAAAGCTGCGATTTCTTCTAAAAAAGCAGTCTTGCCATAAAAATCTGCATTCAATAACTCGGGAAAAATGGCTTCAAAGAAATAGGTCACACATGGACGATGCTGAAACGCTTTGACCGTCAAAACCGCTTCACGAAACATTTCTTTGAACACTTTGTCGGGGTTGCTTTTTGAGATCTCTTCAAAAGACTCATACAAAAGATCGATCTTATCCGCAATTGCCAACAGCTGTCCTTCAAGGCTGTTGTCTTTGCCATCCGCCAAGCGTCTGCGATACGTCGCTTGAAAGCTTTGGGGGATTTCTTCTTCGATGAAGGCATCGGTCATTTTTTCTTCAACGGTTGATAACATCGCCCGCAATTCTTTGTTTGCATATTTGACTGGCGTTTTGATGTCGCCGATGAAACGTTCCGTGTAATCATGGTTCAAGGCTTTTTCATAAAGAATTTGCCAATCGACTTGATTTCCCGCTTGTTCTTCGATATCGGCTAAGGTCTGGGCAATCATGGTTACTCGAAACGAATGAGCGGCCACGCTGTGCTCGGTAAACTTAAAAAATCCAGGTGCTCGTTGGATTTTTTCTAAATTAGCCAATCCAAGAATAAATTCATTCAATCCCATCAGTCTGCCTCCTTTTTTTCTAAGAGTATAACAACTACTTTCTCCGCAAGCAAATATCACGCGCACAAAAAAAAAGAGCAGCTAAGCTGCTCTTAAAAGGCATTCACAAATTACGCTTTGTTAACGTTAGTCGCTTGAGGGCCACGTTGTCCGTCTTCGATATCGAAAGTCACTGCTTGACCTTCTTCTAAAGTTTTGAAGCCTTCGCCTTGGATAGCTGAGAAATGAACGAATACATCGTTACCGTTTTCTGCAGTGATGAATCCAAAACCTTTGTCTGAGTTAAACCATTTAACTGTACCTGTTTCCATAATAAAAATCCTCCTTGTGTTTATACACATATTTTGCAATTACTTGTATAAGGTGAAAATGTGGAAGATGTTTAAGATGAAACAAGCTACCATAATTTACCGTAACAAAAACTACACTTTGTATTATAGCACATTATCTTCTTTATGACTAATAGAAAATCAAAAAAAATGAAAACGCCTTTATTTTTTTATAATTCGCAAAAAGACTGCTGCACTAAAGATCTGCAACAGTCTTTTCTTTTTTGGAAACGATTTATTTACGAAGGACGCAACTGTGTTTAGTAGCGCAAAATCGCAGTCAAACTTTTTTCTCCTGGGGCATCTTTTTGTTCCAAAATAGATACCTCGCCGCCATTTTCTAAAACATCGATTGCCAGCGTATTTAACACTTGGCGACGATCGTATTCCGTGTCAGGATCTTCTCCAAACCCATCGGCGAGATTGGAAGTCGCTACAAACAGATTGGCGATCCTGCCTTCTTTAGCTGCAGGTACGATATCAACCAATTGGTCAATAAATTTCCGATCCAACAGCTTGCCGTATTCCCCAACTTCTTTTTGTGTCAACTCCGCAATCAGCTTTTGCGTACACGTTTGGATCTCTTTCAAAGATAACGATGCTGGTGAAGAGGAAATGCTTGGTTCTGCTTTGAAAAAGTTCGTTTTTGCCACTTTTTTAAACAGGGTTTGATTTTCTGGTAAAGCAAAAAGATACATTGGTAAATGCTCTTCGTTTGAATAATCATTTTTAAAAAATGCATCAACTGCTTGGTAGTAGTTGACGTGATCGATCTCGACTTCTTCATCTTTGGCACTAAAGCCGTGATAAGCGACGCCTTCTCCCCCTGAGTTAGGGCCACCTTGGGCACTGTAATTAAAGTTGCCGCCGCCAGTGATTTCTTCCCCCAGCGCTTTTTCGATCGTTGTCGGTGCCTCTTCTGGCAACTCGACTTCACGCACTTGATTGTTTTCAACTTGATAGACTTGCATTGAATCGCGATTCAACGCTAAGAGATAAAATGGGTAATTAAATTGTGCGTTTTTGATGACAGCTAATACATACGGGGTTTCCCCTACATAATATTGATCATCCACACGAATACTTAACCGATGGACCAGTACATCTTCTGGTGTGATAATCACCGCCACACTCGTTGTACTGTTACGCCAAAATGATTGATCTGCAAGCAGTTCATCAATTTTCGTTTGAAAAAGATCCCAAGAATGTTCTGGGTATTTCTTTTCAAAGCGGCGCTTCGCATCTTTGGCAAAGTTCTTAAATTTGATTTGATCCTTTTCGACATTCTGGTGGCCGACATGCGTATTGAGCATGATCGTGACAAATGGTCCTTTGATTCCGTCAGATATTACCTGCGATAAAAAACTTTTTCCAAATTTTCCCATTCCACATTACCTCCTGCTTAATCAAATACAAATAAAGTGTACCATGCTTATTTTCTTCCATAAAGTAAAACGATTGCACGCGTTTATTTCTTCATTCGTTTTTCTGATTACTCACTATACTGGCTATTTTTCAGCGGATCAGCCAAGGTATTTCTGGTGGCCCATAGAAAGCCTCGTTTGGTCCAAGTCTGAATGGTGGGCTCTTCTAGCTCTTTTAGACTGTGTCCAACGGATTGGAAAAAGACTCTGCCCTTGCCCCATTTTTTGATCCACATCATTGGCAGTATGACGTCTTGGTTAGCTGCATTCGGATGATCTTTAGCGGCAAATGTTGAGGTAGCTAACACAGTGACGGCTGGATCAACCAGACAATAGTATTGCTCCGTCGTCAACTGAGGGATCGATTGAGTATTTGCCGTAATATAGTGATCTGTCGTAAGATCGATGCTATAGGTCGTTTCCAATCCACCAGGATGTGCCAAAAAACAGCCGCCAGTCAGAAACAACCAGCCTTTACTGGCTTGAAAAGCCGAGGCAAAGCCGCCATGAACGCCTGCTAATCCTAACCCTTCTGCTACAGCCTGAGTGACATTTTGCAGCGGCTCATCAGGCAATTCTCCTCGCGTCCAATTCATGATCAACAGATCCAGCCTTTTTAATTCTTCTTTATGATAGAGAGGTTCAAAATCTGAGGCGAGTGTCACCTGATATCCTTCTGACTCCAGCAACGTTTGGTAAAACTGACTGGTTTCTTTTGGGGTGTGTCCTTCCCAACCTCCGTAAATGATCAATGCTTGTTTCATTTTGTGTTTCCTCCTTTCTTTCTAACTTAGCGAAAAAAATGCAAAAAGCGAAGCAGAACGATTCTCCGTTTTCCTTCGCTAGTAATTTTTTCTGATTTAACGGTTGATTGAACGTCCGACACGATTGATCGTATGGCGCATGCCTCTAATTGCAACCGATGTTTCGAAAATATTTTCGGTCGGTGCCATGCCGCCATAGCCGGCATCACCAATATGCTGCAGATCGACCCCACAAGTTTTGTTGATAACGGCTAATTGTCGCAACGTTTCTGGACGCGCGCTTTCTTGACTCGTTCCGATCGCTGACATCGTCAATAAGTCATATTGTTTGGCAATTTGAACAGCGTCGATCAGATCCTTTTCTAGAAAGCCTTGAATCGAGCCAACGGAAGGCAGTAACAAAATATCTGCTCCAGCTTCAGCGTAAGAAATGATGGCTTCTCGATCAACCACAGGTTCATCTGAGCCGGCACTGTGCATTTTTCCAGCGATGATCAACCCAGAGAAATGTTCTTTTGCCAATTTTACTGCTTTAGCGATTTCTCGGTTGGTCACACCCGTTCCAGGATTGCCTGTAAAGCAAAGAAAGTCCACCCCGAGTTCTTGGGCTTTTTTGATGGTGTCAACCGAACTTGTTCGGCCTTGACTGATGCTGATCTTTTCACTCATCATTTCCGTCGTAGCTGGGATCGGCTCAAGATTGATGCCGACAGGTCGTCCAATCAGTTGTTTTAGTTGAGGAATCGGATTTTCAATGGGCTGTGTAGGATCAAGCAGCTGCTCCAATGTGATACCAGGCATCCCAAAAATAGCTGGACGATAACAATCAAAGCCATTCAACAAAATCAAGTCAGCCCCAAAAGCTGCCGCGACTTCTGCGTTGGTGATGTCGCCAGCTTGCGGCATGGTTTGAACCACCGTTTCACAGACGATCACTCGTCCTTCGCTCGCTTTAATAGATTGTTTCAATTCTTGCACCGACATTTCTTTGATTTCACTATAGTTTGCACTTATCAATCGTTTGACCATGTTTTTCTTCCTTTCTTTTCCTTCTCATCTTGCGAGAAACACGAATAACAGGTAAAATATAGCTATTGTGTTCCCTTAGTTAAATGGATATAACAAGTCCCTCCTAAGGATTAGTTGCTGGTTCGATTCCGGCAGGGAACGTTTTTTGAAGAAAAAGATTCCTTATTATTAAGGAATCTTTTTTTTGTTGGAAAGCAAATACCTCTGCCTCGATTTGCTTAGAAATAATCTTCCAGAATCGGCTTTCCGTCTGGTAAGTTTTCCTGAATCATCACTGCAGCTTCCTTCTCCGTTTCCATTTGCTGGAAAAAGACCAAGGAATCAAGGGATTGCGCCTGCAAAAACAGTTGCACAAAGCGCTGAATCGTCAAGGTTGCTTTTGGCAGCTGGGTGGCGGTCGTTTTCGTGACATGATGCTGAGCGTTTTCGATCGTCACTTCATAACACCCATTATTCCATGGGGCATATTCATCCCCTTGAATTTCTATGGCAAAACGACCAGCTTTTTTCAACGTAAATGGATAGCTTGTTAGAAACCCTTCCACATCGACGACTCTTGCCATCATGTCTGGGCGCACTTGGTAGTGAGCCAATGGTTTGGCTGCATTTACTTGCAGGACTTCCCCATCAAACCCTGGTCGATAATGGATCTGCGCTACTGAATCTGCATGGGAAACGATAAACCGATTGAATCCTTGATACGCGTCAGCGGTCAAATAGCCCCACTCTTGAATATCAAAGCGTCCTCCTTCAACAAAGTAGATCAAATACCCTTCAGGAACGCCCGCTTCATTGCGATAAATCGCAAACGTATACGGTCTGCGCAAAACAAACTTGATTTCTTCCCACCAGGCTTGGCGAATCAGCCCACCTTTTTGATGGCGAGGCAATTGATGATAAATCTCGTGAATGATCGGCTGTGCTTCCTCCCAATTCATGCGTTGAATCCTTCCGTTCACTTTCTTGCCATCGGGCCATTGATGCGCATCAACTTCATAAACGGTGCGTTCAAAGGTATATTCATACCCATATCTGCGATAAAACGCAAAGGAGAAAGGTGCCAGATAGGACAGAACGATTTTTTGTTCATAGCAATCTTTAATGATTTGTTTCATGATCCGATCGATTCGACCTTGGCTGCGATACTCTGGATAAGAAGCCACAAAACCGATCCCTGCCATTGGATAGGTCGTTCCATGAAAATTCACATCAAAAATCGTTGCCATGATTTGGCTCGCTAGTTTTCCATCCTCGTCGTAGGAACCATAATTCCATGAATTCTCCGCAAGCTTGCGATAGCGCTTGATATTTGTTTCATTCAACTCCCACTGAAAGGCATAAGAAACCAATTCCAGTACTTCTTGCGAACCGAATTCGGTCATTTTTTTGACATCTGTCATTCCTTCATCTCCTCTACTTGAAAACACGCAAGAAACGCAAAAAAGGCGTCAGTCGACCCCTTAATATGCTTCTTCCATCATACTCAACATTTTTTTAAATTGCTTGCGTTTGAAATATCCTAGAATGGTGCCTAAGAGCATGTCATTCAATTGTTGGATCATTCCTTCAGAAGTCATTTTTTCTTCATAGTGCAAGGTGCAATGCGCGTCATCTATCGCTTCAATTTGATAGTGTACACGGAAGGTATTTTTTTTCGTCGCCGTTTGGAACGCATAGGCTTGGTTTTTCTTGACTGTTTCAATCGTTATGTTGGCATTGCTATCTTTATAAAATTGTTTTAGATAACTATAGCCTTCTAATTGGTCTTCTGTCAACGTTTGATCTGTCGCTTGTTTAATATCATGTAAAACGGAATCGATGATCGTTTTATATAAAAAGTCAGCGGGTACATTCATTTTTTTAGTGATTTCCATCTTGCGCCTCCTTGTCTTTCTTGTTGCATTTGTGTCCAATTGAAGCCATGATTCCTCCAATAGCCATTAGAATGACTGACGTGATGAGATTCACCCAGTGGTATTCACCTGACTGCGCATTGGCGCTGTATATAAATAACATACTACCGATACTTATAAAAAACAATCCATTTTTAAACATGATATCACCTCACTATTGACTAACGACGTTGAAGTATAGTACTCGGCCCCAATCGGTATTTTTGATTGCGTCCTTGGCAAGCTTCACTGCTTTTTCTTTGTCATCTGCCGTTGTTTCAAAAATCAACTGAATCCCTTTTTTTTCTTTGAAGGTATACTTGATCTCATCTTCTGACAAAGACTCAAGTAATGCTTTGATGTTGTCTTGCTGCATTGCGGAATTTACGATAATCATTTTTTCTCCTCCTAAAAAAGATAGCTAGATGGGTGAAATCACCCATCTAGAACGTTTGCTTCGTTTGATTAGTTCTCTTGGTCTGCTGGATTGATTTTGTTGGCAGCAATAATAAATGGTGCCCAGATCAATAAAGCTACAGCCAAATTAATGATCGTCAAGATGATTGCACGCCAGTCCCCACCGGTAGCCAAGAAGCCACTTAGGATCGTTGGCATTACCCAGATCACATTTACCACAACTGGTGCAACTAAGCCTAATGTTGTTGCAAAGTAAGCAATTGTCGCTGTAACTAATGGTGCAACAATAAATGGAATGATAAACAATGGGTTCAACACGATCGGTAGACCAAACATTACTGGTTCATTGATGTTAAACAAACCAGGTCCAATCCCTAGTTTACCAACTGTCTTGTAGTCGGCACGTTTAGAAAATAGCAAGATTGCGATCAAGAGCATTAAAGTCACACCTGCTCCACCAGGCCAAACAAACGCTTCGAACGAACCTGCTACCCATTTATAAGGAACTGCTTCCCCTAATTGGTAAGCATTGGTATTTTCAACCATGGCCACACCGTAAATCGATTGTAAAACGGGTCCCATGATATTTGTACCATGTAAGCCAAAGAACCACAAAACATGGACAAGCAATACAATGATAAATACGGCAAAGTATCCTTGAGAAAGACCCAATAATGGTTTTTGGATCGATTCGGAGATCCAGTCAATAATTGGCATTCCAACGAAACGTTCAAATAGGTAGTAAATCAAACCTGATGCATATAGCCCGGCGATCCCTGGGATAATTGCTGCGAAAGCACGAGAAACTGCTGGTGGCACTGAATCTGGCATTTTGATAATAATATTTTTTTGCATCAATTTTGCAAAGATAATAACTGAAACGAAACCAAAGATGATTGCGGTGAACAATCCTGAGCCGCCCATATAAGCACTAAATGGGAAATAGCCCCAGCCAGCAGCGCTGATCGTTGAACCATCTGCTGCAAATCCTGATGTAGCACTTGTGCTGTTGATCAAGTCTACTACGTTGGTTGGTAGTGCTTCTTCTAATGCTAAAGAAAGAGAAGCTGATTGTGGAATACCCATAATAAATGCTGCTAAAGAAACCAACGCACCTGATAGTGCATCAACATTGTAAGCCTTTGCTAAATTATACCCAAAAGATGCTGAGAAGATAACCGCCATGATTGCTAAGGTACCTGTCCAAACTAATCCGTTGACGGCAATCACTGGTGTGAAAAATTTGGTGATTGCATTGTCCGCACCTAGATAAGTGTTTGGAAAATCACGCATGAAGGCGTTCAATAATACTGCAATTGCCCCAGCCATCGTTGCTGGCATCATTCCGATAAAGGCATCCCGCAAAGCAACCAAATGCTTTTGCGCACCAATTTTAGCTGCAACTGGGAGAATGTGTCTCTCCATCCAACTTGTTAATCCATCCATTCTTAATTCCTCCTATAAGTTCTATTCGTCAAAGAAGATTTTTTGATTCATCGACAATAACTACTTCTATCCGTTCAAAGATTATTCGTTATTTAGACGTCGATAGACATCAATGATTTCTTTCGCTAAATCGGTAAATGCGATTGACGTCATTAGGTGATCTTGTGAATGCACTGTCAACAATGTCACGGTCATATGATTGCCTTGCGCTTCTTGTGTCAATAATCCTGTTTGCGAATGATGCGCTTCCACAAGAGATGCTTCAGCATCTTTGATTTTTTGGTCAGCTAATTCGAAGTCCCCTTCTTTTGCTGCCGCGATTGCTTCCATTGCGTCACTTTTTGCATTACCACCATACATGATCAATCCCATAATGGCTTCCAAATTTTGCTCATCCATCTTTAAAAATCCTCCTTACACTTCGATCCTAAAAATCTTAGTTCATTAATGTTTCTGCTTGTTGCAATACTTTTTCGCCGTTCATCATGCCATAGTCTGCCATGTTGATCACGTCCAAAGGAATGCCTTTTGGTGCTAGCTTTTGTTCAAATTGTGATTTCATGAATCGTACTTGTGGTCCTAATAATAGAACATCGACTGGTTTCGACTCCAAATGTTGGTCGGCTTCTGAAGCTGAAACAGCAAAGATATCTGCTTCCATTCCTTTTGCTTCGGCTGCTTTTTGCATTTTCGTCACCAATAGACTGGTACTCATCCCTGCTGAACAAACAAGCATAATCGTTTTTTTCGCCATCGCGTATCCGCTCCTTTCTGTTGTAAGTTACACTTTACTATAAAGCAAAAAGCGTGCCAAAAAAAAAATAAGTCCAGACCTTTATATATCAATGGTCTGAACCAATTTTTCTTTTGCACACTCACGAATTTTTCATTACACACTAATATTGTGTGCGGATTCATCATAACTTTTTATTTCATTTTCTAAGAACATTTGTGTTAAATAGGCGATCTCATCTTCAGAGATTTTGATTTGATAGTTTTTCTCTATCTGCAATAAATGAGTTCGCAACACATCTGTTTCGATACGATAGCGTTTTTGGAAGGCCGCCAAATTGGGGAAGGTACGAGAATGTTCCTTCTTCAATAAACCTTCCACTAGAAAGGCTAAATGAACCACTAAGCCCGCATCAACGGTAGGTTCAACAATCACATGCAATTGATTTTGAATTTGATGAACGATTCGTTGTAGACTTTCGATCAGATGATAGACGGACCCCACATGCGTTAAAGTATTTTCTAATGAACGTACGATTTTTTCGATCGGCACTTCATCTGAAACGATCCGCTTCAGCACATTCAACCGATTGTCATCAAAGACATCATAGGCGGAAAAGAACGGGATATTTTGATAATCGATCTCGACGGTGCCCGCAATGGCTTTGATCTCATATTCTTCTAGCAAGCCATCAATATGTTTCTTGAAGGTTTCTTTTTCAATAAATTGCATTTGAATGATCTCGACTTTTGATTGATCGACGACGGGATAAATTCGTTGATAAAGTTTGGCAGCGACACCTTCTCCAGTAAAGCAAGTGACGATGACTGCTTTTTTATTCCCCTTCGCTTCGCGAACTGTGCGGAACTGTTCTTGCACGATGGTTTCAAAAGAACGCTGAATGTTTTGATAAATGTCTTCTAAACTTCGGCCACTTTCCGCCATTCGCAAAGCCTCTAAGACGATCATCGTACTGACCATCGAGATGGCTTTCGTACGAATCCCGGTCTCTTCAGAAATCAAATTCGCAAATGAATTGAGGGAACCCATATCAGTTAAAAGCAATAAGCCGTTGCTCATCTTTTCCTTATTGTCAGTGACATAGTTCAATAGCTGCTCATACATTTGACCGACTTCCATATCTAAAGACATATTCATCGCTTTGCCGTGGTCGGTTTCAAGCAGCTCTTGTGCCGTTTCCAACATACTGCTGGCAGTCGCCTTGCCGTGCATCAAGACAATGATCTCGACTTTTTCAAGGGGCAGCTGCGAGGGTTGTTTGACTTGAATCGCTAAAAACATACTGATAAAGCCGATCTCATCGAAGGGGATCTCGACATGGCGTTCTTCTTCGATAATGGTCGATAGATCCATTGCCACCTGGAACTCGGATTTCAAGTTTTTTCTGACTGTATTCAAATCTGGGTGAACGATCATATGTCCTTCCTTGACACGTTCCAGTGTACTTTGCAGATGCAGTGCAAAGGCAAAGCGGGCTTTTTCACTATAGGTTCGAGACAATCTTTGCCCAGCTAGATCATAAAGAACATTTGTCAGTTTCCAAATGTCTTCTGGAATCAGTTCTTTATGAACGGGATTTTGGATCAATTCTTCGACATACTTTTCAAAGTACGCATCGACATCTTTAGAGATCAAATTTTCCAGATCGACATTGGCTACGCCCGTTTCAATCAGCGAGCTGACTTTTTCTTCGATCTCGTTATACACTTGCATATTCCGTTGTGGATCACGAGACCAGACGACATCTGGGTCGCCAGGTTCAAAACTTAGAAAGTCGCCTTTGCCATCCAAAAACCGATCCAAGCGTTCCGACATTTCTTTGATCTTCAGCAAGCCTTTTTGAACTTGCAAGGAGCAGTCGCCTTTTCGAATCAGCAAGTGTTTTTTTCCATAGGTTCGATAATGCAAAAATGCTTTGGCACAGACGAGTTTAAGGTCGCGCTTGATTTGACCAATGTTGCCTTCTGCATCATAGAGCATAAAGGCCAATATCGCATCTCGTTCGACATCGATTCGTTGGTTCAGACGGGTCGCCTCTTGCTTGATAAACAACGAAATGATTTCATACCGTTCATCTAAGGAACGACTTTCCACATTTGGCAAAGTAATAGCCATGGGAATTCGCCGATTGAAGGTCGTTAAAAAGGTTTCTGATGATTCCGTGGTGGCACCGATGATCTGCACGGCGGCTTCATGAACTTGATTACTTTCCCCTAATGGACGGTAGATCCCTTTATCAATGAAGGTAAAGAGCATTTCTTGGCCTTCTGGCGGCAGTCGATGGATCTCATCTAAGAACAGGATGCCGCCATCGGCTTTTGCCATCAACCCCGGACTATCTTCTGCGGCACCAGTGTAGGCGCCTTTTTTGATGCCAAAGATGTGACCAAACAACAACTGCGGATTTTGTGCATAATCCGCACAGTTAAAGGACACGAATGGGGCATCTTTTTCTAACATATTTGATTCAACCGCAAAGTGATACATACATTCGGCAAATAAGGATTTACCCGTACCTGTCTCACCAAAAATAATGGTATGGAGTCCTCTAGGCGGATATAAGATCGCCGCTTTGGCTTGCTGGATACTTACTTTCAAGGAAGCTTGGACTCCAACCAGACTTTCAAAACTAACTTCAGAGGAAACATCCACATGGACCGTTTCTTCTAAAGGCTCATAAACAACCGGACGGCCGGAACGTTTGCCGATTTTCTTTTCTTTATAAAGCTCACTGAGATAACGGCTTGCATTGCTGCGATCGATTTGTAAGATTTTAGCGACATCAACTGCGGTCAACCCTTGCTTATGCAGTTCGATCGTTTGAAAAATCTCTTCTTTTCGCGAATTCATTCGATAGCCTCCTCATTTTTTTACACACTAATAATAAACAACGTTAATGGTAACACAAAAAGACGCTCAATGGCGTCTTTTTCCTTTGTCTTTTTGCTTTTTCGTCTTTTTCTTGCTCTTTTTAACAGGAGTGTGTAAATTTTCAGGCGTTTTCTTGGAAATTTTCTGCACACTTGCTGTTTTCATTTCTTTCTTGCTTTCTTTTTCGACAACAGGTGCTTCTGTGTGTAACTGTCCCCCATGTAGATAGACTTCCTTGAGTTCTATGGACAATTGATTCGCGATTTTTTTCAAATCCTTCAACGAATGGTCTTGAACGATCGTAACGACAGTTCCTTCTTTGCCCATTCTTCCAACGCGTCCTGCGCGGTGTAAATAGGATTCTTTTTCTAAAGGGACTTCTGTATTGATTACGTAAGGCAGATCCACGACATCTAAGCCGCGAGAGGCGACATCGGTTGTCAATAGTTCCACTAGTTTTCCTTGACGAAAGCTCTCTAATGCACCTTTTCGTGCAAGTTTGTTTTGATCAGATGCCAGAGAGGCCACCGGCAAGCCATGAAACAATAGCTTTTCTTCCGCATTCCCCATTGTGCTTAATTCATTGAAGAAAACCAAGGCTTGAAAGTTTGGTAAATGAGCAAAGCGTCTTAAAGCATCCACGATTCGTCGTTGCGGATAGTTCAAATAGTAATGATGGATGACACCTTTGCTCTGATCTTCTTGGGTAACATCAATGATCAGCGGCTCTTTTGACACGAATGGTCGAATCTCATCGATCACTTCGTTCGCGGTTGCTGAAAAGAAACTACGCTGGATTTGTTTTGGTAATGTTTGATTGATCTTAGCTGCCAGGGTGAAGGCACCCTCTTTCAATAATTGGTCAACTTCATCCAATACCAACGATTGCAGCTGCTGGGTCTTGATTTTTTTGGCTTTGATCAACTCTAACACACGGCCTGGGGTACCGATCAAGACCTCGGGTTTGTCTTTTAGTTTTTCCACTTGGCGTTTTGTACTTGCGCCGCCAATTAGCGGCAGAACGGTCAAACCAATGGCTTGGGCCCATTCCCTTGCTACTTCTGTGACTTGCATCGCTAATTCTTGTGAAGAAGTCAAAATCAACAGCTGATTGCCTTGCTTTTTTTCAACCTTCGTTAACAATGGCAAGAGATACGCCAAGGTTTTACCTGAACCAGTCGGTGAGATTCCTATGACAGACGCGCCGTCTTTTAAAGGACCAAAGGTTTTTTCTTGGATCAAGGACGGTGCGTGATATCCTGCCGCTTGCCATTTTTCCTGCCAGACGTCTGGCAATTGTGTCAATTCAAATACTGTCATAAATGTTCCATTCCTTATTTTTTATCTGCATCAAAAATGATGTCGGCCTGCTTACGCATCAACGAGACGGTTTCATTGACACTGCGGGCAAGTTCCACCCATTCCTCATAGCGTTGTCCTTGTTTAGGATCATCTTTGTTTTCGATGATGTCTGCAAAGTCTTGCGCTTCTTCGATCATCGGATTGTCTAAAGCAGCGACTGCTAATGCCTGGGTTTGTTTTGTTTTTCGCTCATAAAATGCGGCTTCTTCAATAGCATTGACGGCATTCAAATCTAATGTCCCGTCTTCAAAATAAATTTCTGATCGTAACTCTGAATCAGCGATTTTGCCTGTTTGGATCGTGACATCAAAATCAGCATAGCGTAGCACAGCAGTCCCGATACCATCTACACCGGTCGGTAATTTGCGGGCAAAATAATGAACGTCCTGCGGTTTACCAAACCAAGCGACCGCCGCATATACTGGATACACACCCAAGTCGGCTAAAGCTCCGCCAGAAAAATGTGGAGAAAAGATATTTGGTTCCTCCCCAGCTAGTACAGCGTCATAACGAGACGAGTATTTCATATAAGAAAAGTTCGCCCCAAGAATGGCACCGCGTGTCGGTAAGAATTCGGCTACGGTTGAAAAACTCGCTTCATGAATGTTGCGAGCTGCTTCAAAGAATAAAACCTGTTGTTGGTTTGCTAGGTCAATGATCTCCGCCATTTCCTCAGGCGTTGAAAAGGCTGGCTTTTCCACAATGACATTTTTTCCTGCCAAAATACCTTGCTTGGCTTGTTCAAAGTGCAAACTGTTCGGAGAAGCGATATAGACCGTGTCCATATGAGCTAAGCCAAAAAAAGTGGCCAAATCGGTCGCATATTCGATGTCCCCGTATTTTTCCCCAAAGCGTTGCGCTGTGGCTAATTTCCTTGAGTATACGGCTACCAATTGATACCGTTTGGTTTCGTGGGCTGCTTGTACAAATTGATCGGTGATCCAATTTGTGCCGATAATCCCTAAATGAATCATGTGTTTTCCTTCTTTCTTCTATAGATTGGGGTCGTCAAATTCGACGTTCAAATCAAAAGGGATCGGTTCTTTGACCGCGATCATCCCTTGGTTTACCTGGCAATTATAAGCAAACACTTCGACACCTTTGCTTTGCGCTTCAGCGATCTTATCGGCCAGATCCGGCTGCATCTGTCGATGGATCGTGGCGCTTTGCACCACTTCAAATTGGATCATGAACAAAACCGCCGCATAATAGCCTGCTTCTTTGGCATGGATCAATTCATTGACGTGTTTCAAGCCGCGAATCGTTGGCGCATCTGGGAAAGCGCCGATTTGCTTGTTTTCAAGTGTCATCCCTTTAATTTCTATAAACCCTTTTTCTTGTTCGTCTGTTTCAAAATAAAGATCAAACTTAGACATCCCATAGACGACTTCACGCCGCAAGAGGGCAATTTTCCCTTTGATATTTGGCAACTGGATCGTGCCATCCAAAAGGCCTTCATAGCCTAACCGATTGGGTACTTGACTATCAATATTGATCCATTGGTCTTCTTTCTTGACTGAGATCAAATCGTAATTGGTTTTACGTTTCGGATTGTCCCAATATTGGAGGGTCACGAGTGCCCCTTTGTGCAATAGTTCTTTTCCTCGTCCCGTATTTTTCACATGGACGATCACTTCTTGCCCATCGACTAGACATCGGGCAATGAATCGGTTGTCGCGAACGAGAAACGTGGCTAAGAGGGTATTCGGATAATTCATTTTCTCACCTGCTCTTTTGAATCATAGCATATTTTGATAAAAACTTCTAAACTTCAAACTAAAGTACCATGCTTTTTTACCTTCTCATGGTATACTTATGGCAATTATTTTCTAGTGTGCAGAAGCGGGCATCTTGTTCACAAGGTGCAACTAGATGAATCGTAAGTGATAGGACGTGTATAAATGAAGAAAAGGTCTCTATTGATTGGTTTATCTCTAGCAACGGGCGTGGTCAGCTCCTTGCTGTTGCGAAAGGAAAAACAAAAAAATGAAAACCGCCAAAATTTCATTGGAAATTGGCGTTTTACTTCAAAGACAAAAGAAGATGTCATTTTAGAAATTGCCAATGATTATTCATTGACCATCGAAGGCAAACCGTTGCCTGTTTCCATTGTTGAACTGACTCCGATGCGATTAGTGTTACTGGACACATTTGGCTATCATTTAGTTCTGGAACAAAAAGGCTCCGTTATTACTTTATATGATGAAGCAGAAGATTGCCACTATTCTTTGACAAAAATCGCCTAAGGGACATGAGAAGATCGAGTTCATGTTTTCTTCACATTTTCTTCGGTCAATTCTCAGACTTTTTATCAGCATTTCCTGGCAATCCATGCTATCATTAACTTAACAAGTGGTTGAACAAGGTGTTCCGTTGAGTGATGTTTGATCGTTCATAGATTAAGGTGTAGGTTCGATTCCTACCTTCCACATTTATTTTAAACAGAAAGAAGGGATTTTTATGTTAACGACCTTTATTTCACTCTTTTCCATCTTTGCTTTAGCTGCGTTACTAGCTGGGACATTCATTTTAGCAAAATTGGCCATGCAACAAGAAACGAGAGCAGTGAAAGTTCCCGTCAGAGCCCAAAACCAAAACCCGAGAATCCATTCCAATCGTCGCTAAGTGAAATCGTTTGACCCGATGTCAATTCAGAAAAACTTGTCTTCTTTATTAAATAGGAAGGCAAGTTTTTTTTGCTGTCTTTTGCCCTTAGGTCTTCTAGGTTGAAATGGTTTACCAACGCCCATTCCCCCTTTGAGCGGTCTTCTCGCAATTAAATGCTAAGTTTTCTCTTAGAGTATTGCAACAGCGGATACTCTTTGTTAAAATTTTTGCTTAGATACAACTTAAAAGGAGCTACTACATATATGCAGAAAATAACCAAGTTCGGGTATTCCTTCGTTGCTGCTTTGGCAATCCTCTTTGCTGCTGTCGGCATCCCCCTCGTTTCATATGCTGATGATACAGCAATGAGCATCGAAGAGATCCAAGATTTTTCGATTGACGCCAAAGCCGCCTACTCCATTGATTTTGACACAGGGAAAGTGTTGTATGATCAAGATGGCGAGACAGCCATGGGTATTGCCTCCATCACCAAGATCATCAGCCTCTACCTTGTCGCTGAGCAAGTAGAACAAGGAACGATCGCTTGGGATGATCCTGTGCCGATTTCCGATTATGCCGCTAATCTCAGCGTGTCCCCTAACTTATCAAATGTCCCTTTGCATCAAGACGTTACCTATACAGTAAAAGATTTGTATGATGCCAGTTATATCCAATCTGCAAATGCTGCAATCGTCGCGCTCGCGGAGCTGATTGCTGGGTCTGAAAGTGCCTTTGTGGATTTAATGCAAGAAAAAGTGCAATCATGGGGCATCACCGATGCAAAAATCGTCAATGCTTCTGGCTTGAACAATGCTTATCTTGGGGAAAATATTTACCCAGGATCAACTTCAACTGATGAAAACGAACTATCCGCAAAAGATGTGGCATTGATTGCCCGTCATTTGTTAGAAGACTTTCCAGATGTTTTGGAAGTAACCAGCCTTTCAACGAAACAATTTGGTGAAGGTTCCTACTCGCCTGTCGAGATGGTCAATTGGAACTGGATGCTTCCAGGTTTTACGAATACGAAAGATGGTGTCGACGGTCTGAAGACTGGTACGACAGATATGGCAGGCGCCTGCTTTGTCGGAACCGCCGTTAAAGATGGCCAACGAATCATCACCGTGGTGCTAAACGTCAATGGTCATGCAGAAAATCCTAGTGTTCGTTTTATTGAAACAGGCCGTTTGATGGATTACTCGTTTGACGCTTGGGAACAAGTAGAGATTTTACCAGAAAATGCGCAACTAGAAGATACCCAGACGGTTGCAGTCAAAGATGGGAAAGAATTGAGTGTGCCCGTTGCCTTAAATCAAGGTTTGACCTTATGGGTACGTGGAGATATGGATGCCACCGCCTTTGAAACAACCATTGACTTTAATGAGCATTATCGTGATTCTGCCCTGCAAGCGCCATTGACTGAGGGCACAGAAGTTGGTACCGTAAGTGCTTCGATTCCAGCTGATACGCTTGGTTATATTGATGATTCCGATCATGACGAGACTGCAGGATTGATCACAACACAAACAGTGGAAAAAGCCAACATCTTTGTTCGTGCTTGGCGCGGCGTGTCCAACTTTTTCAGTAATCTTTTTTAACCTAAACGAAAAAATCTGTCCGAAGCAAAGACTGCTTCTCGGACAGATTTTTTTTATTCTACTGTTTCCACCGTTGCTGTTGCCAATGGTTCTACAGGGAAAAACAATTCAACTTCCCCTTCCTTAAAATGAGGAAGATACCTTTCTTGGATGGCTGCTGACAACTGGACGTTGTTTTCTGGTAAAATTTCCATCAGCATTTTTTCAGTCATCATCGTTAAGTTTTTTTCATCTGTTTTTACAACGAGATAGGTCATTGCGGGCATTTCCCAACGGACCCAACCGACAGGAGGAAAATTTTCTGTCTGGACTTGAACGCCTGCCAAGTAGCGACCGGTTTCTTGCCAAGGCTCTAACCAATTGGTGCCATCACTCATCAAGCCCCAAAATTCCAGTTCTTCTGCCTTTTGATCACTTACGAGAAATTCGATCTCTTCAAAATCCTTTGTTGCAAGTTCCCAGAGCGCTGGTACCCAAGAAGCACCTTCTTCTGCTAACCCCTTGCCCTCTTTTCCAATCACATAAAAAGCGGGTCGTTCGACGCGAATCACTTCACCTAATTGCATGTTCCTTCCTCCTTCTTTCCTTCATTTTAGCGAATTGCAAGAAATTCAGCAACTTTGACCTTAGCAACAAGCAATTTCTGCCATTTTTCGGTATACTAAGTGTATCGTTAAAGGAGTGAAAAACATGGATTTTACGCAATTGCTGATTTTTGCCATCAGCTATGTGTCGGGCGTGATCGTCGTTCAGAAATGGCGCAAGAAAAAAGATGATCCGGATATTTTCTTTTTTGAATGTTGTTGGACGATTCTAGCCCTGCTAATTTATTTAGCTGTCTCAGAATTACGGACAGGTAGTTTCTTTATTCTGATACCCGTCGCCTTCGCCGGCCTTTTTTTATTTTCTTATCGGCGCAACAAGCACCAACTTGTAAATGGCTTGCTTTTTAATTTGTTCGTGCTGGCTTTTGGCGGCTACTTAGTCATTAATTTATACCGAACCCAAGACATACTCGTAGGTGGTCTACTCGCTGTTTTACTGGCAATCTTCGTTGCTGTACTATTATTCGGTTTGGCAACACTCGTGGTCTTTCTTTACTGGAATTCCATTATCGTACTACGAAGAGAATCGCGATCGATCGCCAATTTGTTAACCCTGATCTTAGCGGTGGTTTTGACCGTTTTACTATTTTCAGATACCCTTTTGCACTTTTTCCCAGATTGGATCCGAACCTTATTCGGCATTGTTCCCCTAAGTCTTTTGTATCTGTTTGTAGTCTTTTTGAACTTTTTATCCATTTCAGTCATTTATCAGTTCAACCATCCTCGCTATAATCAGGATTTTATCATCGTCTTAGGTGCAGGCCTTTTGAATGGCACCACGGTCTCCCCTTTATTGGCAAAACGCATCAATACAGCGATCTCGTTCTACGAATCGCAATTTAAAGCGAAAAAAACCGCGCCTCGATTACTGATGTCAGGCGGACAAGGAAGCGATGAGCAGCTGCCGGAAGCTGTTGCTATGAAAGAATATGCGATTGCCCAAGGCGTACCAGAAGGTGAGATTTTAGTGGAAACAAATTCCACGACTACTTATGAAAACATGAAATTTTCGAAAGAAATCATGGATTCGCTTAAGCCAAACGGCTACAAAGCAATCTTTGCCTCAAACAATTACCATATTTTTCGTGCTGGTCTCTATGCAGATCAAGCCCAACTTAAAGCGGATGGTATCGGAGCACCTACTGCCTTTTACTATTTACCGAATGCCTTTTTAAGAGAATTTGTGGCAATCCTTTTTATGCACAAAAGACGACATTTAACGGTATTGATCACCTTACTGATTCTCTATGCAGGAGCAGCGATCCTCCAACTTATTTTTGGCTAAACAAACAAAAAAAGTTCTTTGAACCAGTTGGTTCGAAGAACTTTTTTCTTATTGAATCGTGCGATGTTTCTTCCAGAAGCGTTGTTGCCATTTTTCTTTCATGCTGTCTGTAAGGGGTTCTGATGCTTCTTTGATCGCACAATATTTGTCCACCATCGTGACGATATAACTTTCTTTATAGCGTGGTGGTGCAATCGTTGCTCCCCACATATGTTTCAAGATGATATCTTTTTCAAGATCACTAAGTTCAGTGATTTTTTCGGCATTTTTTACTGCGATTCGTGGATGCATGTACGCATGGGTACCTTCGTCAAACTTTGTAGTACGCCAATCGTAATAAAATAAATCATGAAGGAGTCCTGCACGAGCTGTTGCACGAGCATCGCCGCCCCATTTCTTGGCCAATTTGTAACTATAATAAGAGACGCTGATCGAATGTTCCAAACGTGTGGAGTTCATATGCTGCACAAAATTGGCTAATTTTTTTACAGCTTCTGTTTCTAACAGGTCAGCCACGTAAGACATATATTCGCTATCTTCTTGCCATTTTTCTGTCATAAATTTTTGTCTGCCACCTTTTTTGATCTGCTTGATTGTTACAAGACAAAGTATAGCACCTATTCCTGCAAGTTTCTAGGTGAGGTGCAATAGATTCAAATAGTTTAACAGTTCCTTAAAAATCTAGCTGACAGCAAAATACATCAAAATACCTGCCGCAATGGCGACGTTCAATGATTCCGCCTGACCATAGATAGGAATATATAGATTTTTATCGGTCAATGCCAACAGTTCCTGATTGACCCCTTGCCCCTCGTTGCCTAAAATGAAGGCAGCCGCTTGTTCTTTAGGAAGCTCGGTATAAGGGACTGCTTCTTTGTTTAACTCGGTACCATAAATCGCCACACCAGCTGCCTGCAGCTGCTTTAAAAATGGCGGGATCGCTCCTTCTACGATCGGCAGATGATAGTTGCTACCTTGCATGCTGCGCAAGACTTTGGTGCTGTAGAGATCGGCTGTTCCTTCGCCGAGAAAAACCCCGCTGAATCCAGCGGCATCCGCTGTTCGAATCATGGTGCCAACGTTTCCAGGATCTTGCACATTATCTAAAATCAGCCAATTGCCCGTCAGTGTCTGTAAGTCTTGTTCTTGCTTTTCCACCACGGCAAAAATCCCTTGTGGTGTTGGCAAATCAGAAAGCATCGCTGCGATCTCCTCTGTGATCAAATAGCTTTCTTCCTGATAATAATCGAGTTGCCCATTGGCTTCACTTAACCCTCGCGGGGTCACCAACAATGCTTTGATGGGTACTTGTGCATGCAATGCTTCTTGCACCAAATGCCAGCCATCGATCAAATAGCTATTGGTTTGTGTCCGATGTTTTTTTTGTGTTAGTTTTTTGATTTCCTTGATAAAGGTATTTTTTTTCGATTGAATTTCTTTCATCTTGTCACCTCGATTCATTATAGCATGAGTCAATCGATCTAACTTGTTCTTTTACTGAAAAAACGCTATCATATAAAGCAGAGGAGGGATTGTCCATGAAGAAACTACGAATCCATGTGCAAGGACGTGTCCAAGGCGTCGGCTTTCGTTATACCACAAAAATGCTTGCCGATCAGTTGGGCGTCACCGGATCTGTAAAAAACGAAGCGGATGGTTCTGTTTCGATTGAAGCAATTGGCGATGACAAAGCCATCGATGCCTTTGTTGCTGGGGTTAAGGATTCTCCTTCACCCGCTGGGAAAGTAAATCAGATCGACATCCAACCAGACGATGACATCAAAGAGCGTAGGAGTTTTGAAGTAGTTTACTATTAACAATTGAATGTTTTCTAAGTCGAAAGATTGATTTTTCAATGAATTTCTCTTTGTACATTGAAATAGTCGGTCTTTTTTAGTATAGTTATTTTTGTCTAAATTTATTGTGAAGAGGAAGAATAGAATGTCTAAAATGAATAAATGGCTGCTTTCATCAGGATTATTTGGCCTGTTATTAGCATTATCAGGCTGTGTCAGTACCAATGCTGATGGTACGCCGAAAGAAACAGGAATGATTTATCGCTTTTTGGTGAAACCATTAGGGGATATGATCACGATGCTCGTTGAAAACTTCAACTGGTCTTACGGCTGGGCGATCATCGCCGTAACGATCGTTGTCCGTGTCATTATCTTACCATTAGGGATCCATCAGTCTCGAAAAACGATGGTTCAAAGTGAAAAAATGCAGTTTCTGAAACCTCAAGTGGATATTGCGCAAGCCAATTTGAAAAAAGCAACCACTCGGGAAGAACAAATGCAAGCGCAAGCGGAGATGCAAAAAATTTACTCTGAAAACAACGTCAGTATGTTTGGCGGTATCGGATGTCTCCCTTTGCTGATTCAGATGCCGATCTTCTCTGCTCTTTATTTCACCGCTCGTTACACACAAGGAATCCAAAACTCTGAATTCTTTGGCGTATCATTAGGCGACCCAAGCATCCTCTTTGTGGCGATTGCTGGTCTTTCCTACTTGGCACAAGGATATATCTCAACCATCGGGATTCCTGAAGAACAGAAAAAAACGATGAAAACCATGTTGATCGTTTCTCCATTGATGATCGTTTTCATGTCCATGAGTGCACCAGCTGGTGTGACACTTTACTGGGTAGTTGGTGGGGTCTTCAGTTGTATCCAAACGTTTATCACGAATGTCATCATGAAACCAAAAATTCGTGCCCAAGTCGAAGCGGAAATGAAAGCAAATCCGCCTAAAACGGTAGTTACGCCTCGTAAAGACGTAACGCCTGAAAAAACAGAAGCTGTCAAAAAAGCGTTGAACACGACAAAGCCTAACGGAAAAGGTCGTAACGCTGGCAAGCAACAACGGAAGTAATTCTTGACCAAATCGCTCATTGGGCGGTTTGGTTTTTTGTTGTTTTCAAATGGGAATCAGTTGCTTCTTCTATTGCCTTTCGCTATAGTAAATGAGAGGTGAGCGCATGTTTCAAGCATATATCAATATTTTTGTCATTTTCAGTCTCATGTTTATCGGTTATTGGTTGTCTTACAAACAATGGTTTTCTAATCGAACCGCCGATACGTTTTCAAAACTGGTGTTAAATGTCTCATTACCCGCCAATATGTTTTTGACGATCATTAAAAACTTTACGAAAGACGAGTTTCTCTCATTAGTTTCCGGGATGATCATCCCTTTACTTTCCATGATGATCACTTACTTCGCCGGTTATTTATGGCGCCGTTTCGCGCAAGTTGAAACCAAACACCATGGGGCATTTTCCGCCATGTTTACCTTTTCCAATACGATCTTCATCGGCTTACCGATCAATTTAGCCATTTTTGGTGAAAAAGCCGTTCCCTATGTGTTATTGTACTACATCGTAAATACGACATTATTTTGGACCATCGGTATTTTTGAGTTAGCAAAAGATAACCCCGATTTCGGCGAAGCCCGCATTTCCTTTCATCCATTGGTCATGCTAAAAAAGATTTTTTCGCCAGCCTTGATTGGTTTCATTATCGGCTTGATCTGGATGCTGTTCACATTACCACTGCCCTCCTTTGTTGATGGGCTTGGAAGCTACCTAGCAGATTTAACGACGCCTCTATCAATGTTTATTATCGGGATCATCGTGTACTTTGGCGGGCTCAAGAACTTGCGAATGACCAAAGACATTGCTGGTGTCCTGTTTGGTCGCTTCATTCTTTCGCCTCTCGTTGTATGGCTATTAAGCAGAATCATCCCTGTTCCTGAATTGATGCTTTCTGTGTTTATTATTCAAGCCTCTATGCCCGTCCAAAACTCTGTCCCGATCCTTGTACGAAACTACCAAGGGGATGAAGAATTTGCAACTTCATGTCTAGGCTATTCCGTATTACTGTACATGGTGTATCTGCCTGTTTTGCTTTTTTTCTTTTTTTAGCTAGTTAACGAACTTTGTCGAAAAATACTCGTTACCAAAGGCATTCGCTTCTTTCGGTAACGAGTATTTTTCTTCTCTTTGTATGGTAAAGGTTCGATTGATTCGCTGTCCGAACGGCAACTCCCCTTATGATTTGTCACTATAGATCACGATTTTTCTGATTTTCGCCAGATTGTGACTGCTTAGGTCGATTTAACAAACAAGACAAAAAAGCCCATCATGCAGAAACTAGCTATACTAGATGCTGCAATGATGGGCTTATTTTTTAAGTGGACAGCCGTTGGCTTACAACATATCGAACAACGACAACTGATTTTCATCTGGTAGATCTTTTAGAACACCGTTATCCGTCATGTATTCAATCAACGTCTTAGATACTTTCCCGCGATTGGCGAGGTCTTCTTTCGATAAGAAGGGACCATCTTTTCGTGCTTCCACGATTTGTTTCGCTACGTTCAGCCCTAAACTCGGTACTGCTCGGAACGGTGCGATCAATTTTTTCCCATCGATCACGAAATTTTCTGCATCGGATTTATACAGATCGATCATCCCGAATTCATAGCCGCGCTCCAGCATTTCATTGGCTAATTCCAGAACCGTCAACAGATTTTTTTCTTTCGTTGACGCATCCATTCCCTTGTCATTGATTTCTTGCATCCGTTCTTTTACGGCATCTTTTCCTTTTGACATGGCAATCAGATCAAAGTCGTCTGCTCGGACAGAGAAATAAGCACAGTAATAGAGAATTGGGAAGTACACTTTAAAGTAAGCCACCCGCAACGCCATCAAAACATACGCCGCCGCATGGGCTTTCGGGAACATGTACTTGATCTTCGAACAAGAATCGATATACCATTCAGGGACATTGTTCTCCCGCATCGCTTGCAAGTAAGTGTCCCGCAAGTCGTCAGGGATCTTGTTCCATTGCCCTTTACGAACCGTCTCCATGATTTTAAAGGCCATCCCGTCATCTAAGCCAGCATGGATCAAGTACACCATGATATCATCCCGACAGCCGATTACTTCTGCTAGACTGGCATCTCCGCGACGAATCAGTTCTTCGGCATTGCCCAACCATACATCGGTACCATGGGAAAGACCAGAGATCTGCAGGAGTTCAGCAAAGGTTGATGGATGGGTTTGATCCAGCATCCCCCGCACAAAGCGGGTACCAAATTCTGGGATGCCTAATGTGCCGGTTTTCGAATAGATCTGCTCTTCGGTCACACCTAACACATCCGTGCCGCCAAAAATACGCATCACTTCTGGATCATCGGTAGGGATCGTTTTAGGATCGATGCCTGATAGATCCTGCAGCATCCGAATGACTGTCGGATCATCGTGTCCGAGGATATCCAGCTTCAAGATATTGTCATGAATCGAATGGAAATCAAAGTGGGTCGTTTTCCACTCCGCATTTTGATCATCCGCTGGGTATTGGATCGGGGTGAAATCATAAACATCCATATAGTCGGGAATAACGATGATCCCCCCCGGGTGCTGACCAGTCGTCCGTTTGACGCCTGTGGCACCTTTTGCCAGGCGATCGACTTCGGCTGCTCGATAATGAAGATTATGATCGCGCTCAAAGCCTTTTACGAAACCAAAGGCTGTTTTATCGGCTACGGTACCGATCGTTCCTGCACGATAGACGTATTCTTCACCGAAGAGTACTTTCGTATAGTTATGGGCTTCTGGCTGATATTCCCCTGAGAAGTTCAAATCGATATCGGGTACTTTATCGCCGTGGAAACCAAGGAACGTTTCAAAGGGAATATCGTGGCCATCTTTGTTCAGACGGGTGCCGCATTTTGGACATTTTTTCTCTGGCATATCATAACCAGAACCATACGAACCGTCTTCGTAAAACTCCGAATACTGGCAATCGGGACAATAATAATGAGGAGCTAATGGATTGACCTCAGTGATCCCCGTCATGGTTGCCACGAAACTAGAACCGACTGATCCCCGTGACCCTACTAGATAGCCGTCTTCATTGCTTTTATGAACGAGTTTTTGTGAGATCAAATAGATCACGGAAAAGCCGTTCCCAATGATCGAATCAAGCTCTTTTTTCAAACGTTTTTCCACGATCTCTGGTAATGGATCGCCGTATAACTCTTTGGCACGGTTGTAACTTAAGTCGGTGATCTCTTGTTCTGATCCGGGAATCTTTGGTGTATACAGATCATCTTTTACCGGAATGACTTTTTCACAAAGATCGGCGATTTTATTCGGGTTCGTCACCACGATTTCTTTCGCCGCTTCCGGACCTAAAAATTGAAAAGCGGTCAGCATCTCATCCGTAGTACGGAAGTGCACGTCTGGTAGGCTATGACGATTCAACGGATTGGCGCCTCCCATGGAATTGATCAAGACCTTGCGATAAATGGCGTCTTCTTCGTTTAGGTAATGGGCATTCCCAGTAGCCACAACAATTTTCCCTAACTCTTCCCCCATTTTTACCAGATTCCGAATGATGTCTTCTAGGTCTTTTTCACTTTTCACGAGTTCCGTTTCCAAAAGATGGGCATAAACTGCTTTGGGCATGACTTCGATGTAGTCATAAAACTTGGCAAGTTCTCGTGCTGCATCGACCCCTTTTTGCATCATTGCGACAAAGACTTCTCCTTTATCACAGGCGGTTCCGACTAACAATCCTTCCCGCAATTTCACCAATTCTGAACGTGGGATTCGTGGGACTTTATCATGGAAGTACTTCACATTCGACATCGAGATCAACTTGAATAAATTCTTCAATCCTGCCTGTGTTCGAGCCAAGATCGTGGCATGGAAAGGTCGAGCTGCTTTGTAGGAGTTCTCGCCCCCCACGTGTCGGTTCAACTCTTCGTGCAGCAGCATCTCATGTTTTTCCATTGCTTCTTTGACAAAGATCCATGCTAAATGACCGGTTGCCTCCGCATCGTAGATCGCTCGGTGATGTTGTTCTAAGCTGACACCGAATTTTTTGGAAAGGACACCTAAACCGAATCGCTTAAACTCTGGATACAAATAACGAGCGAGTTCCAATGTATCAATGACGGGATTTTCCGCTTCTGGAATACCGTATTTTCGATAACTGGTATTTAAGAAGCCCATATCAAATGACGCATTGTGGGCAACTAAAATGGCTCCTTCAGAAAACTCACGAAACAAACGTAAGACTTCTTCTTCTGATTTTGACCCGCGAACCATTTCATCGGTGATTCCCGTCAGTTCTACGGTCGTTCGCGATAACGGATGACCTGGATCGATAAATTCATCAAAGGATGCCTCCACGTTGCCTTTATGCATCCGCACAGCAGCCAACTCAATGATGGTGTCGTATACTGCAGACAACCCAGTGGTCTCCACGTCAAACACGATATAAGTAGCATCGGTCAGTGGAACAGGCTGAGGATTGTAGGCAACCGCTACGCCGTCATCCACGATATTGGCTTCCACACCGTAAAGAATTTTAACACCAGCCTTTTCTCCTGCATGATGGGCATCAGGGAACCCTTGCGCTCCACCATGATCGGTGATCGCAATCGCCTTATGGCCCCATTTGCCTGCTTGAGCGACAAAATCCGCCACGTTGTTGGTGGCATCCATCGTACTCATATTGGAATGCAGGTGGAGTTCGACCCGTTTTTCGCCTTCAGGTGCATAGTCTTTGCGAGCTTCGTGTTTAACTTCCAGCAAATCTTGCGCATTCATAACAAGATCTCGCATGAAGGTATCTTCTTGGACGCTACCGCGTACTTTGACCCAACTACCTTTGGCGATGGCATCAAAGACTTGTTCATCTTTTTCATTGTTGGAGAATTTTTTCACACTAAACGATGACGTATAGTCGGTGATTTTTAAGATCAAAATCTTCCGTTTTGAGCGCAGTTCTCGGACTTCTTTATCAAAGACATAGCCTTGGATCGTGACCCGACGTTCTTCCTCAATGATATTGATCATCGGTGTCACAGGTTCATCGGCAGGAATATTACGTCCCAAAGCGATTGGTCCGTCAAATTCGACTGTTTTGACTTCTTTTTTGCGTTGCTCGTGAGCCATCAAGTTCTCAGCAGCTTGTTGTTGGAACGCTGCTGTTTGCTCTTCCTTGCGTGCTTCAAGTTCTTTTAAGGCCGCCTCCGCTTGCTCTTGGTCTAGCTGCGGCAAGATCCGAAATTTTTGAAAGCCGAAGGTACTATAATTTTCCTCAATGATCGGCAAGTACTGCTGCTGCAAAATCGTGATGACCGCATCATTGTTGACTGGCAAAATCACTTTGTTCTCTTGCAGCACAGGCATTTGGTTTTTGATCACTTGATGAACCAGTGGTCGATCACAATTTTGATTGGCTAACGCTAATGGCCAATATTCTTGAATGAATTGCTCATCAAAGGAACCATCTTGAGCTTCAATGATGATACGAACTTCCGCAATCTCTTTAAACGCCAATTCAATATGTTGTTTAAAAGACTGATACACCATCACCGGTAATAAACGTTCAAATTGGAAATAAAACGTCCACGCTTTTGATTGTCGATGCACGGTCACTTGTTTGATTTGGGCAGTCTGCATCAACGGATGCTGCCGAAGATTTGGGGCAGCTGCAATTTGGTCTAATAATATCTCAAAGGTCTCTCTTTCTTTTGACAATTGAAGATCCTCCTTTTCTCAGTACTCACTAGTATACCTCTTTTTGCCCTCATTTTCATTAAAAAATCGAGAAAGGATTTCCTCTCTCGATCTGCTATTCATTCTTGTTCGTTCCTGTTTATTCCTGATTGGCTAACAAAATCGTCAGGGTCGAAGCGACTTCTTCTTTTCTCACTTCAACGGTCGCACCAGTATGCTTGATTTTGATCTCCACGATGCCTTCTACGGCTTTTTTACCGATAGTCAAGCGAATCGGACAGCCAATCAAATCGGCATCTGCAAATTTGACCCCTGCACGTTCATTGCGGTCATCTACCAGCACTTGATAGCCGACTTGGTTCATCATTTCTTCTACCTCTTCACTTAAGGCATTTTGATAGCTATCTTCAATCGACGTTTGAATGATATGCACATCAAATGGGGCAATTTCTTGGGGCCAATCGATCCCAAACTCATTGCCGTATTGTTCGACGATCGTTGAAAGCAGCCGAGAAATCCCCAGCCCATAACAGCCCATGATGATTGGTTGCTCATCGCCGTTTTCATCGACAACCGTCGCTTCTTGCGCCTCACTGTACTTGGTTCCTAACTTGAAGATATGGCCAACTTCGATTCCTCGCGTAAAGGTTAAGGTTCCTTTTCCATCTGGGGAAGGATCACCTTCTTGAACCAAGCGAAAATCGGCAAAGGCTAATGGTTGAAAATCACGCCCCACATTCGCATTGAGATAATAGCTTTGTTTTTCTGCCGCTGGAACGATCAGATTCGCCATATCTTGGACATGCTGATCGGCGTACAACTGGATCGAATCAGCAAGCGCAATGGGACTGCGCAGCTGCGTCTCACTCGTCAGATAAGACTCCGCTTCCTCAACAGTCAGCACCTTCACTTGATCAGCGGCTAAGTAATGCTTGACCTTTGTTTCATTGAGGCTGTGATCGCCTCGTAATAACACCATAATGACTTGCTCGTCAACGAGTAATAAAGATACTTGAACGATTTTTTGCAAGTCTGTTTCGTATGCCTGCGCCAGCTCCTCTAACGTTAAAGGCTCATCCTGAACGACTTTTTGTAATTCTAAATAGGTCTCGTGAGATTTTTTGGCGATGTATTGACTGGTTGCTAATTTCCAATTGGCGACATAATCGCTTTCGGTCGAGTAGCAGATCAGCTCTTCGCCGATCCCCGACAATGCCAAAAATTCTTTCGAATCTCTGCCACCCATCAAGCCATTGTCCCCGACCACGGCCCGATACTCGATCCCACAGCGTTTCAATATTGCATGATAAGCCATTTCGTAACGATTATAGGTTTGATCTAAGCTGGCTTCATCGGCATGAAAGGAATAGCCATCTTGCATGATAAATTCACGGCTGCGGATCAATCCAAAACGCGGCCGCTTTTCGTCCCGATATTTCGTTTGGATCTGATACAAGCTCAATGGCAGCCGTTTATAAGACGTGATCTCGTTTTTGATCAATGTCGTAAACGGCTCTTCATGAGTAGGTCCTAAAACGATCTCTCGTTCATTTCGATCTGTTAATCGATACAAGGATTCACCATACAATGAGGCACGTCCTGACTCCTTCCATGGCTCATACGGAAGCAAAGAAGGCATCGCCATCTCTACGGCATCGATTTGTGCCAATTCTTCACGGATGACCCGCTTGATCTTTTCTAACACCCTTTGTGCTAGCGGCAAGTAAACATAAATGCCTGCCGCCACTTGTCGAATATACCCTGCCCTAACTAACAGTTGATGACTTAACGTCTCCGCATCGCTGGGGGTTTCCCGCAATGTCGGAATCAAACATTTTGACTGTTTCATTTTTTTCTCCTTTGCTACAAAAAATCATGTTCACCCGATCAACAATTGATTTGCTTGTGCGTCTTATTTTTAAAAGAAGAAACGTTGGATATCATTCCAGGTAACGAGAACCATCAGCAGCATCAAAAACCCAAACCCAATCAGAGTAATGATGCCTTCTTTTTCTTGGCTGATTGGCTTGCCTCGCAAACCTTCTAAAATATTTAAAACCAGCTTACCGCCATCCAATCCAGGAATCGGTAATAAATTAAAGATCCCCAAGTTGATAGAAATCATCGCCATCATCGCGATCACCGTTGTTCCCCCTTGCGATGCAGCTTGAGAAGACAGTTGGAAAATCGCTACCGGTCCACCCAATTTATTGATATCTGGTTGGGCAATCAAGTTGCCGACTGCTCTAAAAATCACCAGTGAATTGTCAATGGTCGTTTGCAAGCCGCCCAGTAAGATATCTCCGATCCCAGTTTTTAAGGAAGCGGTGATCCCTAAGAAACCAATCGTGGTCTCCCCTGATTCTTGACTCGCAGGAGTTGCCGTCAAATCAAGTGTTTCTGATCCTCGTTTGACTGCTAGAGCAATCTGAGTATCTGGGTACTTTTGGATCTCAGTCGTTAATTCTGACCAGTTAGAAACATCGACACCTTCGACAGCTAAGATTTCATCGCCATTTTGCAGCCCTGCTTCAGCTGCCGGTGTTCCTGCTTCGATTCCTGTCACGATGGTTGCATCTTGATTCGCAACACCACCTTGTGCAAACACCAACCCAGTGAATAAGACCAAGGATAAAATAAAGTTGTTCATCGGTCCAGCAAAATTCGTCAGCATTCGCTGCCAAAGCTTTGCGGACTGGAATTGAACGTCTTTAGGTGCGATCCGAACTTCAACGCCATCTTCATGGATGATCGTTGCATCATGATCCACAGCGTACGTCATCGCTTCTTGTTCATTGCCATTGATGAACCCTGTGATCGTCAACTTCTCCTCCAAGTCAAAGTCGGTCACTTCCATAGGGATCGCTTGCGGCAATTGGATCTTTTTGCTCGTATTGATTTTGATAACTTTGCCAGTTGCATCTTGAACCAAGGAGACTGGCATACCTGGTGTTAATTCTGTTTCATCTTCACCCCAGCCCGCCATTTGGACATACCCGCCTAATGGCAGCATCCGAATCGTGTAGGTCGTCCCATCTTTCGCTTGATGCGCGAACAATTTAGGCCCCATACCGATGGCAAACTCTCTTACTAAAATACCTGCCCGTTTTGCAAAGAAGTAGTGTCCAAACTCGTGAATCACTACCACTACGGAAAAGATAATGATAAATACAAGTATCGTTTTCATGCTCGTTCCTCTCTTTCACAGCATCCCTCTCATTCAGGGCAGCCTTTCCTTATTTTATCACACCGATTCCCGTTGAGGAACTCACATTCCCGTTGTAACAAGAATTTAAAAAAAGAAGCGCAAGCCAAGCCTGCACTTCTAAATAATTTCTAAAAAACACCGAATAAATACATGATTGGAAACACAAACAGCATGCTATCGAAGCGATCCAAGATCCCGCCATGTCCTGGCAAAAGATTGCCTGAATCCTTCACGCCATAATGACGTTTGATTGCCGATTCCACTAAATCCCCGAATTGACCAGCGATCGAAAAGAGGACCGTCAATAAGATCATGATGGCACTACCATGTCCAAAATAATCTTTCCCTGGAAATGCTAGCAGATACAAACCGGCTACGACCACCGCAGCAGCAATCCCGCCTAGGGCCCCTTCGATCGTTTTATTAGGGGAAATCTCTGGCCATAATTTTCGTTGACCGTAACGCCGTCCCACCATGTAAGCCCCAATATCTGTTGCCCACACGATAAACAGACCGAAAACTAAAACGACTAAGCCATCTGTTGCTGAACGTGCCGTCAAGAAACGTTCAAAACCGACACCCGTATATAAGCTGACGATCACTGGAAAACCAGCTTCATCGATAGTATACGTATTTTTAGAAATAACCGCGATCCCTAGTAATAAAAGGACGATTACATAATACAAGGCACTTTTATCTGTGCCCTCTGGCAAAAAGAAAAACCAGCGTTCTTGAGGTAAAACTAAAATCACCGCACCGATGATTGAAAGAATTCCTTCAAAACTGAAAACAGCTAGTCCTTTCATCCGAAATAATTCATAAACACCAATCCCTGCCATCGCTGCTGCCAGCAATTCGACGGCAATGCCGCCAACGTAAATAATTGGCAGGAAAAAGGCTAATGCGACGACCGCAGTGATTACACGTTGTCTCACTCTTCTTCCTCCTTCGTTTTCAAACCGCCAAAACGCCGGTTTCGTTGTTGAAAGCTCCCGATCGCATCTTCTAGTAAAGCAGCATCGAAATCAGGCCAGAGCGCTTTCGTAAAGAATAATTCGCTGTAAGCAATCTGCCATAACAAGAAGTTGCTGATACGTTCTTCGCCACTCGTGCGAATCACCAATTCAGGATCACGTAACGCGTTTGGCAAAAAACCAGTCATCAAATGTGTCGCCAGCATGTCTTCCGTGAGCTTGGGCAGGGCTTTCTCTGAAGCTGCAAGCTCTTCATAAAGGGCTTGGACCGCAGTCAAAATTTCTGCGCGGCTGCCGTAATTTAAAGCAAAATTCAAGATCATCCCAGTATTATCTTTGGTTTGGTCAATCGCTCGCTTGACCGCTTCTTGTGTGTGTTCGGGTAAAGATTCCGTGAACCCCATCACTTTGACTTGAACATTTTCTTTGATCAGCTCAGGAACAAACGTGTCGAAAAAGTCGACGGGCAGTTGCATCAAAAAGTCCACTTCTTCATTTGGCCGTTTCCAATTCTCTGTTGAAAACGCATAAAGAGTCAATACTTTCACACCAAGGTGTGAAGCATGTTTCGTGATCTTTTTTACCGTCTCCATGCCTTCTTTGTGACCAGCTACTCTTGGCAAGCGCCGGTTTTGCGCCCATCTGCCATTGCCATCCATAATGATCGCGATGTGTTGGGGAATCGGCAGTGATGGATCAAATTCATGTTCAGCCGCTTCTTTGATATATTTGTCTTTTTGTGGAAAAAAACGCAGCATCGTATTCGCTCCTCTTCCAATTCTTGAAATTCATCTTTTACATTATAACAATAATCAGATTTCTTGCCTATGAAAACCAAGAAAAGATTTCCATATTAAGAAAAAACAAAAAAACAGCCGTGATATTCAAGTACATACGGCACTTTCGACCATAAAAAAAGAGCCGCTGAAGCGACTCTTCGTCATTCCTTTTAAACCTCAAGTAGCTCTTGCTCTTTTTCAGCTGCGATCGCATCGATTTCTTTGATGCTGTTATCTGTAGCAGTTTGCACTTCTTTTTCAGATTCACGCAAATCATCTTCTGTGATATCGCCAGCTTTTTCTTGTTTCTTGTAAGCTTCCATCGCATCACGGCGAATGTTACGGACCGCGATTTTCGCATTTTCAGCTTCTTTTTTCACGTCTTTGGCTAATTCTTTACGACGTTCTTCCGTTAATTGAGGAATCACCAAACGAATGACTGTTCCGTCATTGGCAGGCGTGATACCAATATCACTTTGCATGATAGCTTTTTCTACTTCTTGGATCATTGTTTTGTCAAAAGGTGTGATCATCAAAATTCTTGCTTCTGGAATCGTAATTGAAGCCATTTGGTTCAAGGGTGTTGGTACACCATAGTAAGTAACCATTACGCGGTCTAAGATGCTCGCGTTCGCGCGGCCAGCACGGATTTGTCCTAATTCCCGCTGCAAGTTTTCTGCTGCTTTTTTCATTTTGTCTTTTGCTTCTGTTAAAATTTTGTCAGCCATGTTATTTCCCCCTTACTGTCGTTCCAATATGTTCACCTAAAATGGCGCGGCGAATGTTTCCATGCTCATTCAAGTTGAATACGACTAATGGAATATCGTTGTCCATACTTAATGAACTTGCGGTTGAATCCATTACTTGCAATCCTTTAGAAATGACTTCTAAATGGGTCAATTCTTCAAATTTCACAGCACTTTGGTCCGTTTTAGGATCTGCTGAGTAGACGCCATCAACATTGTTTTTCGCCATCAAAATGACATCAGCGTTGATTTCAGCTGCCCGTAAGGCTGCGGTCGTATCAGTTGAGAAATAAGGGTTTCCGGTTCCGCCTGCAAAAATGACGACCCGCCCTTTTTCTAAGTGACGTTCTGCTCTGCGACGAATATAAGGCTCTGCGATTTGACGCATTTCGATCGAAGTTTGGACACGCGTTGGTACACCAGCATTTTCTAGCGTGTCTTGTAATGCTAAAGCATTCATCACAGTCGCTAACATGCCCATGTAATCAGCTTGTGCTCTTTCCATCCCCATTTGCGCGCCGATTTGTCCACGCCAAATGTTTCCGCCGCCGACCACGATCGCCATCTGTACGCCTAATTCGTGGACTTCCTTGATCTCTTTAACGATCTCTTGGATCGTCGGTGGTTTGATCCCAAAGCCTTCGTCACCCGCTAATGCTTCACCACTTAATTTTAATACAACACGTTGATATTTTGGTTTGCCCATCATGATTCCTCCGTACATTCTCCAATACTATTGTAGCATATTGGTGCTCTTTCGTTGAAAATTATCTACACTATTTCTTTAAAAACCGTTTTTGCTTAAAAAAAGGGAGCGCACTTCCATGCGTTCCCATCTGTTCAAGGAACAGAATTATTTTTTCACTTGGCTCATTACTTCTTCAACGAAGTTGTCTTCGCGTTTTTCGATACCTTCGCCGACTTCAAAGCGGACAAAAGATTTCACAGTTGCGCCTTTTGATGCAACATATTTTTCAACCGTCATATCTGGGTCTTTAACGAATGGTTGGTCAACCAAAGCGATTTCTGCTTTAAATTTCTTCAAGCGTCCTTCAACCATTTTTTCAACGATGTTCGCTGGTTTGCCTTCGTTCAATGCTTGTTCTGTCAAGACTTGTTTTTCATGATCCAATTCTTCTTGAGAGATTTGTGCTTCGTTCACGTAGCGAGGGTTGATCGCTGCAACGTGCATTGCAACATCTTTCGCAACTGATTCGTCAGTTGTTCCTTCAAGAACAGTCAATACAGCAATACGTCCGCCCATGTGTAGGTAACCGCCGAAAGCAGCATTGTCATCTTTTTCAACAACTTCAAAACGACGGAAGCTGATTTTTTCTCCGATTACTTGTGTTGCTTCGATCAACGCAGCATCCATTGTGCCTTTAGAAGTTTCTAATTTTAAAGCAGCATCCATATCAGCTGGTTTGTTTGCTGCGATTACTTCAGCGATTTCTTTTACTAAGTCTTGGAACATTTCGTTTTTAGAAACGAAGTCAGTTTCTGAGTTCACTTCAACGATTGCTGCTGTGTTGCCGTTGATCGCTACAGATGCTAAACCTTCAGCAGCAATACGGTCGTTTTTCTTCGCAGCTTTTGCCATACCTTTTTCACGTAATAAGTCTACGGCTTTTTCGATGTCGCCTTCTACTTCAACTAATGCACGTTTTGCGTCCATCATTCCTACACCAGTCATATCGCGTAATTCTTTTACTAATTTAGCTGTTACTTCTGCCATTTTTTGTTTCCTCCTAAATGTTTTTAAACAAGATTGCTTGTCTTTAAAAAAAGCTGTTTCAAAGGAGAGTGAGGCTTGGCGCCTAGCCTTTGAAACAGCTCCATCATTTATTATTCAGCTGATGCGTTGTCGCCTTCGACAACATCAACGATTTCTTCGATTGAAGTTGCGTTTTCTGTTGATTCAGCAGCAAAATCTTCTTCTGCTACTTGGTCTTCGCCTTGGTTACCTTCGATGAAAGCATCTGCCATTTTCGCAGTGATCAATTTAACGGCACGAATAGCGTCATCATTTGATGGGATAACAACATCGATTTCGTCTGGATCACAGTTTGTATCGACCATAGCTACGATCGGGATATTTAATTTGCGTGCTTCTTGGATCGCGATACGTTCTTTACGTGGGTCAACAACGTACATTACATCTGGAATTCTTGGCATATCAGCGATACCGCCTAAGAATTTTTCAAGACGTTCGCGCTCTTTGTTCAAGCCAACGACTTCTTTTTTAGGAAGAACAGCAAATGTGCCATCTTCTTCCATTTTGTTGATTTGTTTCAAACGAGCAACACGTTTTTGGATTGTTTCCCAGTTTGTCAAAGTTCCACCTAACCAACGATGGTTAACATAGTATTGACCTGAACGGATTGCTTCTTCTTTGATTGCTTCTTGTGCTTGTTTTTTAGTACCTACGAACAATGCAACGCCGCCTTCTTCAGCAACATTTTTCATGTAGTCGTAAGCTGCGTCTACTAATTTCACTGTTTTTTGCAAATCAATGATGTAGATGCCGTTTCTTTCTGTGAAGATATATTTCTTCATTTTTGGGTTCCAGCGACGAGTTTGGTGACCAAAGTGTACGCCGGCTTCTAGTAATTGTTTCATTGAGATTACTGCCATGTTGTGTTTCCTCCAATTTGGTTTTTTTGTTTTCCTCTCTTGCTCTTTTACTCCTTGAAGAACTGAATCGATCAGCACCGCTTCGCAGATGGAACAAGATGTGGGATTGACGTGAAAAACTCACGCCTTAAACAGTATACAGTAGCTAAAAAAGAAATGCAACTGATTCAAATGAAAAACTACGATTCGTGGTCCAGCTTTTTTTTAACGTTCTAATTCTTTTCTTATTATATCTAGGTTTTTTCGGCTTTATCTGCTATGATAAGGCTGACTTAATCAATCATGCTTAAAGGAGTTTACCTATGCGAAAAGCTGATCGCCATTTACTTATTAGACAAATCATTACTGAACATACTGTACGCACGCAAGAAGAATTATTGCAGCAATTGGAAGCCCAAGGCGTCTCCGCCACGCAAGCGACCATCTCTCGCGATATTCGTGATTTGAAAATCGTGAAAGTGCCCGATGAAACAGGTCAGACGAAGTTTGTCATTTTTCAAGGAATGCAATCGTCAGAAGATGAAAAAGAAGAAGAGCAGCGTTTGATACAGATGATCGAAGACGTTGTCACTAAAGTAGATCGTGTGCAATTTATGACGTTGATCCATACCGTTGCGGACAATGCGCCTTTGCTTTCGGCTGCGATCGATGAAGTGACTATGCCAGAAAAAGTTTGCTCGTTGGCGGGCTTTGATACAGTAGCGGTGATTTCCCGCAGCGACGAAGATGCCGAAACTTTTTATCAATTTATCAGAAACCACGCGGTCTTATAAGACACCGAACAAATGTGACCTATCTGTATTTTACTACAAAAAAGCTGTGTCCTTGTCGAAACAAGGACACAGCTTTTTTTGTTACATTTTGTCGGGTGCATGTAAACCAAGCAACCGTAAATCTTCTTTTAATAAGGTCGTTACTGCATAAACTAGAGCCAGACGTGCGTCTTTTTCCGCATCTTCAGCCAAGATTTTCACATTGGCGTAATACTTATTAAAGGCCTGTGCCAATTTGATGGCATGTCTAGCAATGACGGATGGTTCATATTTTTCTGCTGCTTGCAGCACGGTTTCTGGGTAGCGCTGAATCAGTTTGATGACTTCCCAGCTCTCAGTATCTGCCAATGACAAACTGCTGACAGCAGCAGGATCAAAGTCGGCTTTTTCAAGAATGCTCATGGCACGGGCATGAGAATATTGCACATAGGGTCCGGTCTCTCCTTCAAAACGGACAACTTCTTCTAGCGTAAAGTCGAAATTATTCAAACGGTCATTTTTCAAGTCGTGGAAAACGACTGCCCCGACACCGACTTGTTTTGCAACTTCTTCTTTGTTTTCAAGGGTTGGGTTCTTTTCAGTGATTTGTTCTTTCGCTGAATCGATCGCTTCATTCAATACTTCTTCTAAAAGAACGATCTTCCCTTTTCTCGTAGATAATTTTTTCCCATCTTTGGTGATCAACCCAAATGGTACGTGGGTCATATCATCTGCCCACTCAAAGCCCATTTCCTTCAAAACAGCTTTTAACTGCTTGAAGTGATAACTTTGCTCATTTCCTACCACGTACAATGATTTGGCAAAATTGTAGGTCCGTTTGCGGTACAATGCAGCAGCCATGTCCCGGGTGATGTAAAGGGTCGCACCATCGGATTTGCGGATCAAGGCTGGATTTAAGTCATACGCAGCCAAATCAACGATCTCTGCCCCTTGGTCTTCTTTCAGCAAGTGTTTTTCCTCTAATAATTCCACGACTTCTGTCATTTTATCATTATAGAAAGCTTCGCCATTCAATGAATCAAAGGAAACTTCCAACATATCATAGATTTTATTGAATTCTTTTAATGATTCATCACGGAACCATTGCCATAAATCCATTGCTTCTTGGTCACCATCTTCTAGTTTCTTGAACCAAGCTCTCGCATCATCTTCTAATTGTTTATCTGTCTCGGCAGCTTCATGAAAATCAACATACAAACGCAACAGTTCGTTGATTGGTTCCGCTTTGACCGCTTCTTCTGACCCCCATTTTTTATAGGCCACGATCAATTTCCCAAATTGTGTGCCCCAGTCGCCTAAATGGTTGATGCGAATTGGCTGGTAACCGATTTTTTCTAAAATAAAGCCGATCGAGTTACCGATCACAGTGGAACGCAAATGCCCCATTGAGATGGGTTTGGCAATATTGGGTGAAGACATATCGATGGGTACTGCTTGCTGATTGCCGATGGTTTGATCGCCAAAATGATTTTTTTCTTTGAGAACCATCTCTAAGACGTGGGCAGAGATTGCTTTTTTATCCATAAAGAAGTTTAAATATGGACCGACCACTTCAATTTTTTCAAAAGACGCTTGATCGATTTTTTCTGATAAGTCTGCGGCAATTTGCTGCGGCGCTTTCCGATAGACTTTTGCTAGCGAGAAGGCTGGGAATGCCACATCCCCATGGTCAGCTGACTTTGGATTTTCCAGTAATTGCTGAACTTGTTCGATCGATAGATCTTCTTTTACTACTTGATGGATGGCTTGTGCGACGATTTCTTTGTTATTCATAGTATCCCTCCTATAATGACTGAGCCCATGTTTTGATGAAAAGTTGTTTGAAGCAAGCAAACAGCTGTATGTTTTTCATGCAAGAAATGATTGATAAAAACAAAAAAGCCTCTAGCGCATAACATGCACTAGAGACGAGATTTCCCGCGGTACCACTCTGATTGTCCTTTTCGGACCCACTTTTTTCTGATAACGGCAGAATTCCGTTTGCTTGGCAAATTCTCACAAGTGCGTTTCACAATCTGATCAATTCGGCTTCCACCACCCCGAACTCGCTAACTGATACTCGAATCGCTACTTCTCTTGTTTCATCAAATCAAGGCTATTTACTTCCCAGAAAGTATAGCAAAGAAATGTTTGTTTGGCTAGCGAGATTTTGGCATTTTCAAAAAAAATTATTTTATACTTTAGGAATAAATAAATCTCCAGCAGTCACTGCCATGATCGCTTTGATTGAGTGCAAACGATTTTCGGCTTGATCAAATTGACGGGCATACTTACTGCGAAAGACCTCATCAGTGACTTCCATCTCAGAAATTCCATACGCCTGCGCTGCTTTTTTGCCATAGGTGGTCTGATCATCATGAAATGCTGGCAAACAATGCATAAAAATCACTTGATCGTTTTGTGTTTTTTTCATCAACGATTGGTTGACTTGATACGGCAGCAGCTGTTCAATCCGCTCTTGGAATTTTTCTTCTTCACCCATTGATACCCAAACATCGGTATACACGACATCAGCGCCTAGAACACCTTGATCCACATCATCAGTCACCAAAATCTTTGCGCCCGATTGCTTGGCATAGGCTTGTGCCTGTGCGATGATGGTTGCTTCTGGCTGCAAGGCCTTCGGGGTGACGACATGAATATTGACCCCTAAAATCGCACTGGTCACTAATAAAGAATTAGCGACATTGTTGCGCCCATCCCCACAGTATGCGATGGTCAAGCCAGTCAGCTCACCAAAGTTTTCTTGAATGGTTAAAAAGTCAGCAATCATTTGCGTTGGATGCCAGTCATCCGTTAAGCCATTCCAAACAGGTACACCTGAATAGTTGGCCAGATCTTCGACAACCTGTTGACTAAAGCCGCGAAACTCGATCCCGTCGAACATGCGGCCGAATACTTTGGCGGTATCTTCAACAGATTCTTTAGACCCCAACTGAATATCATTGGCCCCTAAAAATTCCGGATGTGCCCCCAGATCCACCGCTGCAACCGTAAAGGCTGCTCGCGTCCGTGTCGAATTCTTTTCAAACAAAAGTGCAATGTTTTTGCCATCTAAATAACGATGTGGTTGATTGTTGGCCTTCATCCCTTTCAAGTGCTGGGAAAAATCAATCAAATATTGTAGTTCTTCTTTTGTAAAATCCTTTTCTGCTAAAAAACTGCGTCCTTTAAAAACCGATGTCATTGCATACCCGCCCTTCAATTAACTAATAATTATACATGATAATATCAAATTATGAAATAAAATACAACAAAATCTTCTATTTGCTCATAAAGAAACCAAAAAAAACACCTAAGAACGGATCTTAGGTGCAATCATCTTAAGAAATCGTATGGGCAAAGCTGACACTTGGATCAGCATTCAATGAAAGATCTGCTAAGCGTTGCTTTTTCAACGCAACATGGGCATAAGCTCCAATCATGGCCGCATTATCTCCGCAAAGACGCAACGGTGGAATCAACAATTCCACTTCCGGCAATTCCTGCATCGCTTTTTGTAAAGCGTCACGCAAGCCTTGATTCGCCGCGACTCCCCCAGCAACGATCAGCTGGTTTACAGGATAAGCTTGGCACGCCCGCAACGTTTTGTGAACCAAGACTTCGACAACGCTGGCTTGGAAACTAGCTGCTAGATTTTCTACTGACAAAGCTTCCTCTCTTTGCTGTGCATTATGCACAAAGTTGATAAAGGAACTCTTCAAGCCACTGAAACTAAAATCAAAATTATCTTCTTGCATCATTGCTCGAGGAAAGTGATACGTATCACTACCTAGATGTGCAAGGCGATCAATTTCTTTCCCACTAGGATAAGGCAAACCGAGAACTCGACCAACTTTGTCATAGGCTTCACCAGCGGCATCATCTCTCGTTTCTCCGATGATCTCAAAAGAACCATCTTCTGCCATATACACCAATTCGGTGTGGCCGCCGCTGACCAATAATGCCATTAAAGGAAAAACCAATGGCTTCACTAGGCGAGCTGCATAAATATGTCCTGCCATGTGATTGACCGGAATCAGCGGTAAGCTGTGGGCCCACGCAAAGGCTTTCGCTGCAGAAAGCCCAATCAACAGTGCCCCAACCAACCCTGGACCATAGGTGACAGCCACGGCTGATAATTCTTCTGGTTGTGTGTTGGCTTGGGTCAATGCTTCGTCGATGCACAAAGTAATCTGTTCGACATGGTGACGACTAGCGACTTCTGGTACGACACCGCCGAAGCGCTGGTGGCTCTTGATCTGCGAAGCAACAATGTTACTTAAAATGGTGTCGCCGTTTTTAATCACTGCCACACTGGTTTCATCACAACTGCTTTCAATGGCTAAAATCAATTCATTCATTTGATTTTTGTCCGCCTACTTTCTTTTCCATAATCAACGCATCCTCTTCTGGATGACTGTAATATTTTTTTCTACGACCGATGACTGTATAGCCCATACGTAAATAAAGAGCTTGTGCTTGCAAATTCGACACACGCACTTCAAGATAGATGCGCCGACCATCGGTTTGTTCCACGAGCGATTCCATTTGCTCCAACAATTCTTTCGCCAAACCACGACCTTGATACGCTGGTAAAACCGCTACATTAAACAACTCTGCTTCATCCAGCACTTGCTGAAAACAGAGAAACCCCATTAGCTCTTGATTGGTTTTTCCATAACGGAACAAATAGCGACTGTTGCTGTTTTGCAAATCTTGTTGAAATTGCTGCACATTCCAAGGCGAGCCAAAGGGATAGCTCTGATCTGCCAATGACCAGAGCATTTGCGGTGTCGGGATCGTTTGATCTGCTTGTTCGTTAGTCATTTAAAAATTTCACCATATCCAATGCATCTTCATTGCCTTCGGTGTAGTACGCCGTTTTGATCGCCTGTGAAACAAACCCGAGGGTCCGATACAAACGTTGCGCATCACGATTGCCCAGGCGAACTTCTAATGTCAAACGGTCGCATTTGTTTTTCCGTGCATAACGTTCGATTTCTCCTAGCAAGAAAGAACCGATCCCTTTTCCTTGATAATCAGGAATGATCGCGATATTGGTGATATGGGCATCAGCGCCTAAAATCCGCACCCCGATAAACCCAATCATCCGCTCATTATGCAAGATGCCCAAATAAAGATGTTTGACCCGTGAATAAAGTTCTGACAAAAAGGCGCTCTTGGTCCAAGGCAGTTCCCCCGCATACACGAGACGCTCCACCTGCAGCAGCTCTTTAATGTCATCTCCGACTAATTCACGAACAACGTACATTTCCCCTCGTATCTCTTTTTTACGCTCTGGGTATTGAATCTGACGGAAAAGGGCCAGCTTTCCCGTCATCGTTTTAAATTTTTTCAACATAGGCATCCACTCCCGGTTCATGCGAGGCTAACCATTTTTCTTCGGCTTCAACTAATTTTAAATAGTCTGGTACAAAATCATGGATCGAAGCGACCGGCGCTTCTTCTTTCGCAATAGCAGCTAAAACAACGCCATTCGGGTAATTCCATAACGATACTTGATTGATATGGGCTGTCGGCAGTTCCGCCTCGATCATGTCTTTAAATTTGATGGTATCGGCGCCGACAAATAGCACTTCTTGACCATCGACTGCTTTTAACTGGGTCAATAATTCAGACAGTGAGATATGCTGGTCTTTGATCCTTGTTTCTAAGGTCCCATTATGCCATTGGTAGGCACCTGCGTAGACATTTTGACGGCGAGCGTCAAACAACGGCACGATCACTTGCGATACGCCCACACAATTGGCAGCGACTGCTTTCAAACTAGAAACACCAATCAGCGGGATGTTCAATGTTTGCGCCAGCGTTTTTGCTGTTGTGACGCCGATTCGCAAACCTGTATACGAACCAGGACCTTTCGCAACAACGATTTGCTCCAGCTCTTTAGGTGCCATCCCCACCGCTTGCATCAATCCATCAATGGCAGGCATCAATGCTGTGCTGTGGTTTTTGATCGCCATCGTCTGGCTTTGTCCCAACACTTCTTGACCATCGACCACCGCAACCGCCAGTGTCTGGTTTGAGGTATCAATCGCTAATGTTTTCATCTATCTTCTCCCCATTCAAAAAACTCTCTCATATTCTACCATATTCTAATCAAATGCCCAACCAAGTCTCCAAAAAGATGCCTGCGTTTAGAAAAAAAGCAATAGGACAACAATACCCGAACCTTTGAAAAAAGCAAGCACGGCTGCAGCTGCAAACCGACGAGGCTGTTTAAAGGTTCGGGTAAGACGATAGTCATTTTTTGTTATTCCATTAAAACTCAGTTGACGTGTGTAACGACATCCTTCGGTGATTCAACTGGTTGCTAGGAGGATTGGCGCGTGATCAGTTCCGTTGCGATCGTAACTTTGCGAGGAACGGGGGCTGCATTCGTAATAATATCCAGCAAGGTCGTCACTGCCAGCTCCCCCAACCATTCCGTATGAACTTTGATGGTTGACAGCGTCGGAAAGACGTACTTTGCAACACTGACATCGTTGAAGCCGATAATTGCGATCTCCTCAGGAATCTTGATGTTTTTTTCTTGCAAAGCACGCATAGCGCCAATCGCTAAGGCATCACTGGAAGCAAATAAAGCACTTGGCAACTCTTTGTTTTGCTGCAAATACTCTTTCATCGCCTCATAACCGCCCTCTACTGTAAACGGTGCGCTGAGGTGATATTGCGGGTGGTGCAGCTTCAACCGACGGAGCCGTTCCTCAAAAATTCGGCGCCGAGGGTCTTCGATTTCTTGGTGATGATCCTTGGTAAACTCAACGCCTGATAACAAGCCGATCCTTTGGTGGCCTTTTGCAATAAAGTCATCGATCACTAAATCCACCGCTTGTTGAAAGTCCACTACCAGAGAATTGACGCCCTGAGCCAATGCGTCAAAATCGACTATCAACAAATTGGCTTGGCTTTTTTTCAATTGTCGAATCTGGTGATCATCGAATTTTCCTAGTGCAATCGTTCCATCGACTGCGGTATCAGTCAATCCTTCGTAGGGTTCTTTCAGCAAACGAATCCCTAATTCTTCGGTTTTGTTTTCAATCCCGATACGGATCGCTAAGTAGTAAAGATCCGCTAATTCTTCCTCGGTATCAAACCATTGGATCAAGCGCATACTACTGGTTTCTGGCTGACTCTTCTTTTTATGTTTTGTGTAATTGAGTGCTTCTGCGGCTTTAAAAATTTTCTCTTTGGTTTCAGAACTGACCGATAATTCTGAATCGTAATTCAGCACCCGTGATACAGTGGCTGGCGAGACGCCAGCCTGTTGTGCAATATCTTTGATCGTTGCCATCTTCCAGCCTCCTTTTTTTGCGGGGAACTTTTTTATAAAGTAGCTATAAAGCGAGCAAAGGCCGCTTGCCCTGTCTGGTCTCGCTTGAAGACACCTGCATGCGTCAATACTTGTGTAAAGACTTCCCCTAATGCATTACGTAAAATCTGCGACACGTTATCGGCATTGCATTCTGGGTGCTGGGCTTTGATCGCATCTGCCCAAGGAATATGGTATGCCGCGATCTGATTGGGCTGATCCAATAGATAAGCAGTCACTTCTTCTAGTTCCGTAGCTAAACGCGGCGGTAAAACTGCCAAGCCCATGACTTCAATCAATCCGATATTTTCTTTTTTGATATGCTGCACTTCTTGATGCGGATGAAAAATGCCGTCAGGATGTTCTTTGGAAACATTATTATCCCGCAAGACTAAGTCCATTTCAAACAGCTCTCCTTGCTTGCGTGCGATCGGTGTCACCGTATGATGAGGCGTTCCATCTTCTGAAAAGGCATTGATCGAAACACTTGGATCTGAGTACTGTTGCCATTGGGCTAACACATATTGGCAAGCGGCGGCTAATTTTTGTTTGTTTTTCGCTTGTAGTCGTATCACCGACATTGGCCACTTCACGATCCCCGCAGCGACATCAGGAAAACCAGTTAAAGAAAAGTGTTGCTCGATCGGCGCTTTTGCCATGGCAAACGTGTGCCGTCCCCCTTGATAATGGTCATGAGACAAGATCGAACCCCCAACGATCGGCAGATCGGCATTGGACCCGACAAAATAATGCGGCATCACTTCAATGATCTGCAACAAGCGAGCGAAGGTTTGCAAATTGATTTTCATAGGACGATGGTCTAAAGAGAGAAAAATCGAATGCTCATTGTAGTAGGCATAGGGCGAATATTGAAAGCCCCATGCTTCATTATCCAAATTCATACGGATGATCCGATGGTTGGTCCGCGCTGGATAATTGACTCGTCCATGGTAGCCTTCATTTTCCAAACACAACAGACATTTCGGATAATCTACAGAAGCAGCAGCTCCTTCTTTCGCTATTTGCTTGGGATCTTTTTCAGGTTTTGATAAATTGATCGTGATCTCGATCTCCCCATATTCGGTATCAACTGGGAACACGATATTCTTTGCGATGGCCCGAGTCTTGATGTAATCATTTTGACGGCACAGCTCAAAGAAATAATCCGTCGCTTCTTTAGGATCATTGGCATAATGCTGCGCAAAAAAAGCATTGACTACTGAAGGCGGTGGCGTCAAAAAGTCCATCAACTGTGCTTCAAAGATTTCTCTTTCTGCGTGAGAATCGCCAATTTGCTGATTGCTTAAAGCGCATGCCACCAGCTCGTCCATCAAATCAATGGAGGACCGATCGACAGAACGAATTTCGCTGGGCTCAAAAACAGCTTCCCCGATCATGGCTAGTACTCGGTTTTGCAAATAAATACGATCCATTTCCATCCAGCCGCCAGCCTTGATTGCTAAAGTGACGAAATCGCTGATTGTTTGGCTGATCGTCATTGGTTATTCCTCCTGCCCTTGATACCCATTTGGATGGCTGACATGCCAATTCCAAGCAGTCTCGATGATTGCTTCGACATCGGTATAGACTGGTTTCCAGCCTAAAACCTTTCGTGCTTTTTCACTCGATGCCACTAAGGTACTTGGATCACCGGCACGGCGAGGCGCCACTCTGGCTGGGATCTCTTTTTTCGTTACATTGCGAGCAGCTTCCACCATTTCTTTCACAGAGTACCCATGATTGCTGCCTAGATTGAAGACATTGCTCTCATTGCCTTTTTGTAAATATTCTAATGCCAACAGGTGAGCAGCGATCAGATCTTCAACATGGACATAATCGCGGACACAAGTACCATCTGGAGTATCGTAATCCTCCCCAAAAATCGCTACCTCTTTGCGTTGTCCTAAAGCAGCTTGCAAGATGATCGGTACTAAGTGTGTTTCTGGATCATGGTCTTCACCGATCGAAGCATCCGACTTTGCGCCAGCCACATTGAAATAACGCAATGCGACATACTTCATTCCATAAGCTTCATCGCACCAACGCATCATTTTTTCCATGATCAACTTGCTTTCGCCATATGGATTTTTAGGATTTGTTGGGGTTTCTTCCGTGATTGGACTATGGTCAGGTTCCCCATAAGTTGCTGCTGTAGAGGAAAAGACGATATGTTTCACTTGATGTTCCTTCATCACTTCTAAGAGGACCTGCATCCCATACACATTATTGTTGAAATACTTCAATGGTTTTTCCACAGATTCTCCCACCAAAGAGCTGGCAGCAAAGTGAATCACGCCATCAATCGTTTCTTTTTCAAATACCGATTGTAAAAATGCTTTGTCGCGAATATCTCCTTCATAAAAGGTTGCTGCTGGATGGATCGCTTGGCGATGTCCTGTCAGCAAATTGTCAACGACAACGACTTGTTTTCCTTGTTCGATCAATTGATCGACTGCATGAGAACCGATATAGCCGGCTCCTCCTAATACTAAAATCGCCATATTTTCAGCCTTCTTTCTTCATTCCTTCATCGTTTCTTATTCTACAGTTTTCGTGCACCATCATCAATACTTGCTTGATAAATGTCGGTTGCGTAGCCGATTTCTGCTAAATAGGCTGCTTTGACTGACGCTTCGAAATCAGCCCATTCACTTGCTTTGACCAATGCGATCCCGCAACCGCCAAAGCCCGCACCAGTCATCCGCGCACCTAGAACAGCAGGGTGCGCTTGAGCGGCTGCGACTAGTGTATCTAGTTCATGCCCTGTCACTTCATAATCATCTCGCAATGAAGCATGGGAGGCATTTAATAACTGGCCGAATTCTTCAAGATCACCAGCAGTCAAAGCAGCTTTTGCTTTCAATGTCCGTTGGTTTTCCGTCACCGCATGTTTCGCCCGTTTGATCAAGCGTGGATCATCGATCAATGCTGTATTTGCAAAAAAGGTTGCTTCGTCTAATGCGCCCAATGAATCAATGGCTAATGATTTTTGCAAACGAGCCAATGCTTCTTCACATTCTGCACGTCGTTCATTGTATTTAGAATCAGCCAATTCGCGTCGCTTATTGGTATTCATGATCGCTACGACATAATCGCCAAATGCCGCTGGTACGACTTCATAGTTTAACGTGTTCGTATCTAAAAGCAGTGCATGGTCTTTTTGACCCATTCCGATCGCAAATTGATCCATGATCCCTGAGTTAACGCCAATAAACTCATTTTCGACTTTTTTGCCAATTTTAACTAAGTCCAAGGTCGTCAGGGTTAAATCAAAGAGATCTTTTAGACAAACCCCCGTCAGCAATTCAATCGATGCCGAAGAAGAAAGACCTGCGCCATTCGGAATGTTGCCATAAAAAGCGATGTCAAAGCCTCGATCGATCACTTGCCCCGCTTCTTTTAGGAAACGAACGACTCCTTTCGGATAGTTTGTCCAATCATCTTCTTTTCGGTAATCCAGCTCATCTAACGAAAAGGAGATCACGCCTTTTCCTGGAAAGTTCTCTGAATAGAGTTGGATCAACTGGTCTTCACGTTTTCGCGCTACTGCATACGTCCCTAATGTGATCGCCGCCGGGAAAACATAACCGCCATTGTAATCCGTGTGTTCACCGATCAAGTTGATTCTCCCTGGTGCAAAATACATGCCTGTGCCTTCTGTTCCAAATTTATCAATAAATATCTGTTGCAATTGCTCCATTTCTCTCACTCCCACTTTCTTTTTAGTAAACTTATTGTAAAATATTTACTAAATTATTTCAAGCGTTTTCAATCCCAAAAGTGATTTTTTTTGATATTTTTTCCGTTTTCATTCATAATGAACCTATAACTAAAGGCGAGGTGTTTAATGATGAAACGATTTCTTTCAGGATTTTTAGTAGGAACAGTCGCAACGGTTGCTGCAGCTGCAAGTGTTGTTATGACGGTCAAGAAACAAGTGATTGATCCAATTGATGAACAACAAGCGGATCATGATGAAAAACGGAAACGTGCGATGCGTAAAAGCGTTGCCCGTTAATCATTTGCTACAAAAGAGCCGTCAGCCTTCAATAGGCTGGCGGCTCTTTTAGGTAATCATTCTTCCTTCTCCAGTAAGTCCTGCAAAATCACGGCTTGATTTTGTTCTTCATTTTTCGCTCCGTATAGTAAGGTAACGGTCTCTTGTTCAGCAACCAACGCGTTTAACTGTGCCAAGGCATCTTTAGCGGGCGCTTTCTCTAATTCTTGTAGATAGCGGTCTTTAAACGCATCAAAACGTTCAGGATCATGCCCAAACCATTTGCGCAATTCAGTACTTGGTGCGACTGCTTTGAGCCATAGATCGATCTGAGCTGTTTCCTTTTTCATCCCTCTAGGCCAGATGCGATCCACCAATACCCGATAGCCATCTATCGTTTCCGCCGCTTCATAAATTCTTTTTCGCTTGATCAACGCACACTCTCCTTATTGATAGACCTAAGTTCAAATAAAGGCAAAAGCCCACAATGTAAATTGAACAATGACTTACTTGAAACACTCCGTTTGGTGTTTCGTCACTCATTCAAATTTGCTTGTGTTCTTTTGCCTTGAGTTCTCTGTTTTATAAACTATTTTTCTTTTTCGTCTTGCCGCTCCAGCCTTCATATCCTTCTTTTAGGATATAGACATTGGTAAAGCCTTCTTTACGTAATTTATTCGCTGCGCGAATACTCAACGATTTACGCGTGTCATATAAGTAGATCGGTTGATCTTTACGAAATGCGCTGAAGGAATTGGTTAAAACAGTAAAGGGAATATTACGCGCCCCTAAAATATGTCCACTGTCAAACTCATTTTTTTCCCGAACATCGATCACTTGGGCTTTCTTCATTCCTGCTTTGAATTCATCTTCTGAGATGATCGTTGCTGAACGGCGTCCCATGATTTGAAAATACGCCCAGTTCAAAGCGATTGCTAAGATGATTAATCCCAAAACCAAGTTTAGCCACATAATTGGTGTCATTTCTTCTATTCCTCTCTATTGTAACAATCATTCTTTTTTTGATTTATGCTGCTTGAATGTATCATTGCCTAGCAGCTTGGCATCTAAGCTTTTGCTGCAAATTGCAAAGCTAATGATGCTGCCCCGATCACACCGGCATCATTCCCAAGTTCTGCCAATTTGATTTCGGTACTTTCCGTTACCTGTGGGAAGGTAAACTGAGCAAAGTAGGCAGCAACCCGTTCACGTAAAAATTCACCGGCTGCTGATACGCCTCCACCTAAAACGATACTCGATGGATTTAATGTGTTTCCTAAGTTTCCGCATGCCAACCCAAGGTAGAAGCACACTTTATCAACGACCATCAAGCCAAATGGATCGTTTGCTTGAGCCGCTTCAAAAATATCTTTACTTGAAACATCTTCCCCATTGTCCAGCTGCTGTTTCAATGCCGAATCGCCAGCATATTCTTCTGCCAACTGTCGAGCAACTCGCACAACACCCGTCGCACTAGAAACCGTTTCTAAACAACCACGTTTGCCGCAAGTACATTCAAACCCTTCAGGATCAACAGTGATATGACCGATTTCTCCAGCACAACCAGCAACCCCATGAAGCAATTGCCCTTCCATGATGATACCGCCGCCAACACCTGTACCTAGTGTGATAAAGATGACATCAGGATTGTTATCTCCTGCCCCTTTCCAGCGCTCACCTAAAGCTGCTACATTGGCATCGTTATCGATGGCAAAGGGGATTTTTGTGCCTTTTTCAATCAGTTCTTTGACTGGCTGAAGTGTTTTCCAGTTCAGATTGTAGGCACCGATAACGGTTCCTTTGTCACGATCGACACTTCCTGGTGTCCCCATACCAATACCGATAAATGCTTCTGGCTGTAAGCCATATAATTCTAGGCGATGATTGATCGATGCCACGATTTCTGGCACAATATGTGAGCCTTCATCAAGAATATTGGTGTCAATACTCCATTTTTGCTGAATCTCGCCTTCGCTCGTTAAAATAGCGAATTTCACCGTTGTTCCGCCTAAATCAATTCCGATGATTTTTTTGTCCATCACTTGTTTTCCTCCCGGCTTTCTTCAATTCGATGCTCCCGCGTAAGAATTCGCCGGGCAGTCAGATATACATCCCGATCTATCAAGCGACTGTCATAAAAGTTTTTCAGCTCGATTTGCATCAGTTCTATATCGTAGATCCGCTTGCCGACATATACGTAAACACCAAATTGTTTCAGTAATTGTTGTACGTCATATAACGTTTCCATTTAACCACTTCCTGCTTATTATACAAGTAATTAATATTTTTTAAAACCATATATCACAAAAATAGCCAATAAGAAAACAAAGAGTACGCCAGAGAGGATTCTGGTGTGGATCGAATATTTTCCATAGTTCTTTGGCAATGCCAAAAGATTCCCTAACAATAACCCACCGAGGATCCCCCCAATGTGTCCCCACATATCGATCGTTTGATCAAACACCCCAAAAACCAGGTTCAATCCAACGAATAGGGCAAATTGCCGTACCATTGCTTGGATGCGGTAATCATTTCTAAAATGCCAACCTAAAATCAAAAATGCCCCGAAAAGTCCGAATAAAGAAGTACTAGCGCCTGCTGATTGAACCCCTATTTGGTTGAAGGCAAAACTCATGGTATTGCCCATGATGCCGCTTAGCAAATACAAGGCAAAAAAACGGCTATGACCATAGATGGCTTCTACTTGCTGCCCCATATAATACAGAATCACAGAATTGATCGCAAAATGAGCCAAACCGAAATGTAGAAAGATCGGGGTAACGAAACGCCAATATTCATTTAAATAAACGACAAACGGACCAAACATCACCCCGCCTGATTGAATAGAGGGACTAAAATAACCTAAGATAAACACAATTGTTTGGATAGCTAAAAACAGATACGTGAAGACCGGCTGATTCAGCCATCTTTTCATTTGAGAATTCATTGACGTGCTCCTTTACGTGCGAATAAGAGAATCCGTATAGATTTTATCGATTGGGATGTCGAATACATCTGGTGTCCATTGATCGTTGAATTGCTCTCCGAAGACCAAAGAAACGGTCTTGCCATCGAAAGCTGACAAGAAACGATCATAATAGCCACCGCCAAAGCCGATGCGATAGCCGTTTTTAGAAAACGCCAAACCGGGAACAATCAGCAAATCCAAGTGATGGGCTTCTTGCTCACTGATCGGCTCTTCAACTCCAAATGCCGACGCTTCATAACGTGTTGTCGGCTCCACATGATAAAACTGCAATTTTTTCTGTTGTGCTTTCGGCACTGCGATTCGTTTGTTTTGTTCAAATCCTTTAGCAAAAATAGCCGCTGTATCAAATTCAAATGGCAACGAACGGATCACACCTACTGACTCAGCTGTTTGCCAAATTTGAGAAGAAAACAGCAACTGCAAAATCAGCGTTTCTTTCTGCTGCTTTTGTTTGATTGGCATTTGTTTTAATGTTTGGATCATGTGCTCTCTAATGACTGGTTTTTCCATTGGATCACTCCTCTCAGAAATAGTACCAAAAACTGTGTCCAAATAGCAAACTAGAATCGCAGTTTTCTTGACAAGATCATGACTAGTTGCTCATCCTTCTTTACGTCGGATCAGCAAAAAGACAAAGTACGGTGCCCCTACGATAGAAATGATGATACCAGCTGGGATCTCGCCGCTTGTCAATAGCAAACGACCGATCGTATCACTGACTAAGACTAGCAGACTGCCGATCATTCCCGCTAAGAAAAAGGCACTGCGAGATTCTCTGCCGATGAGTCCCTTAGCGATATGAGGCGCCAATAAGCCCACAAAGGCTAAATTACCAGTATAGCCAACCGTACTGGCAGCTAAACCAACCGCGATCACTAAAAACCACGTCCGCAAACGGGTCAAAGAAACCCCTAAGCTAATTGCCTGCTCCTCGCCAAAGCCAAGTAAGTTAAGCCTTGGTACGGTCCAGAAAGCTGCGGCAGACAATACGATGACCCAAGGAAGCAGACTGGTGATTTGCTGCCAAGAAGTTCCCCAAATCGAACCAGAAAGCCACGCTGTTACAAAGCGATAGCGGTCTTTTGATAATTCCACCGTAAAGAGTAAGGTAGCCGCCGCCAGCCCTGCATTGACGGCGATTCCCGCCAGCAGTACTCGCTCCATCGATAACAATTGGCGGTGCTTATAGGCAATCAAATAGACCAGTACAGCAGCTAATAAACCACCGATGATCCCAACGACAGGCAAAAGCTGCGATCCTTGGGTATAAAAACCCAAGTAGATCATCACAAAGAGCCCTGCCCCATTGTTGATTCCTACGATACTTGCATCAGCCAACTCATTTCTCGTCACTCCTTGCAAGACAAACCCAGAAAAACCAAAGGCACCACCAGCGATCAGCGCTAGACAAGCCCGTGGTAGTCGAAACTCAGTAAAAGTCAGTACTTGACTCGAAGATGCCGTTCCTTGAAAGATTGCCCCTAATGCCTGAAAGGATAAAATTGTTTTTCCCACCATGACACTTCCTAAAAAAGCGACCATCAGCAGTAGGAAAAAAACAGAGAGTGTTTTTTTCATCAGCCTTCCCTCCGTATCTTGATCAATAGAAAAGGCACACCAATCAATGCCATCAGTATCCCAAAGGGTGTCTCAAAGGGCGGATTGATCAGGCGGCCAGCCAGATCAGCGGCCATCACCAGTGTTCCTCCTCCAAGAATCGTCAAAGGCAAAATCAGTTGATAGTTTTTGCCCACCATTCCCCGCACGACATGAGGAACCATTAAGCCGACAAAACTGACCGGTCCAACAAGCGAAACCGCCATTCCCGCCAAAACTACGACTAACAGTAAGGCAGATGCCCGAATCAGATGCGGGTGCTTGCCTAATGAAATGACGGTGTCATCTCCTAGCGCTAACAGATTCAACGCTTTTCCTAGACGTAGCACAAAAGCGATGGCAATCAGATAGATGGGGCCCACAAAACGCAGTTGCTGCCAAGTCACATTTGCGGCACCACCGATAAACCAAAAGGCTAGCTCTTGATTTAAATCAAATTGCAGTGACAGGGTCTGACTGATGGCTGAGAAAAAAGAACTTAGTGCCACACCAGCCAAAATCAAACCTGTAGGTGACATACCCAATTTGGCATAGCGAGTCAATAAAAAAAGCAGCGCAGTTGCCACAAAGGCACCCAAAAACGAAAATAGCGCCGCTTGACTCGGTTGAATACTAGGAAATAGGATAAATGCGATCGCTAATCCCATCGCAGCCCCACTGTTGACACCTAAAAGACCGCCATCTGCCAGAGCGTTTTTCGTAATTCCCTGCATGATAGCTCCCGTAACAGCAAAACAACTTCCTACTAGAAAAGCAGCCAACACACGGGGCAATCGAATATTGCGCAAGACTTGATGCAGCTGATTCTCATAATCAAAAGCAAAGATAGCATGCCAGATCGTTTCAAAGGAAAGGTCTGCAGCGCCTTGGGTGATCGCCAAAAAGAAACAGATAATAAAGCAGCCGCTAAAAAGCAGCAGCAACCAAGAAAACTTTTTCATGCTTGGGCTCCTAACTCATAGGTCAAGACCAATGGCTTTGTGCTATTAGGAAAGGTTCCTAACATGGCGTCGATCTCAAACAAACGCTGCAGCCACTCTTTGGTCAGCACTGTTTCTGGTGTACCAGAGACCAACAGTTCTCCACCTTTTAATGCATAAATATAATCAGAAAAACGTGAGGCATGATTCAGGTCATGAATCGACATAATGATCGTTTTTCCGTAGGTTTTATTGATTTGCTGTAATAAGAGCAAAATTTCTAATTGATGTGCTGGATCTAAAAAGGTCGTTGGTTCATCTAAAATCACGATATCCGTATCTTGCGCAAGTGCCATGGCGATCCAAACGCGCTGTTTTTGTCCCCCTGACAGCGTGCTGATCGTTTCATCTGCTAGTGCTGTCAAACCCGTTGCCTGCAAGGACCAGTCGATCGCCGCAAGATCTTGTTCCGATAAACTATTTAGTCCTTTTTGATAGGGAAAACGACCATAAGAAACAATTTCGCGAATCGTCAAGCCAATCGATGAATCGCTAACTTGTGAGAGCAGCGCAATCTTTTTCGCTACTTCTTTGGTTTTGATGTTTTGCAGGTTTTGTGCATCTAAGAGGACCTCACCAGACAATGGCTGTAAAATTCGGGCAAGTGCCTTTAAAAACGTCGATTTCCCACTGCCGTTCGGACCAATCAAGCCGATGATTTTCCCTTCTGGCATCTCAATTGTTAGATTTTGCACAATTTTTTGTTTTTGATAGCCGACACTCAAGTCAACTGTTCGTAATTTCGCCATATTCGTCCCCAAAATAAATGATTGATAATGCTTATCAATTATGAATGTAATCCTACTATTCGTCAATAGTTCTAAAAAAAGGAAATAAAAAAATAAGATTGACAAAGGAGCGTTTCTTCGTGATAATAGCTATCAGCAAATGAGAACTATTCTCAATTAAAATAATAAGTGCTCAACATGTAACAAAGGAGGAAGTGTTTCTATGAAACAATGGTCAAAAAGAAGTACTTGGCTTACCCTGCTAGCTGCCTGCTCCCTTACCCTACTGGGTGCTTGCAGCACGAATAATGACTCAACGGATAGCAGTGGATCAGCCACTACTTCTTCAGAAATAGCAACAACCTTTACCGATGCTATGGGAAATGAAGTCACTGTTCCCGAAAACCCACAGCGGGTGATTGGTAGTTATTTGGAAGATTATTTGGTCGCTTTAGAGGTAACACCGGTTGCTCAATGGACCGTCGGCAATGACAGTGATCAAGCATACTTGCAAGACAAACTGGCGGAGGTTCCAAGGATCAACTACGATCTGCCCTTTGAAGATGTCTTGAGCTTTGAGCCAGACCTGCTACTGATGGATAGCAATTCCATGGTGGAAGGTGACAAATATGATCAATACAGTAAAATCGCGCCGACCTATGTGGTCACAAATGGCGAGGACGTGACTTGGCGGGAACGTCTGACAGATATTGCAAAGGTGTTACACAAAGAAGAGCAAGCTGCCCAAGTAGAAGCTGATTATGATGACTTAGTCGCTGCTACCAAGGAAACGTACGCTGATCAAATCCAAGGCAAGTCGATCGCTGTTTTATGGGTGGTCAATAACTCTGTCTTCATGGTTTCAGAAACAAAATCAAGCGGTCAGCTGCTGTATCACGAACTCGGTTTTAAAGTTCCCTCACTGGTTTCGGAAATCAGTGAAAGTGCCACTGCTGATTGGTCTGCCGTTTCTCTGGAAAAATTAGCAGAATTGGATGCCGATTACTTGATTTTAGTAAATAGTGATAAAGGCGCTGATTTTTTCAGTGAACAAGTCTGGCAAAATCTTGATGCAGTCAAAAACAATCATTTATGGGAATTCGGCCCTGAATCAAGCTGGCTCTACAACGGTCCGATCGCCTATACCAAAATGATCGAAGATATCCAGAGCAAATTGGACTAATGCGTTTCAAGAAATTCGTCAAGTAAAACTACTTAACAAATTTCAGGAAAAAGCTAGCATTCCCTCACGAAACATGCTATTATATTTTAGTCTGAGAGATTTCTTAGAGGATTCTTGTATCGTTAGGGGGGAAAATCATGCGCGTAAACATCACATTAGAGTGCACTTCTTGTAAAGAACGCAACTACTTATCAAACAAAAACAAACGTAACAATCCTGATCGTTTGGAAAAGAAAAAATATTGCCCACGCGAAAGAAAAGTTACTTTACACCGCGAAACAAAATAATGCTATTTAAGAAGTTCGCAAACGCTGATAACCAAGGCGTTTGCGAACTTCTTTTTTGAATCAATACAATTTGACCCACATATCGACCCACAACGAACGGACTTTTCTTCTACTCTACCCTAATGTATTCTAACAGCTAATTATGTTGATGATTAATTTATAAACTTGTTCGCTTTACAAAGAGAACAAACGTTCTTATTATTTGGGTAAGGAGGAGTGATAATCATGGCAATGATAAAACCTTATGTAGACCGAAAAAAGCTCAAATGGGTAGGATTTTTTTTATCCGAGCATACTGCAGATATTGCACGCATTGAAAAAGAACTTAAATACACCTGTCCTGCTAAGCCAGAAATGACAGAAAAAGAAATAAATGAATTCTTGCAAATTGCATTCACAAAAAGTAAGAAGCTCGCTATACAGCTCAACTATACTGTCGATGATATGTTTCAGCCGGATGTGGTAGGCATACTAAAAGGCTATGATGATATAGGCATATACTTAGACGATACTCTTGTGCACTATGACGAGATCCACAACGTAGCGTTTTACGTTGAGCAGAAGTGGTTTGAGGTATGAATCTTATTACTCAATATGAGCAAGCCTATGTTGATCGAAATACTTTCTTGATTGAATTCCCAGACTCTATCTCAGAATCTCAAGAATCAATTTTCGGGGAAGATTGTGTACGCTTCTACGTCAATCTTGTTTTAGGTAAGCATAATTTTCTCTACTATATAACACCTTACAACTCAAATTAAAGTAGTCATTTTTGGGCTACTTTTTCCGTTATTTTGAATAAAAAACATTGACATTTATATATATCCGATATATAATAAAAGTATAGAAAGGAGTTGAAATTATTGAGGAAACAACGAAGGGAAAAAGAAAAGCTTGAAAAGCAAGAGCAACTAACAATCAAAATTGGCTTAGTACTAGCGATACTAGCCATAATTGAAAAGTTACTCGAACTGCTAATCAAGCTTCTCAACGACTAGGGATAGGGCGAAAGCCCTCCCTTCCCTTTGATTATATCATAATGAAAGGAATGAATCTAATGTCGAAGAATATGAAAAGAAGGAAAATTCTAAATTCCGCCTTGGTGATACTTGTGCTTTTAATCGCCATCTCTATCGTAATGAAACTTATTCAACTTTTTTAGGAAGGAGTGCGAGTGTTGATTGGAAAGAAAACTTCTGATGCCCAACTTAAAGCATCGAGAAAATGGCAAGAAAAAAACAAGGAACAAATGAAGCATGTCCGCAATCGATCTGGAGCTAAGGGTTACATCAAAAACGCATCTCTTGAGGAATTGGCAGAATTAGAACAATTGATCGCAGAACGCAAAAAAGTCCTCCTACTCGAATCTGAGTAAGAGGTTTTTCTTTTCTGTTAACTCCAATAGTAATTTAAACAATTAACTTTCCGACGTATATTATGTTCCTTAAAAAGAAAAAAACACCCATAAAGGGTGCCAACAGATTAGAGGTGCCTAGCACTGACTATGAATAGCTCATCCTCCGTTTATCAAGTAATAACTTGTACCATAAGAATACCATCAATTCAACGATCAGTCAATATTTAGAGTAAAATATCTCGGATGTTTCCTGCAAGTCGGTTCAATAGAGCATTCTTCGTATATATCCTTAGCATCTAAACAAGAGTGTTGATATCGACAGTATTTTGTATTTGCAAAGAAGTCAGCCAATTGCATAGGTTTATATTTCTTTGACTCCAAGAATGAAACGCTTATATTAGCATCAGTAGTCGTAAATGACTTCAACAAATATTTTCCATTTCCCGAAAAGTAATTCTTAATATATTTTTCTAAATTATCTCGGTTAGCTACTTGTGTTTGTGATTGATTATCTATGTATACATTCAAATGTTCAAGTTTTTTACCAGATTCAGCAATTTCAGATATTACATCTTCAATCAATCTTCTTAGAATATAGTTTTTATGCAGTTGAACTGACTCTTTATTTGAGAAATCAATTGTTACAAAAGGAATATATGTTGCAACAAAAATGGGATGTACTTCTCCATAATGATTTCTTAAAATTTTTCTAAGTATTCTTCGTTTATGTTTGTTAGACATACTATCCGTTTTGATTTCGCCTTTTGTTCTGTAGATGTGTTTCATGTTTCTTGAATATGTTCCTGCTATATTGTTCGTTTTATTCGTTTCACACCAAAATCCACCATATACAAAGTAATCAGATTTGTAATTCGTATGTAGTTGACCTGAATCATCAATATATATTGAAACATCTAACCCTTCCATGAGCAAACCTCCAATTTTAGCACTTCCAAATTTAATTATACACGATGCCTAAAGGCTTGTTAACGCTTTGCTTCGATGAATTCTAGTTTGTACCAAATTTATCTGCGTATATGTTATCAGAGGAGTGATAATATGTACAAAAACCAAAACGGTTATGTGAAAAAATCAAGAAACAAAGTGTTACTCAAACACAAGTTTTTTAGTCTGTCAGTTAAGGTCAAAAATCCTGATTCATTACGTGCGCAAGAAATGCTAAAATACTATCATAATATTTATATCGAAGTACTAAATGAGACAAAAAAATCCCCCTACTCACACGAGTAACGTTTTCAGGTAAATCCCCACTATTTACTGCCTGAAGCACTAAATCTTTGCCAAGTGTCTCAAAAGGGGCTCCTTGTGCTTCCAGCCATCCTTTAAGTTGTTTCAAGCTGTTAAGATTATCTAGATCTGTTATCCGTTTCAATTCGTCCATATTTTCAGCAGTTAAATCTTCCATAATCTCAACTGCTGCTACGGCAAGCTCACAATCAATTTCAGTCCCTCGATCATTGATATTCTGGTCAAGGGCATATAACTCCCATTCACTCTCCTTTACAGGAAATTGATTCAGTTTATCAGCTATCGCCATTTCTACAACAACGTCTTGGACACAATAATCGATAAATGTTTGCCATTTTTCAGGATCATGCTCCGGAAGGTTTCTCGTCCGCATCCCATTCGCCTTAGTCGGTTTGCAAGGTTTCGAGAAATAATTAATTAATTGTGTTCCACGAGTATCTTTTTTCTGCTTAATATTTAAATATTTTGCACACTGTCCCAGCGAAGCTGGTAGTCCTAACTCATTTGCATGCACCATTGTGCAACGCCATTGCTTGGGATCCAAATAATACGGAATTCCTAAATGTTTCGACAAGCAAATCCGTTCGAACTGCGCGTTAAAGGCAATCTTGAGCACAGTTTTATCTGTCAAAGCCTGTAATACGTGTCTGGGAATTTCACTAATCGTTAAATCCTCACATTCGACATCGCTGTCATCTATTGAGTATGCAAATAACAAAACCTCAAAGTTTGGACTCTCCGCAAACCTGTATACGCCTACTTTTGTCAGATCTTCATCTGAGTATGTTTCAATATCAATATTCAGAGTTTTGATAACGCTTCACCGCTTTCTTTGGTATAATTAATTCAAACACTTTAAAGGAGGAGTACCATGCCGACCCACACTGTGACAAGAAACGAAAATATAACTAATTTTGATACCTCGTTAAAGTCATTAGAACATTTAAGTACATCTATTGAGGAAGGTCATACATTTATAGCTCGTCAACTCGCGACTACAATAAGATCTCTCGTCCATGATACTAGTCACTCGACAAGTCTTCTAACCCAACTTGGTGTTAAAAATAAATACTATTGGGCTTTAACACTTAAACAGAATCCAAGTTCCCCAGTTTATCCAACAGCTAATTTGTTCGGTTTGATTGTGCCAAAGGTAGATCAAGCTTCAAAATTAGTAAAGATGAAACCTATCTTAGATCAAGCCACCAATTTACAAAAATATGAATGGACTACTTTTGATATCTGGTGGAATTCGCCTGTTATCTCACTTGATAATAAAACCTACTCGAGAAAAAATTTTGTTACTTTTGTTGCCAATAAACTAGGAGGAGCCCACTTTGATAAAGAACTAGATGAGTTCCTCCATACACTCTCCACAAATGATTACTATGATGCGGAAGTAAATTATTCTGATGGATCCAAAGATTATTTTTCTACAGATGAAGTGCTCTCGGCCTTAATGTTGCAAATCGCATTTGAATTAATAAGAACCATGAAATACCTTAGAAAGACATACCTTTCGTAAAGGGGGCTGAAAAGCCCCCTATTCACTTTTATGCAAACATGTCATCATCGTTACTATCGTCTTCGTCATCCCAATCAAGATCACCAAAGTCTGATTCTGCATTTGCACGCCCACCAAGGAAGTCTCCTTTACACGTCGTCAAAATGTTATTTAGACCTGCTGTCACTCCTTTATTCCCTGCCGTGCTATAGGCATAGAAATTGATTGAAGCAATAGCATATACTCCGGAATAGACATCATCAGCGCTATCTGTTTTTACAAGTATGCCATCTTCACGCTTGACTACTTGTGGCTTAGTTTTGGAAGAAACATTTATAAACATCGCATTTTCAAGCTCCGGACGTTCTTCGATATCCATTTCTTCGTCACCATCACGTAGAGTTGTCTTTAAACGATCAAACTTAATTCCTTTCAGCTTGTCTGTCTTTGCAGCTTCATATGGTGATGCGATCAAAGGTTGATACATTCCGCCCACTTGAGCAGCCGCGGATGAGTACCAATATGCCTGCCAGACAATTTTTGAACAATACGTAGGATCCTTTTCAAAGATCTTCATATTGATTCCGTAACTATAGTTTTTGAATTCATAGTTATTCTTAGCCCATCGAGCCGCATCTGTTGGTCGGTATTGTGAGGTCGGATGATACAACTTAGTCCACCTATTTGTTCCGCTGTAGCGTCTCATCCATTCAAAAATCCCAATTACTTCCGGTTTATATCCCGGACCTTGGATAGATAAAATCCCGCCATTACCTAATGTACCTAAAAAAATTCCTCCATGGCCAGTCAATCCTCCTAGAGAGGTTCCGTTCGTAATTAAAATATCACCCGCCTGTGGGTTTCCAGCGACACTTCGGAATTCTGGTGCAACCGTATCTGTCGGTGGAGACGTGGTAGCTAATTGGACATATATCTCAAACGTTACTTCTTCGTCGAAAATTCCTAATTCTCGGTACTGTTCATATTGATCTCGTAACGTCTCTAAATCAAAATTTTTGATGATCGCTGTTGGTTCTGTCTTAACTCGTTTTCCTCAAACTTATCTAGGTCTTCTCCGGTCAAGGCATATTTACTCAAAAAGTCTTTCATCTCATCTGCGATTACTTTTTCACCATTAAATACTACGACAGTAAGAATTCCGATAAAGCCCAAAATCCAAATGATTTTTTTCATAATCATTCCTCTTCTAAAAATATTTGGTCAGTACTATGGTAATAGCCTCTTTCTACATATCCACGAATCCAATTCTTTTTTGTAACCGAATAATCATAGCTATACGTCACAGGACTATTTCTTATGGTAAATCTAATATCTACACCTCCCCGCACACTTTTTATATCTTTAATTACCTGAATAATATGGATTTCGTCTGGCTTTAAGCCATGTTCATTTTCAAGTAATCGATATAATTCTTTTTCAGCAACATATTTTTTATACGGAATCTGGTATGCATAAGTCACACAAGATCCCATAACCAAAATGGCCAATAAAAATAACAGTATTTTTTTCATAAATATCACCTCTATTCATAATGTGCCAATTTAATTTATTTATACAATAACTATCGCATATCTCCCTCAAAAACAATAGCAACATATTGTTTACATCCTAGTAGCACCTATAGTGTAAACTGTAAGTTGCCCCTTCATCATGTAAAAAAAACGCAAAAAAGCCCTATCCAATTAAGGGTAGGGCTTTTTAGATATGATTTTATCAATATTGACAGTAGTTGTGTCATTTCTACATCATCTACATAGATTCGACACTTTATCAATAAAAAATAATCAAATTTTCTTACGCATTTTCAAAGTACTTCTAGCAAAGAAAAATAAACCTAATAAACTGCCTGATGCAAATAATTAAAAAAATTCAATTGCCATTTTATATCAAAAAACACTAGAAGCAATTCTATAAAGATTGAAATAAGAAAGAAAAATAAACCAAAGTACATAGGACTAAAACAAGAGTCTATGTAACCAGCTGCGTCTAATTCTTGAATATCTTCTCTGGCAGAAAACTCAACCATATTACCAAGCGTACTATACAAGAACCCTGTAAAAATTGTATTAACTGTCAATAAGTTATAAATAGAATCTTTACCTAACAAAACTTCTTCCACTGGATAGTTTCTCTCATAAGTAAAGTAAACCACGTTGCAATAGCGATAAAAGCACAACTCAAAAATCAAAGACATCTTATTTTTATAGCCCCCGCTTTGAATTGCATTCATTTTATTCACTCCTATACGAGGTTAAAACCTACATACTCTAAAATTTCAGATCTATTTTACTGGTATTTGATCCAAATCTGTTCTTCAATGTTTTTTTCGAATTCTTCCACTACAATTAGCTGTTGCTATAAACTTTGTCTAGTAATATACTACTTCTAAGATTTTAATAAATGATAATAAAAAACTTCATTTCAATGAGGAGGAGCTTAATGGAAAGTTTATCAATCAAAGATATTCAAGATTACCTGTCAAATAAATACAATGATAAAGGAACACCTGAAAGTTTATTCATGAAACTCGTCGAAGAAATTGGAGAAGTAGCTGAGGCCCTCAATCAAGCAAATGGAAGAAAAAACGGAGTGGATACATCTCTTGAGAAAGAGCTTGCTGATGTTTTTACATTACACAATTGCTATTGCTAGTGTTGCTAACATTGATTTAACCTCCGTAATATTAGAAAAAGATAAAGAAGCTTCGAAAAGATATGGTAACCAGATTAATTTGAAGGAATTTTTGTCGGCCAAATAAAGCGACCACACCCTATACGGAGTGACTCCCAGAGGAGAAGCGAGATGGAAAATTTCAGTATGGATACAATTGATATAACCAGCTGCCCTTTCAATATACTTTGAGTATCATCCGACCCTTTCATGCTATACTGCCTATAGGAGGTGAACCCATGCTTGGCAATTTTACGTATCTACCTAGTAACTATCGTCTGTTTTATGGCGCTTTTCTTTTTGCTCTTATTGGAAATATGCTTTTCATTTTCATCAAACACCCTGCTTGGACCTTTAGCCTACCGACGGTGATTGTCCTCTTATTAATAAATGTCTTCTTTTGGACAAAATACACGAAGAAACTTATTCCTTGCGCAACAGATGCACTGTTTTATGTTCTGCTCTTCCTCTTGGTATTTCACAATCACTAACATAATGCTTCTTTTGATACTGATTGTTTCTCTTTCCCCTATTTCGTCATAACAAAGGAGTGTTGATGCGATGGAGATTTCCCATATCACGTTGATCGTACAGAATTTAGCAAAGACAACAACGATGCTGGAAACATTGTTTGATGCAGAGGAAGTTTATGATAGTCAAGATCAGGCCCATTCTTACTTCCCAGAAAAATTTTTTTTGATCGATGGCTTATGGCTTGCCGTTATGGAGGATGCCTCCCAGAAGCTGCCAAAAACGTATAACCATATTGCCTTTAAAATCGATCAAGCTCAAATCGATTCCTTGATTACGCGCATCCAAGGACTAGGATTGAAGATCGAAAAAGATCGTTCCCGCAGCAAAGGCGAAGGTGCTTCTATTTATTTTTATGACGATGACAACCATTTATTTGAATTGCATACTGGTACGTTGGCTGAACGATTGCACCATTACCGTCTGACAGAAACGAGGTGATCTTCATTGCTAGCAACTGCATTGACTGTTATGTAAAGAACGCCCACATGAAAGGAAGAAAACAATGAAACTAGATATGGTCGGTATTATCACAAAAAACATGGAACAGGCACTGGCTTTTTATCAAGTACTTGGCTTCACGCCATTAGGTCAGCACTCAGAAGATTATATGGAATTAGCAAACGACGGGGTTCGCATCTCCTTGAATAGCCGCCAGATGGTTGCTGGGATCTACGGACATGCACCAATGACTGTGGGTGATACGATTGAACTAGCCTTTTTATGTGATTCTCCTGAAGAAGTTGATACCCTTCATGCAAAAGTCGTTGCTGCCGGGTATCAGTCTTTCAAAGAACCTTGGTCTGCCTTTTGGGGGCAACGCTATGCCATTGTCAAAGATATAGACGGCAATCTCTTAAGTTTGTTTGCAACCCTACCTGCCGAAAATTGATTTAAGCTACGACAGTCGGTCCAATGGAGCGGCTGTTTTTTTATCCGTTTTTCGGGTAAAAAGACAAAACCCCGTATGTATGTCCAATCGAATTCTGATAATCTGAAATGAATGTATTCCTTATAAACCAACATTTCCCATCATTATAAAACAAAAATAACTTCTCTATAAAAAAACAAATCTCCCTCATTCGCTCCTGTTCGCTTGACAAAAAAGAACAAACGTTCGTATAATTTCGGTAAGGAGTGATAAAAATGGGTGGTTTTAATTATGCGCTCGAGCCAAAACGCGATATCTTATTTATCGATGTCAAAAGTTTTTATGCTTCTGTCGAATGCATCTCTCGTGGATTAGATCCTATCCAAGCGATGCTGGTCGTCATGTCACATTCTGACAATACTGGTAACGGCTTAGTCTTAGCAGCTTCCCCCAAGGCAAAATCGGTATTGGGGATTTCAAATGTGACTCGCAATGACAACCTGCCGACACATCCCGATTTGTACAAAGCATCGCCGCGTATGAGTTTTTATATCAAAGAAAACACCAAAGTCAATAATGTCTTTCGCAAATATGTTGGACAAGACGACTTGCTGCTCTATTCGATCGACGAAACGATGATGGATCTGACCCGTACACTGGATCTTTTCATTCCCGATAAAACGATCTCTCGCGAAGAAAAACGTTGGTTGATTGCCCAGCAAATTCAAAAAGACATTTACGAAACAACGAAATTGTATGTCACCATCGGCATTGGCGATAATCCATTGTTAGCAAAACTAGCTTTAGATAACGAATCCAAACACAATCGTTCCTTGATCGCTGAATGGACCTATGACGATGTACCGACAAAAGTTTGGCAGATCGCCCCTATGACAGAGTTTTGGGGGATCGGTCGGCGCACAGAAAAACGACTGCACTTGATGGGGATTGAAACGATCGAGCAATTGGCTCACGCCAGTCCTGATCTTTTACGCAGTCGCATGGGGATCATTGGCGAGCAGCTCTATCATCACGCCCATGGCATTGATCGCACGATTTTATCTGAACCGACACCACAAGTGATGGAAAAAAGCTACGGCAATAGCCAAGTCCTACATCGCAATTATTATTTACAAGAAGAAATCGAGATCGTCATCAAGGAAATGGCGGAACAAGTTACCGCTCGGATTCGCCGTCATCATTGTCAGACCGCTTGTATCAATGTTTACATCGGCGTAGCCTTTGGTGAAACTGCCTCTGGTTTTTCCCGACAAATGAAGATCCCGCCAACTGACAATACCCGCAAACTTGTGGCTCATTGCCTGTTTCTCTTTCGAAAATTTTATACGGGGCAAGTCGTTCGCCACATTGGTATTACCTATTCAAAATTGGTTTATACAGAAAATGTCCAGCTGGATCTTTTTGAGCAAGCAGAAGCGCAGTTGCGCCAGCGTAAATTAGATTTGATCATCGATAAGATTCGTGAGAAATATGGCTTCACTTCGATCGTTCATGCCACAAGCCGAATGAAAGGCGCTCGCGCCATTGCTCGCAGCAAATTAGTCGGCGGACATGCCGGTGGTCTAGATGGGATCGCTAATATAGGACCCGTCCATCCGCAAAAGGAAAAAGAACCGTTTGCTGATGGTTCGAAAAATACTGGCACTTGATTCGTTTTTCTTTCCTTTTTGCTGACAAATCTTAAGATAACATTAACAAACGGTCCATTTTTTAAAGATTTATGTAATTTCGATTCGCCCACCTCCCCCTTTGTTCTTTTCTAAGGTACTTTAATAGCAAGGAGTGTGAGCAGATGAAAATTGACAAAATCGAATACAAACGAGTCATCAACGGTGCGGGACACCTTGAGTACGATTTGCTGCAATATTTAGAAAAGAATCGGGCGACTGCTGCACAAAACCTGAAACAGTCTGAGATCGATTACCTTTTAGAAAAAGATATTCAGCATCGTATCATCCAACATGCGCGTAAGAGTTTCTTTGGCGATACGATCGTTTTAAAAGATGAATATGCCGAAGATTATCTTTTATTAAAAAAGTATACGGATATGTTCCAAGAATCATTCTAAAAAAAACGCAGAACCAACTGGTTCTGCGTTTTTCTTATTCTTCGAAATGTTCTTTATAAACATCATCGACTGTCTGGTTCGGGTCGATCACGATATAAAGGCTCTTCGTTTTCTCACTGATTTTTGTTGATTGGTATACGTTATCCAATCCTTCCGTATCTTTGTCCTTATATGGGAAATACACAAGATCCGGTGTACCGTTACGGTAAAGAATTTCCATCCGTTCGATATCTTCATATTTCAACGCACGGGCAAACATCCCTAATTCAAGCCCACCTAAGTTGATGTCATGCGTTGCCACATGATCGCCTTCTTGGAAGATTTCAATTTTGAACCCAGCACATGGATGAATCTCAACAAATTCGCTTCCGTGGATGCGGCCAAAACTGGTCGTGATTTGTTTGATCCACAAGTCACCGATGTAACGGCGCTCAATCGTCCATGTTTCTCCATTACGGAAATAAAATTTTAAAGCTTTCATTTCTCTAGCCATGACAAAACGCTCCTTTTTATTAGTAATACACTTTAATTCTAACACATAGTCGCCATCGGGACACAAATTAACTTTGTTTTTCGTTGACTTTTTTCATGAACCGAGAGATTTCCACTGCTGCTCGTTGATGCGTCCCATTGGCAATGATCTGTTGTTTCGCGTCTATTACCTGATAATGAAATTGGAGCCCCTGTTCTTTTTCCCACTGCACAAGAACTGTGATTGTCGCTCCAACTGGTGAAGGCTTCAAATGATTGATCGAAAACTTTGTACCGACGGTAGTAAACCCTTTATCTAAAGTAGGCTCAAGGGCTTCCCAACAGGTGTTTTCCACCATTGCTACCAATCGTGGGGTTGCTAAAACATCTAATCCCCCAGAACCCAAAACAGCCGCAGTGTCTTGCTGTCCCACGATAAATTCTTTTTTGCTTTCCATTTTTCAGTTATCCCTCCTTTGCTAAATACGCTTGGACAAACGCTAATAGTGCTTCTTTTTCATTAGGGATTTTTCGTGTGATGACTGCAGCTTCGGCAGCGGTCAAGACTTCTTTGAGCCACGGACCAGAAGAACGATCGATCGTTTGTAGTAAATCACGTCCATTGATCGCCAACTCCTTCAGTGAATGGATCGGCAGCTGCTGATAGCGCTGACTGATTTTTGCTGGATCGTTGGGCTGATTGTCATAACGCAATAATCCTTCGGCTAAACAGGTTGCTTCTAGACCGAACTGATACAACACTAGGTCATTCCATTCGCCGTTTCGACGCGCGAGCAGTGCTTGATAAGCCGTGTGTACTTGGCGGATGCAGTCATTGGAACATTTCCAAGCTTTTAAAAAGCTGCGGACTGCCTCTGGCGCTAAACCCATTTGGTCAATGAGCAAAACCCAGGCCGCCGTTTCGTTTTCTAATGGGATCGCTGGCAGGTCTGCCATCCGCAGTAACGCCTCACCGTATTCCCGCAAGCCTGGGCAATAGATATAGCATTCGGTTTCTACTAGCGCCCGTAGTGCTTGGTTCCGATGATTGCCTAACAGCAATTTCACGAATTCAATCATGATCCGTTCAACAGAGATTTTTCCCAACAAGGCATGATTCGCATGGATAGCAGCCAATGTTTCTGTTTCTAAAACAAAGCCCAATTGACTGACAAAACGCAGCCCCCGCATCATTCGTAGGGCGTCCTCATGGAAACGTTCCTGGGGGTGACCCACTGCTCGTAAGATTTGATTATCGATATCTGCCAGACCATCGAAAAGATCAATGATGACACCATCTTCTTGAAGTGCCAACGCATTGATGGTAAAGTCCCGCCGTTTTAGATCTTCTTTCAGGGAACGGACAAAATCCACTTTGTCGGGTCTGCGGTAATCTTGATAGGCTGCTTCCGTTCGAAACGTAGTGATCTCATACTGCGCCTGCTCCCACAAAACCAACACCGTCCCATGCTCGATGCCAATGTCAATGGTTCGAGGAAAAAGCGCCTTGATTTCGGCTGGAAATGCACTGGTAGCAATATCGACATCATGAATCGGCTGGCCTAAGATCGTGTCTCGCACGCTGCCGCCGACAAAGTATGCTTCATAGCCTGCGGCTTCGATTTTTTTTAAAAGCGGTGCAGCTTCTGCAAATTCTTTTGGTAGTTTAGTCAGTTTCATTTACTTTCCCATCTTTTCTTTCAAAACGATACGCATCCCGCTGATTGAATTTTGCCATATTTTCCTCAAACACTTCAGTCAGGTCGATGTCTAGTGAATTGGCCATGATCATCGTCACAAAGAGTACATCACCGAGTTCTTCTGCCACTGTTTTTTCAACTTCATCGCTTTTTTTATTTTTTTCCCCGTAATAGTGATTCACTTCTCGCGCCAATTCGCCGACTTCTTCGGTCAAACGAGCCATTTGGGCGAGGGGGCTGAAATAGCCAGTTTTGAATTGCTGAATATACGCATCGACTTCTTCTTGCATCGATGCCAAAGAACGTTTTTCTGTCATTTTCTCCACCCTTTCTCGTTTATCTTACCAAAAGAATGGCTGCCTGCCTAGATAGAGCCCCCTTCAGGATTTGTTGTGCATTCAATGATTTCGTGCTACATTGATACTTGTGGAAGTTGAATAACGGAGGAAACAGGATGCGGGCATTTTTTTCATGGCGAACGATTCGCGATATTGTTTTGATTATTTTTGGTACAAGTATCTATGGCTTCGGTCTAGTCTATCTAAATATCCCAAATGACTTAGCAGAAGGCGGTGTGACGGGGATCACCTTGATCCTGCGAGCCTTATGGGGAATCAATCCTGCCATCAGTACACTGATCTTAAATATTCCGATCATTTTGATCGGTGGCAAAATTCTTGGTCGACGCTCATTAGTGTATACGATTTTAGGAACTTTTGGTTTGTCTTTTTGGTTGGCATTTTGGCAGAGTGTTCCCCTGTTGATCGATCTGCAGCACGATCTGCTGATCGTTGCGCTCTTGGCTGGTTTGATTGCAGGGATCGGTAGTGGGATCGTCTACAAGGTCGGGGGAACGACTGGCGGAGTCGATGTATTGGCACGTATTTTAGAGAAAAACTTTGGGGTGACGATCGGTCGTTCGCTTTTGATCTTTGATGTGTTCGTCCTGTTGCTTTCTTTGACTTATATAGATTTGAACCGCATGATGTATACCTTGATTTTTTCTTATGTCTTCACGCGCGTGATCGATTCGATCCTAGATGGCGGCTATTCAGCCAAAGGGATCTTAGTGATCAGCAATCACAGCGAAGAGATGGCTCCTGTTTTAATGGATGAATTAGAACGAGGCGTCACGTTTTTACAGGGCGAAGGGGCTTACTCAAGAGTGTCGAAACAAATCATTTATATGGTGGTCAGCGGGCGGGAGATTTCTGAAGTCAAGCGCATCGTTCATGACTTTGATCCGCAAGCGTTTGTTTCTGTCATTAATGTCCATGAAGTCGAAGGTGAAGGCTTTACCTACTTAAGACCTAAGTCGCGGTTCTTACAGCGCAAAACCGCTGTTCCTAAAACAAAATAGAGACTGAAAAAAGCAGCCCCGGTTAAAGGGCTGCTTTTTGCTTGTTACCGGCTTTCTTCTTTTTGCTGGAGCAAGTGTCGATTTACTTCATCGGAAAGTTCTAAGAAGGCATCACGATCCCCATTTTCCAAGGCTAGATCGATTTGCCGATACAAGGTATCGATTTTGGTTTTTGTTTCTTCTTTTTCAAGATACTGAGTAACATGTTGGGTCATTTCTTGATCCAAGTGGTCGTTCCAACGTTCATAAGGATTGTCTTCTAAAACTGCTAAATAAAAGGATTGCGACCAAGAATCTGGGAAGAGACATTCAAGATACAAGGGTTGTTTCCAATTCATGCGAATCTCATGAAAAATCTGATCAATGTCATAAAAGGTCTGCCCTTCGATGCTCAAGACAAACGGTTCGCCCCCAATTTCTGTACTGCGTACACTCAAGCCCCGTTTGGCTGCGGCTGCCCCTTCTACAAAATGAACATTGGTCAAGATCGCTTCATGGTTCGCCAGATAGTTTAACACCCAAGAGACTTCTCGGCGGCTGAAGGAAACGGTCGAAACTAACCAATTAAGAAACTTTTTCTTTTCTTGTACATTGATGTTCATTTCTCTCACCTATCTTTCTAATAAGTCCTCCACGATCGACTGTACTTCTAAATCACCTGGCTCATGCGCCAAATAATGTTGCAGCAAATGAAGTGCTTCAGGTAAACGCCCTTCTTCACGTAAGAAAATGCCATATTCTTTCATAAATGCTGGCTCATGGTGCAAATCAGCATTGGCTTCTTCGTAATAGTTTGCTGCTTTGTCAAAATCTTCCAGCGCATTATACGCTTGCGCCAAATTCCAAAGGGCATGCGGCTGCTCATTGTCTTCCATTCGTTCGATGGTCAAGATCGCTTCTTGCCAACGCTCTTCATTCAAGTATAAATTACTTAAGGTCAGTAACGTATCATCTTCTTTGTCACCAGTCTCCAATGCTTTTAGTAAAAATGATTCTGCTGCTTCACTGTCATGAAGTCGGTAAGCATTCTCGGCAGCAAAATGATAGAAATCCACTTGATATGGATCTTCATGAATCCCTTCTTCGATCACACGCTGCGCTTCTTCCAGCTGCTCTTCTTCTTGCAATGCTTCTGCAAGATAAAGATACAAGGCACGGTATTGCGGATTCATGACCCGCAACTGCTGCAAGTAGCGAATCGCTTGTTCATTTTCTTTTAGCTGCAAATAGACTAAAGCTGTTTGAAAAAGACGCTCATCGGTCTGTTCGTCTTCTAGGCTTGCTTCAAAATATTCCAATGCCTCTTCAAACTTGCCCGCCATACTCAATGATGTACCAGTCCGTTCAACGATCGAGATCCCCGAAATATCCGTGATTTCTTCTTCCAGCAATCCTTGATAAAGGTCAACGGCTTCTTGATAGCGATCAGTCGAAAAGGCTAACTCAGCTAAGGCAAACCGTATCAAAGGTTCATCTGGCACAATGCTTTGCGCTTCTTTTAGTTTGGCTTCACTAACTTCAGGGATACCGATCAATTGGTAAAGATCCGCACTCAATAGCAAGGCTTGCAAATACGCTTCACTGGTCGGTGGTATTTGATCAATATAGGCAAAAGCCGTTTCGATCTGGTCTTCTTCCATCGCAATTTCTGCTAAAGGAAGAAGCAAAGCTTCATTATCAGGATGTCGTTGCTGCAAGGTTTCAAATAACGTTTTCGCCTCTTCCAAAAAGCCGATCTGCAATAGTTCATCACCTAAAGCGCCTAATGTCTCATCATCATCTTTTTGCAGAGCTTCGGTAAAATTTAATTGTGCTTCAGCCAGTTCTTCCGCGGCTAATGCTTTTAACATTTTTTCACTATATGTTTCCATTTAAACCCCTCGAATCTCATTGATTAATCGCTGATAAGTCTCCATCGTCTGGACGAGATCTTTTTCCTCGATTTTTGTTCTGCCCCCTATTGTACCAACTTTTGCCAAAAATAACAGTTTTTTTTCTTTTTGCTGCAATTCCAGTACATGACTGAAATATTCGCTTAATGAAAAAGACTCGGGCAATTCGATAGGAAAACCCAATCGGGCAAACCATTGGCAGAACACGGGCAGATCGACAGTCAATTGCTGCTGCTGGACGGTCCACATAAAATGAAACAAAAAGCCAAAGAATAATTTCATCGCATCAGACAGCAAGTGCCCATTTTCCGTTCGATAAGCAGCATCGGCAAAGAGTTGGCCAAACTCCTCCAATTCGCTGCCTGATTGCTGGTATAGTTGGATCAACCGATCGGTATACGCAGCCAACGAATGTCTCATCAACGCCTGATGACTGGGATAAGTTCGATAAAGCTCTTTTAAAAACTCACTATCGGCAAGCACGCCACAACGAATCAGAGTCAAAAAATCGACCAATTTCCCATCGATCTGTTTTTCTGCGATCGTCTGATCGTAAATAACAAATTCGGGTGTATTAGGATTTTCCAGCATCGGGATATCTGGCTTTTTCACAACGATCGCTGTTTCTTTCACACTTTTAGCTAAGGCCCGCAAGGAAACGGGAATCAGCCAAAGCTGTGTCGTCAGAACCGACGTCGCGTGGATAAAACTGCTCAATGCCAACACGCCTTCATTCCCAAAACCGACGATCAGCAGCGGCTCTTGTTTTGAAAAGCGGCCGAAGAAATCCATTGCAGCTTTAAACTCACTAAAGTTGTTGCAATACATTTGATTGGTACAAATATACCAATTGACCTCTCGTGGCAAAAACAGGCGGGTCAATTTTTCTGAAAAGCGGTCATAATAGCGCTGATTCGTCAAAATGATCACCTGCTGCGGCTCGATCGACTGTTCTCTCATGACCGATGCTAGTGTTTCACCATAAGAAATTTGGGTTTCTTGTTCATTTCGGAAAAAAACAGCTTCCATCGGCTCACTCCTTTGCTACTACTTCCTATTATAACAAGAAGGAGCTTAAACACCTACTAAATCGCTAATGATTAGGAAGTATTTTCCTGTGATTGGTTCAACGATCCGATAAAAAGCAAAAAACATGATTTCCTCTTCTTCCAAAGGAAAATCATGTTTTTTCTTAAACCAAAAGTGAGTAGAGTGATTGATTTTGCTGAAGGTTGATATAGTTTTTGTCAAACTGTTCAATTCGTGACAGTAATGCGGGGAGATCTTTTTTGTGTTTCAACAAGATTCCCAGCATTACTGGTCCTGTTCCACGATTGATTTTTTTTGTATATTCAAACCTAGTGATATCATCATCGGGACCTAATACATGGCTAACAAATTCCTTCAACGCACCGGGACGTTGTGGGAAATTGACGATAAAATAATGTTTCAATCCTTGATAGATCAGTGATTTCTCTTCGATCTCTGCCATACGGGAACTATCATTGTTACCGCCACTCACAATACAGACGACTGTTTTGCCTTTGATTTGCTCTTTGATCAGATCCAAAGCTGCCACACTCAAGGCACCAGCTGGTTCAGCGACGATCGCTTGCTTGCTGTACAATTCCAGAATCGTTTGACAGATTGCGCCTTCTTCCACAGCTACCAATTGATCCACATAGCGTTTGGCATGGGCATAGGTTTGAGCTCCGACTTGTTTGACCGCTGCACCATCCACAAAGGTTTCAATATGCTCCAGCGCCACTGGTCCTTGATGATCAAAGGCGGCTTGCATCGAGGCTGCCCCTACAGGTTCTGCTCCAACAACTTTTATCTTCGGTTGCTTTTCTTTCAAATAGGCTGCGGTTCCGCTGATCAAGCCGCCCCCGCCAATCGCTGCCACGACCAGATCGATCGTTACTTGTTTTTTTTCAGCATCCGCCAGCATCTCCACAGCAACGGTTCCTTGTCCTGCGATAATATTAGGATCGTCAAAGGGAGCAATGAAGGCCATTTGCTGTTCTTTTGCAAAGTGTTTAGCCGCTTGGGCTGCCACATCAAACGTATCTCCCACCAATTCGATTTTGACATAATCTCCACCGAAAAAGAGGACTTGCGCGATTTTTTGCTGTGGCGTCGTTGTCGGCATGAAAATAACCGCTCGGATCTGCTGTTCTTGACAGGTATAAGCAACACCTTGCGCATGGTTTCCGGCACTGGCACAGACGACGCCACGACGAGTCAGTTCAGGATCTGCCTGGGTGATCGCATAGTAGGCACCGCGTAATTTGAAGGAGCGGACTTTTTGCAAGTCCTCTCGCTTCAACAAGACCGTCGCTTGATACTTCTCAGATAAAAAGCGATCATACTGCAGCGGCGTATGACTAACTGCTCCCCGCAGTCGCTCGTAGGCTTGTTCGATTGCAGAAACTGTCACCAACAAACGCGTCCCTCCTAATCTTTCGCAACAAACGGCATCATTTTCCGTAACTCGCTGCCGACTTTTTCAATTTGATGATTGCCGTTTTCCTCACGCATTTTATGGAATTCAGGGAAGCCGTTTTGATTGTCTTCAATGAATCCTTTCGCAAATTGGCCGTTTTGGATGTCTGTCAATACGGCTTTCATGTTTTCTTTGGCTTGTGCAGTGATCACCCGAGCACCAGAAACGTAGTCACCATACTCAGCCGTATTCGAGATCGAATGGCGCATTTTTTTGAAGCCTCCTTCATAAATCAAGTCAACGATCAGTTTCAATTCATGACAAACTTCAAAATAAGCCAATTCCGGTTGGTACCCCGCTTCTACCAATGTTTCAAAGCCCGCTTCGATCATACTGGTCAAACCGCCACAAAGTACGGCTTGCTCACCGAAAAGATCGGTTTCGGTCTCTTCTTTAAAGGTCGTTTCCAAAACGCCGACCCTTGTGGCACCAATGCCTTTTGCATAGGATAAAGCCGTTGCTTGTGCGTTACCAGTCGCATCTTGATAAACTGCAAACAAGGCTGGTACCGCAAACCCTTCGGTAAAGGTTCGACGCACCAAATGACCTGGTCCTTTTGGCGCAACTAGAAAAACATCCACCTCTTTTGGTGGCGCGATCACATCAAAATGAATATTGAAACCATGAGCAAATGCTAATGCATTGCCCGCAGAAAGATTCGGTTCGATCTCATTTTTATACAACGATCCTTGGATCTCATCGGGTGCCAAGATCATGACTACATCCGCTTTTTGAACGGCTTCGGCTACTGGGAAAACCTCAAATCCATCGTTTCTTGCGGCTTCCGCTGATTTTCCTTCACGAATGCCGATAAAGACTTCATGACCTGTGTCCCGTAAATTTTGCGCATGAGCGTGCCCTTGAGAGCCGTAGCCGACGATCGCAATCTTCTTGTCTCCTAAATTATCTGTAACTTCCTCGTTGTAATATACTTTTACCATACTTGTTTCCTCCGAATTCTTTCTTTATTTTAAGCAATTCAAAATTGCACTTACCCTCTTGTAAAGCCAGTGACACCCGTCCGTGCCAATTGTTTGATGCCGTATGGACGTAAAACCTCGATGCACGCTTCTACCTTTTTCGTATCGCCAGCAACTTGCACAACGATTGTTTTTAGTGCCACATCGACAATGTGTGCTCGAAATGGATCGATCACTGCTTGGATCTCCGAACGGCTTGTGGTTGGCGCATTGACTTTGATCAGCACCAGCTCCCGTTCGATATGAGGAACTTCTGTAATATCAGAAACCTTCAAGACATCGATCTGCTTGTTCAGATGCTTAGTCACTTGTTCTGTTTCTGCCAAATCGTTCACGTTGACAATGATCGTCATATGTGAAAACTCTGGTCGTTCTGTCGTACCGACAGAGATACTCTCGATATTGACTTGACGACGGTTCAAGACACTCGTGATACGGCTCAAAACACCTGCTTCATTATGGACGATTGCTGCTAATACCCGTTTCATCCCCTTAGACCCCCATCATTTCATGATTGGCTTTCCCCGGTGGGATCATCGGCAGCACATGCTCAGATGGCGAGACCATTACTTCGATCAGCTGCGGCCCTGCTTGAGAAAAAGCTGCTGCCAATTGATCAACCAGTTGCTCTGGGTCATCGATCCGACAGCCTTCAATGCCATAAGCCTGTGCCAGTTTGACAAAATCAGGCTGCTGCGCAAAAACGGAGGCAGAGCGCCGCTTGCCATGGAATGTTTCTTGCCATTGGCGAACCATTCCTAAAGAGCAGTTGTTCAATAACACAAATTTGACATTCAAGCCATACTCATTCAAAATCGCAAATTCTTGGTTCGTCATTTGAAATCCACCATCGCCAACGAACACCACGACCATTTTTTCTGGATGAGCAAATTGAACGCCGATTCCTGCAGGGATGCCATAGCCCATCGTCCCTAGTCCGCCACTGGTAATCAATTGTTTGGGAAAGCGAAAAGGATAATACTGCGCGACCCACATTTGATGCTGACCAACATCGGTGATGACGTAAGCCTCTCCTTTGGTCAAACGCCCTACTTCTTCGATGACTTTTTGTGGTTTGATTTCTTGTGTCTGAGTGCGATCATAGCGATAAGGTTTTTCCTTTTTCCGTTTTTGGCATAGATCCAACCAAGTCGTCCAGGTTCCTCTTGTTGGTGGGTACCGCAGCATTTGCTGCAAAGCAGCCTTGGCATCGCCGACGATTGGGATCTTTGTCGTTACGATCTTGCCGATCTCCACTGGGTCAATATCGATATGAGCAACGATCGCCTGCTTGCCGAACTGACTGCCGGCCGTTGCTAGGCGATCATCGAAGCGAGAGCCGATATTGATAATCAAATCGGCTTCTGATAAAGCCATGTTCGCCGCATAGGTGCCATGCATACCGCCCATGCCTAAGAAAAATTGATGATCACTTGGCAGTAAGCCTAAGCCAAGCAACGTTGTCACTGTCGGCAACTTGTACTTGGCAATAAATGCATTTAGTTCAGCTGCAGCTTCAGCAGCGATCACGCCTGCACCCGCCAGTACCACTGGTCGCTGAGCTTTTTCCAAGACTTGCATCAGTTTTTCGATTTGCAGACGGGATGGCTCTGCCGTCGGCTGATAACTTTTCCTTGTGATCGGCAATGAGCAGGTTTCAGCGGTTTCTTGTAATGTAATATCTTTCGGAAGGTCGATGACAACCGGTCCTTTTCGCCCTGTGGAAGCGATATGGAAGGCTTCAGCGATCACTTTTGGCAGCTCATCGACACAGCGGACTTGGTAGTTGTGCTTCGTGATCGGCAACGTGATACCCAGAATATCCGCCTCTTGGAAGGCATCTTTGCCAATTCCTGGTACCGCCACTTGTCCCGTGATAACTACCAATGGTACGGAATCACTCATAGCATCGGCAATGCCCGTGACGACATTTGTAGCACCTGGTCCGCTCGTCACTAAAACGACCCCAACATTGCCAGTAGCTTTGGCATAGCCTTCAGCGGCGTGGATCGCGCCTTGCTCGTGACGCGTCAAAATATTCGGAATCGCTGCATCATATAATTGATCATATAACGGCAGGACGGCGCCGCCCGGATAGCCAAAGATCATTTCGACGCCTTGCTCTTGTAAGCTGTCCACTAATACTTGTGCGCCAGTCCTTAGATGCGATGCTTGATACTCGATATTTTCCATTGCTACTCCTCCTCATCAGGTACTCGCATAATCCCGCCCGTATTGGCAGAGGTCACTAAAGCGGTATAACGTGCAAGCCATCCTTTTTTCACTTTTGAACGAAACTTCGGTCGTTCTTGCGCACGCTTGGCAAGCTCTTCTTCTGAAACTTGCAGATTTAGCGTTCGATTTGGCAAATCAATAATGATCTCATCGCCATCGTTGACTAGTCCTAATGGACCACCGGCTGCAGCTTCCGGAGAAATATGTCCAACTGCGATCCCCCGCGTCGCTCCTGAAAAGCGGCCGTCTGTAATCAAGGCGACATCTTTGCCTAACCCACGTCCAACGATGCTTGAGGTAGGCGCCAACATTTCTGGCATACCTGGTCCTCCTTTTGGTCCCTCATAGCGGATCACTACAACATGTCCTTTTTGTACGGTATGATTGTCGATGGCAGCAACTGCTTCATCATGTGAATCAAAACAGATCGCTTTGCCTTTGAACACTTGGACACTTGGATCGACTCCACCGACCTTGATAACACTACCTTCTGGGGCGATATTACCGTACAAGATCGATAGACCACCCACAGGACTATACGGGTTTTCTTTGGGATGAATAACTTCTTCGTTGTGGATCTTCGCTTCAGCGACATTTTCTCGTAACGTCTTGCCTGTGACAGTCGGTCGATCAGGATGAATCGCTCCCTCGATATCACAAAGCTCCCTTATGATTGCGGAAACGCCGCCAGCTTCATGAACATCGTGCATCGAATAGGCTGATGATGGCGCGATTTTTGAGAGATAAGGCACTCTTTTAGCGATTTCATTGACCCGTCTTAAGTCATAGTCGATCTCAGCTTCATTGGCGATCGCTAAGGTATGCAGCACTGTGTTGGTGGAACCCCCCATCGCCATGTCTAAAGCGAAGGCATCATCAATAGCTTCTTTGGTCACGATATCTCGAGGTTTCACTTGTTTTTCAACAAGATCCATCAACTTAAAGGCGGCTTGTCTAACTAGTTCTCGTCGTTCTTCAGATACGGCAAGAATCGTACCATTGCCTGGCATTGCCAATCCTAAGATCTCTAAAAGACAGTTCATTGAATTGGCAGTAAACATCCCTGCACAGGAACCGCAAGTCGGACAGGCATTTTGCTCCATAAATTCAAAGTCTTCTTTCGTCATGTTGCCAGTCTTGTAAGTCCCCACGGCTTCAAACATGGAAGACAAGGTTATCTGGTGGCCCCGTGGATCAATACCGGCTTTCATCGGACCCCCAGAACAAAAGATCCCCGGTACGTTCGTCCGCATCGCTGCTAAAATCATGCCAGGAGTGATCTTGTCGCAATTCGGGATATAAAATACGCCGTCAAACCAGTGAGCATTGATCACGGTTTCTGCGGAATCAGCGATCAATTCTCGGCTGGGTAGCGAATAACGCATGCCAATATGGCCCATCGCAATGCCATCATCCACACCGATCGTATTGAACTCAAAAGGGATGCCGCCAGCTTCACGAATCGCTTCCTTAGCGATATCTGCTAACTCCCGTAAATGCACATGTCCAGGCACAATATCGATATAGGAATTACATATCGCAATAAATGGCTTGTTCATGTCATGGATATTTTTTACTTGTCCTGTGGCATAGAGCAGACTCCTAGCTGGCGCTGCATCGATCCCTTTTTTAATCTGATCACTTCTCACACTCATCATCTCCTGCATTTTGGAATAAAAAAAAGCATCCCGGTTATAAAAAACTGGGATGCTTTGCCAGAATCCCATTTTACTTACGCAAATAGGACTCAAACAAACGGATAATTTTTGCTTCCGTGTTCTAAGTCCTGGTATCAATAATAATGACTAATAAATATTGATTAAAATTGCGCATAGAAAATGGCTCCTTCATTAGAAATAGTAACGTTCTTGTAATTGTTTACCAATATACCCTTTGCAAAAACACTTGTCAACGAATTTTCTGAATTTTTTTTCAATAATGACAATTCCAAGGAACCCTTCCTCACATTAGATGTCATTTAATCGCTTGCTTCTTTTGATAAAAATGACTTTTAAATCACCATTATTCTTGCTTGAGAATTAAAGTGTGCCCGCAACCCTTGTTTTTTTTAGAGCAAAAGAAAAACAAAAAATATTTTTGAATTTTCTGACAATAATAACCATTTCTTTTCCCATTCGATCCGCCTGCATAGTGGCAGTTCCTAGTTAGACAAAAGAAAAAACCCTTGATTACTCAAGGGTTTCTACAAGACTCAATTATTTCACTGCGTCTTTAAGAGCTTTACCTGGTTTGAATGCAGGTACTTTGCTAGCAGGGATCTTGATTTCTTCACCAGTTTGTGGGTTGCGTCCTTTGCGTTCTGCACGAGAACGAACTTCAAAGTTACCAAAGCCGATCAATTGAACTTTTTCACCGTTAGCTAAAGCGTCTTGAATTGTTGAGAATACAGCGTCTACTGCTGCAGTTGCGTCTTTCTTAGTTAAGTCAGTAGCTGCTGCAACTTTTTCGATTAATTCTGCTTTATTTGCCATGGATGGTTTCACCTCCTGATATTTTTTTTGATGTCATGCATCAACAAAAATCTTGAGTGGTCCAAGGTTTTTGTCAAATATTGATTACCATCAATATTCTGATATAACGTTATCATAAGAACCTTGTAATATCAAGGATTTTAACGTTTTTAGGGGGGTTTTTTTTGGTTTTTTCCCATTTTTCTAGAAAAGGATAGATTTCTTTGTAAAAAGAAACAAAGTATGATAAAATCTCTATTTTCTTCTGCGAGGAATGATCCGAATCGGCGTTCCTTCAAAAGTGAATGCCTTGCGGATTTGATTTTCTAAGAAACGTGCATAAGAGAAATGCATCAGTTCTTCTTCGTTGACAAAAATAACAAAAGTTGGCGGTTTGACAGCTACTTGCGTCGCATAAAAAATCTTCAAACGTTTGCCTTTGTCTGTTGGGGTTGGGTTGATCGCCACAGCGTCCATAATGACGTCATTCAACAACGCAGATGGAATACGCATGTTTTGATTCATGCTGACTTCTTCAATCAATTGCGGCAGCTTATTCAAGCGCTGTTTCGTCACTGCGGAAACAAAAATGATTGGCGCGTAATCCAAATATTGGAATTCGTCTCTGATTTCTTCTTCAAAATCACGCATCGTATTCGTTTCTTTTTTCAATGTATCCCATTTATTGACAACAATAATGATTCCACGGCCTGCTTCATGGGCATAGCCAGCGATCCGTTTGTCTTGCTCGCGAATCCCTTCTTCGGCGTTCAAGACCATCAAGACGACGTCTGAGCGTTCAATGGCCCGCATCGCCCGCATCACACTGTATTTTTCAGTAGACTCGTAGACCTTCCCTTTTTTACGCATCCCGGCGGTATCGATCATGGTAAACTCTTGACCGCTTTCGCTGGTAAAATGGGTATCGATCGCATCACGAGTCGTTCCTTCAATATCAGAAACGATCACTCGCTCTTCCCCTAGAATTGCATTGATCAAAGAGGATTTACCGACATTTGGTCGACCAATCAAACTAAACTTGATGATGGAATCATCTTCTTCTTCTGCTTCATTGGTGAAGTGTTTGACTGCTTCATCAAGAACATCCCCGATCCCTAATCCATGACTTCCTGAGATTGGGTATGGATCGCCTAGACCCAAACCATAAAATTCATAGATGTCGGTACGCATCTCGGGATTATCAACTTTGTTGACGGCTAAAATCACGGGTTTGTTGCTTTTGTACAGCAAACGAGCCACAAGCTCATCAGCATCGGTTACTCCTTCACGAGCACTCGTAATAAAAACAATGACATCTGCTTCATCGATGGCGATTTCTGCTTGATGCTTGATTTGATCCATAAACGGCTCATCACTTAAATCGATCCCACCTGTATCGATCACGCTAAACTCACGGCCTAGCCATTCACCAGTGGCATAAATACGATCTCTGGTCACTCCTGGAGTATCCTCAACGATCGAAATTCGTTCTCCAGCTATCCGGTTGAAAATGGTCGATTTCCCCACATTCGGACGTCCAACGATCGCTATTGTTGGATTTGACATTTTTTACCCTCCATTTAAAAAAGCAGTCCTTGTACGCTGCTTCTTGTATTCAATCTTACTTAGTTTACCTAAAGCCATGGAAAGTTGCAAGCTTTCCTGGCAAACAAAAAACCAGCTTATAACAAATTCAAACATCGAATCGTTATAAGCTGATGGCATACAATTACTCTTCGTCGCTGTCTTTTAAGGCATCACCTAAGATATCACCCATAGTAAAACCAGTTGATTCTTCTGGCAATTGATAGTCGTCCTCTGAAACCTCTTGTGTTTCATTGGTGTTTTCGGCTTTTTCTAATGCTTTGATACTTAATGCGATTCGGTGTTCTGAAGGGTTCACTTCAAGCACTTTCACTTGCACTTCATCACCTTCTTGTAAGACTTCATGTGGTGTCGCAATGTGTTTATGGGAGATTTGTGAAATATGGATCAGCCCTTCAACACCTGGGAAGACTTCCACAAACGCACCGAAGCTTGTCAAGCGTTTAACAGTCCCTGTCAAGACACTGCCAACAGCCGCTTGCTCTTCAATATTGGTCCACGGTCCAGGCAATGTGTCTTTGATCGAAAGTGACACACGTTCTTTGTCTGCATCAACAGATAAGATACGCACATTGACGGTATCGCCAACAGATAAAACGTCACTCGGTTTGCCAACATGTCCATGAGAAATTTCAGAGACATGGACAAGTCCATCGATGCCGCCAAGGTCTACGAAGGCACCAAAGTCGGTCAAACGCGCTACTTTTCCTTCTACTTCTTGTCCTTCATATAAATCAGCTAATAAAGCTTCTTTTTGTTTTGCTTTTTCTGCTTCGACAACTGCTTTATGAGAAAGGATCAAACGGTTTTCTGAAGGCTCGATCTCAACGATTTTGAAGGTCAATGTTTTCCCTTTGTAATCTTCGAAATCCGCAACAAAATGGTCTTCGACCATTGATGCTGGGACAAACCCACGAACACCTACATCAACCACTAACCCGCCCTTAACGACGTTGGTGACTGGTGCTTCAATGATTTTTCCTTCTTGGAAATCTTTTTCGATATCTTCCCAAACTTTTTTCGCGTCTAAGCGACGTTTAGAAAGGAGATAGCTGCCGTTTTCTTTGTCTTTACCAATTGCTGAAATCACAACCAATTCTAAGACATCCCCAACTTTGACTGCTTCGTTGATGTCTTCAACAGGTAAAGTTGATAATTCTTTTGCAGGAACAACGCCTTCAACGCCGGCGCCTTCGATCCCTACGATCGCTTGTTTATCCTCAATGGCCAATACCTCACCTTTAACGATATCTCCAACTTTTACTTCTTGGAAATTGTCTAAAGCGGCTTCCATTGATTCATTTCCACTCTCAACCTGATTATTTTCAAATTCTGTCATCTCTCATGTCCTCCTAACCAACAATTCTGCAATAATTGCACTACATCTTTTAGTTTAAAATAGAATGAAAAAAAAATAAAGCGATTTCTCTTATTTTCCTAAAAAACTACGGTTTTTTCGTTAAAAAAGTCTTTTCACCTCTGTTTTCTTACTCACTTTCATCTTTTGGTTTCGAAAAATAAAAAAACAATGGGGAACACCCATTGTTTTTGTTAATCAATTTTTTCTTTGATGGTTTTTTTGATTGCTTCGACGACTTGCTCGATCGTTAAACCAGACGTATCGATTCGAACCGCATCCTCCGCTTGTTTCAAAGGGGAGACTTCTCTGTGAGAATCCAGATAATCTCTTTGCTGGATCTCTTCTTTCAACGTCTCATAATCGGTTTTGATCCCTTTTTGCTGATTTTCTTTAAAACGGCGCTGTGCGCGTTCTTCCACACTTGCTACCAGAAAAATCTTGACTTCTGCTTGTGGTAAAACCGCCGTACCAATATCGCGGCCATCCATCACGACACCGCCATCTTTAGCGATCATCTGCTGTTGTTGGACGAGTTTTTCGCGGATCGCAGGGTATGCCGACACCTTCGAAACTGCGTTGGTTACTTCTGGCTGACGGATCGCTTCTGTGACTTGCTCTCCTCCTGCAAAGACCTCTTGACCGTGTTCAGTCGGTTCAAAAGTGATGGGGTATTGATCGATCAAAGCAGCGATCGCCGCTTCATCTTCAAGTGAACAGCCCGTTTTTAAAGCTAAATACGTGATGCTTCGATACATGGCACCAGTATCCGTATAAATAAATCCCAGGTCATTCGCGATGATTTTTGCCACTGTACTTTTCCCAGATGACGCAGGACCATCAATAGCGATGTTGATTTTTTTCATTTTTCTTACTCCTCGTTTCCCAACGATGTGTATTCCTTCATCGTTTCTGCTTATCGCCCACCTTGGCTTCTTTCTTTCAAGAAAAAAAACCGCCAAAGCGGTTTTTTATTTAATTCGTAAGGTGTCGCCAGGGTAAAGCATGTAGTTGTTTGGATCAATCCCATTTAATTGATATAGGGTTTCAACTGAGATGCCTGTACGGGCTGCCACTTGTTCAGGACCTTCGCCAGCTTGGACTGTCGTGTATTCCTCGGTACCAGTTGCGCCTTGACCTTGATCAGTTTGCGTATTCTCTTGTCCCGCATTGTTTTCTTGTTGCGCCGGTTCACTACTTGATGGCGTCGTTGAAGCTGGTGCAGAACTACTGCTACTTGATGAAGAACTTGATTCACTTGTTGACGAACTCGTTTCACTTGTCGATTCCGTAGTGGATGATTCCGTCGTTGATGATTCGGTTGTTGAAGACTCTGTCGTACTTTCTACAGTACTGCTCGAACTTGCTGTGGTTGGGGCATCATTGTTATGGTTCAATACCCAAATACCGGCACCAACCGGAATTGCCACGATCAAGAAAAGCAAAACTAAAACGATCGTCAAAAAGAGTGAATTCCCACGCTTTTGTTTTCTTTGTTGGGATCTTGATGCAGAATCATCGTATTCTGTATCATAGATTGGTTGTTCCCACGGTTCTTGATTTTCTGAATTGTAGTCATTGTCTTTCTTGCTCACTCGTATTCCCTCCTAGTTTCCTTCCGATGTATTATACCATAGGTAAATAAAAACTGTCCTACAAAATACGATTCAATTTATATCTTTAAAAATTTTTATTAAACGTTCCTGCCAATGATGGGCTTCCTTTTTCTCGGGCAGCTGTTCTTCACCCGCTATTTCGATCCCGTCATTGTCGCAACAATAAGGATTCTCCTGGGCTTCCTCCCCGAAATGCGCCAGTAAAAATTGTCGGCGACAACCTGTAAAATGAATATAAGCCAACATTTTCTGTAATTGTTCTTGTTTTTGCTGTTCATTGCGTTTTAATGTTTCCAGCCAAAAGGAAGTCCCCAACTCTTTCATTTTTTGCTGCCACTTTTCTTGCAACGGTGTCAAGGGTTCTTTCCTCTTCTCCTGAACCATTCGTTCTAAAGCAAGGCGTTCTTCTTTATTTTCTCGCTGAAAGAAGTAATGGATCTGCTCATCATGTTCCTGATAAAGCAAAATCGCATTGCTTTGTTTGCCATCACGACCAGCTCGCCCGATTTCTTGACTGTAATTCTCTAACGAATCAGGTAGATCATAATGGATCACAAAGCGAATATCTTCCTTATTGATCCCCATCCCAAAGGCATTGGTAGCAACGAGTAATTTTAATTTATTCTGAGAAAACTGCTGCTGCAACGTTTTTCTTTGATCACTAGCGAGACCACCATGATAATAGCCTACCAAATAGCGCTGACGCAGTTTGTTATAGACTTCTTCGACTTTGCTTCTTGTGGAACAGTAGATGATCCCAGCCCCGCCTAAGCGGCTGAGATAGTCTGCTAATGCCGCATCTTTGTCTGTCGTTTGCTCTACGAACAAGCCGATATTGCTGCGGTTCATCGAATAACGGTAGACATTGGCGTTCTTTGCTAATAATACTTGCCGTATGTCTGCTTCCACTTGTGCTGTTGCAGTAGCCGTCAAGGCTAATGTGACGGGTGCCTTCAAGCGTTTCTTTACTTCACCAAGCTGCAAGTACTCTGGTCGAAAATCAATGCCCCATTGCGAAACACAATGGGCTTCATCCACCACGAGCATGGCGATCTTAACCTGTTCCAATTGATGCAAAACAGCTTCTTGTACGATCATTTCTGGACTTAAAAACAAAAACTTGTACTTCTGCAAATGCTGCATCACATACTGGCGATCGGCAAGGTCCAATTGACTATTAAACGCAATCGCGCGTTTTTCCCCTTGCTTTTGTAAGCCGTAGACTTGATCTTCCATCAAAGAGACTAACGGCGAGATAATGATCACGATCCCGTCTACTAGGTACCCTGGCAGCTGATAGCACAGACTTTTGCCATTCCCAGTAGGCAGAATCGCTAACGTATCTTGCTGTGCTAAAACACTTTCGATGACTTCTTTTTGTCCTTGGCGGAATGTTTTGAACCCAAAATACTGATTCAGTGCATCTTCTAACATCGAATCCCCCGCTTCTGAGCAATCTGTAACAAACGAATCGTCAAAAAATCAGTCTTAAGAAGTGCCTGTAATTCTTGATAGCTATTTTTCCAAGAAGCTTCTGGCAGCTTTTTCAACAACGCTGTATCAAAGCGCTGAAAAGGAAACGTGGGATCAAGCAATGCCCACTCAATCAAATGATCATTAACAGTTCCTCGTTTGATCCTTCTTTTTTCCATAATCTGCTCGACAGAATCGCCTCGCAAAAACAATGCTCGGCTTTCCACCATGCTTTGGTTTAAATTTCTCTTCAGAAAAGGCGACAATCCTCGAAACAGGATCGTCTGGGGCGTTTTTTCGATCAAGGTTAAAAATTGATGGATCGAAGCTCCTACATAAAGAGTGTCCCAAGGCTTACTTTGAACATTTTCTGGTAAAAGCTGAAAAAACGCCTGCCCTAGAATATCTGGACCAGATAAGGTGCCCGCTAAAAAATCTGCCATTTCTGCGGGAAGCTGGTCAAAAATTGCTGATAGCTCTTGATACAGGCACTTTTTGATGTCAGGATTGTGACGGATCAGCTGACGGACAGGTTCTGTATAGAGTGGCGTGTTTTCAACGGGAATATACTGATTGGTCACGCCTTGATACGCAGCTGCTTGAACCAGCAGCCGAACAAAACGCCAAGCCTCCTCCGTCGTTCGTCCATAACGAAAGTAATTCGCATAACGCAACAATCGTTCACCTGGCTGCTGGCTGTTTCTAGCGGTCGTTTTGAGCAGCAGACCATCTGAATCTCGACTTAGAGCCCCTCGTTGGATCAAGTTAGCGAGCGTCTGTTGATACGCTTTCTCATTCAACTGGGGCAACGATTGAAAGAGACCTAAGCGATCATAAAAAAAGGCATAACTCAAGACAGAGCTAGTACGCTTACCAATGAGAATTTGATAAAGTGTTGATGGGCGCAGCTTGTCAGTATCAGAAAACAGCGCTAAAATAAAAGAATCCATATTTCCCCTCCAGAAAGGACTAAAAAATGTCACAACGCTGTAAAATTATTCCTGAGCGCTGCATTGCTTGTGGCCTATGTGCGATCTATGCCCCCGAGATCTTCGATTATGATGAAGACGGGATCGTTTTATTTGCCCAAGAACCGAATGCTCGGCAACAGTTTATCATAGAAGACCAACAAGAAAAAGTCAAAACTGCTTATCGCAAATGCCCTACCCGTGCGATTATCATGGAAAAATAAAAAAAGCCGACTTGCCATTGACAGACCTTTCGTCTGCAACAGCAAGTCGGCTCATTTTTTTATTTTCCTATAGCAGAATGATGGGGCTGCTTACGAGCCAACCATGGCAGCAGTTTGGCGTGAAGTGCTAAAAAGACGGCACTGACGATTGCGCCTTTGACCAAATTGAAAGGTAAGATCCCGATCGCCACATATTGCGGCAAAGACATTCCTAAAAATTGATCGGCTGTGACCCCGAAAAAGCGCAGGTAAAGCGGTGTGATCACAAATAGGTTCGCCACACTCATAAAAATCGTTACCGACAAGATACCGCTGATGACACCAACCATTTTGTTTTTGGTGTGAATACCTTTGCGGAAAAAGTAGTACATTGGCAAAGTAAAGGCACATGATGCTAAAAAGCTTGCCGTATCCCCCACCATATCAGCAGGTGAAAAACCAGATAAGAACAAATGCAGCACCGAACGAATGAAAGCAGTCAATACCCCACTCCAAGGACCAAATAAAAACATCATGATCATCACGGGAATATCACTAAAATCGATCTTTAAAAAGCTGAATGCTGGGAAAATCGGAAAAGCGATAAATTGCAAAATTGTTCCCATAGCAGCACACATGGCGATTGTCACCATTTTTCTTGTTTTGTTGTTCATCAGTATAAATCCTCCTAAGTTCAGGATTCCTCTTCAAACGAACCTATTAAATTTCCTCGGCTTTCTTGTCGGCGCCAGACAAAAAATGCCCTCTTTTTTCCACAGGGAAAAAAGAGGGCATTCGAAATAGCCATAAGCAAATCAAATACGCTCTATCTTCTTTATCCAGACTGTACTGTCGGTATCGGAATTTCACCGATTCAGCTATTTCCGAAGAAATAGGTCGTGGACTATAACCACCGGTCGGGAATTGCACCCTGCCCCTGAAGACGAACCTTTATTCTATTTATTACATGTTCTATTATACACAAAATCTAAAAATTAACAATAGTTACGTTTTCAGATACTTTTCAATTATTTTGCACTGTTTTTCAGCTGGCTGACTTCCTTCTTCGTCAGCTCTCGGTATTCCCCTGGACGAAGACCTTTCAAATCTAACGGACCATAATTTTCCCGTTTTAATTTTTGCACAGGCAAACCAACTGCTTTTAACATATTTTTGACTTGATGGTTGCGTCCTTCGTGGATCGTCAATTGCACAATACTAGATTGCGTCGTTTGGTCTGTCGACAAGATCTCAAAGCGAGCAGGTGCCGTCTTACGGCCTTCGATCCGAATCCCTTTTGTCAATGGGAGCAGCTGCTTTTTATCCGCAATCCCTTTGACTTTGGCAACGTACACTTTGTCGACTTCGTGTTTCGGATGCATCAGTGTCTGTGACAATTCCCCATCATTTGTCAGCAATAACAAACCAGAGGTATCATAGTCCAAGCGCCCGACGGGATACACCCGTTCAGGAACTTCAGCAAAATAATCCAAAACGACTTTGCGCTTTTTATCATCCGTTACAGCTGAGATCACACCACGAGGTTTGTAGAATAGATAATAGACGTGTTGTTCTTGTTCGATTGGTACACCATCGACTTCAACAACATCTTTTGAGCTAACTTGGACCCCTAATTCTTTGATCACTTGCCCGTTGACACGCACTCGGCCTTCGGTTATCAATCCTTCAGCTTTTCTTCTTGAGGTGATGCCAGCATGGGCAATCACTTTTTGCAAACGTTCCATCTTCATTCTCCTTCTGTTTCTGCTTGTTTGTAGCGGTCGTAAAAAAGATCAAACGGTGCATCTTCTTCAAGTTCATCTTCCATGGATTGGATATCGGGTAATTCAGCCAAACTTTTTAAGCCAAAATAATCCATAAAGTATTCCGTCGTACCATATAGGATCGCTCGTCCTGGTCCGTCAACGCGGCCTTTTTCTTCAATCAGTCGTTTTGCCACCAATTTTTGAACCGATCCGCTAGATTGGACGCCTCGAATCTCTTCTACTTCCATCCGAGTGATCGGCTGCTTGTAAGCAATGATCGACAACGTTTCTAAAGCGGCCTGCGACAACGAGCTGCCCATCGGTGATTCAGCATATTTCTTCAATAAAGGGGCAAATTGTTTCTTGGTGGTCAAAATAAAATGATTGCCCACTTCAAGAATATGCAACGCAGTATGTTCATTTTCTTCATATTGCTGATTTAGTTCCTGCAAATGCTGATAGACACTGGCAGTATTGCTTTTGACTAAGTAACTCAATTCTTCAAGTCCGATCCCCTCATCACCGACGACGAATAAGATCGCTTCTAATTCACTATATTTACTCATCTTCTTTACCTGTTGGATAGAGCAGAATCGACGCATAATTGTCTGTTTGCTCTACTCGAATCGTTCCTTTTTTCATTAATTCTAATAGTGCCATAAACGTTACCACAACTTCTGTTTTATTGTAGGTCGTAAAAAACGAATCAAAGCTGCGGCCTTTTTTAGCACTGACATGTTGCATCTCCAGCTGAATCGCCGCCATCTTTTCATCGATGGTGCTTTCATCAGGAGAAATTTTGGTTTCTAGTACTTGGCGATTTTTCTTTTTCTCGATCATTTTTTGAAAAGCCAAAAAGAGATCGATCGTATTGAATTGATTGGCTCTTAACTGATCTTCTTCCTCTTTGTATTCATCGACATCCATCGGATCTTTCGTATAATACAAACTTCGCTCTTCCGCTTTTTCGGAAAGCTGCTCGGCTGCATACTTAAATTTGCGGTATTCTAGCAGCTGTGCCACCAGCATATCCCGTGGATCTTCTTCGTACTCTTCCACTTCAGCAATCAGCTCTTGTTTCGGTAACAGCATCTGACTTTTGATCGCCATCAGAGTTGCCGCCATGACTAAATATTCACCAGCGACTTCTAATTCTAAAATTTTCATGGCATGGATATACTGCATGTATTGTTCGGTGATGGTTGCAACTGGAATGTCATAAACATCGATTTCCAGTTTTTTGATCAAATGAAGCAGCAAATCCAACGGTCCTTCAAAGACAGCTAATTTTATTTTGATTTCTTCCATTCCATCCTCTATTTCTAGGCGCGCGGAAAGTGCTGCTTGTACACTTCCGTCATCCGTTTCTTCGTTATATGCGTGTAAATCTGAGTGGTCGAGATATCTGCGTGTCCTAACAGCTCTTGAACCGTTCGCAGATCTGCGCCGTTTTCTAATAGATGAGTCGCAAAACTATGGCGCAACGTATGGGGAGTCACATTTTTGGTGATCCCAGCTTGTCGAACCAAGGCTTTTAAATTTTTCCAGATTCCTTGACGAGACAGCTGCCTGCCATGGTTGTTTACAAACAGGTGGCTTTCATCCGGTGTTTTTCTCGTCAAATACGGACGTGCATCGCTGAGATACGTTTCGATCCATTGAATCGCTAGATCCCCTAATGGGACGATCCGTTCTTTGTCGCCTTTCCCGGTTGTTTGCAACAAGCCCATACTTAAATGCAAATCATTCAATTTCAAACCGATCAACTCGCTGACGCGCAAACCTGTCGCATACATCACTTCCAAAATCGCTCGATCGCGAATGCCCAACACCGCTCGAGTATCTGGTGTTTCGATCAAGCGCTCCACTTCCTGCAAACTCAAAGTGTCAGGTAGCTTCTGCTGTTTTTTCGGCGAATCAATATGCTGCATCGGATCATGATCTGTCAACCGTTCTTGACGCAAATATTGATGGAATCTTCGCAAACTGGAAACCATCCGAATCACGGTTGCCGAGGATTTTCCCGCCTCTTGCAAACTTTGCAAAAAAGACAAAACGATCACTCGGTCGATCTGTTGCCACTGCGTCACTTGTTTTTTTTGTAAAAACGCAAGATACTGTTGCAGATCCCGCTGGTAGCTGGCACGGGTATTTTGGGATAGCCCGCGCTCAATGGTCAAATAATGAAGATAATCAATAATTTGTTCGTTCATGGGGCTTCCTCTACTTTCAGCTTTTTTATCATATCAAATTCTGGCTCGTTTAGATAGTAGCTTGCCAACAAAAAAAGAGGCATCTACCGTATCTTTTGCCCAAGGAAACACCCGAATCATAGCAGAATTTTTGGTTTCTTTCAAATTGGAAAAAAGGGCACTCTTCCTATTGAAACCATCTGACTATCATTCGGGTGATAACAAATTTTTTTCAAATTACCCAGCTACAGACACTAGGCTTTGTTTTGGCATTTTTGGCAGACACCATGAAATGTCAACCGATGATCCTTTACTAAAAAATGGTACTTTTGTTCGACGATCTCTTCGACTGTGCCCAACAGATCCTCTTCAACCTCTTCGATATTGCCGCATTCCAAACACAACAAGTGATGATGGAAATGTTTGGCGCCTTCTTTACGTAGGTCATAACGAGCGACACCGTCATTAAAACTGACTTTATCGACGATTTTCAAATCCGTCAAAATCTCCAATGTTCGATAGACGGTTGCTAAGCCAATCTCAGAATTTTTTTTGCGCACAAAGAAGAAAATCTCTTCGGCGGATAAATGATCTTTCTCATTTTCTAATAAGACCAACAACGTCGCTTCTCGCTGAGGAGTTAATTTGAACCCCGACTCGTGCAATTGTTTCTTGGTCTTTTTTAACGCTGCTGTTGTGTTCATAGTTGCCTCCGTATGCCGCTAATTTATAACGATTCTAATTTGAGTGAGAATCACCCAAGACAAACATTGTAATCATTATAAATTAGAACAGCGAAAGAAACAAGTATTCTCAATTAGGTTTTTTAACAAGAATCGTAAAGCCATCTTTTTGCTCAATCAAACGCTGTTTCATCAAGGTTCCTAACGCCCGTTTAAATTGTCCTTTACTAATACCAAACGTTTGTAAAATCTCTTCTGGTGCTGATTTATCGGTAAAAGGAATTTTATTTTCTGGTGCTCGTTCTAAAAAGGTTAGGACCATGGCGGCATCATTTGAAATCGCCTCGTGAGCTCTTGGTTTCAACGAAAGGTTCAAGACCCCATCTGGACGAACCCCAATCACTCGTCCTTTGACAACTTCCCCAAGACGCGGCTCTTGATAGCGCTCTGATGGGTGGACGAAGCCAATATAAAAATCATCCGTCAATAAGTAGGTTCCCGCTAGTTTTAAGCGATACACGGTACCTGTAACATCTTGATTCTTCATCTGTTCCGTACCATTCTTACTCAGTGCCTTGAAGATTTTCTCATCTGCTAACGAAGCCCATATACGCTCTTTGTCGTCGACGCGCAAGCTGACCATCAAACGATCGCCTTTTTTGGGCCAAAGTTCCCGCATTGTTGGCAATTCATCTAATGAAACCACCATGTCCTTGTCTTTTAAACCGATATCGACGAAAACGCCTAAGTCGCGACGGCTTCCTGTGACTGTACCAAAGGCATAATGCCCTTTGCGGCTTTTCGGAATATTCGTAGTGAGTACATTTTCTTGCTTTTGGTTTTGATAGCCAAACCCTTCGACGGCTTCACCTAAATGATGTTCGCCTTCTTCCTTGGCTAGTCGGAAGGTAACCCCGCCTTTTTGAACAAAATAATTCTGTTCATTTTCATCAATGATCAATCCGCTAAATACGGATGCTAATAAGTCTTTCATCTATTCTCTCCTTCTTCATAAAAACTGCCCGTTGCTAGAAAAAGAAACGCAGCAGTGCCATAGCAATAACGCCTGTGATAACGATCTTCATCAAATCTTTTGTATAATACCCCACCAACAATGCTGGGATACAGGCAATAGTTTCTTTGACTTTCAAGATGGGAAATTGCCCTTCTCGAAAGATCAGCAAATTTTGAACCAACAATGCCGCCAAAATACACAACGGCAAGTAACTCAAAAAGATGGTGAAAGGTTTCGGAAATACGAGCTTTTTAGAAAATAAAAAAGGAACGATCCGCGGAATCCAAGTAACCAACCCACATGCTAGCATTAGTATAACAAAATTAGTCATGATGTGTCACCGTCCCAACCAAACATCCTGCCAATGTCGCAGCAATTACCGCGATCTCAGCAGTAGAAAAACGCATAAATAAAATCAATGTCCCCACAACTGCCCCGAGTACTAAGAGCGTTTGCTGGGTTTTCTTCTTGAGGGGTCGCTCTACTTGAAATAAAAAAAGACCAACAAACATGGCTACCAAGGCAAAATCTAAGCCTAACGCTTCTGGATCTGGAATAAACGAGCCTAATAGTCCGCCCAAAAAGGTTGCGAAGATCCAACTCAAATACGCCATCACGTTCAACCCATGGGTCCATTTCGCTGTGACTGGTTTGTCTTGTTGCAGTGCCGTCGTCAAAACGCCATAGGACTCATCAGTCAAAAGCGTCCCAATCCCAATAGCAGAAAGCAAAGGAGTCTTTTTAAAATAGGAAGCCACTGATAAGCTCATTAAGAAATGTCGTAAATTCACTAAAAAGACGGTTGCGACGATCGTCATGAAAGGTGCTTGAATCGCGAGTAATGCACAAATAATAAATTGAGCACTGCCTGCATAGACAATAATAGACATTAAAATAATTTCAAGAATCGACAACCCAACACCTTTTCCTACGACCCCCATCGCAAAACCAATCCCTAAGTACCCAAGAATCGTTGGTACACAAGCAATGACCCCATCTTCAAAGCGATCATATCTTTCTATTTTCTGCACAAAAAACCCTCCCTGTTTGAACGATTATCTTTCATCATATCGAAAACAGGGAGGGGAAACAAGTATTTTTCACATGTGCATGTAATAACTCTGAAAGTTTTCTAGTGACTCAGGAGACTTAGCGAACGGTGTGATCGTTCCCATTGCCTCTGAAATAGCCAGTTTTGGCGTTTACCGTAAATAAGTATAGCGGGAACGCTGAATCATCCGTTCCTTTAAGCAAGCTGCCTTGGGCATTTGTCGCATAAAAATTGTAATACCCTTCGCCGTTGACGATCCGCACGCGTTCAAAAGTATAACCACCATCAACCACGTAACCACGGGCAATCGCTGTGGCAATGATTTTTTCTTGGACACCATCTGCCCACACCCAAGCGCTATTGTTTACATCATTCAAATCACTTTGACGGGCTGGAATAATTGGCTGATTATTGGTATTTGTTGGCGTATTTGGCGAAAGCACATACTCTTCTTCAGACGTGCTTTGTGCAGGCGTCGCAGCGCTTGTAGAACCGCCGCTCGAAGCGGAAGCGTTGTTCTCAGAAGCCGCCGCTTGTGCTGCTTCTTGGGCCGCTTGTTGTTGTGCCGCTGCTTCTTGCGTAGCGGTTTCACGCTTCGTCAACGCAGTATCGACTTTGCGCAGATCAGCAGTGAGACTTTGCACCAATGAATCGATCGGTAAAGCTTGGACTTTTTTCATCAAGGCATTGTAGTTCTCACGGGTGACACTTGCAGGTGCTTCACCATCACCACTTAAAGCCACCATGCTCTTCACCGCATTTTGAACTTCCTCGATCGCACTGAACTCTTTTTGTCCCATGTCGATGGCTTGATTGATCAACTCATCAAAGGCATCCCCGTTCTCACGCTTCGCCATTGTGACGGCAGCCGCTTCTTTCAATGAGACTTCTTCCAATTGATCTTCCACAACGGCAGGACTGCTAAAATAGCTGTTGATCTCGGTCAAAGTTGCTAGTTTGTCAGCGATCGTCGCAGCTTCTTGTGACAAGGCATCGTACCGTTCATGGTCTTGAAACTCTGCCAACTGATTCGTCACAGCCGTCAGCTGTTCTGATGTTTTGTCGTTTTTAATGAACACTCGTTCATCATTTGTATAAAAATCATTCAGCTCATTTTCAATTTGATCGAGTGTACGGTTTTCCTGCGCCAGTTGCGTTTCTCGGGCTGTTTCTTGTTGCTGCTGTTGATAGTAATACGCCCAACCGCCACCAGCTGCCACTAATAAACAAGCCGCTGTAATATAGAGTGCTTTGCGAGGACTCTTCTTTTTTTCGCTAGGCGTCGACGTTTTTTCTTCAGTAGTCGCCTTTTTCGGTGCTTCATCCGCTGCGGTGATCGGCTCAGGAATTGGATCGATCACTGGTTCTGGCTGCTTCTTCGCTTCTTCAATGACTGGATCCGTCACTGGTTCATCTTCCCTTATCAGTAGAGGTTCCTCACTGGCTTGTTCCTGACTTTCTTCTTCAGTAGCAGACAAATCATCAGTGGCGGCTTCTGCTTCTAGAGCAGCGGCTTTTTCTTCTTCATCAAGTTTGTGTTGGCGGATATAAGCAGCCAAAATATCAGCGTCATGCTGTTCCTCCGTACTTAATGCATCGGTTTCACTTGCTTCCTCACTGGCTGATGTCGCATGCTCTTGCGTTGTGCTAGAACTTTCTACTTCCGTTTTTTCCTCAGCTTCTTTCTTAGAGGCTGATGTGGGGGTTACATGTTGCTCATCGGAAAAAGTCCCTTGCTGCGCGAGGTCGATCGTTTCTTCATTTGAGGATGGCCGATCACCTAAGTGCTCCTCCATTTTTCCGATCGGGACGTTTTTAAAGTCTGACCAGCGAATATCATCATTTTTATTCTGTGGCTCTTCTGGCGTAACGGAAGAGTCAGATGTTGGTTCCAGTTCATTCTCCTTTGCCTGGTTCCATTGGAACCCGCAATTGGGACAAACGGGTGTTTCTTCTATTGCTTGAAATCCACATTCAGGACATGTCTTCTTCATTGATTCAAACTGACTCCTTTTGTTTTTTGCATTTCCTTTTATGAAGCAGTCGCCTCTTTCATCAGACGCTTGCTGTACCTACTGCTTCTTTTTTTAGACCAGCAAATAATGGGTCTTTTTTGACACTTCGTTGTTTGTTACGTTTTGATGCAGATGCACAAAATTAAATTTATCACATTCTTGGCAATTAGCCAACACTTGCTTGGTTACGTTTTTATTAAGTTCTTTACCAATCTTGTGTCGAGAGGACAGAATCTGAATAAAAAAGACTTTCCAAAGGGTTCCTTTGGAAAGTCGATAAACCTTGATTATTCTAAGAAATCTTTCAATTGTTTTGAACGAGATGGATGGCGTAGTTTCCGTAATGCTTTTGCTTCGATCTGACGAATCCGTTCTCTCGTTACCCCAAAGACTTTGCCGACCTCTTCTAATGTCCGAGTACGACCATCATCGATTCCGAAACGCAAGCGCAGCACGTTTTCTTCACGGTCAGTCAACGTATCCAGTACATCTTCTAGCTGCTCTTTCAACAGCTCATAAGCCGCATGCTCTGCTGGACTTGTGGCATCTTGGTCTTCAATAAAATCACCTAGATGAGAATCGTCTTCTTCACCGATCGGTGTTTCTAATGAAACAGGTTCTTGAGCGATCTTCAAGATTTCACGAACTTTTTCCGTCGGCAGATCCATTTCTGCGCCGATTTCTTCTGGTGTCGGTTCGCGCCCTAAGTCTTGCAGCAATTGCCGTTGAATACGGATCAATTTGTTGATGGTTTCCACCATATGCACAGGAATACGAATGGTTCGCGCTTGGTCAGCGATCGCACGGGTGATCGCTTGACGGATCCACCAGGTCGCATACGTCGAGAATTTGAACCCTTTGCGGTAGTCGAATTTCTCAACGGCTTTCATCAAGCCCATGTTTCCTTCTTGGATCAAATCAAGGAATTGCATTCCTCGACCCACATAACGTTTGGCAATACTAACGACCAAACGTAGGTTGGCTTCTGCCAAACGCTGTTTTGCCTCTTGATCGCCTTCTTCGATTTTCAATGCGAGCGCCACTTCTTCTTCTGCGGTCAATAACGGCACACGACCGATTTCTTTCAAGTACATCCGAACGGGGTCATTGATTTTCACACCAGTTGGTGCAGACAGATCTTCTTGAGGTTGTGTTTCTTGTCGTTTTTCATTGCTCTTTAGACTATGGACTGAAGGCTCTCCATTTTCATCCACGACACTGATGCCTGAATCCTCCAGTTTTTGAATTAATTTGTCCATTGCATCAGCATCCAAAGTGTACGGCGTTGCTAAACGATTCGTAATGTCATCGTAAACAACTTGCCCCTTTGTTTTGTTTTCTCGGATGTATTCGGCAACTGCTTTGTCATACGTTTTTTTTGTTTCTTCTGCCATGAAAGAAAGCCCCTTTCAGTTCGCTATTTAGCTTGTTTCAACCGTTTGGTCAAATCAATGATTTCGATCGCAAGTTCAAGTTCTAATTGCTGGTTTCCTTTTTGTCTTGCTTCTTGCTGCTGGATTCGTTTTTGATTGATTTCTTCAGCAATGCCCGACTTTTGAAATACCTGCAGAATGTCCTGAAATTCTTGTTCAGTCCCTTCCTCAGAAGCTTTAAGATCTGCAATATCGATCACCATTTTTTTCATTGAATCTTCTTTTAAAAAATCTAAGAACTTTGCTAAAACAAAGTGTTCTTCTGTTTCCATATACGCATCAAACAGCAGATAAAGCTGTTGGTAACGATCATGGATAAAGGATATGCCACTCGCTCGAAAGCGATGGTTTAACGTACTGTCATGAAACAAACGGTACAATAATAATTCTTGTGCTTTTTCTACCTGTGTTTTGGGTTGCTGCCGCGTTGGCGGCGTAAAGACCATAGGATTATTGGTTGTTGGCGCTGGCGGCGGTGCATCTTGCCGCGGCTGCTGCTCTTGCCGGTTTTGCTTGAGCTGCTGCTGCAAGGTCTCACGGCTCAAGTTGAACTCTGTGGACAACTGAGTCAAATAACGGTCTTGCTCCAGCAAAGAATCCACCCGCTGTAATTCCTTTAAAACGACTTGGACATAATCTAGCTGCTCTTTCTCATTGGCCAAATTTCGATTTGCTCGATGGTAATCCATTTTGAAAGCAAAGACGGTTTCTTTCCCATGTACAGCTAATTTATAAAAAGCTTCTGTCCCATATTTGCGCAAATAGTCATCTGGGTCCATCCGTTCCGGCACTCGAACCACAGATAATTTCAAGCGGCTATTGTTTTGCAAAAGATCGATCCCACGGTTCGTGGCTTCAACCCCTGCACTATCTCCATCGTAACAAAGAATCACTTCTTGTGCCACTCGCTCGATGTGAGCGATCTGCTGATTGGTCAGGCTGGTCCCCATCGAGGCGATCCCATTTTCGATCCCTGCTTGCCAAGCGGCGATCACGTCCATAAATCCTTCAAATAAATACACTTGACCATCTTTACGCATCGCTCGTCGCGCTTTGTCAAAGTTGAAAAGAACCTCGCGTTTATTGAAAAGAATCGTTTCAGGACTATTTAAATATTTTGGTTGGTCTTGATCACCGACTTTTTCGCTTGCTAACCACCGACCAGAAAAACCAATCGTTTTCCCCTGAGGATTGCGGATCGGAAACATGATTCGCTGGTAAAAGCGATCCGCCAGTGAGCCATCGTTGCGCTGAACAAAGAGTCCTGTATCAGGAAAAAACTCTGCTTTGGCTTTTTCATTCAAAAAAACTTTCTCCAAAAACGAGCGTTCATTCGGTGCAAAGCCAATATTGAACTCTTCGATCAGTGCCATCGTCAATCCACGATCTAATAAATAATCAAGCGCTTCTTGTCCAGCAGCTGTATTCACCAACATGTGATGATAGACTTCGGCGGCTTTTTCATGTAACGCAATCAATTGACTCGTTTGTGAGGTCGCTTCATTGATGCCTTCAGACTGCTGATATTGCGGATCAAGAGGAATATCGTTCATTTCTGCTACTTTGACGACTGCTTCTGGAAAACTGATGCCTTCAAGCTCCTGTAAGAAACCATACACATTTCCACCACGACCACAACCAAAGCAATGAAAAATTTGTTTGTCCTCTGCAACGGAAAAAGAAGGTGATTTTTCATTATGGAACGGACACAAACCAAAATAATTTTTTCCAGACTTCTTTAACTGGACATACTGTCCCACGATATCGACGATATTGCTACGTTCGCGAATGTCGTCAATGACTGTTTGAGGAATTCGTGCCATCCACTCACCTCCATTTGGTAAGTATTCATCGGTTTACTAGGTAAAAAAACGCACTAATAGATATCAGTGCGAAGAATAATTAGACAGAATCACTCATAATGATTTTACCATATTTTATTTGTATTTCAAGCTTTTTTGTTTCAGTTATTTTACAACGCTTATGAAAAGAAACGCGCCGTAACATTGATCTTCCATTGATTCATTTTTATTAAATCAGCGTAGAATAAATTGCCGCCGTTATGATACAGGTGACCACCATTATAAAAAACGGATTGGATGCCCCAGTAACGATAGGTTTGTTCCGTATCATTGCCTAACAATGGAGATAAAACCTCTCTGGAATATGTTTCTGCTAACTCTAAGGTGTTCACTCCCCCTCGGGCAGCGACATAATCAATATAATCTGTACCAAAATTATACGCCTGTACGGCGGTCCAAAGATCACAGTTCATTTGCTCGGCTTTTTCAATCAACTCAGCTAAATAGGAAACACCTTGTTCGATGCTTTGTTCTGGCGTATCGAACTGATTTTGTTTTCCATAAACACTTTCAGAACTTTGCATCGGGTCGTTGCCTTGTCCTTTTGACTCCGTCAGCATGATGCTCATGGCTAATGACTGATATTCAGAGATGTCGTGGGCTTGCGTCTGTTGCGCGATTGCTTCTTCATACGCATAGACAGCTTTCAATGCCGTGTAGTTTCGATAGACCCAAACCCCTGCCCCGATCAGTAGCAGCACGAGGGCCAGCTTCAGTATAAATCCTAGGAAACGTCGAATTTTTCTCATCAAATACATCCCATCTTTTCTAAGTCAGAATCTATCGTACTATGAAATGGACGGGCTGACTAGAATTTTTTCTCTCCTAAAAAATCCTTAATAAAATCACAAGATTATTTAGAAAAAAACAAGCAATCCTAAGCTGACCGAGGGATTGGCGATCTTTCGACAAGAAAAAGGAAACAGCGCTTCTTCCAAAGGAAGCACTGTTTCACTCATCATTATTTTTCGATCGTGGTAACAATACCAGAACCGACTGTTCGTCCACCTTCACGAATCGAGAAGGTCGTTCCATTTTCTACAGCGATCGGATGGATCAATTCCACATCGATCGTTACGTTGTCACCAGGCATCACCATTTCCGTTCCTTCTGGTAAAACGATATTCCCAGTTACGTCCGTTGTACGGAAATAAAATTGTGGGCGATAGTTATTAAAGAATGGGGTATGGCGACCGCCTTCTTCTTTTGTCAACACATAGACTTCCGCTTGGAATTTCGTATGCGGTGTGATAGAACCTGGTTTTGCTAACACTTGGCCACGTTCAATTTCATCACGGGTGATGCCCCGTAACAATACCCCTACGTTATCGCCAGCTTCTCCGAAGTCCATCGTTTTGCGGAACATTTCTACCCCTGTCACGACTGCTTTTTGTGTTTCAGGTTTGATTCCGACGATTTCTACTTCATCCCCGACTTTTACCATGCCGCGATCGATCCGACCAGAAGCAACGGTTCCCCGTCCTGTGATCGAAAAGACATCTTCGATCGGTAACAACAATGGTTTGTCAGTATCTCGTTCAGGCGTTGGGATATATTCATCTACTGTATCCATCAGCGTTAAGATCGCTGCTTCAGCATCTGGGTCCCCTTCCAAGGCTTTTAACGCAGAGCCCTTGATCACAGGAATGTCGTCGCCAGGAAAATCATATTCAGTCAGCAATTCTCTGACTTCCATTTCAACTAAATCGATCAACTCGTCATCATCGACAAGGTCCGTCTTATTCAAAAAGACGATCAAATGTTTCACACCCACTTGACGAGAAAGCAAAATATGCTCCCGTGTTTGTGGCATTGGGCCATCTGTCGCTGATACGACCAAGATTGCGCCGTCCATTTGAGCAGCCCCTGTAATCATATTTTTCACATAATCCGCGTGTCCCGGTGCATCGATATGGGCATAGTGCCGTTTTTCCGTTTCATATTCCACATGAGCAGTATTGATTGTGATACCACGTTCGCGTTCCTCAGGAGCCGCGTCGATACTTGCGTAATCTTGCGGATTGGCAAGCCCTTTTTTCCCAAGAACTGTGGTAATTGCAGCAGTCAAGGTGGTTTTCCCATGGTCGACGTGTCCAATCGTTCCGATGTTGACATGGGGTTTGCTACGATCATAATGTTGTTTTGCCATATTGTTTCCCTCCTAGAGAAAGTTGAGTCGTTGGTTGACTCGAATCATATTTTTGCGATTTACGCTTCCAAAGAGATAAGGATTAACTTATTTTTTGTAAGTTTAAATCTACCCTTATTATAGGTCAAAATTAGTCAAAGTCAAGCAAGAGGTCTCGGCAGCTAATCCCTAAGAATTTCTTTGCTTTTTGTGATCCATTGGACGCAAGCCTGGTTTTTATGAATAATAGAAGATGAGGTGAGAAATGTGAAGAAAATCATTGCAGCGCTGGTTTTTACAGCAATTTTTCTTGGCGGCTGCTTCCTTACTTATGACTATTACTATGGTGGAAGTGACTACTATACAGTTATCAACGATGCGGGGGAACACGATACCGAAGTCAGTGACGAGGGGGTCGTTGAAAACATCTATCGTTATACACAAACAGCCTACAGCGCCTCTGGTGACGTCAAAACGGTCAAAATGAATGAACACCGTTCCGCTCCTTTGAAAGAAGGCGCCTATTTGAAACTATTGGTCAATCCAAACAAAGGCGTTATAAGTTGGGAAGAAGTTTCTGAAGAAGACGTTCCTCAAGCGGCTCTTGAAAAGTTGACCCCTCAATAATTGCTGCTATCAAGCAAGCGTCTGTAACAAAGCAGGCCGTCCTCTTTCTAAATGAGGACGCCCTGCTTTTTGTGCTCTATAATTTATGGGCCTGATGAATCAGAATTGATTCTTCAGCCCCATTTTCATTATTGACAAAGAGCCGCTTTTTTGTACTTGTTTTGCCATCGTCTGCTTAGAAGCAGCTCTTGTTACATCCGATTAATCACTTCTTCTACATTTTTGATCGTTACGGAAATCGTGCCATCGGGGTTATTGATAAATTCGATCAAATTCGGATCTCGGTAAACATCCAAAGGAACGATCAATTCGATTCCATTCGATAGTTTTAGTTTTTGCTTACCAAATTTTTTCTCCGAGATCTCACGAACATCCCGCATCATCGGTGCTTGATTGACGAATCCTTTTTCAACCACTTCTTCTTGAAATGAAAGCTGAGCAGTAATATTGTCTTTAAAGACTTTTTGCGCCACTTCACTCACATCGATATGACCAGACTCTTCGATCGTATCGTAGACCGCTTCTTTCAAATCGGCAACAACGTTATAGGTGGGTGTTTCAAATTTCTGACCAATTTTTTCGGCTACTTTTTTGATGACTTTGACATTTTCTTCTAAAGATGGGATCGGTTCGGCATCAATGACTTTTGTTGAAAAGTAGGCGTATTTTTCACCTGAAAAGCTATATTTCTTTTCAATCAGTTCAAAGTCTAAGCTCTCCACATCGATCGTGATCCCTTCATCTGCCTTTTGGGTTTTACCAGCTAGTAAGGCACGATGCAAAATCAAATTATTTTCGATCCCAGCCTCCCCATTATCAATAAAATGCGTATAGCCATCTTGATAATTGACCTTCAAAAAAGCCAGCTGCATTCTTGTATCTAATTCATATAAGACGACAAACGCATCCGCACTTGGCGCATCTTCACTTTCCTTGTACGCTTCATACCAGCGTTGCACGATCGCTTCACTGGCTGCGATAAAGTCGTCTGGTGCTTGTTTGACCAATTGAGCGATCGTTGAAGTTTCGAGTAAACGACCTGTTTTGGTTTGCGGTGTAGCAAGTTTCTGTATTTTCTTCGTCAAATAATCACGAATGTATTCCGTTGTTAAATCAAGTTCAACTTGAGAAAAAACTGGATCGCCTGTTTGACGGTCCACAATGTGTAAAATCGCATGTTTCAAATAAATATCCATTGGTTACGCTCCTTATCCATTTGTCTAGTGTACAAAATAAATAGGCGAACTGACAAGAGCGAATCGGCATTTTCCTTCAACATTCGCTTTCTTTTTAAAAGGTGCAATCATTGGAAATTCCTGCCTCGTCTGCTAAACTAGAAGTATCACAGAAAACGGAGGAATGAACATGAACAGCTATACGTTATCAAACAATGTGACCATCCCTGAGCTAGGCTTTGGCACATGGCAAACACCAGACGGCGACGTTGCCGTAGCATCAGTCAAAAAAGCACTAGAAGTAGGTTACCGCCATATTGATACAGCACAAGGCTATAAAAACGAAGCCAGTGTTGGTCAAGCGATCAAAGAAAGCGGCATTCCCCGTGAAGAGCTTTTCTTGACTACAAAATTATGGAATGCGAACCATTCTTATGATCTTGTGATGTCCTCTTTTGAAGAATCTTTAGAAAAATTACAAACAGACTATATCGATCTTTTCTTGATCCATTGGCCAAATCCAGTGGCTTTTCGCGACAATTGGCAAACAGCGAACGCAGAAACATGGCGTGCTTTTGAAGAGTTGTATCAAGCAGGCAAAATCAAAGCGATCGGCGTCAGCAACTTCTTACCACATCATTTTGAAGAATTGAAAAAAACAGCGACTATCTTCCCAATGGTCAATCAAATTTTCCTTGCACCTGGCGAGTTACAAGAAGAAGTCGTGACTTATTGCCAAGAACACGATGTATTGCTTGAAGCATACAGCCCATTAGGTACTGGGAAGATCTTTGATGTACCAGAAATGAAAGCATTAGCTGAAAAGCATCAAAAATCAATCGCTCAAGTTGCATTACGCTGGTCTTTACAACATGGTTTCTTGCCATTACCAAAATCAGTCACACCAAGTCGGATCGAAGAAAACATCCACGTCTTTGATTTTGAGCTATCTGAAGAGGACATGAAAACGATCGATCAATTAGATGGTGTGGTTGGGAAAGCGACCAATCCAGATACGACAGGGTTTTAATTTCACTCTCTATAAAGGAGAAGCCTATGAAAAAAACTGATTTGAATCACCTCTCCCCTGCTGTTCAAAAAGCCTTACATGCTGATTTTGTTTTTCTCGTTTGGCCAGACAAAGTCCAACACTTTCCAGCACGTCAATGGACGACCAGCGACTATCAGCAGATGCTGACCGAGAAACTTACTGGGGAACCACGCTTTTTTCTTTGGGAAAACTACTTAGTCGCAACTGGAGAAAATGACCTTTTGGTCCTGATGCCCAAGTACCATCAAATCAATGATCTAGTAGAAACACCAGCGCCGCTTTTTTAGCAGCGTTAGTGTTTTTTTCAGGAAGTATATAAATTTTTTTGTATTTTTTCATGAGAATCACTGTTCTTTTCTGCAAATTTTCCTTATAATCGATAGTGATCGAGAGGAGAAGATTATGAAAAAGAAACAATTAGCAAAATTGAAACAACAATTCCGCCCGTCTTATGAAACAGCTCGACAACAGTTGTTTACAGCGATCGAGCGCAAAACAGCAGATAAGTTTGACCTTCCGACGACTGTGTATATCAATCCTAAAAACCAAGAGGAATTATTGATTGAATTGTTGAAGGAAACGCCAAAAGAACAAAAAATCGCTGTTCCTTTAGATGAGAACTTCAAGATCGTCGTGAAACGAATCCAACGCTTAGAAGCTGGTTTGCTTGATCGTTTCAGCGATAACTTAGTCGATGAGATCGCTGCTTACTGGTTGCCGACCAATCCGCAAGAAAGTGCGGCACCCGCTCCTGCAAAAGAACCAGCGAAAGTGAAGGAAGAATCAGCACCAGCTGAAGCGGCTGCACCGACTACCTCTGCATCAACTAAAGAAGTAGAAAAAGCAACTGAAACAATGGCTGATACTGCTGACGACACAATGACTTTTTCAGCATTTGCTGAAAAAATCGCAGCATTCCCTAAATTTTCTGCCAAACAATCTTCAGGAGAAACGATCGTGATCGAAGCTTCCCCGAAAGAAGATCGTGTTCTAGCAACGATTTCTGAAACAGAAAGTGATACTTTTACCATCGAAACTGCGCTAGAGCGCAAATACAAAGTAAAATTAGAAGTCATTCCATTGATCGAGGCGTATGCCCACACGGCGATTTCGAAACGATAAAAAACTGGGAGAATGGTTCATTCTCCCAGTTTTTTTATAACCCGACGATAGTGAATAAAAATATAGCTGATTGATTTTTAGTCTTTGCTTAAAATCAGTAAGAATTACCACAATTTATTAAATTTGTCCTTCTTCACAAACGAAATTAATGGGATACTTTAGTATTCCTTTGCTTCTTTTGCGTCAATCCTTCTTCCTTAAACACTAGCTTCTCTTCCTTCTTCAATAAACTAAAATACTCTGCCAAGATTTGCGGTGACTCTGAAAATAAAAGCGAGAAGCGGCTATTTTTGCTTTTATAAAAGGTTACAAAAGTTTGATTATTTACTGTTTGTTCAATCTCTATTGCGGTATATTGATCATATTCACCTTTTAAAACACCCAGTTTGATCAGCTGATCTGCTCCTAAGCCTTCTTTTGAAAAACCAACTAAACAGACTAAGCCGATCAGTGCAAACAATTTCAACTGGTCACTCAACTGATCTGGCCAAAAAATGACGAAAAGAAGCGCAGACAGAATGAAAGCAGTTGCCTTTTTTATAGAGCTCGCTTTTGCCTGCAAAAGAATTTTGCGCTGCTCTTTGAGTTGTATCACTAACAGAACGAGTAAAAATAAGTTGATCATAATTGCTTCCGCCATGAGTAACTTCCTTTCAGACTACCATTCTGCAATAGTGCCATCATAGTTCTTCCATTTAGGGTTAGTCCAAATCAACCCTTCTTGTGAAATATCTCTAACTCTATCCTCATCCATCTCCAACCCTAAACCGGGCTTACTTGGTATTTCTACATAGCCATCCTTATACTGAAATACTTCTTTGTTTTTCACAAAATCTAACAGATCAAAGCCTTTATTGTAATGGATTCCTAAGCTTTGCTCTTGAATAAAAACATTTGGGGTACAAGAATCAACTTGCAGTGTTGCTGCTAAAGCAACGGGACCATATGGTGCGTGCGGGGCAACAGCCACGTCATAAGCTTCAGCCATGGCAGCTATTTTTCGCATTTCCATGATCCCTCCACATAATGCCACATCAGGCTGGATCACATCTATTGCTCCTTGCTGAAAAAGTGTTTTAAACTGCCAGCGAGTATACAGTCTCTCCCCAGTGGCTAAAGGCGTTGCCACAAGCTGGGCAACTTCTTTAAAATGTTCCTCATTCTCAGGAAGAACAACTTCTTCTAAAAACATTGGATGATAAGGTTCTAATGCCTTAGCTAAAACTTTTGCCATCGGCTTGTGGACTCTCCCATGGAAATCAATTCCAATATCCAATTTATTACCAAAGCGTTCCCTAATCGAAGCGACACGTTCCACCACTTCCTCTATCTTTACATAAGAGTCAATATAGTGCAGTTCCTCTGTTGCGTTCATTTTAACTGCAGTAAACCCACGGTCAACACGATCTTGTGCTTGCTCTGCGACATCATCCGGACGATCACCGCCGATCCAAGAATATACTTTGATTCTGTCACGAGCAGCACCGCCTAATAGTTCGTAGATAGGAACATTCAATGCTTTTCCTTTAATATCCCACAAAGCCATCTCTAGACCAGAAACGATTGTTCCATGTATGGGGCCGCCACGAAAGAAAGATCGGTGCATTTCTTGGAACAATCGCTCAATCTCAAACGGGTTTTGTCCTAACAGAAATCTTTCCCCTACCTCATAAGCTCCTGCAACAACTGTTTCGGTTTTTGTTCCAGAAATCATCTCTCCCCAGCCATCGATTCCTTCATCTGTTGACAATTTTACAAAAATCCAGCGGGGTTTTACTTTATATACTGTAATTTTAGAAATTTTCAAAACAATCTACTCCTCTTTTTCGACAATATTTTATTCAATTGCTGCTTCACGATTAATTTTTTTGATTCCTTCAAAGAAATACCATACACCGCCAAATCCTAGAAGAAGAACTGGAATACCAATCATCGGTTCATAGGTGAATGCAATGAAAACCAGGTAACTTTGAATCATTGAAGTTGCTGCAAAAGAAGAAATAAGCATGGCACTGGACCCAAGATCAATCCCTACCTGTTTGGCTATTTCGGTTAGAATAGGTGAAGTGACTGTTCCACACCAAAGCAAAGAGGCTGTGACAACTAAACCGATAATAATGTTTTTCAGCAAGTTTCCTCTAGTCAATGCAACAACCATTGCTACTCGAAATGGAACTACAGCTAAATCGGCAAATGGTAACACACGATTTCCGGGTAAGACCAAAGCCATAGCAATTGTTAAAGGAATAATAATCAGTGCAGTTGTTATAACATCTGGATTGCCCACAACAACCGCTGCATCTAGTCCAATAAATAAACGGCGACCTTTAAATTTCTTCTGAGACCATTTTTGCGCTGCGTCTGAAATAGGCATTAATCCTTCCATAAAAAGAGAGGTCATTTTTGGTATCAGAACAAGGACAGCAGACATACTAACCCCTAATTGAAGAATCTGAGTGATATCATAGCCAGCTAAAAAGCCGATTGCGATACCTATGACACCGCCCATAATCATAGAGTCCCCAAAGAAGCCCAAATATTTTTGTGCATCCTTAATGGTAAACTTGGAATTTCGAAAAAGAGGAATGCGGTCTAAAAGCCAGTTTAACGGCCATGCAATTACTAAAGAAGATAAGGCTGAAACCGTGGGTAATGAAACCCCTGGAATTCCAAAAAAATCTTCAACCAAAGGCTGTGACCAATCAGACATTTTAAATGTGACAATTGCCATTACAACTGATGCGCCCACACCTAACGCTACGTTCTTAGTCACAAAATAAACCATTACACCAACAATAGCCATATGATGATAATTCCAAATATCAACATCCAACGTTTGAGTTCTTTTGAGAACCAACAAGATGATATTAACGATCAATATAGCAAATATAAGCAGTGCAATAATTGGAGATGCCCAAGTAACCGCCGCGATTGAGCCCCATCCTACGTCCAAGGCATCCAGCTGTACGCCGGTCCGCTCTACCATAGCACGGGCTGCTGGTCCGACATTGGTTGTCATAAAATCCAGAATCAGACGAATCCCTGCAAATCCGATTCCTAGTGTTAGCCCAGACTTAAATGCTCTTGAGATTTTCAAACCGAAAATCATGCCGATAATTGTAATAATGACAGGAAGCATCACTGTAGGACCAGCGTCAATAAAGAAATTGAATACATTCATTACATAATTCATTCTTTTTTCTCCTTAAATTTTTTTATTTTAAATAATTCAAAATTTCTTCCATAGTTTGTTCAGAACCAATTCCCGTTAAAATAGGCATTCCCTTTACCACAGGAACTTCACCAGTCTGACCTTCAAATTGACCAGTTGTCACTAACAAGTCATAGTCTTGAACTTTACTAGGTACTTCCATCAGTTTGGTTTGGGTTGTGGAAGCCTCAACACCATGTTCATTCAGATAATCCTTCACTTTTGATGCTACTACGGTTGAAGTCGCAATCCCATTCCCACAAGCAATTAAAATTCTTTTCATTTTCATTTCCTCCTATTTTTTAGGCTATCGCCTTTTTTAATAATGTTAGCAATTTTAGATCCGAATTCGCCGCCGTCATTTGTTCACGAAGTGGCTCATCTTGAATAATACTGACAATCTTTTGTAACATCTCCACTTGGCCGTGCGGTTCACCGATGGCCATCATGATAACGATTTTAGTAGGTAAAATGACTTGATTATCTTCCATATTGCGAAACCCTACAGCTGTTTCTAAGGTTGCAATCGCCAAAGTTGTTTGATTGACCAAGTCAAAATTTGCATGAGGAATTGCTACGCCGGGCTGTGTCGAAGGTAAACCGGTTGGATATTCGGACTCGCGTAACTGTATTGCTTCGATATAATCTTCTTTGACATAGCCTCGTTGGTATAGTTCATTCGCTAAAAAAGCAAGGACTTCTTTATCACTGCCTGCTTTTATATTTCGAAATACTAGTTTTTCGTTCAGTTGCAATTCCATTTGTTTTCCTCCTTAAATCTCTGTTGCTAATTTTTGTAGTGATAGCGCTAGTTTTGCTGGGTCAGCAGCTTGCAAGTCTTGCGATTGAAAAAGATTGGAACCTAAACCAAGATAACTCGCTCCATGGTCAAAATATTCCTTGGCGTTAGAAATCGAAATTCCACCAACACCCATCAAAGGTAGCTTGCCCAATGGAGCTTGCACATCTGTGAAAAAGCGTGGTGTCACAACTGCAGCGGGGAAAACTTTAACGATATCCGCTCCATCTGTAAACATCTCATTGATCTCAGAAGGGCTCATTGCCGCCGGTACTGAGAGCACTTGCTCTTTCCTTGCAAAATCCATTATTTGCTTCGTAAAACAATGGGGACCTAATAAAAAACGAGCCCCAGCTGCGACGGCTTTTTGGGCGTCAGGTAACGTTCTTACTGTTCCTGCCCCAATGAGAATAGTTTCACCAAATAATTTGCTTAACTTGTTGATATGTTCTAGAGCCCCTAAAGTGTTTAATGTGATTTCAACTGCAAACTCTTTCTCAAGCCCACTCATTGCCGTTAAAACTGCATAAGCTTGTTCATATGTGTAACCCCTCATAATAATCGTAAAGCGTGGGTAATCTTCTACTTTCATCGTTTTCCTCCTAAGTCACTTGTCTAATTAGCTGATAAGCTGTTTTCGTATCTGAACTTTCCTTCAAACGATTTAAAAACGTAGAATCATTACTAATATCTGCTAACTGATTCACAGCTTTCAAATGTTTCGTCAAATCATAAAACGATAATGGATAAGTAAAATGGATTTTTTTACCGTTTGGAAAAGCGATTGGCTCAGCAGCAATCAATAGACTTATCCCGTCTTTTAACACGCCATTTTGTGGTGCTGTATGCGGGATACACGTTTGACTCCCTAAATACCCAGCGTATCCTTGTTCTTCGATTTGATCCAAACAATCTTGAATAAACAGCTCTGTAATCATCTGATTTTCTAACAAAGGATGGCAAGCAAATTTCACTGCTTGTTGCCAAGTTAGCTTCTCTGACGTTCTTCTTATAAAATCGGGTTTCAAATAATCAGTCAATGATGGTAACGCTTTAAAATTTTCTAAAGGTGAATCTTGCTTTTGCTTCAATAAAAAGTACTCTAACTCTTCCCTTAGTTGTTTCGTATCATTTACTTGAGCATATGTGCGAATCACCGAAAACAACTCATCAACTGAGCGGTCTACTTCATTTAATCCTAACTCTTTTAACACACGGTATCGCAGACTGATCTGCTGCTTATAAGTCATGATAGGATCAATAATAAATTGCGGTAATTCACTGTTTAATGCAGTAGTTGTAAAAACCAAGTCATAATCCGTTCCAAATTTATAAAAATCTCTTACTGAAAATGAAGCTAAAAAATGCAACTCGGGAAATAGTTTTTTTAAATTTTCTCTCATCAGTTTTGAAACCATAACCCCATTTGCACAGACAACTACTGCCCTTGGTAATTGCGCTGCTATTTGACGAGGACTCATTAATTGAAAACCAAAGTAATAAGATAGAAGTGCCAACTCATCATTTGGAAACGCTCGGCCTAACCAGTTTTCTGTGGGAACAATCAGCTCCTTCATAAGATCCTTCAAAATTGCATGGTTGCTATCTTGAACTAAGCTATCAAGGGAGTACATACCCAAGCTCAAATTGTATTTTATACGAAAACACGCTGGACGCAGATGGCCCAAAATCCGACGTTCAAATGCCTCTCTATCTTCAATCATAATTAGTGTTTGGTTTTGAAAACTTGTAACCATTTCACTGATCAAACATCTTAATTCACTATCTGAATCAAATACTTGAGTCGTCTTACGTTCAAAAATATTAGATGTCAAAAATAGCAGAGCTAGCCAAGAAAGATAGTTAGGAGACATGCTGGACCAAGGTGTATCTTGAAGCAAAATAGTCAGAACTTTATATTCTGGAGTTTTTCGAATCTCTATTTGTACCATTTCATCTTTTGAAGCAATCGGTGAAGTTGCACGTTGCAAGGTCATTCTTACAGCTGATTGCAGATAATCAATAGATTCATCTGAGTACCTTAAATGAAGCAATTGCTCCATGTTGTGTATCAAATGAACAACCTCTTCTTCAGGAATAGTTGGTGCCAATTTTCCTTTAATATCATCAAGACGAAATAATGAATGCTGCTTAATTAAATCAGAGAGCAGTTGTAAGATTCTCCTTTCCAATCCTTGCAGTTGATAACCGCTTTGACGATCATAGTGAATGGACAGGGCGTATTTGCTAACAAACTGCTTCGCTTTCTTTAAATCTTCTTGAATCGTATTGCGACTTACCGATAAGAGCTGTGTAAAATGATCCATGCCAATGTAATCGGTATTAGTACATAAATAACTTAACATGATGGCAATCCGCTCATATTCAGAGAAAATTGTAACCATGGCAGAAGAATCTTCTTTATTTTGTTCAAGAGAAATCATTCGTAACACTTCTAAAGGAATAATAAAATCTCCCATATGATTACGCCTGATTTGAGGCAAACCGTTTTCAAGTAACTCCTCATTAAATTGCTTAATGGAATAATTAATCTGTCTTCTTGTTAAAGAAAGTGATGTGGTTAACTCTGCCATCTTTGTCTCGGGTTTTTTTACCAATCGTGTGAGAATTCTTCGGATCCGTTCATTCATTTGATTCCCTCCTGATGAAATCATTATAGCTTTGATTCTTCGTAAAAAGATGTATAATTGAAAGCGTTTTTTGTCATAGTTGTTTTTTCTTTTTGTCCTAGTAAAACTAGTTTTGATAAATCGCTGCTTGGAACCGACAAATTAAAAAAGTCCTCTATCAGCAAAAGTACAGCGAGATTTTTTATCTATTGCATTATTATCTCCAAAATAAAAAAAGGACGAACTCCCTTTAGTAAGGGGATTCGTCCTTTCCATTTATTGTTTAGGATAAAAAGTTTTAAAAACTAGAGAACCTTTTTTAATTGCGTATTTCGGTTAAAAATTTACGGGCTTGCTCTTGGTTCATTTGAGTCGCAGCTCGCAGCTTAGCTGCCAGCTGTTCAATCTCGGTTCCTTTTGCTCCAACTGAAATAGCTAATGAACGGGCTTGCATGCTCATATGGCCTTGCTGGATACCTTCTGAAACCAATGCCCGCAACGCGGCCAGATTTTGAACCAACCCGACACTTGCCGCCAGCGAAGCTAACTCACTCGCCGTTTCAACACCAGTCAATGCCAACGCAGCTTGGGCTTTTGGCAATATTTTTGTGGCACCCCCGACTGTGGCGATCGCCAACGGCAGTGTGATACTACCAATCAAACGGTCTTCTATGATGGTCCAGGAAGTCAACCCTTGCATACGGCCATTACGGGCAGCATAGCCATGACAAGCGGCAGAAACGGCGCGAGTGTCGTTTCCGGTAGCCAAAATCAGCGCTTCAACCCCATTCATGATCCCTTTGTTATGGGTAGCGGCACGATATGGATCGATCTTGGCAAAATCAGCTGCATGAACAATTTTTTCGGCAACTTGTCTGCCATTTCCGGTCTTGCTCAATTTGTCAAAAGGCACCGAGCAAGTGGCTGTTACTAACGATTCCGTAGCGAGATTGCTTAAAATACTAAAGAGAATTTCTTCTTCTGGGAACCATTTGCGAAAAAGCTCTGCCACTCCTTCTAAAATTGAATTGATGATATTGGCGCCCATCGCATCTTTGACATCAACCATTAAATCGATCGACACATAAGCGGTTGCTAAGTCAGATTCTGCTGGCGAGAAGTTCCGACCGATCACTCTTCGCAATCCACCGCCGCGTTTCACGATGGAAGGATACGTCTCATTCGCCACTGCAAAGATCGTTGCTTGCTCGGATTCAACTTTTGCCAAAATCGCTTCCGGATCCTGAACATCCATAAAGACGATCTGGCCTCGAAGCAAACGTTCTTGACTGGTCGTCGTAATGGGCCCAGCCATTTTTGCTCCATTGCTCATCGCTGCGATCACCGAGGGTTCTTCTGTGGCTAACGGGACATTGTATGCTTTGCCATTCACTTGCAGGTTCAGCCCTACGCCTAACGGGATCTCTACTTCACTGATTTGGTTTTCGATCAAGTGATTAGCAGTTTCCTTGTTTAGCGTCATTTCTTGAAAAACCAAGGATTCTGCTGCTGTGATCGCTCCTTGTGCTTCAAGAAAGGCTAATCGTTCATTAGGCGCGAGGGCGTAAAACTTTTTTTTTTCTGTTTTTTCTGATGCCGTCTCTTCATCAAAATTCGTTTGACTTGCTGTCGCCGAAGGATTTTCTAACAGCATCGCTAGCCCTAATCCGCCACCGACACACAAAGAGGCGATTCCATAGCGCTCTTGGGTGTCTTTTAGCTGATAAGCGACGGTCGTTGCGATCCGCGCGCCAGTCGCTCCAATGGCATGTCCCAGTGAAATGCCCCCGCCGTAACGGTTGACTTTCTTCGGATCCAAACCAAGTTCACGTTCTACTACGATCGAAGAAGCTGCAAAGGCTTCATTGATCTCAAAAATACCGATATCTTCAATCGTCAGTGCTTGCTTTTTCAGTAACGTATCGATTGCTTTGATTGGTGAGATTCCCATGATCTCTGGGGCGAAACCGACTTCGATGATCTCTTTGATCACTGCCAGATAAGGAATCTGATGCTCTTCACAATAGCTTTTTGACGCGATCAAGACCATGGCCGCCCCATCATTGATGGTTGAGGCGTTCCCAGCAGTCACCGTACCGTCTTTTTTGAAAACTGTTTTTAATTCAGCTAATTTTTCGACTGTCGTAGCGGCGCGAATGCCTTCGTCCTGTAAAACGGTTCTTGATTTTTCAGTCAACGGCACGATCTCTTGATCAAATTTCTTTGCTGCTTGCGCTTTGGCAGCTTTCATTTGTGAGTGGTAGGCAAACTCATCTTGCTCTTTGCGAGTGATCCCGTATCTTTCTGCTACCGTCTCAGCCGTCAGTCCCATTGGCTTGCTACTGAATGCATCTGTTAATCCGTCATGCATCATTGTTGACACCGGAGCTGAATACTGATCTTCCGCCTTGTTATAATAACTAAAGAGCGGCGCATTCGTCATACTTTCAATCCCACCAGTCAATACGACGGATGCCTTGTTCAATTGAATTTGCTCCATCCCCATTAGAATCGCTTTCATTCCCGAACCACATACTTCGTTGATCGTTGAGGCTGGAATATCTGAGGAAAGCCCACTTTGCAAGGAAACTTGGCGTCCTGGATTTTGACCACTGCCTGCTTGTAGCACATTTCCGATAATCACTTGTGCGATATGTTCTTTTGCTTGTTGGTTTCTTGCCAACAAGGCTTTTGCAGCGACTGTTCCTAATTCTACCGCTGTATATTCTTTTAATGACCCATGGTATTTGCCAATTGGCGTTCTTAGTGCGTCGATAATGACAACTTCTTCCACGTACGTCACCTCCTCTTGAAATATATCATTAAATCCTCCAAAAAAGAATACCCCACATTCGGTTGTCGCACCCTTTTCTACTTTCTTTAATAAAGTTTAAATTCTAATCAATTCTTTTTCATTTTTTTCAAAAAATATGATACCTTAGAACGTGTAGCCTACTAAGTATGTAGAACATAAAGGAGCGACGGAATGAACGTTGGTATTGATAAAATAAATTTTTTTGTCCCCCCCTATTTTATAGATATGGTTGATCTAGCTCACGCCCGAGAGGTAGACCCGAATAAATTTACGATCGGGATCGGTCAAGATCAAATGGCGGTCAATAAAAAAACACAAGATATCGTCACCTTTGCCATGCACGCGGCAAAAGATATCCTTACGAAAGAAGATTTACAAGCAATTGATATGGTGATCGTCGGAACAGAATCTGGCATCGATGAATCAAAAGCTTCGGCAGTGGTTTTGCATCGCCTATTAGGTATCCAGCCATTTGCACGGTCCTTTGAAATCAAAGAGGCGTGTTACGGCGCAACGGCGGGCTTACAATTTGCCAAAGCCCATGTACAAGCCAATCCACAAAGCAAAGTTTTGGTCGTGGCTTCAGATATCGCCCGTTATGGCTTAGCTTCTGGTGGCGAGCCCACTCAAGGTGTGGGCGCTGTTGCTATGTTGATCTCGGCGGATCCAGCAATTTTGCAGCTTGAAAATGATAATTTGATGTTGACGCAAGATATTTATGATTTTTGGCGTCCAGTAGGACATCAATATCCAATGGTAGATGGTCATTTGTCAAATGCCGTTTATATCGATTCTTTCAAACAAGTTTGGCAAGCCCATTGCGAAAAAAATCAGCGGACAGCAAAAGATTATGCGGCTTTGAGCTTCCATATCCCTTATACAAAAATGGGTAAAAAAGCCTTGTTGGCTGTTTTTGCCGAAGAAGATGAAACAGAACAAAAACGCCTGATGGCTCGCTATGAAGAATCGATCGTTTACAGCCGTCGTACCGGTAACTTGTATACTGGTTCACTGTATCTGGGCTTGATCTCTTTATTGGAAAATTCCTCTAGCCTGCAAGCAAATGATCGAATCGGATTATTTAGCTACGGATCAGGAGCGGTTGCTGAATTTTTCAGCGGCTTGTTGGTACCCGGCTATGAAAAACAGTTGGCGCAAGCGGCACACCAAGCGTTGCTCGATGACCGTCAAAAGCTAACGATCGCTGAATACGAAGCGATGTTCAATGAGACGATCGATATCGATCAAGATCAATCCTTCGAAGATGATCTGCTTTATAGTATTCGTGAAATCAAAAATACCATTCGTTATTATAAAGAAGAAAACGAATGACCCTGAAAAAAACTTTGCTTCTTTTTTAGCTAAAAAGCCTGAAGGAACAAAGTTTTTTTCTTTCTTTGAAAATGATTGAAACGAAACTTGTTTTCCAAACATTTTCTGCATGTTATTCAAAAATTTTCAGATAATTCAGGAAAAACATTTGACAGTCCGCTTTTTTTTGTCTATACTAAAATCAATTCAAGTTTGGAGGAACTTTTTATGTTAAACACGACCGTATCCCCACAACTGAATACCTTTTACTTTAGCTACTTTAGATAGTTTGTATTCATATCACATTATGGATGCAAACCAAAAACGAGTTTTGTTTGTATCTATGATGGCTAAAGCATTTTAACTTGAACTTGCAGCCATGTAGAAAATCTTCTAAATGGTTGCCAATATACGTTTACGCTTGGTATAGGATCGAATCCATTTAGACGATTGTCTGAATGGATTTTTTTGTTCAGGTAAACCCCCATAAAAAAAGAGACGATCATAGGAGGAATTACAATGAAAATGAAAAAATGGATCACGACTGGGTTACTGACAGCTTCACTACTGGCATTGGCAGCTTGTGGAGAATCAAGCAACACTTCGGAAGAAAACGACGGAACAAAAACAGTCGGTGTCTTACAATTGGTCGAACATGGCTCCTTGAATGCAGCCTATGAAGGGTTCAAAGAAGGCTTAGCAGAAGCGGGCTACACGGAAGGTGAAAACCTAACGATTGAATACCAAAATGCGCAAAACAGTCAAGACAATTTAAAAAGTATGAGCGAACGCCTAGTGAATGCCTCACCAGATCTTTTATTAGGCATTGCCACCCCTGCTGCTGTATCTTTAGCAAATGAAACCACCGATACCCCAATCGTAGTTACCGCAGTCACTGATTTAGTTGGAGCGAAATTGGCCGATTCAAATGAAGAACCTGGTCGCAACATCACCGGTACTTCAGACATGGTGCCGATTGAGCAACAGATCAACTTGCTGTTAAGCATCGTGCCTGATGCCAAAACGATCGGCATTATGTATAACGCAGGTGAAGCCAATTCAAAAATCCAAGCTGACTTGGCAGAAGAAGCCTTAAAAGCTGCGGGCGTTGATGTAAGAGTATTGACCGCCAATACAACCAATGATGTGCAACAAGTAACCACCAGCCTTGCAAAAGATGTTGACGGCATTTATGTTCCAACAGATAATACCTTTGCCTCTGCTGCTGCAATCGTCGGCGAAGTGGCCAAAGAAACCAAAACACCGATCGTCGCTGGTTCCGTAGAACAAGTCGATGATGGTGCCCTAGCAACTTACGGTATTGATTATAAATCCCTTGGCATTCAAACAGGGAAACTAGCGGCGAAAATTTTGGATGGCGATGCAGAGCCAGCAACGACGCCTGTTGAAACAGCGGATAATTTAGAGTTAGTCGTCAATGAAGAGATGGCTGCTGCTTTAGGGATTGATCCAGCCAGCATCACTGCACCAGAATAACCATACTAACTTAGATTTGAGGAAATCATATGAATTTAGTCGACACATTCTTGCTCTTACTACAATCTGCCACCTCTCAAGGGATCCTTTGGGCATTGCTGGCGATTGGTGTATTTTTAACCTTTCGTATTTTAGATATCGCTGATTTAACTGCAGAAGGGAGTTTCCCCTTAGGCGCTGGGATCGCAGCAATCAGTATTACGAATGGTATCTCGCCTATTTTAGCGAGTCTGATGGGCTTTGGCGGCGGCATGGTAGCCGGCTTAGTATCTGGTCTGCTGCACACAAAACTAAAAATCCCTGCCTTATTGGCGGGGATCATCACGATGACTGGACTGTATTCCATCACAAATCGTGTGATGGGTGCTCCCAACATCGCCTTGCTGGGGCAAGACACGGTCTTCACCCAATTTCAAGCCATGGGACTGACCAAAAACAATGCCGTGATTCTTGCAGGCTTTCTCTTCGCGGCAATCGTCATTTTGTGCTTGTTCCTCTTTTTCCGTACAGAGATCGGCTTAGCATTGCGAGCGACGGGCGACAATTTAGCTATGAGCGAGGCCAACGGCATCAACACTGATAACATGAAGATTATCGGCTATATGATCTCTAATGGCTGTATCGCCCTCTCTGGTGCCCTCTTAGCCCAAAACAATGGCTTCGCTGATTTGAACTCAGGGATCGGTACGATCGTGATCGGTTTAGCATCGATCATTATTGCAGAAGTTTTATTTGCCAATAAATCTTTGCTTTTGCGATTGATCACCATCGTGATCGGGGCAATCGTTTATCGCTTTATCTTGGCCGTCGTATTCGAATTCAATGTCGAGGCCAACGATATCAAATTGGCATCTGCAATCGTCTTAGTCATCTGCCTCTCCTTACCGCAGCTTCGTTCAAAACTAGGACTTAAAAAGATGCTGCCAAAAACCAAAGGAGGCCAATCCTAATGACTTCAGTCTTAACAATCGAGAATCTACACCAAACCTTTGAAAAAGGAACGATCAATGAAAACCATGTCTTGCGAGGCATTGACCTGACGATGAATACCGGTGATTTTATTACGATCATCGGTGGGAATGGTGCTGGAAAATCGACCCTCTTAAACAGTATCGCAGGAACGATCCCAACAGAACAAGGAAAAATCACCTTAGATGGGAAAGACATTACCCGTTTATCCGTGACCAAACGGTCAAAAGATATTAGTCGGGTCTTTCAAGATCCACGTATGGGGACCGCGGTTCGTTTGACCGTTGAAGAAAATTTAGCATTGGCTTACAAACGCGGCCAAGTCCGCGGATTTGCAACAGGCGTCAAAGCGAAAAACCGCGCGTTTTTCCAAGAGAAGTTAGCCAGCTTAAACTTAGGCTTAGAAAATCGCCTTTCTGCTGAGATCGGTTTGCTATCAGGCGGACAGCGGCAAGCCATCACCCTCTTGATGGCAACGTTGCAGCAGCCTAAATTGATTTTATTAGATGAACATACCGCAGCCCTTGATCCTAAGACCTCATTGACGGTCATGGCATTGACCGATCAGTTGATTCGGTCCCAACAGTTGACGGCTTTCATGGTCACTCATGACATGGAAGATGCCATTCGTTATGGCAATCGCCTGATCATGCTTCATCAAGGCAAGATCGTCGTAGACATTGCCGGTGAGCAAAAGCAGCATTTGACGGTCCCTGAATTGATGGAAATGTTCCATCAAAATAGTGGTGCTGAGTTGAAAGATGACCAACTGCTCTTACGCTCTTAACAAGCAAAAAAGGCACGTAGAAAGAATCCTCCTTTCTACGTGCCTTTTTGCTGTAATCACACTGCTTGCAAAAGCCTTACTTCGCTTCATTTTCTGCAATGATGTCCGTTACCTTCATCAAGCGAGTCAATGTTGCTCGTTCGTCTTCTGCCAGATTGCTTTCGATGTATTGAATGGTTTCTGTCAGCTTGGGAATCGTCATATACTCTAACGCATTGACTCTTCGTCTCGTCCGTTCGATCTCATTGGCCATCAGTTGACAGGTTTTCTCGATCTCGGCCAACTGCAGCATCACTGGCAGCATTTGATCCAGATGGGACAACGAGAGATCCAGCTCACTGGTGGTACTCACAAAACCGTAGGAAAAATCATCATCCGAGCTTTCTTCTTCGTAAACAGGGTTCAACACTGGCACATCCATATTCATGATGGTTCGGCTTTGCACATCTAAGGTCACTTTATTCAAAGGGATCATAAAGGCTTCTTGCAAAACGACATCGGGAATACTACTAGAAGCCAGCACATACTCTTCCATTCCTGCTTGCAATGCGGTCTCCATCTTTTTACGAAGTTCCTGGTTTTTCTTTACTAGCTGAATGAACTGACGTACTAGCTCATCTTGCTTGTCTTTCAATAATTTGTGACCACGGGTTGCCGTCGTCAGCCGCTTTTTCAAACGACTTAGTTCCATCCGTGTCGGATTGACATTTAAGATCGCCATTAAGAACTCACATCCTCGTCCGTTGGGTAATAGGCGTCGATAAATTCTTCTTTGATACGGCTCAACTCTTGTTTTGGCAAGGTAGCTAATAGCTTCCAGCCTAAATCTAACGTTTCTTCAATCGTCCGATTGGTTTCAAATCCTTGATTGACGTACTCTTTTTCAAAAAGATCAGCAAAGCGCGCGTACTTTTTATCAAGGTCAGATAAGGCAGACTCCCCTAAAACGATCGATAGCTCTTTGGCAGCTTTCCCATCGGAATAGGCGGCATAGATTTGATTCATCGTTGCCGCATGATCGGCACGGGTCTTACCTTCTCCCGTTCCTTTGTCCTTCAACCGTGAAAGACTTGGTAAAATATCCACTGGCGGGTTGATATTGCGCTTGTAAAGGTCCCGCGACAAAATAATTTGTCCTTCCGTGATATAGCCGGTCAAATCAGGAATCGGGTGGGTTTTATCGCCATCTGGCATCGTTAAGATCGGTATTTGTGTGACCGATCCTTCTTTGCCCATCAAACGTCCTGCCCGTTCATACAGCGTCGCTAAATTGGTGTATAGATACCCTGGATAGCCGCGACGTCCTGGAACTTCTCGGCGGGCAGCGGAGATTTCTCGCAACGCTTCACAGTAATTCGTCATATCGGTCATGATCACTAAGACGTGCATGCCTTTTTCAAAAGCCAAATACTCTGCTGCGGTCAATGCCATCTTAGGTGTAGCGATCCGTTCGATTGCTGGATCATTGGCAAGGTTCATAAACAAAACAGAACGATCTAACGCACCGGTTTTGCGGAATTCATCCACGAAAAATTCAGCTTCTTCAAAAGGGATCCCAATTGCTGCGAAGACGATCGCGAAATTGCCTTCTTGGCTAGGTACTGTTGCTTGTCGTGCGATTTGAGCAGCGATCTCTTTATGAGGCAAACCAGACGCAGAAAAAATTGGTAGTTTTTGTCCACGAACTAATGTATTTAAATGATCGATCGTTGAGATCCCCGTTTGGATAAATTCATCTGGGAAGTCCCGCGCCATCGGATTGATGGCTTCACCGTTTACATCGATGCGTTTTTCTGGCAAGATTCTCGGGCCATTATCTTTTGGTTTTCCTAAACCGTCAAACACCCGACCCATCATATCTAGAGAAACTCCTAGCGTCAAACCAGTCCCTAGAAACCTTGCTTTGCTTTCTTCTGCACTCAAATTACTGGTACCTTCAAAGACTTGGACAACAGCATTGTCATCACTGACTTCCAGTACTTGTCCTTGACGGATCTCACCTGTGTCCATGCGGACCTCAACGAGTTCGTCGAATTTCACGCCTCGAACATTTTCGACCACCATTAAGGGGCCAGCAATTTCGGAAACTGTACGATATTCTTTTAACATCAATGAACACCTCCAGTTTCAATGATTCGTTGTAACATTTCTTTGATGTCATGCTTGATCGTATCCAAGCGAGTCAATTCTTCTTCAGGAATGTATTTGCTGCGGGCGATGCGCTCACGCAGATCGACCGTTCCTTTAGTGATCTCATCTAAGTAAGCACCTAGCTGCAATGCACGCTGTGCTTGTTCATTAAAGTAGAGAATGTTTTCCAGCATCTTGAACTGCTTGTTGCGGGAAGTGTACGTATCAACGTCATCGAAGGCGTTTTGCTGCAAGTAGTCTTGTCTTAAAGAACGAGCAGTCATCATCGTCAAGCGGTCTTTCTGGGAAAGAGAGTCCATCCCTACCAGCTGAACGATTTCTTCTAATCGGCTTTCCTCTTGGAGAATCGCCATTGATTCATTGACTAGCTCCGACCAGCGATCACCTAATAATTGATCCAAATAAGAATTGATTTGATCCTCATAAAGGGAATAGGAATTCATCCAGTTGATGGATGGAAAATGCCGCTTTTGCGCCAACATACTATCCAATGCCCAAAAGACTTTCACGATTCGCAAGGTATTTTGAGTGACCGGTTCTGAGATGTCTCCTCCAGCAGGTGAAACCGCACCAATTGCGGTAATGCTTCCTTCTCGAGGCTGCGTGCCTAATGAATGGAAACGCCCTGCTCGCTCATAGTATTCCGCAATTCGACTTCCAAGGTAAGCCGGATAGCCTTCATCTCCTGGGATCTCTTGCAATCGGCCACTCATTTCCCGCAGTGCTTCTGCCCAACGAGAAGTTGAATCTGCCATGATGGCAACACTATAGCCCATGTCGCGGTAATATTCCGCGATCGTGATTCCTGTATAGATCGAGGCTTCCCGAGCAGCAACTGGCATATTCGACGTATTGGCGATCAATACCGTTCGTTCCATGATCGACTTGCCGGTATTCGGATCGATCAACTCAGGAAATTCGTTCATGACATCCCGCATTTCGTTGCCCCGCTCACCGCAACCGACATAGACCACGATATCCACATCTGACCATTTAGCGATCTGATGCTGAACGACTGTTTTTCCAGCACCAAAAGGACCAGGAACAGCAGCTGAGCCGCCTTTTGCCACTGGAAAATAGGTGTCGATGACTCGCTGTCCAGTGACTAGCGGTTCGCCTGGATTTAATTTAGCTGTAACTGGCCGCGGTTGACGCACTGGCCATTTCTGAACCATCGTCAAGGATTTTTCACCATCGATGGTTTCTAAAACACAGATCACTTCAGTAATCGCAAAATTTCCCACCATGATTTCTTTGACGGTTCCTTCATAGTTTGGTGGCACCATGATCTTATGCTCGATCACCGAAGTTTCTTGTACTGAACCTAAAATATCACCGGCTTGTACAGTATCGCCGACTTGTACTTGTGGGACGAAGGTCCATTTCTTTTGGCGATTCAGTGGATCGATGGTGACCCCCCGCTCCAAAAAATCACTCTCTGTTTGCGACATAAATGTATCTAATGGTCGTTGGATCCCATCAAACATCTGAGTCAACAAACCTGGTGCTAGTTCGACAGACAATGGTGCGCCTGTCGTTTCTACGGGCTCGCCTGGTCCGATCCCCGCTGTTTCTTCGTATACTTGGATCGAAACCAGCCCTTTTTTGATCTCAATGATCTCACCGATAAGGCCCTTGTCACTGACTTTGCAGATTTCGTGGATTTTTGCGCCACTTAATCCTGAGGCGGTGACCAGTGGTCCCGATACTTTTTCAATTGTGCCAAATGCCACATTTATTCCTCCTAGCTGGCTGACTTGTCTGTTATGAATCTAATATATTCATTCCTACCGCTTTTTCCACATTTTGCTGAATGCGTGCCATGCCGATCCCTAAACTACCCGTACTACTTGGAATCGGAATGATCGCCGGTGTCGGTACTTCTTCGTAACGACGAACGATCGGTTCTAATTGCTCGATCAACCGCTCGGTCAAAAAGATCACACCATACGCTTCAGCCATCTCTTCTAATTGTTGGGCGGCTTCATCCAAATCGCTGACTGGAAAGATATCGATCCCCAGCCCTTTGAAAGGCAAGATCGAGTTCTTACCACCCATCATTGCTATTTTTTTATGCATAACTATCACGCACCCGACTTCTTAAAATCTCTTCTGGCACCTTATTGATTTTACCAATCAAGAGAATACGCAAATTCTTGCTTTCAATTTCCTTGGCATACAGATACCCTGCCAATGCTGACGGCCCAAAAGGCACGATTTTTTGTTCTTTGAGCTTCGCCATTAGAAAATTGTCTTTACGTATATCAAAGGTATTCAAGGTCTTCTTTTCTACCAATTCTTCATAACTATGATTGATCAGCTCTTTATAAGGGGTTCCTTGCAAGTATCCCACAAACGCCTCAAGAGAAGTCGTGATTTCTGCTAACAACTCACTTGCAGGTAAATTCCCATGGTCGGCTAAAACTGCGCTGATAAAGCCGCGCTTGCGTTTCATCGCGTAACTGCGCAACGTTGTTGAAATATTGAAGATATCGATTTGACGGCGAATCAAGCTTTGCAGCAGATCGTCGTCGTATTCTTTGCCAATCGTCCACAATTGTTCCCAATAGTGGTTATCAAAGATGATGTCGATCGATTGGACCTCATGGTAGTTCTCAATATAAGAGAAGACTTCTTCCACACAATCAACCATCTCTTTGGCAACAAGATTGCTTTTTCTGGTCTTGACCAGATCCTTAAGGACGGAAAGCGGCTGGGTACCAATTGGGACAAGATATTCAGAAAAATCTTCTTGCATGTACGCCGCTTTTACCAAGACTTTCAGATTTTGATAGTCATATTTCAAAGCAAAGAAATCAACGATCGCTTTTTCCGGTGTCAGCTGATACATCGTGTCGTATACCCGTTTCAACTCCGCCATCAACACATGTTCAAAGTCGTGTACACGATCATCCTCGTTGATGAAGTCACCATAAACCGTTTCTTGCAACATACCGTAGATTTCTTCTGCGCTAGCAGCCGAGAGCATCCGCTCATAGCGGCTGCGATCGAATAATTGCGATTCATACGTCCGAATTCTCGTATTTAAGGTATTGTATTTGATGTCATTCATCTGTTTGCACCTGCTTACTGTTCAAAAATCAATTGCAGTAACGTATTGCTTAACTCTTCTTTGTTGGCTTCTAGTAGCGCATCAAAAGTAAAATTCAACTCGATCGCTTCTTGTCGCAACAAAAAGCCACCCTTACGAGGGATCGTTTTATTTACCAGTTTCAGCTGAACATCTGGGGCAGATGCCTGCAATTTAGCGAGGAGCTCCTCATCCACTAAATGGCGGGTCTTCTCACCTAAAAGCAACTCAACCTCACCAGTTAACCTTGCATTCGCCAAGCCATTAGCGATAAACGCATAAAATGCTGCTTGATCCATCGTATTTAAACGGGTCAAAGCCTCAGTAAACAGCTCATCTAAGACCGACTGCTTTGCTGCCAAGACCTTGTTTCTTGATTGAATATGCACATCTGAGATTTCCAAATACATCGTCGCACGTTTTTCTTTTTCATAAAAAGCTAACCGTTCACTAAGTTCTTTTTCTAATTGCGTTCGCTTTAAGTTTTCTTGATTTTCACTTTCTTTTTTCGCTTCTTTGATTTGCAGCTGGTATTTCTTTTCCGCATCAGCGGTTATTTTATCAGTTAAACGTGTAATATCAGACATTCACTTTTCCCTCCTCTTAATTCAAGACAAGCAAGAAGGAAATAACGAACCCTAAAATACAATACGTTTCCATCATCGCTACCAAGATAATTCCTTTGGTCACATGTTCTGGTTTTTTGGCTAAAATCTGCATCGCAGCACTTGCGGCACGTCCTTGCCATTTTCCGGCTACGATCGCTGTTAATGCGATTGGCAATGAAGCAATAAACAAGTACAATCCGCGATCGAATGAGAGCGAACCGCTGATCTGACCAAAGATCATAAAGGAAATTACGAATCCGTATAACCCCTGAGTACTAGACAGCAACTCTAAGATCAACGCTTGTCCGAATTTCTCTGGCTGCTCTGAGATCAAGCCTGACGCTGCTTCACTGGTCATCCCAACACCAATCGTTGATCCGATACCGCCGCAAATCGTTGCGGTCGCTACACCTAAAGCTGCAAAAACAATTCCACCATTTTCGTAAAAGAAACTAATCCAATTTTCCATTATTGTCCTCCTGTAACTTCTCTTCTGAGATGATCTCTACATAGTTTTCATTTGATTTGAAGGGGTCAAAGGCACGTCCGCCCCCCGTAAAGAATTTTCCAAAATACTCTAAATACTGCAAACGGATACCATGAACATACGCACTAAGGTAACTTAAGAAAATATTTAGGCCATGCAATGCCACAAATAATAAGATACCAACCGTAAACCGGGCTGCTGGCGGCAGGTAGCTGATGATCAAGTTGAAGGCTGAGGCGATACTTCCGCCGGCAACCCCTAACGCCATCAGACGGGTGTAACTGATCAAGTCACCAACATAATTGGTCACATCCATCAATCCGTACAATCCAGAACCGATTTTTCCGGCTAAGGTTTTACCTTCTAAACTGCCTCCGATGGCCACTGCTAATAGACTGGCAGCGATCATTACGATCCCAATCGTTTGTAACGGTGTGTCAGGGAAAAGCAGCATTCCTGCGGCAACAAAAGCCACACTGATCAAAAAGACGATCCATGAACCGGCTTGGAACATCGCGGCCAGTTTCTGGTCTTTTTTCTTCCATAGAATATAGAATTTCAGCGCCAAACCAAACATGATCTGGATGTACCCAAAAATCACGGATAAGACTAAGATCTGGTTGACATCATCCTGGGCAGACAACAGTTGGAATGAGAATTCAAATCCGAAGAAGTTGCCATAGATCAAGCCCCAAATAATCGTAGGGATCGAGCATAACTGAAAGAGGGTCAAGTTTTGTTCCAGCCCTTTGCTGAGGTGGAACAGCTTTTTCCCAAGAAACGTCGCCAGAAACAAAAGCAAACCATAGCCAAAATCGGCAACCATCATCCCGAATGCCACCATATAAAAAGGCGCCATAAATGGTGTCGGATCTAACTCGTCATATTGCGGCAAGCTGTACATCCGAACAAGTCCTTCAAAAGGTTTGATCCAACATGCGTTTTCTAATAAAATCGGCACATTACTAATCTCTTTTTCCGTCACTTCTTGGTATTCGAGGTAATAGTTATCCGTGGTTCCTTTTTTGATGCGTTTTTCTAATTCGGCCGTCCCATCAACAGGAACCCAGCCAGAAATCGAGACCGCATGAGTAGAACGTAAAAGCATCTTATTGCTTTTTAAGCGGGTGATTGCTCCATCTAAATACTCGGCAACGATCCGCAAAGTTTCTTGCTCGTTTGTCATTGCACGAAGAGAGGCTTTGATCTCTTTTTCTTCATCAATTAAACGTTGGGATTTTTCTTTCATCGTTTGCAGATCTTCTTCTGGGATGCCCTCATAAGGGTAGATGTATTGCTCAAAGGCTACTTTTTTAAGAAGTGAAGTTACTTTTTCTTTTACATCTTTGTGGAAAAGGACCAGTAAATAAGTGGTTGTTTGTGATTGATAAACAATTTCCACATAGACGAGCGGCAGCTTCTCACTGTTCGTCGTAAAGTCAGCCATTTCAGAAGTGGGAATCGAACCTAGCAAGCCACCTGATTTTTTTAATTCCTTTAAAACCGCTGGACGCTCTTTAAAATACTTCCAAATCGACAGCTCTGCTTCTTGTGCTAATACATCGCGTTTTTCTTGATCGATCAAGCGAAGACGTTTGTCTTGTTTACGAAGGGTCTGGCATAATTCTTGCCAGGGATAGGTGTGGGCTGTTTCAGCCAATTCTTGAAGGGTATATTTTTTGATTGGTTGCCGCAGTTGTGCCAGCATTCCTTTTTTGGGTACATATTCTTCTAAAAAATTTAAGCTCCAGTTGACTTGACCAAACTGGTTCTCCATTTCTTCTTCAGACTGTTCCTCGCGAACCGGTGTCAAAACACCCGTCGTTTCTTCAGAATCGTAGTATTTCTCCGAAGAAAGCAGTTCTACGCCCTGAAAGTCTTGCAGCTGCTCTAAAACAGCTTCTTTCTGATCGTAAAAGGTCAACAGACTGAACTTTTGCATTTTTGCAATTGCCATTTATGTCACAACCTTATTTATTATTATTGCCAATGCTTCTTCCTTTAACTCATTAGGGATCGTTCGTAGTGTTTCCACTTCTGCTTTCGTTTTAGCCATGAGCGGTTCTTTTGACTGTGTTAACTCAGCTGCGATTTTTTGATTGATTGCTTCTTTTTGTTGGGCTTCTTTTTCTGCCAACTCTTTTTTAAACGCCTTCAACCGTTCTTCGCGTTCTTGTGCCAATTGTTTTTTTTCTGCTTCCGCTTCTTGGTTTTTATTTTCAGCAAATTGCTCTGCTTCTTGTAATAATCGAATTGCATCTACTGCCATTTTCTCACCTGCTTTCCCTTTTTTTCCGCAAAAAAAACCACTACAAATCAAGCATATGGCATTCGCTGATCGTAGGGTGTCAAAAATCAATAAGTGGCAAATACCTTCACCTATTTCCGTTTTCTAATATAACCGTACCATAAATTTAGCGATAGAACAAGGTTCCTAGCGTTTTTTTATAGTCTTTACATATAAAAGTCACAAAAATTACACATTTTCACAAAAAGAAATCCTTTTCAATTTATAGGGGGTTAAATGATGACAAAAAAGAAAGATTAGAAACAGAATGCCGTTTCAAATCTTTCTTTTATTTTTCTCTCTTCTATTTCTTAACTTTCATAATTTCAAAGCAAAAATCCGTAATTAAAATAACAAAGATTCGTCCTACTCACGAATAAATGGCATACTCATACAGCGTGGACCTCCACGTCCGCGAACCAATTCACTTCCTGAGATCTCATTCAACTTGACGCCTGCCTCTTTTAACAACCCGTTGGTGATGGTATTGCGGTCATAGACCACGACTTCCCCTGGGGCGATCGCCAATGTATTGGAACCATCATTCCATTGTTCTCTGGCTGCTGCCGCTAAGTCGTCACCACCACAGCGAATCAAGTGTACTTCAGTCAAATCTAAATAACGGCAAAGAATGTTTTCCAACGTATCTTTTTCCTCATATACTCGCACACCGTCCTTGTGTTTAGTGATTGAATACAGCGAAAGTTCTCCCTCGATTTCTGGATGGATCGTGAACTTATCATGATCCACCATCGTAAAGACCGTATCTAAGTGCATAAATTTTCGTTCTTCACCAATATTAAATGCCAAGATATGTTCAAAACTCGGTTCTGTAGCAAAAATCGTTTCGGCAATTTTTTCGATAGAAGCAACCTCGGTTCGTTGAGAGATACCGATCGCCACGATTTTATCAGATAAAATCAGCTGATCGCCGCCTTCCATCCGCGTCGTTTCGTCCCGATGATACAAAAAGTTCGTCTCATTGCGGGAAAACATCGGGTGGTGCGTAAAAATTTGTTTTCCGTAGAGGGTTTCTCGTCTTCTCGTTGCAGAATACATTCGATTCAAGGAAACGCTATGACCAATCGTAGCAAACGGATCTCTCGTGAAATACAAGTTTGGCATTGGATCGATCAAAAAAGGATATTCCGTTTCAACGATCGCCGTTAAATTGCTAGCTCTTGGAATTTCTACCTCACTTTTTTTCAAGCCCGCCATCGTATGATCGATAAAGGAGCGATTATCTTTGATCGACAGGAAAAAATTGCGCACTTCGTTGCGAATCTCTTCATCAAGGATCGTTGTCTCATTTAAATAATCTTCTAAAAAAGCTTCTTTGGCACCGGTCGTCGACAATGTCTCTGCAGCAAGATCTTCCAAATAAAGGACTTCCACCCCTCTGTTTCTTAACGTCTCGGCAAAAAAATCATGCTCTTTTTGTGCTTGGTCTAGAAAAGGAATATCATCGAACAACAAGCGATCAAGATAATCCGGCATCAAGTTTTCCAATTCTGCTCCTGGACGATGCAACAGCACCCGCTTTAAGGGCGCAATCTCAGAAAAGATCTGTATTGGCTGGTTCATGGACTTTTCTCTCCTTCTTGGCAATTTTGTAGAATAACTTATGTCATTCTTTTTTTTGATTCTACATCACATAATTATTCATTTCTTCGACTCATCGTGTTTTTTCTACTCGTGATTCAAAGTTTTTTCGGATCATATAGTTATAAAAATGCATTTTTAAAAAAAGAAACCCCCGATAAAAAAACAACTAATAAAGAATATAAATTCTAGATACTTTAATTTACCGCCTTTTTCAATTGTATATTTTTGTTAAAAAAACAGCAAGGCAAAAGAACTGGCGGACTATAGCCCTAGTTGCGAAACCAGATTGAACTATCTTTGTTTTTTTGGATCATTTCATGATTTTCAAATGATACCGCTATCAAACAGATGAATATTTGATATGATTCAAGTATCTTGATACTAAAGAAACGTCTATAAAGGAGCGATTTGATGAAAACGCAACGTCAGCTTTACTATGGTGCCGACTACAATCCTGAACAATGGTCTAAAGAAGTCATTCTTGAAGATATGCGCTTAATGAAAGAAGCAGGTGTGAACTATGTAAGTATCAATATTTTTGGCTGGGTCAATCTGCAGCCAGATGAATCCACCTATGATTTTGACTTTCTGGACTGGTTGATGGATCTTTTATATGAAAACAATATCATGATCGACCTAGCCAATGGAACAGCTTCTCCTCCCGCTTGGCTTGTTCAAAAACACCCTGAGATGCTGCCTGTGACCATTCATGGCAATCGACTGGTTCATGGTGCGCGCCAGCACTACTGTCCGACTTCCCCTATCTATCGTCAATATGCCGCCGATTTGTCTGAAGCAGTCGCAAACCGTTATGCTAATCATCCAGGGCTGGTCATGTGGCATATCAATAATGAATATACCTGTCACATCCACGAGTGTTATTGCGATCATTGTCGGAAAAGATTTCAGACATGGTTAGCAGAGAAATATCTGACCATCGCTGGATTGAATGATGCTTGGTCAACGAAGTTTTGGAGTCAATCCTATGGCAGCTGGGAGGAAATTTTCTTACCAGAGGCAATGCCAACCTTCAAAAATCCTGCACAGCAATTAGACTACCGTCGGTTTCTTTCCGACATGAATCTGGAACTTTATCAAATTGAAAAGGCGGCGATTGCAAAATATTCCCATGACATTCCTTATATGACCAATCTTATGGGCTTACACAAATACGTAGATGGATTTAAATGGGCACCTGAAATAGATGTGGTCAGCTGGAATTCGTACCCGAATCCCTTTGAAAAAAACCCTTACCCGCAATTTCTTGCTAACGATTTAACCCGCAGCTTGAAGAAAAAGCCTTTCTTGATCATGGAGCAAGCCACCAGCGCCGTTAATTGGCGGCAAATTAATGGGGCAAAAACACCCAACCAGTTGCGTCTTTGGAGTTATGAATCGCTCGCTCATGGCGCTGATGGTATCATGTTCTTCCAATGGCGACAGTCTCGTGGCGGTGCAGAAAAATTTCATAGTGCGATGGTGCCTCACGGAGATCCTCAGTCAAGCCGTATCTTTCGTGAATGTGCACAATTAGGCAACGAATTTTCGCAACTGTCGGAAATCGTTGGGACGCGCTTCTTGGCTGATGTCGCGGTTGTCTTCGACTGGGAAAATTGGTGGGCGCTGGAATTGGATGCCAAACCAAGAACCTTAAAGTACATTCATCAGTTACGCAGCCTGTATGCCGCGCTAAGGGCGTTAAATCTGAGCGTAGACTTTGTCCATCCTTCCGAATCCCTAGATGGCTATCCTTTAGTGATCGCCCCAAATCTCTATTCAGCACCAGAAGCCTTCGGCAAGAAGATCCATGATTACGTGCGACAAGGTGGCATCTTCTTGACGAATTTCTTTAGTGGAATCGTCAATGAATATGACCAAGTCTATCTTGGTGGCTATCCAGGCTTGTTTAGAGACACCTTAGGGATCATTGTAGAAGAGTTTTACCCAATGAAAGCAGCTACCCATCACCAAATTGACTTCCAAGGTCGTCGGTACGACAATTCTCTATGGGAGGAAGTCATTCATCTAAATGGTGCGAAAGCTTTGGCAGCCTTCCAATTAGGTTATTTGTCCGATAAGCCAGCCATTACCATGAACCGGATCGACGATGGATATGCGTATTACGTAGGAACAGAATTGTCCCTTGAAGGTCTAACAACATTTTTAACGAGCATTCTGGAAAATCACAATTTAACGACTCATGCCCAGCACTTCTTGGCTGCTCCTACTGAAGTCTCCGTTACCTGCCGCAAAGGTGCTGGCTATACACTCGTCTTTTTCTTAAACCATACCGAGCAGACAATCAAAGTGAAGCTGAAAGCCCCTGGAGCAGACCTTCTAACCAAAGAAATCAGACAGTTGGTAGTTCTGAAACCAAAAGAAGTCGCAGTTCTTAAGTATATTGATTAATCTAAGCAAAGAACCTCCATGAAGCGATCGCTTCATGGAGGTTCTTTTATTGAGGTTACTAGATTAGAAAGGTTCATTAGACAAACGATAGGCATTTTCTAAACAAGAGGCTATCTTTTGTCTTAGCTCTCCATCACTTTTTTCTGAATAGTGATACTCTGGATTAGTCCAATGGGATTTGTCATACAACCAAACAGGCATTTTTTTCGCTTCGCCGGTTTCCCATTCATAACGGGGAAAAAGATGTGCATGAAGAAAGTTATCGGTATTTCCCAATAGTTCATAATTGATTCTCCATGGAGAACAAGCCTGTATTATAGCATCTCCTAAAAGAGTCATATCAGTTAAGAAAATCTGTCGCTCGCTTAAATCTAGATCATTTAAAGAAGCCACCTCTCTTTTAGGTAATAATACACAATATCCGGGAAGAAATTGGACATCGCCATAAACAGCAAAACTGCCAGGCAATTCTTTGATCACCATTGGATTTGTCCCATCTATCGCCGATTTGATTCTATTCTCATACCATTTCAATTTGATCCGCCCTCTTTCCTGTTCCTTGCAGCTATTCATGTAAAAACTATACAAGATTAAGGAAAGGCTTTCAATAGTAACAAAACAAAAAATCTTTGCTATATGAGTGGTCCTTCAAAATCGTATTTTTAGACTTTTATAAGCAAAAAAAATGTATCAATCTAATAAAAAACTGATACATCAATGATACCGGCGGCCGGGGTCGAACCGGCACGCCCTCAACGGGCACTGGATTTTGAGTCCAGCGCGTCTGCCAATTCCGCCACGCCGGCATGTTGAAAGGTTAGTATTTAGTACTAAGGCGGTAACCGGATTTGAACCGGTGATGAAGGTTTTGCAGACCTCTGCCTTACCACTTGGCTATACCGCCATTATACTATTGTTGCAATCTACAATCAAGTGAAGATTGTACTGGGGTAGCTGGATTCGAACCAACGCATGACGGAGTCAAAGTCCGTTGCCTTACCGCTTGGCTATACCCCAAAAATGAAAGGGCGAATGATGGGAATCGAACCCACGAATGCCGGAGCCACAATCCGGTGCGTTAACCACTTCGCCACACCCGCCGT
>NZ_JBIOSY010000001.1:2665000-3450000 GCF_051715005.1 Enterococcus sp. AZ067
CAGCGTCAGTTACAGACCAGAGAGCCGCCTTCGCCACTGGTGTTCCTCCATATATCTACGCATTTCACCGCTACACATGGAATTCCACTCTCCTCTTCTGCACTCAAGTCTCCCAGTTTCCAATGACCCTCCCCGGTTGAGCCGGGGGCTTTCACATCAGACTTAAGAAACCGCCTGCGCTCGCTTTACGCCCAATAAATCCGGACAACGCTTGCCACCTACGTATTACCGCGGCTGCTGGCACGTAGTTAGCCGTGGCTTTCTGGTTAGATACCGTCAAGGGATGAACATTTTATTCTCATCCTTGTTCTTCTCTAACAACAGAGTTTTACGATCCGAAAACCTTCTTCACTCACGCGGCGTTGCTCGGTCAGACTTTCGTCCATTGCCGAAGATTCCCTACTGCTGCCTCCCGTAGGAGTCTGGGCCGTGTCTCAGTCCCAGTGTGGCCGATCACCCTCTCAGGTCGGCTATGCATCGTTGCCTTGGTGAGCCGTTACCTCACCAACTAGCTAATGCACCGCGGGTCCATCCATCAGTGACGCAAAAGCGCCTTTCAACTTTCTTCCATGCGGAAAATAGTGTTATACGGTATTAGCACCTGTTTCCAAGTGTTATCCCCTTCTGATGGGCAGGTTACCCACGTGTTACTCACCCGTTCGCCACTCTTTTTCTTTCGGTGGAGCAAGCTCCGGTGAAAGAAAAAGCGTTCGACTTGCATGTATTAGGCACGCCGCCAGCGTTCGTCCTGAGCCAGGATCAAACTCTCATAATGATTTGTTTGAATGACCATACGGTCATTAAGCTCATAAAAATTAACTTTGCTAGCTATTGCTTGCATGTATTTGTTTCAATAAATTGAAACGTCCTACACATTGGTTCGTTTGCTTGCTTTGTTCAGTTTTCAAAGGTCTACCGTGCTGTGTTAGCAACTTTTATATCATACCAGAGCGACGTTTGTTTGTCAACTCTTTTTTAAAAGTTTTTTTCAAGAAGTTGTTATTTAACTTCTTTCTTAACCTCAGCGACTTTTTTATCTTACCATCTCAACCGTTATATGTCAAACACTTTTTTGAAAAGTTTTTTTGATTTATTAGGTTTTTCAGAGATGATATTTTTTCGACTTTGTTATAATAACACTTGTAAAATGTTTCGTCAACAACTAATTTCAAAAAAGATCAATCAGTGTTTGTTACAAATGCCTTAACAAGGACAAGTAATAATATAGCAATTCTTAAAGGAAAAATCAACTAAAAAAATAGGCTTTTTGGCAACTATTTTTATAAGCGAATTATTCATTGTCAAACGATTCGAACGTTCGTTTATAAGAAGTATTTTGCGGCTAAATCTATCATTAATGGATAAAAAAAGAGAACTTAAGCTTTTCGCCTAACGTTCTCTTTTCGTCCGATCTTCTGATTGAACGATCGGTATATAGATTCGAAAGATCGTTCCTTGACCGATGACACTCTCTGCTGAAATTTTTCCTTTATAGCTTTCCAATAACTGTTTCGCAATAGAGAGCCCTAGCCCGTTTCCGCCTTTGGTTCTAGCACGGGCTTTATCTACCCGATAGAAACGATTAAAGATCTTGTCGAGGTCTTCTTTGGAGATTCCCTCACCAAAGTCTTGAATGGCAATTTCAAAGGATTGCCGATCCAACGAAATGGATAGATGAACTTCTTTTCGATCAGTGGAATATTTCACTGCGTTATCCAAGACAATAATAATGATCTGTTCAAAATGATTGCGATAGATTTTCAGCTTCAACTCATGGTATAAGTCATCATCCAATGTAAAAACAAAATCCGGATACAGTATTTTAAAGTTATTGAAGACTTGATAGACAACTTCTTTTGCATTGGTTGTTTCATTTGCATAATGAACATCCACTTGTTCCGCTCTTGAGAGATCCAACATTTCCTGTACTAGCGTCTTCATCCGACTGATCTCTTGCATACTGGCTGCCAGAGACTCATCCAAAATCTCTGGATCGTCTTTTCCCCAACGCTGCAACAGATTCATATGTCCTTCAATGATCGCCACAGGCGTTCGCAACTCATGAGAAACGTCTTCGACGAATCGCTCTTGCTGTTCAATGTATAGGCGCATGCGATCCAGCATTTCGTTAAAGATATCTGCTAAATCAGACAGTTCATCGTTCGTATTTAATTCTGGCATATGCACCGTTGACTGTGGGTTTTTCCGAACGGTTTCCATCGTATCTCGCAAGACCTTTAACGGCTGAAGGAAATACGCTGATAAAAAGAACCCAAGCACACTACTAAGAATCAGAGAAACGACTTCTAAGATAATCAAAGTCAGCAGCAGTTTGCTGCGTATTTCGTAAAAAGAAGTCAATTCATAAAATGTTTGTGCATAGCCAATCCGCTCTCTGGTGCCTTTTGAATAGATGGGTTGGATCGAGAGAAAGCCTGTGATACCATCCAGCGTTACGATGGTTGGGGCTTTGCGCTGCGTGTCGATCAGTGCTAAATCATTTTCATGGGTTTTAAACACAAGATCCTCATTCAAATTATAAACAAACAAGCTCAACGGCGCTTGGCCTAATTCCGAAATAAAGGAATCGATTTTCATTAAGTTGCCATCGATCGTTGAAGTGCGATCATAAATGCTCGTCGTCCCCGCATCATTTTTGGTTAAATTACGATATGTTCGAACCAATGTTAGTTCTTGATCCGAATTGGCTAAACGAGAAGCGACCTCTGACATCGTTCGCTCCACATTGTTTTCTTCTTTAGCGACGATCAAATTCACCGACGTTTTATAGGTGATCACAGCAAAGATCGTAAATACGACGAATATAAAGAAAGAACTTGCGAAGGCCCACTTTACAGTTAAAGAAGGCCCCTTCAGTTCTTTTAATTTTTTCATTCTTTTTTTAAGGTTCACGACCGCATCACATAACCTGTACCACGAACGGTTTGGATATAGCTTTCCTCCCCTGGCACATCAATTTTATTTCGTAAGTAGCGGATGTAAACATCGACAACGTTGGTTTCAACTTCTGTCTCATAGCCCCAGACTTTGTTTAATAAAACATCTCTGGCTAAAACGACATTGACGTTTTCCATTAAAGTCAACAATAGCTCATATTCGCGTTTTGTTAGTTCAATGACATCTGTTCCACGTCGAACGACACGGTTTTCTTTTTCAATCGTTAGATCGCGGTAAGTGATCGTGGTTTGTTTTGCGACGTTTTTGTCCCCTTCGATATCGATACGGCGAAGCAACGCACGTAAGCGTGCCAGCAATTCTTCAATTGCAAAAGGCTTCACAATATAATCATCAGCACCATGATCCAAACCTGATACTCGATCAATCACAGAATCTCTCGCGGTCATCATGATGATCGGGGTGTTCTTCGATTGACGCACACGTCGGCAAACTTCTAACCCATTTAGCTCTGGAAGCATTAGATCCAATAAGATTGCATCCCATTCATTATTCAGCGCAGCATCCAGTCCCGTCCGTCCGTTGTAATGAACTTCGGTATTATACCCTTCATGCTTCAATTCTAATTCCACAAATCGAGCTAAGTTCTTTTCATCTTCAATGATTAGAATATTACTCATTATTGATAGCCCCTTTATTGATTATTCTGCCTTTAAAATAGACATTATCTGTCTTATTTTATCATGTATCTAAAAAATAAAAAAGAGATTGACCGAAAGTTCTCACTTTCGGCCTTTCTCTTTTGAATTCTCTTGAAGCTTACGCTTCGTCATACCATGAATAATGGAAAATTCCCTCTTTATCTGTCCGTTCATACGTATGCGCGCCGAAGTAATCCCGTTGTGCTTGGATCAAGTTCGCTGGCAAACGATCAGAACGATACGAATCAAAGTACGCGATCGCAGAAGAGAACGTCGGCACAGGGACACCCGCTTGGACAGCTAGCGCAACTACTTCACGTACAGAAGATTGATAGCGTTTGGTGATGTCTTTGAAGTAATCATCTAATAATAAGTTTTCGATGTCAGCGTTCTTGTCATAAGCATCCGTGATTTTTTGTAAAAATTGCGCACGGATGATACAGCCTGCACGCCAAATTTTGGCAATCTCACCAAAAGGAAGATCCCAATCGTACTCTTTTGATGCTGTACGTAATTGCGCGAAGCCTTGTGCATAGCTCATGATTTTACTGAAGTATAAGGCTTCACGGATCTTATTGATAAATTCTTCTTTGTTTCCTTCAAAAGCAACCGCTTCTGGTTTCGGTAATACTTTGCTGGCATTGACCCGTTCTTCTTTGTAAGCTGAGATATAGCGAGCAAAAACAGATTCAGTGATCAATGGCAATGGAACACCTAGATCTAAGGCACTTTGGCTCGTCCATTTCCCAGTTCCTTTATTGCCTGCAGCATCTAAGATCACATCAACGATCGGTTTGCCTGTTCCTTGATCATCTTTACGTGTCAAGATATCCGCTGTGATCTCAATTAGGTAGCTATCCAATTCACCTTTATTCCATTCGGCAAAGATATCAGCCATTTCATCAACAGATAGACCTAAAATGTTTTGCATCAAGTCATAAGACTCCGCAATCAGCTGCATGTCGCCATACTCGATCCCATTATGAACCATTTTTACGTAATGGCCTGCACCGTTTGGTCCAATATAAGTCACACAAGGTGTTCCATCTTCGGCTTTTGCAGAAATTTGTTCCAAGATTGGCGCAACCAATTCATACGCTTCTTTTTGTCCTCCTGGCATGATCGAAGGACCTTTCAAGGCGCCCTCTTCCCCACCAGATACACCTGTACCGATAAAGTTGATTCCTGAGTTTGCCAACTCTTCGTTACGACGAACCGTATCTTTAAAGAAGGTATTTCCGCCATCGATCAAAATATCGCCTTTGTCTAGATGAGGCAATAATTCTTGGATCGTTGCATCTGTCGCAAATCCTGCTTTTACCATTAATAAAATACGACGTGGTTTTTCAATAGATTGAACAAATTCTTCTATCGTATAGGTTGCTTTAAAATTTTTATCTGGATGTTCTTTTACTACTTCTTCTGTCTTTGAACCAGTACGGTTAAATAAGGCAACTGAATAACCGCGGCTTTCGATGTTCAACGCTAAGTTTTTGCCCATAACAGCCATACCGACAACGCCGATTTGTTGTTTTGTCATCTTTCATCCTCCTAAGATTCAATTATCTTTTTCATTATAGCGCAAATGTACCTGCTTTTGAACTATTCTCTTTCGCTGGACAAAAAATATTTCTGAAAAGTTCCATATTCGTCAAAAAAACAAAAAAACCTCAGGCTCCATGGTTAGCCTAAGGTTTTAGAATCCTCTTTCTGAAAAAAAGGAATTATGCTTCTTTTGTTGCTACGTCTTTGCCATCGTAATGACCACAGTTTGAGCAGACATGGTGGCTTTTTTTCATTTCACCACAGTTTGCACATTCGTTCAAACCGTTGATTGTCAATTTGTAATGTGTACGACGTTTTGCTTTCTTCGCTTTCGAAGTTTTTCTAGCTGGTACTGCCATTTTGCTACACCTCCTTGTTAATGAACGCAACCTTGAGGCTGCAATTTATTCCAATCCTACGCGTTATCGTCATCTGATTCAGTGAATAATTCGGATAATTTTGCAAGACGAGGATCAACTTGTTGAGCTTGCGCTTCTTTTTGATTTGCAAAGTCTTCTTCTGACAAAACAGCCCAATCGTTGCCAGATGGCATTGCTGAACCTTGCTTTTCTTCTTCTGTCAGGACTTGCAAAGGAATCGCAAGTAATAGGTTATCAGCGACAGATTCATCTAAGCTGATGGTTTGACCTTCAACGATCAAAACTTCTTCTTCGACGATCATTTCATCGCGACGCTGAAATTGCTCTGGTGTCATGAAGTGTTCATCCACTGAAAAATCAAAAGGAATCGCTACAGGTGTCAAAGAACGAGTAGATGGCAATGTCATCGTCGTTTCTACTTGATAGTGCAGCAAGTATCCTTGCTTATCAACACTCATCAGCCCTTTTACTTTTACAGGAGACAAATCAATGATCTGTCCATCGCGTTTTATCAGTTGACTCTTTAAGTCAAGTGTTTCTTCAAACATCAGCGGTGTCTCTTGGTATTTTTTTAATTCCAATAAAGACCATTTCATTTTTATCACCCCTAAGCAACAAAAGCAATTATACAGGGCTTCTGAGGCTTTGTCAATGAAATTTTCTTGACACCTTTTTCATTTTTGATCGTGTCATTTTAATGCCCTTTCTCAAGGGATTTCGACCCTCTCAAAAAAACAACAGGAAGCGCACAACGTGCACTTGCCTGTTGCTTGATCAATCGTTAAAAATCATTAGATCGCTGTTGTTTCTCCACGATAAACGATACCGCGACGAGAATCAAGAGTAACCAATTCGCCATCTTTGATGGTTGTTGTTGCGTCTTTGGCACCAACGATGACTGGTAGATCTTTCGCGATTCCGACAACTGCTGCATGAGAAGTCAAGCCGCCATCTTCAACAACTAAAGCTGCTGCTTTTTCGATTGCTGGCATATATTCTTTATCTGTTGTTGGTACAACTAAAATCATGCCATCTTTTGCTTTCGCAATTGCTTCTTCGGCACTGTGAGCGATCACGGCATTGGCAACAACTGATTTTTCACCAATCCCTTGCGCTTCAAGCAATTTTGAACCGATCAATTGGATCTTCATGACGTTGGTTGTTCCGCGTTCACCAACAGGAACACCGGCTGTGATCAAGATTAGATCGCCTTCTTTAGCAAAACCTAAATCAACTGCTTGTTTTGCTGCTAATTCAAACATTTCATCAGTTGTTGATGGTTTTTCAGCAACGGTTGGGTAGACACCCCAGTTAAGCATCAAGCCACGTTTTGTACGTTCGTCAAATGTAACAGCTAAAATGTCAGCATCTGGACGATATTTAGAGATCATTTTTGCAGTGTAGCCAGATTCAGTCGCTGCAACGATTGTTTTTACCCCTAGGTTTTTCGCCGCACGAGCAACAGATAAACCGATTGTTTCTGTTACATCTGTTTTATCGAATTGGTTGATTTGGAATGTGCTGTTTTCTGATAAAGCTTTTTCAGCTTCAATGTCGATCCGTGCCATTGTTGCTACTGCCTCAACAGGGTAGTCACCGTTTGCTGATTCACCAGAAAGCATTGTTGCATCGGTACCATCAAAGACAGCATTGGCAACGTCAGAAGCTTCTGCACGGGTTGGACGTGGGTTTTGTTGCATTGACTCTAACATTTGTGTTGCTGTGATAACTGATTTACCAGCAGCGTTACATTTTTTAATGATGCTCTTTTGAACCATTGGTACTTCTTCAGCAGGGATCTCAACACCCATGTCACCACGGGCAACCATGATACCATCAGAAACTTTGATGATTTCATCGATATTATCGATACCTTCTTGTGATTCGATTTTAGAGAAGATTTGCACATGAGTCATGTCTTTTTCTTCTAAAATTTCACGAATCTCTAAAACGTCTTGCGCTTTACGTACAAATGAAGCGGCAATGAAGTCGATATCGTTATCAAGACCAAAACGGATATCTTCTGCATCTTTTTCAGTAATACCAGGTAAGCTGATTGATACACCAGGAGCGTTGACCCCTTTACGTGATCCTAACATTCCAGCATTTTTAACAACAACCACTAATTCGCGGGTTGCTTCGTCTTTTTCTTTGATTTCCATGTCGATCAAACCATCATCAAACAAGATGTGTCCGCCCACATGAACATCTTCAAATAAACCAGGATAAGTTACAGCAATTTTTTCTTTTGTTCCTTTGTGTTCTGGATCCATTGAAATGCGTGTTTCATCGCCAACGTTAAATTGGATGTATCCAGCACGACCAAAGTCAGCTTCTGTCGTATTTTGTACAGTTGTACGGATTTCAGCACCTTTTGTATCTAAAAGGATACCGACATCTTTACCAGTTTTCTTCACGGCTTCACGAACCATTGTCATACGCGCTAATTGTTCTTCATGATCTCCATGAGAGAAGTTAAAGCGGAAGACATTCGCACCGGCTTCAATCAGTTGAGAAATAATTTCCACACTGTTACTTGCTGGTCCTAATGTACTTACGATCTTTGTTTTTTTCATTACTAAACGCTCCTATTCATTTATTTAAAATAGCTAATAAGCTTTTTTTACAAAATTACTGTTGCGTTGCTCTAAAAAATCTCTTTAAAATGAGATTTCTTTGTTCAAGTTATACAAGCTAAGATCTGGCTTGTGACGATTGTTTTCAAGGGTTTCGATAATATCAGAAGCAATCATTTCATTGTTTTCGATACCGATACATAGACCGCCTTTGCCTTGTTGCAATAATTCAACGGCATATGAACCAAATTTACTTGCTAACACACGGTCACGAGCGCTTGGTGAACCACCACGGACAACGTGTCCTAGAATTGATACACGGGTATGGAAATCGCCGTATTCAGAAAGTTTGTCAGCAAAATCATTTCCGCCCATCACGCCTTCGGCTAAAACGATCAAGCAATGTTTTTTCCCGCGGTCGCGTCCTTCACGGATACGATCAGCAACAACTTGCATGTCAAAATCATGTTCTGGGATGATGATTTCATCCGCACCACCGGCCACACCTGACCATAAAGCGATATCGCCAGCACCACGTCCCATTACTTCGATCACAAATGTGCGGACATGTGATGTCGCTGTATCACGGATACGGTCAATCGATTCTAAGACAGTATTGATCGCTGTATCAAAACCAATCGTGAAATCTGTTCCTGGAATGTCGTTATCGATCGTTCCTGGAATCCCGATTGCTGGGAAACCGTGGCGAGTAAGTGCCATCGCACCATGGTAAGATCCATCTCCACCAATCACGACTAGCCCTTCGATGCCAAATTTCTTTAATTGCTCGATTCCTTTTAATTGCCCTTCTTGTGTCGCAAATTCTGGATAACGTGCTGAATATAAGAATGTTCCACCACGTTGAATTTTGTCACCAACATCAGCAACATCTAAGCGACGAATGTCGCCTGCGACTAGTCCGGCATAGCCATAGTTGATTCCATATACTTCAAGTCCGTCAAAAATACCCTTTCTGACAACTGCGCGAATCGCTGCGTTCATTCCTGGTGCATCGCCGCCACTGGTTAGAATTCCAATGCGTTTCATTATTCTTTCACCTCATCAAAAGATTTTGTTTAGGGAAGCCCCTGTTTGCTAGTTTTCAAGTAATAACCACGAGACATATTCTACCATTATTCCATGAAAATGTCTTGAAATAGTGGGAAAAAGTTGAAAAAAGTGTAAGTTGAATTATCGTTTTCGGAAAATTACTTGAAAATTACATTTCCATTTCCTAATAATGCCTTCAGTTGTGTGACAAAGTTCGGCTCATCCGTTACCCAGTTTTCTTCTGCTAATAACACTTTTTTGCCACTACTTTCATAAAACATCACCACTGGAATATTTCCTTGATGCTGCTTCATTTCCTTCGACAATGCTTGCAGGTGCGACGTTTCGGCTTCAGCAGAAATCTTTAAGTAGCAAGTTTGTGGCGCAATTTTATTTTGAACGTTTTCTGCTAAGTCTATTTTATCAGCAATGAGTTGGATTTCACCATTGTAACGACTTACCTCGACCTTTCCTTCAATATAGAGAACAGCATTTTCTTCGATCAAGGAACGCACTTGTCGATAAACGATGGGAAAAATCGTTACTGAAACTTCTTTGCTAGCATCCGTTCCTTCAACAAATGCCATCTGTTCGCCTTTTTTTGTACGTATCTCCCGAATCTTGCGGACATACAAAAGGATGCGGACCCGTTCATTCGGAACCAGATCGGCAATATCGGTGATTTGTTTTAATTGATGCAATTTTTGAAACTGTTCTACGGGATGGCCAGACAAATAAACACCTAAGTATTCTTCTTCCAAAGCCAGTTTCTCTTCCAGTTTGTAATCGGCAACGGCTTCTTCTTTTAAAGCCATGGTTTCTAAGAGATCCAAACTGCCGCCACTATAAGTAATATTTTGGATTTTCCCTTCTAGTTGGATCAATGCTTGTTTTCGATTAGGCGCAATCACATCGAATACACCGATGCTCAAAAGCGGCAATAAATAGTCCAACTTTAACCACTTGCTGTTCCGCTGATTCAAGCGAAGTAAAAATTGATCCATAGACGTGAAATTACCATGCTCTTTTCTTTCTGCCAAAATGTCTTGGATCATGTCGCGTCGGATTCCTTTGATACTGCTGAAACCAAAACGAATTTGTTTTTCATTTTGCAGTTGAAAACTAAACCCACTGGCATTGATCGAAGGCGGCAGTACTTCTACGCCATAACGTGCGGCTTCATTTAAATATTCTTTCATTTTGCTGGCGGTGTTGCGTACCGAGTGTAGGATCGAAGCAAAAAATGGTGCGGGATAGTGTACCTTCAGATAGGCCATTTGAAAGCCGATAAAGGAATAGGCAAACGCATGGGATCGATTAAACCCATAATTGGCGAACCGCTCGATATAGTCATAGACCAAATTGGCGGTCTTTTCATCGTACTGATTGGCTAAGGCGCCTTGCACAAAATGACGACGTTCCTCATCCAAGACGTCTTTTTTCTTTTTACTGATTGCTCGACGCAAAATATCTGCTTGTCCTAAGCTGAAACCAGCCATTTTGGAAGCTACCTGCATGATCTGCTCTTGGTAGACAATGATTCCGTAAGTGTTTTGCAAAATCGGAATCAAGCTGTCATCTGGATAAGAGACACGCTCTTGTCCTTTTTTCCGCTTAATAAAGGTATCGATATTTTGCATCGGTCCTGGACGATACAAGGCATTGACTGCGGCAATATCCTCGATGCTTTCTGGTCCTAACTTACGCAGCACATTGCGTATCCCCGCTGATTCAAATTGGAAGATCCCTGCGGTCTCGCCTTTTTGAAACAAGCGCAATGTTGCTGGATCATCAAGAGGAATCTCCTTTTGGGTAACGATTTGTTGGCTGATTCGTTTAATGCCTTTCAAGGTATTATCAATGATCGATAAGTTTCTCAAGCCTAAAAAGTCCATCTTCAATAGGCCGATGGCTTCTACGTCATTCATGGTAAATTGGGTCAGCCAGATCCCATCGCTGCCTTCTTGTAAGGGAACCAGATCAAGCAAATTCTTGTCACTGATCACCACACCAGCGGCATGAGTCGATACGTGACGTGGCAAGCCTTCTAAAATTTTGGCGACTTGAAACATTACTTGGTTTCGCTCATTAAACGACACCAATTCTCGCAGCTGATTGGATTGTTCATAAGCAAGATCTAAGGTCATTTTCAAGGCACTGGGGATGGCTTTTGACCAGCGATTGGCTTCACTTTGCGAAAGACCAAAGACACGAGAAACATCTCGCAGAACCATTTTGGCCGCCATGGTGCCAAACGTCGCAATCTGTGCCATATATTCTTGCCCGTATTTTTGGCGCACATACTGTAAAATCTCGTCTCTGCGATTGTCAGGAATGTCTAAATCAATATCAGGCATCGTGTAACGTTCTGGATTCAAGAATCGTTCAAACAAAAGATCGTATTTGATTGGATCTACGTCGGTGATCGATAAAACATATGCCACCAGTGCGCCAGCAGCCGATCCCCGTCCAGCGCCGGTAACGATCTCTTGTTGGTGGGCAAAGTCCATGACGTCCCAAATAATCAAGAAATAGTCATCAAAGCCCATCTTATGGATGACGGACAACTCATAATCCAAACGCTGTTCGTACGCCGATGTAACGTGGGCAACACGCTGAGGCAGACGCTCAAAACAAATTTTCCGCAAATAGTCCGCAGCGCTTTCTTCGGCTGGTAGCGGGTAATGAGGCAACAGCCGCTGATGCAGCGGCAGCTCGACGGCGCATTCAGCTGCAATCCGCTGATTATTCATCAATGCCTGCGACCATTCTTCAAATGCCGCGGTCAGTTGGTCTGCTGGTTGTAGAAAAAGCTGCGCAGCCCCTTGCTCTTTAGCCTGACGAAAGTCTTCAATTTGCGAGCCCTCTTTGATATGCGTCATCACTTTGACTGCAAAGGCTTCTTCTTGTGCTAAAGCCGCGATTGGTTGATACGCACATGGTGCAATGTTTTGCTCGTTAAACCAAGCGATCGTTTCTGGATCTAACCCTTTGCTAGTAATACCTAAAAACAAGCTCTCAGAATCAAATTTATGGCTGATTGCTCGCAGTGCTTCTTGATTGGCTTCTAGATCATCGTGCTGAGAAGGCAGAAATCCCTCGCCTTCAGGCAGCAAACCAAAGAGGTCCTGCAAAGAATCACAAGCAGCCAAATTCAACTGCTCGGTGATCATTTTTTCACTTGATAAACGCATCAAGGTTTGATAGCCCTTGAGGTTTTTTGCAAATACGTACAACGGAAAGGACATTGATCCCTCTCCGAAGGTACAGTCGAACAAAGCGCCAAAAATCGGCTTGATGCCCTGTGCTAGGCATTGCTGATAAAACTCGACCGCGCCATAGAGAACATTATGATCGGTCAGACCCAACGTCTGATAGCCCATCTTTTTGGCTTGCTCTATATAGTGAGGAATTTTGATCGTACTTTGCAGCAACGAATAGGCGCTTAAGGTGGTGAGCTGTGAATACATTGAAATCCCTCCAAAAATGAAAATTCTCTTTCTTTCTGCTAGTAATTAGATTTGAAAAACAAAATGAAAAAGTGAAAATCTTTACAATAAATATTTTTGTGATAAACTAAAGTCGAAATGGAAGATACGCAGAAAAGAGGTGTCGTCATGCGTTACTTAGTCACTTTATTTTGGACTTTTGTATTAGGTCAAGTCGTTGGCTATCTAGGCAGCTCACTTGCTGGAGCAACTTATGATTTTCAATTAACTTCAATCATCTCTTTGGTCACAGGTGTGGTGATCATTCTTGTTGGTATTATCGCACCAGCGCCTGAAAAGACAAGCCATTAAAAAAAAACCAGTTACCTTTATTGTAACTGGTTTTTTTTTCTTTTCAACTATTCACTGATGTCCGTTTTACGCAAGCTTTTACGGAAATTAAATCCTGAGATAAAAATATTGATCAGTACAAACCCGCTAGTTACCCAAAAGACGGCGGGATAACCAAAGCCAGCTGCCACCGTTGAGCCGACCATCGGACCTAACACTTGTCCAAAGTTAGAGAACATTTGGTTGTAGCTGTAGATGCGGCTGACCCCTTCCATCGGGGTGATCTTGCTGATCAGTGTGTTGATCGACGGCATCAACGCACCTGTCGAAAAACCAAGCAAGAAGCGCAGCACGCCCAACTGAAACGGTGTGGAGACAAAGCCCATCGGAATGAAACATAAAAATGACAGCAATAAACCGCCTAACAATACTTTGTGATTGCCGTAACGATCACCGATTTTGCCTAAAAATGGCGAAGAGATGATTGCCGAAACACCAGCAACAGAGACGATCAATCCGCTGACAAACAAAATATTGCCACTGTTCCCGCTTAGATCACGAATATACAATGTAAGGATCGGGCTGATACTCGTTACACCTAGCTGTAAAATCAGTGACGTAATAAACAAACCGACAAGCAACTGCATATTTTTGATTTGACCAAAAATTTCTTTGATGGACAGCAAATCGCCCTTTTCAACCGGCTCAAAATCTTCTTGAACGAGAAAAATCGTAAGCAAGAGCGTAATTAGCAGCACAACACCAGTAATGATAAAAACATTTTTCATGCCGAACCATTGCGCCAACGCCCCACCCATCGATGGACCGATCAAATTCCCTGCGATGGCTCCTGTAGCCAATGTCCCAAGCGCCCAACCGCTTTTTTCTCGAGGCGCCTGCGAAGCAATCAATGCAGTCGCATTGGGAATATACCCCGATAAAATTCCGGTAAAGAAACGCATGATCAACAACCAATAGACATTCGGTACAAAAGCCAAAGACCCCATCGTCACTGTCATCCCCGCAGCCGCGCGAATCATCATTAAGCGACGACCTTTTTGATCTGCTAGATTTCCCCATACTGGAGCAATGATAGCCGCCGCAAACGCCGTTACTGAGATTGCTAATCCAGAAAACAACTCAATTTGACTCTCTGGAGCGCCTAACTCTTCTATATATAAGGGAATGAATGGCATGACAAGACTAAAACTGGCACCCGTAAAAAAACAACCTACCCATGAAATCAGTAGATTTCGTTTCCAATCAATCTTCATTTACAAACCTTCTTTCACAAATACTATACCGTATCGTGCGTAATAATCAAATAAAAAAATCTTTCTGCAGGTAACATACAGAAAGATTTTCTTCATTAAACTTAACTGATCAAAGCCAAAATGACAAAGTTTAGGATAAACAACGCATTGACGACCCAGATGATCGGAGACACTTCGTTGGCTTTTCCTTTCACTACTTTCACTAATGCGTAGAAAATGAAACCAACAGCGATCCCATTGGAAATACTGTAAGACAAGCCCATAAAAATAGACGCGAAGAAAGCGGGAACTGCTTCTTCTAGATCGGTCCACTTGATGTCTGCAAACGAAGCCATCATCATTACCCCAACTAAGATCAACGCTGGTGCTGTCGCTTGTGCGGGAACGATGGAGATCAGTGGAGAAAAGATACTGCTGATCGCAAAGAGTGCTGCCACTACAACAGAAGTCAAGCCCGTGCGTCCACCAGCACCGATACCAGCTGCTGATTCCACATAAGTCGTTGTGTTTGAGGTCCCTACGATGGCACCTACAGAAGTGGCTACGGCATCTGCAAAAAGGGCTTTATCCATCTTCGTGTTCAACCCGTTACTGTTTTCAACCGCTTCTTCATCTTTTTTCGAAAAGATCCCTGTACGACGTCCAGTCCCGATAAAGGTACCGATCGTATCAAAGACATCTGATAAGCTAAACGCTAAAATCGTCATAATTACTTGAGGGATTTTGGCAGAATCACTGAATAGTGAGCCCATTCCTTCAGAGCCAAACGCAGCGCCAAATGTGATGCCTAGTTCGCTGATGGAACTTCCTAATGAATTCCCGTGCCAATCAATGGCACTTAAATCCACCACACCCATCAAAATACCGATGATCGTCGTTCCTAAAATACCAAAAATAATTGCCCCACGAACATTTTTCACCACTAATAAAGTAGTCACTACTAAACCAATCACTGCTAACAAAACAGGTGCATTATTGAAATTCGCCAAAGCTGGGACGATCCCCCCATTAAAATTGGCACTCACGATCGTCTCACCGTCGACAACTGAACCAGTCACTGCGGCAGTGTCTGCACTGAAGTTTAGCAAGTTGGCATTTTTGATCCCTACATAAGCCACAAAGATCCCGATCCCGCCGCCAATTGCATGCTGCATGCTTTCTGGAATCGCATGGATGATCATTTTTCTGATACGAGTGACCGTGATAAAAATGTTGATCAAGCCGCAGATGAAAACCATCGCTAATGCTTGCTGCCACGTATACCCCAAACCAAAAACGACGGTAAAGGTGAAGAATGCATTAAGGCCCATTCCAGGTGCTTGCGCGTAAGGCACATTTGCAAATAAGCCCATGATCAGGGTACCAATCACTGAAGCGATGATCGTTGCTAAGAAAACAGCTTGAAACGGCATGCCTGCAGCAGATAAAATCGTCGGATTCACAAACAAAATATAACTCATCGCGAAAAAGGTGGTGACCCCAGCCATCACTTCTGTGGAAACCGTCGTTTTATTCTCCTTTAATTTGAAAAACTTTTCCATGTTATGTTTCACTCCTGAACTTTAATCGTTTCTATGAAAAGAAAAAATGAATAATTGCGCTTTTCATCGAACAATTACAAATTATAAGGGAATAACTTTCGCTTTTCAAACCTTTTTCCGAATAAAACGAACCAAAAACGTTTAATGTTCGTGTTTTGCTTTGTAAATATTATGAAAACTTATCGAAAACTTACTTGTATTGTGAAATGACAGAAATATGTTACACTTAAGCCACTACCATAAGAGAATGGAGCGAGTCTTTTGAAACCAAAAATCATCGCCATTGATTTAGATGGCACAACCTTAAATACTGAATCCCAACTTTCCCCTCGCACACGTGAGGTACTGGTTCGCGCCACCAAAGCGGGACACTTTGTTACCATCGCTACAGGAAGACCTTTTCGTATGAGCGATCAATTCTATAAAGAATTGGCGCTCACAACACCAATGGTCAATTTTAACGGTGGGTTAGTCCATAAACCTCGACAAGTCTGGGCAAATGAAATGGAGCACTCGATCTCTCGAGAAATTGCGTTTGAGCTCATGGCGCAAAAAGAGCAGCTGGGGCTGACGTTTGTGGCAGCAGAAAATCGCGAAACCTTTTTCATTGACGACCTAAGCGGATTTGATCAGCACTTTTTCTTTTCGGGCAATGCTTCCGAAAAAAATCTATTAGCAAATTTAAAAACGGACCCCACTTCATTACTGGTGAAAACCGAAAATGAATTAGCAGAATCTGTTTCTTTACGTATCAAGGATCAATTCGACGATGCGGTCGATGTTCGAACATGGGGCGGACCTCAAGCTATCTTAGAGATCGTACCAAAAGGGGTCCATAAAGCACTTGGTCTTTCGGTGATCGCGGATTCTTTGTCTTTGGATCGACAAGATATCATCGCTTTTGGTGATGAACACAACGATTTGGAGATGCTAGATTATGCGGGCTGGGGCGTTGCCATGGCGAATGGCACGCAACAATTAAAATCGATCGCCAATGATGTTACCGACAAAACCAATGCGGAAGATGGCATGGTCGATTACTTGGAAAAATATTTAGGTCTATAAAAAAAGCCGATGCGGGATGTCCGCATCAGCTTTTTTTTTGCTGCCATATTCAAATCAAAGTGTTTCATAAACGATTTCTTTGGCTTCTGGAATCGATTCATCAATAAAGAATACTTTATACCAGGTCAAGAACGTAAAGATCGTCCAGATTTTTCGCTGAAGATTCGGTTTTCCTTGGCGATGGTCTTCAAGCATTTGTAAAATTGCTGTTTGATCGAAGAAGGTTGCCGCAAAGTCTGACTCAAAAAGGCTCTTGACTGCTTCATACCCTGTTCCTTCTTTCAGCCATGCCTTGATAGGTACAGGAAAGCCGAGTTTTTCACGGTTTGCCCACTCTTTTGGCAAATGACGGTTTGACGCTTGTCGAAACACATCTTTGGTGTTGTTTTGATTGATCAAATATTTCGTCGGGATCGTTTGCGACAACTTCTGCATCTCGATATCCAATAAAGGAACACGTAATTCCAAGGAACTCGCCATGGACATTTTGTCTGCTTTTAACAAGATATCCTTCGGCATCCACTGATGAAGATCTAAATATTGCATCTTATTGACCTCGTCTTTGAGACCATTGACTTTCTCGTAATGAGGCGCAACGATTTCAGCAACAGAGGGTCCTTTTTGATACGTTGGTTTTAAAAGCTGCAATGCTTCCTCTTCTTCAAAGACCAGTGCTTGCCCGATAAAGAAGTCTTGGGCAGGTGCCGTGGCTTCATAAAGATGGATTCGACCATGGAAGTTTTTCATTTTGCCGATTTGACGTCCCAAACGAAAGCGGATGTTTTGTGGCAATTTTTTCAACCCTTGGGCAAAAACGCGCACCGCTTTAGAGTTTGTGTGGAAGCCATAAGCAGCATAACCGGCAAATAATTCATCTGCCCCTTCCCCAGATTGAACGACTCGCACTTGCTGTGCTGCCAGATTGGCTAAAAAGTACAAAGGGACACAGCTTGGGTTAGAATCTGGTTCGTCCAAGTGATACTGAATCAACGGGAATGCCTCAAAGGACATTTCACCATCGATGACCGCTGCTGTGTTGTTCAAACCAAGTTTTTCCGTCAATTTGCGGGCCTCGATCGCTTCGTTGTAGGTTTTGTCATCGAACCCGATTGAAAACGAGCGATCTGGTCGCAAGACAGAAGCTACGTAACTTGAATCGACACCACTGGATAAAAATGAGCCGACTTCAACATCACTGATTTGATGAGCGGCAATTGATTCCTGGACTGCTTGATCGATTTTGTCGACCCATTCTTCTCTTGAATGATTTTCTTTCACTGAAAAATCTGCATCCCAATACTGCTTGATCGTCAATCCCTGTTCATTAAACAAATAATAATGCCCTTCTTGCAAACGATGAACGCCTTTAAAGAAGGTTTCTCCGTTCAAAGGCGAGTATTGAAACGTCAAATAAGGTTTCAACGCCTCTTGGTTCAACTCTTTCTTGAAATCTGGATGAGGCAAAAAGCTCTTGATTTCAGAACCAAACATAAAACTGCCATTCATTTGCGCATAGTAATATGGTTTGATCCCAAAGTGATCCCGTGCGCCGAAAAGCTCTTGTTTTTGAGTATCCCAGATGGCAAAAGCAAACATTCCCCGCAGGCGCTGCAAAACATCAATGCCCCACTCCTCATAGCCATGTAAGACTACTTCGGTATCCGCATGGGTAGAAAAAACATGACCCGCTTGGATCAATTCTTCCCGCAACACTTGAAAATTATAGATTTCCCCATTAAAAATAATGACTTTTGTTCGATCCTCGTTAAAAATCGGTTGTGAGCCACCTTCTAAGTCGATGATCGATAAACGACGAAACCCTAACGCTACTTGGTCGTCGGTAAATTTTCCTGAACTGTTTGGTCCGCGATGAACGATCCGGTCCATCATGCGTTCAATAATGATTTCTTTTTGGTCTTTTGAATTGACAAAGCCGACAATTCCGCACATATTTTCACATCCGTTTTCATAATCCATTTTCATTTTTCTAAAGTAAATCATACCATAGAATTCAAGAGATACGATCTCTTTTTCAAAAAAATACAATCAATATATTTTTGCACAAAACATAATTTGGAGACAAACCTTATGATATCAAGGTTTCCAACCATCTCATACTCTCAATCTTACAAATTTGTTATCTAAGAAAATAGCTATCCTCAAAATTCTTAAGAAATTTTTTATGAATTCTATTTTTCTGAAAATATACAAAGATACTTTTCCCGAATTTACTGACTCCAGGAAACTTCTTTGGCTGCCATTCTCAGGCATTGATTTCTTGAAAAGGATCAGTCAGATTCGTTCGTTTGATAGTTTTATTGGACGAATGTGAAAAAAAGTGTTATTCTAACTATGGAATTTCGTTATCAACTAACCGTTGCCTTTCAATGACAAGTTTTAAGAAAGGAGAATGACTATGACATTCTATAACACAGATCTACAATATCGTGTAACTCTGGATACCAAATTGAATTTATTTATCGTTTTCGATAAAAAAGATGCGAATCATTTTGCGACTGGAATTACGATCGAGCAAGCTGTACAAGAATTGAAAAAAACTGCATAAGGAGTTTATCCAAATGAAGGATACCGATTCGTACTGAAAGCACCTCGCTAAGGAAAAAATTAGCTAGGTGCTTTCTTGTTTTTTGGCTCGCTTTTGTCTTTTGCAGTATCCGCTTCTTGCTTCTGTCCACTTTGCTGTTCATCTAGCTGTAAGATTTCATCAACAGATCCTTGCGTAATAAATTTGCTCAATCCCTGTGCCGCAACTTTTGTGTAACGCATAAAGTAATCTTTTTCTTGAAAATCCATCTTCTTCCCTCCTACTGATACAACTGTACTTTCATTTCGTTTACTAGCGATTTTACCAGTAATTCTTGAGCGTCACTTCTTTAATACATATGAATGATCCATTAATAGCATACACGTTACATTTGTCAAATCATTCTTTTCCTCTATTCATGAAAAGACAAATCTGTTTTCTGATTCCAGACATAGTACTATTAACTTTAGGAAACTGTTTTCTTAGGAGGGATGCTTATGGCTACATTTTTCGCTGGTTTGTTTTTTATCGGTTTGATCGGTTTCATTTTTGGCATTATCTTATTTTATATTGGGTTGATAACTCAAAAAAACAAACGAGATCGAAATGTTTTTCTCATTGTCGCTTCCGCCTTTATTGTCTTGTTTTCGTATGGTGGCTTGTCCTTCTACCAAGATGTGACGTCTTTCGATAGCATCATTGCCCAATTAAGCCTTTCTTTACGTAACGAAGCAAGGAAAAATGAATCCTTTGGCGATGCCACTGCTTCCATGGAACAACCACAAGGAGAACAAACAGCTGGCAACAACGAAGCAAGCAGCGCGCAACAAGAAGAACCCGCAAACAATGAGCAACATACACCTCAACTTTCTCGTGAAGAAAGAAATGCACTGAATCGTGCAGAAAGATACTTATCCAGCAATGCGTTTTCTCAGTCGAGCTTGAAACGTCAATTACTCTATGAAGATTTTTCTGAGAGCGCAGCAGACTTTGCCGTAGCCACCGTGGATGCCGATTGGAACGAGCAAGCTTTGAAAAAAGCAATTCGCTACTCGCAAAATTTATCCTTATCAGATGAGCGTGTAGCGAACCAACTTTCCTATGAAGGCTTTACTTCTGAACAAATTGAATACGCCTTAGCGCGTTTGCCCGATTGATTCTTTTCGTTTGTTGCCGCACCACAAGAAAAAAGGGTCCAGCGAATTGGCGTACATTTCTGTTGATTTCCCGATTGAGTGTAAGCTGAGGGTTTTTCAGATGGTCATCGAGCAAACTCGGCAGTCAGTTAGCTTCTCGGCCCATTTTTCTGCCCACAACAAACAAAAAAGCCTATCTCAAAAGATAGGCTAAACGCTCCAAAGCGTTGATATAAGGAGAGTACAGGATTTGAACCTGCGCGCCGGGATGAACCGGGTCGGCGGATTTCGAGTCCGCTGCATTACCACTCTGCCAACTCTCCATAACAGTTATTTTCGCTAGTTTTATTAAAAATGTCAAGAAAAATCTGCACCCAATAAGTAATGGGATGCAGATTTTTTGTTCTTTAATCGAAGATGTAGCTATCTTTCTTTTCGATTACGCCTTCAATGGTCTCGTTGATGATTTTGATGATCTGGTCATCAGTGGGTGTGATGATACCCGCCGACATTAAGGAAGCCAAACCAGTCACAACGATCCATGCGCCATTATGTAGTGCATTTACCGCATCTTCTGAAAGATCCGCATATTTTTCTTCTGATTTGATCAAGGATTTGAAATAGGTCGATGAAAAATCATGCATCAATTTCCCACCGCCATAGTCGTCGATAAAAAGGGCGATGTAGAGATTGTGCTGCTCTTGAGCGAAGCGTATATAATTCAGGCCTAAATCAACAAGTTTGTCTCCTGTTCGAACAACTGGAAAAACATTTTCCGATAAATCTTTGAAAACAGCCTCCACCAAGGTATTTTTTAAGTCCTGCATATTTTCGAACTCAAGATAAATCGGTTGAGTAGAAATTCCCATGTGCTTAGCGATATTCCGGGCCGTAAAATTGCCAAAACCTTCTCTATTGATCAGTTCATAAGCGGCCTTCAAAATGTGTTCTCTTGTATAGACCTTCCTTCGCATCAATAAATCCCCCTTTTTATATTTATTTAATTGTAACCGAGATATTCATTTTTTTAAAATAAAACACTCCATCCGTTATCTTATTTCTATTCACTTTGTTCATTAAAAACGAATGTTTACTAATTAAAAGAAGTGCTTCTCCTTTCATTTATCACAAAAAATCCTACGCATTGGCTGCTAGTTATTTTTCAAATCTACTTTTCTTCCTTGTTGAAAACTCGCTGAAATTGTACACTAAGAATGTAGTGCGCAAATTCGATTGAAAAAGGAGTTTGGAAATGGCTGAATCAAAAGAGCTATTATTGGAGACCTGTTTGTTGGCAGGAAAAATCATGATGGAAAACGGCTCGGAAGTCTATCGAGTGGAAGATACAATGAATCGAATTGCAGCAAATGCCGGAGAGCAAGGCAGCATTAGTTATGTAACAGCAACTGGACTTTTTATGGGCTTACGCAGTAGCCACTATGCACAAGTAGAAAATGTTCATGATCGAGTCATCAATCTCGAAAAAATTGTTGCCGTCAACGGATTGTCCCGTGCCTATGCTGAAAAAAAAATCTCGTTAGTGGAACTGCACGAGGCATTAAAAAAGGTCAATCCAACGACACCAAGTTTTCCTTATTGGCTGCAGGTGTTTAGTGCGGGCGTGGTCAGCAGTACTTTAATGATTATTTTCGGCGGTGCTTGGTTTGATTTTCTAGCAACGTTTGTCATTGGCTGTCTGGGATTTTTATGCGCCTATTGGGTCAAAAAAGTCATCGATATCCGCTTTTTGGATATGTTTTGCGCCTCTTTACTGATCGGTACTTTGTCTCTTCTAGCGGTCTCTCTTCATGTCGCACAAAACGTCGATAATTTGATTATCGGTGCCGTCATGCCCTTAGTTCCTGGTGTAGCGATCACCAATTCCTTTCGGGATATTTTGGCAGGCCATCTCATCAGTGGGACTGCTCGGGGAACTGAAGCTATTTTCACAGCTGCCGCGATCGGTGTTGGCATCGCCACGGTCTTCACCTTATTTGGAGGGATCTCATGACGATTTTTATTCACCTTTCCTTTAGCTTTTTAAGCACCGTGACCTTTGGTATCTTGACCAATATTCCTAAAAGAGCCTTAGTTGCAACAGGCATCGCTGGAACGGTTGGCTGGATGATCTATTGGTCATTGAAAACGATTGGCTACGGTCTAGGAAGCGCCAACTTCTTAGCCGCATTTGCCGTCGGTTGCGTCAGCATCTTTTTTTCCCGCAGAAAAAAAATGCCCATGATCATTTTTAACATTCCTAGCCTCGTTCCTCTCGTACCGGGTGGTCCTGCCTACAAAGCCGTTCGAGAATTCGCTTTGGGCGACAACTTTGTCGGCTTTGAAAATCTGATGATCGTTGTCATCACCGCTGGGGCGATCGCTGGAGGCTTCATGATGACGAGTGTGGTTGAAAAGATCGTTAATCGTTGGCAAATGAAGCGAACGAAAAAACATCCCTCAGATAAAAAAATCTCCTGAAACTATTGGTGCGCAGAAACTATAAATTTTTCTTATTTCAGACTTTAGTACAATGTTTTCTTTTCGGACTTCTTTTATAATAAAGGCATACCTTACAAAACTGTTTGACGTTTGTCATTTGTTTTACTGGATTTTTCTGGTCTCACCCCGTATAGTGGGATTATGAAACATAAAGGAGATGAAGTCCTGTGAGCATAGCAACTTCTCGTCGTATCATTAATACGATTTCTATTATTGGCTTAGGTTTATCTATCGCATTAACGATCTATTTTATCAATCTAGGTGTTTTCAAAGACATTAATGCACTGCGAGGTCTAGTTGGAAATTCCGTTATCTTAGGACCAATCGTCTTTATCCTTTTGCAGATCTTGCAAGTAGTGATCCCGATCATTCCCGGTGGTGTCTCCAGCGCTGCAGGTGTTTTGATTTTCGGTCCTTATCTAGGATTCGTTTATAACTATGTAGGAATCAGTATTGGTTCTGTCATTATTTTCCTGCTAGGCCGACGATACGGTAAACCATTCATTTTAAGTATGATCAGTGACAAAACTTACGATAAATATATTGGCTGGTTAGATAACCAAAGCCGATTTGAAAAACTTTTCGCCCTTGCAATCTTTCTACCAGTCGCCCCAGATGATGCCCTTTGTCTAATGGCTGGCTTGACCAACATGACAGTGAAGAAATTTACGCTGATTATTTTGTTGGCAAAACCTGCTTCAATTTTCTTGTACAGCATGGCTTTGATTTATGGTGGAACATTCTTAACTGGTTTGTTAGGCGGATAAGAAAAATAGGTAAGAAAAACGATCAATTCATTGAGCCGAACATGAAGGAGCTGCTTTTCATACAGGGATCTATACCTGTGGCGAATGTGCTTCTGAAACTGTTCGACTCTTTTTTTCCGCCTTTTTAGAATAAATAGGAACCAAAATACTTACTTTTGTTAGGATGACGACCATGAATTATTTAAAAAACAGCTTAGTCAACACTTGGGATTTTTTGAAAGACAGCAACGCCTACTTCCGTGATGTGTTACTGATGCACGGTGCTTTGTTGTTCTTAGTGATCCCAATCTTATCGGCTTCCACCAAGTTCGTCTTAAAACGTGGGGGCTTGCCTTACCTTTCTTTTGATAATATTGGCAGTATCTTTACCGACCACCCAGTCGTGCTGCTCTCATTAACACTGATTTTACTTTTGATTTTATTAGCCGTCTTTTTTGAGTTTACTTTTTTACTGCTAAGTGTCTATTTTATTAAAAAGAAACAGCCGATCAGCTTGCGGCAATTGTTACGGATGACTGTTTTGCAGTTGCGTAAATTACGGCCGATGACCTTTTTATTTTTCCTGTTTTACTTCTTACTGATTTTACCGATCGGTGGGTTGAGTTTTAATTCTGATTTACTCGCAAAAATCAAAATTCCCGCATTTATCATGGATTTCATTTTTGCCAACCGTGTCTTGATCATCGGGGCAGTGCTGTTGGTTTATGTTTTGTTGATTTACTTGGGGATTCGCGTGATCTTTGCCTTGCCAGAAATGATATTACGTGATCTGCCCTTTCGAAAAGCGATCAAAGAAAGCCTCCAAGTAACAAAACGCCGTTTTTTTGCCATCGTTGGACAATTTGTCTTTATCGGTGGCAGCATCTTGTTGATTTCGACACTGGGCTTCACTTTGCTGATTACCATTCAGGCGGTGATTGAAGTTGTTACACCGGACTATGCGTTGTATAGTGCTGTTTTTATTATGACTTTCTTACAGTTTATCTTGTTACTGAATGTCATTTTATCGACGGTAGCCATTTTTTACATCATCGTTGATTTCATGGATGATGAAGGCTTTTTACCAGAGATTCCTTCATGGTTCCACCAAGAGCCATTGAACCAGCGTCATTTCTTAGGTCTAAAAAGTTCGTTGTTTACCTTGGTAACGGTGCTTTTCGGTGTCGGTGTTAGTCTATATAATATGAACTATCTGACTTCAGCTGCTTCGATCCATCCGGTAACGATCTCCCATCGAGGGGTCAGCGACGGACAAGGGGTCCAAAATTCTCTTGAAGCACTACGCTTGACTAGCGAGAAGTACCACCCAGATTATGTTGAAATGGACGTCCAGCAAACCAGTGATGGTCATTTTATTGTCTATCATGATTTTTCATACCGTCCATTGACAGGTGGTCAGGGCAAACCAGAGCAATTGCCTTTGAGTTACGCCGAATCACTGACAGTTTCGGAAAACAACCAGACAGCTCGTATTCCAACCTTTGATGAGTACTTGGCACTTGCCAACCAATTGGACCAAAAACTGCTGGTGGAGATCAAAACGCAGCGAAAAGATACCGCGGAACTTGTAAATGCCTTTTTAGCAAGATATCAAGAGGACCTCCTTGCAAATGGTCATATTATGCAAAGCCTCTCCTATACAGTTGTTGAGGAGTTAAAGGCGCAGGCGCCTCAATTGATTTCAGGATACATCATGCCCTTCAATGTCGTGGGGCCACCACTGACCAGTGCTGATTTTCTGACGATGGAATACAGTACGATCAACCGCAACTTCATCGCTTCTGCCCGAACCGATGGCAAGGAAGTGTTCGTTTGGACCCCCAATGATGCGGATACTATCAGCCGGATGCGTTTTTACGGGGTGGACGGGATCATTACTGACCAGATGGAGATCTTAAATGAAGAGTTGAGTGTGACGGAAGAAGATATGACTTATTCAGACAAACTATTGAATTTTGTGATCGGCGTTGGCTGATCTCACACGAAGAAAAATGCTGCTCACGGTGTTCCGTTGAGCAGCATTTTTTGCTAGTTGGTTAGGCAACGTTCGTTTGCGTACAAATTTTATTGAAACTGACGATCATCCGACGATTACAAGCTTCTACTTGTGCTTGATCTTCTTCTTCATAACTTGAAACGACGATCAACGCCGTATTTACGTATAGTTTTTCAACCACACCAATCACAGGCTTGCTCGCCCCGACAGGTTGGCAGACATATTTTTCACCGATCGTAATATTCTCCATATCCTCACCTCAACCGTTTTCTTTCTTAAAGATATAATAACAAAAAAGCATCAAATTGAAAACGTTTTATTTCAATTCATCACGCATTTGTCACCAAGAAATGACAGTTTCGTTCGTTGAAACACACTGGTTTGTTCGTGCCACTTCTTAAAAAGCATTTTATACTAAAGGAAATCAAAAGGAGATGAGTCAAATGCCAATTATTCAAACCTGTATCTTTGGACTATTGTCTGCTGCGTTGCTTTGGGGATTAAAAGAAGACCGCTGATTTTTTGGATCAACTATCGAGTAACACAACAAACGCGAAAATAAAACAACGCCTTGTGCCAATCAGAACTGGCACAAGGCGTTTCTTTGTCGAATTATAGACGTTCGTTCAATTCTTTTGCAAGATCTTCAAAACCTGGTTTGCCAAGTAAGGCGAACATGTTTTTCTTGTACGCTTCAACCCCTGGTTGGTCAAATGGGTTCACCCCGTTTAAGTAACCAGAGATACCTACAGCGATCTCAAAGAAGTACATCGTGTAACCTAACGTGTACGCATCCATTGTAGGAATTTTTACTAACAGATTAGGTACATCCCCATCTGTATGGGCAAGTAACGTTCCTTCAAAGGCTTTCGTATTAACAAAATCAACTTCTTTTCCTTCTAAGTAGCCAAGACCATCAAGATCTGCTTCTTGTGTAGGGATCGCAATTGATTTGCGTGGTTTTTCAACTTTTACGACAGTTTCAAAGATATTGCGACGGCCTTCTTGGATGTATTGACCAAGAGAATGCAAATCTGTTGAGAAGTTTGCGCTTGAAGGATAGATCCCTTTTTGGTCTTTTCCTTCTGACTCGCCGAATAATTGTTTCCACCATTCTGAAAAGTATTGCATGCCTGGTTCGTAGTTGATCAGCAATTCCGTTACTTTGCCTTTGCGATAAAGGATGTTACGCATTGCTGCATATTGATACGCTTCATTTTTTTCAAGGTCGTCACTTGCGTAAGCATCGCTAGCATCCGCTGCCCCTTGCATCAAGGCATCGATATCCGCTCCGCTGGCAGCGATTGGCAATAAACCAACAGCAGTCAATACAGAAAAACGGCCGCCGACGTCATCTGGAATAACGAAGGTTTCCCAGTTTTCGGCATCTGCTTCAACTTTTACTGCACCTTTCGCTTTATCCGTTGTTGCGTAGATCCGTTTGTTGGCTTCTTCTTTGCCGTATTTTTCAATCAAACGTTCTTTGAAAACACGGAAAGCGATCGCTGGCTCAGTAGTTGTTCCTGATTTTGAGATCACATTCACAGAGAAGTCACGGTCACCAATGATTTCGATCAAATCTGCTAAGTAAGTTGAAGAAATCGAATTACCGGCAAAAAAGATTTGTGGTGCTTTGCGTTCTTCATTTGGTAACAAGTTAAAGAAAGAATGATTTAAGAAATCAATCGCTGCTTTCGCTCCTAAATAAGATCCGCCGATCCCGATCACGACTAGTACTTCAGAATCAGATTGAATTTTTTCAGCCGCTTTTTTGATACGCGCAAATTCATCTTTGTCATAATTTTTAGGAAGGTCGATCCAACCTAAAAAGTCGCTACCAGCACCTGTTCCTTCGCGTAATTGTTTGTCTGCTGCTGTAACTTGACTTTGCATGTAGCTCAATTCGTATTCGTTCACGAATGGTGCTACTTTCGAATAGTCAAACTTGATGTGTGACATGATTTGTCCTCCTTGAAAAAATAGTTTTTCATACACTACCTACTTTACGTTTTTTTCCAACTTTTTTCAAGTAATTCCTGATAGATAGCCTGTCAGGTGATTTTAGACAAGTCCTTGAGCAAACATTGCTTTAGCAACTTTTTCAAAGCCTGCGACGTTCGCACCTAACATAAAATTATTTTTTTGATCGAAGGTTTCAGCTGTATCACGGCATGCTTCATAGATCGACTTCATGATATCATCCAATTTGGCATCGACTTCGGCTTTTTCCCATTGCAATCGTTGGGAGTTTTGACTCATTTCTAAAGCAGAAACGGCTACGCCGCCAGCATTGGCTGCTTTTCCTGGGCAGTAGAAAATTCCTTCTTCAATAAAATATTCTGCTGCTTCTAATGAGCTAGGCATATTCGCGCCTTCAGAAACGACCCGGACACCATTGGCTTTTGCACGTTTGGCTTGTGAGAGATCAATCTCGTTTTGGGTCGCGCAAGGAAAGGCTAATTCCGCTGGTGTATCAAAATCCCAGACAGATGCCCCTTCATGATATTCGGCTGATGAACGTTCCTTGGCGTAAGCCGTCAACCGTTCACGCTTCACTTCTTTGATCTCTTTTAACAAGGCCAGATCAATGCCGTCTTTGTCATAGATAAAGCCAGAGGAATCAGAACACGTGACAGGGATCGCACCTAATTCTTGCAATTTCTCAATTGCATAGATCGCAACATTGCCGCTTCCAGAAACGATCGCTTTTTTGCCTGCAAAGGTTTCACCTAGGTCTGTCAATAAATGCTTAACGAAATACACGGCGCCATAACCCGTTGCTTCTGTGCGGTTTTTACTGCCCCAGAAGTCTAATGGCTTACCAGTTAAAATACCAGCATCGTATTGTTTCAATCGTTTGTAGGCACCAAACAAATAGCCGATTTCTCGGCCTCCGACACCAATGTCGCCAGCAGGAACATCTAAGTCAGGTCCGATATGTTTTGACAGCTCCGTCATAAAGCTTTGGCAAAAACGCATCACTTCGGCATCGGATTTGCCTTTTGGATCAAAATCACTTCCGCCTTTGCCGCCGCCGATCGGCAGACCTGTCAAGCTGTTTTTGAAGATTTGCTCAAACGCCAAAAACTTCAAGATACTCAAGTTTACACTTGGGTGAAAACGCAAGCCGCCTTTGTAAGGCCCCATTGCCGAGTTGAATTGAATCCGATAGCCACGGTTTACTTGCCAGTTGCCTTGATCATCTTGCCACGGGACTCTGAATTGGATAAAACGTTCTGGTTCAGTTAAGAGTGCAAGGATATTTGATTCAATATATTCTGGATGCTCCTCTAAAAAGGGAACGATCGTAGGTAAAAATTCATCAATTGCTTGAAGAAATTCCGGTTGGTGTTGGTCTTTCTCATGAATCTTCGCTTGAATTTCTTTCACGTAAGCTGAAGCTTTGGTCATAGTGCATTACCTCCTTTAAGATATTTTCTATTTTAAAGAAATTTTCTGAAATTGCACGCTTTTTTTTAGAATTGTCAGAATTTTTTATTATTCGAAAAAAATCGACCAATCCTTTCAGCACTCATAGCCGATGTGTTACAATCCCAAAGAGGTGAAAAGAATGGAAAAAACCTATGATGTCATTGTTGTTGGTGCAGGTACGAGCGGCATGATGGCTGCGATCACTGCTGCCAAACAAGGTGCGCGGGTGTTATTAATCGAAAAAAACAAAAAAATCGGCAAGAAATTATTGATGACTGGCGGCGGACGCTGCAATGTAACCAATAATCGGCCGGTAGATGATTTAGTTGCTCATATTCCAGGAAACGGCAAGTTTTTGTATAGCACGTTTTCTCAATTCAATAATTATGATGTAATGGCGTTTTTCGCAGACTTAGGTGTCGTCTTAAAAGAAGAAGACCACGGACGGATGTTCCCTGTGACGAACAAATCAAAAACCATCGTCGAAGCGTTGCTTCAAGCAATCAACGATCATCACGTCACCCTATTGACGAACACGGTCGTCACAAAGCTGATCCATGACGGCAGTCAAATTCGCGGCGTGCGAACCGAAACCGATGAGTTCTCTGCCCCTAGTGTGATTTTGACGACAGGTGGCCGCACCTATCCTTCCACGGGCGCAACGGGGGACGGCTATAAGATGGCAAAAAAAGTCGGCCATACCATTACGCCACTTTATCCAACCGAATCGCCGCTTGTTTCAGAAGACTCCTTTATTCAAGAGCGGACGTTGCAAGGCATTTCCTTGCAAGACATCACGTTGAGTGTCTTGGATCAAAAAGGAAAGCCCATCGTCGCCCATACCATGGATCTTTTGTTTACCCACTTTGGGTTATCTGGTCCAGCTGCTTTACGCTGTTCCTCTTTTGTGAACCAAGAATTGAAAAAGCAACAACCCGTGACGGTTGTTCTGGATTGTCTGCCAGCAAAATCCCATGAAGCCTTGACCCAGGAATTGATTCAGTCTGCGGCTTCGAAGAAACAATTGCCGAATGCTTTAGCTGGCTTTTTGCCTGAGCGCTTGATGACCTTCTTTTTGCAGCAGCTAGACCTGCATGAGCTGGTTGCTGAAAAAGCCTCACCAGAACAGTTGGCTGCGCTCGCTTCCTTGATCAAAGGCTTTTCAGTCACTATCGTTCGCACGTTCCCGTTAGAAAAGTCTTTCGTGACTGGTGGCGGGGTCCATCTGAAAGAAATCAATCCAAAAACCATGGAGAGCAAGAAAATCAACGGCTTGTATTTTGCTGGTGAATTATTGGATATCAATGGGTATACAGGTGGTTTCAACATTACAGCAGCGTTTTGTACTGGACATGTTTCAGGGAAAAACGCAGCAGAAACAGCTAGTTATTTCAGTTATTGATCGATGACCCAGGTGTTGGCAGCAATATCCTTGCCGTTGCTACCAACATCTGGGTCTCCTCTCTTTTTGCTTATTAGTTGGGTTTTTCTCAAAGTAGGCGTAGACTAAAGATAGCAAGATCGAGGGAGGTTTTTTTAATGAAACGAATTTCAAGAGGTAAATTTGAACGAATGCAAAAACTTTCAAATGAGGATGGTGTGATTGCCGCACTAGCGATCGACCAACGTGGTTCCATGAAAAAAATGATGAAGGCGGCAACTGGACCGGATGACTTTACGATGGAACACATTTATGAATTCAAGCAGTTGGTTTCCCAAGAATTGACCAAATATGTCAGCAGTATTTTGTTAGACGAGGAATATGGCTTCTTAGGGATCGAAGCAAAGAATCCCAACGCTGGCTTGATCCTTTCCTATGAAAAAACAGGGTATGATGTCAATACGCCGGGTCGTTTGCCAGAAATTCTACCCAATGAATCGCTGCAGCGCTTAGTGAAAAAAGGGGCAGATGCTGCGAAAGTCTTGGTTTATTATAATCCAGATGAACCGCAAGAGATTTTAGATACCAAACATGCGTTTTTAGAACGTTTAGGTACGGAGGCACAAGCGGCCGATATTCCGTTATTTGTAGAGCCAATCGTTTACGACGATGAGATCACAGATGACAAATCACCTGCTTTTGCCAAGATCAAACCGAGCAAGGTCATCCGAACCATTCAGGAACTGACGAAAGATCACTACCATATCGATATTTTGAAAGTCGAAGTACCGGTTCAGTTCGACTTAGTTGAAGGTTTCCAAAAAGAAGGCTTAGAGGCCGTCTATACGCAAGAAGAAGCCGCCAATTACTTCAAAGAAGCTAGTGACGCTGCGACGCGACCATTTATCTATTTGAGTGCGGGTGTCCCAGCGAATGTCTTTCGCGATGAATTGACCTTTGCTGGTCAACATGGTGCTAAATTCTCAGGAATCTTAGGTGGACGAGCAACTTGGCGCGATAGTGTGGAAATCTATGGGAAGCAAGGCGCCAAAGCATTACTGGAATGGCTGGACACCCAAGGGAAAGAAAATGTTGAAGAATTAAACGCCATTCTAAAACAATATGCCACTCCATGGTTTGACTTTTATGGTGGTTTAGAAAATATTGAGGTTTTCGATATTGAAGTAATGGAATAAAATAGTACAAAATAATCCCCGTGAACGGCATTTCAAGATGGTTCACGGGGATTTTTTATTCGTGTTCAGGTGCCAACAAATCGGCAAAGACCGCCCTAGTCAATTGTTGCAACGCTTGTGGGGCAAGCCCCATCTGCAACCCGCGCTTTCCTGCAGAAACCACGATTTCTTCCAGTGTCTCTGCCTTATGATCAATATAAGTAGGAAAGAGCTTTTTCATCCCGATCGGCGAACAGCCGCCGCGAATATAGCCAGTCGTTTCTTCTAAATCTCTCAGATGCAGCATCTCTACTTTTTTGTTTCCACTGACTTTGGCTAACTTTTTCAGATCCACTTCTCTGTTTCCAGGAATCACAGCCACCAGCGGACCTGTTTTGTTGCCCACTGCCACCAGCGTTTTGTAGATGGCTTGCGGGCGTGCTAGTTGCACAGCGACGGATTGCGCATCGAGATGGTCTTCCGACCACTCATAGGTGTATTCGTTATAAGCGATTTTCTGTTGTTCTACTTGACGGATCGCATTGGTTTTTTGTTTCTTCTTCGCCATTTTATCCCTCTTTTGTTTGGTTTCTTTTAAGAGAAGGCCTTGGCTGGTCTTACTCATTGAGTGAAAATTCTTGTAAGTAGTTGGTCATTCGTTCGATCGGTATTTGTCCAGGTGCTGAAGCACCTTGCAACGAAGCAAAAGTAAAGACCGAACCAGTCAATGCCCCACTAACCCGGCTGATTTTCCCCAGCTCCCCCATCGACATGATCGCCAACGGCAGTTGGTTGAAGCCACGCGCTTTAGTAATGATCCCCATCAAACGTAAAACATCTTGGACTTGCTTGGGCATCATCGCTAACTTGCCAACATCGGCACCAAATTGATTCATTACGCCGATCTTTAAAATCAACACAGCATCTTCTGGCGTTTTCTCAAAATCATGATTGCTCAATATCAGCTTTACCTGTGCCTTTTTGATTTCTTGAATAAAGGCTCGACCTAAAAATTCAGCTTTCTCTAATTCGACATCGATCCAATCGATCAAGCCTGAATCAGCAGCAGCTAAACACAATTCTTTGTACTGGGTCAATGTGAACGCCCGCTCGCCCCCTTCTTCCAAGGTTCGAAAAGTGAAGAGCAGCTCTTTGTGCTTTAATGTCGTGCGAATATGTGATAACGCATCTAAGACCGCTTGCTGGTCTTCGACATGTTTGTAATGATCAACACGCCATTCGACGATCTGTGCCTCTGATTCCTCAGCAGCAATGGCTTGTTTCAAGATCTCTTCATTGGTTTTCCCAATCAATGGCACACAAATCAACGGTGTTTTCCCGTCTAACGTTACTGGTTTTGATCGGCTCATCTACTTCACTCCTTTTTCATTTGATAAAAGAATACTTTCAGATAGTTCCCTTCGGAAAAATGCTTATCTACCGCAAAATCAGCTGGTAGACGATAACTTTGAATACATTCATAAGCAACGTGTGCTTTCTCTAAGGATGCTTCGATCATTTCTTGAAACTTCCTCGGTGAAAGATTGGCCGCATTCGTTGAGGCGATCAACAAGCCATCAGGCGCTAAAATCGCCAAACTATCAGTGACTAAGTCGCCATAATTTTTCGCAACCGAGAAGACCTTTTTCTTGTTGCGGGCAAAACTCGGCGGATCTAAAACGATCACATCAAAGCGCAAGTTTTTTTTGCTGGCATAATTGAAGTAATTGAAAACATCCATGACATGGATACGCTGGGTATCTGGATCAATGCCGTTGACTGCAAATTGTTCGCGGGTCTTTTCTAGACTGCGTTTTGCCAAATCGACGCTCGTTGTTTGAGCAGCGCCACCGACAGCAGCAGCGACAGAAAACGCCCCCGTATAACTGAACATATTTAAAACCGTCTTGCCAGCTGCCAAGCCATCAACAAGTTGCCCACGAACTTCTTTTTGATCCAAAAAGATGCCCGTCATTAATCCTTCGTTCAAATACGTCGCATACGTGACGCCATTTTCCTTCACCAGTAAGGGTTCAGGTGCCGTTTTTCCATAGACCCATGCTGATTCAGGCAGATCAGACGTAAAGCGGATTTTTTCATATGCCCCTTTGATCTCGGGAAAGATTTGACGAAAAGCCGCCACGATCGCTTTTTTATGTTGATAAAGGGTGGCATTGTACCATGAAAAAACGACATACTCGCCATACAAATCTACGGTAAGTCCCCCCAATTGATCCCCCTCGCCATTAAACAGACGAAAGGCATCTGTCAGGTCATCTTGATAGTAAGCACTGCGTTTGCCTTTTGCTTTCGCAAAGCGTTGCGCAAAGAATGCTTGGTCGATCACTGTTTCTTCAAAGGATACGACCCATCCGATCCCTTTATTTTGTTCCCCAAGATAGCCGACACCTAAGAAATGGTTGGCCTGATCAATAAAGGTGACCCACTCCTTCGTCTCGATTGCTTGTTGAAGATCTTCTCGTTGGATCAACGGATTCTTTTTGCGAAGCTTCGCTGATCCTTGCTTCGTTAGTTTTATTTTCATGTTCATCTGCTCCATTCATTCTCCTTTTTAGTATAGCAAAAAGCGACTGTATTGTCTGTATCCTTGAAAGTAAAGAAATACTTAATTCCGCGTCATGACAAGGAATTCATTTGACACGTCTTTCACAGCCTAGTAAAATGTACTGTGATGTAAAATCGTAATTTACCGGTTATACTGGAAAAAGAGAGGACGATTCCTTTGATAAAAAATAAAGTATCCACCTTTGTGAATACAAGAATGGGCTTTTTTTTCCTATTAGCCCTATTATTTTGGCTAAAAAATATCTTTGCCTATATGGTGGACTTCCACCTAGGTATTGAAAGCAGCATTCAGTACTTCATCTTATTCATCAATCCGATCGCAACGACTTTGTTGTTGCTGTCGATCGCATTGTACGTAAGAAGAACCAAAGCAGCTTATATCACGATGCTTGTGATCTATTTCTTGATGACTCTGCTGTTGTTCTCTAATGTTTCGTACTATCGAGAATTCACTGACTTTATCACCATCAACACGATGCTCGGTGTAGGAAAAGTAGCAAGTGGTCTAGGAGAAAGCGCAATTCGCTTGTTCCGTCCCTACGATGTGTTGTACTTCATTGACTTTATCGTGCTGATTGCAGCCTTTTCAATGAAAAAAATCAAAATGGACACTCGTCCTGTGCGGGCACGGATGGCTTTTGCGATCTCAACCTTAGCTGTCATGGTCTTTTCTGCCAATCTTTTCTTAGCAGAAGCGGATCGTCCTGAACTGCTTACTCGAACGTTTTCTCGTGACTATTTAGTGAAATACCTTGGGATCAACGCCTTTACGGTTTATGATGGCGTGCAAACCTATCAAGCTTCGCAAGTACGTGCCGAAGCAAGTCCCAACGACATGAACGAAGTAGAAAGCTATGTCAGAGAACATTACGCGGAACCGAATGACGATCTGTTCGGTATCGCAAAAGGCAAGAACGTCATTTATATTCACTTAGAAAGTGTTCAGCAATTCTTGATCGATTATAAATTAAAAGATGAAGATGGTGTTGAACATGAAGTTATGCCATTTATCAATAGTTTGTATCATAGCGATAGCACCTTTAGTTTCGATAACTTCTTCCATCAAGTAAAAGCTGGGAAGACCAGTGATGCGGAAACGTTATTCGAAAATTCCTTGTTTGGATTGAATCAGGGGGCATTATTCACTCAACTGGGTGGGAAAAATACCTTTGAGGCAGCACCAGATATTTTAGGTCAAACCCAAGGCTATACCAGTGCGGTTTTCCACGGAAATACGGGTACCTTCTGGAACCGAAATGAAACCTACAAACGGTTTGGCTATGATTATTTCTTCGACGCATCGTATTATGATGTCAATGATGAAAATTCATTCCAATACGGTTTACATGACAAACCGTTCTTTGAACAATCGGTACAATACTTAGAACGTCTGCAACAACCGTTCTATTCAAAATTCATTGCAGTTTCTAACCACTACCCATATTCTGAATTTACCAATGAAGAAGGCGGCTTCCCGCTAGCGAACACTTCTGATCAAACGATCAATGGGTATTTCGCAACCGCGAATTATTTAGATAAAGCCGTAGAAGAGTTCTTTAATTACTTGAAAGAAAGCGGCTTGTACGAAAACTCAGTCATCGTTTTATATGGTGACCATTACGGAATTTCCAATTCTCGTAACCGTAACTTAGCAGAATTGCTTGGAAAAACAAGTTCTACATGGACAAACTTTGACAATGCCTCGTTACAACGTGTGCCTTATATGATTCATATTCCAGGACAATCAAACGGCGGCATCAATCATACGTATGGTGGCCAAGTCGATGCCTTGCCAACCCTATTGCACTTACTGGGTGTGGATACATCAAACTATATCCAATTAGGACAAGATTTATTCTCTGATCAAAACGAACAACTGGTTGCCTTCCGCGATGGCGACTTTGTGACACCAGACTACACCTACTACAGCAGTACATTGTATGACAATCGTACCGGCATGCCGATCAACGATCCATCCGATGAACTGCAAGCGAAAGTCGATGAGTGGAAAGCCAAAGTTGACAAACAGCTGTCAGTTTCTGATCAGATCAACAATGGTGATCTCTTACGTTTCTACGCGAAGAGCGGTTTAGAAGAAGTCGATCCTTCGACCTATAATTACAAAGACGCCCTTCAGCAAATGATGGACATTGAAAAGAATCTAGGCAGTGATTCAACCAGCGCCTTTTCTCAAAACGGCAATCAATCGACCGTCGATCTGTACCAAACAAAAACCTTCCAAGAATACCAGCAGATGACGGAACAAGATAGCGGAGAATAACCTATAAGTACTACAAGATCGATCCAGCAAGGCGGATGCTTTGCTGGATTTTTTTCGGCTGTTTTGTTCGTAAAAACCCGATTTTTTCTATTGCTTTTTTAGCTTCGATATTTTACTACAAGAACTTCATACTTTATTCAAACTCCCCTTTTATACTATGAAATAGGATGAGGTGAACTAGATGAAAACTATACATTTTGCGATTGCCAGCATATTTTATCATAAAAAAGCCATGGTGCTTTATACGCTTGTATCCTTCTTTGCCGTGATTGGCTTGATCGTGACCTTCGCCTTGATCTACTCAATGGATCAAGTGATCGCTCAAACCAGAGATCTCTTAACAACAGAAGATTTGCAAACGAAAGTAGCGGAAGAGATCCAACCAGTCACGACGATCTATCATCAACTGTTCTATTTGATTTTTAGCGCCTTTACACTGGTCTTTATCGGCTTTCAAGTTTATTACCAATTATCGAAACGCTCAGAATACACTGCCTGGTTAGCAAGTGGTGCCACCACCAGGCAATGGGTGGCGATGCAGTTGCTTGAAATGCTCTTGCCGCTTTTAGCAGCTGCCGTGATCGCCTTTGTGTTATTGCTGCTCTTCCAGCCTTATTTCCAGCGAGAATTGCTTAGCGGGCATATCATCGCTCTTGATCGTGAGCGTGCTTCGGATCACTTTTGGGAGGCTGTTCAAAGTCTTCCTGGTCAAGAATTCGCCATTACGATCCCACAAAACAGTCAAATTCTTGTCCAAAATGTTGACTTGAACAGCACCACCTGGCTGGCTATTTTATTTGAAAGTACGCGCCACACACTTATCGTATTGCTTGCCGCTGTTACCAGCTTTACTGGTCTGATTGCTAGCGGACATAGTCTGTATTGGAGGAAAAAACAATGGAAAAACCAACTCAGCTAACGAAATCAATTGGTTTCTTTTATGTTGCGAAAGACAATGAAACAAAAACATCTGAATTAAGTTTGCTGCTTTCACAAAAAAAAGCAATCTTGATTCGCGCACAGTGGCCCTCCGTCCCCTTTTTATCGGTCATGGACAATGTATCTCTTGCAAATAAAAAAGGGGGCGATTTAGAGGAAGTGCTACCTTATGTACAGCTTCCCTTATCGGCTTTGAAAAAAGATCGAACAGAGTTAACACCCTTTGAGGAGCTCAAAATTCAACTGCTCTTAGCTTTACTTTCAGAAAGAGAAACCCTTTTAATCGAAAATGTCTTGAGCACATTAACAACGAACGAGGTTCAAACCCTGTTGCCCTTGTGTCAAGAAATCGCCGAACAATTTGCTGTTGCCATCTATTTGATTCATGAAGACGAATGCTTTGCCCATACCCCTTATACTACTTATCTATAGTTTACATAGCCCCCAAACAAGAAGGCTTGCTTGCAAAAGCAGGTCTTTTTGTTTGGTCTGCTGCCACTGAACCGCAAAAAAAATCGACCGGCTAAGCGAATTGCTGCCGGTCGATTGCTATTCTTCATTTAAGTCGATATCAGGAAAAGAGATTTTAAACGTCGTGCCTTTGCCAAGTTCACTTTCTACACTGATCTTTCCTTTGTGCAGGCGTACGAGCTGTTCAACAATCGATAGGCCCAAACCTGATTCACCAAATTGACGGTTTTTACGGGAAGGATCGACTTTGTAGTAACGATCCCAAATATTCTTGACTTGTTCTTCAGACATGCCGATTCCCGTATCACTGATTTCGATGATCGTTTCCAAGTAGCCTTTTTCGATTCGAACCCGAATTTCTCCATCTTCCGTAAACTGGATCGCATTTTGTAAAATATTGACCATGATTTGGACGAAACGATCGTAGTCGGCATAGACGTCAATTGGCTCTGTTGTTTCTAAAATCAACACATCTTTGGCGATTTCTGCCTTGCTCTCAAGTTGCGTCAGCAGATTTTTAATGGTTTGCGTTGCATCGAATTTTTTGATGACCATCGAGATTTGATTGGTTCGGATTTTTTCGTAGTCAAGGTTTTCGTTGACTAATCGAATCAAGCGATTGGTTTCATTTTTCATCAAACGGATCGCATTGTCCTTTTGATTTTCAGGAATCGCGTTGTACTCTAACCCTTCCAATAAGCCATTGATGGTCGTCAAAGGCGTACGCATCTCATGCGAAGCGTCTGCCATAAATTGTCGACGACGTTCTTCTTGTCGTTCAATTTCCTCTTGCGACTCTTTTAAGGATTTCGTCATTAAATTAAAATCTTCGGCTAACTCATCAAATTCATCCCGATTATGCACTGGCAAGAAGATATCAAAATTGCCATTGGTGATCTCCTTGGTTGCTCGTTTCATGCGATTGATCCGCCTTACTTGGAACGTAGCAAATAGGTAACTGATCAATAAGGAAACGACGATCGAGATCAAACATACTTTAAACAAGTTTTGGTTAAAAGCACTGACAAGATTCAAGATGCTGCTTGCCGATTGCGAAACCACCATCACCCCGTAAAAATCCGTTCGGTTGACAGAAAAAGGAATCAAAACATAGGAAGTCAGTTCTTTTTCCCCATATAGATTCGTAGGCGACGTCAGTTGCAGACGCGCCCCGTTTTCTAAGGATTGCCAGTCTTTTTCAGAAATTGGAAAATCCACCGCACGAGCAGTGTCTAACGGATAAATAATGTCATCAGGACTTTTAAAGAAAGCAAAAGAAATGTCTTGGTTGCTCAAAATATTTTCAGCCAAATGCAGAGAATATTGCAGATAGCCATCTCGCGTCATATTTTGCTGCAAATATTCTGAATCGCTGATTTGCGAAATCGTCGCGACCGACGAAGCATACCCCATTAACTGCTCATAATTTCGTTCTTGTAACGTTTGGCGCGTCATTTGTGTAAACGCAATACCAATCGTCATCAAAATCACGAAAATCACAACAAAAAACGCAATCAGCTGTTGATACAAGTAGCGCATTAAGCAGCACCTGCATCGTCAAATTTATACCCCACACCCCAGACGGTTTGAATGATCTGAGGTCCCACTTTTTCTATTTTTTGTCTTAGTTTTTTGATATGCGCATCAACCGTCCGTTCATCACCAAAATATTGGTAATCCCAAACTAGTTCTAACAATTGCTCTCGTGAAAAGACTTGCCGCGGTTTTTTCGCTAACGTATAAAGCAAATCAAATTCCTTCGGCGTCAACCCATCGATGGGTTTGCCATTTAAATAGGCTTCCCGTGTTTTTGTGTTCATTTTGAAATGATCGGTCACAACATCAAAAGTTGCATCGGAAGCTTCAGGCGTTGTTTTTTCAACCAATTCACTGCGGCGGTGTAAGGCTTTGATCCGCGCGATCAAGGTCAGTGGACTAAATGGTTTCGTCACATAGTCATCTGCCCCCATCTCCAACCCGATGACTTGATCGCTTTCTGAATCACGGGCTGTCAACATAATAATAGGTACTGTACTGGAGATTTTGCGAATTTCGCGCGCCACCATCATGCCATCCATGGAAGGAAGGTTCAAGTCAAGGGTGATCATGTCCCATTTGTCTGGTTCAGCAGCAAAGGCTTCCAGCCCTTCTTTGCCGTCGTACTTAAAAGCCGCTTCCCATCCTTCATTCAAGAAAAACATTTGCATCATTTCAGAAACAGATTCGTTGTCTTCAATCATTAATATATTCATTTTCTTCACCTCTATGTTCTTTATCAAATCGTTGCAGATTCTCTTCGATCAGGCCAAAGATCGGCACGATGAACCAAGGGATCGCGATCATTTCAACTAGGAAAAAATTGGTCCATTCTTGCCATTTCAAGACAAACCCAATGACCGCCATGATTCCGCCAAAAAGCAGAAAATAACGGGCGCATAGTTTCTGAGCATGCCGCCAGTTGCGTTCATTTTGTTTTGCTAAATAGGAACGGTAGCCATAAATAAGGTTCATTTTTTTTGATGGAAAAAGAAAAAAAGTGAGACCAATCAAGAAAAAAATGATGCCAATTACTAAAAAAATCATCGTTTCACTCCATTCTTCCTATAGTATACTCGAATTTCTTTCTTCTACCAACAACTTCACCGATTATTCATAAAGGTTTGCCTTTTTTTCAATCTTTGATAAGATTGTGAGTGGACTATGACTATAAACCTTAGGAGTAAGATACATGACCTATAAAGCATTAACTTTTTTTGATCTTGACGGTACGCTTTTAGATGAACACTCGCAAATCACATCCGAAATCGCTGAAGCGATGGCGATGTTGCGAAAAAACCAAGTACTGCCGATCATTGCAACAGGAAGAACCGAACCTGAAGTTACCGCCATTCGTGAAGCAGCTGGGATCACCTCGAACATCGTCATGAACGGCGCCTTTATCCGTATTGACGGCAAAGAAGTTTTTTCCGATACCCTTGAACCTGAACTTTGCGCACGGATGTTCCAAGCAGTCAAAGACAATGGTGATGAACTGTGCTATTACAATGAGAAAGGCTATTGGGCGACTGGACATACCGAGGAAATGATTGGTGCGTACAACTATGTCCGCAGCCCTTTACCAGAAATCGATCCTCTGCATTATGAAACAGATCGGACCAATATGTTGTTGGTTTTAGGTGTCGGCAACGATGCTTATTATCATGAGCGTTTTCCAGAATTAACTTTTTATCGTAATACCCCCTTTTCCATCGATGTCGTAAAATCTGGCACCTCTAAAGGGACGGGCGTAAAAACCTTGGTAGAATTGTTGGGTCTAGAAGATGTACCTACCTTCGGCTTTGGTGACGGCAGCAACGACTTCGCTCTTTTAGAAGCCTGCGACCACAAAATTGCAATGGGAAATGGAATTCAAGAGTTGAAAGAGTTGGCAGACTTCGTGACCCTGAAAAATACCGAAGGCGGGATCGTGCACGCCCTGAAACACTTTGACTTAATCTGATTCTTTGCATACAGGCAAAACTATGGTATACTAATGAATGGTAGCGATACCCCTTTTATCAAGGGGATGTTACGGATTCGACAGGCATAGTTGAGCCTGAATTGCGCTTCGTAGGTTACGTCTACGTTAAAACGTTACAGTTAAATATAACTGCTAAAAACGAAAACTCTTACGCTTTAGCTGCCTAAAAACAGTTAGCGTAGATCCTCTCGGCATCGCCCATGTGCTCGAGTAAGGGTCCTATTCTAAGTGGGATACGTTTTATCTTTCCGTCTGTAAGATAAAAAAGAGAGCATCAGACTAGCGATACAGACTGCCTGTCACTCGGCAAGCTGTAAAGCGAACCTTCAAATGAGTTGACTATGAGCGTAGATTTTTAGGTAGCAATATGTTTGGACGCGGGTTCGACTCCCGCCATCTCCATAGACTAAAATCGAGAAGATTTTCGTAGTTTTTCCTAAGTGTTCAAAGCCTTGATTTAAAGAGGTTTTGAACACTTTTTTTGTATTTTCAGTTCCACAATGTTTTTCGTAGTTTTCTTGTTTGGTAGTCAAATGGTGGTTAATTATCAGCTTTAAACCGATGTGCTATTCCTCGCTTTTCTTAGATTGTATTTCTTATACCGATTGAACCTACATTAATTGTTCAAGTGAAGTCAGATGCTTTTTTTAAGCAATCAATGCTCTTCAATGGCGTACCTTTTCACCAAATTGTATACGAATCTCTTTTTTGCGAGTTTTTCTTGGGCTGATTTTTTTACTCTATTTTTGATTTAAGGCTTTTTACTCCTTAGTATCTTTAGATACACTTTTTTTCACTCCTGTTTTGCGTTCTCAACGGCTTTCTTTGCTTCTAGAATAGTTATTTTCCCTGCCTCATCGCATGAAATTTTTTGAAGATGTTTCTTATCATCAAAGCTTGATGTAAGTTTCATAATCTGCTTGATCATCAACAATCTATGATAGTTCGTTGCTGGCTTGATCTGACTCTGCCTCAGCAAAAAAAGTGCTAATTAAAGTGATTTCGATTTCTCTACAATTTCCTTTACTCGTTCACAAAAACTATCTGGATTCATTCCAGGTTCCATTTTCTGAGCCTCATCAGGAAGTAAATCATTCAGGTACAATGTAGCTTCTTTGTTTTCGGTATACATTTCCTCGTAGTGATCGACTAAATAATGTTCCAAATCTATGGAAAACACAAAAAAATTAATTTCTTCGGAAAGTCCTTTTTCAATAAAGTTGAAAAATTTATCCATTTATCACACCTCCTTGACTAAAGTTTATCAAAATATTACAGAGCGTTCTTTACCTTCTCCTTGAATCTTGTAAGGTCTTCGTAAAATTTAGCATGTTCCTTCTTCTCTTTATGATCCTCAGTATCAATTTTTCTTCCAATCAAACAATTAGTGATTTATATTCCATTCCTCTGTCCACCATAATTTTATGTACAATAATAGTACTCAACCATTGATTTATGATTGAGTGCTATTTATCTTCTATTAACTCGATTGATTTCAAATCTGATTCAGCATAGATTGCGGATCCAATTGATATTTCTTCTTCTCCAGAAACAAAGGTATACCCATCAGTTTTAACCGCTTATTTTCTTCTGTATAGAATCTACCCGTCTGTTACGTCTCGCAGAAACGACACAACGCTTAGAATCATACGTGATCAAATGATAATCGCCTTCCCTTCTTTCTTATCCTTTGATATGATGATTGCATCAAACGAAGGACGTGATTAAATGAAACTGACCTTATTGGCACCCTCTTTTTCTGTCATCCAAGTAGAGCGTATTGATCCTTCGATACTGAAGATCGTTCCTCTATTTTTTGCCCATACGTCAGAAGAACTTTCTTTGGTGTTACCAACGGCAAAGGTTCCAGCTGAAACACTAAACAGAGAAGATGGATGGAAAGCGATGAAAATAATTGGTGTGCTGGATTTTAGCTTAATTGGCATTATTGCAAAAATCTCTTCCCTTCTAGCCGAGGAGTCAATCAGTATTTTTGCTGTTTCTACCTTCAATACTGATTATATTTTAATCAAGGAACATCAGGTAGAACAAGCTCGTACTGTTTTAACCGCCAATGATTATTCCTTTGTCAATTGAGAAAAACTTGTTCTTCCTTACGATAAGTTACTCTCGCTCGCTTTATGAAATACAAAAGAACGACTGAACCAAAGAAGTTCAGTCGTTCTTTTGTATTTCACTTGTCGTTTAACAAAGATAAGAGTACTGGGTATCCCAAATAAAAGACTTCCCCAAGCTTTCATTTGCCCCAGTACTCTTCATTGCTCGTTGTTAAGATAATCATAATACAAAAATGATTTTTATTCAATAACTATGCTTTAAAAATAAACAAAATGCTATTTTGTGACAATTTATAGGGGTTTCACTTCATTTCTAGCTAATATTCCCTATATCTGTTTATATTCTAAATGGTTCCATGAAGCATCAGTTGATGAGATGCGATTCCTTCGATAGCGATCCTCCTTCTTTTAAAGTTTTGAATTTGAGAAAATTCAGCCTTGTCAATCTCGCCTTCCCATGCTACCATGATTATGCAAACGTTAACATTAAAATGCACACGTGAACATTAATTTGAGGAGGATTTTTAATGGCAAAAATTACAGATGTACAAACAGCGTATTATCGGATACCTCTTCCAGAAATCATGGAAGATGCGAAGCATGGCCTACACTCCCACTTTGAAGTGCCTATCGTCAAGATCGTTACTGATGATGGACGTGAAGGGGTCGGCTATACGTATACTGGTGGCTTCGGTGGCGAATCGATCGCCAAACTGATCGATAAAGAACTAAAAGCGATCCTTTTAGGGAAAGATCCAGCATGTGTGGAAGCCTTGTGGGATCAGATGAACTGGGGCATCCACTATGTTGCCAGAGGCGGTTTAGCAAGTTTCGCCATTGCGGCTTGTGATATCGCCTTGTGGGACTTACGTGCGAAAAAAGCACAAGAACCCCTCTACAAACTTTTAGGCGGCGCAAGCAACAAAGTAAAATGCTATGGTGGTGCGATTGATCTAAACTTTCCTCTTGAAAAACTCTTAGCCAATAATCAAAAATATTTAGACATGGGATTAAAAGCGGTCAAAATCAAATTGGGACAAAAAACACTTGCCGAAGATATTGCTCGAATAAAAGCGGTCAGAGAATTGATTGGTCCCGATGTTGTCTTTATGGTGGATGCCAACATGAGCTGGTCTGTTGAAAAAGCGATCAAAGCCGCCAAACTGATGGCGCCTTATGACATTTTGTTCCTTGAAGAACCAACGATCCCCGAAGATTACGAAGGCTACGCTCGTATCGCTAAAGAAGGGCAAATTGCGGTGGCAGGCGGAGAAAACTTGCGCACCCCTATCGAATTTGCTCATATGATCAAATATGGCAATGTCGATTTTCCGCAACCCGACGCTTCCAATTGCGGTGGGATCACCGGCTGGTTGAAAATTGCTGCCTTAACACAAACAAGTAACTTATCTGTTTCTACACATGGCATGCAAGAATTGCACGTTAGTCTACTAGCAGCGATGCCTAATGCTGGGTATCTCGAAATGCACAGTTTCCCAATCGATCAATACACCACGAGACCGTTAGTGATCGATCCATCCGATGGCTGTGCGATTGCACCAGAAGAACCAGGGATTGGCGTCACCTTTGACTGGGAGAAACTTGCTCCTCATAAACAACCCTTTTAACTGAAAACCCACGCTGATTTCCTTTAGGATGAGGAAATCGGCGTGGGTTTTTATTACAGAATCAATGGTTTTTCTTCAAATGGAAGCCACCGTTCATCAATCAGGGAACGATACCAAGCGGCTGATTTTTTTAATGACCGAGTCCGTTCTTCATTTAGCTCGACTCGTACAAGACCATAGCGGTTTTTGAACGCATTCATAGGTGAAACACAATCGGTAAATGCCCAAAGCATATAGCCTTCGCAGTTGGCGCCTTCCTCGACGGCTTTTAGCAGCCAGTAAAGATGTTCGGTAATAAACTGAATCCGATAGTCATCTTGGACTTGACCTGTGGCATCCATATACTGTTCTTCATTTTCCCGCCCCATACCATTTTCAGTGATCAGCCATGGAATATTGCCATAATTCTCCTTAAGATAATTTGCCATATCGTACATGACCTTCGGATAGATTTCCCAGCCACGGGAGTTATTCATTTGTTTTCCTGGCAAATCAAAGGTCTCATAAAACATTTCTGGATGAAATGGTGTATCCGAATGCCATTGATATCGTGGTGTCCGCACGCGTTTCGGGTAGTACTGATTGACACCTAAGAAATCCACCGTATGGGTGCGGATCGTTTCCAAATCTTCTTCTGTCGGATCAAAGTAGATGTCATAGGTTTGGCAAAGTGTGATAAGTTCATCTGGATAATGCCCCTTAACCATTGGATCAAAAAAGATTCGGTTGAAAAAAAGATCGTACATTTTTTGCGCGTTTTGATCCTCTGGTGAGGAAGATCGTGCGTAAACCATTTCTGGATTTAGCACACAACCGATGCGCCCCTCATAGCCTTTTTCATGATAGACAGCCACCGCTTGGGCGGATGCCAATACTTTGTGATAATTCCAAAGCATCCATTTTTTTGTGTTTTGCTCATGGGGCCAGCGGATCGCATCGAGATAGCAACGAGTCTGAATAACGATCGGCTCATTGAAGGTAAACCACTGTTTGACTCGATCACCGTAACGCTCGAAGGCGATTTCGGCATAACGAGTATATAGATCGACCACTTTCCGCGAGCTCCAGCCATCATAGGCATCCATCAAACTAGCTGGCAGTTCATAATGTTCCAAACAAAGCATCGGTTCGACCCCAGCCGCAAGCAATTGGTCGATAAGCTGATCGATATGAGCAGCATAATCCTCATCAACGATCAGCTGTTCATGGTCGGTAAAGAAGCGCGCCCAGTTGATTGATGTTCGGTAATGGGTCAAATGAACCTCCTGCATCAGTTGAACATCCTCTGAAAACTTTTCCATAAAATTCGTCGCAACAGCCGGCCCGTAGCCATTATGCCAGACAAAGCGTTCTTCTTTGTACCAGCGGTCGAGATACGAATCTTGCCCTTCTTTCTTTCCTTGCCAGCCTTCTGTCTGCCAAGCAGACGAAGCAGCCCCTAAAATAAATGTTTCAGGTATTTTTACCATTTTTTTAAAACTCCTTTATGCAACTTCATTGGTCGTACGATTCATTACCAAAACAAAAGGTAGATAGATCAAAATTGCCACGACAATACAGATCACTTGCGTGATCACAGCCCCGATATCCCCAGCAGTAGCTAGATAAGCATTGACGATCGGTGGCATCGGCCATGGGACCATTACCACCGCTTTAGCGGCAAAGCCTAGACTTGTCGCCACGTACCCAATCGTTCCTGTTACTAACGGTGTCAGGATAAAGGGAATCGCCAAAATGGGATTCAGCATAATTGGCATTCCGAAGATCACTGGCTCATTGATATTGAAAATCCCAGGTGCTAATGACAATTTAGTGATTTGGCGCATGTCCTCCCGCTTGCCGACGATCAAAATCGCAATCAGCAACCCAATCGTAACCCCAGAGCCGCCCATACTCATATACATATCCCAAAACGGCATCGTAATAATATTGGGTACTTCTTTTCCAGCTTCAAAAGCTTCCGTATTAACAGCGATCGCTGCCAGCAACAATGGTTCGCGAATGGGTTTGACCATCTGGTTCCCATGAATCCCGATGACCCAAAAAACTTGTGCGATAAACATCAACAACAAGATACCTGGTAATCCTTGGACGATCCCTTCCAGTGGTCGTTGGACGACATTGTAGATGATATCGTAAGCATACATCCCTGTGAGTGCTTTGATAGCAAAACCAGCGGTGGCGATGATGGTCACGGTGAAAATCGTTGGAAACAATGCCGAAAAACTTGCCGAAACATTCCCTGGAACACTATCAGGCATCGTGATCTGCAGCCGTTTTTGTCTTCCTAACCACGCATAAAGCTCGATGGAAACGATCGCAACGAACATGCCTAAAAATAGGCCTTTCGTGTCAGTATATTGCTTAGCCAGCACGTTTTCGGCAACCACCGTCGCATCTTCGTGCAAAAATTCAAAGATCATTGGATTAACAGAAAGATAAGACATCACTGCGATGATTCCTGGAAAGACCCCAGAAATCTTATTTAATTTTGCTAGCTCAATCCCAATCAGAAACACTGCATAGATCGTTAAGAAACTCAACGTCACATAACTGACCGCAGATGAGATCGGTTTTAAACTTTCTAAAAAGCGCAGTGCCTCGATTTGTGCCAATCCATTTTCAGCATCAAAAACCATTGCTGAAAACAATGTACCAAATGCCCCTGTAATGATTACTGGAATCAAAGCAGCAAAGGCATTTTTAATGACCATGATGTAGCGTAAATTGTTGATCCTATTGGCAAACTTTCCTAAAACGTCAGCGAGTCGATCCATAAATCCTTGCATAAAACTCCCTCCTATACCCCTATTCTTCAATTTTTAGAAAACGATTACATTACAAATGTAATTCATTTGCTGAAGAATGTAAACGCAGGAAAAGCCTTCAAAACAGGGTATGTAAAGCTCCAAGTTTACATACTTCGTTTTATCATTTATTATTATTTTGAGGTGAAGCAAATGGCGAACTACCATGACATCGCTGCCGATTTACGGAGCAAAATCAATCACGGGTTTTACGAAGAAGAGAAAAAATTGCCGAAGCAATCCGAACTGGCTGCGGATTATCAAACGAGCCGCGTGACGATTCAAAAAGCATTGAATATTTTACAAATGGAAGGCATTATTTACGGTAAAAAAGGCACGGGTACGTTTATCAGTGATTCCTATTCAACCTTCGATTACAACGCCAAGATCAATCGCGGGCTGACGAAGCGCCTTGGAGAGACAGGAAAAATCACCAGCAAGATCATTTCTTTTGCCATTCTTTTTCCCGATGAGAAAGAACAAGAAAAACTAAAAATTCGCAGTGACCAGCAAATTTATGATATCGTTCGTCTGCGTCTATTTGACGATGTACCCGTTGTTTTAGAGTATACCATCATGCCGCTTCATGTCATTCCTGGCATTACCGAAGAAGTCTTATCCTCTTCAGTCTATAGCTACATCACGAACCAACTCCACTCCTCGATTGGAACATCTGTCCGTCGTATCAAAGCGGATCGTGCAGACACCTATGACCAGCAATACTTAGCTTGTGCTGCCACCGATCCCATTTTAGAAGTTGAGCAAACAGTTTACCTCGGCGATGGGACGCCTTTTGAATTTTCCCAATCACGGCACCGCTATGATATGGGGGATTTTATTGTTGTAAATAATTAATACGCTGCGGATCAAGTGCCTCTGAGTGAGGAGCGATACGCAGCGCATTTTACTTAAAAATATTGCTGATAGACTGTTTGACCAATTTCTCTTAGCCAACTGATCCCTTGACCACTACCGGTTTTATCATAGGAAAATGCCGCAATGATGATCGTCGTTTCATTGGCTTGTAAATACGCTACATCGTGTTCGATGCGGTCAAGACGGCCTGTCTTATTAAAAATGCGGCAAGCAGGATACGCAGTTTCCGCAAAATTTCCCGCTAATCCTTCTTGAAATTGCTGCTGATTTAAGGGTGAAAACCCTAGTGCAGCTTCTTCTCGTTTAACACACCTTAGTAGTAGTTTAGCAGCCGCCGAGGGGGTCAAGCGGTTCTCTTTGTCTTTGATCGGTCGCATCATATACCGTTCAAATTGAATCTCTGGCTCCTGAATCCAGGCCTGAAGCGTGGGCAACCCTACTAAGTCCAATAGTACATTGGTCGCAGTATTATCAGATACGGCGATCATCGCCGTGAGAAGCTCACTGATGGTCCAACCTTTCTTCTGAGGAAAAAGACGGATCACCCCAGCACCCTCTGTCAGATCAACGGCGTTCACACCGATCAGCTGTTGCGGATCGATTTTTTCTTCGATAATCTGTTCAAGATAATAGGCATACAAAACAAGCTTACTGATACTCGCTGCCGAAAACGACTTTTGACTCTGATAGTCAATGAGACATTCCGTTGGCGTACCGATCCATAAACCCATTTCCAAGGTTGTCTGATAGTTTTTTAGGATAGGCTTAATTGCTACACGCAAGTCATCTTTTCCCATCAAATGCCCCTTTCCTTACGATCATGAAAAGAATGTTCATGAGCATTCCTGTGATGCATTCGGCTGGTTTTGCCAATAACGCGCCACAACTGCGAGTTCTGGTTCATAATTAGAGCCAGTGATTTTGGTTTTCATGACCCGTGACCCAGGTGTTCTTGAATGAATCATTTCGTCATCCCCCAAATATAGACCGACATGATGGACTTCGCCTTTTCCTTCTTCATAAGCAAACAGCAGCAGATCCCCTGGTTGTGCCTGACTGTAAGGTACGATGTTTGCTTGTTGTGCTTGCTCGATCGTATCTCGGGGGATTAAAATACCATGAAGTCGATGCAGCGAATACATGAATCCAGAACAATCAAAGCCACTGCCGCTAATGCCTGCCCAGACATAGGGCTGGTTTATAAATTGTTCTGCTAAGGCTATTATTTTTTCTGGGAGCTTTGCCCATGTGTCCGATAGGACGTGAGCAAAAGCTTTAGCGATCGTTGCTGGTCCATTAGGCGTAGCCACTTGATAGGAATCTGCGGTTTCCCCAACAAGTGGTAAAACTGTTCCAAAAGAAACAAGTCGTGTGGTCGAGTCAAAAACAAGCACGGCTTCTTTTGCAATCACCCCAATCCTTCTTTTAGCTGGTGCATAATCTGGTGGCAATGGCTTCAATACCTCGTTCGGCAGATAACCGGGATACCCGAGTGGGTGTTTATTGCTTTTTTGATCCAAGACGATCACATGGGACCAACCATCCGTTTGGGTGAAGACTTCTACTATCGTCCCATATAATACTTCGGAGTCCACTAAGCTTTCCTGATAAAGCCGCATCGTATCTTCATCAGTCAAAAAAGTGTGCAGCGCTTCCAAAGGAAATGCTTTGATTTTTGCTAGTACTTTGTTTTCTTTGGGTTCCTTCCATAAGAAGGAAGAGCCAGCCTGAACAATTTGTTTCATCTTTGCTCCTCTCATAACTATTTATTCGTTGATTCCTAGACCGATGCGTTCGGTGACTCTCAAACTTCCTGGACGCTGAAGAATCCCTTGCATTTCAGGGGAAGTCGTTTGGGTCTCCCACATAAAAGGAACGTCCAGATCATAAAATTGGACGTCGGCCATCCCCAAGGCAAAATGGGCGGCTGCCGCCATTCCCCCATACCCTTCAATCATCGAACCGACCATCACTGGCATTTGATGCTCTTTTGCCAAGTGATAAATTTTTTGTCCCTCTTTGATCCCGCCGCTTTTCATCAATTTAATGTTCAAATAATTGCAGCAGTTTTCAGCAATCAAACGCTTGGCATCCTCATAGGAAAAAAGACTTTCATCAGCCATGATTGGAATCGTCGTACGAGCAGTCACATAGCTGAGTCCAGCAAAATCATGGGCTTTTACTGGCTGTTCAACAAACTCGATCGGAATGTCTTGCCATTGGTCTAAAATCTGCACCGCTTCTTCTTTGGTCCAGCCTTGATTCGCATCAATTCGAAAGGGAATCTTTCCTGCCAAGCGTTCATTGATGCGGCGAATTTTCGCAACTTCCTCTTCGATCGTTCCTGCCCCTAGTTTGATTTTCAAGGAGCGAAATCCCGCCTGGACTTTCGCTTGGGCATCATGCAGCATCTGCTCCTGTGAGCCAACACTGATCGTATAGTCGGTTGTCAGTGTATTGGCAGAACCACCTAAATAGCGGTAAAGAGGCAAGTTGGCCGCTTTTGCCAGTGCATCATGCAACGCGATATCAATCGCCGCTTTAGGGCTCGTATGATGCTGGATTAGCGCATGAAGCTCATCCATTACTAGCAATTGGGCATCTACCTTTCTGCCTAACAGGAACGGGGCAAAGACCGTTTCGATATCTTTTAAAATACTTTCTTTTGTATCACCGGTGATCACTTCGGTAGGTGCTGCTTCTCCGATGCCAACGATCCCATTATCAAAAAAAAGCAGCACTCGAATCACTTCGACGGCGTGCACTTCTCTGAGCGCCGTTTTAAAGGGTGCATTCAGCTGGATCGGAATTCGTTTGGTTTCAACTGCTGTGATTTTCATTGGTGTTCCTCCCAAAAAGAAAAGCAGTTCTTATCTAGCTAAAATGAATACGTCATTGTTCGCTGCTAGAAAAAGAACTGCTTTATTCCTTGTTATCAAGTTGCTAAACATTCTAGTAACGTTTTTCTCGTCTGCTGCCCTCTTTGGCGAAGTCAGACAATGAATAGACAAAAGGAGCTTTTTTCTCCTTATTCTTCGACAAAGACATTTTTATAATCATAGGCCGCGCCAACACTATGAACGATGAGGCCTTTGATTTTTGGCGACCGTAGATGTGCTTCAGCACTTTGGAAGAGTGGAATAACGCCTAAGTCGTCGTTTAAGATTTTTTCTGCTGCTACCATATTTTCCCAACGGGCTTCTGGATCGTTAGCATTTTCATTGGAGGCTTGTTCGATCAACTGATTGTAGTCATCATTTAGCCATTTTCCACGATTATAGGAACTGTCTTTTTTGAACAATTCCAAAAAGTTGATTGGGTCTGCATAATCCCCGATCCAGTTGTTCATGACCATCTCAAAATCGCCGCTATTTGAACGATCCAAGCGCACAGAAAATGGAACGTTTGTGACTTCGACAGTCAGCCCATCCAGTGTTTGCTGCAAGGTGCCTTGAATGTATTCTGCCATTTTTTTCGATTGATCGGTATCTGATGTCAACAGTTCAAAAGACAATGTATCGATACCCAGTTCAGCTTTTGCCTTTTCCCAATATTCTTGGGCTTTTTCTTCGTCAAAGGCTAACGTGGTTGCCGCATCCTCGACAAAATCAGCCTTTGTCTCTGGATTAAACGCTAGGTCAGAAGGAACAAAACCGACCGCCGGTAAGGAGCCGTTGCCTAAAATATTGTCAACGATTTGTTGTCGATTCATACTATACGAAATGGCTTGGCGCAGATTTGCATTTCGAAAAGGCGAATCTTCTGGTGCTTGATTCATTTCTAAATACTGAGTGGTTGCACTAGGCTGAACAATGTAATCAGGATGATTCACATTCTGCATCGCCAATTCACCGCTTAAAATAATGTCATCGGCTTGTCCGCTTTCGTACAAGTTATAAGCGGTCGATGAGTCTTTCACGACATCAAAGTTAATTGTTTCAAGTTTGACCGAATCGGCATCCCAATAATCGGGATTTTTCGCCAATGTCCATTGGATGTCGGTGCCTGGTCCAGCATAATTGGTCAATAGGAATGGTCCATTGTACGCCGCGTTTTCACTGGTTAAGGCATATTGGTCACCGAACTCTTCCACGACACGCTCGTTTTGCGGGAAGAAAGTTGGAAAAGCCAGTAAAGATAAAAAGTAAGGCGTCGGTTTTTCTAACGTGATTTTCAATTCATGATCATTGACTGCTTCGATCCCTAACTCGCTTTTATCTAGCGTACCATCTGAAATAGCGGCAGCGTTTTTAACTGGTGCCAGCATATAAGCATAATTGGAAGCAGTGGCTGGATCAACGGTGCGTTGCCAGCTAAAAACATAATCAGCTGCAGTAACTGGATCGCCATTGGACCATTTTGCCTCTTCCCGCAGTGAAATGGTGTAAGAAAGCCCATCTTCACTAACTTCAGCGTTTTCGCTTGCACCAGCGATCACAGGAACATTGTTTTCATCTAAGCGATAAAGACCTTCATAGGCGTTGTTTAACGTGATAAAGCTGTAAGAGTCGGTTGCTAAAGAAATATCTGCACTGCCCATCTCTGCCGAAAATTGCACATTGATCACTTGCTCTGCAGAAGAAGCGGCTGATGAATCCGTCTCGTTATCTTCATTGCCATTTTGACAAGCTGCTAAAAATAAGCTGCCTAGTAACACAAGCGATACTGCATATTTGCTACGTTTCCCCATTTTTACTCATCTCCTTCTAACATTCAGATAATTCAAAAAATTCTGTTTGTTGTACCGAGTTTACCGCATGTTTATGCAGCCTGTCAATTTAACACGACCAAAAAATGTAAGAGGTTACACGGTTGTGTCAGAAGCGCTCTTCTGAATGTAAAAAGTAGAAAAGAGCGACTTTATACTGAATATCGTTGAAAGGAGTCGTGCCAAGAAAGCATACAAAAAAGTCCTGATCTTCTAGTAATCAGAACTTTTGATACTTTCTTATACATCATTTCGCAGGTAAAATGGATAAAAAAACTTTCTTAATTTTCCTTCCCTTTCACACAAAAAAAGAAGACATAAATTTCGTCTTCATAGCGCTTTCTCAGAGCCTTCCCACTTTTTTGCCTTTCAACTCAAGGAATAAAAGAAATCTCCTCAGAAAGTAAAAAAAACGTATCTATTTTAAAATGTGAGTGGTACACTAAACAAACGAAGAGTACTGCACGTGAGAAAAGAAAGACTTCCCCAAGTATCCATTTTCTCCAATACTCTTCGGACTCTTCAGTACGTATATTAATTATACGTACTTTTTTCATTTGTTCAAGGCTTTTGAATGATTTAATCAAAAAGTGAAAATCGATAAAAACGTACAAATTCCTTACGCTAATTGACAATGATTCTCAATTAGCGCTATACTAAATGAAATCACTCACAGTCAAAGGAGGAATTTCATGTATATCCGTACCGTCGCATTTGAAGTCATTCCAGAAGGCAAAGACATCTTTCTTGCTAAAATGAAAAAAGATACCGCCTCAATGAAAACATTTGCTGGCTGTCACTCTGCTGAAGCTTGGTTTTCAGAATCAAAAGACCGCCTCGTTTTCCAGTTGGTGTCAAAATGGACTGAGAAAAAAGCATTTCAAGCTTGGTTAAAACGCCCCGAACATCTGCAAAAGCACCGAGAGGCGTATCGAGCAGAAAAGGAAGGAACTGCAAAACCGAGCCTTGTTTTGTCCAAAACAGGTCAAGAATTTGTCTTGATCGATGAAGAGCCTACTCCTAGTTAACCTATACGAGCGATCCACCAAAGCTGATTCTGTTCGCTTTGGTGGATCGCTTTCTTTTTCAGTGTCTTTCTTTTCTATACCACCGTTCGCTCGTTCAGGGTTCTTCCTTGCTGATCTTTTAATTGAAGCCAGCCATTGGTTCCCCCATAGTAAAGAAACATGCCGACCTCATTGACACTTTTTAATACGACGTCTTTAATCGTTCGTCCCTCTTTGATCGCTGATTGATTCTCTTGCCGTATCTTTTCTGCTAATCGAGCTGAAAAGCCCACCGAGCCGTCTTTGTTCAAAGGAACCTCTTGACGCAAGGTAGCGCCTTTTTCAATTCGAACCTCGTTGCGTTTCTGCCAATAGACCGTTGCTGTACTTCCTTGATAATCCACCATAAAGGGTTCATCTTGTAATTCTTTTGACCATTTATGACGAGGCTTACCCCCTTTTTTCACAGCTTTCGTTTCCTTTTTGCTGGTAGATACATAACCCAGAAAATCGATCAAGCAATCAAATGGTTCCGCACAAATAGCGACCCCTTGTTGCAGTTCCTGTGGAATCACGATAGGTGCGTTGGAAGCATTGGACAGTTGATATTTCTCTTGATAATAGGCTGCTAAGTATGGCGCCATGATCTCCCAAGGTGGTGTAAGGATCATTAAGCGATCATATTCTTGCTTGTTATCAAATGTTTTCTCATCTGCAACTGATAGTAATTGGCCTTCTTTTATGGCTAAAAGGACGGTATTGTCTTTTGTTTCAATAAGTTTTCCTTTAACAATTTGCAGTTGCCCTGCTTCCTTCGGCAATTCAAAAAGCATCTGTTTGTCATCAATGACCGTTTTTTCTAATTCCATTTCGCTCCCTGCTTTCTGCTAGTTTCTCGCCCATTATAGCATGTATTTTTCTACGCAGCGGTGTCCAAGAATCAAAAAAAGAGGCTGCTTCCAAGAAACAGCCCCTTTGTTAAGGGAATTGGTTTACGTGCATGGCTTCGTTTGATTGGGATTAACCCTTAGCTAGAAAAGCATTCAACCAATGCTGGTTGATAGATCTCATTGTATTTTGCCACAACTCTTCCACAACGTTCTTCAAGCTCGTCATGATCAGTCTCTTCATAACGGATCACATGCAAAACGGCACAACGTTCCATTTTTCTGACCACTTCTCCGATAACGCGGCTTTCTAAGCCGACTGGTTTACATTCATATGCTTTACCTAATACAATTGTTTCTGCTTCCATAATGCGCTCCTTACTACTCGTTTCTCTAATTGTATTATCATCTTATCATCTAATTCTAATAAAATAAAGCGATATGCATGTCTATTTAAAACAAAAATGAAAAAAGTGCCCATTATTCAATGAACACTTGCTTTGTAAACGTTATATTGTTTTTTGCTAATTATTAAGAAATGACGATTTATTTACGACTCGCTACTAGGATCGCCGCAAATTCTTCAAGATATTTCTGATCGATCTCATCATAGCTGTTCGTTTTGCCACTATCGATATCCAACACACCAATCAATTGATCATCAGCTATCATAGGAACAACGATTTCAGACATAGCTGCCGAGTCACAAGAGATATAGTTCTCATGTTCTTTGACATTCGGGACGATCAATGTCGTTTGTTTTGCCGCTGACTCTCCACAAACCCCTTTGCCCATAGTGATTCTGGTGCAAGATACTCTTCCTTGGAACGGGCCTAAGATCAGTTCGCCTTCTTCAAACAAATAGTAGCCGGCAAACACCGTATCTTCCAATGTTTCATTTAATAAAGCAGAAGAGTTTGCTAGATTAGCGATCCAATTACTCTCTGCTTCTAGTAATCCTTTTAATTGCAGAAGCATCAATTCATACGCTTCGATTTTTTTATTCATTTTCTCACCTCTGTCCTTGATTATAAGCAAAGACAGAGGATTTGTCTTGTCTAAATTACTGAGTATGGGAAACAATAATGTGAAAAAAGAACTGTTGCCTAAAATAGCCTATCCATCCACTCGTACCAATAGTCAACGCTACTCATGGCATTTCCTTCTCAGTCGTCTTTGAAAACTTACTAGGCATCAATCACAGTAAAGCGGGTGTTTTCATGTTGTACTGTTTCGATCTCATCGATAATTGCCTTAGCTAACGTACCGCTAGATGTCACCGATTGCTTTTGTTCGTTGAATAGTAAGTGATCTTTCCCTAAAATCGCTGGTTTAGCTGGTCCTTCTTGAAAGACATTCCCAGGAGAAATCCCCACCCAAGGGACATTTTTGACTGTTTCTAAAAAGAGATATTCGTCTAGCTGATTTTCTGGAATCGCAATCCAACTTTCGCTTCCTGGTGCTTTTTTCAACTCAGAGAGATTACGTTCCCCAGCTTCATTGAATAAACTGCCGGCTCCTAAGATGAAGAACAAACGAGTGTTTTTTTCTCGAAACAGGTGCACTAATTTTGCTGCCAGATCCACATGCAAGTAAGCTTTGTCAGGACTTGTCGCAAACGCGTCAACAAGCACATCAAAGTCACTGAGCTCTTCTTCTGTGAGAGAAAAAGCATCCTTTGTAAGTGTTTTGACCGTCTCACCAAGTTGTTCTTTGGCCTTCGCTTCATTTCTCACGATAGCAGTCACTTCGTGTCCTCTCTGTACTGCTTCTTGATAAATTGCTGAACCTGCATTCCCTGTTGCGCCAATAATACCGATTTTCATAATGATCATCCTTCCTACTTTTGTTTTTTTCAAAATCAGTTGTTACTAATTAAGTTACAACTAGAGTATAAAAGAAACTTTCTTCCCTGTCAAGAATTTGCCTAGCAGGTGAAAGTTCTTTTTTTACAGCCTTCCATGTGACACTTTTAATGATTGGCTTCTACTTGAATGCCGTCAATGATGGATTGTAGCGAGATAGCGCTCATCTCTTGCTCGATTTTCTTTTGCAGCACGTCGTAAGTTTCCTCTAATACCGTTTGGATATTCCCCCCAATCAAGCAATTGGGATTGGTCTTTTTGTCCGCATGTAAAAGATGCTGATCTTTTTCAACACTCGCATAGATGTCCAACAAAGAAATCTCATATGGTTCCTTCGTTAGTTTAGGGTTTGGTTTTCCTCTTTGGCTTTCGATCAATCCGGCAATACGCAGATCACTCATAATCCGGCGAACATAAGCAGGATTCGTTTCAACACTCTGGGCGATCCGATCACTTGATAGATCAGTTCCTTTAAAGAGGTGGATGTAAGCGAGGATGTGAATGGCGTCGCTGTATTTCGTTGAATATTTCACTTCGTCTCCACTCCTTTTTCTTGTATCATACCTCTTTTTTCAGATTTAGACAAAGGGTACTGACCAATCTTACAAAACTCGAGGATCCCATCAAGAAAAAGCAGCCCTCAAAAAGTTAGCACAAAAGCCTAACTTCTTGAGGGAACTGCATACTGAACCATTTTTTTCCTTTTTATTTAAACGAGCACTTTGCTAATAGCCCTTCATCCAAGCAGACTCAATCTGATTGCCGTCAGGATCAACGATTTCATAACCGACCATCATGTCCTCTGGAATCCCCATATCAACTTGGAACGACTGTCCACCATTTTCTTCAGCAGTTTTTGCAAAATTTTTTGCTTCTTCTGGTGTGTCAAAACTAAACGCGATCAATGCGCCACTCGTCTTCTTTGTATCTGCAATACTTCTACCATTTAGAAATTGTTGGTAAAACGCATGTTCTAACAGCATTAACCAAATCGATTCACTCCAAACCATTCCACTGCTGGTCTCGTTTGAGAACTCTTCATTTTTTACAAACCCCAGCGCTTCATAAAAGGATGTTGCACGTTTGATATCAGTGACAGGCAAGTTAATAAACACCATTTTGTTCGCCATTTTCTTGCTCCCTTTCTTTGGTAAGCTGCACTGCTGAATCCGTTCTCATTATAGCACCTATCGGTTCATTCACAAAAACATCAGTCTTTGTCCTCTGCTGCTAGTCTGAATAACCTGATCCAAAATTTTTTTCAAGTAAAAAAAGGCCTTGCACACATAGGCCTTTTAGCTTTTCTCATCTATGAAAAAGTAACTTGATAAGCATTAGCAAAGAATCATGTTTTCGCTAATACAATCAGCCCAAACTACTTTATTTAATACTCAAAGCTCAAGTCTTGAGTCGATCACGGTTACTTTCCCACGATAAATTTTTCGATACTCTTTGGGCGTATAAGAAGTTGCTTTTTTAAATTTCTTACTAAAATAATTTGGATCATTGAATCCTACTCTAACAGAAATTTCACTGATCGATCGATCACTTGTTGAGAGTTCTTTTTTGGCAACTTCAATACGATAAATCATCAAGTACAATGAAAAGGTCATTCCTAATGTATTCTTGATCAAACGGCTAGTGTGATACCGACTTAAATGCAGGTGATCTGCTAAAGTGTCTAACGTAATATGTTCTCTATAATTTTCATGAATATAGCGCAATATCTTATGTCTTAAAGAAAGCGAAGGAGAAGCTACATTGTTTTTCTCGACGTGCAGCAAGGAAATCTGATTGATGGATTGAATCTTTCGGTCCAATGCATAAACAAAATCATTGGTGATCGGTTCGACCAAATAATCGATCAAGTCGTATCGCAACGCTTTTTGAGCGATCGCAAAGCTTTCTACTGCAGAATACAAAATTGCTTTTGCATTCGGATAAAAAGAAAGCAACTCTTTGTATAATTCAAAACAGTCCTCTTCGCCATCCGCATTGATCACTGCAATGTCAACCATCTGCTCAAGACAGGTACGCTGAAGTGCTTTTTTCGAATCAACCATTGGAAGCAAGATGACATTTGGGAAATGACGATCAATCAAACGAATCATCTCGCTAACTGCTCTTCGCTCTTCGCTGTCAATGATCAATAAATTACACACGAAATTTTCTCCTTCGCTAAAAATTCATAGTCGGTTTCTCTATTTTCGTTTATTTCTCTTGAAAATCAATGACCATCCGTCCTTTGATTTTTCCTGAAAGCATTTCATCAAAAATATCGTTGATCTCTTCTAACTGACGCATGACTACTTTAGGAACGACTTTCCCTTCCGCTGCAAATTGGAAAGCTTCTGCTAAATCAGTTCGTGTTCCAACAAGGGAACCGACAATCTTAATCCCATCCAATACAAGTCGAGGAATGTTCAAGTCCATGCTTTCTGGTGGGAGACCGACCGCTACAATCGTACCGCCCGCACGAACAGCATCAACAGCAGAATTGAAGGCTGCTTTTGAAACAGCTGTTACTACGGCTGCATGTGCGCCGCCGGTTGCTTCTTGAATGATTTTTGCCGCATCTTCTTTCGCAGGATTGATTACAAGATCAGCGCCGTGATCTTTTGCGAAGTCCAACTGTTTGTCGTTGATATCGATTCCAATCACTTTTGCATTAAAGACATTTTTAGCATATTGTAAGGCTAGGTTTCCTAGTCCCCCTAAACCATAGATGGCGATCCATTGACCTGGTTTAATGTCAGAAACTTTTACCGCTTTATATGTGGTTACACCTGCACAAGTAATGCTGCTGGCTTCAGCAGAACCTAAGTCCTCTGGAACTTTCACTGCATAGTCAGCTACAACGATACATTCTTCAGCCATACCACCATCTACAGAATAGCCGGCATTTCTAACCGAACGGCATAATGATTCATTCCCGTTCACACAGTATTCGCATGATCCACAGCTTTCATACAACCAAGCGACACTTGCACGGTCACCGATTGCTAGAGAAGTAACATCATCACCGATTGCAACCACTTTACCGATTCCCTCGTGTCCGAGTACGATCCCAGATGCATCTCCAAAGTCGCCATCTTTTACATGCAAGTCAGTATGGCAGACACCGCAACACTCCATTTTCAATAATGCTTCATTCGGACGAAGCGCTCTTAATTCTTTTTCCTCGATTTTTACAACCTTATCTTTTGATACTACAGCTGCTTTCACAAAGACACCTCTTTCAATTCGATTAAATAAAGAACTTCCTTTTATTTGTGAAGTAGTTAACTAACGCATAGAGGTCAGTAATAGCTAGATAAAAGAAAGTTCTCTATCGAGAAGATTACCATAGAAGTCATCAAAAAAAGGGGAATTTATTGCTTTTTTTCTGTAATCATTTATTAGAAAACAATAATGAAATCATTCAAAATTTTTTCTTTATTTCCAGATTACATAAAAGTAAAAATTAAAAAGATAGAGAAAATTCATCTCTATAAATAACAATCGTTTCAATAAAAAACATCAAGACGATCTGATAGAAGACTGTAGGATGATTTGTACTCACTGTTCTTCTATCCTTCTATTTTTATCCCTTCGATGACTTGCGATTTATTTTCTTTCAGGCGCTGAATGTCCTATTGGTATTTAGCAAGATGTCCCTCGTCAATGTTTTTCTGAAAATTTCCATTCCCTTCTTCTCCTTTTCTACTCATAAAAGCAACTAGTGCACAAAGGCGGTCGATCAAACAATCGACAATCTGTACTCTGTCATTATTGGACAGCCGATAAGTATCCACAAAAAGTTTCAATCGATGGCATTGCGTTTCACTCAGATGACTGTTCCCATCAAAATACAAGGGTACCCAGCGGTACGCAGCATAAGAAACATCCCATAACCTGCTTCCTGGCCTTACTGTGTCAAAATAAAAAAGCCCAAAAGGCTCCCCAACTACGATCGGCACATAATACGGAAAAACATAGTAATCAATCAGCAACTACCTAATCACTCAAAATGAACTTCTATAGCCTACATGTGTAGTGAACGTTTAATTAAAATCTCCGTTTATTGCCTCTTTGCCTTTTTTATAAAAAACTGCTGATCAGTAACAGTTGTTGAGAGGGAAATAAACTTGAATCTGAAGAAAGTATTCTGTCTTCGCAAAACTTTAGACGATCATTTCATGGTATCCTCTGCTAGATAAGCTAAAATCATTTATGAAAAAAGTTACTCTGACGTACATGTAATTTTTGTTGCGCCAAATGAAGCATTGAGGGAAGTTGGATAGAAGTTTCAGAAACGGCAGGCGGTTTGAATGACAAACCGTCTCCAGGCGTCATTTGCGCATGCTCCACTTGAAACATCGTAAGAAACGGCTAACGAATAGAAATAATTATTTTTGTTAGCACTACGTTTGCTCTTGAAGGAAAACCTGAATGGAATTTTTTAGAGAACGTCATTTCTTGATGTGTCGTTTTCTTGACCTAAAGTTAACTTCAACATTTATACTAACAATACTAACTTAAGAAAGAAGGATTTATATGAGAGCAGCAATTTTTGAAAAAGCAGGATTAGTTAAAGTGGAAGAAGTAAAAAAGCCAACTTTACAAGCAGCCGATGATGTTATTATTAAAGTTGTCCGAGCATGTGTTTGCGGTTCTGATCTTTGGTCGTATGCCCATGGCGATAGTAAAGAACCTCATTCAGTTAATGATGGTCATGAGGCATTAGGCATCGTTGAAGAAATCGGTCCAGACATTACGACTGTGAAACCTGGAGATTTTGTCATCGTCCCCTTCACCCATGGTTGTGGTGAATGTGATGCTTGCCGTGCCGGTTTTGATGGCACATGCGACCGTCATCAAGGCACAACGAATTGGTCTAACGGTTTCCAATCTGAGTATATCAACTTCCATTACGGCAACTGGGCCCTTGTAAAAGTTCCAGGTCAGCCAGCTGATTATACGGAAGGTATGATCAAGTCTCTTTTAACTTTGGCAGATGTTATGCCCACAGGATATCATGCGGCACGTTGTGCACATGTAGAAAAAGGGGATAAAGTCGTCGTGATTGGCGATGGTGCCGTAGGACAATGTGCTGTCATCGCGGCAAAAATGCGTGGGGCTTCCCAAATTATTTTAATGAGCCGTCATAAAGATCGACAAGAAATGGCTCTTCAATCAGGTGCTACAGCTGTTGTGGCTGAGCGTGGTGAAGAGGGAATCGCGAAGGTACGCGAGATCCTTGGCGGAGGCGCGGATGCTGCTCTTGAATGTGTTGGTACAGAAGCTGCCATTACACAAGCCCTTGGTGTATTGCATAATGGTGGTCGTGTAGGTTATGTCGGCGTCCCTCACTATGACAATCGACCAATCGGTTCCACTTTTGCTCAAAACATTTCCATTGCGGGAGGATCTGCATCGGTCACAACATATGATAAGGAAATCCTGTTAAAAGCGGTGCTTGATGGTACTATCAATCCAGGCCGCGTTTTCACCCAAACCTATGATTTAGATGATATCAACCAAGCCTATGCCGATATGCAGGAACGAAAAACGATCAAATCTATGGTTGTTGTTTCAAGGGATGAATAGACAAAGCTAATTAAAAAAAGCTCGTCCGAACAATGGACAGCCTCTCGATAGACAAAGTACTATAACCAGTACTTTGTCTTTTTATCTATGAAGAAAGAAAACACTGTAACAGCCTACCCTTTTTCCACAATTAATCAATTCTAGAACTTTAAAATGATAGAACATAACGCCAAACAAAAGAAAAAAGCCCTTGAAATCAAGGGCTTTTGCTTCATCTGATAATAAATGATTAACGACGAATTTCTTTGATACGAGCTGCTTTTCCGTGTAATGCACGTAAGTAGTACAATTTTGCACGACGTACTTTACCGTAACGAACAACTTCGATTTGTGCAACACGTGGTGTGTGCAATGGGAAGGTACGTTCAACACCTACACCGTTTGATACTTTACGAACTGTATAAGTTTCGCTGATACCAGCACCGCGGCGTTTGATGACAACACCTTCAAATAACTGAATACGTTCGCGAGTTCCTTCGACAACTTTCGCGTGAACGCGAACAGTGTCCCCAGGACGGAAAGCTGGGATGTCAGTACGTAATTGTTCTTGAGTTAGTTCTTGAATCAATGGATTCATGTTTATCATTCTCCTTATTCCCAAACATTCTTAAAGCATGAAAGCTCCAGCGGAACATCGTAATAGTTGAGTTTACACTCACTGAGATATCTTACCACAGTCGACCATAGGCTGTAAAGAGAATTTTCTTGTCATGGCACAGAATATCAAAAAAACTGGCACTATTTTACTTGCCAGTCTTCGCTTCGTCTTCAATTTCTTTTAAAAGCTTCTGCATTTCAGCGGTCAGCGGATAAGTTTCCAGCATATCTGGACGTCGCTGATACGTTCGGCGCAAGGATTCTTTTAATTGCCACTGCTCGATCAATTTATGATTGCCATTCATCAAAACTTCCGGCACTTTCATGCCTTTGAACTCTGCCGGGCGTGTATATTGCGGATGCTCTAATAAACCAGTGGAATGAGAATCAGTTTGTGCGGAGGTTTGATTGCCCAAAACTTCTGGTAATAGCCTGACCGTCGCATCGATCATGACCATTGCCCCCAATTCGCCGCCAGTCAAGACGTAATCGCCCAGTGACACTTCATCAGTGACCAATGAACGGATTCGTTCATCATAGCCTTCATAGTGACCGCAAATAAAAACAAGGTGCTCTTCGGTAGAGAATTCTTCCGCCATTTTTTGATCAAAAGGTTTCCCCGCTGGGTCTAATAGGATCACCCGCTTTTTCGTTTCTGGTGTCGCTTCTTCGATCGCTTTGATATTGTCATAGACAGGTTGGACTTTTAATAACATTCCTGCTCCGCCACCATAAGGATAGTCATCCACTGTTTGATGCTTGTTGTCAGAATAATCACGGAAATTAGAGACATTGATTTCTAATAATCCCTTTTCCCGTGCTTTACCGATGATCGATTCTCCAAGAGGCCCTTCAAACATTCGCGGAAATAGTGTCAACACATCAATTCTCATCGTCTAACAACCCTTCTGGGATCTCAACGATGACCTGACCATTTTCAAGATCGATGGTATGAACAACAGATTCGATATAAGGAATCAAGGCATCCTTCTTCCCTTTTCGCTGAACCACCCAAACATCATTGGCGCCTGGTGAAAGGATCTCTTTGACTTTACCAATGACTGTGCCATCTTCTTCGACGACTTCCAGACCAATAATTTCATGGTAGTAAAACTCATTTTCTGCTAGATCCACCAAATCATCCTTGGTAACTTTTAAAATGCCGTTACGAAACGGTTCAACGTCGTTGATGTTGGGATAGCCCTCAAACGTTAACAAATCAAAATTTTTATGTTTGCGATGACCTGAAACAATCAATGGTAATGGCTCTTTATTTTCACGAAAAAGTGTCAATTCAGCCCCTTTACGGTAGCGTTCTTCTGGAAAATCCGTTTGTGATATCACTCGTACTTCTCCACGGATCCCATGTGTATTGACGATTTTCCCTACGTTTAAATATTCTGTCACGTTCGTTCCCCATTTCTTCTAACTTCTGTTCTATTTTAGCATAGCAAAGTAGCGAATTCTAGCCGTTTCCTAGCGCCCCCTGTTTTCCTCAAAAGCATCGCGCGAAAAACACCCCTTCGACGCTTGATCAAAGGGGCAATGTCCTAATCTGAAACTTATTGATTCATTGAAACGGCCATTTCCAAAGCTGAACGTGCATCTTGATGTTGCACCGTTCGAAGCATCTTTTCTTGTTGCCAGACCACGGTAGTTGCTGTATGGTCATTTTTTCCCATATCAATGGTGATTTGACCGACCTCAGGCGCTGGGAGCATGGCATCTTCCAGATACGCCACCACTTCTTTGGCAACCGGCACAGGATCTTGTTCTTCTTGGTTGACCGCTCGAACAGTCAACGTCCAATTCCCTTCTTGCCAACTTAAATAACTGGAGCCAGCAGCTCCTTGCATATGCCCAGTAATCCCATATCCGAGATCAACGGCTTGTCCGCCATCATCCGCTGTTACATTGACCGCTGCAGCCGCTTCATCCGCTGATTGATACTCTTTTGATTGAAAAGCAGCAAGCGGTGTTTCCTCGTTCAAAGCCTTGTCATTGAGAGACAATTGCTGATCAAGTCCATAATAAAGAATCGAGGCATCGGATTGACTGCCAGCTGTGGCAGCATTCAACACTTTACCCGAAGCAAGCGGAACGTCCTTTGGCAAGACAAGATCAGGGAATACCGCTTGTATTTGGCTATAGATGTCTGTGGTGCTACTCGTATTTGAAGAATCCTCAGAAACCGCCTGACTAGTCGATGCAGTTGATTGACTGGTTTCTGATTGACTACTTTTTTGTGTTTGGGTACTTTCCACCATAGTCGTTGCTGTTGTTTCAGCTGTACTGGCTTGACTGGTTTCTTGGTCTTTTTGATTATTACAGCCAGCCAAGGTTCCAATCGTTAGCAGCGTAACAAATAATCCTAGTTCTTTTTTCATGATGTTCCCCTCCTTATACAAAGGATACCCCTCAATAAAAAAAATGACAAACAAGTCAGATTGTCTGTCATTTTTTTGTTGATTTTTTAAAGATTTGTCACCCAATTTTGCAGTGATTGAAAGCCGTCCTTGATCCATTGCCAAACTTGATTGGCGATCGTCGATAGGTCGCCCCAACGAAAGTTTTGTGTCCATTGGTTCAATTGGGTCATGATCTCCTCACGATAGACCCAAATTAAAAAGAGCAACAACAAGATCCCTAGCGTTCGCCAAAGAAAAGAACCGATTTTATAAATAAAGACGAGAATCAAAAGAACGACGATCCATGCGATTAGTTGAGACATACAAGCACCTCCTCATTTTTGATTATCTCAAAACCATCCTTTTTTGTCCTCCATCTTAAGCATGAATTTTACCAAAAAAAGCATTTCTCTTTGAGAAATGCTTTACACTCTTGCTTATTTACCATCAATGATATTCAAACGAACTTTTTTCGGTCCATTTGTCCGTACACTGTAAACGATCGTTCGAATTGCTTTGGCAACCCGACCTTGTTTACCGATGATACGACCAATATCTTCTGGTGCCACAGTAAGATTATATTCCAAGAAATCATCTGACTCTACCAGCTCAAGCTTGATATCCTCAGGTTTGGTAACAAGTGGTGAAACGATCGTTAAGACTAATTCTTGCAAATCTTTCATCCAAAGTCACCTTATTTCTTAGTGAATTTTGCTTCGTGGTGTTTTTTCATAACGCCTTCTTTAGAAAGGATGTTACGAACTGTATCTGAAGGTTGCGCACCTTTAGATAACCAATCAAGAACTAGATCTTCTTTGATTGTTACTTCAGCTGGGTCTAGTAAAGGATTGTAAGTACCAACTGTTTCGATGAAACGTCCGTCACGAGGAGAACGTGAATCTGCTACGACGATACGGTAAAAAGGTTTCTTTTTAGAACCCATGCGTTTTAAACGAATTTTTACTGCCATTATTTACACCTCCATTGATTTAATCACAAGAGCTAGTTTAACAGGTTTTTCTGATGGTGTAAAGAGTTTTTTCTTTACAGCTGAAAAAAGTTTTTCTTTCCTGTTTTTTCGGCATGGTTATCTTTTGCCAGAATGAATCTGGACGCGTATCATGAATATTAGAGAAACCTTTTTAAGGTCAAATCGTTTTATTTGCACCATTCACTTACTTTTGGTAAGCTAAATGAGTAGAAAACAACAAGGAGGAATTTTACATGACAAAAAAAATCGGTTTTATCGTCGGCAGCTTGCGGGAAGGTTCTTACAATAAACTCGTAGCGAAAAAATTCGCATCACTATTACCAGAAGGTTTTGAAGCATCTTTCATCGAGATCGGCAACTTGCCTTTTTACAATGAAGATTTGGAAGTTGAAGGAAAAGTTCCTGCTGAATGGACAGCATTTCGTGAAGCATTAAGCGCCGTTGATGGTGTTTTCTTCTTTACACCAGAATACAACCGCTCTGTTCCTGCAGCCTTGAAAAATGCTTTAGATGTTGGTTCTCGCCCTTACGGTGCGAGCAGTTGGGGTGGCAAACCAGCCTTAGTCGTCAGCGTTTCTCCAGGAGCGATCGCTGGATTTGGTGCGAACCATCATTTGCGTCAATCATTAGTCTTTTTGGATATGCCTACTCTGCAACAACCAGAAGCCTACATTGGCGGTATCACAAACTTGATCGATGAAAACAATGAGATCAATCCAGATACAGTAAGCTTCTTCGAAACGATCCTTGCAAAATATATTGAATTCTTTCAACGATTCAACTAATGAAGAATCCATACAAAAAGACCAAGAAACTCGGCACTGAGTTTCTTGGTCTTTTTTACTGTGAAGAATAATCGTTTGCGCTTTTTACTCGCTGCCTGACACAGACTTTCGGACAAAATGGAGTTCTGTCAGTTCCCCCATCTGTTTTGTTTCAACAAACGTCAAGCGTCTCGAGTAATCCCCCGGTTCAAACAGTCGCTTGCCTTCTCCTAAAAACACCGGCGCGATTTGAATAAACCATTCATCGATCAAATCAGCTTCCAGCAATGGTTTTAGTAAGGAACCTCCCCCTACTACCCATACGTTTTCCTCTTGTTTTAATGCTGAAACAAATGCAACTGGATCCGTTGACACTAGGGTTGCATCCGGCAGCGGCTCTTTTCGGGTACGAGAAAAAACATAGTTGGTCTTTTCAGGATATAGCAGTCCATCATCCATCAGTTTTTTTGCTTCTTGATAGGTCTTTCTTCCCATCACGGTCGCGTCGATGGTTGCAAAAAATGCTTCATAGGTCGTTGCAACACCGGTATCAGTTTGAAACAGCCAGTCCAGTTGATCCTCCATACCTGCTAAATAGCCATCGAGGCTGATTGCACCATAAAATACCACTTTTCCCAATTAGGCTCACTCCTTTATTTTTACGATTGCTTCTGACCTTCGACAAACACAAGTGACTAAGTGATCATTAACCATGCCGACCGCTTCCATAAACGCGTAAATAGTTGTCGTTCCGACAAATTTAAACCCTCGCTTTTTCAAATCTTTCGCTAGCTGATCAGAGATTTCCGAATGGGTCGGTACATCGGATTGCTGCTCAAATTCATTAATGATCGGCTGATGATCGACATATCGCCACAAGAATGCGGAGAAACTACCATATTCTTGCTGGATTTTTAAAACTTCTTGGGCATTGCTGATCGCCGCTTCAATCTTTCGCCGATTGCGGATGATTCCTGGATTCATCATCAGTTCTTCCACTTTTTCTTCCGTATAGTTCGCTACTTTGGTGATTTCAAACTGATCATACGCCGCATCAAAATTCGCCATTTTATTTAAAATCGTTTGCCAGCTCAACCCTGCTTGATTCATATCTAACACCAATTTTCGAAACAACTGCTGATCCTCATACTCAGGTTTCCCCCAGATTGTATCATGATACTCCTGCATCGCTGGTGTACTGTTGGCCCACTCACATCGTTCCATTGTCCTCATCAGCTCCTTTTTGTTTATTTTATCATAAAAGACTTTACTTCCACTAGTGTACTACGTATACTAGTACACATAAATGAAAGGAGCTGATTTTGTGGTTCGTATTAACAAAGCCAGCAGCAAACCTTACTATGAGCAATTGGTTTTAAGTATCAAAGAAGATATTCTGAACGGTGTTCTAACCGCTGGAGACCAAGTGCCTTCGGTTCGTGAAATGGCCAAGCACCTGTTGATGAATCCAAATACCGTCAGCAAAGCCTACAAAGTATTGGAAAATGAGCAAGTGCTTGTCACCATCAAAGGAAAAGGCACCTTTGTGAAAGTTACTGAGGATCTGCCACGCGATGAGATTCGGATCTTACAAGTGAAAGAACGTTTGAAAGAATTGGTGATCGAAGCACGCCATCTACAGATCAGCATGCGTGAGCTGAGCGATTGGATGAATGGCTTTGAACAAGAGTTAGGAGGCGATCCACAGTGAAGATCGAACATGTGACCAAGAAAATGGAACAAACAATTATCTTAGAAAACGTGAACTTCTCTTTGGAAAAAGGAGAACTCGTAGGATTGATCGGCCGCAATGGTTCTGGGAAAACCACGTTGTTTCGGACGGTCGCTGGACATTATTTACTAGATGATGGCGAGATTTCAATCGATAACCAACGCCTAGATCAGCACCCGGAATTAAAAGAACAGCTTTTTTATATCGATGAAAAAGAAAACTTTCTGGCTGCCTACTCGTTAAAAAAAATCAATCAATTTTATCGGCTTGCTTATCCGAATTTTGATCAAAATCTTTATTTAGAATTGATGCAAAGCCATGGTCTGCCGCTAACGCTTTCTTACCGGCGAATGTCAAAAGGAATGCAAGGTCTTTATAAGATGATTCTAGCGATCGCCTCAAATGCGACGTTCTTACTGTTAGACGAACCTTTTGATGGGCTTGATGTGATCGTTCGTAAAAAAGTGATCGGACTATTGCTGGAAAGCCTCAGCGAGTCGAATCGTACCGCATTGATCGCTTCCCATAATCTAAATGAATTAGAGCATATTATTGATCGTGCCTTGTTGATCAAAGGGAAAACGATTGAAGGAGACTACCGTTTGGAAACAATTCGCGAACAATCTCGCAAACTCCAACTCGTCTTTCGCAGCAAACAGATTCCTCCCCTTATCAAGCAGCACTCCAAGCTGATTCAAAAACAAGGACGGGTTCTGACCGCTTTGTTTGACAATTACACAGAGGAGCTGGCGGCTGAGATCCATCAACTTGATCCTTTGGTTTTCGAAGAATTACCTTTGACTTTGGAAGATCTGTTTGAAGCAAATTTACGACAAGAGGCATTAGTGGAAGGATAGAGGTGGAAAACGATGTTAAGCAATATATTTAAAGAACGCTACGGCAAGCTGCTGATCGGCTTTTGTTTTGTCTTACTCTTAATGTATCTTGGTGATGGCTGGCAATCACAAAAAGCCTGGCATCAGCAAGAACGCTATTTGACATCTGAAGAATTTATCAAAGATTTCAACGAAAATCGAGAGTACTATGTCAAAAGCTACAAGGGTGAAACCCCGGTTTACTTTGATTCGGCAACAGAGTACCGCGATGCTGTATTGACGATCAGCAATGAGTCCCCTGATGAGATTTATTACAATCGCCCTTATATGACCACCATGAATCAATTTGTGATTGTCTTCCTGTTTATTTGGGGCTTCTTGTCCTTTTTTGTCGATGGCCGCACCAATTTCAATCGCTTTTTATTTGCTTTACCCTTTAGCAGAAAGCACGTCTTTCACAAGAAACTGCTTTTTATCGGCTTACCCTTGACCGCTTGTTTAGTCTTGGGTCTGTTAGGTCATATCCTGATCGAATACACGATGATCCCAGCTCGCTATCTCGCTGTGCCGCTTCAAGACGTGCTGCTTTCTGCCCTTAGTACCTTGGCAACGAATCTGCTAGTATTTGCTGCAGGTCTCTTGTTAGGCGTTTTGCTGGGGAATCTGTTTACTGGCATGCTCTCGGTCTTCTTCACTATTTCTCTAGGATCAATGGGGTATAGCTTTTTCCAATGTACCCGCGAGTTTTTTAGTTTTGTGTTTCTTGGTCATGGGGATTTTCTGATTCCTTTTCAAACGTGGATCGATTGGCCGCAAGGATATGTCTACCCTTGGTGGCTGCTGCTCCTTTACCTCGGCTTGAGCGGCTTGCTGATTCTTGCTGCCGAAAAAGTGTTCTCGAAAATCTCTTTAGAAAATGACGGTGATTATTTAACGATCCCTAAATTGCGCGCACCAGTTTATTGGCTGCTTTCTTTGGGAACCTGGTTCTATTTATCCATGATTTCTTATTACCCACTAGAAATTTTTTACCGTAATCTCTATGAGGGGTATGATGTCAGTCTTTGGAACATCGCCCTTCGGCTCGGTTTATTACTGGTTGCCTGCTTATTCATCAGTTTGCTGCTTGTCTATCCTAAAGCGCTGATGAATTGGTGGTACAAACGAAAAAACAAACAAATCAGTGGAATATAAAAAAGCATCCCTGCAACATGTTCTTGTTGCAGGGATGCTTTTAAGTTTAATGTCTAGGTTTGTCGTCGTCTTTTTTGTCAAAGAAGTCATTTACTTTACGAGAAACATCATCCGCAAAATCTTCAACCTTATCTTTGGCTTTCCCATATTTATTTTGGGTTTTGCCTTTTAATTCTTCGGAGTCATCTCCTGTAAGTTTCCCTTTTGTTTCGGTTACTTTTCCTTCAATGCGATCTTTGTTTGTCATCGTAAAAAACTCCTTTCATACTTGCTATAAATTAATAGTAGCACCATTTAACAGAAAGCACGAATGTTCTGCTTCTATCCTATTTTTAGAGGTGCTCGCAACGATAGTTGATCGCTATTTTTGACTCTTGGACGATTTGAGATATTCGGTAGAAAGCTGGCTTTCTCTATAAAAAAGGATGTTCTCTAGATGTTCTATTTGATGTTCTTTGAAGAAGTTCATTTAAAGAGGACGCTGTGAGCATAAAAAACCATGACCTGAAGAAGGCAATCTGAGGAGCTGCAGTTGCTAGAATTAGCAGGTACAGCTTCTCGATTTGGTGCCTTTTCAGATCATGTTTTTTAAATTACACAAAGATAAGGTTCAGTTCTCAGTTCCTATCAGTGTGAAACGATTATTTGCGTTTTTTCTTTTTCTTCTTTTGTTTCTTGACCATGCGGTTCATGGCCATTTTTCCAAGTTTCCCTTTGACCCCACCGCCAAACATTTGATCCATGCCAGGAATGTTCATATTTCCTTTACTCATTTGCTGCATCATTTTGCGAGATTCTTTGAATTGTTTGATCATACGGTTGACTTCGACGACACTGTTTCCAGAACCAGCAGCAATACGGCGGCGACGGCTTGGATTCAACAAATCAGGATTTTCCCGTTCAGCTGGTGTCATAGAATAAACCATGGCTTTTTGTCGAGCAATTTGTTTCGGATCAACTTTGACATTTTCGATACCAGGCATTTGACTCATTCCCGGAATCATTTTTAAGAGATCTTCAATTGGGCCCATGCCCATAACTTGATCGATCTGTTCGACAAAGTCATTGAAATCGAAGGAGTTTTCCTTCATTTTTTGAGCAAGTTCTTCTGCTTTTTTCTCGTCGTAATCTTGCTGTGCTTTTTCGATCAAAGTCAGCATATCACCCATACCGAGAATCCGACTAGACATCCGATCTGGATGGAATACTTCAAGGTCGGTCAATTTTTCACCGGTACCAGTGAACTTGATTGGAGCGCCCGTAACTTGACGAATCGACAATGCCGCCCCGCCACGAGTATCGCCATCTAGCTTGGTGATGACTACCCCTGTGATCCCCAGTTGTTGATTGAAGCTTTCCGCCACGTTGACAGCATCTTGTCCTGTCATCGCATCTACTACCAGTAAAATTTCATTTGGTTGTGCCAAGTCCTTGATTTGTTTTAGCTCTTCCATCAAGTTTTCGTCGATATGCAAACGACCCGCCGTATCGATCAAAACGTAGTCATTTTTCTTTTCCCGAGCCAAAGCCAATCCTTGGCGGACGATTTCAACTGGGCTGACATCAGTTCCCATATCAAAAACAGGTACATCCAATTGCTGCCCTAATACTTTCAACTGGTCGATCGCAGCTGGGCGGTACACGTCACCAGCGATCATTAATGGACGTGCGTTTTCGGTTTTGATCAAATGGTTGGCTAATTTCCCAGCAAAGGTGGTTTTCCCTGCCCCTTGCAAACCAGCCATCATGATGATCGTTGGGATCTTCGGTGATTTTTCGATCCCAACTGTTTCTGATCCTAATGTTTTGGTTAATTCTTCATCAACGATCTTAACGATTTGTTGCGCTGGAGATAGGCTTTCTAATACTTCTACCCCCACTGCCCGTTCACGGACATTTTTGGTAAACTCTTTTACAACTTGCAGATTGACGTCGGCTTCTAATAAAGCTAGACGAATCTCACGCATCATTTCTTTTACATCTGCTTCAGATACTTTTCCTTTTCTGCGCAGTTTGCTCATTGCCTGCTGGAGGCGTTCAGTTAAACTTTCAAATGCCATTTTTTTTCATTCCTTTATTCTTCAATTTCTTGGAGCTGTTGAATAAACCCCTGTAAGGTTTCGTCTTTTGGATAGTGGGTTTTCGTATACTCGCTTAGCTGATCCAGCAAGTCTTCCCGCATGATATAATCCGAAAACATATGTAGTTTTTTTTCATAGTCTTCTAAAATACGTTCGGTGCGTTTGATGTTGTCATAGACTGCTTGACGGCTAACTTGATACTCTTCAGCGATTTCTCCTAGAGAAAAATCATCTGCGTAATACAATTCCATGTAATTCATCTGTTTTTCCGTCAATAACGTGGAATAAAACTCAAACAACGCATTCATGCGATTGGTCTTTTCAATTTCCATTTGCTTCCTCCTGTTTTGCAAGCCATTCGACATCGGACAAAACAGTCATGCCTTGTTGTCGAAAATAGGCACAAGCGACACCGACCCCTGTTTTTTTGATTCCAGAAAAATTGCCATCATAAATCGTCTGACTGCCACAAGAGGGACTTTTCTCTTTTAAGATCAGTTGGGTGATGCCTTGCTCTTGTAATTTTTGATAAGCAATTTTCGCGCCTTTAGTAAATTGTTCCGTCACGTCTTCTCCTGAAATGGTGACGACCTTCGCTCGTTGCGCCCAAACATCCACCCCATCGCCACCGACGATTTCGGCCGGTTCGCGTGGAATCGGCAAGCCGCCAAGAACTTCTGGACAGACCATCATTGCTTGACCCGCACGAACAAGTTCGATCAATTGTGGTACTGCTTGATGTTTTCCATCGTAGCGGCAAAGGGCACCGCCTAGACACGCACTGATTCCAATCATTTAGCACCCTCAGCTTTCCTATGAAATCGTCCTTTATTATAGCATTTATTTAGTGGTTGCAATAGTACCAATTGTCTATTCATGCTAAAATAGGACTTGTTCGTTGAAATTTAATCGTTTCTTGAAAAAAAGAAACGAAAGGAGTCTATCATGAAAAAAATACTCGTTGTCGATGATGAACCTTCAATCGTCACACTTTTAACCTTTAATTTAGAAAAAGAGGGCTACCAAGTCGTTTCCGCCTCAGATGGTCAAAAAGCCTTCGACTTGGCGTTGTCAAAACCTTTTGACTTTATCATCTTGGATGTCATGCTGCCGAATTTGGACGGCATCGAAATCACAAAGAAATTACGGCAAGAAAAAATCGAGACACCGATCCTCGTCTTGACCGCAAAAGATGATCCGATCGACCGGATTTTGGGTTTAGAGATCGGGGCTGACGACTACTTGACGAAACCCTTCAGCCCTCGAGAAGTATTGGCTCGAATGAAGGCCATCTTCCGTCGCTTAGAACCTCGTCAACAAGCACGAGAAGAAGATCAACCTGCAGAAATCTTGCAAATCGGCGGAATTCAAGCCGATCTGACCAATTTCCAGGTCAGTGTGGATGGGGAGAAAATCTTCCTGACCCCGAAAGAGTTCGAGCTGCTGGTTTACTTTATGAAACGTAAAGGCCGCGTGATCGATCGCGATACCTTACTCAATCGTATTTGGAATTTTGACTTTGATGGACAAAGTCGCATCGTGGATGTTCACATCAGTCATTTAAGAGAAAAATTGGAAGCTGATCCCAAGCGTCCAGAATACTTGGTGACCGTTCGAGGATTTGGGTATAAATTTCAGGAGCCGACCCAATGAAAAAACGCTATGGCTATGGTTTATGGTCAATCGGTCTATTGCTGATTTTTTTCCTGTGTTGGCAAGTTCTAAGCAGTTTTTACCGTCAGCAAGTCATCGCCCAGCAAGTGGATTTTCTGCAAGAGAAAGCCGCTGTATTTTTGAATCTCTCAGATAACCAAACCGCAGCGCTCGAACAATTTGCCGATGCCTATGTTCAAGACAGCAATAGCCGCATCACTTTGTTAGATGATCAAGGCCAAATCATTTTCGATACTTATGATCATACCCTCCATGAAAACCGCTCCGATCGTCCAGAAGTTCAAGCCGTTTTGCGCGGAAGCGCCGTTGGTCAATCGTTGCGGGAAAGCGACACCTTGCATGAAGAATTGCTTTACGTGGCGATTCCTGTCAAAGAAGATGGAAACTTAACTCAAATCTTGCGGATCGCAGAACCGACTGCTGCTTTTTTTGCGAAAAACCAAGGAATCAAGCAATCGATCTTGATTGTCTATCTTGTCTTTTGTTTCTTGATCAGCCTGCTGATTTTTCACACGCTGCGTCAGCGGAATCGTCCAATCCAAACGATTCTGCCCGTCGTAAAAAAAATGATCACCTCGCCCGATCAACAAGCAATCATTATGCAAGAAACCCCTGAACATGATGAGTTGTATCAACTGATCAATCAGCTGAGCGAACAAATGAGCCAGACCTATCGTGCCTATGCGGCATCTGAACAACAGCTGTACGGCTTGCTCAGTGAACTGATGATCGGTGTCTTTATCATTAATGAAGAAAATCAACTGCTGCTGTTGAATCCGACGATGCAAGAACAGTTGGGGATGGAAACTGCGCCAACCTTGCCGCAGCCCTTCACTGAAGTGATTCATGACACACAACTGATCCAATTGATCTATCAATTTAACGACGAGACCCCTATTTTCCATGCGGAAACCACCCTTAGCGGAGAACGTTCAAAAGTCTTGGATGTTACCTTGCGAAGCTTCCAAGAAAACCAGTTGATTGGTATTTCTTATGACTTGACGCGCATCCGACAATTAGAAAAAATGCAAAAAGATTTTGTCGGCAATGTTTCCCATGAATTAAAAACGCCGGTAACTTCCTTGATTGGGTTTACCGAAACACTGCTGGACGGCGCCAAAGAAGACCCAGAAACATTGCAGACCTTTTTAGAGATCATTCAAAAAGATGCTTATCGCTTGAAAAATCTAATACAAGATATCATCCAACTGTCTCAAGACAGTGATTCTTTCCAGTATGTCGACCAACCGATCAACTTTTCTGAGCTGCTGCAACAAGTCGTTCAAACCTATGGTCCCGCAGCTGCTAAGAAGCAATTGACCTTTCAATTTGAAGGACCCGAACCCTTCATTTTATCTACCAAAAAAGAGCTGCTGCAGCCCATCGTAAAAAATCTGGTAGAAAATGCTGTCACCTATTCAAAACCTGGTGGTGTCATCACATTATCCTATTCAGAGCAAGACGACCAGCTGTTATTTCAAGTGCAGGATCAAGGCATCGGCATCGATGAAGAAGATCAGGAACGGATTTTTGAGCGGTTTTATCGGGTGGACAAAGCCCGCGCCCGCAATTCTGGCGGCACTGGACTTGGGCTGGCTATCGTTAAAGACTATACCAAATTATTAGGCGGCAGCATCAAGGTTGACAGTTTCCCCAAAATTGGTTCTACCTTTACGGTGACTTTGCCGCTTCATGAAAAAGATGATTATTGATAAAAAACAGCCGATAACAGGTGAATAATTGTTATCGGCTGTTTTTGTAGTTGTTTTTCATTACCAAATGAAGCACCAGCCAATAGCATCTTCTTGATGCTTTAAACACAAAAAAAGAAGGAGCATTCTCCTTCTTCGATCATTTCACTATTCAACATTCGTTACTTCGCCGTCTACACTGCGTTCTACTTTCATATCAGTGATTGGCAAGTAACCTAATTCAATAACGATTCCTTGTTGGACATCGTCTGTCATGATGTAATCAAGAAAGGCTTTGACGTTTGCATCTGGCTCGCCGTTCGTGTACATATGCTCGTAAGACCAGATTGGCCATTTGTTATCTGCAATATTTTCAGGAGTCGCTTCTACCCCATCAAGAGATAGCGCTTGGATCGAATCGTCCAAATAGGATAAAGCAAGGTAGCTGATTGCTCCTGGTGTTTCAGCAACGATTTTACGGACTGTTCCAGAAGAATCTTGCTCTTGTGTTTGGATCGTCTCTGCACCATCTAAGCCCCATTTTTCAAAGGTCGCTCTCGTACCGCTGCCTGATGCGCGGTTGATTACAGAGATTTCTTGATCTGCTCCGCCTAGTTCAGACCAATTCTTCACTTTGCCTGTAAAAATATCGATTAAATCTTGTTGGCTAAGGTCCGTAACGCCTGCGTCTTTATTTACCACTGGTGCCATACCAACTACGGCTACTTTATGGTCAACTAATTTGCTAGCATCCACACCATCTTTTTCATCCGCAAACACATCGGAATTGCCGATCGTCACCGCGCCTGCTTCTACTTGACTTAAGCCAGTTCCGCTACCGCCACCTTGAACCGTAATTGTATAATTGGGATTGTCTGCTGAGAAGCTTTCACCTGCTGCTTCAACCAAGGGTTGCAATGCCGTTGAGCCCACAGCTAAAATTTCTACATTTTCATTTGATGCGGCACCTGATGAAGATCCGCCTGATGCTTGACTGCTCTCAGTGCTTGCGCCACCGCTCCCACAGCCAGCTAATAATAATCCAGTTGCAAAAAATAAAAGTCCCAATTTTTTCATTTAGTAAATCTCCTTTCGTTATATGCTTAGTTTAGCAAGGCGGTGTAAACCCTTGATGGATTTCATGTAAAGAATCGATAAAGCGATGTAAATCTTTTGTAAAGTTCGTCGATTGCCTAAAAAAGCCCCCGCTGCATCCTTCAGAGGGGGCTTACTTTATCTAACACTTATGAACTAAAGAAACGTTTGTAGAATCAATTGCTTTGCATATAGCGTGTCAAGCGATCCATCGCTTCCACCAAGTTTTCCATACTTGCCGCATAGCTTAAACGAACATAGCCTTCTGCTTCGGGACCAAAGGCGATCCCAGGAATGATTGCTAATTGATTCTTTTCGGCTAAGTCGACACAAAAAGCCATGGAATCTTGGTTGAAACCTGCTGGTATTTTGGCAAAAATGTAGAATGCACCAGATGGCTTCGCCATTTCAAAACCAAGGGCAGTCATCTTTTCAAACAAGTAATCTCGGCGTTCACGGTAATCGGCTTTCATGACTTCTGCATCGTTGATGCCTTCGATCAATGCCCGCACTGCGGCTTTTTGAGAAATCGTTGATGCCGCGGTCACTAAGTATTGGTGGACCTTAATGATCTGAGCAGTCAACGCTGCTGGTGCAAAAATGAAGCCGACGCGCCAACCAGTCATCGCGTGTGATTTCGACAAGCCGTTGATCACGATCGTTTGATCCCGCAAGTATTCAGCAATGGACACATGGGTTTCATCATAAGTCAACTCACTATAAATTTCATCGCTAATAACAAAAACGGGGTATTTTTCTAAAACTTCTGCCAATGCTTTGACTTGTTCTCGGGTATAAACGACCCCTGTTGGATTGCTAGGATAATTTAAAATGACTGCCTTGACTTGGTTCCCATGTTCTTTTAAGGCTGCTTCCAAAACTTCTGGCGCTAAAACAAAGTCATTATCCGTCGTATCAAGATAAATCGGTTTGGCATGAGCTAAATGGATGACTGGTTCATAGCCTGGATAAATTGGTGCTGGTAGAATCACTTTATCACCAGGTTCTAACGTGGCTAATAAAGAAGCTGAGATTGCTTCCGTTGCACCGATCGTCACTAATACTTCTGATTGAAAGTCGTAATCAAGCTGATATTTATTTTTCAAAAAGAGACTGGCTGCTTGCCGAACATCTGCTAAGCCTGCCATTCCAGAATAGTGGCTGAAATTTTGTTCGATTGCTTGGACACCCGATTTTTTCACGTGCTCCGGTGTGTTGAAATCCGGCTCGCCTAACGTTAACTTTAAAATATCAGGAATTGAAGAAACCCGTTCATCAAATTTACGAATCAATGAAACAGCTATATTGTACACTTCGTGATTGAAGCGTTGGCTTACGTCTGCCATAGTATCACTCCTTTGAATTAAGCAAATTCATTCGCTATTGTTGTTAATCCTAACACAAAAAGGCGACGATTTTAAGCAACGGATGAAATTTATCTACTAACGATAAATTCGTTTGTTTATTTACAAACGAAATCAACTTATGTTAGTATATATCTAAACAATAAAAGGAGAACCCAAAATGAAACCTTATCAAGAGTTTACCATTTCTGATTATCAGCAAGGATATGTCGCAACACCAACGGATTATTGTTGCGTCTTTTGTCAGGAGACCTTCGACAAAGAAGAAATCTATCCCGTTGATGGCGCCTTTTTTACAGCAAAAAAACGAATGGTGCAGCATATCACTGAGCATCACGGAACCGTTTTGACCGCATTGTTGGCTTTACCCAAAGAACAAACAGGCCTATCAGAAAGCCAGCAGGAGATTTTACAACTGTTTGCCCAAGATGTTAGCGATACTGTGATTGCCCAGCGCTTAGGTATCTCTTCTTCGACTGTCAGGAATCATCGCTTTAAACTAAAAGAAAAACAGCGACAAGCGACTGTTTTTTTAAGTATCATGTCCTTGTTGCAAGATACCCCGTTGCTGCCGCCTCACAAAGGGGCGACGATGCTTGATGATCGCTATGCCATTACGGCTAGTGAAAGAGAAAAGATCATTGCTACTTATTTTGATGAAACGGGGTTTATCAAACAGTTTCCCAGCAAAGAAAAGCGCAAGATCGTTGTCTTGAGTGTACTGGCACAAAAATTTGATCCGAAGAAAAATTATTCAGAAGCTGCCGTCAACGATGTATTAAAGCAAGCGATCACCGATTACGTCACTGTCCGACGTTATTTGATCGAATACGGATTTATGCAACGGACGAAAGACGGGAAAACTTACTGGCTGACTTAAAACCTAGTCTGTAACTGGCTGGAACTTTTGTTGGTTGGATGAGCAATATCTTTCACAGTTTTAAAAAAATTAACAAGCTCCAGTATTTTATAGAAAAAAAGACAAAGTACGAACACATCCGTACTTTGTCTACCGTCTGAAACGCTGGGACAAGTTCCAGCGTTTATTTTTCTTTTAGAAAGATTTTTTTGATGATCAATTTATCAAATAATTGCGTTTGATTGTCTTGTTCTCCAATGACTTCAGCGGTCACCGATTTACCATCTTGTTTTTTACGTAGCTGGTAAACGATCTTGCCTGTTTCTTTCAATTCGTTCACCATGTCAACGACACCGCCAAAACCAGTTTTACGAGTGATGAACCCTAACGCCACCATTCGCTCATCTAAATTTTTTGCCGAGATGCTCGCACCGGTGATCAGCGCTTGCCGCATGATTTGTAAGAATTCCTCTAGCCCTGCCACTGGCGGCTGTTCGGGTTCTTCTTCCATCATCGGTCGCTGACGCAAATAATCTAATTCCTGCAATAACGTTTCATACTGCTCTTGTGTCAACATGACCCCCGCCACTTTTTCACGATTGAATACATATACTGCTGTTCCTGCTTCTCGCGCTTGATTAAATACATCCATCGGAGATTTTTTTACTTCAGTAATTGAAGTAGTGGGAACATCCAATTTCTTCAGTTCCATAATCAACGTCCTCCTTGTCTCAACGAACACATTATAGCATAAATTTAGAAGCAGATTATAGAGGTATTTCACTGCTCCTAGGAAAAGAAACAAAAAAGCGGCTAATCGCCGCTTTTTTCGATTGATAAGGTCATTGCATTGATGGCAACGATGATCGTGCTCATAGACATCAAGACAGCTCCGACTGCTGGGTTCAAAATGATCCCGATCGGTGCGAGGACGCCAGCTGCCAAAGGAATGGCAAAAATATTGTATCCTGCGCCCCACCAGAGATTTTGAATCATCTTGCGTCTTGTTTTTTTCGCCAAAGTCAAGAAGTGCAAGATGTCTTGAGGTTCGCTATTCGTCAAAACGACATCGGCTGAATCGATCGCTACATCGGTACCCGCTCCGATCGCAATCCCGATCGTCGCTCTTGCAAGACTTGGGGCGTCATTGATCCCATCGCCTACCATTACGACGCGCTTGCCCTCTTTGACATAGTCACTGACTAGACGTTCTTTATCGTCTGGCAACATTGCCGCATGGAAGGCTTCGATTCCTAGGTAATCGGCTACGGCTTGCGCCGCTTCTTGGTTGTCTCCAGTAGCCATAACTGGTGTGATGCCTAAGTCTTTCACTTTTTGAATAAATTGACTCGCTTCTGGTTTCACCTTATCCCCTAATGCGACGATTCCTTCCACTTTGCCGTCATGAACCAAATAGCTGATGGTATTGCCCTGTTCTTGATAATTTTCCAAGGAGTTCCCTTGATACTGAATGGCTAATTGCTCCAATCCTTTTTGATTGACGATCAACCACTTCTGTCCATCGATCACGCCTTCCAGACCAATCCCTGTCCTTGTTTGAACATCAGTCGCCTTTTTGGCTGTGATGTTTTCCTTTTCAGCTTGGGCTAAAATACCTTCTGCGATCGGATGATTGGCGGTTTTCTCAAGACCTGCTAGGTAAGCTAGTACTTCTGATGCAGAAAGACTGCCTGTCGCCTCGATGCCAGTTACGGTAAACGTTCCTTCTGTTAACGTACCGGTCTTATCGAGGATCAGATAATCAACATGATGCGCATTCTCCAGTGCGTTACGATTTTTTAAGAGCAAGCCATTTTTGGCAGCGATCGATGTCGAACGAGCAACTACGAGGGGAATCGCTAGCCCTAACGCATGGGGACAGGCAATGACGAATACCGTGACCATTCGATCAAGAGCAGTCGGTAGATCAGCAACAAACAGCCATACAGCAAATGCCAAGACACCAGCAACTAACGCAATATAAAACAGCCATTTTGCCACTTTGTCCGAAAGTGCTTCTAAGCGGGATTTATCTGCTTGGGCTTTTCGCACCATTTCCATGACTTTCGCTAAGTAGCTGTCTTCCCCAGTTCCTGTGACTTCCATCGTGATGGTACCATTGCCGTTGACAGATCCTCCAATGACAGTACTGCCGACGGTTTTAGGTACCCGTCTGGATTCACCAGTCACTGCCGACTCATCGATTGTTGTTTCTCCTTCAAGGATCGTTCCGTCGGTAGGAATCTTATCTCCTGAGCGAACGATCAACTGTGTTTTGTTGGTCACTTCTTCTAATGGAATCTGTTCTTCTGATCCATCCGCATTTTTCCGAATCACTTCTTTTGGCAATAGTTCTGCTAATTTCTGTAATGCATTGCCAGCATTAGAAATGGCATTCATCTCGATCCAATGCCCCAACAACATGATCACGATCAAAGTCGCTAGTTCCCAGAAGAAATCCATTACATGAGGAACAGCAAGAAAATGATTGGCGATAAATGCGTAAAGACTATAAAAATAAGAAACCGTGATCCCCATAGCAATCAACGTCATCATGGCTGGGCTTTTTTGTTTCAATTCCATTTTCGCACCACTTAAAAACGGCTGCCCTCCATAGAAAAACAGGATCGTTCCTAAAAGCAATACGACCCAATCTGAGCCAGGAAACGTGAACTGAAAGGGCAATTCGATGCCCATCATTGGTGATAAAATGACGATTGGAATCGCCAAAACCAAGGATAGCCAAAACTTTTGCTTAAAATTTCCCATATGCATACTATGATCCATGCCACCCATTCCATGATCCATATGACTATGATCCATACCAGACATCTCATGATTCATGTGACTATGATTCATACCAGACATCTCATGATTCATGTGACTATGATTCATACCAGACATCTCATGGTCCTTATGGCCGTGATCCATGCCAGACATCTCATGGCCCTTGTGGCCGTGATCCATGCCAGACATCTCATTACCCTTATGGCTATAATCCATGCCAGACACTTCATGATCCATAGGACCATGGTTACTATCGGAACTTTCATGCTCCTGCTGTTTTGATGTCGCCTTGTGATGATCCATCCCATTCATCTCATGGCTAGGCTCAGGGACTTCTGTCACTTGTGATTGCGCATGTTGCTCTTTTCCCTGTGTACCATTATCCCGCTCATTCAAAGCAGGTTCATGCCTATGATGGCTTGACGTCTGACTATTACTTGCGGAAGACGTTTTTTTCTGATTCATCCTAGTATTCCCCTTCCTATTTCACTGAATGTGCGTACAGTCTTGCTCCTTCATACAAAAGCTTCAAGCGGCTGGACACTTTTCATTTGTTTTGATTTTTCATTTTCACTTTAGCAATTCCATTGCTTACTCAAATACCCCTTGATAACCCGCTTCGGTGACCGCATTGACTAAGGCTGTTTCTGTCACTTGCGACTCGTCAAACTTGACTGTTCCGCGAGCTTTTTTCAAGTCCACTTTGGCTTTTTTCACACCCGGTACTTCACTAAGCGCTTTTTCAACTTTTGCGGCACAATGGGCACAATTCATTCCGCTGATTTGCATGTTTTTTTTCATTACGATTCCTCATTTCTTTTAACAGTTCGTTGGCTACTTATTTTGTTGCATGGGTTTTGCATTGGCACTGACCAGGAATACAATTACATGAGATCGCTGCTACTGGCACTTTTTGGTCGACTGCTGCTTGGAGCATCGCCAAATCTTCTGCCGTCAATGCTGCTTCTTGGATCATTTCTGCTAATGTCTGCCCAACTTTTTTGGCACAAATATGAGAAAAAAGATTCTCAGCTGCGCTGCGAACGGTTGCTTCTTCGGAAACAAGCGGCGAATAAACAAATTTTTTCCCTTGGCTTTCTGTTTTCAATACGCCTTTTTTGACGAGTCGTCCTAAAAGCGTCTTGACCGTTGCTGCTTTCCAATTTTTATTTTCGCTCAATAAAGCGGTGATCTCTTTTGCGTCGGATTGTCCTAATGTCCAGATCACACGCATGACTTCCCATTCAGAATCGCTGATTTTGATTGATTCGACCACAGATTGCATTTGTCCACTTCCTTTCATAAGTGATTCACATTTTTAAGTTTACATCTGTAATCGGATTTTGTCAAAAAAAAGCATCGCCAAACTTTCTGCGTTTTGACAATGCTTTTTTCTATTTCATTAAAAATGATTTGGTTCCTATGCTTAAAAGTGGACCTGATACGTCGTCACAGAGTGGAAGGGTTCTTCTGGACGCAACACGATCTCACCAAAGTGGGTAAATTTCTCAGAGCCAGGAACACCTTGTGTTTCGATCGCCATCCCGCCATGATTGGCAAAAGGACCAGTCTTCATTGATGCACCAGCTTCTCCCTCACCCGTTGTGTAAATAACAACGGCAGGACGGTCAGTAGTTACAGTCAGCTGCACTTTTTGATCGGGACTGGTTACTTTTAGATCCCGCTCTTGCGTATGGTCTAATAAGAACGGATCATCCAACATCGTCGTTCCCATCGGGCGTTCTTGTCTAAAATCAAACTTTGTGCCTGCGACAGGCGTTTTTTCACCGGTCGTCGTCACATCGTCATTCGTTTCAGCCACATGTTCGGCATTGATTTGAACCAAGTGGTCATCGATCGGCTGTTGGGTATCACCTGTCAAATTGAAATAACCGTGGTTCGTTGGGTTAAATAAAGTCGCTTTGTCAGTGTTGGCATCATAAGCAAGCAATAGTTCATTGTCATTCGTCAACGTATAGGTGACTTGATAACGAACATTCCCAGGAAACCCGCCATCGCCATCTTGCCGTGTGGTAGTAAAAATCACCCCAGCTTTGTCTGCTTCTTCAAAGGTTTCAGTGATCCATGTATCAGTATCCAGCCCCTTTGAACCGCCATGAAGCGTATTGCCGCCATCATTGTCTTCCGTTTGGTATTCTTGTCCGTCGATCTCAAAGCGAGTACCTGCGATCCTTCCCGCCACAGGGCCGATCGTTGCGCCATAATAACGTGCTTGGCGATGTCCTTCGATCGTGTCATAACCGACCACGATGTCGCGACCTTCTTCTACTGGAACGACCCAATCCAATAAGCGTGCGCCTTCAGGACTTAGCCTTACGATGGTACCGCTATCATTGGAAAGCTCATAAATTGTTCCCATTTTTTCTGACGTCAGTTGTTTCACATTTGGCATTCGTTCATATCCTTCTTTCTTTGATTAGTCTGCTGCTCTTTTTAAGTATAGACGTTTAGGGCTAGATCCGTCAATTCAAGACGGAAGAATTCGACAGGAAATACTGTTTGTCTGACCATTTTCAAACAAACAAAAAGCGGCAAGCATCGCCAACGGATTGATCGAATCATCGACAGCTGATCGTAAGAGAACGCGCTAGAAGAAGCACTGACTCCTCCTGACCTTCAACGATCACTCGTATTCATCTCACCTGTTGGACACCTTTGCCGCAACTGTATCGTTTATTTTTTGTGTTTTGCTTGGTAATGTTTTCTCTTTCGTCGCTTTTCCTTGATTTGAGAAGCGCTAGCAGCTAAATCTTCGCTTTCCTCTTCTTGCTTGTCTTTTCTCTTTTCCGCTCGCGCCTTCAAGACTTTTTGCCTGAATCGACGGTTTCCAAGAAACTTCAGCGCGCACATGAGTGGTTGACGATTTTCTCCCACCAAACCAATCAACTCGATAAACAATTCGATGCCAAAACCTGTACTAATGATCAGCAAGATGATTGCGGTGTTACTGGCATAATTCATCAATAATGCAATAAATGAAAAAACCATCGCCAAGGCATAGATCGTCAAGACCGTGCCACGGTGGGTAAACCCTAATGAAAGTAAGCGATGATGCAAGTGCATCTTATCTGCTGAAGAGATCTTTTGTTTATTGAATTTTCTACGAATCATCGCATAGACGGTATCGGTAATGGGTACCCCTAAAATCAACATTGGGGTGATCACTGTAATGAAGGTCGCATTTTTTAAGCCTTGCAACGATAGGACGGAAATCATGAAACCTAGAAAAAGTGCCCCAGTATCGCCTAAAAAAATCGTGGCTGGATAAAAATTGTAAGGAAAGAAGCCTACGATCGCGGCAATCAATGTAAAAATCACCATCGGTACTTCAACGGAGTTTGGTAAAAAGAAGTAACTAATGATCCCAATCGTTGTCAGACTGATAATGGAGACCCCACTCGCTAGACCATCTAAACCGTCAATCAAGTTGACCGCATTCGTGATCGCCAAAATCCATAGGATCGTCATAGGTAAGCCTAACCAGCCCAAGTCAAAAACCCCGAGATAAGGGATCGAAACCGTGCTGATTTTGATACCAGCAACAAAATAGATCTCCAAAGCCGCTAACGTCAAACCCAGTGTTTTTTGCAGGGGCGTCAACTCAAAGATATCATCCAATAATCCAGTAACTACGACGATGGCTGCACCTAAAAGCATCGGCCAGACATAGTCAAAAGGAATCATTGCACGGAATTCCCAAAGCAATGCAAAAGAGAACGAAAGAAAAATACTCAGTCCCCCTGCGGTCGGCATTGTCTTGGTGTTGATTCGGCGATCTCCTGGTCGATCGACTGCGCCGATCTTAAAAGAGATCAATTTAATGATCGGTGTTAGGATTAAAGACACGATCATTGTTATAAATAAGCGCATTACAAATTTGAATGCAAAATCCATCGTTTATTCTCGCTTTCCGTTATTTCTCTTTATTGGTAAATGTATCTTCGATTTTCGAAGAAATCCGCTGAACAGGATCTGTTCGTTCTTTGATCTCTTGTCCCGACACATACTCTTCTACCACTGCGTTGATGATTCCACCCAAGATAATAATCGTCGCAGCAAGATTCAACCAGATCATTAAAACAATAAAACTTCCAATAATTTGATAGCCAATGATTTTCGCAGCAAAGTAACGGGCGTATAAGCCAAACACTTGTGACAGCAACATCCAGCCAATCGTTGCAAAGATCGCCCCTGGCAAAGTCGAACGCAACTTGACCTTTGCATTCGGCACTAACCAATAGATCAGCATCATGATAAACAGCAAAGCAACGATCGTGACTGGCCATTTGACTGTTTGGAACGTATCGATCAGATTGTCTTGAAACTTAAAAATCGGCTGCAAAAAATCAAGAATGATTTTTCCAAGCCCAAATACCATCGTAACACCAACGATCGCAATCATAAAGAGCAGGATGATCACAAATGATACTGCGCGCACCACGATAAAATTGGAACGTTGGTCCACACCGAAGGCTTTGTTCATCGCAATTTGCAAGGCATTGATACTTTGACTCGCAGACCACAACGCAGCCAAGGCGGAAATCGATAACAACCCGCCAGAGCTTGTGGTGAGGAGGTTTTCGATCGCTGGTCCGATAAAGTCATAGATTTGACTAGGGATCAATTCTTGTACATAAGATAAAACCGTGTTCGGATCAATCGATAAATAAGGCAACAGATTTCCCAGCGCAATCATTAACGGGAAAAGTGAAAGCAATAAATAGTAGGCGACGACGACCGATGTGGTCCCCATCTCTGAATCGGTTATTCTATTTTGCGTTGTTTCAATGAAACGCATCAGCTTTTGATTGCTTTTTACTTTATCAACGATTTTCATGTTTCTTCCTCCGCCAGCGAATCATCTGCCTTTTTTTCTTTGTCATACGTAACAATCAGAAGTCTCCTACCGCCAAAATTTAGTAGGTTCCTTCTTCTCCTTGAGAAGTCAAAATGCGTGGCCCTTCTTTGGTGATCGCCAAACTATGTTCGTATTGGCAACTTAAGCCACCATCTAGAGTATAGGCGGTCCAGCCGTTAGGATCCATTTTCATTTTCCACGTCCCTGTATTGATCATAGGTTCGATGGTAATAACCATTCCTTCTTTTAAACGTAACCCTTTGCCGGCTTCTCCGTAGTGAGGAATCATCGGACTTTCATGGATCGTTGGACCAATGCCGTGTCCAACGAAATCGCGCACGACACCGTAGCCTTCTTTTTCCGCATAGGTTTGAATGGCATGACCGATGTCACCGATTCGGTTGCCAACTTGGGCTTGTTCGATTCCTAGATACAACGCTTTTTTGGTTACTTCCATTAAACGATCGATCTCAGGCATCGAGTTTCCTACCACATAACTCCAGCAAGAATCAGAAATGGCGCCTTTTAAATCAATACACATATCAACTTTGATCAGATCGCCATCTTTCAATGGTTTTTTTCGGGGGAACCCGTGACAAATCTCATCGTTGATACTGCAGCAAGTGGCATATTTGTAATCTTCAAAACCAATTTGGGCGGCAATTCCGCCATGGCTTTCAATATAATCTCTGACAAACACTTCGATATCCCAACTGGTGATACCAGGTTTGATGAAGCTGCGTAATTGTTTGTGGACATCTGCTAACAGCGCGCCGGATTCGGCCATGCGGTCTATTTCTCTGGCAGATTTTAATGTAATCATGTTCTCGTCTCCCTTAATTAAATTCCTCTTATTTTACCATAGAAATCCCTTATTTTACAAAATTCACAGACATTGTAAAGAGTTTTTCAAGTTTTGTTTTCAATCTTTCGTGCATTTGCTATAATCTGTAAGAGAGTTTTCCTTGAGAATAGGAATGAGATTGGAGGAAAAAGCCCATGGCTTTAGCAAAAATCGTCTATGCGAGTATGACGGGGAATACGGAAGAAATTGCAGATATCGTTTCTGAAGCCCTTGAAAATCTTGACATGGAAGTTGAAATGAATGAGTGTACCCAAGTGGATGCCGATGAGTTTGAAGACGCCGATATCTGTATCGTCGCAACCTATACATACGGTGACGGTGAATTGCCTGATGAGATCGTCGATTTTTACGAAGATTTGCAAGAACTTGATTTAAGTGGCAAAATCTTTGGGGTCTGTGGCTCTGGCGATACGTTTTATGATGACTTTTGTAAGTCCGTCGATGACTTTGAAGCCGTCTTTAGTAAGACAGGTGCAACAAAAGGGGCAGATAGCGTCAAGGTCGACTTGGCTGCGGAAGAAGACGATATTCAAAACTTAGAAGCCTTTGCCAAAAAGCTAGCGGAAGCATTTGCAGAATAAAACAAGAAAACCTCTGACAAAATCACTTGATTCTGTCGGAGGTTTTCTTGTTTGCTTAATGATAACTGATATCGATGGGTGTTTCTCTTGCTAAAATATTATCGGTGGTTTCCGTCATCAGCTTAGCAATCTGATCTTCTGTGGGATGAATGATCCCCGAAGACATCAATGCCGCTAAGCCAGTAGCGACGATCCAGACACCAGTATGCAAGGACTGTAATTTCACGTCCGATAGATCTTGATACTTTGGTTCTTTTTTCACTGATTTCACAAAAAGGTCAAATGAAAACTGCTGCATGGAATCCCCACCACCATGCTCTTCTAAGTATAGCGCTCGGTATAATCGTTTTTCTTTATTTGCAAAGCCAATATAATTTAACGTTAAGTCAACGATGACATCTCCCCGTCTTTCAACTGGAAAAACTTCTGTCGCTAAGTAGTCGTAAATCTGATTGATCAATGCATTTTTTAAGTCATCCATATTTTTAAATTCTAAGTAGATCGGTTGCGTTGAACATTTCATCTTCGCTGCGATATTGCGTGCGGTAAAACGTGTAAATCCTTCGGTTGCGACAACTTCATAGGCAGCTTTTAAAATCTGGTCTCTAGTAATAGTTTTCTTTCTTGCCATAATTTTTTAATCTCCTTAATTCTGCTATACATCGCTTTCAGAAATACCTTTTACTTATTGTATCATGTTTTTTTAAGTTTGCAAAAAAACTTTTAAAATTATTGCCCCTAGTGTTTCCAGTTTTTCAATTTGAAGACCTCTGTTTTTTTGCTCTCTTTTTCGTTTGTTTTCAAAAATACTTAGTGCTATCATGAAGACAGTTATAATTTTAGAATAAATGGAGGAATTTTAATGGTTTTACCAAACTTTAATCAGAACCTTGAAAAATATGCCCAACTGATCACAGAAGTTGGTGTAAATGTCCAAAAAGGGCACACCATCGTCATCCAAATCGCCGTGGACCAAGCACCGTTAGCTCGACTATTGACAAAAAAAGCGTATGAGCTAGGCGCTGATGAAGTAATCGTTCAATGGACCGACGATGTGGTTCAAAAAGAATTTCTTGCGCATGCAGCTGAGGATCGTTTGTCTACGATCCCTCAACACAAAATTGATCAAACAGAAGATTGGGTCGAAAAAGGTGCGAGCCGCATCAGTGTCGTTTCTGCCAATCCCGATGCGTTAGCGGGCGTTGACTCAGATCGGGTCGCCGCTTTCCAAGCAGCTTCTGGTAAGGCGATGATGAAACTGCGTCAAGCAACACAAGCCAACAAAGTCAGCTGGACCGTTGTTGCTGCTGCAGGTCAAGATTGGGCACAAAAAGTGTTCCCTGATGCTTCCCCAGAAGAAGCACAAGACAAGCTATGGGATCAAATTTTCAAAACGACGCGTATCTACGAAGAAGATCCTGTTGCTGCTTGGAAAAAACATGATGAAACACTGCAAGTCAAGGCAGAAGAATTGAACAAAGAACAATTCAGCGCATTACACTATACAGCACCGGGTACCGATTTGATCATCGGCCTACCAAAAAATCACTTGTGGGAAGGTGCTGGCAGCTACAACACCCGCAATGAAAAATTCATGGCGAACATGCCGACAGAAGAAGTCTTTACTGCCCCAGATAATCGTCGCATCGATGGCTATATTTCAAGTACGAAACCATTGAGCTACGCAGGAACGATTATTTCTGGCATGAAATTCACCTTCAAAGACGGTAAAGTCGTGGACTTTTCTGCAGAACAAGGCGAAGAAGTGTTAGGCAAATTGCTAGCGATCGATGAAGGAGCGAAATCTTTAGGTGAAGTCGCTTTAGTCCCTGACCCTTCCCCTATCTCACAATCTGGCATCATCTTCTTCAATACGTTGTTTGATGAAAATGCCTCAAACCACTTGGCTTTAGGCTCTGCTTATGCCTTCAGCTTACAAGGCGGCACTGAGATGAGTGAAGAAGAACTGGCAGCGGCTGGTTTAAACCGCAGCCAAACCCACGTAGACTTCATGGTCGGCTCTGACCAAATGTCCATCGATGGCATCAAAGAAGATGGCACCACAGTTCCTGTCTTCCGCAATGGTGATTGGGCTTAATAAAAAAAGGCTGAGGTGGAGTAGCTCCCCTCGGTCTTCTTTTTACATAGAATATTGAGAACCGGCGGCTTTTTTCATAGTAATCAGCTGGCTTTTTTGATAAAATCTACTTTGATAGTCTTTGATAAGAGAGGATGGATCCGATGACACCAAATCGTGAAGATTATTTAAAGCTCATCTTAGAGCTTGGTGGTGACCAAAAGAAGATCAATAACAAACAAATCGTGTCAGGTCTGGACGTCTCAGCAGCTTCAGTAAGTGAAATGATTTCAAAATTATTAAAAGAAGGCTTAGTGGAACATTCACCTTATCAAGGGGTACAGTTGACTGAAACTGGTTTAGCTTCTGCAAGTGCCCTCATTCGTAAGCATCGTTTATGGGAAGTCTTTCTTGTGGAGCACCTGCATTATTCATGGAATGAAGTTCATGATGACGCAGAAGTTTTAGAACATGTCACCTCAGAAACGTTGGCGAGCCGCTTAGAAGCCTACCTTGATCATCCTCGGTATTGCCCACATGGGGGAATGATTCCTGAACAAGGAGAACTCATTCACGAAGGCGAAAAAAACACCATGAGTTCTTATCCGGTAGGAACCAAGATTCGTATCGCCCGTGTCCTTGACGAACGAGAACTGCTGGATTATCTCGTTTCGATCAAATTGAATATTCATGAAGAATACGAGATCATCGATGCGGCAGCATACGAGGGTCCGATTACGATCAAAAATGACACAAAAGAAATTGCTGTCAGCTACAAAGCCGCCAGCACGATTTTTGTCGATAAACTGTAAGGAGTGAAGATGATGGAAAAAAAGGTCCTTTTTACGATTTTTGGCGGTACGGGCGACCTTGCCCAACGCAAACTATATCCTTCTTTGTTTCGGTTGTACAAAAAAGGCGATTTGAAAGAAGATTTTGCAGTCATTGGTACTGCACGCCGTCCTTGGTCGGATGAACACTATCGTGAAGTGGTGATAGGTACAATCAAAGAGTTGAGTGACTCACAAGAACAAGCAGAGACATTCGCTTCTCATTTCTACTACCAATCACATGATGTAACAGATACGAGCCATTATGATTCATTAAAGGATTTGGCGGAAACCTTAGATCAGAAATACCATTTAGAAGGCAATCAGATTTTTTACTTAGCAATGTCCCCTAATTTCTTTGGGACGATCGTTTCTCACTTGAAATCCCAAGGAATGCTGGATACTGACGGCTACCATCGGGTGATCATCGAGAAACCGTTTGGAAGCGACTATAATTCAGCAAAAGAATTGAATGAAGAGATCAATCAAGTCTTTACGGAACAAGAAATCTACCGAATCGATCACTATTTAGGAAAAGAAATGATCCAAAATATTTCTGCGATTCGTTTTGCCAATAATATTTTTGAGTCAATGTGGAACAATCGTTACATTGACAATGTTCAGATCAATATCGCAGAAAACTTAGGCGTAGAAGAACGCGGCGGCTATTATGATAAGAGCGGTGCCTTGAAGGATATGGTCCAAAATCATATTCTGCAGATTCTTTCCTTATTAGCCATGGAACCGCCAGTGGCTTTTTCTGAAAAAGAATTACGGACAGAAAAAATCAAAGCCTTAAATGCGATCCGTATCTACTCCGAAGAAGAAGTGAAACAACACTTCGTTCGTGGGCAATACGATAAAGGACAATTAGAAGACAAGAAATTTGTTGGCTACCGTGAAGAAGCCAATGTGGATGAAGAATCGGCAACGGAAACCTTCGTTGCTGGGAAATTTTTGATCGATAACTTCCGCTGGTCCGGCGTACCATTTTATGTGCGCACTGGGAAACGGTTGACGGAAAAAGGCACTCGCATCAACATTGTCTTTAAACAAGTCCCAGTCAATGTCTTTAAGCAAGACCTGAATGAACAAAAGCAAATCGAGAGTTTGGCACCGAATGTGCTGACGATTTACATTCAACCGACGGAAGGCTTCTCTCTTTCCTTGAACGGAAAAGAAATTGGTCAAGGGTTTGAGACATTGCCAGTGAAGCTCGATTACCGAAATAGTACTGAAATCGTCGAAAACACCCCTGAAGCTTACGAAAAACTGATTCTAGATGCCTTGAACGGTGATGGCACTAATTTTACCCACTGGGATGAAGTTGCCCAATCTTGGCGCATCGTTGATGTGATCCGTCACGCTTGGGACCAAGAAACACCTGATTTTCCAAACTATGCCGCAGGAACGATGGGCCCCCAAGCAGCCTATGATCTCTTAGCTGCCGATGGCTTTGAATGGATCTGGCGTCCCGATGAATGGTATCGTGAGCGAGATTTACTAAATGAGAAATAAGCAAATGGTCAATTGGATGAGGAAAAAACATCCAATTGGCCGTTTTTCTTTTTTACCGACTGTTTATAATAGAAAGAAATGAGAAATGAAAGGAGCAGCAGACATGAAACAAGTCTTATCGATCGCCGGTCTCGACAGTTTGGCAGGTGGCGGCATGACGGCTGATTTGAAAACATTTGAGGAATTCGGGGTGTTTGGCCATGCCCTATTAACATGTGTGGTCGCCATCAAGGATGATCTTATGTTCCATGATCTCCCTGAGCCCGTGATCCAAGCACAGCTGGATTCACTGCGTTCGGTCGTATCCCTAGATGCAATCAAAATCGGGCTGCTTCATCAAACGGCCATCATTGAATTGCTGCGAGATTTTTTACAAACATTTACCGGACCGATCGTGCTCGATCCCGTTCTCGCCTTCAAAGAAGGAGATACTGCCTTTAACCACTCCTATCAAGCAGGATTGATCTCATTGTTTCCTTACACAGCATTAGTGACACCTAATCTGCTCGAAGCACAACACTTATCTGGACAAAGCATTACCTCTTTAGCAGAGATGAAAACGGCGGCAAAAAAAATCCATGCGCTTGGTGCCCCAAATGTTCTGATCAAAGGTGGCAGTCGACTAACTGGGGAAACAGCCTATGATGTTTTGTATCAAGAAGGACAATTTACCGTTTTTGAGGCAGAAAAAAGTACGCGAACCACAACCAACGGTGCTGGCTGTACCCTCTCATCAGCGATTGCCGCAATGCTTGCTAAAGGCACTTCGTTGGAAGCAGCTAACCAAACCGCAAAAGCATTTGTTTGGGCAGGGATTGAAGACGGTTTGCCTTTAGGTACCTCTGGCAACGTCAATCAGCTCGCCTATTTTAAAAAGGAGGAACACCTATGAAAGTAAGAAACCTAACGACGATCGCTATGCTGACGGCACTCACGTGTGCACTTTCTTTGACCTTTATCATTCCTGTTCCGCAAACGAAGGGCTTTGTGACCTTATGTGAAGCAGGGATCTATATCTCGGCCCTTTTGTTCGGACCTAGCGCGGGTGCCTTCGTCGGTGGAATGAGCGGCGGCATCATTGATTTTCTATCAGGTTACCCTGAATGGGCCTTCTTTTCCATCGTGATCCATGGTGTGCAAGGCTGGATCGTAGGTAGAATGAGCCATCGGCCACTAGCAGCCGTCATTGTCGGCAGTTTAATCATGATCGCCGGCTATGCAGCAGCAACGGTTTTGCTATTCGGTTTAGGCGCTGGGATCGCCTCGATCCCAAGTAATTTGATCCAAACGGTCTTTGGCAGCATCGTTGCTTTACCCCTGACGCATGCCTTGCGCCGCACGAAAAAGTTTTCTTTAAATGAAAGGTGATTCTTATGACAGATATCAATCAATTAAAAACGGATTTAACTACGATCGTTGAAGAAGTCATTACGACAGCGAATGTTGGTGAAAATGATCTTTTTGTCCTTGGTTGTTCAACAAGTGAAGTCGTGGGCGGCTTGATTGGCAAAAATTCCAGTCAAGAAGTAGGCATGGTTATCGTTGAAACACTACGAGCGATCTTGCGTCCCAAAAATATTCATTTAGCCGTTCAAGGCTGTGAACATCTCAATCGGGCTTTAGCTGTTGAGCGTGAAACGGCTCGACTATATCAATTAGAAGAAGTCGCAGTAGTGCCCCAGTTGCATGCAGGCGGTGCTTGCTCAGTTGCCGCTTTCCAGCTGTTCGATGAGCCTATTGAAGTGGAGCACATAGTAGCAAAAGCTGGCATCGATATTGGCGACACAGCAATCGGCATGCATGTCAAACATGTTCAAATCCCGATCCGTCCCTCTATCAAGTCCCTCGGCGCTGCCCATGTCACAGCTCTGGGATCACGGCCCAAATATATTGGTGGTCCTCGTGCGCATTACGCACAATAAGCGAATCGTATAATAATCGAAAAGCCCTCATCAAAAAGAAAAAGCATGCTTTTGCGTGCTTTTTTTGTGTCACCGTTCCTGCTATTGCCTCCCCCTTTCCTTCAGAGTGCTCTTTTTTCACTATTTTTTCCACTCCATCTTATGGCAGCTTTTTCTACTTCAAAGGCAAGTTTCTTTCTGGTGTAAAAGGAGCGGCAGCTGTCGCTTTCCTTTTGTCATAAATTCGTCAGAATTTCATCACAAAAAGAAAAGAAAGATACCAGTAAGCCCGCAAATTTCTTTTTTCTTTCCTTGATAGACTGAATGTAGTAAGAATCGAAAAGCGGAAGGAAGAAAAACATGAAAAAAATCGCCATTATTTTTGGAGGCAATTCACCGGAATACACCGTTTCTTTAGCTTCAGCAACTAGCGCAATCGAAGCACTCCAATCATCTCCCTATGACTACGACCTCTCTTTGATCGGGATCGCCCCAGATGCTATGGATTGGTACTTGTATACAGGAGAACTGGAAAACATCCGACAAGACACGTGGTTGTTGGATACGAAACATAAACAGAAAATACAGCCGCTATTTGAAGGAAACGGCTTTTGGCTAAGTGAAGAACAGCAAACGTTGGTACCTGATGTTTTATTTCCCATTATGCATGGCAAATATGGGGAAGATGGCAGTATCCAAGGATTGTTTGAATTGATGAAGCTGCCTTATGTAGGTTGCGGGGTGGCAGGTTCTGCCTTATGTATGAACAAATGGCTGCTGCATCAAGCTGCAGCAGCCATTGGCGTACAAAGTGCTCCTACGATTCTCTTGACAAATCAAGCCAACCAGCAAGAACAAATCGAAGCTTTTATCCAGACCCATGGCTTTCCAGTTTTCTTTAAGCCTAATGAAGCGGGCTCCTCAAAAGGGATCACTAAAGTCACCTGCGTTGAAGAAATCGCTTCTGCCTTAAAAGAAGCCTTTACTTATTGTTCCGCAGTGCTCCTACAAAAAAATATTGCCGGTGTTGAGATCGGTTGCGGTATTTTGGGCAACGACTCTTTGACTGTCGGTGCTTGTGACGCCATTTCATTAGTAGACGGCTTTTTCGATTTTGAAGAAAAGTACCAGCTGATCAGCGCCAAAATCACCGTCCCTGCGCCATTGCCTGAAACGATTGAAACCAAGATCAAAGAACAAGCTCAGCTGCTCTATCGTAGTCTTGGTCTTAAAGGTCTTGCTCGCATCGACTTTTTTGTCACGGATCAAGGAGAACTATACTTGAATGAAATCAATACTATGCCGGGCTTTACGAGTCACTCCCGCTATCCTGCCATGATGGCAGCGGTCGGCTTATCCTATCAAGAACTACTACAAAAACTGCTTGTCTTAGCAAAGGAGGAAGTCAAATGAATCCCTATCTACAGTTAGTTAGCAAAGAATTTCCGTTAGAAAAAAACCAAGAACCCCCTCATTTAGTCCTTGCTGCCTTCAGCGAAGACGAGGTTTACTTGCAGCCAGAAGCAGCCAAACAATGGGAACGGCTCGTCAAAGCTTTAAAGCTTGAAGACGAGATCTGCTTATTAGATGGCTACCGAACCGATAAGCAGCAACGGTATTTATGGGAATATTCCTTGAAAGAAAATGGGCTAGCCTATACGAAACAATTTGTGGCGTTGCCCGGTTGCAGTGAACATCAGTTAGGCTTAGCGATCGATGTTGGTTTAAAGGGCAGCCAGGATGATTTGATCTGCCCACGATTTCGTGACAGCGCAGCCGCTGATTTATTTACCCAGGAAATGATGAACTATGGGTTTATTTTACGCTATCCCGCAGACAAACAGGAAATTACAGGGATTGGCTATGAACCATGGCATTTTCGTTATGTCGGTCTGCCTCATAGTCAAATCATCGCCAGTCAACAGTGGACCTTGGAAGAATACCATCAATACCTTGAACAAACTGCGAGGCAGTTCGCATGAAGAAGAATCCAGGAATCGAGCAATTCCGGGTGATTTTGGCGATGATGGTGGTGGCGATCCACTGTCTGCCTCTTCACCGCTTATGGCCTGACGGCGATATCCTGATCACGTTGACGTTCTTCAGAATTGCCGTTCCCTTCTTTTTTATGATCAGCGGATATTACGTGTTCAGCGACTTAGCCACCCAAAACAGCTATCCTGCCAGACAGCGTGTCTGGCAGTTTATTAAAAAGCAGCTGCAAGTCTACCTCATAGCCACACTGCTCTTTTGGCCGCTTGCTTGGTACAGCGGCATGCTTGGGTTGAACATGCCGCTGGGCACCTTTATCCAAACATTGTTGGTCACTGGCATTCTTTACCATCTTTGGTATTTTCCTGCGATCATTACCGGCAGTCTACTAGTGATGGGCCTCTTGACACGGCTTTCTTTCAAGCAGGTGTTTTTCATTGCTGTCGGTTTGTATGTGGTTGGTTTAGGTGGGGACAGTTGGTCTGGCCTGGCTGCACAAACACCCATTACGCCACTCTATTCACTGATTTTTCAACTATTGGATGGAACTCGCAACGGCATTTTCTTTGCTCCTTTGTTTTTGATCTTAGGGGTACTAGCCAGAAGATTTGCCAAGAAACCAGCTTCTCCCCATCGCTATAGTTATCTGCTGATCAGTCTGATTTGCTTGCTTTTGGAAAGTTACCTTTTGCATCACTTTACCACGCCGAAACATGACAGCATGTATGTTTTTTTGCCCTTCGTCCTGTTGTTTTTATTTCCGATCATCCAGCAATGGCAAGCACCCATAATCTGGAAACAAGCGGGTCGACTGTCCCTTTGGCTCTATTTGCTCCATCCTTATACCATTGCAGTGACCCATTTTCTTAGTCAAAAGCTGCCCTTGCTGCAAAACAATCTGATCAATTTCTTCGTGGTCTTAGGACTGACCATTGGGGTGGTGCAAGGTCTCTTTGCTTTGCAAAAGCTGTTCCCGTTTTCGAAAAAAACGCCGCCCAAATTGCAGCGAGCAGCCAAAGAATTTTCCGCCCCCGCTTTGTTGCACAACCTGCAGGAAATCAAGCGATTGATCCCAGCAACAACAAAAGTGATGGCGGTGGTTAAAGCGGATGCTTATGGTTGTGATGCGAAGACGGTCGCCAGTACCCTAGAAAGAGCCGGCGTTGATTTCTTTGCCGTTGCTACCCTTGAAGAAGCCATTGAATTACGGCGAGCTGGCATCAAAAGTCGCTTACTGATTTTAGGGTACACTTCTGCCCAAAGTGCCAAAGAGCTGAAACATTATTCCTTGATTCAAACCATCGTTAGTGAGGCCCATGGGCATGCTTTAGCCCAAACAACCATTCCGATCGAATGCCATTTAGCGGTAGATACTGGTATGCACCGCTTAGGCGTTGCACCTGATCTTGAGACAGTTACTGGACTTTACGCCTTGCCATCTCTCGAGATCACGGGCATTTTTTCCCATCTAGGCTCTTCAGATCAGCTGGATACGACAAGTATCTTGCGGACACAAGCCCAAATCACTTGTTTTGATGATCTGTTGGCTGGCTTATCCGCTAGAAATATCGCCTATGGACTGACACATCTGCAAAGCAGCTACGGAATATTAAATTACCCAGAGAAACACTATGATTATGTACGTCCAGGTATTCTTCTAACTGGTTCATTGAGCGTCCCGAACGAACCAACGAAGCAGAAGATAAACGTACAGCCAATTTTGACACTCAAAGCCTTACTGGTAGACAAAAAAACAGTTGCCGCTGGTGAAGCGATCGGCTATGGATTAGGCACTGTTTTTGATCGACCAGCCACGATCGGGATCGTTAGCATCGGCTACTGCGACGGGGTTCCACGTGCCCTATCAAACCAAGGGTTCCAACTTTCTTATCAGGGTGCTTTACTCCCGCAGATTGGGTTGGTTTGTATGGATATGCTCTTGATCGATTTAACGGACTATCCAGAACTGGCGGTCGAAAGTTCGCTCGAAGTAATCAGCGATTGGACGACTACCGCTGATCAAGCACAAACCATTACCAATGAATTGATCAGCCGCCTAGGTTCCCGCATCACCTCTAGTTCAAAGTAGAAAACGAATGCATTCGCTTACCGATTACGGTATGATGGGTGTAGAGTAAATGGTAGTGTAAATGAAAAATGATCGTAGATAGTTGGAGTGAATCAAGGATGGCAGAAAAAATAATTGTTGTTGATGATGAAAAAGAAATCGCGGAGTTAGTCACGACGTTTCTAAGGAATGAAGGCTTCCAAGTAGAACCTTTTTATGATGGAACGAGCGCTTTGGCCTATCTTGAAAAAGAAACGGTCGACGTGGCGGTTTTAGATGTGATGCTGCCGGATATCGACGGCTTCCAGCTGTTGCAGCAAATTCGTAAGACCCACTTTTTCCCAGTACTGATGCTCACGGCAAAAGGGGAAGACTTGGATAAAATCACCGGTCTAAGCCTTGGGGCAGATGATTATGTGACCAAGCCCTTCAATCCTTTAGAAGTCGTTGCTCGGGTCAAAACGCAGCTGCGGCGATACCAGCGTTACAACCAGTCAGCGAATCCCCAGAAGATTGAAGAATACGAAAAGGAAGGCTTACTGTTGAAAATCAACAGCCACCAATGTTTTCTTTATGGCAAAGAGGTTTTCTTGACCCCCATCGAATTTAAAATCTTGCTTTACTTATTTGAACACCAAGGATCGGTCGTTGCCTCGGAAACCCTTTTTGAAGCAGTTTGGAAAGAAAAGTATTTAGACAACAATAACACAGTGATGGCACATATCGCCCGTTTGCGGGAAAAACTGAACGAACAACCCCGCAAACCGAAATTAATCAAAACCGTATGGGGGGTCGGCTATATCATTGAAAAATAGAAGTCCATTGATCCGCAAGCTCTTGACCCAATACTTTATCACCACGGGCATCTTGATGGCGATCTTGATCATCATTCCTTTCGCAGTACGCTTCGTTGCTGGAATGAGGGTCTGGTATGGCTATGAACCCATTTATCAAATTTTACGACTTTTTGCTGACTATTGGCTTCTTTGCTTAGCCATCGGGGCCTTACTGATTTGGGTGAGTACAACGATTTATTATATGAGTAAAGCTATCAGTTATTTGAATGAAACGATCCAAGCCACAAACCAACTGATTGCCGAACCCACGAAGCGAATCGTTCTTTCCAGCAATATGATTGATGTGCAAGAAGAAATGAACCAGTTGCGGGAGAAAAACTTACAGGATCAACGAGCCGCCAAAGAAGCGGAACAACGAAAAAATGATTTGATCGTCTATCTCGCACATGATTTACGAACGCCTTTGACCAGTGTGATCGGCTATTTGACGCTTTTAGAAGAGGAACCGCAGCTTTCTACCGAACTACGCGCACGCTATACGAAGATCGCCTTGCAAAAAGCCCAACGGCTGGAACTATTGATCAGCGAATTTTTCGAAATCACCCGCTTTAATCTTACAACGATCGCCTTGCAAACTGAAACCACGGATCTGAGCTTGATGCTGGAACAGTTGACGTTTGAATTTTTGCCGCTGTTAGAAGAAAAAAATCTCCATTGGCAACTTCAGCTACAGAAAAAAGTCTTTGCGACCGTTGATACGGAGAAAATGGAACGCGTTTTTGACAACTTGATCCGCAATGCCATCAATTATAGCTATCCTAACTCCCCTTTGCGATTAGCCATCAGCGAGTCTGATGATATCCTGATTCGTTTGACCAATCAAGGAAAAACGATCCCAGCTGAAAAGATCGGCTTGATTTTTGAGCCTTTCTACCGCATGGATGCTTCCCGAGCAACAGCGACGGGTGGGACGGGTCTTGGTTTGCCGATCGCCAAAGAAATCGTTGAAGCATTAGGTGGAAAGATCTGGGCGGAAAGCCGTGATGAAACCATCATCTTTTCGATTCGCCTACCGAAGGCAGCAATGGAAAAAAATGAACAGCTGTCTAAGCCCCATCCATCTGAACCAACCGCTTAACAGGCAAACAACCTGAGCATTTCGCTGCTCCCCTTCTAATTCAGAAGGAGGAATAGCTGCTCAGGTTGTTTTTTATTGATTGCTTATTGATACACCAAAGATCGTAATGCTTGATCGACTTTTTCTGCCGCTAAGCGTCCTTCACGAATCGCCCAGATAACTAAACTCGGTCCTCGTTTGGCATCTCCTGCGACTAACACTCGTTCATTGTTCGTCGTGTAATCATCGTACACTTCTCGCACACCAAAGGCATCGAAGAGTTGGGTCTCTGCACCAACAAAGCCCATTGCTAACAAGACCAAATCCGCCTTGATCACTTGCTCTGTGCCAGGGATCGGCTGAAACTGTTGATCCACTGAGACCGTTTCGATGGCGATCAACTGGCCGCGTTCGGCGCCGATAAAGGCCGTTGTGGACACTCCATGATACGTCACTTGTGTTTGTAGCACTTCAGCCGCTTCTTCTTGCCCATATCCTGTTCGAGCTGTCATTGGGTATTCTGGCCAAGGATTGCTGTCGGTCCGTGTCAATGGCAGTTGGGGCGTGATCTCCAATTGACGCACAGAAGCGGCTCCTTGCCGAATCGCTGAACCAATACAGTCATTTCCAGTGTCGCCGCCACCAATCACGATAACATGTTTGCCAGCAAGTTTTTTACTTGTTGCCGCTTTGCCATGCTTTAACACATCTTTGGTTGCTTCCGTCAGATAATCGACTGCAAATTGCACCCCAGTCAATTCACGCCCTGGAATCTTCAAGTCACGAGGAACACTAGCTCCTGTTGCCAAGATGACCCGATCATACTGAGCGGCCAATTCTTCTGCTGACAAGTCACGACCGATCTCCGTATTAGCGACAAAGGTCACGCCTAGCTCTGCCATCAAGTCAATCCGTCGCTGAATGACGTCTTTATCTAATTTCATATTTGGAATACCGTACATCAGTAAACCGCCAAAGCGATCACTGCGTTCATAGACCGTCACTTGATGCCCTAGTTGATTCAAGCGCCATGCAGCGGATAAACCAGCTGGTCCGCTGCCGACGATGGCAACTTTGAACCCAGTCGCTTCTTGAGGCAATCCCGAGGCTTTGACCCAATCATTTTCAAAAGCAGTATCGATAATAAAGCGTTCATTGTCGTGGATCGTGACACCCGAGCCATTCAGTGCTTCGGTACAGCCTTTTTCACAAGGAGCTGGACAAACACGACCAGTCATTTCAGGTAATGGGTTGGTTTTGGCAAGACGCTCAAAAGCGGCTTGGAAACGCCCTTGATAAACCAAGTCATTCCATTCAGGAATCAGGTTGTCATTGGGACAACCTGAAACCGCTCGTTGCCCCCCGTAAAAAGAACCGGTATGACAAAAAGGAATCCCGCAGTTCATACAGCGTGCTGCTTGCTCTTGACGCTCATTTTCAGGCAATGGCGTCTGTAATTCTTGCCAGTCTTCGATTCGTTCTGCCACTGGTCGGGTAGGATTTTCTACTCTTGGGTACTTTAAAAAACCAAATGGATCTGCCATATTAGTCACGCTCCTTTCCTGGGATGGTCAATTGTGGACCGACGACAGCTTCGAAGGCTTTCGTCACAAGTTCATCTCCGACAAACCCTTGGTCCGCCAAGGTCTCCGTCGCTTGGATCATCTGATGGTATTCTGTCGGATAGACTTTGATGAAATGGTGCTGCTGATTTTCCCAATCTTCTAGGATCTCAGCCGCCTTCAATGAATCTGTATAGGCGAAATGCTGCTGGATCATCTCTTTTAGTTGGTGGTCATCGCCGCTTTCGCCAATCCGATATAAATCAACCATTTCCCGATTGCATTTATCGGCAAAGGTTTGATCGGGGTCGTAAACATACGCCACGCCACCGGACATTCCAGCACCGAAGTTGCGGCCGGTTTTTCCTAATATCACCACGACACCGCCAGTCATGTACTCACAGCCATGATCGCCAACACCTTCGACAACGACATTGGCTCCACTGTTACGAACACAAAAGCGTTCGCCAGCAATGCCTCGGAAATAGCCTTCGCCTCGATTTGCCCCGAAGCACGCTACATTACCAACAATTGGTGAATGCTCTGCGTCATAAGCGGCATCTTCAGGTGGCACAATGATCAAGCGGGCACCGCTTAACCCTTTGGCTACATAATCGTTGGCCTCACCGATCAGTTTCAACTGGATGCCCTGGGTGGCAAAAGCCCCAAAGCTTTGTCCAGCAATACCTCGATACGTAAACTGCAACAGACCTGGGGTAACTTCATAATTGCCAAAACGTTCCGCGATCCAGCCTCCTAAACGCGCGCCGACTGAGCGTTGAACATTATTGATCGTATGATTCGTCACGATTTCTTGATTGTTGTCGATAGCAGCTTGTGCAAAAGCATCTAATTCTGGCCATTGACGTTTCTCAAGGAATGGATCGGTCACTTTGCGTTCGATTGGGATCGTCGTCCCAATCATTTTCGAAAAGTCTAATGACTTTGCTTTGCCTTTAGCAACGAAGCGTGGTGTCAACAATTCCGCATGTCCTACCATCTCATCGATGGTACGAAATCCTAACTCAGCCATCGTTTCCCGTAGATCTTCTGCTAAAAAGTACATCGTGTTGATGATGTGCTCAGGTTTTCCAGCAAAAAATTTTCGCAACGCTGGGTTCTGTGTAGCAATGCCAACAGGACATGTATTGATACTGCATACCCGCATCATGACACAACCAATCGCAACTAGCGCTAAAGAGGCAAAGCTATATTCTTCTGCTCCTAAAAGAGCAGCAATGGCGATGTCACGCCCCGTCATCAATTTTCCATCTGTCTCTAAGGTCATTCGCTGCCGCAAATGATTCATAGCTAACGTTTGATGGGCTTCTGCAAGCCCCATCTCCCAAGGCAAGCCAGCATCCCGAATCGAATTTCTCGGAGAAGCACCGGTCCCACCGTCATAGCCTGAGATCACGACTACGTCTGCGCCGGCTTTGACGACACCGGTAGCGATCGTACCCACGCCCGTACTAGAAACCAATTTGACATTGATCCGTGCATATGGATTGATGGCTTTTAAGTCATAGATCAGCTGGGCTAGATCTTCAATCGAATAAATGTCGTGATGTGGTGGCGGTGAAATCAATCGAACACCAGGCGTAGACCCTCGAATCTCGGCGACCCACGGGAAGACTTTATTGCCTGGTAATTGACCGCCTTCTCCAGGTTTCGCCCCTTGCGCCATTTTGATCTGGAGTTCATCTGCACTCATTAAATATTCGGCGTTGACACCAAAACGGCCAGAAGCTACTTGTTTGATGCGACTATTATAATTAATGCCATCCACTGGTTTGAAACGATTTCGGTTTTCTCCACCTTCTCCACTGTTGGATTTTGCCCCGATCGCATTCATTCCTTCAGCAATACAGCGATGCGCTTCTTCACTTAGTGAGCCATAGGACATCGCCCCGACTTTAAATCGTTTGACGATCGTTTCGACAGGCTCCACCTCAGCTAACGGAATACTGCGTCTTGTGTTCGCAAAGGTCCACATAGACCGTAACGTCGTTGGATTGTCCAATGCCTCTTGATTCATTTCCGCCGCATATTCTTTATAAAGCTCATAACTGCCTGTGCGAACGGCTTTTTGGAACCCATAGATCGTTTTTGGATTGAACAAATGATGCTCCCCATCGGCTTTGTACTGGAAACTACCGCCAGAATCAAGATAATCCATTCGTTTTTCACCATATGCGGCCTCATAACGCGTCAGATATTCTTGCTCGATTTGCGCTAACGAGAGACCACCGATACGGGTAACCGTGCCGGTAAAATATTCAGCGATGACTTTCTCAGAGATGCCAACCGCTTCAAACAATTGTGCCCCGTGGTAACCGGCGATCGTTGAGATTCCCATTCGTGACATGATTTTGACAATGCCCTTTTCACATGCCTTGCGGTAACTTTCGATCTTCTCTGAAAGCTCAAAATGCGCCAATGTCTGGTAAGCCCCATAAGGATGGACCCCACTTGCTCCGTAGCCGACTAACATGGCATAATGATGGACCTCACAGACTTCCGCTGTATCCGCAACGATCGATGCCAAGGAACGTTTGCCTTTTCGCACCAAATAATTGTGCAGGCCTGATACCGCCAAGAGAATCGGAATCGCCACTTTTCCTTCTTGCGCTTGGATGACTTCCCGATCACTTAAAATGACGATCGTTGCCCCAGCATCGATTTTTTGCTCCGTTTCTTTAAAAAGCGCTTCTAACGCTTGTTGCAAAGCTACCCCGTTTTCTGGTACATAATCATAAAGAATCGACTGTAAAACCGCTTTTTGACCATTTTGATTTAACTGTTTGATCTTTTCATATTCACTCGTTTTTAACACAGGACTAGCAATCTTCAGCTTATTACAATTGATTCGGATGTCCTTTGAAACATCCCCATCTCGACCTAAAAACAGCTCGGTACCGATTACTAATTTTTCGCGAATCGCATCAATGGGTGGATTGGTCACTTGGGCGAATTGTTGCTTGAAGTACGTAAACAAGGATTGGGGACGTTCGCTCAAAATAGCTAAGGGTGAATCAAACCCCATGGAGATCACTGGTTCTTCTCCCGTTTGAGCCATTGGTAAAATCAACGTGCGTATGATCTCATCCGTGTAGCCATTTCGTTTCCAAAGGGTCTGGATCGCATCGTCTGCTGTTTCCTCCTGCTTCTCAGTCCCAGGAAGCAGCTCTGGTGTCAATAGGTGTTCCGCTAGCCACTCCTGGTAAGGATGGGCATTCGCATAATGCGCTTTGATTTCTTGATTTCGTAAGATCATCCCTTTTTGGGTATCCACCAAAAACATATTTGCTGGTCCAAGCACCCCTTTTTCAATCACTTCTGACGCTGGTAAATCCACCACTCCTGACTCAGAGGCCACGACAACAAAACCAGCTTTCGTGATTGAGTAGCGAGATGGTCGCAATCCATTACGATCAAGGGCAGCTCCCACCATCTCCCCATCGGTAAAGCATAAAGCTGCTGGTCCATCCCAAGGAGCCATAAAGCTTGCATTGTATTCATTAAAAGCCGTCAGTTCTGGCGTCAAGCCAGCTTCTTTAGACCACGCTTCTGGCACCATCATCAACAGTGCTTGGGGAATGTCTCGACCTTGACGATACAAGTATTCCATACAATTTTCCAGCTTCGCAGAATCGGAGTTTTCGTCATCGTAGACTTCGATCTGATGTCCATGCATCCAATTTTCCGCCCCGCGTAACGTGTTGATTTCGCCATTATGGGCTAAGAAACGAAAAGGTTGCGCCCGACTCCAGCTTGGAAAGGTATTCGTTGAAAAACGAGAATGAGTCAAAGCAATACTCGAAGTCATTTCTGGGCTTTGAAGATCTTTGAAAAACAAGCCAACTTGATAGGCATGCAGCATCCCTTTATAAACAACTGTCTTACTGGACAAGCTGCAGATAGACAGCTCATCGGTATGATATGTTTTTTCCAGTTTACGCCGTAGCCGATAAAGCTGATCTTCAAAGGGACGGCCAGCAGCTACATCGACAGGCTTTTCAATAAAGACTTGCACAAAAGATGGCATGACTTTTTGCGCCCCCGGCCCACACTGATAATAATCATATGGAACGTCGCGCTGCCATAAAACCGTAAAACCCATTTGTTGAATGTCTTTAGTTACTTCTTCTTGGACCTGTGCTGCTCGGAGCTTTTCTTTCGGTAAAAAAAACATCCCAACAGCATAGGCGTCTTTTTCAGGCAATGGGATTCCTGCCTCTTTTGCCCGCTGCCGAAAAAAAGGATCTGGCATCGCCATCAAGATTCCTGCTCCGTCCCCCGTGTCAGGTTCAGCGCCTGTTCCCCCTCGATGATTCATCCGTTCTAACATCGTTAAGGCATTTTGGACGAGCTCTCGGGAATAATGACCATTTTTCTGAGCAATGAACCCCATCCCACAAGCATCTTTTTCAAAAGCGGCATCGTACATCGTTTGGTTCGTTGTTTTCATCATCTCTAAATCACTCATGGAATCACACTTTCTTTCAATTTTCTGAATATTCCGATTTTTAACAGTTTACAACCTGATTTTCTATCTGGCAAGTTTTTTTTACTTGATCCGATCTCGTTGCTTTCTTCCTTCAAGGGTTACTTACATCCATTGAACAAGTAGTTACTTGTAAATCACAGGCAGGAGTCTTCGTCTAATAAGGTTTTTTTATTATACAATAAACTATCGTAAAATTATTGCAAACAAATGAGAATCGTTATCAATTAACGCGGATTTTCTCATTTGGATGTCACAAATAGCTGCTTATGTCCCATTTTCAAGGAACAAGCTTGATTGATTTCAAAAAAAAAGATGACCCGCAATGGGATCATCTTTTTCCGTTTTTTTATTTTTCAAAGCCTTCTGCAACCGCTTCAGGATAGTTTTCTTTGACAATAGCTGCGCAATGGCCGCAAAGTGTTGGTAGTTGCTCTTCTACACCGACATCCACACGGACTTGACGACAACGTTCGCAGACTTCACCTTCAGCTTTTTCCACTAAGATCGCCACGTCTTCGAATTGATAGGCCGCTTCTGGTGCTGCTTCACCTGCTTCTTTGATCGTTAAGAAGTCCGGTGAAATGATCAGCAACTGAGCGATATCTGAATCAATGGCTTTTAGTAATGCTGCAACCGGTTCGCTTGAATAGACAGTCACTTTTGCTTCAAACGATTTCCCGATCAGTTTTGCATTACGCGCTTCTTCCAATGCTTTTAAGACATTGTCACGGAAATCAAGGAAAGCACGCCATAAATCAAGCAGCTCTTCTTGGTTAGCAAATGTATCATAGCCAGGGAACTCCGCTAATTGGACATATTCCTCTTCTTCTTTCAAATGTGACCAGATTTCTTCTGCAGTATGCGGAATGATCGGCGTTAGTAATTTCGTCAACGCAACCGCTGTTTGATAAAAGACGGTTTGCATGGCGCGACGTTGGAAATCATTTTCAGCTTCGATATAAACGACATCTTTCGCAAAATCCAAATAGAAGGATGACATATCGACTGTCAAGAAGTTGATGACTGTTCGGTAAATATGCAAGAAGTTGTATTTTTCATAACCATCTTCTCGGATCGTTTTGATCGTTTGATTCAAACGAACCATCATGTATTTATCAACAGAACGCAAGTTTTCAAATGGTACGCTGTCTTTTGCTGGATCAAAATCATTCGTGTTAGCCAATAAGAAACGCATGGTATTGCGAATTTTCCGATAGACTTCTGATACTTGATTCAAGATATCCATAGACACTCGAACATCCGCTTCGTAGTCAACACTGCTGACCCAAAGGCGCAAAATATCCGCACCCATTTGGTTGATCACTTTTTCTGGTGCAATGGTATTTCCAAGAGATTTACTCATCTTACGGCCTTCGCCATCTAAGGTGAAGCCTTGAGACAAGACGGCTTTGTATGGTGCGACTTCATTGATCGCAACACTAGTTGTGATACTTGAGTTGAACCACCCGCGATATTGATCAGAACCTTCCAAGTACATGTCAGCTGGGAACGTCAATTCTGGACGTTGACGTAACACGGCTTCGTGAGAAGAACCTGAATCAAACCAAACATCCATGATGTCAGTTTCTTTCGAGAATTTACCGTTTGGTGAGCCTGGATGCGTAAAGCCAGCCGGTAGCAATTCTTCGGCTTCTTTTTCAAACCAAATCGTTGAACCATGTTCAGCAAACAAGTTTGCCACATGCTCGATCGTTTCAGGCGTGATGATGGCTTCGCCGTTTTCTGCATAAAAGATTGGCAATGGTACACCCCACGCACGTTGACGAGAGATCACCCAGTCGCCGCGATCGCGAATCATATTGTATAAACGGGTTTTGCCCCATGGAATGATCCAATCTACTTTTTCGATCTCATCCAAAATGTTTTGACGGAACTTATCAATTGAAGCAAACCATTGTGGCGTTGCCCGATAGATGACTGGTTTTTTCGTCCGCCAATCATGTGGATAGCTGTGAGTAAAGAAGTTTAGTTTTAATAGCGCCCCTTTTTCTTCTAAAAGCTCAGTGATCATTGGATTGGCTTTGTCATAAAAGACCCCTTCAAATCCTGGTGCTTCTTCTGTGAAGACCCCACGGCTATCGACTGGTGATAAGACATCCAGTCCATATTTTTTGCTGACGATGTAGTCATCTTCCCCGTGTCCTGGTGCAGTGTGGACCAAACCAGTACCGGCATCCAATGTCACATGATCCCCTAACATCAACAGAGACGTACGGTCATAGAAAGGATGTTGCGCCGTCATTTTTTCTAATTGATCGCCTGCCAATTCTTGCAATACTTCGACAGATTCCCAACCAATCTCATTCGTCACGGTTTCTAATAAATCTTTTGCCACGACAAATTTACGACCATCAGCCAAGATTTGAACATAGGCAAAGGTTGGATTCACAGAGATTCCTAGATTCGCTGGCAAGGTCCATGGCGTCGTCGTCCAGATAACAAAAGATGTATCTGAATCAAGCAAATCTTTGCCATCTGCGACTGGGAAAGCAACATAGATCGATGGTGATTTCACATCTTTGTATTCGATCTCGGCTTCTGCTAGTGATGATTCACTAGATGGTGACCAGTAGATTGGTTTTAATCCTTTGTAGATATAGCCTTTTTCTGCCATTTTTCCGAACACGCGAATTTCTGCAGCTTCATAATCGGGCGTCAGTGTGATGTATGGGTGCTCCCAGTCACCAGAAACCCCTAAACGTTTGAAGTCAGCTCTTTGTGTATCCACTTGTGTCAAAGCATATTCTTCACATTTTTTGCGGTATTCTGCCAAGCTCATTTCTTTGCGCTTGATTCCTTTATTTGTCAACACTTGCTCGATCGGCAAACCATGGGTATCCCAACCAGGTACATAAGGGGAACGGAAACCTGACATTGATTTGGAACGTACGATAATGTCTTTACTGATTTTGTTCAATGAGTGTCCGATATGGATGTTCCCATTTGCATAAGGAGGACCATCGTGTAAGACAAAGGTTGGCTTGCCTTCATTTAATTCTTGACGGCGTTGATACAATCGATTTTCTTCCCATTCTTTTTGCCAATCCACTTCGCGGTTCGGCAAGTTGCCTCGCATTGGAAAAGCGGTTTTTCCAAGATGCAGTGTTTCTTTCATTTTCATTCTTGTTTCGCTCCTTTTCGTCTCACTACGTTTCCGTATAATTTCTAAATCCATTGACTCGACCAATCAATTGCTTCTATTGAACGTATCAAAATGGATTGGTTGCCATGACTTCCTTGTGTTTAGGTCTCACTGATTTTAAAAATCAATCCTAGTGATTCCTAGTAGGGTTACTACGCTCCTTATGGTCGCCTAGTACTGTTCATCATCTATTCTGTCTTGCTTCGCAAGCCAATCATAGTGATTCACAGCAAAAAACACGTCCGTCCCTGGCAAGGGACGAACGTGTTCGTGGTACCACCCAAATTTTTATTGTCGTTAGACAATTCTTTGATGATCGGTAACGGGATCAGGCGTCGTTCTCTACTTGAGTCTTTGGATAATCGGCTCTTTAAAGAACGCAACTCACAGATGATCTGATTTCTTACAGGGTTTTATTTGGCTTCCACTCTCCCAAACTCGCTTGAAAAATATAAGAAATTTTTCTGTTCTGTGTCTTAGTTGTTATCTGTTTTGTTCAATTCGTCTAATAAGTTTCTCGCATCATCTAATGTTTTCACTTCAGGGCTTTCGCTTACATCAACGATTTTTTCATCTGATTCAACAACGTCCACATCAAATGTGTCCACTGCTTCTGAGTTTACTCCAGAACCATTTTCACTGTCAAGTTCTTTTGATAAAACTTCTCTGATTACTTGATGGGAATCTTGCACGTAGCTTGAAAATGGCGCCAAAATCTCTTCCCACTCGGGGCTCTTCACTTGTTCTAATTGGGTTTGTAACATAACCAATAAGTTGTTGTGGAAGACTCTGGTTTTCTTCTTCAAGTCATTTGTTTCTGTTGCCAATTGACGGGCATTGTCGGTTGCATCCGTCAAAATCTCTTTGGCTTTTTCTTCCGCTGAGGTCATCAAGGCATGCGCATGTTTTTCTGCAGTAGCAACCATTTCATCCGCACGGTTTTGAGCAGAAGTAACGATTACTTCTGATTCTTTGCTTGCGCTTGTTTTTACTTTATCCGCCGTATCTTGAGCCACGATAATGGATTGATTCAAGGCATCTTTCAATTCATTGAAATATTCAAGTTTTTCTTCTGCGTGTTTCAACGATTTTTCTAACTCACGATTGCGTTGAACGGCTTCTTCATAATCACGAACGATCATATCCAAGAAGTCATCGACTTCATCTTGGTTGTAGCCTCTCATTTTTACTGAAAAGTTTTTATTTTGAATGTCTAATGGAGTTAATGCCATATTCTATACACCTCTTTGATTTATTTACGTAATACACCTAATAACAATCTAACTTTTTCTTTTTTCGTGGTTCCTTCTAACCCCTGTATTTGAATCCGACCAAATCCTCTTACCGAAATGATATCCAGTAAATCCAGAACAAAATCTGGTCGTAATGCTTCTGTCCAGTTTACTTTTACTTTTCCTGATTCGATCAACTGTTTCGAACGCTGGCGTGAGATGTTGTATACGGCAGAGATCACTGTATCAAGACGCAATGAGCTAACCGTTTCTCTTTCCTCGGTCCAGCCATCTTTAGGCACGATCAACTCGGTGTATTTTGTTTCTTCCAATCGAACGGATACGTTGCCGATTTTATCCACTTGGAGTTGAATAAAATGACTGACTTCAGTGGCAACGAATACTTGCCATATTTCACCATCGGAAAGAATGTCTCCAAAGTATTCCCTCTTGACTCCAGTCCCCATTAATGTGCCTAAAACTTTTCCATGACTCAACACCGTAAATTTTTTCGGGTATTGAATCGTAAATAAAGTCATGTCAAACTCATCGGTGGTGGGCTCATAGTAATCGGGATAAATCAAACAACGTCGTCTCTCAGCAGCTTCATATCCACCAAAAAAGCGGAAACTTAAATCCGTTGATTGACGAATCAAGCTTTCTAAGATATACGCTTGTCTCGGATCTAAAAAATCAGTCAAGTAAGGCGCATACTGCATTTGCACTTGTTCGATCCATCCTTGAGCGGAATCAATAAAAGGGCGTTCATCGTTTCGAAAATGTTGATAGACATTTGCGTTCACCGATAACCACCCCTTACGTTAAAATAAAATTGACTGTAGGATCAATATCAATGCTTGTGATGCTAGCTGTAAGACAATAATTGCAAATGCAATCGTAAAATCGATACCAGCAAAACTTAATTTCAATCGATCAAATAAACTCAAATACGGTTCACACACTTTTGCTAAGAAACGGCCAAAAGCGGACTGATACCCTCCTGGAAACCAAGACAAAAGTGCATAGATCACTAATAAAATGGTATACAGATAAACAGCATCACTCAGTAATTTAACGAATCTCAAGAATAAAATTGGCGTTCCTCCTCACTTTAGATATCAAAAAAATTGGTATCTGCTAATGTTTGGGCAGTGCCTTCAATTTCCATACCCTTAGGCGTGCAAAGAAAAATTTCATCGCCAACACGCTTGATATCACCATCTTCAGCGTACACTGTTCCTGTTAAAAAATCAACTATTCGACGAGCTTGGTACTCTTCAATTAAATGAAAATTAACAAGTACAGCATCTCCATTGATGACTTGCTTCGCAATCCCCATAGCTTCTGAATAAACGCGTGGTTCTACGATCGTTATTTTTCCAGCCATTTGTGGAGAGGTTTCTTTTGCTTTTGTGTCTTTGACTCTCGTATTAGTTCTTTGTTGCGCCATTGGAACGACTTTTTCTTCCGTCTTAGGCACCGATCTTACTCGTTCAGCCGCCGCTGAGGATTGTTGATAGGTAGCAGTTTGAGGCTGCTGTCTGTATTGATAGGCTTGATTTTGTGGTTGACTTGTTGTATAAGAAGCCGCTTGGCTAGAAGCACGCGTACTCGCTGTTGTTCTAGGGGCGGTAAAAGCTCCTCCTTGGTTCACAGCTGGTTTCGCTGCCGTGCGTGCAGGTTCTTCAGTGGCAAATGTTTCTTCATAATAATCTTCTTCGTCAGTCAATCCAAAAAAATTGGTCAGTTTCTCTTTGAGCGACATCGGTCAACCTCCTTTTTTATTGAAATAATGCTGTTCCTACACGAATAAATGTTGCGCCTTCTTGAATCGCAATGGGAAAGTCATTACTCATTCCCATACTCGTTTCTAAGCAAGGGGCATGTGTAAGATGCAGGTCAGCGATCTGTTGTTGAATCCTTTTTAATTCTTTGAAAATCTGATGCTGCTCGTCTTTGGAAGCAGTGAGCGGGGCCATCGTCATCAATCCAACAACACGAATTTTGTCGAACGAAGCGAGTGCTTCAATAAAAGCCACCACCTCTTCTACGAAAATCCCTTGTTTCGTTGCTTCCTGCGAAACATTCACTTCCACAAAGCAGTTGATCGGATGCTCTGCTCGTTTTTGAATTTCTTGTGCCAGTTTGATTGAATCCAACGCATGGAAAAAATCAATCTCATTTATAACTGATTTTACCTTTCTGCGCTGTAAATTACCAATAAAATGCCAACGGACATCTGGGTAATCAGTTAATGCTGCCTTTTTTTCAAGTAGCTTTTCTACTCGATTTTCTGCACAATCACGCACACCATTTTCTAGAAGTTCTCTTGTCGTTTCTGTATCGACGGATTTTGTCACAGCTGTCAAACAGACCTCACTGGCATTTCTAGAAACAAGAGCACAGGAGTCCTGTATCTCTTGCTGGATCTTGTGCAAGTTCTCAGAAATCATGTGCTCTGCCCCCTAGCGTTTACGACGGAAAAATGGTGGTGTGCTTAATTCGTCGTCATCATTCGAGCGTACTTCATCACGGCTGAAGGTGTCGAATTCTTTCTTTTCTACATTTTCAAATGTGTTTTCTTCTACTTTAGGTCGTACATTTTGTTCTTTACGGATATCCCAATCACCAAAACCATTGCTTTCTTCTGCTTGTGCAGGACGCGCTTGGTCCATATCTAAGGTTGGTTTTTGTGGGATAGAATGAATTTGGCTTTGACTTTGTCTGCTAGAGCGAGACCCACGTTCTTTTTTAGAAGGGTCAATGCCGGTTGCAATGACAGTCACACGGATTTCATCGCCTAAGTCTTCATTGATTGATGTACCTAAAATAATATTTACATCACCTGTTGCCGCATGAGCGACGATATCAGAAGCATCTTGTGCTTCAAATAAAGTCATGTCCAATCCGCCAGTGATGTTCAATAGCACTTGTTCAGCACCATCGATCGATGTTTCTAGCAATGGTGAAGAGATTGCTTTTTTCGTTGCTTCGATCACGCGTTCTTCGCCGCTAGCAACGCCGATTCCCATCAAAGCGGTGCCTTGATTTTCCATCACTGTTTTCACATCAGCGAAGTCTAAGTTGACATAGCCAGGTGCAGTGATCAAGTCTGAGATCCCTTGAACCCCTTGACGCAAGACATTGTCTGCTTCACGGAATGCTTCAAGCATTGGCGTTTTCTTGTCAACAACTTCTAACAAACGGTTGTTTGAGATGATCAATAAGGTATCGACATTCTCTTTTAATTTAGCGATTCCTTCAGCAGCAAAACGGCCGCGTTTTGGTCCTTCAAATGTAAACGGACGAGTAACGACGCCGACTGTCAATGCGCCGATTTCTTTGGCAATTTTAGCTACGATCGGTGCAGCACCGGTCCCGGTTCCGCCACCCATACCAGCGGTAATGAAAATCATATCCGCGCCTTCTAATGATTCACGAATAGAATCTTCACTTTCTTCTGCTGCTTTTTGACCAACTTCTGGTTGTGAACCAGCACCAAGACCACGGGTATATTTAGGGCCTAATTGAATGACTGTTTCTGCTTTTGAATTTTTTAATGCTTGAACGTCAGTGTTGGCTGCAATAAATTCTACGCCTTTGACATTTTCTTCGATCATACGATTTACTGCGTTGCCGCCACCACCGCCGACTCCGATGACTTTGATCACAGCGCCGTCATTGATGTTATTATCAATTGAAAATTCCATAGTTTATCTTCCTCCTGAGAATCGTTTTAGATTATTCAAAGATATTTGAGAAGAAATCTTTTACTCGGTTTGTGATCGACTCACCTTTTTTCTCTTCTTCTGTTTCTTCATAAGTTTCTTCTGGAGCTTCATATTGTTCGTAATGCACTTCTTGTTGTTGAATGGCAACGGGCTGTTGCGCGACTGTTTTTTCACCAGTGATCGCACTTTTGGCAAGCTGATAGACTTCGCTTAAGTTTGCTGAATAGTCAACGATACTGATTACATTGGTGAATACAGGATTTCTAAGTCCCATATGATTAGGAACGTAAAGCTTAACGTTTGTTTCGAATACTTCTTGAGCAAGATCTACGACACCAGGAAGACTTGCAGCGCCACCAGTCAAGATCACGCCACCCGGTAAATCAAGTCCATCGATTTCGTCTAGGACTTCTTTTGATTTGGTGAAGATTTGTTCCATACGGGCTTCAATGATTTCTGATAAATAGCGTTCATCGATTTTCACTGGTTCTGATTTTCCGATCACATCAACCGGAAATTCTTCGCTGGCTGAAGTGCGTTCAGGATACGCATCCCCATAATTGATCTTCAATGCTTCTGCATTGTTGAAAGAGGTATTTAAAACCGTCGAAATGTCTTTTGTGACAAATTCGCCGCCCTCTTGGTTCACATGGGTGAATTTCAATTGCTTGTCGTGCATCGCCGATGTGGTTGTTTGGCCGCCACCAATGTCGATGACGATCGTACCAAAATCTTTTTCACCGTCTGATAAAATCGATTCCGTTAGTGCTAATGGCGTAATGACTACTTCATTAACAATCAGACCAGATTTTTCAACACATTTGCGAATGTTGTGAATGATGGTTTTTGGTCCTGTATAAACAACACCAAACATTTCTAGGCGAACCCCGATCATGCCACGAGGATCTTTGATTCCTTCAAAACCATCAACGGTAAATTCCTGCGGTAAAATAGCAATGATCTGTCTTTCAGGAGGGGTAGAACGAACGAGTGCTGCGGAGGCAACATTACGCACGTCTTCGTCGGTGATCTCTTTTGATTCACTATTGACAGCGATCATTCCTTGACAATTTTCCACTTCAAGAAGATTGGCTGGTACACCAACACTTACACTGCGAATTTGAATTCCTGCTTTTTCTTCTGCTTGTCTTACTGCTCTTTGAATGGCTTGTACCGTTTTATCGATATCTACAATGATTCCACGGTTGATTCCTTCTGATTTTGCATTACCTACACCAATGATATTCATTTGGCTGTCAACGTATTCGGCTACTACAACTTTTACAGATGTCGTACCGATATCAAGGCCAACATACATTCCCGTTTTTGCCATGGATGGGGTTCCCTCCTACTTAAATTGGATATATAGCGAACCATCACAGTCCGTTTTTAGAGTTCATTCGAATAATTTGTTCACTGTTACCAATTCTACCATATAATGGCGCTTTTTAGAAACAAGTTAATGAAAAAAACTCTTGAATTTTTCCTAAGAATCACTATCAGCTGTTTGATTTTCGTCTGCATCGTCTTCTTGTGTATTTGAAATTGGGTAAGTAAAGATTCCAACTTCCATATCCACAATACTGTCCTCGGTCAAATCTTTGGCAATTTGCGGATAATACTGCATTTGACTCACCATATTCGAAATGTTGACGATCACTTGATTGCCATCATTCATAAAGAGAGTCAGCAGCTCATCATTGCTGTCACGGGGGGTATATTTGATTTGAGAAACGCCATCGCGAATTTCTGAACTTAATTCTTGATAGGCACTAAGTGTTGCTTTGATTTTATCTTCAGCCGAAAAATTTTCTAAAACCGGCAATCCTTCCACTGGCTGCTCACTGATTTCATCTAACACAACGCCATTTTCTAAAACCGGCGCATAGCCACCATCTTGGGCTAGTAAAGCAACTTCTTGAAATTCAGTGACAGTGATATCGAAGCGATTGATACCAGATAGAGAAATTGAGGCATTTTTTATACGTGGCAATTCTTTTTTGATGGCAGACACGCTTTGATTACGTTCGAAAAATTGCGGCCACATCTCTTCATTGACGGTTAGGTCCGAATTTTCGAGAATTGCTTCTGCGGATACTTCATGATTGCCTTTGACGACCACATTCGCCAAACGACTTAGGGGCGAAACGAAATACAAAACAATCAATAAAGGAATCATCAACAATCCAATAATCAAGGCTAAACGGCGAATCAACACTTGGTTGCGGTACGCCTTTAGGTTAGGCAGCCGATCAGCAAAGGAGCGGGCCTTATTTTCTGGCTCTGGCAATGCTTCCTTCTCATCAACAGACTCTTCCATTGCTTCATCTGCTTCAAAAAATGTTTCTTCTTGCTCGTCTTCATGGTCTTTGGACGTATCTTCTGTTTCTTCAGGAGCAGGAGAAGACCAAGCTGGCTGATTGCCTTTTTCTTGCAAATACTTTAGATTTTCTTTTTGCCAAGGGGTCAACTCTTCCGTTGACGAGGGGGTTTGATCATCATGAGGTGTTTTGTCTTTACTAATGATAATCGCTCCTTTCTATCCCACACATTGTACTATTTGATTACCTCTTGCACAAGTCGAAATAATCGTTCTGAGGCATCGCTGATCCCTTGTTCTTTTGAGGCTTTTGCCATCTTACTACGAAGGGCTTCATCTTGCATGATACTGTCTACTGCTTCCACGAGGTTTTGACTGTTTAGTTCATGATCGGCAATCATTTTGACTGCTCCTGCATTGGCTAAACTTTGGGCGTTCTTCGTTTGGTGGTCATTGGTCACATAAGGACTAGGAATCAAAATCGCTGGAATCCCTAATGCAGTGAATTCTGCGATCGATGTGGCTCCTGCTCGTCCAATCAACAAATCACTATTTGCCATCACTTCTGCCATCTGATCAATGTAAGGGCGAATACTGATATTAGGAAAGGCATCTTTTGACATGCCAATTTTTTCTTCGATCTCTTTGTAATACCGTTCACCTGACGCATAGAGAAGCTGATACTCTTTTTGAGCAAACAGCGGCAGCGCATCAATGATCGCTTGATTGATTTTCAGTGCTCCTTGACTCCCACCAAAAACCAAGACCGTCTTTTTCGCCGGATTTAAATCGTAGGAAGACAAAATCGTCGACTTTTGACTATTCCGTACTTCTTGACCCCTGGGATTGCCCACAAGCACCGTTTTCTTCGCTGGAAAGTATTGAGAAGCATCGTGAAAAGCAATGGCGATTTTATCCACATACTTGGTTAGAAACTTATTGGTGATTCCAGGAACACTATTTTGTTCATGAATAATGGTAGGTATTTTCAACTTCGCTGCAGCAAAGACCACGGCGCCAGAAACATAGCCGCCGGTGCCAATCACCACATCCGGTTGAAACTCCTTGATGATTTTCTTTGCTGCATAATAGCTTTTCATGAAAAGCTGGATCGTTTTTACGTTATCAAAAGACAGCTTACGCTTAAAGCCTTGAATCTCTAACGTTTTAAAAGGAATACCTGTTGGAGGGACGATTTTATTCTCCAAGCCCCTTGTTGCACCAATGTATAAAAATTCGGCTGTCGGGTCAATCTCTTTTACGTAATCGACAAAAGACAACGCTGGATAGATGTGGCCGCCAGTACCGCCGCCAGTCACAAGTATTTTCATGTCCTTCACTCATTTCTATTTAAGTTCTGCTACTGCCGCCATAAATTTGTCGCCTCGAACTTCAAAATTAGGGTATTGATCCCAACTTGCATTCGCAGGTGACAATAGAATCGTATCTCCAGCAGCACTTAAAGAAAAGGCAACTGGGACGGCTGTTTCAACATTGTCTGTCATTTCAATCGTTTTTACGCCAGCTGCTTGAGCGGCTGCGGCTAATTTTTCTTTTGTTTCTCCAAACACTACGATAGCTTTGAGTCCTTTTAGTGCTGGAACCAACTCATCAAAACTGTTGCCACGGTCCAAGCCGCCTGCCAATAAGACCAATTTCTCATTGTCAAAACCGCCTAAGGCCATTTCTGTTGCTAAGATGTTGGTTGCTTTGGAATCATTGAAAAATTTCACCTGATTGATGGTGGTGACATACTGGGTCCGATGAGGTACCCCAGTGAAGGTTTGCAACGCTTGTTTGATTGCTTCGTTTGGCATATTGCAAAGTTTACCGACAGCAATCGCTGCTAATGCATTTTCAATATTATGATCTCCTGGCACGCCAAGTTCATCAGCTGCCATGATCACTTCTTCTTTATAATAGAGGATACCGTCAAGCATGTACGCGCCTACTACTTTTTCCTTGGTGGAAAAAGGAATGATTTGCGCTTTTGATTTTGCCGACAGTGCTTCTAGTTCTGGCTGGTTCCAGTTGATCACCAAATAATCATCTGCAGTCATTCGCTGTTGCAACCGCCACTTTGCTAGGACATACTCTGGACGACTGCCATGGTAATCGATATGGGCTTCATAAATATTGGTGATCACGGCGATTTTTGGTCGCAAAGTATCGATCCCCATCAATTGGAAGCTAGACAATTCCATGACTAATCGGTCTTCCGCTTTGGCCGTTTGAGCAACCGAACTTGCAGGAAACCCAATGTTCCCAGAAAGCAGTGCCTGCCCTTTTTGCATCCCTGCGTTTAAGACATTGGCGATCATGGTCGTTGTGGTGGTTTTTCCGTTCGTACCAGTAATGCCGATAATCGGAGCCTCAGAGATTTGATACGCTAGCTCCACTTCCGTGATTACAGGAATTTTTTTCTCTAAAGCTTTTTGAACAAGGGGCTGTGAATAAGGGATTCCTGGATTTTTCACAACTAACGAAAAGCCTTCATCCAATAATTCGATTGGGTGGCTGCCAGTGATCACTTTGACCCCTAACGCCAAAAGATCTTGTGCTTCGGGATTTTCAGCAAATGGCTTGCCGTCATTAACGGTCACAAGTGCGCCCAAATCATGTAACAATTTGGCCGCACTGAATCCACTACGCGCTAATCCTAGCACAAGAACTTTTTTATTTTGATATGTTTTAATTTTTTTCATTTTCTTCATCTCCTACCATACAAGGGCTATTGTGAGCAACGAGCAACCTAACGCAATACACCAAAAAACAGTGTCGATCTTCCACTCAGACCATCCGCTCATTTCAAAATGATGGTGGATGGGTGACATCTTGAAGATTCGTTTGCCCGTTAATTTGAATGAGGCAACTTGCAGCATCACGCTTGCTGTTTCACAAACATAGACCAGTCCGACAAGCAAGAGGGTCCATTCTTGGTGTAAAAGAATCGAAATTGCTGCCAGCAGACCGCCTAAAGCCAGCGAGCCGACATCCCCCATAAAAATTTTAGCCGGTTTGCGATTGTACGGAAAGAAGCCGATCAATCCGCCAATGATTGCTAGACAAACGATCAATACATCAATTTGATCTTGCCGCCAAGCAATCAGTGCGTAAGTTGAAAAAGAAATCGTGCCCAGTCCTGCGACCAGACCATCGATACCGTCGGTCAAGTTGACTGCATTTGAAAAACCGACCAGCCAAAAGATGACGAACACTCCGTAAAAGATCGACAGTGGCACATCGATCCCAAAGAAATTTAACACGTCTGCATTGCCTTCCGCTCGAAAAACAAAGTAAAAGACGAGTCCGCCTAAAATTTGTCCAATCAATTTTTGCAGCGAGTTTAAGCCCATATTTCTTTTGCGGAAAATCTTGATGAAATCGTCAAGAAATCCTAATGCACCATAAACCAAGGTAATGAACAAAAGAATGAACAATGAAGCAGTCAGTTGATTTTGCCATGCCCCTACCCAAATTGCAGTGATCATTGCAGAAATCAAAAATACAAACCCACCCATCGTTGGTGTACCAGCCTTTACGTTATGCCATTTAGGGCCGTCACCACGTATTTCCTGTCCGTATTTCTTCATTTGAAAATAGCCGATAAACAAAGGCATTGCGGCTGTTACGATCGCAAAGCCGCTTGCCAAAGGTAATATCATCTCTGTCCATTCCATATCGTTCTCTCCTATTATTCTATTCGTTTTCGCTTAGTGTAAACTTGATCGATTGTCCCGATAACTCAGTATAAGGCTCCACGCTCTGTTTGGTACAATAGCCGTCCCCTTCAAAACTGACGTCCACATTCAACAGACTGCCAAATTTGATCAAATCTGCTTTGGACCAGGAGGTCGTATCAGGCATGTAATACTTGTCGCTATCCGTAATCAGCAGTACCCGTCCGCCAGGCATGATAGAAGTGCCGCTGTCAACGGACTGTGCGATGACCTTCTCGCCATCACCGATGACAACAGGGGTCAACCCAGCTTTTTGAACGTCAGTTGCCGCTGATTCTGTATCAAGATTACGATAATCCCCTACAGTCGTTTCACTACCAGAGGTTGTACTATCTTCTAATGCAGAATTTTTCAGATCCATGACTCGTTTCATCAATGGATTGGCAATTTCACCCAACACGGTGCTTTCGTGCTTCTCTGGCAATTTGATCGTCAAATACAAAATATATTCAGGTTCTTCTGAAGGAAACATCAAAACAACAGAATACAGATAATTGGTACCCCCAGACAAATACTTACCGGTCGTTGGATCGGCTACTTGGGCTGTCCCCGTTTTCGCGGAAATATTGTAGCCCGGTAGTTCATAGACACCATAAGCACTTCCGTAATTTTCACTTTCGACAACATCACGCATATATTCCCGTACTTTTGTTGCCGCTTCTGCTGTGATGGGATGGCCAACTTCTTCTGGTTGTGTGACCGTTTCTTCTCCTGTATTGCCATCAACGATTTTACTAATAAACTGTGGTTTCAACATCGTTCCGTTATTTGCCACCGACGTAAAGGCCTGCATCATTTGGAAATTCGTCACACCAATCGCTTGACCAAATGACGTCATCGCTTGGCTGACAGGGTTATCCTCTGGTGTGATCCCAGTATTTTCGTTAGGCAATCCTGAATAGGTACTGCGACCAAAACCAAATTCTTTTAAGTATTGTTGCCAACGATCTGCCATTCGCTGTTCCAAGGTCACCATTCCAATATTACTCGACCATGAAAGTGCTTGGCGCATCGTCAGTGTTCCTTTTTGACCGAAGTCCCAGTCGTTGATGGTTGCATCATAAAGTTTCATTCCATCAGGGCTTGGGGTAAAAGTTTCGTTTTCATTAAAGATCCCTTGATCGATCGCTGCTGCCGTCGTCAAGATCTTCATGGTTGATCCTGGCTCGTAGTTGTCCTCAACTAATAGGTTTTGCCAATCATTGATGGAATCCAAATTTTCTGGATTATAGGTTGGCCGCTGCGCCATCGCCACGATTTCACCCGTTTTTGCATCCATTAAGTTCGCTGTTAAGTTTTCTGGTTTGTTTTCTTTAAAGACACTGTCCATCAGCGTTTCCAAGTAGCTTTGGATCCGACTATCGATGGTCGTATAGACGTCTTTCCCATCCACCGCTGCAACAGTTTCGGCTACGGTTCCTGGCAACGGATTTTGATTGTTGTCTTTTTGATACACGATCTCGCCATCGGTCCCTGAAAGCACGTCATTGTACGCAGCTTCTAGCCCGGTTTTCCCAACTAGACCAGTATCGTCATCATTGGCAACAGCATACCCGATAAAGTGAGAAGAAAAGACACCATTCGGATAAAGACGAGCTGGATGACTGTCAAAATGAAAGCCAGCAATCCCTTCTTTTTCCATTGCATCTTCAATCGCATTCTTTTGTTCTAATGTAATATTGTTCCCTTTGCTTCCAAAAGAAACACGCCATAATTGTTGCTCAAGCCCTTCTTCTAATGTATTGACTGCTGTTTCTTGGTCGATGGACAATACATCCGACAAGATTTTGCCCAATTTATTGAAGTTTGCTTTTTCTGCAAAAAGATTCTTTTTGCCATCTTTGTAATTTTGGTTCAAAACAGCGTAAATTGAATAGGAAGTCACATCTTCAGCAATTGGAATCCCATTGCGGTCATAGATCGTTCCACGTTTCGCTTTGATGACTTCACTGCCTTCATAAAGATTTTTCGTTTTTTCAGCTAAGGAAGTCCCAGCGACATCTCCGACAATGACGATGTAGCTCAAACGCGTGACAAACAAAAAGAACAATCCAATACTCGTAGCAAAGAGAATAATACCTACTTTTTTGCGATTGTTCGTTGTAGTTTGATTGTTCTTTTTTAAGTATTGCTTGAATTTATCTGTTAACTTCATTTAGTCCACTTTCCTTAAATTGCCGTCATCGATCGACAATCCATTATCCTCAGCAATCTTTTGGATGCGCTCGGTTTTAGAAAGTTCATTTTTCTCTTGTTCCAACTGTTCTGCTTGTGTTGTTTTTTCATTGATATCCGATTGGATCAAAGAAATATCGTGTTCGACTTGACTGATATTGGTTCGAATATTGATGGTCAAGATCGCCAACGTCAATACAGAGATGATCACAAAGGCAGCGATCAGTTTTTCCAGAGTAGAAATGCTTTTTAACCGACGAGCCGGAGATGCTGGTACGCGGATGACCTCAGGACGCTGGGGATCAGTAGGCAGTTTTTCAGTTGTCGGTTCAGAGTGTTCCATAGGTTGTGATTCAAGTGGTTCTCTGAATTCATAGTCATGAACTTTTAGTTCTGCCATAGTTGTTACCCTTCGCTTTCCTTGATTTTTTCCGCGATTCGCAGTTTCGCACTGCGAGAACGATTATTTTCAGCTACTTCTTCCTCAGTTGGAAGTAGTGGTTTTCTTGTTATAAGTTTAAGTGTTGGTTGGAATTCTTCTGGTATCATCGGCAAACCTGGCGGCATATCCTTCGGTGTGCTGTATTCCTTGAACATCGATTTCACGATGCGATCTTCTAAAGAGTGAAACGTGATGACACTCACACGTCCGTTGACTGCTAAAAGATGAATCGCTTGTTCAAGTGATTCTTCAATCACACCTAGCTCATCATTGACTGCAATGCGAATGGCTTGGAAAACCCGTTTTGCAGGGTGTCCGCCTTTTCTTCTTGCTGGCGCCGGAATGGCTGTTTTGATGATATCGACCAACTCACCCGTTGTTTCGATTGGATGATCTTGTCGCACCCGCTCGATTTCACGAGCGATTTGTTTCGAGAATTTTTCTTCTCCATAACGGAAGAAGATTTTGACTAATTGGTGGTAGTCGAATTGATTGACTACTTCATAGGCAGTCAATGTTGCAGTTTGATCCATCCGCATATCCAGCGGTGCATCTTGGTGGTAGCTAAAGCCGCGTTCGGCTTCATCTAATTGGGGTGAGGAAACACCTAAATCATACAAAATCCCATCGACTCGGCTCACACCGTGTTGATGCAATGCTTCCTTTAAATAGCGGAAATTACTTTTAATGAACGTAACCATTCCTTTAGCAACATATGGTGCTAAACGTTTTTTCGCATGATCGATAGCAGTTTGGTCTTGATCAAAAGCAAAGAGATGTCCCTCTTCAGACAGTTGCGACAATAAATATTCACTATGACCGGCTCCACCTAATGTACAATCGACATAGACGCCTTCTGGACGAATCTTTAACCCATCAACGGTCTCCTGTAGCATAACGGTGTAGTGTTGAAAATCTGCCATGTGTTTTTTCCTCTTCCTATCAAGCCTATAAGCCAAAATCAATCATTGTTTCAGCAATTTCATCAAAGTTTTCTTCTGCTTCTTCAGAGAATGCTTGCCAACGCGTTTCATCCCAAATCTCGATTCGGTTTGAAACGCCGATGATCACACAGCTTTTGATAAGGTCTGCATGATTTCTCAATGTAACAGGGATATTGATTCGTCCTTGTTTATCGATTTCGCACTCTGTTGCAGCAGAATAAAAGAAGCGGACAAATGTCCGAGCGTCCTTTTTCGCTAAAGGCATTTCGTTTAGTTTTTCTTCAAGTTTTTCCCATTCAGATAAGGGGTAGCCAAATAAACAGCCATCTAATCCACGTGTCACAACAAATTTTTCTCCGAGTTTTTCTCGTAGTTTTGAAGGGACGATTAGTCGGCCTTTTGCATCTATCGAATGTTGAAATTCACCCATAAACATCGATAAATAACCCCCGATCTCCACCTGATATTCACAGTCTACCACAATCCCCCACTTTCTACCACAAATTATATGAAATTTGAAAGGGAAGTTGTTTGACTTTTCTTTACCAAATGAGGAAAAAGAGGAAAACCGACTACTTAAAGTTTTTAAAAAAACTTTAAGTGAAAAAATGGGCGTTTATCAAGAGTCAAAACACTATAAGTAACTAACAATATTTAGAATGATCAAAACGACATGAAAAATGATCGTAAATAGAAAAATACTACGCCAATACATCTTTAAATAGCGACCATATTGGATCTCCTCATAGTAATATGCCTGAAAAACTGCCAGCAGAATCCCTAATAAAAAAATGGAGATCAAATAGTACAATGTGATCGCTTGATCAAAAGTATACTTTGATAATTGATGAATCCCGACCATCAAAAACGGTACTGCTAAATCCGGTGCCTTCACATGGTAACGATCATTCAAGGACAACGCGGAAACAATGAACCGACAGGCGAAATAGACGAGCACAGGGAAGATATACCAAAACAAAACGATTGGATTAAATCCAGACATACAGCAAAATCCTTTCTAACAACTAGTGTCACTATACTTTATTTTCTTTACATCCGTGTTTCAGTTCTTTTAAAAATCTGAGCTGGAATAAGACAGTCATGAAATTTTTTAAGGAGCCTCTTTGTTCACCAGCTGACTTTTGAAAGTCTTGAAGAATGCATTTCTTTACCTATTAAAACAGAAGGGCGTATCTTCAACAAGTCTATCTTGCCATTCTAATGATTTTTTTTGTCCTGAAATTGAAAATTTCTTAATTTCTCCTTGGTTCAACTTGAGTTCTTGTGTATTTGAGGGTAAACTGTCACTAGAATAACTCTAAAAGGTGGATTAGAATGAACGAGAAAAAACCAAAAAGTACCTTTGCAAAAATCACGCAAGTCGTGATCTGGACCATGCTTATTCTCACTGTTGGCTCGATTTTCTTAGCAGCATACACAAGTATTATGGGTTAATCCTATTAAAAAAGTGCCCTTTTCCAAAATGATGGCTTCCATCTTTTGGAAAAGGGCACTTTTTTTACAGCAAGGGTGACACAAGGCGTGCCAAGCCTTCTTTGATTTTGATCGTCAGCTTTCTTTGCTGATACGCTTCGATCGTTAAGTGCTTAGAATCGATCGAATCCGCCAGAAACGCTTCTTTCGTTTGCGTCGCGAGTTGTGCATCGTAGATGATCGTATTGACCTCAAAGTCTAAACGAAACGATCGGACATCGATATTTGCTGAACCAATCGAAACGAGCCCACTGTCAATGATCATCGTTTTTGCATGCATAAACCCTTTCTCATAGGTTTCGATGACTGCCCCAAAATGCAGTAGCTCAGCCGCAAAGGAATAGGTCGCCCAATATACCAAGGGATGATCCGGTTTGTTAGGGATTTGTATATGAACTTTCACCCCAGAAAGCAGTGCCAATTTCAAGGCATTGTGAATGGCTTCATCCGGAATATAATAAGGTGTTTGGATCAAGATTTCCTTTTTGGCTAAGTTGATCATTTTCAGATAGGTCATTTTGATTTCTTCATGTTCCGTATCAGGACCACTCGTGATGACTTGGGCTGCAACTGTCCCGACTTGTTTAATTTCAGGAAACAAGGAAGGATCATATTTGATCTCCAACGCATGTTGTGAATTCCAATCCATCAAAAACCGATTTTGCAGCGAATAGACAGCTGAACCGGCAATTCGCAAGTGATTGTCTCGCCAATAACCGAATTTTTCCACTTGCCCTAGATATTCATCTCCCACATTAAAACCGCCTGTATAGCCAATTTCTCCATCGATCACCACGATTTTCCGATGATTTCGATAATTGATTCGCGGATTGACATAAGGAACGAATAAAGGAAAGAAGAAGGCAATTTGACCGCCATGTAGACGCAACTCATCAAAAAACTTCAATGATACTTGGGTGCTGCCCCAAGCATCTAATAAGACTCTTACTTTTACGCCCCGCTTCGCCGCGCGCACCAGTGCCTCTTTGACTTCATTTCCCAATGTATCACTGCGATAAATGTAATATTCCATATGAATGTGATTTTTTGCCTGTTCGATATCCGCGATCAAGGCATCAAATTTCTGCCGTCCGTCGGTATAAAGCGTCATACTATTCGCTGTCGTATACAGGGATTGCCCAAAGACTGTCAACAGGTAGACCAGCTGCTGCACTTCTACCTGCGCGGTCGGCGGATGCGGAAACAGCTGACGAGCGAGGGCTTGCTTTTGTTCTTCTAATTCAACATTCAGCCCCACCTTTGCCTGTGAGCGCATATCAAAGATCTTTTCCTTAGAGATCCCTCTACCAAAGAAAAAGTAAAGCACAAAGCCAACGATTGGAATGAACATCAAGACCAAAAGCCAGGCCCACGTTTGAGCAGTCTGCCGCCTTTCTCTGAAAATGATAATGATTGATAACAAAATATTGACAATAAATAAAATGGTTACCAAATTATCCATTACAACCATTTCTCCACCTCTTCCCCGATTTCCCGCTACTAAAGCATATCAAAAAATAGTACCTAAAGTAAAGAAACACTGTGATGAAACAAAAAAAGCCGATCTTGACGATCGACTTTAAGAAAACATCGGTTTAGAATTTTAAGAAACGGCGCATTGATAAGACAGAACCAAGTGAACCGATCACGATCCCAATCAGTGCCATCACACCGCAAACTTGTAATAGAAACATATTTGGTGCAATTAAACTGTAATTTGAACGCAGTAAGGATGGATTGACCATTGCATAAACTTGGTGGTAGCCGAAGTACATTAATGCAATCGGAACGATCGAACCTAAGAGTCCGATCCAGCCGCCTTCAAGGAAGAATGGCCAACGAATGTAGCCGTTTTTCGCCCCCACCAGACGCATGATCTGAATTTCTCTTTGACGAGACAAAATCGTGATCCGAATCGTATTAGAGATCAGGAACATTGCCACAAAAATCAATAAGACAGCAGCAGCTAAGCCCCAAGTCCGCACAGCAGCAGACAATTCAAAGATTCGGTCAGAAGAATCTCCGCCGTAATCGGCTTTGAAAACATTTGGCAATTCGCCAGCTTGCTCAGCGATCTCTGTCGTATACTCTGGATCTGTTGCACTGACGACAAACACGTTATACAGCGGATTGCTGTCGCCTTCGAACAAGTTCCATGAATCCCCCATTGCATCTTGGATCTTCTGCAATTCTTCGTCTCGGCTAGAAAATTTCACTTCTGAAACGTTCGGCAGATCATTTAAGGACTGTTCCAAAGCATCCATGTCTTCTTGTTCCGTACCAATATCAACGAAAACCGAAACGTCCACATTCTCGCGAATGTCTTCGGCTAGTTTTGTTGCATTTAAGATTACACCTAGAAAAATACCGACTAATGTCAGTGTGATCGTTACCGCACTCAATGACGCAATAGTCATCCAGCCGTTACGCTTTAAACTTTTGATACTCTCCAGGAGATGACGGAAAAATGTTCTAATCATCGTAACCATATTCTCCTTCCGCTTGGTCGCGAATAATGCGGCCATTTTCAATCGCGATCACGCGATGACGAATCGTATTTACGATCGTACTATTATGGGTCGCCATAACGACCGTTGTTCCTTGGGCATTGATCCGATCAAGCAGCTTCATGATTTCCCATGAGTTTTCAGGATCTAGATTCCCCGTTGGTTCATCCGCAATCAATACTTTCGGCGTATTTACGATGGCACGAGCGATCGACACCCGCTGTTGTTCCCCACCGGAAAGCTCACTTGGAAATACCCGCACCTTATGTTTCAGGCCGACCAAGTCTAACACTTCCATCACCCGTTTTTTGATATCACGAGGTTTGCGGCCGATAACTTGCATTGCATAAGCAACATTTTCAAAGACCGTTTTCCGTGGTAAAAGTTTATAATCCTGAAAGACCACGCCGATTTCCCGACGCATCAATGGGATCTCGCGGTTTTTCATGCCGACCAAATCATATCCTGCGACATTCAAAACGCCTTTAGTTGCTTTTTCTTCCCGATACATCAATTTGATAAAGGTTGATTTACCGGCACCCGATGGGCCCACGACATAAACAAACTCTCCTTGATCAATTGAAATCGAAAGGTTACGGATAGCAGTCGTACCATTAGAGTACTTTTTCATTATATCTTTCATTTCTATCATACAGCTATCTCTCCATCTCAAATTTTCATTCTGGCTTATTATAGCATGAATATATTTCACCTTGCTTGCAACAGATTACAATTATGTTTCAATCTGTTTAAGTCACACAAGGTTATTTTTGATTCAGTTTCAGCTTCAAATACGCGTCGATAAAGCCATCCAAATCGCCATCCATGACTGCCTGTACATTCCCAGTTTCGAAATTCGTTCGGTGATCTTTGACCATCGAATAGGGATGGAAGACATAAGAACGGATTTGCGAGCCCCAACCAATTTCTAACTGCTCGCCTCGCAAAGCTGCTGCCTCTTGCTCTTTCTTTTCCACTTCTAATTGATACAGCTTGGCTTTCAACATCCCCATCGCTTGCTCACGGTTTTTCAATTGTGAGCGCTGGGCTTGGCTAGCAACGACCGTTCCTGTCGGAATATGGGTGATCCGCACAGCAGATTCGGTTTTGTTGATGTGCTGTCCACCCGCACCACTTGCGCGGTACGTATCGATTTTCAAATCATCTGAGTTGATTTCCACATCGATCGCCCCATCTAATTCTGGCATCACATCCACCGAGCAAAATGACGTGTGCCGTCTCTTGGCTGAATCAAAAGGTGAGATCCGAACTAAACGATGAACGCCTTTTTCCGATTTCAAATACCCATAGGCGTTGTGGCCTTTTACAAGTAAAGTGACACTTTTGATCCCCGCTTCATCACCAGCTTGATAGTCGAGGGTCTCTACTTGATACCCGTGTTGTTCGCAAAAACGAGTATACATCCGTAACAGCATGCTGCCCCAGTCTTGTGATTCGGTACCGCCTGCACCAGGATGAAGCTCGATGATGGCGTTATTTCGATCATAGGGTTCATCTAACAGCATCGACAATTCATAAGACGCCATTTTCTCGTTTAGCTTCGTGATCCGTGCTTCAAGTTCTGCTTCCATTTCTGGGTCTGCTTCTTCTTGAATCATTTCCAACATCACTTCCAGCTCTTCCAATTCTTCTGCTAACTGATTGAACTGATCGTAGGTCTCTTTGTTGGCATTGTTTGCGTTAATGACTTGTTGAGCTTTTTCTGAGTCATCCCAAAAGGTGGGATCTGCCATTTGGTGTTCCGCTTCCGCAATGTCCTCTTCTAACTGATCTAAGTCAAAGAGACCCCCTAAAACTGATTATTTTTTCATTCATCTGGGTCAATTGATTCCGAATATCTGCGATTTCCATTAAAATTCCTTCTTTCTTTTTTTCTTACAAACGAAAGTAGACTGGACAAAAACGTCTGCCAGCCTACTCTCAACTTTTTCAAAACGTGTTACATATTTTTCCCGTGGCAATTCTTGAATTTTTTCCCGCTGCCGCATGGACAAGGATCGTTACGACCAACGTTTTTGAAACTTGGTGCTTGGGCAGCAGGTGCTTCTTCTACCCCTTGTGCTTCCCCTTGAGCAACTTGTTCCCGTTGAACGTTTTGACGAATCTCTGCCTTCATAAAGAGACGAGTTACTTCATATTCGATCGCTCCAACCATGTTCTCAAACATATTGAATCCTTCTGTTTGGTACTCAACTAATGGATTGTTTTGTCCATAAGCCCGTAACCCGACCGATTGACGCAGCTGATCCATAGCATCGATGTGGTCGGTCCACTTCGTATCGACAACTCGTAGGATGACGACTTTTTCAAATTCCAGTAATTGTTCTGGACTATTAAGTTGTGCTTTCTTTTGTTCAAAGACTTCTTCTGCCCGTTGGTTTAGGTAGTCTTTGATCTCTTGAGCTGATTTGCCCTTGATGTCCTCGATACTGATAGTATCTTCATGAACAAGTGCATTCGCCGCAAAATCAACGATTCCTTCGTAGTTCCAATTGCTTTCTTCTAATTGCGTATGACTGTCGACGACTCGGCTGATGGAACGTTTCACCATATTCATTAATTGTGGTGAAAGATCCGTTTCTTCCATGATCACTTCTTGACGTTGTCCGTAAATAACTTCCCGCTGTTCTCGCATCACGTCATCGTATTGCAAGACGTTTTTCCGAGTATCGTAGTTATTGCCTTCCACTCGTCGTTGGGCAGATTCTACTTGTTTTGAAAGCATCTTGCTTTGGATCACGGCGTCGCCTTCATCGATCTTCATCCGATCCAAGAACACTTTGATTCGTTCAGAACCAAAACGCTTCATTAAATCATCTTCTAACGACAAGTAAAATTGCGACATCCCTGGATCTCCTTGACGTCCCGCACGTCCCCGCAACTGATTATCGATCCGTCGGGATTCATGACGCTCAGTACCGATAACTGCCAAGCCGCCTAGTTCTGCAACACCAAGACCTAACTTGATATCCGTTCCCCGACCAGCCATATTGGTCGCGATCGTTACAGCACCTTTTTGTCCCGCATTCAAAATGATTTCTGCTTCTTTAAAGTGATTCTTGGCATTCAATACTTCATGAGGAACTTTCTCACGATCAAGCATCGATGACAGTAATTCAGAAGTCTCAACAGCGACCGTCCCTACAAGCACGGGTTGTCCTTTGCGGTGACGCTCTTTGATGTCTTGAACGACTGCTTGGAATTTGCTCGTAAGCGTTGGATAAAGCAAGTCCGCACGATCATCCCGTAAGATTGGTTTGTTTGTAGGAATCTGAATGACTTGCATGTTATAGATTTCTCGAAACTCTTCTTCTTCCGTTTTTGCTGTACCGGTCATCCCAGACAGTTTTTTGTACATCCGGAAGTAGTTCTGGAATGTGATCGTCGCCATCGTTTTGGTTTCATCTTCGATTTCGACACTTTCTTTCGCTTCGATCGCTTGATGGAGCCCATCAGAATATCGGCGACCATCCATGATCCGACCTGTAAATTGGTCAACGATCATTACTTTCCCATCTTGCACGACATAATCGATATCGCGAATCATAATGTAATTCGCTCGTAGTGCTTGATCCAAGTGATGGGTCAATGCCGTGTTTTCAATATCATACAAGTTTTCTAAGCCGAAGGTCTCTTCCGCTTTTTCGATCCCACGTTCTGTCAAACCGATCGTTTTTGATTGGATATCGATTTTGTAGTCTTCTTCTTCCGTCAAGCGTTTGACAAAATTGTCGACCCGATTGTATAGCGCAGTTGATTTTTCTGCTTGTCCTGAAATGATCAACGGTGTTCTCGCTTCATCGATCAAGATCGAATCGACCTCATCGACGATGGCATAGTTTAATGGACGCTGTACCATTTGATGACGGTAAACCACCATGTTGTCCCGCAAATAGTCAAACCCTAATTCATTGTTTGTACTATAAGTGATGTCACAAGCATATGCCGCACGTTTTTCTTCTGCTGATTTTGAGTTAATGTTCAAGCCGACCGTCAACCCTAAAAAGTTGTACAGCTCCCCCATCTCAGTCGAGTCACGAGTTGCCAAGTATTCATTGACAGTTACGACGTGGACACCTTGACCGCTCAAAGCATTCAAATAAACAGGTAATGTCGCCGTCAAGGTTTTCCCTTCACCCGTACGCATCTCTGGGATATTCCCATCATGCAAGACGATCCCACCCATTAATTGGACGTGGTAAGGATAAAGGCCCAAAACGCGTTTTGCAGCTTCACGTACTACTGCAAAGGCTTCAGGTAATAATTTATCCAAAGTCTCTCCCTCTTGGAAACGACGACGAAATTCATCGGTTTTCCCGCGTAATTGTTCATCAGATAAAGCGGCCATTTCATCCGCATGTGATTCAACTTGATTCGCAATATGGTCAAGACGTTTTAATTCTTTTTTGTCGTTTTCGATTAATTTTCTAAAAAAATTGGCCATACCTTAATAATTCTCCTTTTACTTCTGCATTATCCTAGCTGGAAACTCTCCTAACTATTTTAGCACTAGTTCACCATAAATGAAATATTTTTCGATAGAACTATCGCATCAATCTTGCGTGATAAACGGATTCTTAACCTTTTTTCACAGATTTTAAAGAAACGCGGGAAAAAAAACACGCAACAAGCCATTGATCGGCGCTGAAAGTCCAGCACACGCCCAAACGTCTTGTTGCGAAGGTTTGCAAATTATGCCGTTTTAAAACGGGTTTTTAAGAAAGCTAAGAAGAGCATCAGTAGCATGCCTAAAGACTGAATCCCGATCATCAAGACGATATCAGCGCCAATAAATCCTGCCAACATCGCAACGAGAGAGCCTGCCCCCAGTGCATTTAAAATCACGTTCGTACTTTCTTTGAAGCTGCCGATTGTCGATAGTCGTGATTTTTTCGTCAACCAGAGGAAAAACGCTGCGCCTATGACTAGAATACTATTCATTGCCACCAATAAAAATGCCACTGTGATCGTCTGACTGAAGAAAATCGCTGTCTCGTTGTTGCGATAGAAGCCGTCTTCGATTGCTTTTTGAAACGAAGCCGCATCATCTACTTGATCAGGTGCCATTTCCGCCGTGTAACGCATTTCATAGTGATAAGTTTGTCCATCGATTTCTTCTTTGATGGTCCAGTCTGTTTCCCGAAAATTGATGGCGTATTTTGCTTTTTCAAGAGCCGCTTCTGAAAGCGCAACGCCTATGATCCCCGCTTCTGTTTGGGAAAAGACTTGTGACTCATCCGCTAAAAGTTTGCCATCTTCCAGCTGCAACTCATTGTATTTTGCTGCCGTTTCTGCCGTCACGAGTGTTTTTGCATGGGGAAAAAATGCTGCAAAGGCTTGATCCGTTTGCTTGCTGATCATTAAGGTCAACGGGATCATCAGCAAGGACATCAAGAAAACATAGACGAACACTTGCTGCCAGCGATTTAATTTTTTACGCCATGCATAGACTTTTGTTGGAGAAAAAATGGCCCCAAAGTACGTTAAGGGAAATCGTTGTTCAGACATCCTATCATTCCTATCCTTTTGTTCCGCCAGAGGTCAAACCTGAAACAAAGTATTTTTGTAAGAAGAAAAACAGTGCAGCGATCGGTACGGCGATCAAAATCGCCCCTGCCGCAAAGAGTGCGACCCGTTGGTTACGGGCATCATTGATAAAGGTTTGCAGCCCGACTGCGACGGTCAAACGCTCTTGTGAGCGAAGCAAGAATCGCGCCAGCAAGAATTCGCCGAATGGTCCCATAAAGGCCCACAATGCTTGGACGGCAACCATTGGTTTTACGAGGGGCAAAACGATTTGCCAAAAGATACGAAAATGCCCTGCACCATCAAGTTTTGCTGATTCATCCAAGTCGATGGGTACCGTATCAAAGTACCCCTTCATCAGCCAAGTATTCATCGGAATCCCACCACCGATATAAATCAGTGTCAAGAACCAGAAGCTATCTAGACCGTTTGCTAATAAGCCCATGACATAAAAAGCGGTCAACGCCGACATTGTCGGTACCATTTGAACGATCAAGAACACCATCAGACTACTTTTACGACCAGCAAAACGGTAACGACTGTAAGTATACCCAGCTAACGTTACGATCATTACTTGAATGATCATCGTCGAAACGGCCACGATCAAGGTGTTTTTATACCATGTCAAATACGGGGTTTCATTGAATAAACGTCGAAAGTTGTTCAATGTCCAATCCGCATCAAAATCTAAGCGAAAAGCGATCATGTTCCCTGCCTTGAAGGCTGAGGTTGCGGTAATCAATAAGGGATAGATGATAATGATCGATAACGCGATCATAAACAAGTAGGTAAATAATTTGCTGAAAGAAAACTTCTTCTTTTTCATCCTCAATCCTCCATATTAAATGCATTCGTCTTTTTAAACACCAGTAATGAAATGGAGATCACCACAAAGGAAATGATCAAGGTCAATGCAGAAGCAATCGAATATTGTGGTGAGCCGCCGGTCGTCAGTTTGTAGATCCATGAAATCAAAATATCTGTCGATCCAGCATTTCCGCCTAAACTTCCTGGTCCACCTTCGTTAAATAGATAGATCATCGAGAAGTTATTAAAGTTCCCTGTATATTGCGTAACGAAGGTTGGGGCTGCTACCAAAAAGATTGCCGGCAGCGTAATGTTCCGAAAACGCTGCAACGCATTGGCTCCATCCATTTTTGCTGCTTCATACAAATCTTCGGAAATGGATTGTAAAATCCCCGAAACCATTACATAGATGTAGGGGAACCCTAACCAACCCTGAATCAAAATAATCGCCGTTTTCGTCCAAAACGGATCGGTCTTCCAAGCAATGTTCCCAATATCCACAAAAGGCAGATTGTTCAATAGCGGGATCACCTGCGTATTGATCGCTCCTGCGGTATCATTAAACATATTTGAAAAACTCATGATTGTGATAAACGCTGGCACCGCCCAAGGAAGCAAGAAAATCACCCCAAAGACGCGACGAAACTTCACAAATTTTTGGTTGGCAACAACTGCTGTCAGTATGCCGAGTGTAATTTGCAAGGTGGTTGCTAAAACGGTCCAAATCACCGTCCAACTGAATACTTTTACAAAGGTGTCGCGGTAAGAACTTAAGGTGAAGATATTCGTGAAATTCGAAAAACCGATCCAGTCGATTAAGTTTGCTGGCGGAATGTGTCGAAAATCATAGTTGGTAAATGCCATAAAGAGCGTCACCATTACTGGAAAAATAATTGCTACGATCATTACCAAGTAGGCAGGGATCGTCAGTAAGTACGCGAACCCATCTTCGTATAATTTTTTGAAAAATTCTTTTCTCGTAACAGCTACCGGGAAGCCTTTTTCAATGCTTTGCCGAACCTGATAAGCATCTTTGATATTTAAAACCCAAAAGATAATGAAAATAACGGTAACGATGACCTGCAGTGTTCCTTCAATCAACAAGAACAAAGAGTTGTCTTCCATCGGTACTGATCCGAGTGTGACAAAGTTATAAAGTGCTTGTCCACCAAACAAAAGCATTTCGACCAGAAAAATCAGAAAGGCTGCAAAAAAGAGACCCGCTTTGAATTTCTGACCATTTTTGAATTGTCCCCCACCAGGGATGATTGAAAGAAGCGCTGTCTGCATGGCTTGTGAATTCGTCCTCATATGTATCCTCCTTAAAATCGAAAGTCTGCCAAGCGGCCGACGTTCGATAGAAAACAATCTCGTCAAGCAATTTCTTGCGTGCTACGTTGCAAGGAATCCTTTTGACAAACATCCTCTATAGAATCGTCGACATGAATGACAGACCGTAATCGGCTAATTATTAGTATTTCTGCTCAATCGCTTCTTCGATTGTTTTGGCAGCATTATCCGCTGCTTCTTGAGGAGTCATATTGCCTGAACCTGCATCAAACAGCATGTTTTCAGCCCCTACCCAAACCTCAGACATTTCAGGGATATTTGGCATTGGTTGTGAAACACTGTATTGCTCAATCACTGCTTTTGCTACTGGATCATCAGAAGCAGCGACTGTTTCTTGAGCCATAATGTTCGCTGGAATATCATGACGCATGTCATACAATTTCTCTTGATTGGCTTCGTTGGTCAAATACTCGACAAATTGTTGCGAAACGTCTTTGTTTTGTGAGTAGTTAGATACCACCCACGCTTTTCCGCCGCCAAATGTTTCATAGTCGTTGCCGTTGTTTAGCGTTGGGATTTTCGCTACTCCATAGTTGATGCCTGCTTCTTCAAAGCCGTTCACGCCCCATGGTCCATAAATGATAGCTGCTGTTTTGCCTTGATTGAAGTAATCCAACATCAAGTTTTCGTTGGCTGATACATCAAGCATTCCTTGCGGCCAGACATTTTGGAACCAATCAGTTGCATACGTGATTGCTTCAACAGAACCTTCATTGTTCAGCCCTAGATCAGATGGATCTGTTCCTTCATCACCAAAGACATACCCGCCATGCCCCGCTAATAGACCATACGTATAATAAAAGTCCGTCCAACGAGCTAAGAAACCAACATTGTCATCGCCTTCTGCAAAACGATCATCTTTTGCTAGTTCTTCTAAATCAGAAAAAGTTGCTGGTGCTTCATCGATCAAGTCTTTGTTGTAGAACATGACAACCGCTTCGATCATTGCTGGTGCGCCATAGATCTTATCATCGATGGTCACTTGTTGCTTGTCTGTATCGCTGTACCGTCCATCATCTGGCAAAGTCATTTCTGCCAAATGCCCTTGGGAGCCTACTTGACCCACACGGTCATAAGGAGACATCGTAACATCTGGGCCTTTCCCAGCAGGACCGTCTAGTTGAAGCGCATCCATTTGATCGAACATGTCCATTTCCACAACGTTGATGGTGACATCATTTTCAGATTCAAAGTCAGATTTCACTTCATTGATATAATCAATATAGTCTGCGCCTACAGAGACCGTGATCGTTTTTTCATCGCTACCTGAACCTGCATCTGCATTACTACCATCGGTACTACCGCCGTTGCCGCCACATGCTGCAAGCGCTAACAACGCACTTCCTGAAACTAATCCTAGAGCTGCCTTTTTCCAATTCACTTTCATCCTGTTTACCTCCTGCAATTTGTAACTCTATTATGCAACCGGTTTCTTAAAATGGCAAACATTTTCTAAATGTTAGCGATAACAAAAATTGAAAAAGCCTTTAAATTAAGTTGTCGATGAATTGAAAAGAAATTGCGCAACCATTTGCTTAATTTTTCACCTTGTGGATTCACGAACCACGAGTTGCGGTAAAAAGCGCTGTTGTCGCAGGCTCGTATCGTTCTGTTCAATTTTTTGAATCAGTAATTCACCACAAGCTTCGCCCATCTCAACGATGGCTTGCTTCATAGTCGTCAACTTGGGTGAGCTGACCTGATCCAAGAATACCCCATCGTAGCCGACAATCCCAAAATCCTTTGGTATCTGCGCGCCAATCGACTGCAAGCCTTGATTGATGCCTAGTGCCAAACGATCCGTCGCACAAATAAAACAAGTATTTTCCGCAAATTGCTCCTTCTGTGCTGTGATAAAGGTGCGGGCTGCGGAAGAACGGTTCTCAAAACGATGGATTTTTGGTGCTTGTCCTGTTTTTGTGACTGTATCTATGTACCCTTTTTCTCGGCTTTTCGTAAATGCTTCTTCCAACTCTAAACCAATATAGACCAAGTGTTGATAGCCAGTATCGAGGGCGTGTTTACAAGCAGAAACGATCCCTTGGTAGTTGTCACTATCAACAAAGCTGAATCCAGCTTCATTTTCACCAAATAGAACGACGGGTTTCTTTAAATTTTTTATCCAGTCCATATCCTTTTGGCGAAATCCCGTAATGATACAACCATCTGCTGGGCCACGATCCACCCCATCCGTCGTAACCAGCTGCAACGAATAATGCGCTTTGCCGATGGAACGAGCGATCCCCACTAATAAATTCATATAGTATGGCTCCGTCGTGTCCATCTCCTCTAAGATATACACTTTGATGATATGGGAACGCTTGGAAACTAATGATTTGGCAGCAATATTCGGTTGATAATCCAGTTCTAGCATTGCTTGATGAACGAGCTGCTTTAGCTCTTCGGTCACTTTATCTGGATGGTTGATCACTCGAGAAACGGTCATTGCGGAAACATTTGCTTTTTTGGCGACATCTGCTAACGTAGTCATGATTCACTCTCCCTGTATTATTTCATCTATAGTATAACACAATAAAACAAAAGAGAAACAAAGCCAACTTTTATATAGAAAGATTTCTTGCTTCATTCCAAAAGATAAAAAAACAGAGCAGCTTCTCAGCTACTCTGTCAAAAAAGACTTTTTTTGGGGTGTCGCCAAAAGGATCCCACACGTGTTAATCCGTTTCGATCAACCCGTATTTACCATCTTTCCGACGATACACAATGCTCGTTCCATTCGTTTCCGCATCTTCAAAGATAAAGAAGTTGTGTCCAAGCATGTTCATTTGTAAAACAGCTTCTTCACTATCCATTGGTTTTAAAGACAAACGTTTTGTACGTACGATGTCTAAATCAGAACCATTGGTTTCTTCATCGTTTGCTTCAGTTGAGAACAAATCACCATCTGTTGGCGGAACCAACGCTGTCTCACGAGATTTGCGATTGATTTTTGTTTTGAATTTGCGGATTTGGCGTTCCAATTTGTCAACAACCAAATCGATACTAGCATATAGATCAGGTGAAGTTTCTTCCGCACGTAGAACTAGGAATGGTAAAGGAATCGTTACTTCTACTTTTGCAGTTTTTTCTGTATAAACTTTCAAATTAACGTGTGCTGTTGCTTCTGGCACATCATTAAAATAACGTTCTAATTTACCTACTTTTTTCTCGACGTAATCACGGATCGCTTCTGTTACCTCGATATTTTCGCCACGCACATTATATCTAAACATAAAAATTACCCCTTTCGTCTACCAGTAAAGAAGGAAAAGGACCACTCTTTTCTTCTTCTTAACTCTATTATATCGAACTCTTGGTCATTTGCCTAGTAAATCGAACAATTTTCTTTAAGCGTTTTCAAAATAACGTTTCAACGAGCAATAGAAAAAGAACGAATCGACTGGGGGCCAAAGGACTGCAGTGCTTCAGCTGCATGATATAACGTTCTACCGGTAGTATACACATCATCGATCAACAGTAATTTTTTCCCTTTGATTTCACACGCTACATTTGGCTTCACTGCAAAGGGTTGCGCCTCTACTAATCGTTGCCTGCGAGAACGTTGTGCCTGTGGTGCGGTATCAACAACTTTCTCCAGTAACTCTTGAAATCTGACTCCGGCGGCTTCCAGCACAGCGGTGACTTGATTAAACCCTCGCTGTTGGTAACGCTCTGCCGATAGTGGGATGGGAATCAAACACTCATAGTCAAACCTGTTGAGTTTCTGTTTGATCACAGGCGCAAACGTCCCCCGCAACTGATAGTTTCCCATCAGTTTGTATTCGTGAAGCCAATCCTTCATTCCTTGATCGTAAGCAAATAGCGCTCGGTGCTGCAATTGTATCATGGGACACGTTTCTTCCCAATAGAGACAATCGCTGCAAAACTCAGTTTCTTTTTTTCCACACGAAGGGCAGCAGGTTCGCCAATCGATCACTGAAAACTGTTGGGCACATTGCGGGCACAATTCATTTTCTGGGATACGCCAAGGAGCCAACACCTCAATGATCGTTCGTTCTCTAGGAAAAGTCCTTTTACACCAACTACACACCATCGGTCAGCCAGCTTTTTGCCAATTGGTTCATTTCCTTGATTTCGTTGAGTGCTTTTCGGATCGCTTCCGTCATTTGGTCGTAGAAAAAAATGACCTCCCCTTCCGTATAGGCCCCTTTACGATCGACACGACCAGCAATTTGCACGAGCGCCGATTTTGTAAAGACTGGATGATTAGCACCCAATACGATGACTGAGACGTTTTCAAACGTCACCCCACGCTCTAAAATCATCGTTGTAAACAACACCTTGTAAATCTGTCGACGAGCAGACGCTACTTTTTCGCTCCGTTTTTGATCTTGCGACGAAACGCTAGTCAAAGACCATGACGTGCCTTGTCGGCGGACAGCCGCTTCTACTTCCTTCATCAGCGCAATGCTTGGACAAAACACCAAGACAAAGTTTTTTTGAAGCAGCCGCTGCAACTGCTGCAGCAATGGTCGCAGCCAACGTTTTCTGCGATAAGCCTGCGCCCAGTGACTATAATGAACAGGTTTTGGAACGATCAATGGACGCTGATGAAACCGCAGCGGCATTCTCAAGACAGCGAATTTTCCACGAATTTCTTGCAGCAGTCGTTCTGAAGGCGTCGCACTTAAATAGATCAGACACCCGTTTTTGGCTAAGGCATTGTATAATCCGTAACGCAGCTGCGCATCGCCCTCGTAGGGAAATGCATCTACCTCATCCACCACGATCAGTTGAAAGCTCCGATAAAAATGCAGTAGCTGATGGGTGGTGGCAATAAGGATGTTTGTGTAGCGATAAGGCTCTTCTGATTTTCCATAAAGGAGCAAGCTTTCCTCTTGTGGAAATGCTTGCTGAATCCGCGGAAACAATTCAAGACAAACATCGATCCGAGGTGAGACGATCGCCACTCGACCACCTTCTTGCCGAACGTAGCGGATCGTTTCAAAGATCATTTCGGTCTTCCCTGAACCCGTGACCGACCAAACAAGCGAGGATCGCTTTTGTCGACAATTAGACACCAATTGCTGGGAAATTTTTTGCTGAAACTGCGTCAATGCTCCTGGCCAGACGATGTGGTGATCAATGGCTGGACTATCCGTAGGTTGAATCACCAGTCGCCCATTTGATGTGATCCGACCATAGCGAATACAGGTTGGACAGTAATAGCTGCCTATCGGTAATTGCACCGACGGCTTGCGGTGGGAAGAACCGCATCGCTGACAAACGATTCTCTGCCCCTGCTCGAGCATTGCCGGTCGAGAATCAAAGGGTTTTCCTACATTCATTGTTTCATCTAAAACAAAAAATTGTCTTCCTTTTTGATTGGTCATAACATACACCTCAGTTTTAAGTACGCAAAAAAATCGGTTCAACTACTTTTTGAAAAGTACTTGAACCGATTACAGGTTTCTTGTTTGCTTCAACAGCAGGTCTTGCTTATTCGCCGATCAATGTCAAAGCTTGATCTAAGACTTTTTCGCCGTTCATCATGCCGTAATCTGCCATGTTGATTACTTCTAAAGGAATTCCTTTTGGCGCTAGACGTTTCTCAAAATCGCCTTTCATGAAACGAACTTGTGGTCCTAATAATAAAACATTTACGTCTTTGCTTTCTAAATGTTGATCTGCTTCTGAAGCGGAAACTGCAAAAATATCTGCTTCTAATCCTTTTGCTTCAGCTGCTTTTTGCATTTTTGTTACTAATAAGCTTGTACTCATTCCTGCAGAACAAACTAACATAATTGTTTTTTTCGCCATATCGAACACTCCTTGAATTTTAAGAATAAGATAACATTTCCTATCTCTAGTATAGAACAAGTTTGAAATTTGTCAACGCTTTCTATCCAGCAGCCAGTTTGATTTTACTAAACGGTTAAAAACGACATACTCTTTTTTTAAATTGACGAGGACTACCTCATAGCCGGCATTCAGCCACGCATAGGCCCCGTTTTCAGGATGTCGGTAATCATTTGCCCACCAATCCGTACTCGTGCGGGCACTTTTGGGCAAACCGGATGCTGGGAAAAGAAATTCATCAAACTGGGTAAAGGTTAACGTAATTTGTGAACCGCCGTTGTTTTTTAAATAGTGCGTGATCGTATCGTACTTTTTGCGTCTACCCAAAGCAACTGCCTCCTCTTTTTCAGGTCTGTGTTGGTGCCTTTTTCTTTCTTCTATTTGTAACTTTCCTTCCGATTGCCTATACTAGAAACATAAAGGAGGCGATCGTACGCGTGACTTATCGAACGATCCGACAAGATGGAGAAACGGAAATAGAAATTAAAAAATCGCGTTTCATCTGTTCGTTAAAACGAATCCAATCAGAAGATGAAGCCAAAGCGTTTATACAAGCCCTCAAAAAAGAACATTGGAAGGCGAATCATCATTGCAGCGCCTATGTATTGGGTGAAAACCATGAGATCCAACGCAGCAGTGATGATGGTGAACCTAGCGGCACCGCTGGAGTACCGATTTTAGAAGTATTGAAGAAAAATGACTTGATCAATATGGTCGCTGTCGTTACCCGCTACTTCGGTGGAACGAAACTTGGCGCTGGCGGATTGATCCGCGCTTATTCCAGTTCAGCTTCCGCTGGCATCAAGGCGGTGGGAATCGTCGAAGGCGTTTTGCATCAAGAGCTTGCATTGACCATTGATTATCCCCTTTTAGGTAAGCTGCAAAACTATTTAGAACTGCAGAACATCTACGTAAAAGAGATTGCTTATACCGAGAAAATCGTTGTTACCTTAATGATTCCCGAAGCAACGCTTACCGACCAAGAAGCCGCTTTGATTGATTTGCTGCAAGGGCAAGTGCAGCTAAACAAAGGCAAGACCGAATATGTAGAGCGCCTCATCGAGGAGCCAACCGAGTAACTATGCAGGACATGCACCTGTCAGGTTTGCTCTTTTCCTCAAAGCACGGACTCTAATGTCGCTTGCTGCAGCAAATGCAGAAACGCCCAATCGTTGAAAAACCGAATTGACCGATGCGGAGCAACAGCACGTATGCTCGCAGTGTCCTTTCGGCTTTTTCGCGTCTTTTTTGTTTCCAGCCGTCTCAGGCAGCTTATTTTTCCATATAAAATTCGAAACGATTGCCGACATATTGGGTGCGCACATATTCAAATGGTTGTCCATCTTCAAATGAAGTGATTTGCCGCATACGTAAAATCGCATCGCCGCGTTTGATTTGTAAGTAATCAGCAATTTGCTCGGAAGCGACCATAGCTGAGATCGTTTGCGAAGCGCCGCCAATTTTCCGCTGTCCTTTTTCTTCCAACACTTTATAGAGGGAAGAGATGATCTCCTCCTTGCTAAAGTCATGAATAAACTTTTCAGGGATACTCGCTACTTCAAAACAGATCGGCACATCATCCGCATACCGAATCCGCTCCATCCGTAAAATCGTTTCGTGTCCTTCTAATTGCAGCTTTTCCATCTCACTGGAGCTAGGTGCCGTCAAGAAATAAGCGACCGCTTTGCTGGAAGGCTTACGACCAAGAGAATTCATAATTTCGGTAAAACTCGTCGTGCCCGTCATTTTCTCTTGTACTTTTTGGCGAGCCACATAAGTGCCAGAACCGATTTTGCGCTCAAGAATCCCCTCATCCGCTAAGGTTTGGATCGCTTGCCGCAACGTCATGCGACTCACGCCGAATTGTTTTGACAACTCCCGTTCTGAAGGCAGACGATCCCCGATTTTGTATGTATTGTTTTCGATATTGGCTTTGATTTGATCATGAATCTGGATATAAACAGGTAATTTTTCCACCACTACACATTCCTCCGTTCCCCTCCTATTATAACTGGTATATACCTAAATAGCTAATAAAAAAAGCAAAAACTGCTCTGTTTTTCTCCATTTGTGCGAATTCTTTCCCCATTTTATAGGCAGAAAAAGAAGTTATCACAAATTGTCCAAACAAGAGCAGTCTCTTTGCTTTTAAATTGGTTCGGTCGCTGGCTTGAGAATTTATTCAGCCAACGCTTTATTGGCAGTTGCCATGAGCAAGCGAATGCGATTCAATTGATTGACGATCGAGACACCTGGATCGTAATCAATCGCTGCAATGTTCGCCTGTGGGTATTGACGACGTAATTCTTTCATAACACCTTTTCCTACCACATGATTGGGCAGACAGCCAAATGGTTGCAGACAAATGATATTGTTGACATTATTTTCCAACAGATCGATCATCTCACCGGTCAAGAACCAGCCTTCTCCCGTATGATTGCCGATGGAAACAATCTCGCTCGCTTGCTCGGCAAGCTGATGGATCGAATGAATGCCCTCAAAGCGCGTTGACGCCCGCAGCGCTTTATCCATTGGTTTTTGGAGCCGTTCAATCGCCATGATCGCAAAATCAGCGATCATTTTGCTTTTCTTCGCCATCCCCAAATGCTCGTAGCGCCAAATTTGATTGTAGAGGGAATAATTCATGAAGCCGACAATATCTGGTACGACCGCTTCCGCTCCTTCTGCTTCTAACAGGCGAACGACATCATTATTGGCAGTCGGTGAATACTTCACTAAAATCTCTCCCACGACACCGACACGCGGCTTCTTGATATCTCTTATCGGCACTTGATCAAAGTCTTGAATGATTTTCTTCATATTGCGATTAAAGAGGCTGAAGGAGCCATTGCGGACATTTTTGGCAATTTTTTCCAGCCATTCTTGGTGGAGCCGATCGACAGCCCCTGCTTCTTGCTCATATGGACGGGTGCGATAAACGACTCGTTCAAAGAGATCCCCGTATAAAAATGCCACCGCCAAGCGTTTCATCATCGGCAAGGTAAAGCGAAAGCCCGGATTTGATTCAACACCAGTATTCCCCATCGAAATAGATACCACCGGTACTTGCGGAAATCCTGCATCGTTCAATGCTTTACGTAACAAGGGAATATAGTTCGTTGCGCGACACCCACCGCCCGTCTGGGTCATCAATACGCTGGTGTTTTCGACGTCATATTCCCCGCTTTGTAACGCTTCTACCAGCTGTCCAATGGAAATGATGGCCGGGTAGCAGGCATCGTTATTGACAAAGCGCAAACCGACATTGACTGCTTCTCGATCTTCACTGGGCAGACAGACCACTTGATACCCGGAAGCCTGCAAAGCGACATCTACTAATCCGCTTTGGTGGATGGGACTCAACATCGGCAATAAGAGCGTGTGCTGCTTGCGCATTTCTTTGGTAAAAATAATCTTTGCTGGTTCCTCGTATTGCTTTTTAGGAACAAAGTGCTGTTTATCCCGTTCGTTGACTGCTGCTTTCAAGGAACGCAACCGAATCCGAATCGCCCCAAGGTTTGCACCCTCATCGATTTTCAACACCGTATACAGCTTGCCATATTGCGCCATGATCTCTTCGACTTGATCGGTGGTCACTGCATCGATCCCGCAGCCGAAGGAGTTTAATTGAACCAATTCCAACTGCTTGTTTTTCGCCACCACTCGTGCAGCCGCATACAACCGTGAATGATAGACCCATTGATCCACGACCCGCAGATCGCCGACATTTGCTAAATGAGCAATACTGTCCTCGGTCAGTACATGAAAGCCTTCTTGGGTAATGACTTCCGCTATCCCATGGTTGATTTCAGGGTCCAAATGATACGGTCTTCCAGATAAAACGATCCCTTTTTGGTTGGTCGTCATCAGCATTCGCAGCGTTTCTTCTCCCCGTTGCGCAATATCTGCTTTGAACTGATCTAGTTCCTCGAAGCCGCTGCGCAGCGCTTGGGCAATTTCGTCTTCAGAAAAACCAAAATCTTGAAACGTCCCCATTAAGGTTTTGACCATTGAGGCTTCATCTGCCAGATTTAAAAATGGACAGCGGTAGTCAACCGCCCCTTCACGAATCGCATCGACGTTGTTACGAATCACTTCTGGATAGCTTTGTACGATTGGACAGTTAAAATGATTTTCAGCGGCAGTGTTCTCTACTCGCTCAAAAATGACTCCTGGATAAAAGATCAACGGTATGTTTTGATCGATCAGTGCTTGGATGTGTCCATGGGCTAGTTTGGCTGGGTAACAAACGGTATCGCTAGGAATCGTTTCGATCCCTTGCTCATATAGTTCTTTATTAGAACGCGGCGACAAGGTTACCCGAAACCCTAACTGGGTGAAAAAGGTATGCCATAGCGGATAATTTTCATAAAGATTCAACACTCTTGGTAAGCCGATTTCCCCATGGAGGGCATCTTTTTTACGCAAAGAACGGTACTTGAACAAGCGGCGGTATTTTTCATCCACGAGATTGACTTTGCGGTCTTCTTTTTTGATTTTGATCCGCGCACCACGTTCGCAGCGATTCCCCGTAATGAACTTTCGACCATCCGAAAAGAAGGTCACGGTTAATAAACAATTGTTTTCGCAAAGACCGCAATTTGTAAATTCTTTTTCTGCTTGAAAATCGGCCATTTCTGCAGGAGACAACAACGTACTGACATCGTCGATCGCCGCTTCTTCTAACGCGATCAACGCCGCCCCATAAGCGCCCATCAAGCCAGCGATCGATGGTCGTACGACTTCACGGCCGCTGATCAATTCAAAGGCGCGCAGAACCGCTTCATTATAGAAAGTCCCTCCTTGGCAGACGATTTTCTCGCCAAGATCTTCGGGGCGCCGAACCTTGATCACTTTATAGATAGCATTCTTTATGACCGAGTAAGACAAGCCAGCCGAAATGTCGCCAACAGAGGCTCCTTCTTTTTGGACCTGTTTGACTTTTGAGTTCATAAAGACGGTACAACGCGAACCCAGGTCAACCGGCGCTTGGGCTTTTGTCGCTGCCAGCGCAAATTCTTTGACATCCTGATTCATAGATTTGGCAAAAGTCTCAATGAACGAGCCGCATCCTGACGAACAGGCTTCATTTAGCTGAATCGAAGAAAGTGCACCGTCTTTGACTGTCATCGCCTTCATGTCTTGCCCACCAATGTCCAAGATAAAATCAACCCCTGGCTGGAAATGTTCAGCAGCTTTGTAATGGGCCATCGTTTCGACTTCACCGATATCGACCTTCAGTGCATGTTTGATCAGATGCTCACCGTACCCTGTGATCGTTGACTTTGCGATGTAAACGTCAGAAGGCATCTGACGATAAAGCTCTTGTAAAACCGCCATCGTTGTCGCTAACGGCTCGCCTTCATTGTTGCCATAAAAAGAAAACAACAAATCCCCTGCATCATTGATCAAGACGACTTTCGTTGTCGTTGATCCAGCATCGATACCCAAATAAGCAGCACCTTTATGCTCCGACAAAGGTTTTTCTGCAGCAACCGCTTGGGCATGGCGGGCACGAAAAGCAGCCAGTTCTGCTTCGTCTTTGAATAAAGGATCTAGCGTATCTGTTGGCGCAAGTGTGCCGTCTTCTTCATTGGCTAAGCGGTCGCATAGTACAGAAAGCTGCTGCGCTTCTTCTGCATACAGTGCAGCCCCCATCGCCACAAACAGTTCTGGATTCTCGGGAAAAATGATATCTGCTTCTTGCAGGTTCAACGTATCGATAAATCGTTGACGCAATTCCGACATAAACGTCAGTGGACCGCCTAAGAAGGCTACCTTGCCTTTGATTTTACGACCAGCAGCTAAGCCAGCAATCGTTTGATTGACCACCGCTTGAAAAATACTCGCAGCAATGTCCGCTTTTGCCGCTCCTTCATTGATCAGCGGCTGCACATCAGTTTTGGCAAAGACCCCGCAGCGTGAGGCAATCGGATAAAGGGTTTGGTATCCCTTGGCTAGCTCATTGAACCCATTGGCATCCGTTTTCAATAAAACCGCCATCTGATCAATAAACGCACCGGTCCCACCGGCACAACTGCCATTCATCCGCTGCTCCAACGCACCTTCAAAAAAGGTGATCTTCGCATCTTCACCGCCTAATTCGATCGCCACATCCGTTTCTGGGATCACTGTCTCGACTGTTTTGGTACAAGCGATGACCTCTTGGACAAAAGGGATCCGCAAAACTTCTGCCAGCCCCATTCCGCCTGATCCGGTAATCGCCAGCGCAACTGGCTGATCTTGGATTACTGCTTGCGCTTCTTTAATAATTTTTTCCGCTGCCTTTTGGATGTCTGCATAGTGTCGTTCATACCTTGAAAAACACGTTTGATTGCGTTCATCTAACAGAACCATCTTGACCGTTGTTGAACCGACATCGATGCCCGCCTTATATTTTTTCATTTGTTGCCTCCATCTAAACAACACTTTGTTGATTATCTAACAAGCCGTTTGTTATAATACTTATGTTCATTGTAATTCTTTTAATTGATAATTCAACAAACAATTCCAACGAAGGTGTGGGATAAACAACAATTAGACGTTTTTTGTCGTTTATTTTGAAAGGAAATTCACAATATGAAAAAATTGGATTTACGTGTCAAACGAACCAATAAGTACATTATTGAAGCCTTTATTCGCTTAGTTGAAGAAAAAGGCTTCGAGCAAGTGACTGTCCAAAATATCGCAGACGAAGCCATGATCAACCGCGCGACCTTCTACGCCCATTACAAAGACAAGCAAGACTTGTATGAAAAAATATTTGACTTGGCCGTCGAATCTTTTACCTCGATCCTTGACTTTGAAGATTTCGTTCAAGGCAATCGAATCAAGATCCGAAAAATCGAAGCGGCCATGACCGAACTTTTTATACACATTCAAAAGAATCGCTCTTTTTATTTGACGATCATGGATGCCTCTGCCATTGAGATCATTCGTAAAAAACTGGGGCTGATTTTAACGGAACGGTATCAAGAGATCTTTTCAACCTTGAAGATCACAGAAGGCGATCTTGAAGTGCCCTTAGACTTCATCATTGATTATATGACCTCGATATTTGTTGGCACGCTGCATTGGTGGCTAACGGCAGAAACAACGATGCACGCCGACCATTTAGCAAAACTCGTCATCAAACTAGTGGCAAACGGTCACCTAACTGTCTTGGGGATTGAAATTGAGGAATAACTGCTAAAGAAAAGTTACCCATCACCATTCCCTTCACTGACTATATCCCCCGTGTAAAAAGCATTAAATCTTCCCTAGATAACATACACATGGTTTTTTCTTCCTCCACAGAAAAACCCGCCCTGATCGTCTGCTCTCAGGGACGGGTTTCTTGCAATTTTTCATGGTTCTTTTTTACTGATTTACGTTCGATCAATTCGAAAGGGATGATCTCAGAGGTGATCGTTTTCCCATTAAGTACACAATTAAGCAGTTTCAAACAAGCCCGTTTTCCCATCTGATGAAAGGGCTGTGAAATGGTAGTCAGTGGCGGACTGACCATTGCGGCAATACGGGAATTATCATAACCAACGACTGAAAGATCATCTGGTACGACGATATGGTTTTCGTAACAAATGGAGATGATTCCCAATGCTGTTTCATCACTTGCACAAAAGACCGCTGTAATCGGTTCTTTTCTTTCCAAATACGCACTCATTGCTCGTCGCCCAGATTGAAAACCAAAGTACCCATACTCAATAAATTGTTCTTTAACGGGGATCTGATTCTTCTCTAAGGCATCAATATATCCCTTGATCCTCGGTACACTCGTATTCTCATCATCATAGCTTAATCCTGCCAGCCCAATATTCGCATGTCCCTGTTTGATCAAATAGTCAACCGCCGTATACGCTGCCAAATAATCATCCACTTTTATGGAAGGAATTTTGTTGTTTGTGTCCGTACTTGAGACGAGTACAATCGGGATATTCAAGCTTTCGATTGGTGCCAAATCGTACTTTGATAAAAAAATGGAAAACACAATAATGCCGTCCACTCTACGTTCAGCCATGAGATCCAAACTCTTCTGGAAGCCTTCTCCCCCGATCCCTGCATGGGTCACGATCACGCTAAATCCTCTTGCGTGTGCTTCTTCTTCAATTCCTTCAATAATTTTCACATAAAAAGAAGTATCAGAATTTGGCATAATGATTCCCACCGTCTTAGTTGTTTTGGTCACTAAACTGATGGCAGTCTCATTTTTGCGATATCCTAGCATTTTAACTGCCGAAAGGACTCGCTCTTCAACTTCTTTGCTATACCCGCCAATATTATTCAGCACTCTCGAAACAGTGGCAATCGAAACGCCTGTCTCTCGAGCAATATCTTTTATAGTCGCAGCCATCTCAAATCTCCTTTTGTGTGCTTTAGTATCCGTTGCTTCTGATCAAATGAAAAAGCTTGCTACTTTTATCTCATTAGCATTCATAGCCATTTATTTTCTCTTCTATTCTAACAAATATTGAAGAAAAAACGATAGTTAGAAGAAGTAAAAACGTCCTCTAGCTATCGTCAAAGCAAGAATAAAAAGGAAAATAGAGCTACGATTACCGCTTATTCTCCCGTGATTCCTGACTTGTCGATACTTTCCACAAACCATTTCTGAACAAAAACATAGAAGAATATCAACGGAAAAATGCTCAAGATCGTTCCCGAATATGCCACTGCCTCCGTATAACTAAGATTTGGATTGGTTCCCGGATCCCCTAGGGTCGCTGTGTTATTGACGACATTGTTAAATTGACTCTCCAATGAATTGAGTAGCATAGGTGTGGTTTGAATATTTCCTTCAAGATAAAAAGAAGTCAACAACGTTTCATTCCAATACAACGCAAAAGCATAGATCCCGACAATTACAAATGCAGGTCTCACCATCGGTAACGCAATCTTATAAAACGTCTTAAAGGCTCCTGCACCATCTAGAAAGGCGGCTTCTTCTAATGCCGTTGGTATCATTTTGAAAAATTGATAGAAGATCAAAATAAATAAAGCTGCTTGTTCCCCTTGCCCCATTAGAGCTGGGAAGATCAACGCACCCATATTTCCACTTAACCCAAACGTAGTAAAGAGTTGGTATCGCGGAATAAAAAACAATACTTTGGGTGCTAGATAGGTAAATAAAAGCAATGAAAAGATCAGAAATTTGAAGGGAACTTGAAAGCGAGCTAAGCCATACGCAATCAGCGAAGATGAGAGCATCAAGCACACGGTGGAGACCCCTGCAACCAGCACAGTAGTGAAATAACTCCCTGGCAGTCGCAACGCTCGCCAGGTCAGACGAAAATTTTCTAAATAAAATTCTGAAGGGATCCATTCGATCGAGTGATCTGCCAAATCTAAATTTGACATCAATCCAACCGTTATCATATTGATCAAGGGAAAGATAAAGACAAAACTCAGCACGATCAAGATTGCATATATGGCGATTTTCCCTAGTAAACCATTTGTAACATTCGTTCCCAGTATCATTTTTTTCATTCTATGGGTATTTCCTCTTCGTCGTATCATCATGTTCCTAACCCGCCTTACTTTTCTTGCGCTCTTTTATGATCGTATACAAAATACCAATCATTAAAAATTGGAACAATGTGTACAATATAGCGATCGCTGATGCATAGCCTTCTCTTCTAGCCCCGTCATAAGTGGATTCTAATATAATGGAAACTATTGGATTTGCTTCGAAATTTGCTAAAAAAACGACTATAAACACGACAGCGACATTGATCAACGGAAAAATGATCGGTAAAGTGATTTTCCAAAAACTGACCCAAGAAGAGGCGCCGTCGATCGATGCAGCTTCATAGATACTCGGGTTGACATTTTGCAAGGATGCTAGAAAAATCAATACTGGAACTGCACAATACCATAGCAGTTGCGCAATCATTTCAAATAGCTCTGCAATCAGTAGAACAACCGCTTGTGAAGGAATAAAAAGTTCTAAAATATCGAGAATCACGAGATTCGCCACAATTCCTGTTCCACCATACTCACTGATCATGGTCATCAGTTTGCCGCTTAAGATGATAATAGGTAGAAAAAAGATCAGACGAAAGAACCAATTACCACGGATTTTTTGGTTCAATAGCATGGCGATAATCACGGATAAGGCGATGATCACAGGTACCTGAAATAAGGTAGCCACAAAAAAGTCTTGCAAGGCGATCACAAAGTCAATATCTTGAAACAAGATTCGGTCATAATTCTCCCAACCGACCCAATTATAACGCCAGCCTGAACGAATCCCGTAGGAGACGTTATGGAAGCTAAAGAAGATCGTTCGACTAAGCGGATAGGCGACTAACGTCAGAAACCCAATGATCCAAGGACTGACAAAAAGCAACCCTGTTAACTTCTTTTTCTTTTGCATGGTTAATTTCATCGAACAACGACCCCCTTTCCTTCTACTGTGACTTCCCCTGTATCAAAGGTCGTTTCATTATAATTGATCGTTAGTGTCTTTTGATTAGCATAGGTTACTTGAACAACCCCCTCTGCTAAGCGTTGATGGCCGATCATCTCACTTCCTCTGACACCTGCCAAGGCTTCGTTCATTGCCTCATAATAAAAGGTGATTCGTTCTGCTAAATACTCATATTCAGAAACAGTGATTGCACTCGCACCGGTACCTTTCATTTTGTATGCTGGTTCCCCCGTCAAGACGAATGCAGGATAAACACCAAATTCGATCAGTCGCAAAAGGGTATCTTGGTCATGGGAAACACTATTCAGATAGGTGGCATACATCTCAACTTGTCCACTTAAAATCAGTTGCAACAATGGAATCGTTTCATCAATAAAAACAAACCCTGAAGAATAGATAGGCGTATCATAATAATCATCGAGGTAAGGGAAAAGATACGCATTTGGTCGATACATATTGGCTGCTACCTCAGCTTCCTCCAATCGCTCAAGCAACTGTTTGACACTTGTCATCGTCACCAGGCTGCTATGGATCTGGCGGTCTTCAAAAAAAGTAAACAAGTTTTGATCGAAACCAGCCAAAGCCAGACTCACGCCCTCAAGCTCAGCGAGTGTCGTTAAGTCCTTCTCTAATGATGAAGCATAGGAGTAAGGACTATTCATATAATTGAGGGTTGCCTTTTCTGGATCAAAAAACTGAAAATCGTTCCTATTTAATTTATACGTTTGCTGATTGCTTGCATTATGATAAGATTTCGTATAATCCACATAAAAGTTGAAAGCGATCTCATACTCATCAAAGGTTGCCAACAGCGCTTGAAAGTCTTGGTTATTCTTTAGGTCTTTTTGCGGGCCAATGCCATATGCCCAGCGATCTTGTAAAAACGATTTAGCAGTGACCGTTAACTGATCGATGCCACTTTCTAGTAATTGCTCTGTGATTGCTTGTGCTTGCAGATGATCTGTCAGCGCTACCTCCTCAATCCCCAAATTTCCCAGCTTTACTTCATTCATTAAGAAATCAACTTTCACAGGCATCGATTGAACAGGTGTCGCTTTTTCTTTGGTCTCTCCAACCTGTTCAATAAAGCTTCGATAACTTTTTGCCAGACCAACATAATTCGCCTCATCTTCTCGCAAGAAAACATAGCGTTGCACGACATCAAAATCATTGGGAAGTTCTTGAAAGCCTAAGATATGTTGATCTTCATTGATCCGACTTTGAAATTGTGAATAAGCGGTACGATAGGTATAAGTAAAATAGGATTGATAAAAATGTGTATCCGTATTTTTGGGTCGATAGTTGTACGTGGCATAGCTTTCTCCGTTTTCAGAAATAACTAACACGCCAGCGGTGTTCTCTTCTTTAATCACACCATAGATCGGTAACGTCAAAAGCTCAATTGGCTTTGACGGGTAGGCGCCTCCTCGAGGATTGTCTTCATACCCCTGATCTAAGCCATAAACAGGGGCAGAATACCCGACCAGAGATCTTGGGGTCTCATCTAGGCGAATGATTGCCCCTGGACCATCGGGTACAACTAGATAACCTGTTTCTTCACCTTCTGTACTAGCGAAAAATGGATACAAGATCAGTTGATTCAGTGAAATATTATTGTTTCCTGGCTGCCAGAGATGCTCATTGTACTCCTCAACACTTTCCTTGGGAATATGAACAAGAAGATCGCCACCTTGAATACTAACCTTCAATTCAAAACGAATCTTTTGTGAAGTAAAATCAATACTGGCAACAAAACCACTCTCGTGAAACTGGTATTCTTTCGTGACACCCGAATCCATGAGTGTCCGTCGTCCTGGTGTTGCGCGATCATACGTAACGATTGAAACACCAGACTTGATATAATTGACGATTTCTTGACTATATTGCATCTCAACATAATCTGCTTGATAGTCATAGGAAGTCCATTGCTCGCCGTTCACCTTGTCAAAGACGATGATAGCCGCCGTCTCTTCTTCGACATACAACATCAGTTGCTCATTTTCAGCTACTAACCGAAAAGAAGCTGGAATTTCAGACGGTACATCATAGCTTTCCTCAGAAGCTTTTGCTGCTGTGTTAACTGTCACTGCCTGAAAATCGTTCATTATCGGCTCGATTCTGGGCTTTTCTTCTTTCGGACTGATCAGCCAAACAACTAGGAAAGCAATTACTGGTAAAATTAGTATATAAGTCAGCCATTTTTTATTCATCGGGCACTCACCTCAGTTATCACATCTAGAATAAAGTTGACAAGCTGGCTACCTAATGTGTACAGGACAAATACACATAGCCCAATAATCAACATGGTAAAAATACTTTTAAAGATGATCGAAAACGTCTCGCCTACGTCATAGTTGTGAAGATCTTTGATCACAAAAAATTGTAGAAATAAGATCCAAAGTCCTGTAACTGCTTGTGGAAGGTAGAAAAAGACACTTTGTTCTAAGGTAAGACCATTACTCAAAAGAATAACGACTGGAAAAACAAATAATAGTGGTGTCATCGCATAAGCAGTTCCATTGACACTTTGGATAAATGTACCTTCCCCATCATTGATCGAGCAAATCAAATAATTTGATACTACCCATAATAAGACTATAAAAATGAGGAGTGCTAGTTCATATAATAGATATTGATTGTTTGCTACAAAAATTACATTTGTCCATTGATGATAGCTCAGAAACAAAACAATATAGAGAAAAAAGAGAATCATAGAGAAAAACACTGATACCCGATTGCGACGTTTGATCGTATAGATTCCATCAAAAATCGCTTGATGAAACTCAAAAATAAACAAGAAATTATCGACAAGTTTGTACTTTTTCACCCATTGAAGTTTGTGACTTAACGAAAGAGAACGGCGACTAAATTTCTTTAACAATCGCCATATGCTCCATAGGAGAAAGCCAATCATCATCAGGACAAACAAGGCATTTAAATTAGCACTCAGCCAATCTTGCCGAATTTCCCAAAAAGCCGCCGATATTCCGGGGGTAAACTCAGCACTCATAAATTCCTGGTAAGCTGACTGAGCGTCACCTTCTCGTAAATAGGCATTGCCTAATCCAATCCGTGCGTTATCGAAAACGGAATTATAATTCAAGGTATACGCCCAAAGCTCTTGGCTCACTCGGTATTCCCCTTGCTGATAACTACTCATGGCTTGATGAACCGCTTCTGTAAAACGAGTACGTTCATACTTTACCAAGGAAGATGCTCCTTGATCGACGATGATCAGTTCATTGTCTGAGGTAGCTGCGATACTCGTAGGACGACTTAAAATCCCGAAACGACTAGAGATCACATCATTGCCTCCAAACACGAAGAGCAACTGTCCTTGCGCATCATATTCATAGATCCAGCCATCTGAGGAAACGGCATAGACGCTGTCTTGTTGACCGACCCAAATACTTTCCATATTAAATTCCCCCAACAGATCATCCGGAAAATAATTGGTTCCTGCGACATTAAACTTTTTTATCGCTCCCGCTGCCAATGAAGAAGTCACCGTATAAACAAATCCTTTTTGATCGATACTCACATCAGCGATAATATTTGGAAAAACAGTTTCCATTGCTTGTTGCTGCGTTTCTGTTAAAAAGAAAGAACGAATCTGATCTAACAGTGGAACATTTAAAGGGTTGGCACCAAAGAAGGTAACGAACTCTCCAGCGCGATTCAGCATGATCAAGCCGTTGCTTGATTCAGAGCCTCGAATATAGAGGTTTCCTCGCATGTCGACCGCTAGATGCGTCGGTAAGAAAGGGTAACCTTCATTGAATACGGGTGCGTCTGGCGTACCGATTTCTTGTAAGAATTCATGCGTCTCTTTGTCATATAAAAAGATTTTATTTTGGCTCGTATCTACTGCGTAAATAATCTCATCTGTGACGAAAGTACTTTGCACTTCAACCAATTCTTCGCTAGCTAAAGTTCCTTGATAGGACAGTTCTTTATCAAGAATGATGACTTGATTCAGCCCTGTATCAGAAATGTACACATTGTCTTCGCGATCAACGAAAACATGATTAGGTTCGACAAAGGATCGCCCATCAAAGGTGGTGATTTCTTTTACAGGTGTATAGGCCGTTTGCGTCCGTAGAAAGTAATTTTCACTATCTGTAGTGAAGGTGAAATATGGTACTTCTTGGGCAAGAACTGATTCCGGTACTAAAGTTGCCAAGAGCAGCGCCAATAAAATAAGCATCGTCTTCTTTTTCATATCACTTGATCCCCGTATGCGCCATCGAATTCATGACTTTATTTTGCAAAATGATAAACAATAACAAATTCGGTACAAACATGATGAGTCCCCCGACCGCTTCCACTCCTGCACTAGCGACAACATTTCCAGTTTGTGAAGAAAGAGTCGACATGTAAAAAGGAAGCGTTCGGATGGCTTCACTATCCATAAAAATAGCGGAAGCTTCTACATTGCCCCACACCGACTGAAACGTCAGTAATGAAACCGTGATCAGCGCGGGCTTGATCATCGGCATGATGATACTCCAATAAATTCGAGCAAAGCTTGCCCCATCCATTTTGGCTGCTTCAATCAAGGAATCTGGGATTTGGTCAATAAACTGCTTCAATAAAAACAAACCGACAGGCATTGCTAACATTGGAATAATGTGTGCCCAAATCGAATTGTAAAGTCCTAATTGAACAATGATCAAAAACCGCGGGATCGCCACCGCAACAGGAACAAACATAAGCGCCAAAGTATTGATTTTGTTAAAGGTCTTCTTGCCTTTAAAATGCAGCTTAGATAGTGCAAAGGCAGCGGAGGAGCTGATCAACAACGTCAAGACAATCAACGTGAACGCTACGAATAAACTATTGAACAAATAACGGCTCATTGGGATACCGGATTGATTGGAAAAATTGGTCAAGAGCTGAAAATTTTCTAATGTAGGCTGCCGAACAAAAAAAGTCGGCGGATAAGCAAATAACTCGGTAAATGGTTTAAATGCATGATTAATTATAAAGATCACTGGTAACCCCATGATCAGTGAAACGAAGATCAAAAGTACGTGGATCTTCATTTGGTCTTTATGAAATCGTTGTGGATTCACTTTAACGGGACTCGACATCTTTTCACCACTCTCTAGATAATAATTTTAGTTTTCACTAAACAGCTTATAGCTGACACGATTAAATAGGATCACAATAAGTAATAGCACAACTGTGACGGCTGACGCATAGCCTAACTCATACCGTGTAAAGCCAAAGTCTTGCGCATGATCAACGATCAACCAACCGGAATATTGCGGGGGTGGATTTCCACCACTCAAAGCCGCCGCCAATCCAGCGGTGTTAAACGTGCCAACGATGGCCATGACTGCCCCAAACAACATTTGAGGTTTCATAGAAGGAATTGTAATAAAGAAAACTTCTTGCCATCTATTTTTCACACCATCAATACTTCCTGCTTCATAAAGTGAACGATCGATGTTCAATAGACCACCTAACATGGCTAAAAAGCCGACTCCCATGCTACTCCAAATCCCGATAAAAATCATAATGACAAATAAAATCGTAGGCTGCTGTAAAAACTGAATCGGTTCTCGAACGATCCCCCATTCTAAAAGCCAATGATTCAAGTAGCCAGTCTCATCGCCACTGAATAAAACGCGCCAAACCGTCCCCATCATAATAGAGCCCGTAATTGAAGGCGAGTAAATGATCACCGTATATATGGTTCGCATCCGATGCGTGACTTGCGAGATATTCCACGCGAGGAAAAAAGCCAACATATAGCCTACTGGACCGACGATCACCCCATACAAGATCGTATTCATCAGTGCATTTTGCAAGAAGATCGTATCCCCCATGATCAAATCAATATAGTTTTGAAAACCAATAAATTCTGGAAATTGAACGGTATTGAAATAGGTGAAGGATAAAATAAAAGCGACTAAAACAGGCAATAAAATCAGTAAACCGAATAATAGTGCATAAGGCGAAAGAAAGAGAAACGATGAATTCAACAGACGATCTAGCCAGCGATGCTCTTTTTTCGTTGTCTTTTGACTTGATTTAGTTATCCCCATCATGACTTGGTATCCACCTTTCAATTGTTTCTAATACGGGGACATTAAAAGGTCGGACCAAGACATCTTCTTGGATATACCCAAATTCCCTCAATTTTCTTTCCAACTCTTTATCGATAATCCCGACGGCATGATCAATGGCGATTCGTGGATTTTCCCCATCTAAAACTACTTTGTTCCAAGCATTGCTTAGCTCTCTTTCAACAATATAATCTCCAGGAACTCTGCCTGTGGTTTGAATCCATTGCCATTGGTCTAAAATCACTTGCTTTGATTCTTGCGGCCAAGCGCTTGCTTTGAACCCTTCTAGATTAGCGGGCAGATAAAGGAATTGGTGCCCCAAGGTCGCCTGCAGATCATAGGAGAACGTCGCCTGTGTTTCGCTACTGTTCCACCATTGTAAGAATGACCAGCTTTCTGCTTTTTTCTCACTATCGCTAAAAATGATCGATGCAGAACCATAGGTAGGGTCCCATCGCTCGATTTCTCCCTCTGCATTTTCTATACCAGGAATTGGGATCATCCCCCATTGTCCAGCGATTTCAGGTGCTGCGTGTTTTAATTGCACATACAGGTTCGCATCACCGATCCCAATCGGCGTTTTCCCATCCCGAAAGCTCTGATAAAATTGTGCAGTAGTCAAGGGCATATTGTAGACCGTAAATAGACTAGTCATAAAATCAAACGCTTCATAGGCACCGCCTAAATGAATCTCCGTTTGACTCCCTGTGTCATCAAACAGTCTGCCGCCGTATTGATAAATAAAAGGTGTCGTCGTGTCGAAACCTTTATGTGAGCTATCTGATCCTAAAGGAATATAGATATTCATATCGTATCTTTGCAACAAAGGAATGATACTGATCATTTCTTCCCAAGTTTGTGGCGGCTCTTCTCCGATCATCTCCAATAGGTCCTTGCGATAATATAGCAGTTTGACGGTTTGCGTTTCTGGAATCGCATAGACGCCTTCATCATAGATGTATTGCGTAAAGGAATTCGGATTGTAATCAGCAGTAAGCTGGTCAAATCCCTCCAATGCACTAAGATCCTCGATGATCCCTCGCAAACCCAGCTCAAACGGCATCCCATGACTGACACTGAGAGCAGCATCTGGTACACTTCCTGCAGCATTATTTAAAATGATTCGTTGTTCATCTGGTAACAAAGATAAGTTCACTTGGATTCCTGTTTTTGGTGTGAATTCTTCATCAACCAGTCGCTGGATGATCTCCAAGTTCAATCGTGATTGATTGACCCAGACCTCAATTGCTTCTCCCTCAGTTTCATTGACTTGCCTATATCTTGGATTGATGAAGGTATAAATAAATGCCTTAACTCCTTCAAAGGCTGTAGTAAAGATCCCAGCTCGTTCCCTTGGTAATTCCGCATTGGCATCGTGGATGAAAATGCGATCCATTGATAACGGACTAGTGATCAATGTTGGCAGAACAGATTGAATCCTTCCGTATGCCGAAGAATACCCTTGATTAAAACGGGTCAAATAATGCGGCAAAGTATCAGGCTGTTCATAGAAACTCTCTACCATTGAGATAGCCACGGCTAATTCAGTTAAAATGGGCAATTTTTCGTTGCCAAATAAATCGATAAGCACTTCTTTTTGTGTTTCTAATCCCTCTAGGATCTCTGCTAATGAAGCTTTGAGTTCTGGAAAATAAGTTTCGATCCGCCAGTCTCTTTGACGATCGACCAAACCACCCGTCAAGCGCACAACTTCTGCACCAATGGCATCCATTTTTCCCAGTAATGCAAGCAATTCATGATAGGGTGCTGCTACTAACGTGCTATCAATCGTAAGAGACATCGTGTGCTGTCCCTCTTCTAAATAAAAAACATACGCGTTCCCCTCAGTATCACTTAGGGTTTCATGCGTCCACTTATTTGCGTAATCAAAAGTGTAGGTACTCATTTCCTCAAATGGAACTTCGCCATTCAACTCGATTCGTCTTCTAGCAGGCATACCGTTATTCATATTTTGTAAATACTGGAAGGTGATCTGATAAAAACCACTCTCTTCTACATCAAAAAGATACGTCACCTTGTCTCCGGGTTCTGAAAAAGAAGCACCATCTAATACATTCAATAATCGAGTTTGATAGTCATAAGGGCTCAATGCTGGGTTTCGGAGATATTGCCCACGAATACTTCTGCGACTTTTTGTCAAAGGCGCTTCCGTCTCGATCGTCAACAATTGTTGTTCATTTTGACTTGATGTTCCTTCATACAACGCAAGATATTCTTCGTACGAGGGAATCGATTGTTGCGTATTCTTGATAATGATATCTCCTAGTAAAAGAACCCCTTCATTTACCTCAAAAGAAAAGGTATTCGCGCCTTGCTCAAGTTCAAACTTCAATGGTTCTGCAAAAAAATGATTTGGGTCTTTCAATGGTTGTTGCGCCCACTCCCCAGCTAGTTCTGATCGTACTTGAAGCTGATCGCCATAACGGTCAAATTGAATAGCGGCTTCATCATTTGTTTGCTGCCATTGTAGCGGCAACGTCAATGCATTCATCTCATTAAATTGACTGGTGTCGTTGATTCTCAATGACAATTCTGGATTTAAAAATGTTTGCTCATCTACACGATAATCCATCCACACTTCATACAAACCACTGACTGGCACATTGATGTCAAATACTATTTTGTCCCCAGCTTGAATACTGGTGATATGTCCCTCATAGTTTTTACTCTGAGAAGGAGGAATTAATTCGCCACCTGTGCGTTCTGGCGCTTGATTGGTCACTTCCTCAAGGGGAATCTCAAGCCCTTCTTTCGCTCGCCTCATCGCAATCGCATAATAGTGGTCCGCTTCATAGGAGAAAGCCATTACTTCTTCAGTAGCCCTTACTTCATTCCCCTGTGCTTCTTGCTCCCCTCCACTATCGTTTTGGGAAGAAAGAGCTGCTGCGAATACAATCGCAATCGTTACTACGATCGACCAGGCGATTTTGACCGTCCTTCTATTTTTCTTCTTCGTCATAGCATCCCAACCTATCACTCATTTTTTGATGCAAGGAAACCTTGTTATGGTTCCAATGACCATAACAAGGTAGGTATTGACTATAGTGATCATCGATTGTATTGTCGTAAGTATTCTTCGATCTGTTCATTGATTCTGCGATCCCATTCGCTTGCAATGTCACTGTAGCGAACACCTTCATCTTTGATTTGGTGCATGATTTCCCAAGGATCGACATCCCCTTGAACATTAGAGAATCCAGGCATCTGTCTTGGGTAAGCCACTGGATTTGAAAGCTGTTGTTGGAATGCTTCTTCTTTAAAAGCAGCAAAATTGTAGTTTGCTAATCCGCTCTCTTCATCGAAGCCTTTTACCAATGGATGATTTGCTAGTACCGTTGGATTGGTTGTGATTGGCCATCCTTGAATAAAGTCCATCAAGCGATCTTCCGCTCGTAGTGGTGCATCTTCTGGGAGACCTGAATATTCATCGATCAATGCCCATCTTGACAGCAACCCTTCCTCGCCATAAGTCAACCATTTCAAGAGCTCAAATGCCGCCTGTGCCTTCACAGGATCATCTTCTAACTGACTAGAGATACTGAAGGTATCATAGTAACCTGGAATATAGGTTTCACCACGAGGAGCAGTAGGCATTGGGTAAATATCGATCTCCATATCCCGCGTTTCGATCAATTCAGAAACATCGCCACTTAACGCCCATAACCAGCCACTATCTAACACTTGCAAGCCATCACCAAACGCCCAACTCAAGTTGCCGACTTTTGCTACTCTTTCCTCTTCGCTCAGATCATAAAAATGCAACCCTTCGATTGCCTCGCGGGCAAATCGCTCATAATATTCACCAAAATTAGTTGCACTAGCTAAGTCCCAGCGTTCTGTTTCAATATTGAATCCTTTCCAGCCATTGGGAATATCATCAAAGTAATTTGGACCTATTTCACCAAATCCGACAACACCTGGAAAGATTGGGCTGTTTGGTGTTAGAACTGCAATTTCACTTCGAAGATTTTCGTACTCCTCATAACTCCAGTTGTAGTCTGGAATCGCAATGTTGTTTTCTCTTAGGAGCCGTGTATTGACTAACACATATTGAGAAACAGACTGCCATGCCAAGCCATAGATTTCTTCTCCGTCATAAGTACGTAAAAACTCCATTGCGTTCTCAGAGATCCATTGCGCTTCATCATCTGCTTCTAAATAAGGGGTTAAATCAAGCGTAAATTCACGATCGTAAACTTCAGCAGACATCGGCGAAAAATAAATGTCAGGTAAGTCATTGTCTTGTGCACGGGCATTCAGCATTTCCAATTGTTCAAAGTTTCCATTTTCACCATTGGCAAATTGCGCATCACGAATAACATTGACGTTCGGATACTTCTCCATAAATTTCTCGATATTTAACCACATTGGATTTTCGCTATTTTCTTCCCCATAATAGCGGCTGGCAAAAACCAGATCGATCTCTTCTTCTTGCCAGGCAGGAATCCCTTCTTCCCCTTGTGTTGCATGATTTCCAGAACCAATGGTTTCTTGATCATCCGAGTTACTACACGCTCCCAAAATAAATACACTGGAGAACAAACAGACCGACTTTACTATTTTGCTATTTTTCATACAAAACACTCCTCAATTTTATTTTATCTTTTATTTCTTAATGGAAATGGGACAACTTTCCTTAAGCGCTAGGCAATCTTTTTTAGTTAAACGTTTACGTACGTATTACGTAAACGTTTAACCAGAGTCTTTTCCTTCACCCTCTAATCGTAACGCTGAGAAACGATACATGTTAACGAGCCGTCGTTTTTAAATTGTTATCGGAAAATTCTCATAATTTTTTTACTCACTGTGGTACATTGTTTAAACTCTCTCTTTGATTCTTAGGTTGTTAATTTTCGCTGCAATACCAGAAAAGATACACTCTGCTATTATTCATTTTGATCTAATTATTGGGTTCCGAATATACTAAATCCATCTGTAAGCGCTTCAGTTATAAAGTAATAGTACCATATGATAACAGATACTCAATATAAAACTTATAATTTGTGCAAATAACCTCCCTATTTTATCTCGAAAATTGATAAATTATCGCCTTAAACAAGGTAATTTACATCAAAATATTTTATTTTTTGATTATTTAAATTCAATAAGAAAAAAACAGCCTATAATAATATAACAAAATATGCAAAACGATCGGTGATGACAAGCTGACGAATTAGTAAACTATCAATAATTATTTCTTCATTTTTATTTTTTCAAGAAAACAAAAAAAGCACCGTGCTGTGCACAAGTGCTTCTCAAGGTGGATCCTTTAATAAAAAAATGTTTCCGTGATTCGTATCAATGATTTTTTGCGCGCCATTTGATCGTGTCTTTTGTCTTACGCTGTTTTGTTACTTTGATTCCTTTTGGAGCCACACGAATCGCATAGTCTTCCTTTTTGACAACGTCATAGACATGCTCGGCAACTTCCGTTACTTTTTCTTTTAGATTCAGTTTAAATTTCATGTGTTTTCATCTCCCGAATACTTTACTACTAGCGTATCGCAAATAAAAAAAATCTTCAACTTATAGCCCTTCCTTAAACCAAAAAAATAATGGTTAAATAACGAAAAAAAAACAGCAAGACTACTTGCTGTTTTTTTTGCGTATTCATCTGACTGGGGTAGCTGGATTCGAACCAACGCATGACGGAGTCAAAGTCCGTTGCCTTACCGCTTGGCTATACCCCAATAATGGTGGAGGAGAGTGGATTCGAACCACTGAACCCTAAGGAACGGATTTACAGTCCGTCGCGTTTAGCCACTTCGCTACTCCTCCAAAAGATTTTTCTCAAACCTGACAATAGTTATAATACCGAAAAAGATAACAAATTGCAAGAGCAAAAAGTAAATTTTTCTAGAAATTATTCATGTAAATTCCATTGGCGAATAATCATCTCGATCGCAGCTTCTAAACTTCTGCTTGAACCTAGATCTTCATCCCCTAAAAAGCTTTGAAATTCTTTCGGTCCAGTTGTTAAAATCTCACCAATGCGTTTTTTTCCGATGAATAATTCATTGACGGTATAGTCTTTGCCATGAATGGCTTTTGTTGTTTCTTCAATACGTACTTCGATATCTTTATTTTTCTTAGACATGGTTGCACCTCTTTCTTTACAGCACCTTCCTATTTTAACAGAAAACCAGCAAAAGAAAAAGAAAATCTCTTCTGGAAATAAAAAAAGTAGCCAATCTTTACGATCAGCTACTTTTTCTTAGATCACTTCTGGTTCGTCAAGACAGCACTCGTCACGGTATAGCCTGCTTCGCTTAAAATTTTCTCGATTGCTGCGACTTGCCGTGATTCTACTTGGATCTCAACAACTGTTTTTAGTGCCATCCGATTTACCACAATCGTCAAAATACTCATTTGATGATCGGCAAGGAGTTTCGTCACGTCTGCTAAAACACCCACATGGTCATCCGTGATCTCAATGGACACTCGTGTTCCACCATCGTGGTACCCAGTGATTTTCAAAAAGGCATCGAAAATATCATTGTTGGTAATGATTCCCACTAAGGCATCATCATCCATGACTGGTAAAACCCCCACGTTTTCACTACGCATGACGGAAATGGCGTCCTCTAATAGTGCATCTGGTTCAATCGTGGTCACTTTTTTCAACATAATATCAGCGACAGTCGTTTTATTTAAGAGATAGTTCATTTCATAAACGCTTAAGCTTGTCGCTTTTGAGGGAGTTGCTTCAGCGATCGTTCCTTCTGTGATCAACCCTACTAATTTACCATCGTCAACGACGGGCAGACGGTGGATATCGTGCTGCTTCATTAAATCTACTGCATCAAAGATCGGTGTCTGCGAATCGACGGTGACGACCGTCTTCGTCATAAAATCACTTACGCTCATTGTTTAGCCTCCTAGATACGCTTTTCTTACTTCATCACTTGCTAGTAATTCTTCTCCAGTACCTTCTAAAACGATTTTCCCGGTTTCTAATACATAGCCGCGATCGGCAATCGATAAAGCCATTTTCGCATTTTGTTCGATCAGCAGCACAGTCGTTCCTTGCTGCTTGATTTCTTGAATGATGGAAAAAATTTCTTTGATAAAAATTGGCGCCAAGCCCATCGATGGCTCATCCAGCAAAAGCAAGCGCGGTTTTGACATCAATGCCCGCCCCATTGCCAACATCTGCTGCTCACCGCCAGATAATGTCGACGCATCTTGCGAGAGGCGTTCTTTCAATACAGGAAACTTGCGGTAAACTTGTTCATAGTCTTCTTTGACACCACTGTCTTTACGCAAGAAGGCGCCCATCTCTAAGTTTTCTTGAACCGTCAAACCGGAAAAGACGTGCCGCCCTTCTGGCACCTGCGACAAGCCGTTTGCGACGATTTTTTGCGGTGCTTCTTTCTCAATTTGCTTTCCTTCAAAAGTGACGGAGCCTTTTGAAGGACGGATCAATCCAGAAATCGTCCGTAAAATCGTGGTTTTTCCGGCACCATTGGCACCAATCAGCGAAACGATCTCTCCTTGATTGACGTGGAAGGAAACATCATGAACTGCTTGGATCATGCCGTAGTGAACACTTAAATTTTGAATTTCCAGCATCAGATTTCTCCTCCTAGATAGGCTTCGATTACCCGTGGATTGTTTTTGATCTCTTCTGGTTCACCGTGGGCGATGACTTGCCCGTATTCCAGTACATAGATCCGTTCGCACACTTCCATGACCAAACTCATATCATGCTCGATCAAGAGGATCGTCAATTGAAAATCTTTTTGGATCTTATAGATCAGCTTTGTCAGTTCTGTTGTTTCCTGAGGATTCATCCCCGCTGCCGGCTCGTCAAGAAACAAAATTTTTGGCTCTGTAGCCAATGCGCGTACGATCTCTAAACGGCGTTGCTCGCCATAAGGCAAATTTTTCGCTAACGTTTGGCTTTTGCCATCCATATCAAAGATCCGTAACAGCTCTAAGGCTTTTTTCTTCATGGATTCTTCGTTTTTGTAATATTTTGGCAAACGCAAGATGCTCGTCAGTAGTCCTTCTTTATGCTTACTGTTCATAGCGATCAAGACGTTATCCATTACGGTCAAGTTTTTAAACAAGCGAATATTTTGGAAGGTTCTTGAAAGGCCTAAATCCGCGATTTTATAAGGCTTCACGCCATTTAAACGTTTTGGCTTACCTTGGGTCTCAAAAAGCACTTCGCCTTCACTAGGCTCATACACACCTGTCAGGAGGTTAAAGAGCGTTGTCTTGCCGGCACCGTTTGGTCCAATCAACCCGACCAGCTCATTGGTATCTAGATGGAGGTCTACATGAGAAACAGCAGCTAAACCACCGAAGTTTTTCGTTAAGCTTTTAACTTCTAATAGAGGCATCGTTGTCATCCCCCTTTTTTCTAAATTTGTCCAACAGTCCTTTTACGGAGAATTCCCAGGTCCCTAAAAGTCCGCTTGGTTTAAAGATCATGATGATGATCAAAGCCAATGCATAAATGATCATGCGCAAATCAGAGAAGCCTTGCAAGTACATGTTTAAGATTCCTAGCACTACTGCCGAAACAACCGCTCCTGTGGTACTCCCAAGCCCTCCAAAAACGACGATGATCAACACATCGATCGATTTCATAAAACCGTAATCTCGTGGGAAAACCGACTGCTGATAGCTGGCATAAAGGGTACCAGCAATGCTTGCCATCACTGCCCCCATCACAAACGCAATTACCTTGTATTTCGTTGTGTTGACCCCCATCGATTCTGCAGCGATCTCATCTTCCCGAATCGCTAAAGTCGCTCTGCCTGGTCCGCTATGGATAAAGTTTGAAACGACAAGAATCGATAGAACGGCAAAGAGAAAGACGATCTGCCAATTACTGAATTGGGGCAATCCGAAAATTCCAGCAGGACCATTGGTCAAGCCTCGTAGGTTCACCAACAAGATCCGAATGATCTCTGCCACACCTAGGGTAGCGATCGCTAGATAGTCGCCTTTTAAACGGAGGGTCGGAATCCCAACCACTAATGCGACTGCACCTGAAACCAGCATCCCCACTAGTAAACCAGTTAAAAAGCCGCCAAAGGTTGGATTGCTTGCCGACAGGATCGCGCCAGCATAAGCACCGATTGCCATAAACCCAGCATGTCCTAAGGAGAATTGCCCTGAAAAGCCGATGATTAGATTCAAACTGACTGCCAAGATGATATTGATTCCGATATTGACGATGATCGCATCAGAGAACAAATTAATCATTCCACCATTGTAGGCTGCAAATAATCCAAAATAAAGAATAGCTGCCAGAGCGAGCCAGATTAAGTTGTAACGTAAATTCTTTTTCATTTCTGCCACCTACACTTTCTCTTTGATATTTTTGCCGAGGATCCCAGCTGGACGAACCAACAATATAATTATTAAAATGACATACACTAAAGCATCCTTGTAATCAGAAAAACCAAGCGCTGTCGCTGCTGTCTCCACTAAACCGATCACAAAGCCGCCTAAAGCTGCACCAGGAATGATCCCGATCCCGCCGAGAACCGCCGCAACAAAAGACTTCAGACCAGGAACGACCCCCATTGATGGATCAATGGAATTATAATACAAACCGATCAGCATCCCGCCAGCTGCAGCTAAAGCCGAGCCTAAGGCAAAGGTAAAGGAAATCGTTCGATTAACATTGATCCCCATCAAACGCGCTGCATCTGCATCAACACTTACTGCACGCATCGCTTTTCCCATACGGGTCTTTTTCACGATCAATTGCAAGAGAATCATTAAGGTAACCGAAACAGCCAAAATCAATAACTGGACATTACTTACTTGAACAAACCCGATGGAATAGGTTTTTCGTTCGATTGCTTGCGGAAACGGGCGCACATTGGCAGAAAAGAAAAAGATCATGACATTTTGCAAAAAATAAGAAACCCCGATTGCCGTAATCAATGCCGAAATTCGCGTGGAATTTCTCAAAGGACGATAGGCCAAAAATTCAATCGTTACCCCAAGTGCTGCACTGGCGATCATCGAAATGAATAACGCTGGGAAAAAGCCCAATTGCCATTGATTGATCAAAAAGTAACCGATAAAACTACCAATCATATAAACTTCTCCGTGGGCGAAGTTGATCAGCTTGATGATGCCATACACCATCGTATAACCCAACGCTAACAAGGCGTAGATACTGCCTAGAAACAAGCCGTTGATCAATTGTTGGATCATCATTTCCATATGCTCACTTCCAATATCATTTATTATGGTTCTTCTCATTAGAGAAAAGAAACTGAGACAAACACATCAGGTCTGTCCCAGTTTTCACTGCCAAACAACTACAGGTTTTTAAGGTTCCACAGTGTCTGCTGAGGTTTCCTTCCCGTCAGTCAATCCTAAAACAACTGCTGATTTCTCAGGGTTATGATTTTCATCCATTGTGATTTCACCTGTCACGCCGACAAAGTCTTTCAGTTCAGACAAACCAGCTGCAATTGCCAATGAATCTGCTGAGTTTTGATCTTCGATTGCTTGTTTGATCATGTAAACTGCATCATAGGCTAACGCATTAAAAGCAGAAGGTTCTTTGCCATACTTTTCATTGAAAGCTGCCACAAACGGCTCAACTTTGTCGTTTGCTGGTGCTTTGGTAGAGAAGTGACCGGTATAGTAAACATTGCTGACATTTTCTGCACCAGCTGTTTGAACCATTTTTTCATCACCGAATCCATCGGCACCAATGATTGCTTGATCAATTCCTAATTCTCGCGCTTGCTTGATGATCAAACCAGCTTCTGTGTAGTAGCCTGGAATGAACAAGACATCGAAGTCGACATCTTTGATTCTTGTAAGAACTGCTTGGAAATCTTTGTCGCCTTCAGTAAAGTTATCTTCTAAGACAATTTCGCCTGGGTAACTTTCTTTAAATGCTTCCGTTAAACCAATTGCGTAGTCACTTGAGTTATCACCCAAGATTACGGCTTTTGAAGCATCCAAATTTTCTGCTGCATATTTTGCCAAGATTGTTCCTTGGAAGCTATCTTGGAAACAAGAACGGAACGCAAATTCTTGGACTTTTCCACTGGTGTAAGTAATCGCATCATCTGTACCTGAAGGAGTGACCATCGGTACTTGGGCTCTCGTCACATTCGGTAAAGCCGCCTTTGTGGCACCTGAAGTTGCTGGTCCAATAATGGCAACGACTTTATCATTGGTTGCTAAGTTGGCTGCCACTGTCGCAGCTTCATTGTTATCTGATTTGTTATCTTTCGAAATGATTTCAATTTGTTTTCCAAGAATACCGCCGGCAGCATTGATTTCTTCTACTGCTAAGTCGATTCCTTCTTTTTCAGCCGTCCCATAAGCAGCTACGGCTCCTGACAACTCTAAGTTGGTTCCGATCTTGATGGTATCTCCCTCTTGTTTATTGCCACCTTCAGCAGCCCCGCTGCCATCCGTTGATCCACCTGTTGGTCCAGCGCTACATGCTGTCAACAAAAACAAACTCGCAAACAAAAACGCAAATTTCTTTTTCATAATTTTCCTCTCCTTTACTTCCCCTGAATATGTTATCCAATATACTGAAAAATCTAGGAAATGTCAACGAATTATCAGAATATTTCACCTATTCAGAATTTATTTTTTTTGCCGATAAAAAATGGTGCTTTTAAAACATTGATCCAGCAACAATGGAATCGCTTTTCTAATTTTTGGATAAAAAGAAAAGCAAGCAAAGGTTTTTCCCCTTTGCTTGCTGCCGATACGCTTTGATTTGATACTTTTTTCTTCAAACGGACGTTTGAAAACATTACATCCTCATGTTAGCGGCTATTTCGTGAATACAATGCTTGAAAATTTGCCGCCGCCCCAACTAAATTGGCATCATTGCGATAGTCACATAGCTTGATCAGTGGGACGAAATCATTTAATGCTTGATCCGCCAACATTTTTTTCAAGCGCTGGTCAACTTCTTCTAACAAGCCTTTTTTGGCACTGACACCACCGCCGATAATGATCACTTCAGGATCAAAAGCAAACTGAATACTGAACAGTCCTTGTGCTAAATAGTTGTAAAATTTATTGGCTTCCTCGATCGCAATGGCATCGCCATCTTCTGCACGTTGAAAGACCTCTTCACCGGTAATCGTCGTTCGATCCACTCCGATCCGATCACAATACCGCCAGGCCATCTGAACCGCTGTCCCTAGTTGCGAAAATGTTTTGCCTTGATCTAGGATCATCAACCCAAATTCGCCACCGTATAAATGTGCCCCACGGACTAGCTCACCATTTTGAAACAGGGTACCGCCAACGCCTGTTCCGATCACAACGAAGGCTGCTTGCTGATACTCTTTGCCCGCTCCTTGATAAAATTCAGCCATCCCAGCGCAATTGGCATCATTTTCGATGGTTACGGGTACCCCAAACGCTGCTTCGAGTTCTGAGTAAATATCAAACCCATGGATATAAGGGATCGCACTAATGCCGTCGATCCGCCGTTCTTGGGCATTGACCGCACCTGGCGCACTGATTCCAACGCCTTCAATCTCTTCATCTACGCTTGCCCTCACTTGCTGCAGCTGTGCTTTCATTTCTTCCCAAGTATTTGGAGTAGTGAACTTCCCTTTACTCACCAAAGAATCTTGTGCCCAGACGCCATATTTTACTGCTGAACCACCCATATCAAAGACTAAAATCGCCATTTTTTTCCCTCAATCCTTTATTATTCTGATACTGTCTATTTTACCGCAAGTCGGCGCTTGAAGAAAGCGATTTCCGAGGACAAGAAAAAAACAGTCTCATTCACTTAGACTGTCTCTTCATCCATTAGAGTTGTTTTTCTAAAATCACTTGATCGAACAGCTGCTGCCCATTCTCAAAAATCGGTTCGACATAGTGGGTGGTGAAATAATTCTTCACCCGCTCTTTTTCAACATAGTCTTGCTTTTGGTACAAAGTCAAGGCTGCAGAGGGCAGACTACCAGTTTTTATCACTACGATCGGCCGTTTTGCCCCGAGGTGCTGACTAAGGATCGCTTCTTCGGCAGCTTGCAGCAATTGACGACCGATGCCCATTCCTTGCTTTTCTGGAGAAACGGCCACATTCATGATCTCCCAGTTCTTGCCTTGATTTTGATAAACTAACACACCAATCATTTCTCCAGCTTCTTCATAAACAAGTGTTTGGCTATTATATAGATAGCTTTCTACGACTGCTTTTTCAGGATCTGCATCCAGCAGCAACGCCCAAGGATACGCTTCATTAGGGGCGATTGGACGAATCATGGCTTTTTGGCTCCTTTTTTATATTTCTGTTGATTCCTTTTAACTTTTCCGATAACGGTACGTTGGTTTGACTTTGTCTTTCGTATTTCGTTTTAAAGTAAACGTCTGGGGTACGTAATCTATTCCGCCTTTTACAAAGGGATGGCAGCGTAAGATACGAGCTACCCCCATCAAGCCTCCTTTGGCTGCTCCATGGACTTGGATGGCTTGGATCATGTATCCTGAGCAAGTCGGATAATAACGACAGCTAGGAGGAAATAATGGGGAAATAAAACGTTGATAGAAACGAACAAAGCCGATCAAAAGTTTACTCATTCCTTGCCAGCCTTTCTTTTTAGCGTACGATTCAGTAAAGATAGATAGAAAAAACTAGGACTCAGCACGTGGCGTAAGTCCTAGTTATGGTTTATTTCATAAACTCAAAGATATGATTCCAAAGACTTGGAGAGAATACTTTAAAAGGACTGCCGTCACCGATCACTCCATAACCAATCATCGTTCCTGCTAGGAACAATAAAATAGCTAATAAAATGACGATTAAAATTTTTATCAAGCTAGTTAAAATATAACGGTTCAACTTCACTTTTTTCTCTCCTACTCCTATTAGGCGTTAACTGGTACGACTTCTTCTAATGCGTCAGAAACTCGTTCAACAGATGCCCCTAATTGTTGCAATTTTTCGTGGAATTTGTAGTAGCCGCGATCCAAATATTTTAGATTGCGAACACGCGTCCGTCCCGTTGAACGCAAACCTAATAAAATCAACGCTGCTGCGGCACGTAAATCTGTCGCATAGACCAGCGCACCTTGTAATTCATGACCACCTTCGATCACTGCAACGTTGCCGTCAATTTTTACATGGGCATTCATGCGACGCATTTCTTCTAAATGTTGGAAACGATTCTCAAATACCGTTTCATTCACAACACTCGTTCCTTGCGCTAATAATTGAATAGCAGACATTTGCGCTTGCATGTCCGTAGGAAAACCTGGATGTGGCATCGTTTTTACATCAGTCGCTTTCAAGCGTTCTGGTCCGACCACACGAATCCCTTCAGCGACTTCAGTCACTTCTGCACCCATTTCGATCAATTTTGAAATCAATGGACGATTGTGCTCTGAGATCGCATCTTTAATAATAACGTCTCCTTGAGTCATCGCTGCTGCAACCATAAAGGTTCCTGCTTCGATACGGTCTTGCACGATCGAATGATCTACAGCATGCAGGTGTTCGACACCTTCAATACGCATCGTTTCGGTTCCTGCACCAAAGACCTTGGCACCCATTTTATTCAAAATGTTTGCTAAATCAACGATTTCTGGCTCACGAGCGACGTTTTCGATGATGGTGATGCCTTTAGCTTTTACGGCAGCCATCATGATATTTTGCGTGGCGCCGACACTTGGGAAATCCAAGTAAATGCTATTGCCTTTTAACTCATCGGCGATCGCTTCTATGTATCCATCTTTTTGGATGATTTGCGCGCCTAGTGCTTGAAATCCCTTCAAATGTAAATCAATTGGTCGTTTGCCGATTGCACAGCCGCCAGGCATTGCCACTTTGGCATGTCCATTACGGGCTAACAAAGGCCCCATGACTACGATTGAAGCGCGCATTTGGCTCACATACTCATACGGTGCTTCGATTGCTAATTCTTGTGACGCATCGATCGTCATTGTGTTGTTTTCTTCTTCAAAATCGATTGCGACATTTAAATGCCGAATCACTTCTTTCATTGTTAATACATCGGAAAGGATCGGTACATTTGTTAATGTCGTTGTTCCTTCTTCCGCTAATAAGCTTGCCGCTAAGATAGGTAGAACAGCATTTTTTGCCCCTTCGATCTTCACTGTTCCAGTTAATCGATTACCACCTTGAACGATCATCTCTTCCATTTATGTTCCCTCCAAATAATGCAGTGACTCACACAAATCTTGCCAATTATAGCATAATATTCGGTGTTTTTGCATATATTAATGAAATTCTTAAAAACCTGTTAAAAATAAATTACGACATAGCGCAATCAACTCAAGGAAAAAAGTACTGGCGGTGTAGCCTAATGCAATCGCAAGAAACACCATGACCATTCGTATCTGAGTCGTTCGTAAAGCTTTAAAAAAAGCATCGATCCGCACAGATTGCAATGCCCAAAATGCTAAATAGATGAACGCTAAATGACTCACGATTCGAATGATTGCATCAATTCCATACACTTGCATACTTCCTGCTCCTTTTTTCATAATTGAACATTCCTATCATACCACAAAGATGTCAAGATAAAAAATAATCTTTCTTGAAACCTTCATGAAAAGACTTTAAAAAGTTTTTAAAACGTTTTCTTGAAGAAACAAAAAAACAAAGGCAAGATGCCCTTGTTTTTTAGGAATGTTTTGACACGTTGATTCGATTGATGGCGCGGTGCAAAGCAACCGTTGCGCGCCGAAGCTGGTCGATATCTTCGACTTGTTTGGCTTCTTCGATTTGGCGTTCTGCACGCTGTTTTGCTCTTTCTGCACGTGAAACGTCGATGTCACGATCACGTTCCGCACTATCGGCTACGATCGAGACAACATTGTCTCGCACTTCTAATATACCGCCGTTGACAGCGACCCAGTCGACATGGGTATCTGAATCGATCCGTTTGACCCGGACTTCATCAATCGTCAATGGAACGATGATTGGGGCATGGTGCGGCAAAATACCGATCTCACCATCTGTCGTACGTGCAACCACGATTTTCGCGTGATGATCGTAAACCAAACCAGCAGGTGTCACCACATTGACTGTTAAAAATTGATCCATGAGGTTCCCCTCTTTCTTCAAGGCTGGTTAATTAATAGCCAATTTTTTTCGCTTTTTCAATGACATCTTCAATTCGTCCAACACTGCGGAAGGCTTCTTCTGGAAGATCATCATATTTTCCTTCAAGAATCTCTGCAAATCCTTTGATGGTTTCTTCAACTGGCACATAAGAACCAGGTTGTCCCGTAAACTGTTCCGCTACGTGGAAGTTTTGTGACAAGAAGAATTGAATGCGGCGTGCGCGGGCAACTAAGGTTTTTTCATCATCAGACAGTTCATCCATCCCTAAGATGGCGATGATGTCTTGTAATTCCCGATAACGTTGCAACGCATGCTGTACTTCAGTCGCTACTTCATAATGTTTTTCACCAACGATTTCAGGTGCTAACGCACTAGAAGAAGACGCCAGTGGATCAACAGCAGGATAGATCCCTTGTTCGGTCAATTTACGTTCCAAGTTGGTTGTTGCATCCAAATGGGCAAAAGCAGTCGCAGGCGCTGGGTCTGTATAGTCATCGGCAGGGACATAGATGGCTTGAATAGACGTAACGGAACCTTTTTTCGTCGATGTGATCCGTTCTTGTAATTGCCCCATCTCAGTTGCTAATGTTGGCTGATACCCAACGGCCGACGGCATCCGACCTAGTAAGGCAGATACTTCAGAACCTGCTTGAGTGAAGCGGAAGATATTATCGATAAACAAAAGCACGTCTTGTCCTTCCACATCACGGAAGTACTCGGCTAATGTCAAACCAGTCAAGGCTACCCGCATCCGGGCACCTGGTGGTTCATTCATTTGTCCAAACACCATGGCTGTTTTTTCGATAACGCCAGATTCTTTCATTTCATTATAAAGGTCATTTCCTTCACGTGTCCGTTCACCAACACCTGTGAAGACAGAGATCCCACCATGCTCTTGGGCGATGTTGTGGATCAATTCTTGGATCAAGACGGTTTTACCAACACCGGCACCACCGAAAAGTCCAACTTTCCCCCCTTTTAAATAAGGAGCTAACAAATCAATGACTTTGATCCCAGTTTCAAGGATCTCCGTACTTGTTGACAATTCATCAAAATCAGGTGCTTTTTTGTGAATCCCACTGCGGGCTGCCTCTTCAGGAAATGGTGCTTCTAAATCGATGGTATCGCCTAGGACATTAAATACCCGTCCTAATGTTTCTGTCCCAACTGGAACAGAGATGGAGGCGCCTGTATCGATTACTTCCATTCCTCGTTGTAAGCCATCTGTTGATTCCATGGCAATCGTACGGATAACGCCGTCGCCAAGTTCTAGGGCAGCTTCTAACACAACTTTTGTTTTCTGCTCATCTTTTTTGTAAACAATCAACGCATTGTTGATATCTGGTAATGATTGGTCTAGAGAGAATTCCACGTCAACAACGGGACCAATGACTTGAACAATCTTGCCTGAACTCATTCGTATTCCTCCATTCGTTCTTGAAACTATTCTAACGCGGATGCCCCCGCCACAATTTCAGTAATTTCTTGGGTGATCGCTCCTTGGCGCGCTCGATTGTATGAGATCGTCAAGTCCCCAATAATATTTTTGGCATTATCTGTTGCTGTTTTCATCGCTGTCATTCCGGCAGCATGCTCGGCTGTTTTTGCGTCAACAATCGCACCATAAATCAAGCTTTCAGCGTATTGAGGCAGTAATTGATTCAAAATCGCTTCTCTGGAAGGTTCAAACAAGTATTCTTGTTCATAACTTTCGGCTTCTTCAGGATCTAAATCGGATATCGGCAACATTTTCTCCACACGAAATTGGCTAGTCAATGAATTGATGTGATGGTTATAACACACATATAATTCATCGAAGACCTCGTTTTGGTACATCGTGGTTGCCAATGTTACGATTTTACGTACCTCATCAAAGCTTGGTTGATCCGAAAGGTTTCTTAACTCGTACGCCAAATTGATGCCCCGTGCTTTGAAAAAGTCAGCGCCAGTTGCACCAATGGCAATCATGACATACTCTTCTTCTTTTGCATGGTCTTCATCCAGCATGGTCATCATTTGTTTTAAGATGGAACTATTATAGCCGCCCACTAGACCGCCATCAGAAGTGATGACGATATAGCCTGTGCGTTTGACCGGGCGACTAACCAACATACTGTTATAGTTCACACCATCTTTAGGACCAGAACCTGCAAGATCGGAAAGCTGCTGCGCAGTCAAATGCGTAACGATTTCACGTACTTTGTTGGCATACACTTGAAACTGTTTCGAATGAGCTTCAGATTTTGTTAATTTTGCAGCTGAAACCATTTGCATGGCCTTTGTGATTTGGCTGGTTTTCTTTGTTGAGGCAATTCGTTGCTTGATTTCATTTAATGAAGCAGCCATTTTCTCTCACCTCTTTTATGCGTTTTGCATTGTCGATATTTTATCTTGCGGTGTCACCCGAGAACTGTTGGATGCCATGAAAATATCTTTGAATGCTTTAATGGTGTCATCTAACAAGCTTTCTTCTGGCAAGTCTTTCGTTGTCCGAATGGTTTCAAAAATCGTTGCTGCGTTTGCTTCGATATACTCAAATAATTCTGCTTCAAAGTCCAATAGTTTATTGACAGGTACACTATCAATGAATCCATGCGTCAACGCATAAAGAATCACGACTTGTTTTTCGACTGCCAATGGTTCATGTAGTTTTTGCTTTAAGATTTCAACGGTACGACGACCGCGGTTTAATTTGGCTTGTGTCGCAGCATCTAGATCAGACCCAAATTGTGTGAAGGCTTCTAGTTCGCGGTAACTTGCCAAGTCCAAACGCAAGGTTCCAGCAACTTTCTTCATCGCTTTGATCTGTGCAGAACCACCAACCCGTGAAACGGACAATCCAGCCGCTACGGCAGGACGCACACCTGAATAGAACAGGTCATTTTCTAAGAAAATTTGTCCATCTGTGATAGAAATCACGTTGGTTGGGATATAGGCTGAGATATCCCCCGCTTGCGTTTCAACGAACGGCAGTGCCGTCATTGATCCGCCACCTAGTTCATCACTTAATTTCGCTGCACGTTCCAATAAACGAGAGTGCAAGTAGAAGACATCCCCTGGGTATGCTTCACGACCTGGCGGACGGCGTAGAAGTAGAGAAAGTTCACGGTAAGCGACTGCTTGTTTTGATAAGTCATCAAAGACGATCAAAACATGTTTGCCGTTATACATGAATTCTTCTCCCATTGCTGCCCCGGCATAAGGTGCGATGTAAAGCAATGGTGCTGGTTGTGAAGCACCTGCTGAAACAACGATCGTGTAATCAAGTGCACCGTAACGGCGTAATGTTTCTACTTGTGCACGAACCGTTGAGTCTTTTTGGCCAATAGCGACATAGATACAGATCATGTCTTGCCCTTTTTGGTTGATGATCGCATCGATCGCAATCGTTGTTTTCCCGGTTTTCCGGTCACCGATGACTAATTCCCGTTGGCCGCGTCCGATTGGCACTAAAGCATCAATAGCTTTCAAACCTGTTTGCATTGGTTCCGATACGGATTTCCGTTGCATTACACCTGGTGCGGCTGCTTCAACTGGGCGTGATTTGTCTGTTTCGATCGGACCTAAGCCATCGATCGGTTGCCCTAATGGATTCACTACCCGGCCAATTAATGCATCGCCGACAGGAACTTCCATGATTTTACCGGTTCGTTTTACTTTGTCTCCTTCACGAATGGTTTCAAAATCACCTAGGATGATGATCCCGACGTCGTTTGATTCTAAGTTTTGTGCCATCCCATAAGAACCGTTTGAAAACTCAAGCAGTTCTCCACTCATGGCATTTTCTAAACCGTGGGCACGGGCGATCCCGTCCCCAACATATGTGACAGTACCGATTTCTTCTACAGAAAGTTCGTTCTGATAATTTTTAATTTGCTCTTTGATCAAGGCACTAATTTCTTCTGCTTTGATGGCCATCCGATTCACCTCTTATCTCTTGTTTATCTGCCGATTTTTTGTCGCAGATAATCCAGTTGGCTCTTAATACTACCGTCGATCACTTGATGATTTGCTTCAACGATGACTCCGCCTAAAATCGTTGGATCGACCGTTTCTTTCAATTGTGCCTGCTTGTACCCAAGCTTATCGGCGATTTGCTTTTCGATTTTGCTTTTTTGTTCTGCTGACAAAGCAACAGCCGTTGTGATCGTTCCGAGAACAAGACCTTGATATTCATCGTAACGACGTTCGTATTCGTCAATGATCATCAATAGATCATCCATGCGATCATATTCATAAACGATCTCTAAGAAATTTCTGACCAAGCCTTCAAAGCCCTTCAGCAATTGATCGACTAATTGTCTTTTTTCATGGAGATCCAAGCGGTTATCCGTCACGATCTGACCGAATGTTGGAATCTCCTGATAAATCTGACGCAAGGTCATTAATTCTTGGTAAACTTCTGTCAAGCGCTGTTCTTCCATCGCCAATTCGAACAAGGCTTTTCCATAGCGTTTTCCCACTGTGAATTTATCGAGTTTCATTAACTGAACCCAATCCTTCGATATATTGATTGATTAGGGATTCATGATTTTCGGGAGTCAATTCGCGTCCTAAGATTTTTTCTGCGATTTGAAGCGAAAGTTCTGCAACATCATCTTTCACTTCTTTTAACGCAGTTTCTTTTTCAAGGGTGATATCTGAGTTTGCTTTTTCTTTCAAACGAGCCACTTCTTCTTTGGTCTCGCTCAAAATATTTTGTCGACTCAATTCCCCGCTATCTTTGGCGCTCTTGATGATCTCCGCAGCTTCAGAATGAGAACGTGCCAATTTTTCTTGGCGTTCTTTTTCTAATTTTGCTGCATTCAAGCGTGATTGTTCCGCTGAATCCAAATCATTGGCGATTTTATCTTCCCGTTTTTGCATCATGCTGCTGATGGCATCCCATGCAAAATGTTTCAATAAGAATAGCAAAAGAAGAATTGATCCGCTGACAACGATAATATTGCCAAGCATTGGATTTTGAACTTCCGCTATAACCAACTGATTTAGCATAACGATTCTTCCTTTCTGAAAGTCATTGTTTCATTAGAAAAAAGCAAAAACGAGTGCAATTGTTCGTTTCTGCCTTTTCGTGCTTGTCTTATCGGAAGACTAATAACAGCGCGATAACTACCCCTAGAATCGGTACAGCTTCGACTAACGCGACCCCGATAAACATTGTTGAACGTAGTTGACCTGACATTTCAGGTTGGCGTGCCATTGATTCGATCGTTTTTGCGATTACTTGTCCGTTACCATACCCTGCACCAATTGCTGCTCCGATAATTGCTAATCCTGCTCCAATAAAGTTCATTCTTTTTTCCTCCTAATTGTATGTCGATTCGATTAATGTTCTGCCACGATTTTGTGGCTCATAAATACCATGGTCAATGTAACAAATACATAAGCTTGGATCGCTCCAATAAAGAGTGAGAAGCCAATCCAGATCATTTCTAGCGGCATCACGATCGGTAATGACCACCAACCAAGACTAATAAACATGTTGGCAATCAATCCTAATAACACTTCCCCTGCGAATATATTTCCATATAAACGCAAGCCTAACGTGATGACATTCGTAAATTCTTCGATGATTTTTAGCGGTAATAAGAACCCCACCGGTTTCAAGTACGAATTGATCAAGTAATTTTTGAAGCCCAACGACTTGATCCCAAAGAAATGTGTCAAGGAAATAACCATAAGTGCGAGTGTCAGTGTAACAAACGGGTCTGCTGTCGGACTTTTCCATAAGGTAATGTCATCTGTCGTCACGATTTTTGTGACTAACCCGATCTCATTTGCCACAAACACAAAAAGAAACATTGTTACACCGAGCAAATGAAAGTTGTTCACTTGAGATCCTGGTAGATTGTCCGCTACGATACCGCGAACAAAGTCAATGACCCATTCAATGAAGTTCTGCTTCCCTTTCGGTTTCATTTGCAGATTACGTGTACAAATAAAGACCACCAAAAAAACAATAATACAAGAAATGATTGTCATCATAGCTACAGTTCCATCAAACCATATAGGACCGATATGAAACATAAGCGATTTATCTTCCAATCTTTCTCACCTCTTTTCCTGTCATCTCCAGAAAAAAATCTGGTGTTACAATGCGTTTCCTCTCATAACAATCGGTATCATACCACCACGAATGGAAAATTTCAAAGCATTTTCAAGAAAATTAGACAAAAAACTCACAATGCCAAAAATCCTAAATTAAATGAAAAATTCCCGTGTCGCTATGTGGAAGAAAAAGCCTGTTATATCAACAGCTTTCCCTTAAATGCTACCAAATTTAGCGCGATTTTCAAAGCAATAACCTCTATCGGATTCTAAAAGAAGTTCTTAGAAAATTAGAAATTTCTAAGAACTCGGTCAATTTGTCTTTCTTGATCTTTGCGTTTCAAGGATTCCCGCTTGTCATATTCGCGTTTTCCTTTCGCTAAACCAATCAAAACTTTGGCATAACCATCCTTGATATACACCTTTAACGGAACGATCGTCATGCCTGTATTTTTTGTTTCGCCAATCAGACGAGCAATCTGCTTTTTATGCAGTAACAGTTTTCTTGTCCGTAGTGGATCATGATTAAAAATGTTTCCTTGCTCGTATGGGCTGATATGCACATTGACTAAGAATGCCTCACCATTGCGAATGCGTACAAAACCGTCTTTCAAATTGATCCGACTGTTACGGATCGCTTTGATCTCTGTTCCCTGTAAGACGATCCCCGCTTCGATCGTATCGAGGATCGTGTAATCATGGCGGGCCTTTTTGTTTTGGGCGATTAATTTCCCTTCTCCTTTAGGCACGGGCCATCCCTCCAATTATTTTTTCTTGATTCCTTTGTAAAAAGGTTTTTTCTTTTTCACTTTGCCAGCTTTCTTTGACTTGCCTTTACCGGTTTGTTCAAAGCGTTTCCCTTGTTTTTTCTCAGGGTTGTGTTGTTTTTTCCCGCGACGGTTCGCTTCATTTTTTTGATGGTTGTTTCGTTTGTTGGCTTTTGGTGCTTGCAGTTTTTCGACTTCTTCTGCTGCTACCAATTCGAAATCGATCTCTCTTGTTTCAGGATCAGCTTTCACGACTTTGATACGAACTTTTTGACCAATTTTAAAGGTCAAGCCTGTCCGTTCACCTACAAGTGCCAGATGGTTTTCCAAATAATGGAAGTAATCTTGCTTAAGATTATTGATATGGATCAGCCCTTCAATCGTGTTAGGCAATTCAATAAACAAGCCAAACTTAACGACGGAACTGATGATACCGTCAAACTCTTCTCCTACTTTATCGGCCATATACTCAGCTTTTTTAAGCGCATCGACTTCTCTTTCTGCATCGACTGCTCGTCGTTCCATTTGGGAGCTGTGCATTGCGATGTCAGGCAAGATTTCAGCCCATTTGTTTTGGTTGGCTTCAGAGACATCTTCACTGTAAGAACGAATCAAGCGATGCACGATCAAGTCGGGGTACCGACGGATCGGTGACGTGAAGTGGGTATAATCTTCCGCTGCCAAACCATAGTGGCCGACGTTTTCTTCTGAATACTTCGCTTGCTGCATACTTCTGAGCAGCATCGTATTGACAACCATTGCCTCTGGCTTATCTGCGACATCTTCAACCACTTTTTGCAGTTGTTTTGGTGAGATCGAGCCGTTGGTTTGTTTGACTACGATCCCTAAAGCAGAAGCAAAATCAAAGAAGCGACGCATTTTCTCTTCTTTTGGTTCCTCATGGATCCGATAAATAAATGGTAAATGCTTCCGATTGAAATGGCGCGCCACGGTTTCATTGGCTGCCAACATGAAGGACTCGATCAATCGTTCGCCGACGCCACGTTCTCGCAGAACGATTTCTTGCGGGTGTCCTTCTCCATCGACCAAGACTTTCGCTTCGCGGTCTTCAAAAGAAACCGCCCCACGCTTGATCCGCATCGTTTCTAACACGTGGTGCAAGGCGGCCATATCATGGAACATCGGTACTAGTTTCGCATATTCTTTGCTGGTTTCTGGATCATTGTCTTCAATAATTTGATTGACTGCCTGATAAGTCATGCGGGCACTTGTTTGAATAATACTTTGGAAAATATTGTAATCCGTGACGATCCCCTCTTGGTTGATCCACATTTCACAGCTCATGGCCAACCTTGGGACATTCGGATTCAACGAACAGATCCCGTTTGATAAACGTTGTGGGATCATCGGGATCACTCGATCCGTTAGATAGACACTCGTTCCCCGCTCAAAAGCTTCTTTGTCCAACGCACTGTTTTCTGTCACATAATAAGAAACATCTGCGATATGCACGCCCAAATAGAAGCTGCCGTCAGGCAATGCTTTTACCGTCACCGCATCATCCAAATCTTTGGCATCCGCTCCATCGATCGTTACGATCTGTTGATCTCGCAAATCCCGTCGTTCTGGAAAGTCAGCAGGATCGATCGTATCGGGTACTGCATCTGCCGCTGCCAAGGTTTCTTCCTCAAATTTTGTGGGAATCCCATTCGCCACGACGATCGATAAAATATCCATTCCAGGATCGTTTTTATGCCCCACAACTTTTGTGATCAACCCCTCTAAGCTTTTCGAATAGCCTTTTTCTGGGTAATGGCTGATCTCAACGATCACGATGCTGCCGTCTACTGGACGAATTCCTTGGGCGCCGATAAACACCTTTAAATCGCTTAGTTTTTTATCTTTAGGTTGAACAACGCCATATAGATCCGATTCTTCGATCTCTTTTTCGTCAAATAATGTAAACTCGCCGACCAACTGACTGATGGCCCGTTGTTTGATCTCAACGACTTTCCCCTCTGCACCACGATCTGAAAAAGGATCGGCAACATGCACGATGTCTACAGCAACGGTATCGCCGTCCATGGCATAGCCTGTTGCTTCTTTAGGGATATAAATATCGTCTTCTTCTTCATCCAACGTGACAAAGCCGAAGCCCCGCTCGTTGGCACGAAAGGTTCCTTCCACAAACACTCGTTTCATTGGTAATTTCACTTTGCCTTTTTTGTTAAAAATCACACTGCCTTCTCGTTCCATCGCCGCTACTGTCTGGACAAGATTCTTAAAGTCTGTACTTTTTTGAAGTCCTAGACCTTCAGCAATTTCTTCCATTGAAAAACTTTTTTTACGGCTTTCTTCGAGAAACTGAACAATTTTTGTTTTAATCGTTTCTGTCATAACTCACTCTTTCCAAGCAAGTGTTTCTAAGAAAGCAAACACATCCTGCTCTAATTTTTTCCGTTCTGGTCCAACTGTCACCACATGACCACTTTGAGGATACCATTGAAGCGTATAGGGAACATGGGACAATGCCGCTGCGGTTTTGAAAACCGTCTGTGGATCGATCATTTGGTCCCTTCCTGCTTGCGCCAGGAAGATTGGGCGCTCGATTTTTCCTAAATGCTCGGCTGTGGTTTGTCCGACTGTTTCGATTCCTTGCAGTTGTTCTCTGACCTTACGAGGGACTTCTGCCAATATTTCTTTTTGGGTCGCCTCATCTAAATCAGCGTAGGGTATGACCATTTCAGCATACTTTTCAAAATTGACTGGTACTTCGTTCTTGGTTTCAAATAACGGTGAGCAAAAAAGACCGCCGCCCATCAATGTTGGGTCTTGCGTCAAACGATCCATCGCTAAAATCCCACCCATCGAAAGTCCAAGAACGGCAACTTCCTCATAGCCTTTTTCTTTCACATAAGCAACTGCATCCGCAGCATCCTGCTGCCAAACAGTCATTCCTTGATTTAAGATATCATCTGGATTCGGTGTACCATGCCCAGTAAACATCGGTGTATAAACCGTGTAGTCTTTTTGTTCTAACGAACGACAAAGCATGCGCACATCGTTAGGACTGCCTGAATAGGCATGGAACAAAATGACCGCTCGTTTGCCGTGTTCAGCAAAAACCGGTTTTGGTTGATTAAATGTTTTCATGTTTCCTTTCACCTCACGTCCAATTCTACCATAGTTAGCAAGAATACTTCGACAAATGCGATCAAAATCTTCCCGTTAAAAAGAAAAAAACCTCTCTTTACGAGAGGTTCGCTAACAAAGTGATTAGTTTGATGAAAGAAAAGCCAAAATAAAGAGCAAGACCATCCAAACAAAACCTAAAATGGCCGTTGAACGCTGCATCACCGCTTCAAATCCACGGGCTTTTTGCTTACCAAACAATTGATCTGCACCGCCAGTAAAGGCACTAGCTGCACTATTTTGCTTGCTAGGCTGCATCATGATCGTAATGACCATTAAAATCGAAATAACGATCACAGCAGTTAATAAGATGTTATACACGTTAGCTCCTCCTTGCTTGCTAAAGTCGTCCTTTCTATTTTAGCATTTTCCGCTAGAAATTACTACTCCCTTTTTGTCATTGCTCGTTGCGTGACGGTTTAAAAAAAAGACTGTCCTTTCTGACAGCCTTTTTCTCATAGATCGCTTTCGTTCAAATCAGCGAACGAGTACGTCATCATATTCTGGTTTTTCTTTGAACTCTTTGACCGCAAAGGAGCAGACAGGCATAATTTTTTTCTCTTCCCGTCGTGCTTTTTCAACAACTGCTTTGAGCAATTTTTGCGCCAATTGCTGTCCACGATAATCAGGGTTGACGAAGGTGTGATCAACTTCAAGTACATCATCTGGTGTTTCTTGCCATGTAATCTCACCAATTTCTGTTTCTCCATCATATAAAGCAAAACGCTTGTTTTCTTCTTTTATTTCCATTGTTTTCGCCCTTTCTATCAGACAATGTCTGTTTTTTGTTTGATATTCTCAATAAATTGCAAAACGGTTGGCCAATATTCTGGGGCATCTTTAACTGCCTGTAAATGTCCCATATTGGGAAAAAGGACTTTTTGTTTCGGACCAGCCGTTGCTTCCATTAAAGTATTGATTTCTTTTTCAGAAAGAAACGTATCCTTTTCTCCTTGTAAAAACAGCACAGGTAAATGGTTGCTGCCGACTTGTCGGGTCACCGAGATTTGTAGGAAGGGGTAGCCGACTAAGTGTTTACTGTAACGATTGGCTAATCGCAAAAAGCGCTTGACGGGTAACCGAGAAAATTGTGGTAGACTTGCCCGAATGGCACTATAAACGGACGTATAACTGCTGTCTGAGATCAAACCCGCAACTTGCACCGGCATGACTTCTCCACTGGCCAGCAGCAAGGTCGCTGCCCCCATTCCTAAACCATAGAGGAAGATTTGTGTTTGTGGGTCTTTTTCCAAAATCTTATCGATCCACAAAAGCAGATCCATCCGATCTAGCCACCCTAAGCCGATCTCTTTGCCTTCACTGCGGCCATGTGCACGTAAATCAGGAACTAAAACATTGTAACCAGCAGACCAGAATTTCTCGGCTGCCTCTTGACAATCTGCTTGCCCATCACTGCGATACCCATGCAAGCAGATCACCCACGTTTTTGCACACTGATCAAAGACTTCCGCTGTTAGGATCAGATCATCGGCGGTCGTTACCGTACATTCCGAACCTTGTGCCCAAAAAGCCGAACTCTTTGTTGCGATCCGCTCTTTGTATGGAATCCCCAGTTTCTTTCTGCCTTCTTTTTCATACCATTCATTGTTTCGCATAATGATCGCCGAAACAAAATAGCGTACGCCCTTTTTCAAAATAGACGTGCGATATACATAGTACACCAAAAAACCAAAAATAAGCAGTAGTAGCAATAGCCAAACCATAGGATCCCCCCTTAATTTTAGTTTACCATTTACAATGGATTTCAGCCAAAGTTTTGTCGCACGTCTTAATCAAGTCCTATACTTTTAAAAAAACTTTGCCCTGACTTCTAGCAGAGAAGCAGGACAAAGTTTTAATTGGTTAACTATGTTTTCGTCGATAAAGTATGCCAACGCTTGTAACGAGTAAAATACTTCCAAGGATACTCCACTCATAAGAAGAGCGCTCGTTTGTCTTAGGCAATCGTTTTTCAGTAGTCGCATGGTTTGCGTCATTCTTGTTGTCATCTTCCGATTGTTTAGAAGTATCTGGCTTTTTAGGTGACAACGGGACCTGCGGCTTTTTAGGATCACTCGGTGTTTTTGGTGTCTCTGGCCCTGTATAAGTGTTGACTAAGTTATAGCCATTTATTTTGGTGGTGTAATCTGGAACTTTTCCTTCTTGGATCGTGTAGGTATAGGCTTTTCCTTCGGCATCGTATTTTGGCAGATTGTCAAAGCGATAGGTCCAGTTGCCGTGGTTATCTGATTTTACATTTTTTTCTGCGTATTTTTCGCCGTTTCGCATCAGCTTGACAGTGATGTTTTCAGGGCGGGTGTTGAATTGGTTGTCGTTGTCATTCCAAGTTTTTCTGCCTGAAACTGTGGTTGTTTCCGTATTGACTAGGTCATAGCCGTTTACTTCACTGATATATCCAGAAACGGTTGCTTCTTGAATCGTGTAGACATAGGCTTTTCCCTTGGAATCATACTTAGGCAGATTCTCGAAGTGATAAGTCCAGTTCCCTTCTTTATCGGCTTTTACGATTTGATTGTCGATCTTTTTACCATTTTGCATCAATTCGACAGTGATACTTTCTGGTCGGATGTTGAGCTGATTGTTGTTATCATTCCATGTTTTCGTACCTGAAACTGTTGTTGTTTCCGTATTGCGGTACGTGTTGACTAGGTCATAGCCATTGATTTTGGTGGTGTAATCTGGAACTTTTCCTTCTTGGATCGTGTAGGTATAGGCTTTTCCTTCGGCATCGTATTTTGGCAGATTGTCAAAGCGATAGGTCCAGTTGCCGTGGTTATCTGATTTTACGACTTGCTTGTCGATTTCCTTATCATTTTGAATCAGTTTGACAGTGATGCTTTCAGGACGGGTATTGAACTTGTTGTCGTAGTCATTCCATGTCTTTGTTCCTGATACTTCTGTCGTTTCAGTATTGCGGTAGGTGTTGACTAGGTCATAGCCATTTACTTTGGTGGTGTATCCTTCAACGGGTGTTTCTTGAATTGCGTAGTCATAGGTCTGACCAGATTCGTCGGTTGTTGGTAGATCGGTAAATTCATAATGCCATTCCCCCTCTTTATTCGGGGTAACCGTTTTTGTTTGGAACACTTCACCGTTTTGTAATAATTGAACCGTAATGCTTGTCGGACGGGTATTAAATTTGTTGTCATAATCGTCCCACGTTTTGGTTCCGCTGACTGTCGTTGTATCAAGAGACAGCAGGTGATTCATTGCAGCTAGTTTGATTATCGGTACAACTGTTTCATTGGCTTGAAGATCCCAGCGATGGGTTTCCGCATTGACCAATACCGTATCAGCAATGATACTGCCGTCAACATTTTGGTGGACATCAACTGTATCACCAACAGCCAAAATCGTTCCTTGGAAGGGACTATTAATCGAAAGCTTTTGATTTTCTGGCTGATTAATAAAATTCCACAGGATAACGGCATCATCAAAATCTTCTGTTTCATGACTATTGCGCGTCGTGCCATCTGTATATTCTAGTTTGATTTGCGATTTGATATTAACGGTACTTGCTCCTTCGGTATCCACATTGATGAGCACAGGAGACGTGCCTTTTGTTAGCCCTTTGATGGTAATAGGTGTATCTTTTTCTAATTCTGTTTTTGAAAGAGTAACGACTACCTTTTGATCTTCTTCATCAATAGTATCTGCCGAAAAGGAAATTGGTTTCTTGTCGATTAGATAACCGTCTGGCGCTTCTGTTTCAACAAAGGAATAATCCCCTTCTGGAAGATCCGTTTCGATTACTTGTCCATCATCATTTGTGACCTCTTCATCAACCTCTTTATGTGTCTTTTTATTTTGAAGTTCGTAAACACCGTCATCAAGGGGGTTGCCTTGTTCATCCGTTAAGGTCAAAACAACCTCTTGCGTATCATTTTCAGCACGGGCGGTATTGATGACCCGCTGATTATTATCAGTAAAGTCTTTGGTTACACCGGGCGTTTGCGGATAGGCTCCTAGCCTTTCTGACGTCGCCTGTAACGTTGAGAATACCTTTTTAAAATCTATATACGGTTCACTTGCAGATTGATCTTGGAAAACTTCGGAAGTTTTCAAGTGATCCATTCTCTGTCCATTTACAAAAACGGCAGGTTGTTGATTTTGATCTGCTAAATCTACTGTGACTGATGGGCCAAAGACAACTTTGTTTTTTCTGCTATCAGTTCCTGACACAAAGGAAGAATTTGCGATCGTATTGACCTTTTGAATATAATTGATTTCTGTTGCCAACGAACCATCCTGAATACTGGTTCCAAAATTGACATTGCCATTTAGTTCCCCCACTGCTAAGTTTCCGTTCGTGTGGGTATTTAGCGTCGCATGGTTAGCAAAAATATGAAAATACTGAGCTTCTCCTAGAAGTACGTTATCAACTTCTGGCACATCATTCTTAAAGCTGCCGCCACTTGATAGTTTTGAAGCTGCTGGCACACTTGCTTGTGTATCAAGTGGTGATTCGATTGCTGTTGATGCGGTATTTGATTCTGCTTGTGGTTGTGACTCGCTGCTTTTTGTGGCAGGCTGTTTTTCGGAAGCCTCTGTTTGTTCCTGACTGCCAGCAAGCACTGCTTCGGCACTCGTTGCTTCTGTGGATGATTGATTGTCAGGTAGAACAACTGCTACATCTGCTGTGTTGATAATGTCTTCTTTCACTTGTCCATTTTCTTCCTCAGTTTGAAGAAATGCGGATTTGATTGTCAATGTTTCAAGAGCTTTTGTTTGAAACGTTAGCGTCATTTGGCTAAAGGAGCTGCTAGTACTTTCTTCCATCAGCTGCTGTCTTTGCGGATCATATGTAAATGGCGTGCCGTTGCTTTGGATTGATTCTGGCAGAACAATTTGTTCTCCTTCACTCAAGCTGAATGCCAGTTGATTAGCAGCAGACTGCTGATTCTTTTCTACCTCGATCGTCCAAGTGATTTTTCCTGTCGTAGGATCTGGTAATGAGGTCACTTGCGCTGTTCCTTTTTCATTTTGAAATAGAATTATTTTGGTGTTTCCCTCGGTGTCCGCATGAGCTGTAACGACTGGTAACAATGGTGTCACATAGGACATTACAAGCAAAGACAACATAACAATCGGGTAAGATATTTTTTTCACATAAGTACGCATTTCTCTTCCTCCAAACAACAAATTTTACTCAGGTGATTATCCTAATCGGAAAGAAGAAAAAAAGCAAAGCTAGTAAAATTTCAATTCTGTGAAAAAAGTGAGAGAAACCATTGTTACCTGTCTTTTGATTTCAAGCGAATTCGTGAAAATGAAATAGGATTTCTTTAAAATCAAAATATAAAAGAATAATACTTTCATAAAAAATAGTCAAAATCGATAAAGATTGTTTTGATCGTGACCAAAGTCTTTTTGTTTCAACTCAACTACCCAAAGCCTTTGCCACGCCTTCAACAAAATTTCACTTGTTAGAAACTATCACTTTGTAAATACCGATGAAAAATTTCATGAAATATCCATTTATTTTCATTTTATATTAAAAAAATTTTAGCAGATTCTTTAAAACCTTCTGGTTATTTTTGTGTCTATTTATAAGATCTCTTAACTTTTATGAAACAAAAAACTCTGATGTCGTGGCAACTGATAAGAATCAGCCGCCCACAGAACATCAGAGCAAATCAATGAAATTGATTATTTATTTTTTAAGTTGTAGAAAGCTTGCAAGCCTTTGTATTCAGCAACTTCACCAAGTTGGTCTTCGATACGTAGCAATTGGTTGTATTTTGCAATACGGTCAGATACCTCTTTTACTCAAATAGAAAGGGAAACACTAGTTAAGTATTTCCCTTTCTGTTTTCAATATTCACTTAGCAACTCAATCTTTCCATCTAATGGTTGACCATCATTTATTTTTTCAGAAAGGTCATCAATAAATACACGTCTATTCTTTTCATTGTAGAACCTTACGCCCATTAATTTTACTGACTCATTTTCACCAATAAGTTCAATATCAGAACCATTTATTGCTTCCAACATTTCCTCTTTCCAAGCATCTTCTTTAACTCTATCTTCACCTTTTGGCTCCATATAAATTTGATAGACAAAATCTTCATTAGATAAATAAAGAATAAAATCAGGCATGAAACCTCTTGGTCCATTAAATTCAGTTAGTTTGAAACGAGTTGCTTTTTCATCGTTCCGAATAAGATAAATATCCTTGTACTTTAATTGTAATTGATGAATAAAGTTTTCCATCAACTGAACCATATTGTATTCCAAATTATTCATGATGGCATCCGTGTAAACAAACCAATCTTTCCCCTTCATAGAGTGCGTATCAATTCTTTGTGTAACATGTTGTCCTGTTTCAAATTTTGGAACAACCACTTCATAATCTTTCAGGGTTTCTTTAATTGCTACAGGTTTAAAGATTTTCAGTCCAATCTCTTTCTTGTAATTTCTACGAATTTTATCTTCACAGTAAGAAAGAAATCTATCGACTATTTCTAACTTTTCTGTTGGAGTCAAGTCTGATACATTTTGGTCTTTAGGTAAAGAAACAGTAATAGAAACACCTTTAAAGTATTGGCTACTATTTAATAACTCATTCATGGATTTTAACATTGGTAAATATTCTTTCAAATTAGAAAAGCGATAAAAAGGATTCCTTTGAATAGCTTTTTTGAAAAATCTCTTATCTACACTTAATGCTTGTTCATGGCGTTCAATTTGTTGGTTCTGCTCTTTTTCTTGAAATTTTACTTCTAATGTACTTCCGATATACTCTGTAAGCCATTCATTTGGAATTGTAAACTTTTCCAAAGAAGAATAATCCTCTGGAGTTGTAGGTCTACTTTCATTGACAAATATCTGACCTTCTTTAAATACTTTAGTATTTTTAAAAGCATTCTTTATCTTTGTGGATAAAATACGTACTGTTTCATCATTAGCGGTGATCAAGTTCACTGCATTCATAGATTTTTCAAGATTTGCCAAATAACCTTTTTCATTTATTGTATGATAATGTAATGTTTCTAAGAATCTTAAATCATTGTTAGTATTATCAAATCTTCTTGTATAACTACGTTGTCCATCGTATTCATAAGGATAATACCTTGCACCACGACCAATTAATTGTGCTTCACTATCTGTAGCAGTTCTTGTTGTGCCAGCACCTTCTGAAATACGAACAATATCATAAAGATTTAGGACATCCCAACCTTCATTAAGTTTTGCCACCGCAAAAATTACTCGAATAGGATTATTTACATTTTCTAAGGTATTTAATAGAACTGCATTGTCTACACTTAACATATTTTTTTCATTTGCATTTAGAATGTTTCTTGGTGCAAAATCTTCTTGTATTTCACGAATAATTGAATCTAAGTCTTCTTCTAAATAATAAGTGAACACACTATCTAATGTTGAATTTGGAAGGACACTAGCTTTTCTTTGTTTAATATAACGTGTTAAGTCTTCAACTGAAAAATTTTCTATAATACTATTGAATTCCTGCTGCTTTGTTTCAGAAATTTTGATTTTACTTGATTTAAACATCACAATTGGCTTAAAATAATCTATTCCATTTTCTCTTGCTATAAGTTTCCTAAACTGACTCAAAAGAATAGCATCTTTCATTTTCATTTCATCACTATCAGTTGCTTGTAGACGCAATACATTTTTAGAAAAGCCATCATTCATAAATTGACCTAAATCGTATTTATAGATGATTTTATCGCTGTATTTTTGCGAAATAGTTTTGTCATCCATATTGATTGTTGCAGAAAACTCTAAAAGTTTATTATTGTTTCTTAAATACAACATTTTATTGATAGTGTTCTCCCAAGAAGTCTCTTCTTGCTTTTCCTTTTTGGTAGAAGCATTAAAGTGATGGGCTTCATCACCTAAAATAATAATATCTTCATCTTCTAAATTTTCTAAGGAAATACCGTTTTCCCTTGGTCGAGTCAATTCACCATGTAATTTTTGAATGGTAGACAATTTTAAATAGATAGTATTCTTATCTTTAACAGCTGGGAAATTATCAACAGCTTGAATGATGATTTGTTCTCCATCAACAAAGATACCGTTTGGATTAAATAAATACTTAGTAGAGCTACTATTTAACATGTTTTCTTGTGTTTTTTTGATAATTGCATCCGTATTAACTAGAAAAATAAAATTCTGATAACCCAATTCTTTATATAGGTAGAGCATTAGACTTGCCATCACCATTGTTTTTCCGGAGCCTGTAGCCATGTTAAATAAAAGGTGTTTACGCTGATAACCTGCATCACTAATACCACTTGAATAAAGGTCATCTTGCATCAATTGGAATCGCCTAAATGCTTCTTCTTGATAGAATCGTAGGTCATCTTTCAAATTTGTTTTTACATAATCAGGAACTTCATGAGGATTCATGGTATAAGAAATAGTTCTCATTTCCGTGTCTAACCATTCATAAAGGCGTTCTTTTGCCATTATGCATCACCTCTATTTTCATAAAAACTATGGTTAAATTTTTTGTCATTTTCAGAAATAGTAATATCTTCATCTTCGATTTCAGAGAAATTCACATATAACTGATTTTTATCCAATGCTTTTTTGAAAATTTCTTTTTGTTCTTCAAAACTTAAATCATTAAAAGAAATTGAGCCTTCCACTTCATCTCGTTCTTTTAATAATTCATTAGTCAGCTTCTCTCTGTCTAATTGGAAATTTAAATCTGCATTATTATCTAATTCATTCCACAAATTAATCAATTCCTCTTTAGTAGAAGTTTGATTAATCTTATCTATATATATTTGATTTAGTTCCATAAGTTCAGCATATACAAATGAACCTCCACCTTGCCAATCAACAGCCTTAGAGATTCCACCTTGTTCACCATCAATCACTTTTTGAAGTCGAGGAACTGAAACAGTATTGATATAATCCATTTGTTCAATACCAATAAATTTTCTATTCATTTTCATTGCTACTGCTTGAGTAGTTGCTGAACCCATGAAGAAATCTAATACTAAATCATTCTCATTTGACCCTATATGAAGAATTCTTTGAAGTAATCTTTCTGGCTTAGGGGTTGAAAACATTTCATTTGATATTCCCAAAGTACGAGTTTCATTTTTTGCTTCTTGGTTATCTCCAACATCTTCTCTTTTCCAGATAGTAAGAGGTGTAACACCTTGCTTTACTTCAGATAGATATCGTTTCAATTGAGGTGCCCCAGTTCCATCTTTCCCAAAATAGAATCTATTCTCTTCAAGATATCTTTTGGCAGTTTCAAAACTAAATCTATATGCACTACCTTCAGGTGGATAGTATTCAATCCCTGTTTTAGGATTCTTGATCGGAAAAACTCCACTTTGGGAGAAAGTTTTAACTAAAACATTATCAGACCGCCATTTCCCTCTACCATCATTATCGTCGAATTTATAATATTTATTTTGTTTCTCTCCTCTTGGTAATAAATTGGGTCTCCAAATTTCTTTGTTTTTCGCATAAATCATGATAAAGTCATGGCTATCGGATAACCATTTTGAATCATTAGTGGGAGAATATCTTTTTTCCCAGATAACAGTATTTGTAAAATTGTCTCGTCCAAATATCTCATCACATAACACTTTTAAATATGCCTGTTCATCATCATCAATATTAATCCAAATACTACCATCTTCACTTAGTAATTCTCTGGCTATCTCCAAACGGTTTTTCATAAATGTTAGCCACGTTGAATGATTAAATCTGTCATTATATTTAAAAGAATCACCACCAGTATTATACGGTGGGTCAATGTAAATCATTTTGATTTTCCCTTGATATCGTTGCTTCATTGAGTGTAATGCGATTAAATTGTTCCCTTTTATCACTAAGTTTTCTGATTCAGAAATAGTTGAAACTGGTTTTACACCGTCTTTGTTAACTATTTTTGCATCTTTTAAAATCTTTGCATCAAATAAAGTATCAATTTCATCTCTAGCAATTATCTCATTATAAAATATTTCTTCTTTCTTTTGTTCCTCCTTAGTCATGCCTCCCTCTAAAACAGTATCTTTATAAGGAAAATCCAAAACAACATCAGTATTATATTGAATGTATCTTCCAGATGCGGATAATCCAAGTGTATTAGAGTATCTTGTGTAGCTATTTGACCAATAATCTTTATATCTTAATAAGTCTATAAATTCCTCTACTTTAAAAATAGAGGTTTCACCTGCTTGTATACTAAAAACTTCTCGAATTTTCTTATTCTTTAATAAAGCAGAAATTAATAATACATCATAATTTCTCAAATCGTTTATAACCACAGCTCTTTGGAGTTCTTCATCTTGCCAATATTTAGGGTATTCTTTTAAAATTTTCCGAATTTGTTTCATTAGATTTGTATCCATATCGTTAAACTCCCTTTTAACATCAATAAGTATAATTATAGCAAAACTAGCCCCGAAATACACTGGATTAAAAGCATCAACTATTATATAGTTATAGGAAAAAGGAGTTGACTTTATGGATTTATTTTGTCAATACATGTATAACAGCAATTCAAGTTTTTTACCAATATTTGTCAGTAATCCTCCTGGCCCAGCTATTTTAATATGGTCGTGTGAAGATATAACAAAAATCTCTGGTATAACAGTTGTTGAATCAATTGAGTATTCACTTTCTCCAACCGAATATGCAAGAATTCATGACATTCTAAAACATTTTGAAATGTGCAATATTCCTAATTTGTATATAAAATATCCTATGAATATGGAATATTTAATTATCAACGGAACTAACTATGATATTCATGCTGGTGCTCATCTCATTTCTGAAAAATTTGGACTTCCATTAGCAACTTCTTTTTTTACAAATGTGAAACCAGTCAACAATTTATCAAAGGTAACAGATTCTTTTCATACTTGGAGTCGATCAACTTTTGATGGTATTAAGGTAAAAAAACAAGACTTGGACATGGTCGTCCTCTCCGAAAAAGATAATAGAATTTCTTGTCTTTTTGAGACTAAAAGAAGTGCTGCTAAGAAAGTTGGTCACTGGACTCCGTACCCTAATGACAAAAATAATTATCTTCAGTTAATGGCAGTCAGCGATATGCTAGGTACGCCCTTCTTTACAGTACACAATGACCACCCGAATACAGATACACCTCTACGTAACGATTCTTTAGTTGATGTTTTTTCTTATAAGAATAATTCTGGAATGAGTTACGATGAATATGTAAACTCTACAAATCGTTTAATCTTATCTTGTGAAAAGATTCTGAAAAATTTACTTAATAGATAATAAAAAGAGAGATCAGATTTTGGACTTGTTTCTGACATCTCTTTTTATTTTATTATACTCATAGACACTTCACTCTCATTTTAAATTAAAAGATATTGCCAAGAAAACTAACTCCTTATTTTTAGGTCTATATGTTATCTTCCAAAAAGGAATTTCATATCATCTCTTACAATTTTTTTCCTATTTCCCTTTAATTGATTAAATCTTTTATTCTTGATATCTATTTCAATTGCCAAATTTTCAATACATTTTCCATCTATAAAGAAATTCACTTCAAACGAGTCTATTTCCTCTTTAGTGTCATTCAGTTCTATGTATACTCCAAGTTGATACCCATTCACAATACTCTTAAACTCTTCGTTTATCCCTTCATCAGGTTTTGGAAAAGAAAACACCTTATAATAACCTCTTGAATTTTCTGGATTAAGAGTTAAAGCACACAGTCTTGCTTTATCAGCTATTCTATTATTTTTTAGTTCTTCTTCGTATTCTCCTTTTAAGGATTTACTAGCATAACTACTTTTTTTCATCTCTATTGCGATAAGATTTTCTTTAGAAGTATTTTTCTCCCCTCTATTATGAACTACTAAATCACAAAAAATATTTTCCATCACAATATCTTTATTTCCAGTTTTCATTGATACGATTTTTTTACCACCTGCAAATCCTCGATTAACTTCAACATCATAATAAAATCCTCTAAAATCATCATTCAAGTATTCTTTTAATTTTTGAGCTAGAGAACCACATAGTTGTCGTTCAGATGAATTTTCTTTAAATAAAGTTTTGTTCTCTTCTCCCCATTCTACTAGACAATTTCTAATTTTATTAATTAGTTCTTTCTGTAAATTTTCTTTCATTGAATTTCTCCTTTACCTTTGATTATTTTGCTCACACCTTTTTATACAATTACACAATGTTTTTCTACTGATGTTATAGCTTTCAGCTATTTCTTGTGCAGTTTCCAAATTGCTTTTATATCTTTGATAAAGTAGCTTTTGCTCTTTTTTGGTTAGTTTATTTTTTCTTCCATCCCTATAACCATCTACATTTTCTCTATGCCATTGTCTAGCCGACTGTAATTTTTCATTTTTTTGCTCCCTATCAAATTCAGCAAAAGCACTTAAAACAGTAAATAATAGCTTGAAATCTGCCCTTAAAAATATTTTTTAATTTTATTTGTCAGCATCTGATAGTTCAGAAATATATGAAGTAGAAATATTTGTATCATTTTCTTCTTGGTTATCTAAATCGAACATCGATAATCCATTTTCTACTATTTCAATAGTTGTGTTTTCTATATCTTCCAGCAGTTGAGTATTATCAAAACTACGTGTTGAATTCTTAGCAATGTCATCGAAGTCAAAATAATTCATATTTATCTTAACCCAGTCACCTAAACGTTCTTCTTTTCGTCCATTTTTCAACTGTAATCCACTTCCTGTTTTAAAGAATAGTCCTTTATTCTCTGTGGAATACTTAAGATATTTTGTAATAGATTGAGTTGAATCATAATAGTTCCATGTATCTGCATGTACATCAATACTGCTAATACTAATTGCACCTAATGCTAAAGTGCTAAAAAGCATACCTTTATCAATCCAACCATGCTTTCCTTTAACCATTATTGCACGATATATTTGTTCATGCAAATCTCTTTGTAACTTAATCAAAATAACTCCTTCTTTCCTCTAAATTTTCACGGAACTAACCAAACGTTAAGAACATACAAAAAAGCTAATGTAAATGGATAGTTGAATTCACTTAAATCAGCTTCTAAATTAATTGGCGGACCCTTCTACCTAATCGCTCAGTTCGATAGATAAGAAAAATATCGCCTGGTTCTAAAATGGATAGGGCATTTTGTAGTTCTTCCCTATCTTCTTTTCTTCCAGATATTTGCTCTTTAAAAATATAATCTGGATCATAAATTTTAAATACTTCTAATTGTACTTCTATTCCTAAATCCTGTTTGTTGGTGCTAGTTCTAGCATACGCTACGGTTTTACTCATATAAAATTTAATACTATGTATAGGAGGGTTTCAATTGATATGTTCTTTCAATATTTCTGTTTAGATTTCCAATTTCTGTTATTTGTGACTACTTTTTTACTATCATTCTTGAAACACGTTTCTTTGACGATTTATTTATCATTTATCAGAAAAGGTTTGATAAGCATACTTAGGATAATTGCGAAAATTATTTTTGAAAGCATTATTGGCAAATGTAGTTACAGCGTCAACATCTATTCCTAACTTGTCAGAAGGATAACTTGAGATAAATTCTGAAACAAGCCTTTCATGAATCTTTTCAACAAAATATTCAGATAATGATTTTAGAAAAAAATATTAATTAAAGCTTTCCATCCCTAATCAGTTTTTCTAATGGCGTTGATTCCGCACTTGATAGAATTTCTGCATCCGGAATTGAATTTTAATAAATTTGTGTGGTTTTAATACTGCTATGACCTAATAATCTACTGATTGCATATAAATTTGTTCCATTCTTCAATAATTTTTGGGTATAAAAATGTCTTAAAGTATGGCAACTTTTTCTTTGGATTTCATCTCTAACATTGGTTGCAATCCGTGCATCTTTAACTATCTTTTTGAGAAGAACATTATTTTTTAACTGCCTTCCACTTTTGCTAAAAAAAAAAATCTTCTACTTCTCTATAAATTCTCAAATCATTAAAGCAACCAGTCTTATCACATTTATATTTAAGAATAGATTTTTCCAAATACGGAGACACTCTAGCTACTCTTTCTTTATTACCTTTTCCCAAAAATTGTAGATATCCTTCTTTAATATCACTATTCTTCAAATTTCTTACTTCACTAACTCTTAATCCAGCATCTGCCATTATTTCAATAATCAATTTATTCCGTTGATTCACATATCCCGCTTTATTATAAAATCTAATCAGATCTGCAACTTCTTCCTCGGTAAAGGTCTTTAACAGTAACTTCTTCTCCTTCAAATACCTAATATCTTTCACTACATTTTCAATCTCATATTCATCAGAAATATATCGATAAAAATTTTTAATTGATTGTAGCAAAGTATTAATATAAGTTTCTTTCTTCTCTTCTTCTTGCCAGCTTAAAAGGAATTTTTTTTATATGCACTTTCTTCACTGCTGTCACATCATTTAAACACAAATCATCCTTTAAATATCTACCAAACGCTGTCAGTTGAAATTTATATGATTCTATTGTTCTTTTTGACAAATTCATAATTCTACAATCCAATGAATATTCTTCTAACAACTCTTTTCACAGCAGAAAAAACACTACCTCTCCTCTATGTTTATAGAGAAAAGATAGTGTTTTGTGTTTGTAGTTTACCATTCGTTATATAACCAGTATTGCTAACTTGAAGCCCAAAAAAAGCTAAAATCACCTTTACGTAATAATTGGTATAAGTGAGTTTCACAGTTAGCAGCCTGAATCATCGAATTGAATCAAACTATCAAAAACCATTTTTTACCAAGTAATTACTTATTTATTTTTCAAGTTGTAGAATGCTTGCAAGCCTTTGTATTCAGCAACTTCACCAAGTTGGTCTTCGATACGTAGCAATTGGTTGTATTTTGCAATACGGTCAGTACGTGAAAGAGAACCAGTTTTGATTTGGCCAGCGTTTGTTGCAACTGCGATATCAGAGATTGTTGAATCTTCTGTTTCACCTGAACGGTGAGAAACGACTGCAGTGTAACCAGCTTCTTTCGCCATTTCGATAGCATTGAATGTTTCAGTCAATGTACCGATTTGGTTAACTTTGATCAGGATTGAGTTACCGATACCGTTTTTGATTCCTTTTTCAAGGATTTCAGTATTTGTAACGAACAAATCATCCCCTACTAATTGAACTTTGTCGCCTAAGCGTTCAGTTAATAGTTTCCAACCATCCCAGTCGTTTTCATCCATACCGTCTTCGATAGTGATGATTGGATATTTGTTAACTAATTCTTCTAAGTAGTCAACTTGTTCAGCAGCAGTACGTTTTACGCCGTTTTCGCCTTCAAATTTAGAGTAGTCGTAAACACCGTTTTCGTAGAATTCTGATGATGCACAGTCAAATCCTAGGTATACATCTTTACCTGGTTCTAAACCAGCAGCTTTGATTGCTTCTAAGATTGTTTCAACACCGTCTTCAGTTCCTTCAAAACGAGGAGCGAAACCACCTTCGTCACCTACTGAAGTTTCTAAACCACGTTTAGACAAGATTGATTTCAAAGCGTGGAATACTTCAGTACCCCAACGTAAGCCTTCTTTGAATGTAGGTGCGCCTACAGGCAAGATCATGAATTCTTGGAAAGCGATTGGTGCGTCAGAGTGAGAACCACCGTTGACGATGTTCATCATAGGAGTTGGCAATACTTTTGTATTGAATCCGCCTAAGTAGTGGTATAAAGGTACTTCTAGGTAATCAGCAGCTGCACGAGCAACAGCGATAGAAACACCAAGAATCGCGTTTGCGCCTAATTTGCCTTTGTTAGGAGTTCCGTCTAAAGCGATCATTGCTTTATCGATAGCCATTTGGTCACGTACATCGTAGCCGATGATAGCTTCTGCAATGATGTTATTTACATTGTCAACTGCTTTCGTTACACCTTTACCGCCATAACGAGCTTTGTCGCCATCACGTAATTCAACTGCTTCGTGTTCACCTGTTGAAGCTCCTGAAGGAACCATTCCGCGGCCGAAAGCACCTGATTCTGTGTAGACTTCTACTTCGATAGTTGGGTTACCACGTGAGTCTAAGACTTCGCGTGCGTAAACATCAGTAATAATTGACATGTTTTGTCTCTCCTTTGAGTTTGTTTTATCTTAAGGGGAAAGCCCCTTGCGAACAACTTAATTGTAGTGAAAAAATCACGATTCTGCAAATGTTATTTTCATGAAAATGAAATTATTTTACAGCATCTAATAATGCTAGGAATGAATCAGCTTGCAAGCTTGCGCCGCCAACTAATGCTCCGTCAACATTTTCTTTTGCCATGTATTCAGCAATGTTTTCAGGTTTTACAGAACCGCCGTATTGGATACGCACGCTATCTGAAACTTCTTTGCCGTATAATTTTTCAACGGTTTTGCGGACAACGCCACAAATTTCGTCTGCGATGTTTGCATCCGCTGATTTACCAGTACCGATCGCCCAGATTGGTTCGTACGCAATCACAAGATTACTTACTTGACCGTCTGTTAAACCGTCTAAGCCAGCAGTGATTTGTCCTTCGATCCACTCCGCTGTTTTGCCAGCTTCATAGGTTTCTAAAGATTCACCACAGCATAGGATTGGGATCATGCCGTTTGAAAAGATTGCTTTGGCTTTTTTGTTGATGTCTTCATCTGTCTCATGGAAGTATTCACGACGTTCTGAATGACCAATGATGACATAGTCAACACCTAGATCTGCTAAAGCTGCTGGTGAAGTTTCACCAGTAAAGGCACCTTCATTTTCCCAGTAGCTGTTTTGAGCAGCAATTTTTAATTCTGTTCCTTCAGCAGCATTCACTAATGTTTCTAAGAATAGAGCTGGCGAACCGATCACAGAGTCAACTGTATCGTTGCTAGGAATTTTTGTTTTGACTGCTTCAGCAAATTCTTTTGCTTCTTTCGCAGTTTTGTTCATTTTCCAGTTTCCGGCAATAATTGGTTTGCGCATGTTCTGGCACTCCTTTTCGTTATCAAGCGTGCAAAGGAGATCCTTTGCACGGCTTGTCATTGATTATTTATCGTTGATCGCAGCTAGGCCAGGAAGTGTTTTTCCTTCTAGCAATTCAAGGCTGGCACCGCCACCTGTTGAGATGTGGGTAAATTTGTCAGCAAAACCTAATTGTTCTGCTGCAGCTGCAGAGTCACCGCCACCGATGATCGTTGTTGCATCTTCAAGGTTGGCAATTGCTTCACAAACACCGATCGTACCGTTTGCGAAGTTAGACATTTCAAACACACCCATAGGTCCGTTCCAAACGACTGTTTTTGCGCCTTTTAATGTTTCAGCAAACAAAGCGATAGTTTCAGGTCCGATATCTAAGCCCATTTGTCCTTCAGGAACATCACCAGTATGTTCTTCTGTTGGGACATCATTTGAAAATTCAGCAGCAGTGATTGAATCAACTGGTAATACTAATTTATCGCCAGCTTTTTCGATCAATTCTTTTGCTAATTCTACTTTGTCTGCTTCCACAAGAGAATTACCGATTTCCATGCCTTTTGCTTTGTAGAACGTATACGTCATTCCGCCGCCGATCAAGATTTTGTCTGCTTTAGGAATCAAGTTTTCGATTACGCCGATTTTGTCAGATACTTTTGCTCCACCAAGAATCGCGATCATTGGACGTTTTGGTTCTTCGACTGCTTCACCGATGAATTTGATTTCTTTTTCCATTAAGAAACCAGCAACTGTTGGGATACCTGTTGAAGCGATCCCTACGTTTGAAGCGTGTGCGCGGTGTGCGGTACCAAAGGCATCATTTACAAAAACATCGCCTAAAGAAGCCCAGTATTTACCTAGTTCAGGATCGTTTTTGCTTTCTTTTTTGCCATCGATGTCTTCGAAACGAGTGTTTTCAAAAACAACGACATCGCCATCTTGCATGTTGTTGATCGCTGCTTCTAATTTTTCGCCGCGGGTTTCATCCACGAAAGTTACTTCTTTGCCTAACAATTCGCCTAGACGTTTCGCAACTGGCGCTAAAGATTTTCCAGCTTTATCTGCTTCTTCTTTCACACGACCTAAGTGTGAGAAAAGAATTGCTTTTCCGCCGTTTTCGATCACGTAATTGATTGTTGGTAATGCTGCTTTGATCCGTGTATCGTCTCCGATCACTCCATCTTTCAATGGAACGTTGAAGTCCACACGTACAAGAACTTTTTTATCTTTTAAATCGATATCTTGAACTGTCATTTTCGCCATGAACAGATTCCTCCTAGCATAATTGTTAAAAAAAGCGGAGAAGCGCGATGCTTCCCCGCTTTCTCTTGCGATGGTTTAAATTAAAGTCGTTCGCAACTCTTATAGGTTAGCGAAGTATTCTAAAGTACGTACTAATTGTGCAGTGTATGACATTTCATTGTCGTACCAAGCAACAGTTTTAACTAATTGTTTGTCGCCAACAGTCATAACTTTTGTTTGAGTTGCATCAAATAATGAACCGTAAGTCATACCAACGATATCAGAAGAAACGATTTCGTCTGTGTTGTAACCGTAAGATTCGTTTGAAGCTTCTTTCATTGCTGCATTGATTTCATCAACAGTTACTTCTTTGTCAAGAACAGTAACTAATTCAGTTAATGAACCAGTTGCAACAGGAACACGTTGAGCAGCACCATCTAATTTGCCGTTCAATTCTGGGATTACTAAGCCGATCGCTTTAGCAGCACCAGTTGAGTTAGGCACGATGTTTGCAGCAGCAGCACGGGCACGGCGGAAGTCACCTTTAGGGTGTGGTCCGTCTAGAGTCATTTGGTCACCTGTGTAAGCGTGGATTGTAGTCATTAATCCTTCAACTACACCAAATTTGTCGTTCAATGTTTTCGCCATAGGAGCTAAACAGTTTGTTGTACATGAAGCACCAGAGATAACTGTTTCTTCACCTGTTAAAGTTTCATGGTTTGTGTTGTAAACGATTGTTGGAACATCGTTTCCACCAGGAGCTGAGATAACTACACGTTTTGCACCAGCTGTTAAATGTTTTTCAGCAGCTGCTTTAGAAGTGAAGAATCCAGTACATTCTAACACGATTTCAACACCTAGTTCGCCCCAAGGCAATTCTTCAGGGTTGCGGTTAGCTAAAACTTTGATTTCGTTTCCGTTCACATTGAATGAACCTTCGTGAACTTCAACTGTACCGTTGAAACGTCCTTGTGTTGTATCATATTTTAACAAGTGAGCTAACATTTTAGCATCTGTTAAGTCATTGATAGCCACAACTTCGATTCCTTCTACTTCTTGGATACGACGAAATGCTAAGCGTCCGATACGTCCAAATCCATTAATACCTACTTTAACTGTCATTTAAGATTTCCTCCTTATGAAAATCATAAAAATATTTATTTTAAAGGGTTGCCCCTTTTAAAATCTCATTTGCGCAAGCTTCATCGGTGATGAGCCAGGTTTGTTTTGGTGCATTTTTCATGTATGCATTGACCGCTTTGGCTTTTGATTGTCCGCCAGCGACCGCAAAAATGATTGGGACTTTTTGCAAATCTTTTAATTGAAGTCCGATGCGAGGAACTTTGTAGACGACCTCACCAGCTTCGTTAAAGAAATACCCAAAGGATTCTGCAACTGCATTTTTTTGTTTTAACATCAGAATTTCTTGTTCTGACATTTTTCTTCGAGCCGCCATATGCAACGCCCGTCCAATACTATGAATAACACAATTCGCTTGACTTATCAAGTTTAAGACATCAACGATGGCGGGTTCTTTCAAGAGAAACTCGTAGGTGTTCATGCTTAATTGTTCTGGTACAAACAAGGAGCGATAATCGCCGTTTGTCTGCATCGCCATTACTGAGCTGACTGAGTTTGCTTGCACGTTGACTGATTCTCCGATACCGCCACGGGCTGGAACAAACAAGTTATGACGTTTGGCGGTTTCCAAATTGCCCAATTCCTCGGCAACTTTCGCCATTGTCGTCCCTCCCATCACTGCGATGGTGTTTTTGCCTTCTGGCAATAAGAGATCCAACGATTCATTCAGCAACTGGCCAAATTCAGCAATCACTTTCGGTTGTCGATCACCATCGCCGCTCGCAATCAAACAACGTTCGATGCCAAAGGTCTCTGATAATCGTTTTTCGATTTGGTGCATTCCGAACAGCTGATCCATCAGTGCACCGATCTTCGTATACACTTCTTCTCCATAGGCGGTCAATTGCATGCCGCTTTTTGAAGAGTCGATCAGTTTTAGCTTTTTAAGGATATCTGTTTCCGTCCTCAACACGCGTTCCGTCATTGATAAACTTTCCGAAAGTGTCCGGCGGCCAACGGGCTGCATCCAATAAATATTTCTTAAGATACGGTAACGTTCCTGGAGTACAGCGAGAATATCCGGGGTGATTGCCTCAATCAATTTTAATTCATCGAGCATTTTATATCCTCCCGTTGGACAATTTTCGTCCTACAATGACTTAAAATGACCCATCGATTGCAAAAAAAATTTAAATCTGTTTCCTACACCAATAATAGTAGCACTTATCGCCTTGATACGCAACTATTTCAGTCACAAAATCTTGCTTTTCATAAAATCGTCATAATTTGAAAAAGAGGAAAGGATCGATAAAAAAAGGAAAGGCTTTGCTGCCTTTCCTACTCGTTAATAGTACGTTTTGCTTTACTCGAATCGTTTCCGCTTGGAAGAACCTGGGATATTCATAGCTTCACGATACTTTGCCACCGTTCGTCTGGAAATATCGATGCCCTGGGCTTTGAGGGCATCTGTCAACTTCTGATCTGACAATGGTTTATTTTTGTTTTCTTCATCGATCAGTGCCTTTAGCTGCTGTTTGATCGATGCCGTCGTCAGGTCATCACCGCTTTCTTGTGTCGAAACTTTCTGTCCAAAAAATAGTTTTAATTCAAACACCCCAAAGGAGGTTTCCAAGTATTTCCCGTTGACCGCTCGGCTGACCGTTGATTCATGAATCCCTAATTCTTCGGCAACTTCTCTTAAAACCAATGGCTTTAATGGGCGATCTGGTTGAGTGAAAAACTCCTTTTGCCGTGCAACGATCTGCACCCCGACACGATAGATGGTATCCCCTCGTTGCAGCAAGGTCTTTTTCAGCCACTCGAACTCTTGGGCTTTATTGTCTAAATAACTTAAGACCTCTGGATCACCGCTTTGCTTCAATTGATCAAAATATTGCTGCTGAAAGCGAACCTCTGGTAAGGCGCGTTTGTTTGATTTCACGATCGGCTGTCCTTTTTCAACCGTCACCCGCAGGTCAGGAACGATGTAAAGCCCATCGGTTGACCCAAACGCAGCCCCTGGTGTGGGGGTCAATGTTTGAACATAATCAAAGACCTTTTGGATCTCAGTTAATGGAATCTGCAGCGCTTTGCTGATTTTGTCCCACTTGCGCTCTGCCATTTCCGTAAAAAATTCTTCTAAAATGAGATAGGCCATTGGCGGCGCATAGTCATCTCTTTCCGTTTGCAGCATCAAACACTCTCTTAGATCACGAGCACCGACGCCTGCTGGATCTAGCTGCTGGATCAAGGTCAAGGCATCGAGCATTTGGATTGGGGTCCCACCAACAAGTTTTCCAGCTTCTTCCAGATCAATCGTCAAAAAGCCGTTTAAATCAATGTACTCGACTAAAAATAAAACGATCGTCCGCAAGAAGGTATCTCGGTAGTTTAAATGCACTTGATCAATGAGGTATTCGAATAAAGACGTATGCTGGTCAGGGATCTGGCTTAAATAATCCATCAATTGTTCTGATGAGCCATTGCTTTTGCTTGGTGTGATGGGCGAATCATATTCCCCCAGATCAATCAATGGATTTTCTAATGCTTGGTTATCTATGAAGGACAATAATTCGTCTGCAGAAAATTGCAACACTTGGATCGATTGCTGTAATTTCTGCGTCATAGCAAGCTTTTGCGTCTGTTTTTGTTGTTGTGAAAATTGCTGTTGAAATTTCATCATTCTACCTCTTGTTTTTTTCACTGAAATTGGTTAAACTAATATTTGTGCTTCGCGCCTTTAGTGTAGTGGATATCACGTAAGATTCCGGTTCTTGAGACGGGGGTTCGATTCCCTCAAGGCGCGTTTTTTCTTTTCGTTACAAGTATACTCGATTCAAATCAATAATTCAAAAGCACTTAGGGACCGCTGATGCGGTTCCTTTTTTATTTGTATCTATGTAAGAAGGCGAACTCGTCCTTCAACGATTAAAAGCTGCTTGCAGCCATAAGGCGAAAAAAAGAAGAGGATTACTCCTCTTCTTCCTCTTCATCCGCAAAATCATCTTCATCATCGTCATCGATAATGGTTAGATCTTCCTCAATGCTGTCAGGTAATTCTTCTTCATCATCGGTGCTATTGTCGGCGCCGATTTCTTGCAAGTCTGAATTGTATGCCGAGATTTCTTCATCCTCGTCATCATCATCATCAAAGAGATCATCTTCTTCGTCATCTGACAAATCAGTATCCTCAGGATCATCATCGTTATAATCGATTGCGTCTTCATCATCGTTGATAAAGGCATTGACTTTTTTACGTTTGCGACGACGTGGTGTATCTTCATCCTCGTCTTCGATGCCATGGTTGACTTCTTCATCGATCGAATCAATGGCGTACCATGAACGTAAGCCCCAACGATTGTCGCCTAAAGAAATAAAACTACCGTCGATATTCAAGTCTGTATAAAACTGCGCCAATGAATCACGAATCTCGCTGTCTGAAGTTTCAAGATAGTTTTGAATTTGGTTGACCAAATCAGAAAAATCCATCACGTCACCGCGCTGCTCTAAAATCGCATGGGCAACTTCAATCATCGACAATTCGTTTTTATTTACACCTTCAAATACATTAATTTCCAAACGGGACACGTCCTTTCACAGTCTACTCCTAATCATACAAAATTACGCCTCAAATTGCAATTTTTTCTTTCAATTTCCCTTTGATCAAGCGGTAAATTCTAAAGATAGTTTGTATTCGCCGACTTTGTCAGCAGCCATGAACAAGTCATAATCGATATCGATCTTTCCCGAGTATGGACGGTCTTTCAAGCTAACGTGCAGGTGATTGGTGAAGGTGTGGAACATCATCAAACCATACGGGGTTTGGTAGCTCGTCTCTAACCGTTCCTTATAAGAAAATTTCAAACGCATGCGCATTTCCCCTGAGCGAATCAATTGAATCAATCCGTCTGGCATGATTTTCATCGTGACGGGAACGTCGGTACCGTCTGGCTGGATCTCTTTGTAACGGATATATAAGGTATCACCGATCTTGACTGCTTGTCCTTGCAGATCAAACAGAAAGTTCTCTGTTTCCCCTGCTTGACGTACATTGGTTGTTAAATGAATCGAGATTGGGATTCCTTTTGATAATTCTTGCATGTACGTGTGCCTCCTTTGAAGATTTCAGTTTCATTCTTGCTTTTTTTCATTCGTTTGTCAATCATTTCAGTTGATTCTCCTTGGTCTATTTCTTCATTGAAAATAAAAAAGCGAAAACAAAAGCAAGTTTTCATTCTTTTCTCCAAGTAATTTTCCAAGAATCGTATATAATAAGGATAACAGGTATTTTTAAAGGAGTTTAACCGATTTGACTATCTATATAATGGATCAAACCTTACCACGTATCCACAATCCTTATGAGCCGTTTGCTTTCACCGATGTTGCCACCGAAGCTGCTGGCAAACTTGAACAAGTTTATTGTCATTTTTGGCAGTTGTCCGATACGATGATTTTAGGAATGAAAGATACCCGGCTGCCTTTTTTGATAGATGGTCTGCAGGTTTTGAAAGAAGCTGGCTATGCCTCGATCATCCGCAACTCAGGCGGGCTTGGGGTCATCAATGATGCCGGTATTTTGAATGTCTCCCTCATTTTCCCTAAACATTTGGCTGCCACTACGGATGCAGCCTATGAAATGATGGCGACATTGTTGCAAACAGCCTTTCCTGAGCGGACAATTTTGGCTTATGAAATTGCTGACTCGTACTGCCCAGGCACCTATGACCTGAGTATTGACGGAAAAAAAATTGCTGGCACAGCACAACGACGGATCAAAGACGGCGTGGCTGTCATGATGTATCTGAGCATCAATGGCGACCAACCAGCCCGCGGCTCTCTCGTTCGTCGTTTTTACCAAGCAGGTTTAAAAGAGCGCTTTGGTACGGATGGCTATCCAGCCGTCAATCCTGCGAGCATGACCACTTTAGAAGCGGCTCTCGGCCGTAAGTTTACCACACAAGAGGTGATTGACCGCTTGCAAAAAGCCCTGCTTTTCTTGATCACAGACCAATCCCTATATCCGCTTGAGTCACTGGATCAATGGCTTTCAGAAAATGACCTTAGCGAACAAATGCAGCAACGCTTAGCTGGCATGGAAAAGCGAAATCACCCAATAAAGGAGTTTAGCGATGAGCCTACCATATAAATATCAAACCTTAGCGATAGAAAAAGTGTTTCGTGACCCTGTTCATAACTATGTCCATGTGCAGCACCAAGTGATTTTGGACTTGATCAATTCCAAAGAAGTGCAGCGTTTGCGACGAATCAAACAACTAGGGACTGCTTCTTTCACCTTTCACGGAGCAGAACACAGCCGCTTTTCTCACTCCTTGGGGGTTTATGAAATCAGCCGCCGCATTTGCGATATTTTCCAACGCAATTATTCGATTGAAAAAGTTGGACCGAACGGTTGGGATGATAAGGAGCGTTTAGTGACCTTGTGTGCAGCATTGCTTCATGATGTGGGCCATGGTCCATACTCCCACACCTTTGAGCATATTTTCCATACAGACCATGAAGCCATCACAGTGGCGATCATCACTTCTCCTGAAACGGAAGTTCATCAGATATTGAACCGAGTGGAGGCTGGATTTCCTGAGAAAGTGGCAAGTGTCATCACTAAAACCTATCCAAATCCCCAAGTCGTTCAAATGATTTCCAGTCAAATCGATGCTGATCGGATGGACTACTTGCTGCGCGATGCTTATTTTACCGGCACTGAATACGGCACGTTTGATCTGACCAGAATTTTACGAGTGATTCGTCCGTACGAAGGCGGTATTGCTTTTTCTATGAATGGCATGCACGCTGTGGAGGACTACATCGTCAGTCGTTACCAAATGTATGTGCAAGTTTATTTCCATGCGAGTTCTCGAGGGATGGAAGTGATCTTAGCCCATTTGCTGGATCGTGCTGCAGAACTTTATCAAGTGGATCAGGAAATGTTTCAAAGCCATTCGCAACTGCTTCTCCCATTTTTAAAACAAGAATTCACTTTAGATGAATACTTGAAACTCGACGATGGCGTGTTGAATACCTACTTTACCCAATGGACGGAAGAGAATGATCCGATCCTCAGCGATTTAGCCAAGCGGTTCTTAAATCGTAAACCGTTGAAATCCGCTCGCTTTGACGATGAGACGCAGTTGCCGATGATTGAAGAAATGCAGGGACTGGTGGAAAAAGTCGGCTTCAATCCCCGCTACTATACTGCCATCAATTCAAGCTTCGATCTGCCTTATGATTTTTATCGGCCAACTTCTGGTAAGCATCGGACACAGATCGAATTACAGGAAAAAGATGGTTCCCTTGTAGAATTATCCCAAGCCAGTCAACTTGTTGCAGCCTTAGCGGGACAGACCCAAGGTGACCAGCGCTTTTATTTCCCAAAAGAAATGATTGACCCCAACATCCAAAATCACTATGATTTATTTGGAGAGACGTATCAAGAGTTTGCCAAGCACATTCGCAATGGTGCTTTGATCAAACCAAGCCACTAGGAGGAACTTATGAGTATCAAACTGATCGCCATCGATATCGATGGCACCCTGCTGAACAACGACCGCAAGATCACTCCAGCAGTTTACAAAGCATTAAAAGACGCAGAAGCGCAAGGCGTGCGCATCGTTTTGTGTACGGGACGCCCCTTAACTGGTGTCCAAGATTTATTGAAGGAACTAGACTTATTTACGGACAATGATTTCGTGATTACCTACAATGGCTCTTTGGTTCAAAAAACCAAAAATCAAGAGATCATCTCTGAATTCGGCTTGTCCCAAGATGACTATCTCTTTGTTGAGATGACTGCGAGAAAATTAGGGGTTCACCTTCATGTAGAAACTGAGGATACCATGTATACCGCTAACCGCGATATCAGTCCTTACACGATTTATGAAGCCTTCTTAGTCAACATGCCATTGAAATATCGGACACCAGAAGAAATGACTGCTGACTTGAATATCATCAAAATGATGATGATCGATGATCCCGCAATACTGGATCAGATCATCCCACAATTGCCGACTAGTTTGACCGACAACTACAGTGTGGTTAAAAGTGCTCCTTACTTCTTGGAAGTCCTAAATAAACAAGCCCATAAAGGAGCTGCTGTCAAAAAATTGGCGGAGCACTTAGGCATCAAACAAGAAGAAGTCATGGCGATCGGCGATAATGAAAATGATTTAACCATGGTGGAATATGCTGGTATCGGTGTGGCGATGGCCAATGCTACTGAAAACGTGAAAAATGCCGCAGATGTCCTAACCGCTTCAAATGAAGAAGACGGTGTAGCAGAAGTGATCAACAAGTATGTTTTAACAAATAACTAAGTGCAAAAAAGTCAGGTTTCCTTTTTATCGGAAACCTGACTTTTTTATTTTGCCAACCACTGTTCAACTGCCCATTTATGGCTGCCGCGTTTCAATCGTTGGATCGCTTCTTCTGGCGTGTGCCAAGACAATTGATTGGTTTCTTCTGTCGGTTCGCAAACTTTTTTCCACTGTGTCATTAAATAGAAATAGCCCGGGTGATGGTAAAATGTATCGCGATGGCGCGAATAGAAGTATTCAACTGCCTCCCCTAGATACTCAGCAATCTCCCCTTCAAATCCAAGTTCTTCAATCAATTCTCGTTGGATCGCTTCTTCTTTGCTCTCATTTGGCTCAATTTCACCACCGGGCAAAAAGTATGCGCCATTGGGTGCTTGCACCAAGATCACTTCATTTTTTTCGTTTGGAAGAACGACATACGCCCCATATCTTGATTTGTATGGTTTCCCCGCTTCTTTTTCCCCGAACACAATTTCCTTTTCTGGCATGATTCCCTCCACCAACACTTTCTTTCCATTTTACCCTATGCCAATAGTCTGGACAAGCTGGAAATAACGCTCGGTTGTCTTTTATTCGTTACAAAAAGAGAAAATATGTTATCATACAACTATCAAGATCGAAAGGATGATTTACCCATGAAAATGGCTCACACATGTGTCCGCGTCAAAGACTTAACGGCTTCTCTAGATTTTTATCAAACTGCCTTTGGTTTTGAAGAATCTCGCCGTCGTGATTTTCCTGAACATAAATTTACTTTGGTTTACTTAACTTTGCCTGGTGATGATTACGAGCTAGAGTTGACCTATAACTATGACCATCCTGGCTATGAGTTAGGCGACGGCTATGGCCATATCGCCATCAGTACCGATGATCTAGAAGCGCTTCATGAGAAGCACCAAGCGGCTGGATTTGATGTCACTGATCTGAAAGGACTCCCAGGAACTTCTCCTTCTTACTATTTTGTGAAAGATCCTGATGGCTACAAAATCGAAGTTATTCGCGAAAAATAAAGCGAAGGTGATCGAAAAAAGGACCTCGTGTCCTTTTTTCTTTTTCGATTCATTTACTAGTAGAAAGGTTTGATCAAATGAAACCCATTATCGGCATCGCTGCTAATGAACGACCAATGATTGAAGAAGCAGAACATTGGTTGTCCTATACACCCAAAAATTTTGTGACCCATATCCAACAAGCCCAAGGCATTCCCCTATTATTACCAATGGGTGTCGTGGAAGATGCTGCGACTTACATCAGCAAAATCGATAAACTCTTGTTAGCCGGTGGTCACGATGTCTCCCCTGTTCACTATGGCGAAGATCCTCATCCATTGATTCAAGGCATTCATCCTGATCGTGATGTCTTTGAATTGGCATTGATCAAAGAAGCAGTGGCTCAAAACAAACCGATCTTTGGAATCTGCCGTGGCATGCAGTTACTCAATGTCGCATTTGGTGGGAGTTTGTACCAAGATCTCTCTTTGATCGATCACCCAACGATCAAACACGTGCAATTGCCGACGTTCTTTCAATTCCCTACACATCGGGTAAAAATCAAGGCAGACAGTCGTTTGGCTGCTCTTTTAGGCACAACCTATCACGTCAATTCTTTTCATCACCAAGCAGTCAAAACAGTTGCGGATGATTTCAACGTGATTGCCACCGCTCCTGATGGTGTCGTTGAAGCCATTGAATCCACTGCCTATGGCGCACCGATCTTAGGCATTCAGTGGCATCCTGAGCTAGCCGCTCACAAGCTGCCTTCTGAGCAATCGATCTTCAACTTTTTTGTGCAGGAATTCTAAAGTCTTGCCCCTTGTTTTCTAGATTTTAGCGAATAAAAAACGCCCGATCACGAAAAGGATCGGGCGTTTTGCTTATTTTTCGTTTTTCATTAACACTAATGATTGTTTCAACGTTGCCAAGATACCATTGTCGTTATAGATCAAGACATTTGATTTGTACATTTTTGCAGAAACCAGCATCAGGACGATCGTGGTAACAGCAAGGATTCCTACTGAAATCAATGCACCGCCGATACCCACTGTATCATTAGCAAGCCGTACTGGCATAATGAAGGAAGATAAAAATGGTACATAGGAAGTTACTCGTAAGACCACGTTATGAGGATCCATACCGCCTAGCACGATTCCAAGCATATACCCGCCCAATGAAAGATACGTCACTGGAATAATGGCTTTCGCCGTATCTTCTGCTTTGTTCACTAACGACCCGCAAAGGGCTGACAAGACCGAGTAGATCAAAATTCCTAAGAAGACGAAAACGATCGCAAACACCAGGAAGGGACCAAAAATGCCATCTGTCGAAAAGTTTGCCAACAAGTCTTTTACCATTGGGTTATCCTTGATCCAGAAATAGCTCCCACCAAAAATCGCAACATAAGCAACTAGCTGGGTCGCTGCAACCATGATTACACCCGTCAATTTGGCATAGTAATGGATTTGCGCCCGTGTACTAGACAAAATGACTTCCATGATGCGTGTGCCTTTTTCAGAGGCGATCTCTTGTGCAATGATCTGTGCGTAAGTAATGATAAAGAAAAAGAGGATGATTGTTGCGATCATACTTACTAGTGATTGCATCGCGGTATTGTCTTCCCCATAAGTCATTTCGCCATCTTCACCGAAGGATACTTTTTGACGATCAAGCGGTGCGACTTCACTAAGGACTGCCACTTGCTCAGCAGTCAAGCCAAGCTCACTAGCTCTATAGGAAGACTGCAACCCCGTCAATAACTGTTGGATCGTCAGCTCTAATGCTTGCCCCATTGAGGACTCGCTTAGTAATTCCCCTTGGAGCGTATCCCCTGAAGCAGTAATAAGTAACAAAGCATCAGCATCTTTGTCTGCCATCTGTTGCTGCCCTTGTTCTTCGCTGTCAACAATTTCAAATTCAAAATCATCGCCGCTTTGGTCCACAAAGGTCTGCGCAATGGCTGGTTCATTCGCATAAACGGCAATTTTGTCGACACTGTTCATACCATCAGCAAAATAACCAATGAGATAAAATGCCCCCGTTGCAATAAATGGCACGAGAATCATAATCAAAAACGAAATTGATTTGATATTTTTTTTATAAACATCTAATGCGATTACCCAAAACTTACTCATTTATTTTTCCCGCCTTCCGCTTAAAGATTTCTTCTAACGTTGGCGGTTGTTGATTGAACATAGGGATATAACCATCCGCCGTTGCTAAATCAAATAAGGTTTTTCCTACTGCAGGATCAGCGATCGTAATATCATAGCTGCCATCTTCTCTGGCAAGAACTTCCTCGACACCTGCCACTGCCAAGAGCTGTTCTTTCGTCAAGTTGGATTCTAAATAGACTTTCGTCCGCCCAAAGGATTCACGAATTTCATGAACTTTTCCGTTTAAGACGGTTTGACCATCCCGCAGCATAATCAAGTGATCGCAGATTTTTTCCACATTATCCATATTATGACTGGAGAAAATGACACATGAGCCATTTTTTTTCAGTTCAATGATCCCATTTTTCAACAGTTCCGCATTGACGGGGTCTAACCCACTAAATGGTTCATCTAAAATCACCAATTTTGGTTCATGGATCAACGTTGAGATCAGCTGAACTTTTTGCTGATTTCCTTTTGATAGCGATTTGACTTTATCGGTTTTCTTGCCTTTGACTTTAAATTTGTCCATCCAATAGTCGATTTTTGGTACGATGTCTTCTTTCTTCTTGCCTCGTAACCTCGCGAAATAGATCAATTGATCTTCAATCGTTACTTTTGGAAACAAGCCGCGTTCTTCTGGCAGATAGCCGATAATATTGTATTCTTTTTCACTAATTTTATGGCCATCCCACAATACTTCCCCTTGATCGGCTTTCAAGAAATCCAAGATCAATCGGAATGTCGTCGTTTTACCAGCACCATTTTGACCAATCAAGCCCATGATCTGTCCATCATTGATGGTAAAGGACAATTGATCGACTGCTGTATAATCGCCAAATGTTTTTACTAATTGTTTTGCTTCTAACACATGCTCACCTTCCCTATCTAATAAAATATATCACTAAAGAAAAAGCCGATAACGGCGCCAATGATCGCTCCGACAAACATCAAGATGACGGTATCGCGGATCACTCGTTGACGCTTCGCCAGTTTCTCTGGTTCATTGTAATAACTTGCTCGATTTTTATATAAGAATTTCATCAGGATCGTGGTCAATCCTACCCCAATCGGGATAAACACCAGCCCCGTAATCAATCCTAGTCCAAAGGACCAAAATGGATTTGTGCGAATATTGAAATAACGGATCAGAAAATAAATTGCTGCTAATATCACTAAACTGATCACCGAAAGTAGAATCGATTTTTTCATTAAATACCGTGTTTCATTATCGATCCGTTCTTGATAGCTTTCTTGGTCACTGAAAATCGCTGGTGTGTCAGGAGACGCTTTAAAATAAAAATAGCGATCTTTATAATTGCTGATATAAGTCCAGCCTCCTGCTTGATACATCGCTAAGTAATCAACGATCTCAGAGGGCTCTCCTTCGAAAAAGTCTACTGCATATTTGGTCGTTTCTGGGTCTCCTTTGATAAACTTCAAAAACCCTAACCGATTCATCTTCACAAAGTGCCACCCTAACGACGCTTGTTTTTGCAGACGAACCATTTCCTTTTCTGGGTAATAGGCTACACCAAGTGAAAGAAGGTATTTCTTATTGATGCCCATCTTGCTCTCCCCCTAACGCTTCGAAAACCTGTTCTCCGATTTGATAAAATAATTTGCGCCGTTGAATATCTTTCTCCAGAACTTGTCTTCCTTCTGGTGTAATCTGATAGATTTTTTTTCGGTCAACGCTCTCCTCTAAATCGATCCACCCCTTTTTCGTCAGCTTCTTTAAAATCGTATACATCGTTGCGGGACCAATCTCAAACGTCCCTTGGCTCAGCTCATGGATCTGTTTCATGATGAGATACCCATGTTTCGGCTTTAAAAGCGCTAATAAAATCAAATAGGTTGAATCTGTCAATGCCTCATCCATTTGATTCCTCCGTCCCACTAGCTATATCACTTAATGATATATTATCGAATGATATAACCAGCGTCAATCTTTTTTTGAAAAATAAAAGCCGTCTCCACTAGGGGAAACGACTTTTTGAACATTAGTTAGCAATTTTGACAGGCGTATTATAAGGGATGTTATAGTAAAACCATTTGGCATCTGGGACTGCTAAACGAATGCAGCCATGAGAAGCCCGAGTGCCTAATTTTCGTCCTTCAACAGAACTAAAAGCATTAGTGGACCAAGCAATGCTCGTTGGGATCGTGTGGAATAAATAGACGCCGTGATCTTTAAAGGAACGGTAGTAAGCGGCTCCTGAAAAAGCTAAGCCTTTTTCTGCTTGGATACGGAAATTCCCTAAAGGTGTTGGTGTATTGAAGGCACCGGTCGAGCAAAGCATCGTATAAATCACTTTATTTCCTGATTTGATGTAGACCCGCTGTTTGCTGATAGATACTTCAATGTTTAAGTTTTTAACGTTTAATGAAGGATATTTCCCTCCTGTAGTATACATCCAAAAGTTGCTATTTACATTTGTGGTTTGATTTTCTTTGACCCAACCGATTCGACCAGCTGGCGAAACGAGATACAAGTAATTGCCATCACTCGTTTTTGCTAGTTTGGTCGCTTGTGCCATATAGCCTTTGTAGGCACTCTTTTTCCCAAGTTTCGCACTATTTGGATCGGCTTTTTCAAAGAAATTGCCATCCCCATTCTTGACGACCACGTAGCGGCTAATGTTGCTTTGAGAAGTGATCGTATGGGCATTGGTCACCCCACTTGCATTGATGTAGCCTAACCATTTGTTGTTGAGATAGAGGGAGTAGTAGGTGGAGCCGTTGAAATGTAAAAATTTCCCTTTAACTTGTATATTTTTATTCACATATTGTTCAGCAGTACCCAATTTTTTTGTGAAATTCAAATGTTGCCATATGATATCATTTTTATTTTTGATACGAATAGTTTTCTTTTCACTCTGCCAGACTCCTCCTTTTGTATTGGCTAACGTTACAGCTTTTTCATCAATATAGCCCATCCATTTGTCATGTGAGTCATAGATTGTCAGATAAGTTGTGCCATTAAAATGAGTATATTTCCCTTTGGCTAAATAGGTTTTATAATAAAAATTACTTGTATTATATTTTTGGTTTTTTAAATCAAAACTTCCCAACATAGTCATATTTTTTTTAGTCAGAGAAACATACTTGCCATAATTTTCATAGGCACCTTGAGCCCCATCTCTAAGTTTTACATTAGTTTCACAAATATAACCCATCCAATTATTTTTATTGTCAAAAATGGAATAGTAAACGAAACCATTCAGGTGGTGAAAGCTTCCCTTAACCTTATACGTTTTACCTTTTAACTTAGTTGTATTTCCTCTAGTTTTTCTTGTCAAAAAATTTTGCCATAGTGTAGACTTACTGTTAGTAATAGTCGCATATTTTGATTCAGCACGCCACACACCCCCAGGAGTTGTCGCTAACTTAACGCCAGTAGCTTTTATCCAACCGATGAGAACATTTTTATTTGAATACAATGCGTAATAGACCACGTTATTATTCGTCGTGAATACTTCTTTGATTTCAAAGGTTTGACCAGCAATGATTGAAGAAGTGCTCGTTTTTTTATCTAAAAACACATCTTGCCAAAGCGGTTCTTTCGCACTTGTAACGGTTGCATATTTTTTCTCGATTTTGAAGGTTCCGCTGGCAACTTTCACTGCTGCTTCTGCTACGACACCGACAACCTTTTGATCGTCACGAATTTCAAGATAGGTCCGCTTATCGGCACCTTGATACCGTTTGACACTACGGTATACCTTGCCAGCTAATTCATTGATCGTTCCTTGCTCGATCAATTGATCCTTCTCAAAACGGTAAAGGATGTTTTGCGTTTCAGGATTGGCTGCTGCAACCGGATTGATTTTTATATATTGGTTATTAACTGCAACTGATTCAACATCAATGATCCCTAAGTCTGGTTCTTCAGAAGATTCTTCCGTCGATTGAGTAGATGAATCTTGTGTGGTCTCGGTCTGACTGGTCTCAGTCGCAGCCGTGCTAGTACTTGACGTTGTTTCTGATGAAGAGGTAGACGTTGATGAAGACTCAGTTGCCGTGCTTGACTCTGTACTCTCTGTACTTGCCTCTTGAGATGATGCTGCGCTCGCTTCTGAAAAACTTTCTGACGTCGTCTCTTGTGCAGTAACAGACGCTGCTGTCGGATCCCCTTCATTTGCTGCATAAACTTGTGTGATCGTTCCTGCGATGGGTGCGACCAGTACCCCAACAATCGCAACGCCTTGAAGCAACCCACGTTTCAACTTTTTCATTTTTATTCCCCCTTTAATCCTATTTTGGTATCACTTTCTTACTATATTAACAGATATTTTTTAGTGCCACTACTCACTTTAAGTATACCACTGCCTAATAAAAAATTTGAAAAAAACGTCCCCAAAATAAAAAAAGCAATAGCCACTTTCGGCTATTGCTTCAAAAACGTTTCTTCTATTACATATGTTCCGCAACTAAAGCTTTCAATTGATCTTTTGTATGCACCCCAATTGCTTTATCAACGACTTGGCCGTCTTTTTTCAACAACAAAGTTGGAATAGACATGATCCCGAATGAAGCTGGTGTTTCAGGATTTTCATCCACATCCATTTTCACGATCTTCAATTCGTCTTCCTCATATTCATTCGCTAATTGTTCCAAGATCGGCGCTTGCATCCGACATGGACCACACCAAGTTGCCCAAAAATCAATAAGGACTAAGCCTTTATCGGTTTCTTCTGAAAAAGTTTTATCAGTAATTTCTTTTGCCATCGTACTTCCCCTCCATTTTTAAAACTAAAAAAAGTATACCACGTATCGGAAGTTTTTTAAAATCGTCTGCTTACAAAAGGTAAGGGTTCTTAAAGGTTAGTTAAACTTCACAATGGTCGCCCCATTGCCCCCTTGATTTGCTGGCGCAAATTCAAAACTTTTCACCGAGCGATGGTTTTTCAAATAATCGGTAATCCCTTGACGCAGCGCACCGGTTCCTTTTCCGTGGACGATCGTCACTTGCGGATAACCTGCCAAAATCGCCGCATCTAAATACTGATCCACTTCATTGAGGGCTTCTTCGTACCGCTTGCCGCGTAAATCCAACTGATTGACCACTGGACTGCTGTCAGCAGAACGAATCGTATTGACGATACGCTGTGTAGGCTCCTTCACTGGCGCTGCTGGTTGGAGATCTGTTTCTGGCAAATTCATTTTCAAAATACCGATTTGGACTTGCCATTGATTTTTGCCTGCTTTTTTCAACAAGACCCCGCGCTGCCCATAAGATGTTACAAGCACTTCGTCTCCTTCTTTCAGCGTCTTGGCTGCTTTGGCTTTTTGCAGAACCTTGTTTTTTTGCAGATGTTCTTCTTGTTGCAGTCCTGATAACTTGGTGCGCGCGTCGATCAGCTCGTGTTCTTTGACCTTCGTTTGACCGCCGGCTAACTGCATTTTACGAATATCGGCAATGATTTTTTCAGATTCTTCTTTGGCTTCTTCAACGATCTGATTGGCTTTTTGCCGAGCTTTCGCCAATTCTTTTTCACGTTCTTCAAAGAAATAACTATAGGCTGCTTCTAGCTCTTGGTGTAAGCGGGCCGCTTCTTTTACATGATGACGGACTTCAAGATACTCGGTTTCCGTCATTTTTCTTCGATTTTCTAAATCAGCGATCATTTCATTCAGGTCTTGGCTTTCTCCATCCATGATCTCTTTGGCTTGATCAATGATCGTATCTGGCAAGCCAAGTCTTTTCGAAATCTCAAACGCATTGCTTCGTCCTGGAACCCCGATCAACAAGCGATAGGTCGGACTTAAGGTATCAACATCAAATTCCATAGAGGCATTGATCGTATTGGATCGGTTATAGCCATAAACCTTCAATTCAGGATAATGGGTCGTCGCCATGACATAAGCCGACTTAGCCCCAAGTTCGTCCAAAATCGCAATCGCTAGTGCCGCCCCTTCTTGAGGATCGGTTCCTGCGCCTAATTCATCAAAGAGAACTAAGCTTGTCTCGTCGACTTTTTTCAACACTTCAACGATCGTTGTCATATGAGAAGAAAAGGTCGATAGACTTTGCTCAATGGATTGTTCATCCCCAATGTCCGCAAAAATCTCATTGAAGACACCCATTTGGCTTTCTTCTTCTGCCAGAATTGGTAAACCAGCTTGGCCCATGATCTGTAATAGCCCTAATGTTTTTAAGGTGATGGTTTTCCCACCGGTATTCGGCCCAGTAATGACAACGGCTTGATAGTCTTTTCCAATCGTAATATCGTTAGGAACGACTTTTTCTTGATCGATCAATGGATGACGTGCTTGCTTAAAAAAGACATGGTTGTCTTGATTGATCGCTGGTACGATTGCCTTCATCTCTTTTCCAAAACGAGCCTTGGCATTCATGAAATCCATGATCCCGATCACATACGCATTATGGAGGATCTCTCTTTGATATGGGGCTAACTCTGCTGACAATTCTGCTAGAATACGTGTAATTTCATCCCGTTCCGCAATTTGATGCTGGCGCAAACGGTTATTTTGTTCCACTACTTGTTTCGGTTCGATAAACAAGGTTTGACCAGAGGAACTTTGGTCGTGGACTACCCCGCCGAAAACACCTCGGTACTCTTGTTTGACTGGAATCACATAACGCTCATTTCGCATGGTTACGATCGTATCACTTAGATACTTTGCATTGCCACCTCGGACGATGCCATCCAATGTCTCGCGAATCGTCCGTTCTGCTCGTCGGATCGATTGGCGAATTCCACGTAGTGCTGGAGAGGCATCATCTGTGACTCGGCCATCCTCATCGATAGCTTCTTTCAAGCGTCGATTCAAGGTTGGCAAAGACACCAACTGTTCCTCCCAGTGATACAAGCGGGAAAATTCAATCTCGCTTTCAGACAAATCAGCAAAAAAGCGTTTCAATTCCTGCGTAGTTGATAAGACACGGGCAACTTGTGCCAACTCAATGCCGTTTAAATCGGCGCCAATTTCGATCCGTTTCATTTGGGGACGAATATTCTCAATCTTTGGTACAGGGATTCCGCCTCTTAAACGTTGGATCTTGATCGCGTCTTCTGTTTCTGCTAGCCAAGAGGAAATGACTTGCGCATCACTTGATGGCGCAAGCTTTGCTAAGGCTTCTTTTCCTTGGGCTGTTACAATATACTGACCGATTTGACTCTTTACTTGTTCAAATCCTAAAACATCAAGGATCTTAGTATTCATTCTTTTCTCACCTGCTTTGTTTTAACTTTTTGTTCCTAAGAAAAAGGCAGAATGGCTCTGCAACCATCTGCCTGCTTTTTACCCAATCACATCTGTGATCCACAATCGATAGAAGTAATCTGAGAGAATCGGCGACCGATCAACGATGAAATTCGCAGTTCCGCTCGTTTCAAACAGATTTTGAATCGTGGCAAACGGGATCATTGAGAGAATCATGAAAAACATGTACAAATTGATATACATCAAGATAACATTCAAAACACCCGCAACTGCCCAGTCATAACCACCTAAAAAACTTAGGCGTTTGTAACGCAAACTGTCTGCAAAAATCACCACTAGTTTTGTGATCAGCCATCCAGCAAAGAGCACCATCACAAAAGCGATGGCTGCATAATAGGCTTTGTCTAAATCTAAAGCCAGTTCCATATCGTAGTATTTTAACTTTGAGTCCGCCGTTACTGACATATAAGGAACATAGAGCTCAATTTTCTTCGCAATTTCTTGGTAATTTGCAACTGCAAAGAAAAAAGAGATCAAATAGCCCAAAACTGAGACCAATTGTAAACTGGTTCCGCGCCGTGCGCCGCCGTAAAAGGCTGCCAACAACAAAACCAAGACAAATAATCCAATCATTTAGGTATCCTTTCTACGCCGCACTACCCATGGGCTGTCTTTTCTTGAATTTTTCGTTTCCTTTGTTCATTTAAGATCTGTTGTGCTTCCACATGATTATGGATCTCCACATCACTGCGACCTGTCTCATCGAGAACTTTCCGTGCTTCGGATTCAATCGCTTCGATCCGCTTAATGCGATTCTCAAGCTCCGTTGCTTTAATGGCTTGTCCTCGCAGCTCGTCCACCTTTTTTTGTAGGACCAAAAGCTGTTCTTGTTTTTTCAGCTGGTCGGAAACAGCGTTGATCGCTAATAAGATCGACGCTTGTTCTTGATCGGTTTGTGGCGATAATTGCATGATCTCAAGCAGTTGGTCATTGACCAATCTTGTCACCATATCCATGTGTTCTTTGCTTTCGCGTCCAATAATCGTGTAACTTTGATTCGCGATAACTGCTTTATAACGTTTCTTTTGCTCCGTCATAGGAATATTTCCTCCCATTGCTTACATTCTGCTCTATTCTATCACTTATTGAACATGTGTCGCAAACTCTTAACTATTATACGTGATTTTCTTATGAATTTCCATGCCAATCGTTTGTTTGCTGATCGTCTTAGTAAAAAAGAATAAGAAGTATGGTAAAATCTTAAAGTATCCTTTTGTCTACCTAAAAAAAGACAAAAAATCAGGAGGAATCAAATGAGTACGATCGTTATCAAAGTACCAACTTCAACTATCCAAAAGATGCAGCAATTTTACCAACGAGATTTGCTAGCTAAGAAAGTTCCTTATACAGTGTTTGTCGCCAAAAAAGGGCCAACGACGATCACTGCTTATACGTCAGGAAAAGTCATGTTCCAAGGAGCGACTGCTGAAAAAGAAGCTTCCTTATGGGGCGATACGGCAAGTGCTGTACCAGATAAGAAAAAAGCGGCTGTTTCATCCACTGCGTTGCCAGCAGGATTTAGCGAAAAAAGCGTCGTCGGCAGTGACGAGGTCGGTAATGGCAGTTATTTCGGTCCTTTGGTGGTCTGTGCCGTCTATGCAAAAAAAGAGCAATTACCACAGCTGAAAGCTTTAGGAGTCAAGGACTCAAAAATGCTGACAGATCCAGAGATTCGTAAGATGGCGCCGAAAATCAAAGAATTGGTTCCTTACCAATTGCTCACCGTCACGCCCAGCAAATACAACGAGATCCAACCAAAATACAACACAGTCCGAATGAAAGTTGCTTTGCATAATCAAGCCATTCGTTTGCTTTTGCAAAAGATTGCTCCTGAGACACCAGATGCCATTTTGATCGATCAGTTCACGAGCGAAAAAAATTATCGCACCTATTTAAAGTCGGAACAAGTAGCGGTCACTGAAAAGCTCTATTTTGCGACGAAAGGTGAACAATATCATTTAGCAGTAGCAGCAGCCTCTATTTTATGTCGTACAGTCTTTTTGGATGAATTAGATGCAGCCTCTAAAGAAGTCGGTTTGCGCTTGCCTTCTGGCGCCCACGCAGCTGCTGATCAAGTTGCAGCAAAATTACTGCAGCAAGGTGGCATAGCACTATTAGGCCAATATGCCAAACTGCATTTTGCGAATACCGAAAAAGCACAGAAACTCGCCAAGCTGTGAGTTCTCGTATTTTCAAAAAAACTGCCGCTACTTCTGAATAAAGGAAGCAGTGGCAGTTTTTGTCCTCAGTACCAGTTGAATGCTGGGAATCAAAGCCCTAAGCCAGCTGCTTCGATTCCCATCGTGATCAACCCAGCCAAATAATTTTCTGAAAACCGATCGGAAAAGTGTAATTTTGGCAAGACGCCATATTGAAACACTGCTGCCAGCTGCTTTTCCAAAAAGGAGCGCGACACGAGCGCCTGCCATTCAGAGGGCAAAAACAAAATGACTTGATGCGGGTCCGTCACTGCCACGATCGCTTGAAGAGTGGCAGTCACTTGTTCTGGGATCGCCTCTGTTGCCAAAGGGTAAGAAGCCGTGTAGAGATGCGGCAAATGCTTGATTTCGCCACTTAAATGGTTGGCTCCTTTAAAGAGCTGTTGGTCGATGACCAGTCCCGCACCTGGCGGATAATTTTTCGGAAAATAAATGCCAGCCACGATTTTTTTCTCTTCTTTGAAATGAAATACCGCAGCATTCACGTCATTCTCAATAAGCGTTTTTACAGCGATCTCCTTTTCAATCAATTCCCCTAGCGCCATGTCCTTAAATGCTGGAGCATCCATGATCTTCAGTCTTCCAGCAATTTCCACACCAGGAATTCCCACGACTGCCAAGCTGATTTTCGGGTATTCCTGTTTTATCTGACGAATCACTTGCAAGAACTGCGGCAATCGGCCCTCTGCTGACTGCTCATGATGCAAAATGTTCCCGACGAGATCGACGACTGAAAAACGAATCACGATCTGCTGGTCTTCTTCAATAAACTGAATGATCAACAACAGTGTCCGTTGCGCATTGTACTGGAAAGCCGCAGCTTGACGTCCTCCCGTTCGTTGCGGTTGATCCGTCGTCAAAAGCAACTGCTTTTCAATCAATTCAGGAAGCAGCTTGTTGATCGTTACCACGCTTAATTGAGAGGCATCTGCCAGTTGGCGCTTGGTCATAGGCGCTTGCTGCTGTTTTAGCAAATCCAGCAATACTGCCTGATTATGTAATTTAATGGTCGTTGGCTGATAAGCTTTCATTTTTCTCCCCCTCAACGCTCCTATTTTAACAGATAAAAAGCTGGGAATATACCTTTATTAATTTTGTTAACAAAGGTATAATAGAAGCAACTTATTAAACAAAGTTTACTAAGTTCAAAAAAAAACGATCTATATTGCTTATTAAAGGAGTTGTCGATAATGAAAATTGAACACATCGCACTATATGTCAATGATTTGGAAAAAATGAAGACATTTTATGAAACCTACTTTCAGGCGGTCAGCAACCCAAAATACCATAATCCGAAAACAGGCTTTCAGTCCTATTTTTTGACCTTTGATTCTGGAAGTCGGTTAGAATTAACGACCAAGAAATTTTTAAGCCCTCGTATCAGCGAAAGCTTAGGCTACACTCACCTTGCGATTGCAGTTGGTGATCAAGCTGACGTCGATCGATACGCTCAACGGTTTGTTGAAGATGGCTACCCTCTTTTAAATGGTCCTCGTACAACAGGCGATGGCTATTATGAAGCAGTTGTCCAAGACCCCGAAGGCAATTTGATTGAATTAACCACCGACGATTTACCGTCTTAGAAAGGATTTTGCAATGAAAGAAGACTTTGATTATCAAGCGATGTTGGCTGGTCAATTGTATCAAGCTGCTGGCATTCTCCCTGAGAATGGTTCAGCGGAGGGAAAAAAACGTGCCCAGGAAATCAACCATTTACCAGTCGATGACCGAGAACGAATCATCGCCAAAGAAAAAGCACTCTTTGGCAAATTTGGGCAGCATTGCTTTGTCCAACCACCCCTTTATGTTGACTATGGTCGCCATGTTGAGATTGGCGATCACTTTTATGCCAATATGGATTGCATTTTTTTAGATGTCAATAAGATTCTGATTGGTGATCATGTGATGGTGGGACCACGGGTCAGCTTCTATACCGCCGGTCATCCAATCGATTCTGTGGTCCGCAGTCAAGATTTGGAATTTGGCCTACCGATCACCGTCGAAGATTACGTTTGGATCGGGGGCAATAGTACGATTTTACCAGGTGTCACGATCGGCAAACATGCCATCGTCGCTGCTGGTTCCGTCGTCACAAAAGATGTGCCGCCGAATACGATCGTCGGCGGCAATCCAGCCCGTGTGATCCGTGAGATTCAGCCGGCTGACAAAGAACATTGGGAAACTGCCGCCCAGCTCTATCATCAAAAACGAGCAGACTGGCAGAAGCAGCAAAAATAACGAAACAAAAGGAGACGCCATGATTTTTACAGACTATCACGTCCATAGTGATTACAGCGATGATTCTTGGTATTTGATGGAAGATGTAGTCAAAGACGCCATTAAACTAGGCTTAGCAGAAATCTGCTTTACCGATCATGTGGATTATGGAGTCAAAGAAGACTGGCAAGCGACGGATACGTACCTCGTCGGGGCCAATAAAGTTGTAAAAAATATCTACTACGACTTGTATTTTAACGAACTGGCACGCTTAAAGGAAACATACAGTGACCAAATCAAGCTAAAAACTGGGCTGGAATTTGGGATGCAAATGCACACAATCCCACAATTTACCCGTCTTTATCATTCGCATCCCTTTGACTTCATTTTACTTTCCGTTCATCAGGTAGACGATCAAGAATTTTGGACTGGAGAATTTCAAAAAGGACGCAGCCAACAGGAATGCTACGAGCGCTATTATGATGAAATGTATCAGCTAGTCACGACATATAAAGAGTATTCCGTCTTAGCCCATATGGATTTGATTCGTCGTTATTTAGATAAAGAGAAGGACGCTTTTGAACAAACGAAAGAACAAATCGCAGAGATCTTGAAAGTCGTGATCAAAAATGGCAAAGGCATTGAACTGAATACCTCTTCCCACCGTTACGGAATCAACGGGTATACGCCATCGATCGAGATCCTCAAGCTTTATCGTGACTTGGGGGGAAGCGTGATAACCATCGGCAGCGACAGTCATAAACCAGAGCACCTCGGGTTTCAAATCAAAGAGGGACAAGATCTTTTACGGTCATTAGGATTTACTAAGCTCTGTACGTTTGAACAGATGCAGCCGATTTTTCATCGTTTTGCTTAACCTAAAAACACCTGATAACACACACACTGAAGCGACCTCAACTTGTTAGAATTTTGGTCTAACTGTTCGAGGTTGCTCCATGATCAGGTGATTTTTTGTTGCTCAACGAACCGAATGCTTTCGCGCAAACTCCATGACTGGCGCAAAGTTCAGTAATAATAAGAGCCCAATCAGCCCTACGCCAAATAATGCCAGATAAATTGGAACCAAGGCTAACAGCAGCCAACTACTAATGATGATCATAAAACTTAGCATATATCGGCTGGATTTCAAAATAAATAATTGGAGATTAAGCAAAAGAGCTTCCTTGATTGAAAGAGACGGTGCCGTTGCGACCACTAAAAAATAGTTGATCGCAAACGTCAAGGCGACGATCAGCAGAAACAGATTTAGCCATTTCAATTCAGTGATTTGGATCGTGACCCTCAGTAACAATAAATTTGCACTACATAACCCAATAACGACTAAAACAGGAAGCCACCCTAGAAGACTATGCTTAAATTTCCTGCGATAGGCCAATAAAAACACTTTTGGGGTACCATCTTTCTCCTTTGCTTCTTTCAAATAGATGAGTAACGCTGTAAAAGCTGGTGCTACTGGCAAGAAGGACAGGAGAAACAATGGTAAGGTGCTAAGTTTGATTTCCATTGTTAGCAATAAAAAAAGAAGGGGTACATTGAACAACCAAAACAGCAGCGTCCCTAGAAAAGTATAGATAATATAGTTTAAATAAGATAGATGATGAAACAGTTTGTAGCTATCTTTTTGATTAATCTCCGATTGTCGAACATTTTTTTTCATCTGTCGCTCCTTATAACCCTATTTTTCTATATGAGATCGTCAGTTTTTTCCATAAGCTCTTCAGCTTATTTTGTCCCGCTATTGCCAATCCCCAAATTGATTTGGAATAAATATTTTTGTCCTAAGAAATAGATAATGATCTGTGGAAGTGTCAACAGCAATGACATTACCATCAGCATTGACATATTGACGGTACCCGCTGGATTGGAGGTGGCAGACATAGATTGTGCGCCTAAAGCTAAGGTCATTTTGCTCGTATCTGATACATAGATCAAAGGACCCATGATGTCGCTCCAAGCAAAGTTAAAGGTAAAAATAGCAATAGCAGCCATCGCTGGTTTGATCAACGGTAAGACTATTTTGGTAAAGGATCTAAATGGTCCTAAACCATCCATTTCTGCTGCTTCAAATAAGTTTCCTGGGATCGCCGTAATAAATTGGCGAGTAAAAAAGATATTATAGGCAGAGCCAAAGAATTGCGGGATGATCAGTGGCCAAAGAGTGTTATAAAGACCTAAGTTTCTAAAAATCAAAAATACAGGAATCAAGGTGATTTGACCTGGTAACATCATTGTTCCTAATACCAATAGAAACAATTTGTTTTTATGTTTATACTTCATTCGGGCAAAGCCAAAAGCAACCAGTGTCGAAGAAATAATTTGTCCAACAATGCTGAGAACGACGATCAGCATCGTGTTGAAAAACCACAACAAGATTGGTCGCTCTCCTGAAAAGGAATCTCTAAACAAATTGGTGAAATTGGACAAATAGAATTCCGTTGGCAGTAAAGTAAACTGTTCTTTGATATTTGACTCTGGCGAAGCTAGTGCAATCGAAATCATATAAACGAATGGAATGATCAAAATTCCCGCAAACAAAACCAAGGTCAGATAGATCAATAATTTAGATACTTTGGATAGATTTTTATCTAACACTTACTTCACCTCCTCTTCATAAAATACCCATAAGCTTGAGCTCTTCAGCACAATCAAGGATAAGACCATCACGATCATAAACAACACCCATGCCATTGCCGAGGCATAACCCATCCGATAGAATGAAAAGGCATTTCGATAAAGGTAGGGAACGATCATTTCGCTGGCATAATCAGGACCACCACCGGTCATCATATACACTTGAGTAAAGGTCTGAAGGGACCCGATAACTCCGGTAATCAGGTTGAAAAATAAAATCGGCGAAATTTGGGGAATGGTTATACTAATAAACATTCTGAATCTGGATGCACCATCAAGAAGTGCCGATTCATACATTTCTTCCCCCACACTATTGATGGCAGACAGCATCAAGATCATTGTTCCACCGACACCCCATAGAGAAAGGAATACGAAGCTCCAAAGCACATGGTCCTTACTCAACAGCCAAACTGGTCCGTCGATACCAAATAAGGCTAATGCCTGGTTGACTAATCCTTTGGAAGAAAGCAGACGGGTAAACAGCATCGTGCTCGCAACGATTGGTACAATGGAGGGTAAGTAATAGATGGTACGAAAAACACGCATCCCTTTCAAATGAAAGCTCAATAAATAAGCCATACCTAATGAAAGTAATAAATTGATTGGCACACTGATCAAGGTATATTGAAACGTATTTGCTAAAGCTTTTAAAAAAATATCATCCTTAAAAAGACGCAGGTAGTTATCAAACCCAATAAAATTAAATTCCGAAAACATATCCCAATCAGTAAAACTCATGATGATCGAAAAAATCATTGGTCCAATGGTAAAACAAACAAACCCAATGATCCAAGGTGAAACAAAGGCAAAAAACCAGCGGGACTGAGTCCGCTTACGCTTTTTTTGATTTAGTTGAAGTTGTGTCGCTGAACGATCCAATAGGAAACCCTCCTTAACTAAGGTGCTTAAGGAAGAAAATTTTTCTTCCCTAAGCTATCCTTTTTCTGAATTAATATTGTTCCATGATTTTTTCGCCAGATTCTTGCATTTTCTCAAGCGCTTCTTCTGGTGTTAAACGGCCAAGGAGCATTTCTTTTACTTGATTGCTGAACTCTCCGGTCAGTTCTCCGTAGTAAGGACCTTCGAAAATACCATCGATCACAACACGTTCTGTCGAGATTCCTACGACGTCCAAGCGAAGATCTTTCCCATTTACTTGTCTATTGGTAAATTCTTCAGAGTTCAATACTTTGATATTGGCAGGAGAATCCACTAAACTTTCACCAAGAATTTTTTGTGCTTCTTCGCTCGTCATATATTCAATGAATCGAAAGGCGGCATCTTGTTTGGTCGATTGCTTAGAAATCGCTAAGGCACTTCCGAAAGGCCACGTAACTTTTTCATTGAAAAAAGGCATCGGTGCAATATCAAAATTTAAATCATCCAGTTGTGTGAAGTTGCCAATATTCCAAAATCCTGTCGTCAACATACCAATTCTACCTTGTGAGAACATTGAATCCGCACCAGACTGCGCAACAGACTCATAAAATTCATATGTGCCAACATAACCGTCTTGGTATAGATTATTAAACCAAGTAAGAACTTCTAAGTTTTCGGGAGAATTGATCACAACCTCGTTATCTTCCACAAGGGAACCGCCATTGGACTTGATAAATACTCCCCAGTTTGGCACCCAATCCATTCCACTAGCACCATACTGAACCGTTTCGCCGTTTTCTATTTTTGTTAATTTTTCGGCAGCAGCTGTGTATTCTTCAATCGTCCAATCATTCGTCGGGTATTCGATCCCTGCTTCATCAAATAAGTCTTTATTGTAGTAAAGAATTTCTGGGCCCCCTCTATCCGGCAAACCAAATGGTTGGCCATCATAGGTATATTGGGTCATTGCATCCCCCCAATTGCTTTCTACGTCAATCGATGATTCCGCAATATAGTCTGAAAGATCAATAAATAATCCCTTAGAAGCAAAGTTTTGCCCATTTTCTGCCACTTGGACAACGTCAGGTGCTTCATTTCCGGCATACATTGTTTGCAGTTTGGTGTCATAATCACTTGGCACTTGAACGAAATCTACTTTTATGTCAGGATTCGCTTCCTCAAAGGCTTTGATACGTGGCTCATAGATGGGAAGGTCACCTTCACCTCCCCACGTATAAAACTGGATCGTCGTGATTTCTCCATCCGAATCATTATTGTTGTTTTCTTGCCCACAAGCAGCAAATAAGACTACTGAAGACGCCAATAAAGATGTTTTAGCAATTTTCCCAAAGTTCATAGCCATTTCCCCTTTTCTTATTCATTCGTTGTAACGCTCTTCAAGGTAACGATCGATTGCCGAGGGATTGTCAGAGCCTGAGAAGCGATGCTCTGCTCTTTTAAATCAGACTCACTATCTGTCGTATAGCTGATGATTTCGTCAAATCCGACGCCTTGAAGATCAATCTCTTTTTCCTGAAAACTATTATTGATAAGCACTGTAATAAGTTCTTCTTCGTTTGCTTCATTTTTCCCCAAAAAGCTTACAACATTCACCTCTTTGTCGTCGCTGATTGCGGAAACTCTCGTGTACCCTGGTCGAATAAACTTGCTGAAATTTCCCATCCCCCAAAGTCTTTTTGTCGGAATAATTTCTTTTGAACCCAAATTTACATAAATCAGACCATCTCGATAATCGTAACTACTGACTGCGATCCAATATTGCCAAGCAACCACATCAAGGATCGTTAAATCATCGTGCATCTCGTTGGCTAAGTTTAGGGCAGAGTCCATAGTGTAGTCGCGACCATTGATCATTTCTGTCCACTCTGACATTTTTAAGGTAACATCGATTTCCTTTTCGTCTAACCACTCTTTAAAATTCATTTTCTCGACGTAAGTGGTCCAATATGAATGGATTTCCCACGTGTCAAAGTAATTCATCAATGTATCATTTTCGATGATTGCTTCGAAATATTCCTTGCTGGTGTTTGCCCATTCTCCTAATTCAGGCATCGATAGCGCTATTTGTTTCAACTCTGGTCTTTTTTGTTTTTCTTCAATAAATACCTCTAAGAGTGCGACTACTTCAGCTGGATCGTAGTAGGTTCCCTCCTGGCCACCAGTCCAATCCCATTGTGGTTCATTGATTGGCGACACATGCGTGACGGGAATGCCTTCTTTTAAGAAGTGTTCCGTTACATCATAGACGTAGTTAGCAAATGCTTGATAATTCTCAGGAGCTAGATTACTGCGTTTTTCTTCCAGCTGATCACCATATGCAGAACCATTTTTCGTTAACCTCGTCAATGGGCTATTGACGAATAAATAGATATCATCAATTCCATAATCAACCGCTGTTTTCAGCATCCATCGTGCATTTTCATCCTTCGACCAATCATAGACTTTGGGTCCTTCTTCAAAACTTTCTGCTCGTCGCCAGGGATCTCCAATGCGAGGACTATTTTGTAACGTACTTCCGGCGCCTAAGTTGTAGCGATACGACGTCAAGCCAATCCCTTCAAGCGGATCAAATAATAATTCTGCGATATATTCTCGCTTCGAAAGTTCTGCTGTTTCTTCTTCGATCCAGCCACCGACATCTTGACTCCACCAAGCTCCACTTGCGCCAAAGCTTTCAATTGTCTGATAGGTTTCTGCCGTATTTAAGGTGATCGTCGCCGTTTCAATGACTTCATCTGTCTCTGGCTCTTTTTCTTTCTGTGTATTTTCCTCGACCGTTCCACACGCTGTCAGTATACTCAATAAGACCAAAGGAATAAGGAGTGTCCGCTTTTTTATCATGTACTTCCCTCTCTATTCTTTAGAATCAATCGTGTATCTGGTAGTCCAGGTGAGCGCAGCGACACAACTGTCTCTTTCTTGCGCGCTCCTGCTACAAAGCAAAGCAACTTTCCTTGCATCGTTCGACGGAATGACTCTGTATAAGCGGTAGTATCTGCTAGATCACCATTCTCCAAACCTAGTAATGTCCCATTTTCGACTTCTACATAGACCATTACTTCTGCTGCTAACGGATTTTCAGCATAATCTAAGACTTGGCATTCGATTTGATGAAGGTTCTTATTTAGTGTTAAATCGGTAGCAGCCAATTTCTCCCGCCATCTTTGAGGAATTTCATAGTTCATAGCTACCAAAGAAGTTGGCGCTGCTTCGGGTCTTATTTCATCATGCAGAATCGTTTCTTCAAATACCGCTTCCACCGACAAGGTTTTTGGCTGATAGTTGATCCGTGCAACATAATAACCAAAGGTATCATCATAACGAACATTGGGTACTTCCAAGTTGCCAACCTTCAATCGAATCTCTTTTGCATTTGTATAACACCTTACTTCAATTTCTTGCTCAGCTGGGTAAGACCATTTTCGATAGGTGGGTTCCCATTCTGCTCTTCGTTTGTTTTTCTCGTAAGGAATCGTTGTCAAATAAACAGTCGGTTCTTGACTCCACCAGCTCTTTCTCTTGTAATAACTAGGCTTTTCAATACCAGCCAATGTCAATAAGCCTGCCCCAGATCCGTGAATTGGCCAGCCATGGGCTTCCCCTAAATAATCAATGCCCGTCCATAAAAATTGTCCAGCGATATACGGAAGAGTGTTTGCCGTTTGCCATTCTTTAAACCCGTGACTGTTCTCACTCCCAATAAAAGGTTTATCTGGGAATTTGCGATGATCCTCTTCGTATAGATGTTCTTTGTAGTTATAGCCAACGACATCCAAGTGATCGATCAAGCCAATTTTCGTAGATAATTCTGGAAAAGCTGCTGCCAAGGTAACTGGTCGAGTCGGATCAAGTGTTTTGCTCAAACGGACCAGCTTTTCGGCTATCATGCGTAACCTTCTCATATCAGGGCGATGTGGATTATAGATACGCTCAGCTTCTGGTTTGCTATTGTCATTATTCCCTGTCATTTCAGCAAACAATGGACTAGCATATGGATCATTGGGATAATCAATCTCATTGCCAATGCTCCAAGCAATGATCGATGGATGGTTTCGATTGCGTAAAATCATATTTTCCAAATCTTTTTCATACCAAGTTGGAAAATGTTCTGCTGCTCCTTCTAACTTGGGTGGATACACATTATGACCTTGCCACCATTTATTTTTAGGATTTTCCCATTCATCAAATGCTTCATCAAAGACTAAAAATCCCATGGTGTCGCATAAACGATACAAAGCAAACGAATGAGGATTGTGTGCCATTCGTATCGCATTTGCCCCCATCTCTTTTAACTTTATTAAACGCCGTACCCATACCTCCATCGGAACAGCTGTACCGAAAGAGCCCGCATCTTCGTGCAAGCAAACACCTTTGATTTTCAGCTGCTGCCCATTTAAAGAAAAACCCTCATTGACATCAAATTGAAAGGATCTGATCCCGACATACTCGTTGTATACGCTCTCATTTTCCTTCAAGGATTCTTCTTGATAGCTCAGCTTTGTTCGTAGCTGATAAAGATTCGGCACTTCAGGTGACCATAGCTCTGGCTTTTCAATTTTTGCCTTCAATGTGACTGTGCGGCGTTCCCCTGCGTTAAGTTGGATTTCCTGACTTATGTTCCTCACTTTTTCCGTTTGTAAGCTTTCCAGCATTTGTTCGATCCTAACAACACGGTCTTGTTTTAAGGTATTTACTAGCCGATGTTCAATCACTAGCTCTGCTTGCTGGTCTGTAACACATGGGGTTGAAAAACTCGTTCCGTATTCGTCGATATAAATAGAATCATGAATTTCAAGAGAAACGGGACGCGTGATTCCATTTCCGTTATACCATCTTGAATCTGCCAAATCCGTGTGCTCGACACGGACACTAATAAGCAAGCTATCATCCGAATTGTAAGTTAAAATCTCTGTCAAATCATAATAAAATGAAGCATATCCTGAAGGTCTCATCCCCATATGATAGCCATTGATCCAAACCCGAGCGTTTTTATAAACACCTTCAAAATGAATTTTTACGACTTTATTCGTAAGGTCACCCAACGCTTGCAGCGACTGTTTGGTTCGATACCAACCTATCCCTCCGGGTAGATACCCTGTTCCGCTTGAAAAGTGTTTTTCAAAGGGATAAGAGACACCCCAATCATGAGGAATCGTTACCTTTTCCCAAGTAGAATCATCAAAATCTTTTTTCCATGCTTCTTTTTCTTCTTGTTTTGAGAATCGCCATTCATTCAAAAAACGTTTTTCCATTTAATCCCTAACCTCCCTTTTACCAATACTCAAGTAAAGAAATCGCTTTCTTTCACTTAATTTTACTAAAACATTTAATGAAGAACATAGTCTATCCGATTCATTTTCATGTATTATATGATATGAAGAAAAAAAGCGCCTACCTTTTCGTAGGTAATAGGAGGGAACTATGTACCACATCCATTCGAATATATTTAATCCTGAAATTATTTATGTCGTTGACTTTTGGAATAAAAAGAAAAATCTTCGGGGCTACCACCATCATGATTTCATTGAGATCAGCATCGTATTAGAAGGAACCGTTGATTACGAATTTAATGAGACCCGCACAAGGTTATTTACTGGAGATGCCCTCCTTTTTAACCCTGGTCTTCCTCATACTGAAATCCATCCGGCTGGGATGGAATCCCATGAACTTCATATCGGCCTTTCCAATATTCTGATCGAAGGACTTCCTTTTAATACCTTTCCAAATGAAAATCCCCTACTAGACTTGGGAATTTATCAAGAAGCGTTTTTCAAAAAAGCTTGGCAGCTGACCCAGGAGTTCAATAGCCATAACCTTCATCACGATTTGATGGGCAAAGGAATCATTCTCGAAATGCTAGCTTTGATTTTAAGAAGTTTGACGCCCTCCGATCCAAACAATTGCCTGGCAGCGATCTCTGAAAAAGATAAACAAAAACAAACGCTAGTGAACCATACGATTTATTATTTGGAGAATCATCACCAAGAAGACATCACATTGGAAATGCTAGCAGACATGCTTTATATTAGTCCTGCCCAACTTTCAAAAGTCTTTCGGAAAATCACTGGTCGTAGTCCGATTAAATATTTGATCGAGATTCGGCTCAAACATGCCTATGAGCTGTTGCTTCATACCAATTTGACCATCAAAGAAATCGCAGAAAAAGTAGGTTATCATGATCCTTTTTATTTTAGTAAACTATTTAAAAAGCATTATCATCTTGCTCCTTCTAACGTTCGTAAAAGAAACTAACTGAATTTGCAGACAAAAAAGGATGCATCGCTGCACCCTTTTTCTTATACGATTACTTGCTTCATATAGCCTGCTTCGTCAAAATCTAATGGGGAAATGCGAACCTGTCGATGAAATCCGCGGGCTTCTTCTGGATACTTACTAAGTGGAACAGCAAAGCTGTGATAAGCAATATAATACCTATCAGAATGCTCTAAAATACTGTGATGACCGGTTCCTAAAATGCCTTTTTCACCATTTTTTTGTAAGACAGGATAATGATAGTGAATCGGTCCATACAATGAAGAGGAGGTACCATAATTCACATGATAGTCTTCGCTGCGGGTATCTTCTCCCGACCAAGTAAAATGATACAAATCATCTTTTTTCAAAACGGTAATGGCTTCTCGAAAATCTTCCAGCCCTTGATATTCTGCTAGCGTATCAAGTTTGACTGTTCGCATGTCATCTCCCAACGCTACGATCGCAGCCGTTCCTCCCGCAGAATTGCCAAACAATAGATAGTACTTTCCAGCTTCTACGTAAACAGATGGATCAATGACTTGACTCATGTTTAACCCATAGTCATCGATAAGGTCAGGACTCAAAAGCGGTTTCTCATCTGCAATAAAGGGACCTGTTGGATGATCCGCATAAGCGACACCGATTCCTGAGCGTCCATCCGCCATTTTTCCAGTAAAGTAAAAATAAAACGTTCCTTCTTTTTCTGCTGTACAAGGTGCCCACGCACCACCGATCGTCCATTTCACTTGCGAGGATGCTAGATCAAGGATCGTTCCTTTATTTGTCCACTGAGTAAGATCTTCTGATTCAAATACCGAAAAGCTTGTCCCAGACCAATCGGTAAAACCATCTGATGTTGGATATAAGTAAAATTTCCCGTTAAATGACACCAAATCAGGGTCTGCATAAAGACCATCTAAAACCGGGTTTTTCTGTTGATAATAGGTCAGTAATCGTTGGTACTCATCATCTGTGATCGTAATCACTCCACCATGGCGCTTGATAGATTGACCGAAGTCAAAGGCAGAAACAGGTTCGAAAACGCCTGTTGCGAGATCATCACTTACTGCGATCCCATATCCGGTGCCTTTTTTAAAGTGATCTACGATCAGCGCCCATTTGCCATCAGGTAATTGGTACAATTGCGGTCCTTCAACCCCTTCTAATTGAGCGAGATATTCAGAAGTTACTTCCTGATAGTCTCCTGTCAGCTGTTGACTGCGATCTAAAAAAATGCGACTATTTTCTTCGTTTTTTGTAAAACGATAATAATACCCCTGACTAAAAACAATCGTTGTATCGATCACATCCATCGTTTTTTCAATAAATAGCACTGGCTCAGTAAACGTCTGAAAATCCTTGGTAGAAACAGAATAAATCTTATGTTTTCCACTGACATTTGCAGCAAAATAGACAAAAAATGTCTCTTTTTCTGCATCATAAATTGCCTCTGGCGCCCACAAATTCCCGCCATCTTCTGGAGCGATCGTTGCGGTCCATGGGTTTGTCCAATACACAAGATCCGTTGATGACCAGATAACCATCTGGCGGCTACCATTGGTTTGAGCCTTTGCCCAGCCAAGTCCCTTTTCAATACGCAAATCTGTCGCAATGAGATAATACGTGTCCTTTCCCTTAACTAGAAAAGGATCTCTGACTCCTTTTTCCCCAAGATCACTTTTCAAAACGGGATGGCCTTGATTTAAATCTGTAAAAGTCAACCCATCCTTGCTCACACTAAAGTATACTTGTTCACCATTTTTTTGCTCGCCAGTGAAATGACAAAATAAATAAGCCGTCATCCAATCCCTCCTAATTCCTTCTCTAGGCACTCGACTTCCTTCTCTCTCATTTTATAGAAGTTCCCGTGAATTTGTATAAGTTGATGAACGAACTTTTATAAGATTTTGAAACACTTGCTTTTCTATTTTCTTACACGAGCGACTCCATTGACTGGCCATTCTTTGCTATTTCTTGTCAAAAATCATCGGTCATTGTTTGCTCATTTTCTTTTTACCTGAAGTTTGTGCAGCAAATAAACGATCAAAAAAAGCACACATCCGAAGGTGGATGCGTGCTTTCTCAACATTAAAATCGATTGAAGATTTTATACATTTATTTGAAAGAAGTTAGTTCGTCCAAGCAGCAACTTCTTCTGGGTGATTGGCTACCCAATCTTTGGCTGCATCTTCGGCTGACGTTCCGTCATTGATTGCTAACATGACTTCTTCCATGTCTTCTTGTGTCCAGTTGAAACGATCAAGTACTTCGTAGACTTCTGGCATGTCATCTGCTAATCCTTGGCGTACAACAGTGTTGATGCTTTCTGCTTCACCCATTGTTCCTTCTGGATCATCCAGATATTTCAGATCATATTTCGCAAACATCCAATGTGGAGACCAGCCAGTAATAACGATCTCATCTTGGTTCTTGATGGCTTGGCCTAATGCCACTGTCATCGCTCCTGAAGAAGAGGTAGCGACATTCCAATCGGAAAGGTTGTCATAAGTTGCAACCGTATTTTCCGCTGCATTTACGACACCAGCGCCTGGTTCGATACCAGTGATGGTTTTTCCAGCTTCGTCAGAAAGGTCTGCGATGGAATCTACATCCATATAACTTGGTACAACGATCCCCAGTTTTGCCCCCTCTAAGTTAGGACCTAAGTTTTCAACTTGGTCTTGGTACTGTTCATACTGGGATTGATGCGTAGATGGCAGCCAAGCAGCGACCATCCCGTCAACTTCCCCTTTTGCCACCGATTCCCACATGATGGCATTATCCAAAGGCGTCGTATTGACTTCGTAGCCCATTTGCGACAAAACTTCTGCCACCACATGGGTAGATGCAACTTCCGTATCCCATTCGACATACGCCAAGTTCACCGTGCCTTTGCTGTCAGAAACATTTCCAAAGGCAAACGATGCGCCAATCAAAGCAACGACTGCCGCTGCAGCAATCCCGCCAAAAAGACGTTTTTGTTTGCGACTTGTCTTGCTGGCTGCTTTTTGATGTGCCGAACGATTCAAATTCTGGGTAAAGCGATCCATGATGATCGCCAAAATAACTAAGGATACCCCACTGACAAATCCGTTACCGACTTGTGCTCGTTGCAAGGCGGACAAGACGCCGCGCCCTAACCCAGGAGCACCGATCATTGACGCGATCACGACCATTGATAATGCCAGCATCGTGGTTTGGTTGACCCCAGCCAAAATAGTGCTTTTGGCTAGTGGCAATTCTAATTTGATCAGTTTTTGCCAGCCAGTCCCACCGAAGGAATCAGAGGCTTCCACCAATTCACGAGAAATTTGGCGAATCCCTAAGTTCGTCATCCGAACGGTTGGTGGTAGAGCAAAGATCACTGAGGCGAAGACCCCTGGAACCATCCCGATCCCAAAGAAAGCAACCGCAGGAATCAAATAAACGAAACCAGGCATCGTTTGCATGAAGTCTAAGATCGGCGTCACGATACTTTGCGCTTTTTCGCTTTTCGCCATTAAGATCCCTAGTGGAATCCCAATGATGATCGAAACCAAACTCGACAATAAGACCAACGTGACGGTGTTCATCAAGTCTGTCCATAACCCTTGGTTATAGATGAACAGCAACCCGACAAAAGTAAAGGCTGGCAAGCCGAATTTTTTGCGTGAAACGAAAAAGGCAGCAGCCGTCAATAAGACGATCATTAATAACGGTGGTACAAACAATAATACATTTGTAATAGCGTCCATGATAAATTGTCCGAAAGACTGTAAGGCTGAAAACAATCCACTGAAAGTTCCTGTTAGCCAATCAGTAAAGTTTTCGACCCAATCAGCCACCGGAATCGTATGTTGTAAGAAATTATCCATTTGTCACTACCCCTTCCTCTGCTTGAGCGGCTGAATCAGTCTCAGCCAATGCTTCAATCACACTTCCGCGAATCACGACTCCGATCAAACGATCGTTTTCTACCACGGCTAAAGGTGTAGGCGAATCATAGATCAAATTGAAGATATCCGTTACCAGCATATCTTTATCGATCTTTTTAACATTTTTATCAATAACTTCCTTCAAGGTCAGATTGTTTTTCCGTGCCTCACGAGCAGACTCGGCTGTCAGGCTTCCTTTTAGGTGACGACGTTTGTCGACGGCTAACAGCATGCTGACTTCTTCTTTCCGCATCCGGTTCAATGCTACGCTTGGTCCATCGATCTCGATGTTCGTCGTCAATGCTGGGACCATGATGTTTTGCGCAGTCAAGACTTTGGAACGATCGACATCTTCCACGAAATCACGCACGTATTGGTTGGCAGGATTCGTCAAAATATCTTCTCCTGTACCGATCTGCATGATCTGACCATCTTTCATTAAAGCGATCCGGTCACCGATCCGCAAGGCCTCGTTCAAATCATGGGTGATAAAGATAATCGTTTTTTGAACATTGGCTTGCAATTCTAAAAGTTCATCTTGCATTTCACGGCGAATCAGCGGATCTAATGCTGAAAAGGCCTCATCCATCAAGAGGATCTCTGGATCATTGGCTAACGCACGGGCAAGTCCCACACGCTGTTGCATCCCTCCAGACAGCTGGTCAGGGTATTGGTCTTTAAAAGAAAGCAATCCTGAGTTTTCTAACGCTTTTTCCGCTTTCGCTGTTCGTTCTTCTTTCGAGACCCCACGGACTTCTAGTCCGTATTCTGTGTTCTCTAAAATTGTCCGATGAGGGAAAAGGCCAAAGCTTTGGAAAACCATGTTGATTTTGTGACGGCGAACTTCTCGTAGTTCCTCTTTACTCATTTTGGCAACATCCACGCCATCTATGTAAATATCTCCGCCAGACGGCTCGATCAATCGATTCAATAGTCGAATCAATGTTGACTTCCCGCTTCCAGAAAGGCCCATGATGACGAAAATCTCGCCTTCGTTGACTTCAAAGTTCACATCATAGACCCCAACGGTGGCACCCGTTTTTTCTAAAATCTCGTTTTTGCTGCGTTGTTCTTTGACCATGGCAAGAGCTTGCTGCTTTTTCTTACCGAAGATTTTGGTTAAGTGTTCCACTTTAACTTTACTCAAATGATTAATACTCCTTTTTCTGAAAAATTTCACGAAAGTGACCATACTATCTTAACAAGATGTGGTCACTTTGTCAAAAAAAATTTCCCAATGCTTTTTCTTTTGCAAAAAAAGCATGGGAATCAGGAAAAAGAATTACGCTGAATGGTCCGTTGGATAGAAGAAATTGGTCATGCGCTGCAACGCCAATTCATTCCCGACAAAATAAATCGTATTGCCTGCACTGAATTTCGCATAAGGTCCCGGTGACAACAACAATTCTTCGGTTGTTTGGATCGCTATGATCGTCGCCCCTGTTGCCTGCCAAACATTCAATTCGTTGATACTTTTTTCCAAATGCTGCGCCTGTTCCGTCAGCTGAAGCTCAAAGGGCACAAACGGACTCATGTGGTGTACCTTTTTGGTTTGCTGCACTAGCGTGTTCAACAAGTCAGAAAAATTATCCAGCTCTTGCTGCTGCCGCTCCACACTGTCTAAAATATCTTGTCTAATTTCTTGGATCGACTGCACATCTTGGTATTGTTCCACAAAGGCCTGTGCTTTTTCCTTTGAAGCAATATAGGCGCCGCTGCCATGACGGACGTCCATGATTTCTAAATCAACTAATACATTGATCGCTTTGCGGGCTGTTTCAGGAGAGACATTGAAATTGCTGGCTAATGTTGAGCGTGCATGGATCTTTTGCCCAACTTGGTAGCGATTTTCAACGATTCGTTCCGCGATCGCTACGGCAATCTGCTGATAACGAGGCAAAGCGACCTTCTTTTTATCTTGAAACTTATTCGTCATGATGAACTTCCTTTACTTTTTTTTCATCATAACAAGAAACATTGTTGGTGGCAACTATTCACTGGTTCGCGAATTTTTGATCAAGCGGGCACGAATGATCGCTGTTTCTTGCTGTATCTGCTGCTGTAGATCTTGCAGCAGTGTTTCATTTGTCTCATCAAGATCAATCAAAGTATAGGCAACTCCGGCTTTTCTCTCACTCGCCAAATTATCGATATCCACGCCTGCTTCAGAAATGATCCGCAATAATGGGGCAAAAGCACCAGGCTTGTCGTGATAAAACAGCGCTAAGCGATACGGTGCCAAAAAAGGCAACTCTGCATGGGGGAAATTGACCGATTCTTGAATCGTCCCAGCGCGTAAATAGGCATGCATGCGATCAAAAACTACGTGGTCCCCCTTTTCCAAGGCATTGGTAGTACTGCCGCCGATATGCGGATAACACAACACTTTCGGTTGTCCGATCAAGCCCGCACTAGGAAAATCAGTGATGTATTGTTTGAGCTGATTTTTGGCTAATGCTTCTAAGACGGCTGCTTCTTCCACGATTTCCCCGCGACCAAAATTCATCAGCACTGCATTTTTTTTCATCTGCTGAATCGTTTGTCGATTCAGCATGCCTTTGGTCTCTTGACTTAAAGGGAGCAAGACCACCACAAAATCTGATTCGGTCAACAGCATTTGCAGGTCACTGACTTGCTCGTAATCGTGTGCTGCTTTCTTCGTTCGGGCATAGCCCAAAACCTCCATCCCTAGCTGATGACAGGCTTTTGCCACCCGTTCACCGATCTCTCCTAACCCTAAAATACCGATGGTTTTTCCAGCTAATTCTTCGCCAATCACTTCTTTTCGCCGTTCTTCAGCTACCTTCAACACCTCTTCTGCTTCAATTTGACCGGACGCTAGTTCTTCTTGTAAATCGGCTACCGTCTGGATCGCTTTGAATAAGGGGCGAACGCTGAGAAATAAATTGGATAGCACCAACTCTTTGACTGCATTGGCATTGACACCAGGACTATTGAAAACTACTGTGCCATTTTGAGTACACCGTGCCAAATCGATCGTATTGGTGCCTGTTCCTGAGCGAGCGATCACAGCTAATTCTGGAGTGATCAATTCGTTAGGAACCGTTGAACTGCGCACAAACAGCGCCTCTGGGGCCGCTTGATTTTTTAACGAGTATCCTTTTTTGATTGCTCGCTTAGCTATCGTTTCGGTCATCTTATCTAACTGATAAATCGTCTCCATAAAGCAGACCTCCTTTTGTCTTTAGTGCGTATTAGTCAAATAGTACAAAAAAGTGCGGTAAAATGATAGCAATACGCAAGAGAGGATGATTTCTATGCACCTATCGATCACAAATTTTCCAGATGAACAGCCGATCGTTGGCAAAAACTCGCAGCTTCAAGACACAACTTTAGGAGACTATGTCGAAATTGGCGAAGCCAATCACATTGATCATTCTTCCATCGGCAATTATACCTATACGGGGCAATATTGCTTTATTCAGAACAGCCAATTAGGACGTTTTATCAGTATCGCAGCGATGGTCCGCATCGCCCCTACCAATCATCCCTATGAACGCCCTAGTCAGCATCTTTTTGCCTATAATGGCGAAGGCTATGGATTTGCGCCAAAGGACGAGTCCTTCTTAGAAAAACGCAAAGCAAAAACGACCGTCATTGGCAATGATGTCTGGATCGGCCACGGTGCCGTGATCCAATCTGGTTTGACCGTCGGTGATGGTGCCGTGATCGCCTCAAACGCAGTCGTAACCAAAGATGTGCCGCCTTATGCGATCGTCGGCGGGGTTCCAGCAAAAGTGATCAAATACCGCTTTGATCCAGAAACGATCACTGCTTTGCAAGAAATCGCTTGGTGGAATTGGAATCGTGCAGAATTAAAAGCACGCTATTTAGACTTTCGCCTCCCAATCGAAGATTTTGTAGCAAAATACACCCGTTGATTATGCACTTTTTCCGCTTAGTACGAGGAATGAATGATAACACATCACAGTCATTCATTCTTCGAAAGTCTTTGCCCGAATGATTTTTTAGAAATAAATAAAAAACACAAAATATCTATTGTATCGAGGAATTCCTGTGCTAAAATGGAGAAATCAAATGAAGTTTTTCACGAACTTTTAAAGGAGTGTTCTATTTGTCCATTTTAGACTATCGTCCATTGAATCTATACACCAATTATCGCGAAGCTGCTGAGACGTTTCCTGACACCCCCATCATCCATGATGAAGTGTTGCCAGCATTTCCTGAGCTTGGCTATCGTAGTACCTACCGTTCGAGCCATGAAATGATTTTAAAGCGTGCTTATCAACTTGCCTCACTTGGCGTGCAAGCAGGAGATAAAATCATTCTGTATAAATCTTCAAAATTCGATACGTATTTGTTAGCAACGGCTGCTTCTTACCTTGGTGCCGTTCCTGCTATGATCTCCTATCATTTTCCTGCTGAAACCATCGAAGTGTTTGTGGATCGCTTAGAAGATCCTTACATCTTATTTGATGAAGAAACCGAAGGCCGCGTCGCACAAGTGAAAAATAGCAGTACTGACAAACAGATCGCTGTTCGCCATTTGCTACAACAACCAGAGGAACCAGTGGAACAAACTGAATTACCGGTGGATCAAATTTCCTATATGACCCATACTTCTGGAACGACGGGTATTCCAAAATTGATTTGTCATTCAGCAAACTCCATGGGCTGGCGGACAAAATGGCAAAAAACGATCTTCACCAAGATCGATCGCACCAAAGCTGACTCTGATTTAATTGCGTTCCATATTTCACCGGTGCACTCCCGCTTCAATATCGGTATCTCCTCCTTGATGGCGATGGGCTTCCCGATGATGCCATTAGCCAATGCCAACGGTGCTCATGTCGTAGGCATGTTAAAAGAATACCCACCGATCGCTTTGGAAACTCATCCAAACAATTTTGTCCAGTGGAGCTTTGTGGCAAAAGAACAACCAGATGCTTTTGCTAATATTCGTTACTATCACTCAACCTTTGATGCTATCAACAATCAAACAATGGCGACTTTTTTAAATACTTCAGCAACAAAAGAAGCACTCTTTTTGCAAGTCTATGGTCAAAGTGAATGCGGGCCAATGATCCTAAAAGCACATACCTTAGAAAGCATCGCTACCAACGATGCCCGTGATATGGGTGTCGGTCTGGAGGACTTAACGAGAGCACGGATCGCCGATGCCGAGGGCAACGAGCTGCCAGCCAATACCGATGGGCACATCCATTTCCTTTCAAAAGGACGCGCGTTGACCTATTATAAAGAAGATCAGCGTTTTGCTGACAATGTCTATGGCGCTTGGTGGGACAGTGGTGATTACGGCATGATGGATGATCAGGGACATCTTTACTTAAAAGACCGTCAAGTGGACTTGATCAAAAATATTGAAAGCAATCTTGCCTTGGAAGACCTTTTGCTGGATCATTTAGACTTCCTTGCCGAAGTCGTGATCGTTCGCGACAAAGAAAACTCACCGCAACCAATCATTGCTTTAGCACCAAATCGTCAAATGGATTGGGATGCTTGGTGGAAAATGGTGGAAGATCTCCCTCACCTCAATCAGCCAATTTTACGCGACTACGAAGATATCCCACGAACAGCAACCATGAAAGTCCAACGACTACAAATTGAAAAAGAATTCAAAAATGTAGAATAACGCAAAAGAAACGGCCAGCAGATTTCCCTGCTGGTCCTTTCTTTTATTTTTACTGTTTTTTCTTTGCTGATGTTATTCTTTCACTGATCGTTTTCTTGAGTAGATACATTCTTTAGGTTGCCCATATTGACTTAGCTTTGTTTCTGCTAGCGTGATGCCAAAGCCCTTTCCATCAGGTACCAGCAGCTTGCCTTCATGCAAAGTTGCAGGCTGTGTAATGACATCATCATAAAAGTAACGATCAGAAGCGGAAAGATCCCCAGGAAAATGGAAAATATCTTGACTCGCAAATTGCAAATTCATGGCTCGTCCCACACCAGACTCAAACATGCCGCCTAACCAAACGAGTAGTCCATGGGTTTGACATCGATCAAGGATTCGCAAGGCTTCGGTGATCCCACCGACACGGGGGATTTTCAGGTTGATCGCACGGCAGCTGTCCAGGGCTGCGACGGTATCGACGTCTTCTGCCGTTCGAATATCTTCATCCAAACATAGAGGCGTCTTCATCTGCCGCTGTAGCTGACTGTGCCCCACCAGATCTCGTACCTTAAGTGGTTGCTCGATCATCACCAAGCCTAAGTCATCAAGTGCCAAAATGCGTTCTGGCTCACTCTGATAGGCTCCGTTTGCATCTGCCATCAAAAGCAATTCTGGAAAGGCTTGTCGAATCGCTCGCAAGGGTACCAGATCTTGCCCAGGCTTGATTTTTAATTTGATTCGTTGATACCCTTGGGCGACATAATCGGCAACAAGAGCCACTAGTTTTTCGACAGAGTCTTGTATGCCAAGACTAACGCCAACAGCGACACTCGGTCGGGTTGCGGTATAAAGCTCTTTCACACTTTGATGCGTTTGCTTGCCATATAGATCCCAAATCGCTGTTTCCAAAGCCGATTTTGCCATGTAGTTTCCTTGGACCGTTTGAAACAGCTGCCAAACTTCTTGCGGATGCTCGATCTCTTGGTCAATCAATAATGGGATCAGTGCTGTTTCAATCACTTGTCGAGCAGAAAAGAGGGTTTCTTCAATGTAATCTGGCTGCTCAAAAGCGACCAATTCACCGATGCCCATCGTTTTATCCTCTGTCGTCACCAAATAAAGATCAAAAGCTTTTTCTGTTAATTGTCCATAACTTGTCACAAAGGGTTGTTTGAGGGGCAAGCGACAGGCGATGCGTTCAATTTTTTCAATCTTCATTGCGTTCTCTCCTTGTCAATCAGCTGACTGTGGCCCCGATCCTTTTACAAACCATTGATCGATTTCATGACGAACCTGTGTCGGCTGTTCTAAATGGATACAATGTCCAGCATTAGCAACGACTTTGATGGTCATCTCTGGTTGCAGCTGCTTCATTTGGTGGGCGATTTTACGAAACTTTACATCTTTTTCCCCCGCTAAATAAAGAATTTCACAAGCTAGCTGCGGAAGTGCCGACCAACAGCTTGGCTGTTTGCCAGTACCACCGTAAACCAAGCTTACTGCCAAGCCAAATTTGTTTTGCTGCAAGCGTCCTTGCCGTACAGCAGCCTGCTGCGCTAAAGGTAGCTCCTTTTGACTAGCAAACAACGGCAGTTCTTGCCAGTAATCGACAAAATCGACCAAAGGCTCCCTTAGTAAGCGCAACGCTAAGCGACGATCGTGTCGCTGTCGAGCGAGTCGTTCCGCTGGATCAGCTAACCCGGGTGAACCACTCTCAAGCAAAAGATGGGTCACTGCCGTTGGTTCCATGACCGCCCAGACAAGTGCGATTCGCGCCCCCATCGAGTAGCCATACAGGCCATAACGTTCAATCCCTATCTTCGCTAAAAGGTGTGCGAGATCCTCCACCAGTAAAGGAAGTTCATAACGCATGGGATGGACATAAATCGATGAGCGTCCATGTCCAATCAAATCGATTGCCAATACATTGTAAGAACCTTCCTCTGCAAAAACCGATCGAAAGCTTTCCGAAGAACCCGTGAAGCCATGCAATGCCACAAGGGTTGGTAAGGATGGTCGATACGGCTGCAGCCACTGGTAAAAATAACTGACGCCATTTATCGTGTCCTTCATTGCTGCGCTCCTGCCTCGCTAAACTGCTGTTGGAGTGCTTGCCAAGTGTTGACCGGATCTTTTTGCTCACCCTTCACTTCGATTATTTGAAAGCGCGGCTGTTGACTTGTTTCCGTTAAAATCGTTTGAAACTCTAGCAAAGAGGTCGGTGTGTGCCAATCTGCCTCATATAAGGCCGCCACTTTTTGAAACTCAAGATCTAACGGAGTACCAAAGAGCGGGACAAAGTCGTTTGGTTCTAAGGTGTTTTGTGACAGAAAGGAAAAGATCCCACCACCGTTATTATTCAGTAAAATGATCGTTACTGGCAATTGATACTGGCGCAGTAGTTGTAGGCCGTTCATATCATGGTACAACGCTAAATCACCAATCAACAAGTAGGTAGGCTTTTGACTGGCGGAAGCAATCCCAGCCACGGTCGAGACAAGGCCGTCGATCCCATTGACGCCCCGATTTCCATACACGCGATAAGTGGAGGAAGTTTTGCTGCCGTAGCGATCAAAAAAACGGATCGCATTGCTGTTTGCCAAAAGAATTTGCGCTTCTTCAGGCAAACATTGTTGGAGCATGCGCACAGCGCTGCTCTCATCCCATTGTTGCAACTGGGGACTTGCAGCAATCACCTGATCTGCCCGCGCTTGAAGTGCTTGCCATTGTTGTTGCCACGCCGTATGTTTGACGATCGGCAACTGGGTGATGGCCGCCACGAAAGTGCTGATCGCTGCTTCGATCAAATAGTTTGCCCGATGCAGCTGATCTTGCCACTGCCCTGATGGATCAACAAAGAGCCACGTCGTCGTATCGGCTGCTTTGTTCAACCATAATAGGACATTTTTGGTGACTGGTAAGCGACCAAAACGCACGACCACTTCTGGTTGGAAGGCAGAAGTCAATTGTGGGAAAACAAGATCGGCTTGACTGATAAATGTTCCTACTTTGGTACCGGCTGTCGCCAGATTGGTCAATGGATCGCCGACGATCGGCCAGCCTAATTTCTCCGAAAAAGCCAGCAACTGCTGCGCTTCTTCGATCGTAAGGCTTTCTCCAGCAATCAGAATACCTTTTTTATCAAAGTAAGGGGCTAGCTGGGTGATCATCTCTGCTGACAGCTCTTGTTGTGGTGCCAGATAGCTCACGTCTTGCTGCATACTGCATTGGCGACTAAAGTCAGGCAACAGCGGCTCCCGTAATGGAAAGTTGATTTGGACAGGGCCTTTCGGCTGTTTTTGCGCTTCGATCGTGCAAGTTGCAGCTTGCCAAAAACTATAACGCAACAAAGCAGGATCGTTTTCTGGCACCGTCATCTCTACCATCTTTTTGACATGAGAGGCATACAAATTCTGTTGATCCATTGCCTGTGGCGCCCCAACGCCCCGCAGTTCTGGTGGGCGATCAGCCGTTAAGACGATCAGTGGCAAGTTGGTAGCTTCTGCTTCACAAACAGCTGGATAATAATTGGCTGCTGCAGTTCCAGAGGTACACAGTAAGATCGTCGGCTGGAGATCAACTTTGGCCATCCCTAAAGCAAAAAAAGCAGCCGAACGTTCATCGACAGCCACCGTACAGGTGATCTCAGGATCACGATGCAATAGTAGCGCCAATGGCGTGGAGCGTGAACCGGGACTAATGACTGCTCGCTTCGCACCCGCTGCTTTTAGTCCTTGGATCGCCGCTAGTAAATAGTCTGTCATGACTGTCTGGTTATTCATCTCCTAAGATCCCTCTCCTCATCGGTTGAAATTTTAACCGTGTTTCTTGACGTTCGGATTCCGCATCTGAATCGGCAACGATCCCACAACCCGCATACAGCGTTGCTTGATTGCCGCTAAAGAATCCTGAGCGGATCGCCACAGCAAACTCGCCAATATCTTCTTGAATACCCAACCAACCGATCGGTCCACCGTACATCCCTCTGCTGGCTGGTTCATGGGTACGAATCCATGAGACGGCTGCTTCTTTCGGTTCTCCCCCCAATGCTGGGGTCGGGTGTAGTTTTTGCACGGCGGTCAGAAAGTTGACTCCTGCCTTTCTTTGCCCTGCTAAAGGAACAAACAAATGCTGAATGTCACGATTTTTGATCACGGAACGGGCTTCTGATTGAAAGCCGTCAGCTAACAAAGTGGCCAATGCCGTTTCTAAGCGATCGACAACTACTTGATGTTCATGGGTATTTTTTGCGTCCGCTAAGAGGGCTTGTGCCAGTGCCTCGTCTTCTTCTTTGGTTTTGCCTCTTGGTGCGGAACCTGCGATACTTACCGTTTCAAACTGATCGACAGTCGCTTTTAGCAAGCGTTCTGGCGTCGCACCAGCAAAAACATGGCCCCCATGTTCGATGGCAAAAAGATAGGTATTCGGCTGCTGTTGCGCCAACCGTTGCAACACCGCAGCACTAATGATCGACTGCTTCGTTTCTACCTTCATTCGTCTTGCCAGAACCACTTTTTTCAACGGTGTTTCAGTTGAGCGAATGGCTGCCACTGTCTCTTCGACCGCTTGCAGCCATTGGGGCACATCTAGTTCCTCTTGTGCCTGAAAAGCAGGCGTTTCTGCTACAAGACTCTTGTCCGAATTGGCATGCAACCAGCTTGCGACTTTTTCCTGTAAGGCAGCGACTTTTTGTTGTCGTTGTTCCTCGGAAGAAGCGGCTACTGTATAAACGACGCCACACTGATCTCCAGTTTTGCTGACCAGTATTTCTGGCAACGCAAAGAGACCAGCACCTAGCTCAGCCCAATCCTGACTGACTTCTGCCTGTTCATCAAAAGCAAAGCCGCCAACTAACTGCGCCTGAAAAGGTGCCTCTGGTTGATAGTGGGCTTGCTTTAAGAGAGAGCGGACTTCTGAAAAGTCTGCAAGTTTGGGTTGCGAAAAAGTGGCTAACCAACCCAACCCTACTATACTGGTCGTTTCATCAGGGGTACGCCAGAAGTAGCGTTCCCCTCGATATTCTTGTGCCGCTGCATAAAGAGCCAGTAAGTCACACTTTTCTATAGGTTGATACTCACTCAAATAGGTTTTCCCGGCAGCGATCGCTGCCTCATAATTACTTGTTGATTTGCTGTTCAATGTAGTTCACTCTTTCTTCACTCAGCAATAGCCTTTTTAAAACTTTACCGCTTGCTGTGCGCGGCATTTCTCGCACGTGATAAAAACGGCGCGGAAATTTATAGTGGGCGATCTGCCCTTCTAACGTATCCAATAAAGCTTGGAAGTGGATCGGTTGATTTAACGTTAAATAAGCCGCGACAGATTGTCCCCACTCCTCGTCTGGTTCCCCCACCACAGCTGCCTCTTTGACCGCTGGATGCTGCAACAAGGCTTGCTCCACTTCTGCGGGATAGATGTTTTCTCCACCAGATATGATCAGTTCGCTTGCACGACTGACTACATACAAAAAGCCCTCTTGATCAAGATAACCTAGATCTCCTGTGGCAAACCAGCCCTCTTGGTCCCACTGCTGTGGACTGCGATCGTTCAAGTAACGAGTCGTGATCGCAGGTCCTTGCAGTTGGATCTCTCCGATCGGCTGGGTATTTTCAGCAGTCTGGTGGTCTGCCATTTTCCCATCAGTCGCAATTCGTAAATGAACACCTTGCAGGGGAACCCCAGAGGCGCCGATTTTTTCAGAAGCTTTTTCTGGCGGCAATGCCACCACTTGTGAACAGGTTTCTGTCATCCCATAGGATTGAATCACAGAAAGCTGTTTTTGCTGGCATTTTTCCAATACACTTTTGGCAATCGGACCGCCGCCTAGCAGGATATAACGCAACGAATCAAAGCCTTGTTGGGGCACCAAGGGCAGCAAATCTGTCAACATTTTTGCCACCAAAGAAACGATCGTCCCTTTCCCTGCTTCAAGGTCTTTTGCCATTTCTCCAGCATCAAAGCGCTCATACAAACGAACGCTCATCCCAAGTCGCAAGGACCGCAAGAGAATTGATAACCCACTGATATGATACAGCGGAACTGCACAAAGCCAACAATCCTCGCTAGTGATGGCTAAGTTTTTTTGAGTCGCTTCGGCACTTGCTAGATGATTCCCAAAGGTTTGGGGCACACCCTTGGGATTGCCAGTCGTACCAGATGTATACATAATTGAAGCCACTTGCTCTGCTTGATAGATTGCTTCATTAGGAACAAACGAAGGAACAACAGAACCAACAAAAGCCTCCGCCTGTTTGATCGCTTGTCCAAAGGTCAAGCTGCGAACACCCGAAACCGCAGCCTGATCCGCCGCGATCACCCAGTCGCAGTGGGCATCTTGCAATTGGAAGGAGATTTCAGCGGCTGTCAATCGCGTATTCAGCAGCTGGACTTCGATCCCCAACTCCCATAACGCAAGGATCGTAAAGACCATTTCAGGGGAGTTATTGCTAAAAAGAGCTACCCGGTTTGGCTGATCAACGAATTGTTCTTGATAATAAGCAGCGTAAGCATAAACCTCTTTTTGCAAGGCAGCAAACGACCAGCTTTTTTCATGCCAATAAAAAGCTGGTCGTTCTGGATGAAGTTGTGCTTGCCTTTGCAGCCAACTCCCAGTCATTATGGGAATTTAGGGAATTGGTCGAAGTCTGGTTGACGTTTTTCTTTAAACGCGTCACGACCTTCTTTGGCTTCATCCATCGTGTAATACAATAAGGTCGCATCGCCAGCTAATTGCTGAATGCCAGCTAATCCGTCCGTATCGGCGTTCATTGATGCTTTGATCATGCGTAACGCCAACGGGCTCTTTTGCAGCATCGTTTCTGCCCATTCCATCGTTTCATCTTCTACTCGATCAAGAGGAACGACTGTATTGATCCAGTTCATCGCCAATGCTTCTTCGGCGGTATATTGTTTTGTCATGAACCAAACTTCCTTGGCTTTTTTATGACCGATCGTCCGTGCAAGATAGCCCGAACCATAGCCACCATCAAAACTACCGACATTTGGTCCTGTTTGACCAAATTTAGCGTTATCAGCGGCGATCGTTAAATCACAAACCAATTGTAAAACATTTCCGCCACCGATCGACCAGCCTTTGACCATGGCGATCACCGGTTTTGGTAACGTGCGAATCAAGCGCTGCAGATCCAATACATTTAAGCGAGGAACCTGATCTTCCCCAACATAGCCACCGTGACCACGGACTTTTTGGTCTCCGCCTGAACAAAAGGCTTTATCGCCGGCGCCTGTCAAAATAATCACGCCGATGCCTGGTTCATCGCGACTGATCGAAAATGCATCAATCATTTCAAACACCGTTTTTGGTGTAAACGCATTGTGGACTTCTGGGCGGTTAATCGTGATTTTCGCCACTTTTCCATGTTGTTCAAACAAAATTTCATCGTACTCTTTTAAGGTTTTCCATTCTCTCATTACTTGTTCCTCCTCAATTCACATAGCTCTATTATACACATATCTAGTCGCTTTTCGTTAGAAATTGCTTTGGTTAAGGGAATTTCTTAAGACTTCTCCCCCTGTTGCCGACTTTCTGAGATCTTCGGCTATTTCTACCAAAACTCGTGCTATAATCATGGTAACTTTCTTAGAAAAAGGAGCAAAAAATGAATTTACTGGAAGCCTTAGAAATCGAAGTAGAAGCTGCAACAGCCGATTTTGTTCGTTTACGGATGCCGATCAAAGCGCAGCACAAACAGCCTTTTGGTCTCGTTCACGGTGGCATTAACGGTGTTTTGATCGAGACCGCCTGCAGCATCGGTGCCAATCAAGCTTTGGCTCAAGAAGAAGCCTTTGCCGCCGGCGTTGACCTGCAAGTCAATCATCTAGCCGCCGCCCAAGAAGGAACCCTGATTGTAGAAGCTAGTCCTGATCGTATCGGCGCTCGTATCCAAACTTGGCAAGCCACTATTTGGTTAGCTAGCGGGTTAAAAACTGCCGTTGGGCGCTGCACCTTAACGACTGTGCGCAAATAATCCTTTACGCTCCTGCATTGTGCTCACGGGAGCGTTTTTTGGTCTGTTTTGAAGAAAGAGGTCACCAGTCAACGCCTTATTAAAGATATTCTTTCATTATAAAGATATTGAGAATGTGAGCGCGGTTTTTTCGAAAGGTACGTTGTTTTTTTACAGAATAGGGGTCTTTCGTTATAATGTAGCTAAGAAAGCGAGGCTTATTATGAAAAATAACCGATTGATCCACTTTTTAGGCGGCAAAACAAGCTATTATGTCTTAGGACTGATTATCTTGTCGGCAGTTGCTGTCTTTTTGCTAAATCAGATTTCTTTTTTATTTACACCCTTTTCAGCCATTCTTACAGCTATTATCCCACCCTTTTTATTTGGGCTGATCCTTTACTATCTGTTTAATCCGGTGGTCGATAAATTGGAAACGAAAAAAATTCCCCGCAGTGCTTCGATTGCTGGGATCTATCTGTTGATTCTTTTGTTGATCGTCTTTGCTGGTTTCCAGCTTTATCCGATTTTGGAGCAGCAAACCACCGATCTGATCAATAGCTTACCAAGTTTGGTCAGTGACTTTGAGAAAAACGCGACCGCCTTTTTAGAAAATACCCCATTTCAAGATGAGATGGCACAAATTACAGACACACTACAAAATATCACCAGTAATATCATGACTTTTATTGGAGACTATTGGCAAACTGGTGCCGCTGGGCTCAGCAGTTTATTTTCAACCATTTCGACCTTGTTCATTGCTTTGTTTACTGGACCGATCATTGCCTTTTTCTTATTGCGCAACCCCAACAAGTTTTATTTTTCGGTCCTCTCATTAGTACCACCGCGTTTTCGCAAAGACTTTAATGAAATCGTCAAGATCTCTGACTTACAAGTCGGTGCCTTTTTGAAAGGACAAATCATTTCATCCTTGATTTTAGGGGCGATCTATTGGGTCGTTTTTCTCTTGATCGGCCTAGAGTATGCCAGTATTCTGGCGATCGCTGCTGGTCTGCTTTGCATCATCCCCTATATCGGACCTTTTATCGTCTTTTTCCCGGGGCTTTTCATTGCCGCACAAGACTCCACTGGGATGTTGGTTAAGTTTTTGATTGCTTGGTTTGCTGTACAGCTGCTTCATGGCGATTTAGTCGTGCCCCGTGTGATGGGTGACCGATTGAAAATCCATCCTATTACGATTCTGGTTGTTTTATTAGTGATGGGTGATTTGATGGGGATCGTTGGGGTGATTTTCGGAATCCCGATTTATTGTCTGCTAAAAGTTCTTGTCGTTTACGTGTTCCGCAAATTCAAGCAGCGCTACAACCGCTATTACGGTCAAGAGGGCAAATACTTCCACAGTGCCTTCACTAGCAAAGATTACCTAGGTGACGAAGACAAAGACACCAAGAAAAAAGCCTAAAAAACTGCCGCGAATCGTTGGTTCGCGGCAGTTTTTTTCTATTTTATTTCATCTCATGTTCCAAAAAGAAATGATAGAGCGCCCCTAATAAATTGGCGTCATTTTGAAATTTGCAGGCTTGGATTTCCGGCTTCGTCAAGGTCTGCTGCAAAATCGGTAAACTAGCCAGCAGTTGCTGATACTGACGGTCGATTTCTTCCACCACGATCGCTTGGGCACTGATGCCACCACCAATCACGAAGCGCTCTAAGTCGATCACGGCTTGAACATTGAGTATGACACACGCAATTTCTCGGCAATACGCTGTAAACAGCGCCCAGACCTGTGGCTCTTTTTGATTGATAGCGTCAAAAACTGCTTCACCATCCGCAAGATCAGCTAAGCCTAGCAGTTGGGCGCTGCGGCGAATCATGGCGACCGCTGAACCGCTAAAACCTGCCAATTGCTGCAGGGTCAATCCCTGATTATTTGGTTGCTCAGCGTTTTCTGGAGCATCGCTTCTCTTAGTGGCATTTAGTAGAAAACTTAATTCCCCTGCTTGAAAATGTGCACCTTGGATCAGTTTTCCTTCAACGATTACACCACCACCCAAACCAGTACCTAAGGTTATGGCAGCCCCATTTTGAATCCCTTTAAGGTTTCCTAGCCACCATTCAGCTAATGCGGCTGCCTTGCCATCGTTGGTCACAGCCAGCGGCACTTGGTACTTTGCCAGCAGCTGTTTTAAGGAGACTCCATCTAAAAAAGGCAATGCCCCGCCAAACGAGATCGTCCCTGTCTCTGGGTTGACTTTTCCTGGAGTACTAACAGCAATGCCCCGAATGCTCCCATGAACGTCTTCAACGATCGTTTCAATCCCTGTCAGAAATTCCGTAAGATTTTTCGGCGTATCCATCCGTCCTCGTGTCAGAATATTCCCCGAGCGATCAATGACAGCCGATTTGATTTTCGTGCCGCCGATGTCGATGCTTAAATAGTTTTTATTCACTGAATCCCACCCTCTGCTTCTACTGCCCATCGCAGGACGGTTTTGGCTTTATCTGGTGAGACTTTTCGCGGATCAGACAAATAGATTTCTCGATGCTGGAACGTGTCCATCGTTGGACGGATCACTAACTGTTCTTGTTTTAACAGCTCCTTCATTTTCATAAAGGTTTCCGCTTCAGTGTCAAAAGAGCCTGTATGCATCGCTTGCAGGCACAATCCTTCTTCATAGCGCTCAAAGATGAGCTTTTCTAGATTTGGATTGTCTTTCTTCTCTTTGACGGCCAAGAGCTGTTCTTGAAACAGTGTTTCCGTGACTGGTTCTGGTTGGCGAATCATGATTTTGTAGATCAATTCTTCTTTGTTGACGGCACCGTCTGGCTTTGTCAGAGAGGTCCACACACCTTCTAAAGGAAAGACCGTGTATTCAAAGGGTTCATTGCCAAAAGCCCCTTTTTTTAATCCCATCCTGAGTGAATAAGAAATCGTATATAAAGCGGCGATCTCTTCGCTGAATTCAGGTCGATTCGGATTGCCGCTGCCGCTCAAACTGATAAATTGATACGTTGGCACCTCGATCACTGTTGGTTTTTTGGGAAGATAGAGCTCTTTTTCTAGTTTGCGCCATTCATACTTCATAAGGACCCTCCTCGATTTGCTTTTCTTTATTTTACCATGAAAAAGAAGGACCATTGTAAAAACAGTTATCCCTTCAACTGCAATGGGACAACTGTTTTTTTCTTATAGGGATAATGTAGCTACTTGCTGTTTTCCCAACTGCTCGTCTTATGCGGCTTCTTGTTCTTCTTTCAGCAATTTTGTGTCATAAAACTTCGCAAATGGAAAATAGATCAAGAAAGAAACTACTGCACAAACAATGGCAACGACGCCTGCACGCCAGTCTCCACCGGTGCCAATAAAGCCACCAAGTCCAACGGGTGTTGGGAAAGGAATATTGGCGATCATGGGACGAATCAATTCCATCCTTGTGGCAAAATACGCGATCGTGGCGGATGCCATCGGTGCTAACAAGAAAGGAATTGCTAAATAAGGATTATAGATGATCGGCACGCCGAAAATGATCGGTTCATTGATATTGAAAATCGACGGGACGATGGCAGCTCTCCCTAATACTTTCATCTGTTTCGATTTAGCAATGTAGATCATAAATAAGGTAAAACCAAGGGTTGCTCCCGAACCACCTAATGTCACGTACCCGTTGGTAAATTGGCCTGCTAATGGGAAACTCGCCCCTTCAACATTGGCAGCTAAATTAGCTAACATGGTCGGGGTGATCAGTGGACTAATGATATTGAATCCATGAATCCCTACCAACCACAAGGCATGCGCGAGGAAATAAATCACCATGATTCCCAACCAGCTATCCGTAAGGTGGGTAACAAACCCGAACGGAATTGCTACTAGTTGAAAAATATCCGTCCCTAAAACAACTAAAACACCATTGATGGTCAGAACCACGACTGCCACCACAAAGGCTGGTATCAGTGCCGTAAAACTACGAGCCACACCTTCAGGCACTTCTTCAGGCATTTTGATGACCCAGTTGTTTTTTACACAGAGACGATACAGCTGAACGGCAACGACCGCCATCACGATCCCAGTAAAAATACCAACAGTTCCTAAACGTGCGACCCCGTCGGCACCAATCAACCAACCATTGATCAGCCCTTCTTCCACATCATTCATCCGTGTCATTTTTCCGCCGTCAAAAACAAGCTGAGGAATCGACATCAATGTAGCAAAAACACCTAACAACGCCCCATTGATCGGCGTCAGGTCGAGATTCTCCTCGACTTGAATGATCTTGGAATACTCATAGCCCAGAACGATACAAAAATATAATGCCAATAACCCCATGGTCGTACTATTTGCTAACATATACAAATCACTGAAATTCAAAAAAGTCGCTTCAAAAAAGTCAGCTAAAAACGGAAACGTGATCGGTAAAATGTTGAATACTAAAAACATTGAGCCTACGATCGTAAAAGGAATCGACGCCATCCCAGCCGCCATGATGCTACGAACGATTTTGTATTGGGAAATCTTTCCCATCGGACCCATTACTGCTTTTTCTAAAAGTTGAAATAGTTTATTGTTCGATTCTGTCAAATCAATCACCCTTTCTTTCTATCTCTTCAAATTCGCGAATCCATTGCCAATGTCGGTCTTTATTGCGAAAAATTTTCTTCAGTTTTCTGATACCACTCCATGCAAAGACGCCACTTATCCAGAGAACTATGCGAACATACTCGATACTTTGCGAGGTGAAATAGGGGAAAATAACTTCTGTCACTCCAAAAAAAGTCAATAAAAAAAGAATGGCCATTGTCCCCATTTGAAGGCGTAAATACCATGTAGTAAAAAAGAGTTGCTTGGAAACGATGGTTGCGTGGTGTCCATATAAGCGGATAAACTCACTGATCGCTCCCATTGAAAAAAGCAACAGGCTCAGTGGAACCACACGCAGCCATTGCCCTGCCAAAGAAGCAGCCAACAGCCAATATAGGTTAAAAAAGAAAAAGAATGCGACTAAATACCGCAATAGCAACAGCCGTTGAAAATAGAGATTTTTCTTCGTCAGTTTTTGCGACGCATCTCTTTGAGCAACTTTTGCTTGCTTACTCGCCATCTGCATTCCTGTATTGGATCGCTTCTTCAAGGCTACTCATTTTTTGATAAATCCCTAGCATTTCTAGTGCTACTTCTCTGAGGGTCATGGTTGTCATCAAATGATCTTGTGCATGGATCAACAAGATATCGCAGGTAAATGAAGTCCCTGAAGCATATTCTTGCAGCATTTTTGACTGGATGCGGTGGGCTTTGACTAATGAATCATTGGCTATGTCCAACAACTCTTGCGCTTCTTGACAACTGCTGTTTCGCATCTGTTCAAAGGCTTGATGAATCATCGTGCGGGCATCACCGCTTGCTAAAATAAGTTCAAAGGATATTTCTTGAATTTTTTCACTATCCATAGCCTACCTCCATTTATTTCGCACTTTTTTCTAATGCAATGCTTTCTTTGACTAGCTGTGCTAATTTCTCGATCCCGATCGGTATCGGAATATATGCTTGCGGGGGAATATTCACGATTGGTTTGCCGTATTTATCGGCGCTTTTCTTTAAATTGGCAAAATGCATTTTCGTTTGCGGGCTAACTAAATATAAATCATACTCATCCTTAGCGATCGTAGCGATCCCCTCTGAAGCAGAGATGGCATCGATCCTCACTGACCAGCCTTCTGTGGTTAAAAAGCTTGTTCCTTTTTTAGCGATCAACGATGAAGACATGCCTGCTGCACAAATTATCAATACTTTTTTCATTTCACTTCCTCCTTTTATGAAACGCTTCCATTTTGGTGTATCTATTCCTTTCTTCTACCCTCCTTCATGCTATAAAAAATCCTTGAGAACGATTCACTATCTGCTGATTCTTACAGGTAGTAATCCTTCTTCACATAAATAGTATTACATATCGAGTACTTTGTAAATGCAATAAAACTCTATTAGTGATATAAAACATTAATTTCTTTCTGCTTCTATCGTGTCATAGTAGAATAATTTTGTGGAGGGGATTTCATGTTTAAAGATCGTTTAAGACAGTTGCGGAAAACGCGATCTGGTTTAACACAAGCAAAAATGGCAAAATATTTAGGAATCGCCAAAACAACCTATGCTTCGTATGAGCAAGGCAATCGGATGCCCGATATTGAGATCCAAAAAGAACTTGCTGATTACTTCAATGTCAGTCTCGATTATTTGCATGGACGTCCGAATGATTTGGAAGCCCTCTCTATGAAACAGATTCGTGTGGCTTCAAGAATCAATGAGGACTTTACTGAATATCAACTATCTGAAATCATTACCTTTATCGAATTTATAAAAAACCGCCCAGAGTAAACGGTACTATTCTGCCTTTTTTCTCTGGCTAACTTGTGGTGCTGCTTCATTACCTAAAGAAAAAACTGCTGTCAATGTCTCACAAGGAAACATTGACAGCAGCTGAAGAGCCTCGGCTCTTTTTTTATTGTCTTACAGCCTCATTAGCGGCAAAGCGTTTTGAAAAATGTTGTTCTAATCGCTTTTGCCCGGCTTCAATCAAAATGCACAACAGCCAATAGATGATGGCAACTAGCACATACATGGACATGTAATCAAAGGTTCGTCCGCCAACGATCTTGGCTTTTTGAAAAATATCAGGAATCGTGATCATTGCTGCCAAGGAGGTTCCTTTCAGCAAATCCATTGCCACATTACTCAATGCCGGTACAGAAATACGAAAGGCTTGTGGCAAAATAATCAGACGCATCGTTTTCGTAAAGGATAACCCTAACGCATAGGCAGCATCAAATTGCCCACGATCCACACCAGCAATTGATCCTCGGTAGATTTCCCCGATAAATGCGCTGCTGGTCAATGTAAAACAGATGATCGCAGCACTGAGCGCCGACAATTGATAAGGCAAGCCAAAATACAGTAGGAACAACAAGACCAACGCTGGGACGCCTCTTAGAAATGAGAGGTAGCCCCGCACGAACCCTCTAATGAATGGATTTTCCAACATCCCTAAGAAGGTGAGCATGATCCCTAATACGTTGCCACCTAGAAACGAAACGACAGCAATGCCGACCGTATAGGACAAGCCCGACAGCAAATAGGGCAATGACTCCCACATCAACGGCAAATCAAGGGTTGGAATATACATTAGTCTGTTTCAACCGTTTGAATCGCTTGATCAGATTTTACTGAAATATCGGTTTGAAAATACGTTTCCGCAAGTTCTTTTAAACGGCCGTCTTCTTTCATTTCTGCTAAAACAGCATCCACTTTTTCCTGCAATGCCTGATGATCTTTCACAAATAAGAAGCCCGTTTCATTCGGATTAAAGTAGACATCTTCCAAAATTTTTACAGGGATATCTGGCAAAGCAGCGACTGCCATTTTTTGCAAATAGTAATCGTTCAAGATCACATCCGTTCGACCATTCGCAACATCTGTCAAATACTGATCATTCGTTGCATTATCGTAAGTCACTAATTCTGCCCCATAGGATTCGGCTAAGCGCATGTAGCTGGTATTCGGTTCACCAGCAGCTTTTTTGCCATCCAAATCTTCTAAAGAAGCAATCCCAGAGTCATCACTTTTTCGCACAATCATACTATCGAACGAGTATTTGATAGGCGTTGAAAGTCTGAATTTTTCCGCCCGTTCATCCGTCAAACCAAAATCGTTGGCAGCAAAATCGGCTTCTCCACGTGTTAAAGAAGAGACTTGTCCATCGACATTGTACTCTTTAAATGTGATCTCTACGCCTAATCGTTTGGCGACTTCTTTTGCCACATCGACATCATAGCCCACTAGTTCATTTTCATCGTTATAGTAAGACGATGGATACAAGGTTCCCGAAGTAGCAACAACCAATGTTTTGGCTTCTTCTACCTTACTTAGACTGGTGTCTTCTTCCGTTGGTTTGCTGCAGGCACTTAACAGGACCCCCGCAAATAAACCTAAAAAGCCAACCATTGCAACGATTTTCCCTTTTCTAACTTGTTTCATAATATCCTCCTCTTAGTTTCCTTGTTTTGGCAACAGAAATCGTTGCTGTGTTTCAAATAAATAGCCGACTTGGAAAAGTAGATCTTCTCTGCCTTTAGACGCCATAAATTGGACCCCTAGCGGCAACCCTTCCTCGCTAAGAGCAGTTGGCAAGCTGATGGCTGGCTGCCCCGTTAAATTGGCTAATTGAGTGTAAGGTGTCAGAGCATAGCTCTTGGCAAACATTTCTTCGATCAACTCACCCGCAGCACTTTTTCCAAGCGATTCGATCTCATGCAGTCTTTGGCGAATGCTATCGCTTTGTAAGTCTTCCTCAATCAAAGGGGCTGGATAAGCCGTCGTCGGGGTCAAAAAGAGATCATAGGTTGAAAAGACTTCTTCCATTTTTTCTGCCAATTGATCCCACCACTGCAAGGCAAGAACGTAATCGGCGGCAGGCAGTTTTTTGCCATATTGGTAAAGTGCCCAGGTCATCAATTCCATCTCTTCCCGTCTGACCGGTACTTGACGAGCAGCATTGATCTCAGCAAACATCGCAGCTGTTTCGCCGCCATTCATAGCGTAATAAGTGGTCATCATTTGCTGACCATCCACTGGATAGCCCACTTCAACGACTTCATGCCCCTGCTTTTCTAAAAATGCGGCTGCACTTCGGACTGCTTGGATGGCAGTTTCAGACACTTGGCCACCGGTCGGCGATGCGGTAGTAAAAGCAACCTTCAACCGCGGTTTTTGACTCGCTTGCCGATGATGCCATTCTACTTGCGGTGCCTGATAAGGGGCTGTCGGCTGTGACGTCCGCAACGCATAAAACAACTGTTCCGTATCACGCATGGAAAGCGTCAACGCAAAGTTGATGGAAGCGCCTTGCCAGCTGCGCCATTCACTAGGACCCACTGGCATCGTACCACGGGTTGGCTTCAAACCGATCAATCCGCTAAAGGATGCTGGAATGCGGATCGATCCGCCGCCATCACTGGCACCCGCAATCGGAAACATCCCCGAAGCCACTGCCGCTGCCGCACCACCACTGGAACCACCAGCTGAATAGGCAGGATTCCACGGATTACGTGTAGGCCCATACAATGTTGGATCAGTGATATTTTTGAATCCAAATTCTGGTGCATTGGTTTGCCCTAACGGCACAAAGCCTGCCTCTTCTAAACGAGAGACAAAATGAGCCGTGCGGCTGGCTCGTGCTTTAGCAAACAGTTTGGCTCCTGACGTTGCTGGCCACCCTGCTTTGGTTTGGCCGAGTATTTTTAACGGCATGGGTTGTCCCCCAAAAACCGTTTTTTGAAGATGCTGCTCGTAATGCTGGATCGCTGCTTGCGGATCAAATGTTACAAGCGCATTCAAAAGCGGATTTTGTTGATTGACTTTTTCTTCGATCATCGCCACCCGCTCTGCAAAACTGATTTTTCCTTGCCGCAATTGTTCCGTCCAATAGGTCGCATCTTGCATGCTTGCCCCTCCTTTTCCTCAAACCCTCAAACAATTATCTAAACTGTAACACATGAAAAATTCTTCTTTATATAGACTACAATATACCAAACACTAGGAAATCTTTCAACAAAAATAGAACAGTTTTTAAACCTGTATCATATCGTTATCAAACGTTCCCATCTTTTTACTACCAGTTGTCGACCAACGCTTCTTCTTAGCTGTCCCCATCATTACCTAACAAAAACGGCACATCGCCAAACGATGTGCCGTTTTGATTTACTTATATTTTTCTTCCAGCTTGCTCATCCAAAGACCTAACCAAGCCCCCAAGACAAACAAAATAATTCCGATGACAGCCGTTACCCAAGTAAAGCCGCTATAGTTTGCCACCGGAGGAATCACGATCAATATCGTTGAGGCAATAACGATCCCTAAAATGAAGTGATAGACTTTTGAATGATAATGGGTCAATAGCCACTCCATCAATTTCGAAAACAGCAGCATCACTGCCAAGCCGCCAATGGCGATCGGTAGAAAGACCCCCATGATGTCAAAGCTCTTAAAGCCTTTCAACATCGGATCATAAAGTCCCAAAACGAGCAAAAGGTTTGAAGGACTCAAGCCAGGAACCAAAACACCTAACGCGATCAGACCGCCGGCGATCACAAAACCTATGAAATTGGCAGGGATCGTTCCTAAGATATCGCCCATAAAATAGAGGAACAAGAAGCCGATGACCATACTGCCGAAGAACCAAAGCAGGTCGCCGGTTGTCCGTTTGCTTTTCAAGGTCGATTCTTTAGCAAGTGCTGGTAACGTCCCAATAATTGCCCCCGCAAAGCCCCACAAAACGATGATTTGATAGTTTTGCAGCAGCCACTCTAATGGCTTTGATAAAAGCCCGATCCCTACGATTCCCCCGATCCCTACTGGCAGGAAAAAGAGGAGATTCTCTTTAAAATTCTTCGTCAGATGTGCCATAAAGCGCAGCATCCGCTCATAAATGCCTAAGATGGCTGCCAATACGCCACCTGAAACACCAGGCAAGATAAAGCCCAAGGCAATCACCACGCCTTTAAGAAAACGTGACAAAATACTTTCGTTTCTCTGTTTTTCCATTTACAATTGCTCTCCTTAGCGATGGTTTTCACCAATCGTTCTTTTTTCATCAATCCCTTTAACTATACTTGATTGCCAAAAAAATGGAAAGTAATTTCTAATTCCTCATACAAAGGCAGATTTCAAAGTTCTTTCAGCATCAAGAAATCCGTCTGCTCATCATCCCCCATAAAAAAGGAGTGACTGCCAACTCTTTCAAAGCCCATCGTATGATAAAAAGCCAACGCATTGTCGTTAAATTCCCAAACGCCTAACCAGATCGACTTTTTCTGCAGCTCTTTGGCGGTCTCTTGAGCAAACAGCAGCAGTGTTTTGCCATAGCCTCTGCGCTTATGTTCTTTTTTGATATAGATTCGTTCAATTTCCAACCCCTCTGGGGCAATCGCTTCCGTTTGCGCCTCACCCCAGTTAAGTTTGATATATCCTACGGTTTGATCATTTTCTTGTAAAAAATAAAACGCCGACTGCGGATTTTCTAACTCTCGGGTCAGTTTCGGCAGATTGTAGGCTTCTTCTAGATAGATACGAGTATTTTCCTCCGTATTGAAAGGAGCAAATGTATCGTAATAGGTGGATACGCTGATTTCTCCCAATTCTTCTAAATCTGCCAAAGTACATCGTTTGATAGCCATCAAAACGCCTCCTCATTTTTTCAAGCTATTCTATCACATCTCCATCATCCCTTGCAAAAGCAAAAAGGACAGACAGCTTTCCCCACTGTCCGTCCTTTCATAGACTTACTCTTTTATAACCAAGAGCCAGAAAACTGATGGATCACCATCGTACTCGGATCTTCCTCGACCTCACCAGTGATATAGCTTTTTGGTGAAAACGTCATTTGCGGGAAGATTTCTACACCCTTAACGGTTTGTCGTTGATTATTCAATTCTAATCCGTGGTTTTGCAACAGTTCCGTCACTCGAATCACATTGGTGACGACATCTTCCGTTTTTTCTGCCCGGACAAATTTTCGGTCATCGTAATCGTGGTACCATTCTTCCATAAAGGGATGATGCGGCACCGCTCCAATGATCCCAGTAGAAATCTTGGTTTCGATCTCAAAGCCCATAAATGCCTCCAGTGTCAAGAGCTCATCTAAAGGTTTGACCACCTCGATATCGGTATCCATATAAATACCGCCTTCTGTCACTAATGCATACAAACGAACCACATCTGACACAAAGGCCCATTCTTCTTGGTCATAGGCCTCTTTTAGATAAGGACCGAATTTTGAAAGGTCGATCGTTGATTCATCCCAACGTTTGATCTCATAATCCGGACAATATTTTTTCCAGGTATCCATGTATTTCTTTTCTTGTTCACCTAATGGATTGCCGCCAAACCAGCAATAATGAATAATTTTTGGAATCATCAATCTCTCTCCTTTAGTTTATTGGTCTCTTTTAAGTGTAGCTGATTTTGCAATTGTTTCAAAATCATATACACTTTTTTCAGCGAAAGCAGTTGTTCCTGCTCCTGGGCATGATCAGAAAAATCCATTAAAAAAGCACCAGAATCAGCGATTCTAGCGCCTTTTTGAGGGATTACTTATAAATAGCGATTGTCCCGTAAAACGGCTTTTTTAATATCTGCCACCGTTTGCGTCCCCGCAAGCTGCATGACCATCTCCAATTCTTTTTTGAAGAAATCAAAGACTTGTTGAACACCGGTAGCACCACCTAGAGCCAACCCATAGATCACTGGGCGGCCGATCGCCACTAGATCTGCTCCGCAAGCAATCGCTTTAAAGACATGCTGTCCACGCCGTACCCCGCTATCAAAGACGATCGGCGCCCGACCTGCCACTGCTTCAGCCACGATCTGTAAGGAATCAAAGGAAGCTGGACCACCATCCAATTGGCGTCCCCCGTGATTTGAGACCCAAATCCCTTGTGCACCTGCCCCTAAAGCTCGTTCCACATCTTCTTCTGATTGCACCCCTTTGACATAAACTGGCAAGTCAGATTCTTTGGCGATAAAAGCGACATCCTGGGGACTTAATTTTTGTTTTGAGGAGCCGTAAACGGCATCCATCGTTTGTCCGATCCCTGATTGATAGGCCTGAACGATCGGCATTGCCAACGGAAAGGTGAAGCCATTGCGGCGATCCGTTTCTCGATTGCCCCCAACAGTTGCATCTGCGGTCAAAACGATCGCTTTGGCGCCATTGCGTTTTGCCATCGCCAAGATGTCTTTATTGATGCCATCGTCTTTACTCATATAAAATTGGAACCACTGCGGAGCTTCTTGACCACCAGCTGCTCGGATTTCTTCCAACGTACAAGAGGCATACGAACTCGCCGTATAGATCGTGCCAAAACGTGAAACCCCTTTGGCTGACGCTTGTTCTGCCGCAACATTTGCTAAGCCGTGGGCGGCAACAGGCGCCATAATGATTGGCGCTGACAACGTATCACCGCCAAAGGACAACGTTGTGTCCGGTAATTCAATGTCCTTTAAGACATGAGGAATGATCAATTTGTGATTGAAGGCGCGTTCATTTTCTTGATAGGTAAAAATATCCCCCGCACCACTGCTGATATAGCCATACCCACCTTTAGGAATCACTTCCTCTGCCGCGATCTCCAAATCGCGCATATTGATAAAATCGATTGCTCCTTCTGCGGTACTTGCTTGATAAATTTTTTCCATGCCTTTCCCTACTCTCCAATAAGATAACGTTTACATTTTCATCCTACGCCTGATTGCAGGATCACGCAACTCATTCGCTCACTCCTACTCAACACGCTGCTTTTACTTTCCCACTCAAGACAGCCCTCCATTTGAGTGGGCTGAATTATTTTTATGTTCGTGAGAAATATTCTGCCAACAACAACGGCTGAATCGTTGGATATGTCCAGTTGGCAGGCGGCTCTGCCATTACATAGATTGCTTCGATTTCTGAGGTCAATTCATCCTGCAAGTCCGTGATCTGGGCTTCAAACACCAAGCCGTAATCGGTCTCCCCGTTTTTTTCTACACCATAGATAAATAACGGTTCTAGGGTAAAGTGCTTGGCGCCTGTTTCTTCTTTTAATTCTCGGGTAGCACACTCTGTGATGCTTTCTCCTAGTTCTCGCTTGCCTCCAGGGATCTCCAAGGTGTCTCGTTCTTTGTGTTTGACATAGACGAACTTTTCTTGGTACTTGCTGATGATCACGGCAAAAACTAGCTGCTCTTCTGCGATCTTTTCAAGCTCGAATATCGTTACGTTACTCATTTTTCTCATTCCTTTCAAAAAAGCAGACATGCTTCTAAAATAAACAGTCGTTAAATCAAAAAAAGTGCTGATCCCTTATGGAAAGGGTCAGCACTTGCAACTTATTACTCTTCTTCTTCCGCCATGAATGTGTTGAAGACTTCTTCAATCATATCCCATTCTGCTTCTGTTTCGATCTGTTCTAATTCACCTTCAGAACCGTCTTCGTTTTCAATATAAGCGTACGCTTGTAATTCAACGTCTTCTTCTTCTGGTACGCCTGCTGGATAAAGCAAGACGTAGTTGCGGCCGAATTCTTCCGTACCGTCAACCGTTAATAGAATTTCGTATAAGGTTTCATTTCCTTGATCATCGATTAAAGTAATGTGTTCATGTCCTTCATGATCGTGATCGTGGTTATGATCGTGTGTATGTTCTGACATTTATTTTCCTCTTTTCTGTAAATTAAAACAGCTGTTTCCCAGCACCATCTAAATAATTCTGCAAAATCATGACTGCTGCTAATTTATCAATCACTTTTTTTCGTTTGGCACGCGATGTATTCGCCTGTTCTACCAGCATTCGTTCTGCTTGAACGGTCGTCAGACGTTCGTCTTGGTAAACGACCGGCAAACCGAATTGCTGTTCGATCGCTGCGCCGTAAGCCATAGAAGCTTCCGCTCTAGGTCCGATCGTATTATTCATATTTTTAGGTAGTCCTACCACAAAACGTGAGACTTCATATTCTTTCACCAATTCAGCAAGTCGATCATAACCGAAATTGCCTTCATCTTCATTGATGCGAATGATCTCGATCCCTTGTGCTGTCCAGCCCATTGGGTCACTGACCGCCACGCCGACTGTCCGCGAACCAACATCCAATCCCATGATTCTCATTATAGGTTGATCCCGTGATTGCCTAAATAATAACGGATCAGAACTTCCATGATCTCATCCCGTTCGTGACGACGAATCAAATTCCGGGCATCCCGATAACGAGGAATGTAAGCCGGGTCGCCAGAAAGGAGATAACCGACGATTTGATTGATCGGATTGTATCCTTTTTCCTCTAATGCTCGGTAGACGATAGCTAATGTTTCGCTGACTTCTTTTTTACGGCTATCATCAAAATCAAAGCGAACTGTTTCATCTGTAAAACCCATTTCACGACACCTCTCTTTTGTATAGATTTTAGCATATGTTCCTACTATATTGTACTAAACGTTTGATAAAACTACAAACATATGCTTAGATTTTCTCCATTATAACAAAGGTTTATGATGTTTTTATGAACTTTCTTAAAAAAAGCTAGAAAGCGCGATAGACATACTGGTTTTCTGGTGCTTCAATCGTCTTCTCTTGGTCTGCTACCACCATCGGCAAGTCCCGTTTGAAGGGTTGATAGTACTTCGATTGGATCGTCCCTTCCACGTGGAGCCACTGGTTATTTTCTGCCGTTGTTTGTTGCGGTAATTCCACTCGCAAGCCAAAAACGCCTGAATCAGCCACACAATGGATAATGCCAAAACGAAACAAAAAGATTTCATTGGCATCATCTTGATCTGCATGGTACACAAATCCATCATAGGTGATTTTCTTGCCAATAAATTCGCTCGGGTACGTATAGATCAACTCCATGACTTCCAAGTAATTTTCTTCCGTTACCGCAATTGTCTCATCTTTGGCGTAACGTGCCAACGCTGCATCCATCTGAGTGTCATAATCTTCTTTGTTAAAATAAAGACTTGTATCGGGTTTCAGATATTGGGTCGTCATTTCTGGATCCCCCACAGATTCTTCACTTAGGGGGAAATTAAACCCTTTTGCTTCAACGATCGTCGTATCCAAGCTAACGGTGGGGAAAAAGAGACCCACGATGATCGGTAAGGCTAATAGAAAATACGCAATCACTCGTTGGTGTTTTTTCTCTAATCCATGCTGGTGCTCATCGTCATGATGATGCTCGGGCTCTTGTTTGACCCAAAAATACAGCTGGACCAAAGCCAATAATAAAGAAATGATCATGGATAAAATAGCGAGATAGCGATAATGAATGTTGATAAACTGATTGAGTTTGCCCGTCACTTGCAAATACATCATCAATTCAAAATAGCCTGATAAGATCAAAAAACGAACCATTCTTTACACCACCCATGCATAAATTGAAACGACGATTGCGACTAATCCAACTAAAGAAGCGATAAAACGCCCCGAAAAGTACCGCTTCATCATCAACAGGTTTTTAATATCTACCATTGGACCAAAAACCAGGAAACCGACGACTGGTCCAGTGCCGAATAAACTCAACAACGAAGAGCCGATAAAGGCATCTGCTTCGGAACATAGGGATAACGTTAATGCTAACAGCAACATGACGAAGACCGCTAACAGCTTCGTGGAGCCTAATGTCAGCATCAATCCAGTTGGCAGATAGGTCTGCATCGCTGAGGCGATCAACGCACCAATGATCAAATAACGCCCAGTATCGAAAAACTCATCCAAACTATGCTGCAGCAAATGACGAATCTGCCGAAGGAGCGGATGACTGCTCTTTTCCGTTTGATGGTGGGCGTGATCATGCCCCTGATGGTGTGGGTGAGCTGCCTGCTCATTCCCGCCACTTAATTGATTGGCAAGCCGTGTTTTTAAGATCTCTTGTTTGTTAAAATACGCCAGCCAGATCCCCACGACCATCGCGACCAATAAGCTGCCCAGTACACGCAAAAAGGCGAACTTCGCGGAATTTCCAAAGGCAATGAATGTAGAAAAAATCACGATAGGATTGATGATCGGTGCAGTCAGCATAAAGGCAAACGCCGTATACACTGGCACCTCTTTTTTTACGAACTGATTAACGATCGGTACGATCCCACATTCGCAGGAAGGAAAAAAGACCCCCAGACCACAACCAACTGTGATCGATGCCAATTTGTTTTTTGGTAAGAGCCTCTTGACTCTTTCTGGCGTCAAGAAGACTTGTAAGGCACCTGAGATCAAGCAGCCCAATATGACAAACGGCAAGGCTTCAATGACGATAGATAAAAAAATAACACTCATTTGCAGGACAGAATTCGGTAATGCCTGAAACATAACTTTAACCTTCTTTATCAATAAATTCGAAACGCTGGAATTACTATACGTTTTTTCCTTTTTTTATACAACGTTTTTTTTAAAGCAGCCTATTTTTTTAATCGTTGCTTTAGATTTCCCTTATCTTTGAATCCTTCTTACTCACCTAAGCGATCAGCTGCTAGCAGATATTTTGACTTTTCCTCAAGAACAGCGTACATTTTCCATGGAGGAATGACTTATGCAAAAAAATCTACCGATCCAAGAGCAGCTCGCCCAACAACCGTTGGCACTACTCTATCTCTCTCAACCGAATTGCAGTATTTGTGTTGCGGACAAACCACGCATCCAAAAACTGGCACAAACCCAGCTACTCCCCCTATTTACCATCAACACGCTGGCAGAGCCAGAAGCAGCCAGTTTATTTTCGGTCTTGACGGTTCCCGTCGTCCTCTTGTTCGCGAATGGGAAAGAAGTGCATCGTGAAGCCCGCATCATCGATTTCACACGTTTGACTCAACAAATCTTGCGGTATCAAGAAGCACTCACAAGCGTTGAAGAGCAAGATTCCTACGAATCACTTTTTGACCAGTTAGACGAGTAAGATCAGTGGTGAAAAAGCAAAAAACAGCTGTCAGATCGTTGTATATACTACGATCTGGCAGCTGTTTTGTTGGTTCCTATTTATGTGATGCGATTATTCGCTTAGTGATGGTTCTTCTACTGGTTCTTCATGGGACAAGACGTTGCCTGAATGCAAGAAATAAATCAATGTTTGCAATTCATTGGTTAAGTCAACGTTTTGAATCAGCACGCCTTTTGGTGCAGTGATCCGTGCAGGTGTAAAGTTCAAGATTCCTTTAATGCCAGCTTTCACAAGCTCGTTCACTAAATCTTGTGAATGTTGTGCGGGAACCGTCAAAATAGCCACATCGATCTGCTGGATCTTCACTTGTTCCTTCATGTCATCCATTGGATAGACCGGCACACCATCTACGATTCGACCAACTAGATCTTCGTTGACATCAAATGCAGCACTGATCCGAATGCTGTTGCTTTGGTGAAATTTGTATTTCAACAAGGCGCTCCCCAAGTTTCCGACACCGACTAAAGCTACATTCGTCATGTGGTCTTCGTTCAATGTCTTCGCAAAGAACTGCATCAAGCTTTCAACGTCATAGCCATAGCCGCGTTTTCCTAATTCACCAAAGTAGGAAAAGTCGCGGCGGATCGTCGCACTATCAACTTGAACAGCTTCACTTAGTTCGGTCGAAGAAACTTTTAATTTGCCAGCTTGGTGCAAAATACGCAAGTAACGATAATATAAAGGCAATCGCTTCGCTGTTGCCTTTGGAATTTGATGATCTTTCAAAGAATACTCCCCCATTGTGAAAAATTCACTTGTGATGAAGCTATCATAACAAATACATTGTTCAAAAATCAATTTGAATGCTCATAATTTGAAATATAAATTTTATAATGGTAAAATCAAACTTTTTCCCAATCGCCGTTTCCCTTAAAATATGATAGACTTGTAGTATTGCAACCTTGATACAGACAAGTTTCTTAAAGATAGGAATGACATACACATGATTTTATTACAAGCCAACCAAATCGCCCGTCTTTTCGGAGCCGAGGTTTTATTTGAAAATATCCAATTAGAAATTGCCAGCAATTCCCGAATCGCGCTTGTTGGGCGCAACGGTGCTGGTAAATCAACGCTACTGAAAATTATTGCTGGACTCGAAAGTCCTGATAAAGGAACGATCGCTAAAAACAAGACCGCTACGATGGGCTACTTAGCTCAAGATACCGGACTTGATAGTCAGGCCACTGTTTGGGAAGAAATGCTGGGAGCTTTTGCAACGGTTCGACAGATGGAGCAGCGCATGCGTACCTTAGAGATCGCCATCTCCGAAGCAGATCCTGCTGCTGAATCTGGCAATCTCCTGAAAGAATACGACCAATTGCAGCATGAATTTGCAGAAAAAAATGGCTATGGCTATGAAAATGAGATTCGCTCCGTCTTGCACGGTTTTCAGTTTGATCCTTCTTTTTACACGCAAGCAATCAATACCCTTTCTGGTGGTCAAAAAACCCGCTTGGCATTAGCAAAAATGCTACTGCAAAAACCTGATATCTTGATCCTCGATGAACCGACCAACCATTTAGACATCGAAACGTTATCTTGGTTGGAAAACTATCTGCAAGGATATGCCGGTGCGTTGCTGATCGTTTCCCATGACCGTTACTTCCTAGACAAAGTCGTCAACGAAGTCTACGAACTGAGTCGCCAAAAAATGCGCCACTACAAAGGCAATTACAGCCGCTATTTGACCCTGAAAGCGGAGCAACTGCAAAGTGAATGGAAAGCCTTTGAAAAGCAGCAAGAAGAAATCAATAAACTGGAAGACTTTGTTGCCCGCAACCTTGTCCGTGCGTCTACCACCAAACGCGCGCAAAGCCGCCGTAAGCAATTAGAGAAAATGGATCGGCTGGATCGCCCGCAAGGAGATGAAAAATCCGCCCACTTCCTTTTTTCCATTGAAAAGCCTTCAGGAAATGTTGTGATGCAAGTAGAAAATGCCGCTATCGGTTATTCTGAAGAAGAAGTCTTATCGGCGCCCATCGACTTAGATGTTCGGCGCAAAGATGCGATCGCTTTAGTGGGACCGAATGGGATCGGCAAATCAACCTTACTGAAATCGCTGATTCATAAAATCCCCTTTATTCAAGGAAAGGTCCATTTTGGCGCCAATGTCTCAATCGGGTACTATGACCAAACTCAATCCGATCTGCATTCAACCAAAACGATCCTTAATGAGCTTTGGGATGACCACAGCACCACACCTGAAGTCGAGATTCGCAATATATTAGGCAGCTTCTTATTTTCGGGAGAAGATGTTGAAAAGCCGATCACGCTGTTAAGCGGTGGCGAAAAAGCCCGTGTCGCTTTGGCAAAATTAGCCATGGACCATGACAATTTCTTGATTTTGGATGAGCCAACCAACCATTTAGACATCGACAGCAAAGAAGTCTTAGAAAATGCCCTGATCGATTATGAAGGCACTTTGTTCTTCGTATCTCATGACCGCTACTTTATCAATCGAATCGCCACCAAGGTCGTGGAACTGTCTGAAAACGGCAGCAAGCTCTATCTCGGCGATTACGATTATTATTTAGAAAAGAAACAAGAAGAAGCTGAGATCGCAGCGATGTTGGAAGCAAAAACAACCGAAACCACCCTCTCAGCGGGCAAGCAAAACTTTGTCCAAAGCAAGGAACAGCAAAAAGCCGTTAGAACCTTACAGCGAAAAGTCACCCAAATCGAAGAAGAACTTGCCGCAATAGAAGAAACGATCCAACAACTGGAACAAGACATGACCGCACCAGATGCGTTGAATGATCATGTCAAATTGACCGCGTTGAATCAAGCGTTAGAACAAGCCCGCACTGAACAAGAAGCTCTACTAGAAGCATGGGAAAATACCAGCTTAGAACTAGAAGCATTTGACAGTTGATCGAGGAATCGGTCTGTAGGCCGATGACAAGCGCCCCCTCCTTTGTTTTACTTAAAAGAACAGGATGAATACGTACGATTCGTAAAACAAGGAGGGAAAAATGCAAAAACAGACAGATGTTTATCGAAAGCGTCGGCCAATGGTTGTTTTGGCAGGATTGGTGTTGATTTGGATAGGGTTCAATCGAATCTCTCATCACGTGTTGTACGGAGAGTTGTCCGAACACGTGCACACCGTCGTTGCCTATGATGAGAGTTATGACGACGAATATGTTTATTCTCAGGCTATCTTTAGTGATGACATCAATGCTTATTTATGGGAAATGGACATCACGACACCGATTTTCTTGCAGACGAACGAAGATTGGGCCGATAGATCCTATGGCAATGACGGCAGCCAAACCTTAGCAGAAAACGGCTGTGCGATTGCTTCTCTTGCGATGGTTCAATCCTATCTTGAAGGCTATCCCATTTCGCCACTAGAAGTCCTTGATTGGGCAGGAGATCATTATTACGTTGACGGCCAAGGAACGGACTGGCGGATTTTTTCTGACTTTGCCGATGCAAACGGCTACAACTATTATGATCTTGGCACAGATCTAGCCAGCGTTGAAGCTTACTTGCAACAAAATCATCCCGTCATCGTTTCTGTGACTCCAGGGGAATTTACAGATGGCGGCCATATTATGGTCTTAGGTGGAATGATGGACGATCAAGTGTTTGTCTTAGATCCCAATGATGATCCAGAAAAATCCCATTACGCTATCTATTACACACTAGATGAAATCGCTAATCAAAGCTTACGCTTTTGGACCTTCAGCTGATTGATCAAAAAAAGTCCCCTTTCGGGGCTTTTTTCTTTGTCGTGGCGTAGGCAGCAACTGGATCTTACTTTTTTAATAAAAAAACCATTTTTTCTCCCCTTGGGAATCCGCTTTCTATTATAATGGAAGAAAGAAAGGTGTGAAGTCTATGAAAATCGGTATCCCAAAAGAAATCAAGAACAATGAAAATCGTGTGGCATTGCCGCCCTCGGGAGTCTATGAGTTAGTCCAAGACGGACACGAAGTCTTCGTTGAACAAGGCGCTGGTGCAGGATCAACCTTTTCTGATCAAGCGTATCAGGAAGTCGGCGCTACGATTACTACCGTTGAAGAGGTTTGGGCCTCTGAATTGGTTATGAAAGTCAAAGAACCTTTACCAGAAGAATACCCCTTTTTGCATGAGGGACTGGTTTTATTCACCTATTTCCACGTAGCCGCCAATCAACAGCTTGCTCAAGCGTTGATCGACAGCAAAGTGATCGCTGTTGCTTATGAAAACGTCCAGCTGGCGAACGGCACCCTGCCTTTGCTATCGCCTATGAGTGAGATCGCTGGAAGAATGTCTGTTCAAATCGGCGCACAATTTCTCGAAAAAATATATGGCGGAAAAGGGATCCTGCTTTCAGGTGTTCCCGGCGTCCGTCAAGGTCGGGTAACGATCATTGGTGGTGGCGTTGCCGGTGAGAATGCCGCGAGAGTCGCTGTAGGTTTAGGCGCACAAGTGACGATTTTAGACGTTTCGATCCCACGCTTACAAGAGCTGGATCGACAATTTTCTGGTCAAGTCCAAACCTTGTATTCCAATCGCTTGAATATCGAACGAACGATCCAATCCGCAGACTTGGTGGTAGGAGCCGTCTTATTGCCAGGACAAAAAGCTCCGTGCTTAGTGACCCGCGACATGGTGAAACAGATGCCTGAAAAATCCGTGATCGTCGATATTGCCATTGACCAAGGCGGAATTTTTGAGACCGAAGACAAAGTCACCACCCACGACGAGCCAACCTATATCCGGGAAGAAGTTATTCACTATGCAGTGGCGAATATGCCAGGTGCTGTGCCGCAAACGGCAACCATCGCATTGAGCATTGCCACCTTACCGTATGCCCAGCAGCTAGCGAACGATCCTTTAGCAGCGTTGCGAGAAAATCAGGCACTTGCCAAAGGGGTCATCGCCTATGAGGGCGCATTTACTTCAAAAGAAGCCGCTCACGATCTGTCATTGCCTTTTACCGATCTATCGGAATTGATTTGAGTCACTCTCCCACAATAAAAACAGCAGCCGCACAAGTAATTCGCGGCTGCTGTTTTGCTTTCTATGAGAATTTCCTTTTTTGGGTAGCATGGGCTTTGGAAGTATGCTATATTCATACTTAAAAAAATTCGACCTAGACAGGAGGAACACTGTGCTTACTCAACAACAAATCCAAGCATTTCCCAAAGTAGAACTTCACTGCCACCTCGACGGTTCCATTCGTCCAGAAACATTGATCGCCATCGCCAATCAGCAAGAACTACCGATCGAGCAAGACATAGAAGCTGTGAAAGCACAGATGCAAGCCCCCAAAGATTGTCATGACCTGAGGGATTATCTTCGCTGCTTTGATTTCGTTCGGCCGTATTTGCAAACACAAGAAGCGTTAGCAGCTGCCGCCTATGACGTGATGGAACAAGCCTCTCAAGATGGGGTCGCTTATATTGAGATCCGCTTTGCTCCCAGCTTATCGATGGACAAAGGACTCACTTGCAGCCAGACCATCCAAGCGGTGATCGAAGGCATCGCACGCGCAGAAGAACGCTACCCAATCAAAGGCAATGTTTTGGTCATTGGGATGCGTCAAGAAGACCTACCAGCTATTACGGCGATTTTTGATGAAGCGATCGCTCTTACCGATGAAAAAGTCGTCGGCATTGATCTGGCAGGTCCAGAAGAAGACGGGTACGTCCCTGATTTAGCTGCCAGCTATCAAGTGTTCCTCAAGGACCAAAGTGTCCAGCTGACCTTACATGCAGGCGAATGCGGCTGTGTGCAAAACATTTATCAAGCCATCGAAAGCGGTGCGCAGCGGATTGGCCACGGCATCGCCTTAAAAGGAGATCCTACTGCTCAAGCGTTTGTTCGAGAACAAAATCGCTGTATCGAAGGCTGTCCTACCAGCAATGTTCATACGCGTGCGATTCCCACATACTCGGCATACCCATTAAGAGAATGGCTGGAGGCCAAGGTCCCTTTTTGTTTGAACACCGATAACCGAACGGTCTCAAACACGACATTGACCAATGAATACCTGCAAATGGCTCATCATTGCGACATGTCCGAATCAGAGATGCGCTTCTTAAACGAGACTGCCGCTCAGCATTCCTTTGCGGAAGCTTCCGACAAAGCGGTACTCTTGAAAAAAATTCAAGAATGGCAATTCTAATAAACATGGACGCTAGTGATCCCCACTGGCGTCCATGTTTATTTCCAAAACGATCAACTCTCTTTCCTTCACGCAAAGAAGAGCCGATCGTTCCGTGTTAACCCCAAGGCATCGATTTCTAAAAGAGCTCTTTCGTAAATTTCTGTATTCGTTAAAGCCGCACTCTCGTGGGCATCGATCCCAATAATACAAGAGCAGCCGACTTCCTTGGCGATCTTCCAAAATTCAGGATGCGGATAGCCACCGTTCGTATAGCCTGCCAAATTATACTCCAACGGCAGCTGATACTCTTTGGCTTTTTCACATAGGCGGTAGGCAACTTCTTCACAATGAGAATCGAAGGTTTTATAGCCCCGCATGAACACATCTGGGTGTGCCATATAAGCAAAAATTTCTGATTCAATTCCCTGTAAAGAAACACGGAGATAATCTTTGATCGCTTTTACCGAATCCCCGGGTGTATGGTCGTAATAGTGATTGCTTTCGATTTCAGGAAAGTGATTGCCAAAAATCAAATAGTCGATCGACAGCCTTTCTTTCTCTGCAACCAGCCAAGGGATCATTGTTTCAAAATATTCACACTCTAATCCTAATTTCACATCGATTTGTCCTTGGTACTTTTCCTGTAAGCTTTTCACCGATGAAACGTAATCTTCCAATTGCGCAACATCCATCCGCATGGGGGAGACATACCCATCCTCAAAGGGCCAGGGACAATGATCAGCGAAGCCGATTTCCTTAAAGCCAGCTTGGATGGCTTTGATCACATAGTCTTCATCAGAATCCCGTGCATGTTTGCATCGAGTTGTGTGGGTATGATAGTTTGCTTTCCACATGGTTATTCACTCCTTTGTGTTTCTTCACTCATGTATTTTTTTATTAATTACTCGTAAAACGGTGTTCACAGACCCATTGGCAAGCTTTGCCACATCTTGCATATTTCCCATCCCCCCATTCGATTAAAACGCTTTCTTCTATAATAACAAACTATCCCTCTATTTCGCAGATATTTGGTCAATAAAACAAAAAAAAGCAGTTTAAGTTTCCTGATTACGGATACTTCAACTGCTTTTTGCTATTTAATAAATAGTCCTCACTACTCATGATTACTCAGACAGTTCAAAAATAAAGGAGTTAAGATCTCCACGATATTTCGAAATGGAGTATTCGATTGGTAAACGATCATAAGAAAACCCTTGGGTATGGAAATAAAACAACGGTTCATCTAAATCGATATCCAGTAAATCACTCGCTGTCTCGTCAGCTTTGATCACTTCTAGCTTTCGCGATACTGTTTTTACCGGATACCCCATCTCCTCAAATTTACGATAAAGTTTCTCCTGTGAAAAATCGGCATGAATCAACTCTGGAAATAGATGAAACGGGATATAACTTGTAACCAAAACTATCGGTTTTTTTTCAGCAAAACGTAGACGGGTCAGCTTATATACTTTAGCGCCTGGTGCTAAGGCAAGATTTTCGGAAACTTCCTCAGTCGCACGAACCACACCAAATTTTAAGACGTGTGTTTCAGGCATTAATCCTTTGCGTGACATTTCAGAGTCATAGCTTTCAATGACATGGGTAAATTCTTGTTGTATTTTGGGCTTACGTACGATGGTTCCTCGTCTTTTTCTTTTCTCTAAATAGCCCTCATTGACTAGCGCTTGAATGGCTTGACGAATCGTAGGACGACTGACACCATAGATTTCAGCTAGTTCTAATTCAGTAGGAATGAGTTGATTTTCGCTATATTCATTTGTCTCGATCTTATTCAAAATATCTTGTCGTATTTTCTTATGCAGCGGAATGTTCATTGGCACCTACTCCTCTAATTCTTGCTTTCATTATAACATAGGTTAGGATGACCAATAAATATGAGGAGTCGCTATAATGGCTTCAGCTTTTCCAATTATTGAGATGCACTCATGAGGCAACAGTAAAATACTTTGTCCCGACTGACACACTGATCCCGCTATTTTTAACTCACCATTTACTATCGTTACGACACTCGCTACATCAGCTGAATTCTTGAGTGTCTGTTCGACAACTAAGTGCTTGATCGTGAATTCTCTTAGTTGAACTTCTTCTCCAAGTTTAAAAGTTGTCTTGATGACTTTTTGCATCGGTTGTAGCGTTTCTACTGCACGTTTTACATGTAATTGTCTTTTTTTGCCAAATTCATCGGTTCGGTCGTAATCATAAAACCGATACGTAATGTCGGTTGCTTGCTGGATTTCATAGACCAATGCTCCTTTGGTCAGAGCGTGGATCGTGCCTGAGGGAATATAGATCAAATCTTCTTGGGACACGGGATATTCCTTTAATAGACGAGAATAGCTTCCCTGAGCGATCGCTTGTACTAAACTTTTTTTATCGGCAATCCGTTGTTCAGCATAGATCCACTTTTTCTCCGGAGCTTCTAGAAAATACCATGCTTCACTTTTCCCATAAGGCATCCCTTCCTTTTCTCTTGCTACTTGGTCTGTCGGATGTACTTGAATACTCAGGTCTTCATCACAAGCCGTAAAAGAAATGATCAGAGGATAAACTGCTCCTAGCGGCAAGCCAAACTTCGCTGGGTTTTCTTGGATCAGTTGGTTCAAAGTCACCTCCTGATCTCTCACTTTGCAATCAATCTCTGGAATTCCGCTCAGAGAATAGATCGAGCCAACTTTGGCACTTGCGCTGGAAATATAGTGCTTCAAACGAGGTGTTCCCCATATTCGCTCTCGTAATTCAGGGACTAAAATATACACAACGATTCCTCCTTAATCTGCTTGGGCAAACGCCTGCTAAAACACACCGATGATAACGCCTACTGCAGAAATAACCGTCAACACTAAAATCACTTTTGTTGCAGTCATTTGTTTTGAGGTCAAGAGATACCAAGCAAGTAAAACCATTGCTAAGGGGAGAATCTTAGGGAAAATCCCATCTAATACGGTTTGTAGTGCCTGAACCTCCTCACCCATTGGGATTTCAAGGGCAGTCGTCAATGCAATATTGGATGCAGCTAAGCCGCCAACTACCATCACCCCAAGTATATTGAATGCATCAGTGATTCGTTTCGCATTTTCCCCAACAATGACATCGATCGCATTTACACCTAATCGATAACCATTCATGAAACAAATATACGAAATCAATGGTCCAATAATGCCATAGCTCACTAAATAAAAGAGTGGACCTAATGGATTCCCACCTGCAGCTAATCCCATTGCAATGGACAAGAGGATTGGAACAATAATTCCCTGAATGATTGAATCGCCGATTCCTGCGAGTGGCCCCATCAATGTAGTTTTGATATTGATTGGCATTTCTTCTGGTACATCTGCACCTAAAGCAATTTTTTCTTCCAATGAAGCCACGATTCCATTGATCAGTTGTCCCGTTTGGGGTTCTGTATTGTAAAACATTGAATGCCGCAAAAACAAGCGTCGTTTTGCCTCAGGATCATTTTTGTAATATTTTTCAGCAAATGGAATATAAGAATATGCCCATGCGTGTGCTTGCAATTTCTCATAACTCATGGACGACAAATGAGTGAATCCCCAACGACGCCATATGCTACGCAATTCTTTTTTACTTAATGTATTCTCCATAATTAACCCCTCCTAAAACAAATCATCATCTTCATAAGCTACATTTGTTCCTTGAACCTCTGGAGCCGTTTGAGTCATCGTGGTCTTCCCTGTACTCAAATAAACGATATAAGCAACCATCGCCGCTAAGAAAACAAGTGCGATCATATTCAGATTGGCAAATGCCATCAAAACAAACCCTGCAAAAAAGAACACTAAATGTGCTTTTTCTTTAATGACGATCCCCATCAACATTGCGATCCCCAAGGCAGGTAGCACGCCGCCTAAAACAGAAATAATATCCGTAACGACATCTGGGACATTGTTTAACAACCAATCAACCAATCCTCGGCCAAAGAAAATCGCCGCAAAAATGGGGACAGCTCTCAACAAAAAGGTTGTGATCTGTGGATAAACGATATGGTTCATGACGATCCCTCGCTCATCGATCGTTTCAGCCGCAGTCTGAGCACGCGTATTCCAGAATGAATACAAAGCCATTCGTGTATTATAAAAAATCAATCCAAATGTTTGGCCAATTAAAATTGCTAAGGTAACTGCAACTGCTGGATCTTTAGTCGTCGCTAATGCAAGTCCGATGCCACCATAAGCAGCATAGGTAATTTCACTATTTGTCGCGCCCCCTGTCGAAAGATTGGCAATGAAAACTGCCTGAACCGCTAATCCACATAGAACACCCGCCTGAATATCCCCAAATGCGATCCCTGTTAGAAACCCTGCGATAAGCGGACGGCCAACAACATAGAACCCTCCACTCATCCCAAAAAGCCACGGACTTTCAATCGCACCTAAATAGCAGAATATCCCCGTTAACAATGCTGGCAATAATAAACTCCCATTCATTTTGTTTCCTCCTTATCCTAGAGAATCGTATTTTTTCTTCATTGTTTCCCAGCTTTTACTATCATCATCTGGCAATAGTTGAAACAAAACTTCGATTCCTTTTGATGTGATATACTCGAATGCCTCATAATCCTTTTGATCAATAGCTACGGTTCTACCTAATACTTTTGCACCTTCTCTTGTATTCATAGGCCCAACATTTAGTTGTTTTCCAAAATCAACCCCCAGTTTTACAAGTTCAGCAAATGTTTGTGGAGAATTACTGATCAAGAAAAAATTTTTCTCCGATTGTTTCCCTTTTGGGATACTTTCTATTGCTTGCTCAGTCGTATAAATACCTAGTTTTAAATTACCTGCAGCTGCCTTCAAGACTTTTTTACGTAATTCATCTTGAGCGATATCATCGCCAACAACAAGAATTCCTTGTACCGGTCGTGACTTTGTCCATCTCGTTGTTGTCTGCCCATGAATCACTCGATCATCCACACGTGCTAAAGTTATTGTCATCTTCAATCTCCCCTATCTTTAAAATATATTCTCATCCTCAAATTCATTATCGTCCTCGATAAAAGTCACCCCATCTTTACCTGCAGCAATCGCTAAATCAAACAAAGCATCGAACGATCGACTTCCCACTGCTAAACCAACTTCCAAGAGCATGGGTAGATTCATACCAGCAACTAATTTGATTGGTTTCTTTTGCTCTAATAAGTAATTATAAGAAACATTGAAAGGCGTTCCTCCTTTGATATCTGTAAGAATCAAAACCTCCTCTTCCTTCAATTGTTCCATTACTTGATAGAACTGTTTTTTGAACGCCTCTACACCTGCATCTGTCAACTGAATCGCTATCAACTGATCATTCTCCCCAGCAATCATTTGATAGCTCTGTAATAACCCTGTTCCAAAGTTTCCATGAGATGCTACGATCACTTTCATTGTTTCCCCTCCAATATGTAATTACAAATAAAATTGTTACCTTTATACTAAACCTACCAGGTAAGCGTTGTCAATATGGTAAAATTAATATATTTAACTATTTGACAAAAAAGTTATTGTAAAGTATCATCTGATTTGTAATTACATATCAGGAGGGGAAACCATGAAAAAATTTTCGCTTGATCAATTGGCTCGTTTCATTGATCATACAAACTTAAAACCATTTGCAACCGAAGAAGACTTAAAGATTTTGTGCGAGGAAGCAAAAGAGTATCACTTTAAAATGGTTGCCATCAACCAAGTTCAATCTAACCGATGCTATACCCACTTAAAAGAAACGGATATTGGGATTGGTGCAGCAATAGGATTTCCGTTAGGACAAACATCAATTGCAGCAAAAGCCTTTGAAACAAAAGATGCAATAGAAAATGGTGCGACAGAAATCGACTATGTTATCAATATCACTGAAGTAAAAGCCCAAAATTGGGATTATCTTAAAGAAGAAATGCAAACCATCGTTTCTTTGTGCCGAGAAAAACAAGTTATTTCCAAAGTTATTTTTGAGAATGCGTATTTAACTCAGGAAGAAAAGATTGCACTTTGTCAGATCGCCAAAGAAATCAGACCAGATTTTATTAAAACCTCCACTGGATTTGCACCATCTGGGGCGACTTTCGAGGATATAACACTCATGAAACAATATGTAGGAGAGGATGTAGCGATCAAAGCTGCAGGTGGTATCCGTGATGCAGAAACATTCTTAAAAATGATCCAACTCGGAGCAAGTCGCATTGGGACAAGTTCTGGTATCTCAATCATCGAAACACTAAAAGCAGACGCATTGGATGGATATATAACTATTTAAGGAGGAGTATATGACTACGATCGCGATTACCGGAGCCAACGGCTATTTAGCCTCTTTGATTCAGAAACAGAATCACGAAACCTTCACATTTCTTCCTATCACTCGTAAGGATGTCGATTATGAAGATTTAGCTGCCGTCAATAAGTTTTTTGAAAAGCAAACGTTTGACATACTCATCCATACCGCTGCACGTACCCAAACGGCCGACTGTGAAGCACATCCCTTTGAAACAAAAAAAGTGAACACGGACAGTGCAATTGAATTAGCAAAGATTTGTAAAAAAAAGAATGCTCGCTTCATTTTTTTAAGTACTGAACAAGTCTTCAACGATAACGCAGTCGGTCCCTATTCAGAATCGGATTCGCCCAAAAGCGCATCGATCTATGGGCAACAAAAACTAGCGGTCGAAACCTTCCTAAGAACCTTTGATTGCGATTATTTGATCTTACGCCTTTCATGGATGATGGGTCTTTCTTATCCCGAAGTCTCTGCCAGCCCGAATATTCTCAAGCAGGTAATAAGCGCCTTCTTGTATCAGCAGCCAACCTCTTTTCCAGTACATGAGGTAAGGGGACTCACTTACGCCAAAAAATTTGCTGATCAGCTTGAAAAAATCCTTCAACTACCAACTGGCATTTATCATTTTTCTAGTACGAACTCACTGTCTACCTATGCGTTCGCGACATTTATTGCCAAAGAGCTTGGCTTTGATGAAAAATTATGTAGAAAGTATGTTTTGCCAGATGAGGAACGTTACGCACAGGCGCCTCGTGATCTTCGTTTAGCCACTGAAAAAATAAAAAGCCATGGTCTGTCACTATCTTCTTCTCAAAATGATGTGATCGAATGTCTGAAAGATTTTGGCTGGCAATAAAAATGATCTCCAAAAGCCCTAGCCAAAAAGGCTACGAATTATTCGGTACGATTGATTGTCAATGAAATGAAAACCATACGAAAAAAGCACGTACTGGCTTTTCTAGCAGTACGTGCTTTCGTTATCAAGCAGCTATTTGAAAATATTGTGTTAGTTGTAAGAGCCCCCCTGTCCAACTCTCTCTTCAATCAACGCCACCGCACGATCGATCCCAGCGTCTTTTGTTTCTTCTAGCACCACGTAACAGTATGGCTTGTGTTTGATCAGAAGCTGTAAAATTTCTGGATACCGTATTTGTCCCTCACCTAACGGGACAGGGATCACTTCTTCTCCCGAGAGTTGAAAATCCTTTAGGTGCAAGCAGACGATTTTCTCTCCGAAAAGAGTAAATGCTTCTTCTACCAATGCGACTTGATCAGCAGCCGTTTTTGCTGTGATCAAATTCGTTGGATCGTAAATGATCCCTAAATAATCAGAAGGAACACGTTCAATCAGCTCGGCGATGCGCTGATTCGAATACAGCGGATGATTCAGTCCGGCTTCGATCCCTACCATGATTTGATATTTTTCTCCCACTCGAACGAGTCGCTGGATCACATGGATCAAGTCTTCAAAAACCTCATCTGAAAAATTCTCTTCACTATATCCCAGTGCGGCAATGACTGAGCCTGTTTCTGAAGCCACCATGCTGGCACCAAAATAACGGGCATGGAATAAATAGCGCTCAAATTTCTGTAAGATTTTTTCTCGTTCCTCTGGTTCGGGATGAATCAAGTTACTATAACAACTTAACAAAGCGATTTGAACGCCTTGTTCTTGGAATTCATTCTTGAAGAAGGTTCCCATACCTGGATTCATCTTTTCAGGAGCACTTAGATCTGGAAAAGACGCATTCAAGGCAAACTGAACGTTTTTTATTTTCTTTGCACCTACCGCTTGTGCTAACTGCTTTGGTGTATATTCTCCTGAAAGGTCATGCCCTCGGATGGCTAAATGAATCATCTGACTCCTCGCTTTCTACTATTTTTTCCCATTCAATAATCAAATTTTCATAAGGTTCTAGCCTATGGTTCCCCCGCGCCAGCGCTTCACCTGATAAGCGTTCGAAACCGGGTAGATGTAAGGTAAAATCAGCTGTCGTCAGCCCTAAGTTACTGATCCAGAGTTGGACATGGGTCGCTGACTCTCGGCGATACTTCATCACACCTTCCGAACATTTGATCAACTGGCGCTCTGATTCATAAGGGAAAAGTTCTTTGCGACAAAACGACTGCCATATCAAACTGTCTGGTAAATTGCTAGGTAGCGCACCTAAATAGATGATCTCTCCTTGAGCCAGTTGTTTCTTAGCTAGTAGCGTTTGGTCATTCCCACGTCCGATCGTTTCCCAATCTTCTGGGCAGTGAAAAACTGTGACCAAATGATCCAAAGGTTCTTTTAGGCCGTCATAGGTTAGCTGATAAGTCAGTCCTTTCACCGTAAACTGCTGGATTTGGTCAAACCCGAGCCATTCTCCTAAACGATCTAAGCCATTCGTCGCTGGCCACGCCAGCTCTTTTGTCCGATCCCCCGTCATCGGGCCTAAAATCAGCTTGCCTCCTGCTTCAGTAAAGGCGGCAAATTTTTTCAACAAGGTAGGACTGATCCAACGAACAAATGGGGCAAGAACAACATCATACTCTTCTAACGGACTATTTTCTTGAATAATTTCTACACGAATCCCTTGGCGAATCAGACTGCCGTAAAATTCGGTAAACAGGCTGCGATAATCATAAACACCCCCATGATCGATCGTGTAAAAACGTTTCGAGTAATCCGAGTAGATAATGGCTATTTTTGCCGATACATACTTCGTTTCCGCTAAAAGTGGTGCGATCTGTTGTCTTAGTTCGCCAATCCGAGCTACCTCTTCATACCCACGATCTGGCTCTCCCCAAGCAGTTAACACGGCACTATGGGGTTGCTCCACACCATAGCGATGTCCACGAAAATGCCAAAAGCAGAAGGATTTCAAATTACCAGCATAGCCAATGAACGCTTCACTTGTGACAAACCCATGAGGACGAGGTGCCGCATAATTTTCAATATGACCTGCATTGGCAGTACAAGTTTCTAACAATAACATTTCCTTGTTGCGCGGTTTGACATTCCGCCAACGATCCAAGTTCATCGTATACGCTGGATAGTTGTCTGCCGGTGCATACGTATCAAAACCAGCAATATCTAAATCAGCAAATAGCTCATCATTTTGCAAGTTAAACCCAAAAGCGGAGTTATGGGTAATGGGTAACGCGGTCTCCATTCGGATAAAATGACAAAGATCATGCGCAAACTCATTCAACGTATCAGTGGTAAAGCGGCGAAAGGCATTCATCAAGGAAGAATTATGCAAAAATGGGGTTGTTAGCGGCAAGACGACATCCTCAAATGCGTCATACCACTCACTCCACACCTTCGTTCCCCAACACTCATTGAGGTTAGTCACGGATTGATAGCTGTCTTTTAAATACGTATGCCAACGCGTTTGACACGTCGTACAGTAACATAGATCGACATGACATTTAAACTCATTGTCCAATTGCAACATAACGACATTTTCATGTTTTTCGGCAATCTCAGCGATTTTTCTCGTCAAACGATAGGCATAACGGCGAAAGTCCTCGTTGTTGGTACAGACATGCTGTCTTGAGCCGTGATGCATCTTCGTTCCATCTTGGTTAGTGACCAATGCTTCTGGGTACTGTTTTGTAAACCAGCGGGGTGGGGTCGGCGTTGGAATACATAAGCAAACATCGATGCCATTTGCTTGGTACTGTTCTAGCGCACGTTCCAACAACGAAAAATCATATTCTCCAGGTTGAGGCTCCAAGTCGCGCCACATGAATTCCCCAATTCTAGCAAAATTCATGCCCAACGTTTTCATCGTGTGACTATCACTTTGCATGATTTCTTCCGACCAGACTTCTGGATACATGCAGGCGCCGTAATAAATATCAGGAAACAGTGGTTGCTCATGGAAAAACGCCTGTAGACGAATCGCTACATAGCGAGCGATCATATGCGCCCCGAGCTTTGAAAAGTGGGTATCATCTGCAAGACCTGCAGGATAATTGGGGTGCTCATTCGGTGCTAACCAAACAAAGAGTGCTTTGGAAGCTTCTAGTCCTAATGTGTCATAATAATGATAGGTATAGCGATTTAAATCAAACAAAACTACTTCTTCCGTTCGACTAAGTTCTCTTAAGACAGGTAAAAATGCTGACAACGTATGCGCCAATCGTCCCTCTTCTCCTACCCGCCGTTCAACAGGTGTACACAGGATCGGGATTCCTGCTTTTTCTTTGATTTGACGGATCATGTCTGTCAAATGAGCAATGTACGCCTCCATCGTGACATGATTTTTCTCTTTTTGGTCATTATGTCCAAATTGCAGTAGGACGACTGTATTCGGTTCGACTTCTTGCAGGAGTTGCTCAAACAACCCTTCTTCGATAAACGAACGAGTCGTACTGCCGTTTTTTGCAAAATTGCGTACGTTTACTTCTGGGGATAGATAGCTTGGTAAGGCTTGTCCCCAGCCCATCATTGGCTGTTGATCAAGGGGATAATCCGCCATGGTTGAATCTCCGCCTAGAACGATTTTCATTTCTTTTCTTCCTCCATCTATTTACTATCAGATTTCCAACAGCTTTGACAAGTCCGCTGGTTTTCTTGCTGAACTTAAGCTGCATTAGAAATCGCTTTCTTTTCTATTATACAAAACATTGGCTGACGAAAACATGGAAAAATCAGAGCAAAAGCTGCGAAAATACGAGCTTTTCCGCAGCAACCAACAGTGATCAGCTCTGACCTTTTCGATATTGTCCTGGGGTCATTCCCGTGCACTTTTTAAATAAACGATTGAAGTAACTGGGATTATACCCAAGGTTTTCTGCGATTTCATTGATTTGATGATCGGTTTCTAGCAACTGCCGTTTCGCTTCTACGATGCGAACATTGGTTAAATAATCAATAAAGTTGACCTGCTTGGCACGCTTGAACTCCTTACTCAAAAAGATTGGGTCTACTTCGAAACGATCCGCAACATATTCTAACGAAATTTGTTCATTGCGAAAATCAGATTGGATGTACTCCGCTACTTTTTGGATCATTTCACTATAAGAATTAGCGACATTTTCTTGCCAGAGGATGGAAACGGGCTTTAAGAAATGATGGTACAAAAAGGCTTGGATTTGATTGATGTCCAAAAGTCGTTCGATTCGCTCTAACACAACCGTTTTCGATACATAATCCGTTCGTGAGACACCATTTTCATTTAAAAGGTAATCGACTTGATCGTACAGTCGATTGACCACATAGATCACCGCAGCCTGTTGATTGTTTTCTGCCACGACCTGTTCCAAAAACCGCTGGACACTTCGTTGCAATTCTTCATGATAGCCACTTTTCAGCGCTGTTAAAATCAAGTTTTCTTGCGAAAGAGAATACTTCGGCAGCGGACGCATTTTCTCTCCTTGAAGCACTTGATTTTCGGGAATCAACCGTTGCAGATGGATTTGCTTTTTGAGACGTTGGGCAACTTCAGGCAACTTGCGAATCTCAGTTTCTTGTTGCGAACTAACGATGGTGACATAACGGCAGACGATCAAATTGATTTGCTTGGTGACCATCGTGAAGTAATCTGTCAGTTGCTGCTCTTGATTGACCACAAAAACCAAAATCCGCCCTTCATTTGACGAAACGATGGTTGATTCTGGGAAAAACATGGCTGTGACATCCGTTATAATGTTTTCTAGCGCAAACAAAATGTGGGTTTCATCTTGTGAATTTGCTTGATTGCTTAATAGATCATTGAGTTGGAAATAAAACAGGCGATACCCTTTGTCACTTAAGCGCCAGTTTTTTTGCTGCAGTAATTGTTGCGATTCTTCCTCTGACAAATAGCCATAATACCCTTCCATCAAATGTTGGATCACTTGCCGCTTCAGCGAATCTTGAAAGCGTTCCGCCTGATTTTGTAGCAATCCTTTTTCCCGACTTAATTGTTGCCAACGGTCCACCAAAAACTCCAGATCGTTTTCTTTTTTCCATTGGGTATTACCAAAGAGCTGATCCATCGTTTTTTCAAAAGGTTGGTATTGTTTTTTTGCCAAAAAGAGACTCATGACTGCCACACAAGCAATAAAAAGAATACTTACGACGATCAGCACTCTAGCCAAATGAGTGACTGGCTCGGTAATCAATGCTAAGGGAACGACGGTATAAAATGTCCATATTTGGTTGAGTCGCGTACTGTTTACGGCGATCATGCTATAATCATTGCCATTGATCGATTCGACCCAGGTTCCTTGATGCTCCTCACTCAGCGGTTGGATAACATTCGCTAAGTTCTGATCGCCAATAAAACGAAAACTCTCATGATTAAAGGAAATCGCTGCGAGACCATTTTCAATTTGAGTATCATAAAAATACTTTAACAATGATTGCTCGTCGATCGTTGCAACTAAAAAAATTTTAGGCTGATCTTCGCCTTGGCTATCAATGTTTTGTACAAAAATCAATTTATCCTCTTCTTCAATGATCTTCCACTGATACTGCCTACCATTATCGATCCGATAGCGTTCAAATGCTGTTTTGGTTTGCTCGAGCGTTAATTCATACGTGCCGCCACTTTCAATCCCAAAGGGCGCCTCTCCGAGCGAATAAATACCGATTCGATTGACATAATTGGAGCTATTGGTTAAGTAAAACAATTCTTCCGACAGCTGGATCAACGTCTGATAATTCGCCGTTTCCAATAAATCTTCTTGGTAGCGCCTTTGAAACGATTGCCCCCAAACGCTTAAAGTCACTTCCAGCTGCGAGAACTGTTGGTTGATGTTACTAACGATTCCTTCAACTTGGCGATTGTTTAGTTCTTGATACGATCGTTGTAATGGTCCGATCAAATAGGCATGCAAAAAAATTGCAACGGCTAATAGCGGCACGACGATCCATAGACTGGCTAGCTGCAGTTTTCGATGAAAACCGCCTGTTTTAAAGTACTTCATTCCCAAACACCCTTGTAATAGATTTTATGTAACAAATTGTCATGCGAAAAAACGCATGACAACCTATCCACAACTATTGAAGTGTATCATCCTTTGACGGATCCAATCAGCATTCCTTTGGCAAAATGTTTTTGCAAAAACGGATAGAAGATCAAAATTGGTAAAGTCGCCACAATGATGACTGCAAATTTGATTCCTTGTTCAGGCGGCACATAGTTGGGGTCCATACTTGCTAACGCATTGGCACCACTGGAGGCCATCGTGATCTGTCTTAACAATAACTGAATCGGCCATTTTGCTGAATCGTTGATATAGAGCAATCCACTCATGAAGTCGTTCCAGATACCAACGGCGTAAAAAAGGGTGAAGGTCGCGATCACTGGTTTTGATAAAGGCAAAATGATTTTCCATAAGATCCCTAGTTCCGTACAGCCGTCCATCTTGGCGGATTCTTCCAACTCGATCGGCATTTCTTGGAAAAAGTTTTTGATGATCATTAAGTTGAACGGATTGATCGCGATTGGCAAAATCAATGCCCAATAAGAATTGATCAGTCCTAAATTTTTCACCACGATAAACGTTGGGATCATCCCACCTGAAAAGAGCATTGCAAAAATCACGAGATTCAACAAGGTGTTCCGTCCTTTTAGGTGCTTGCGTGATAAAGGATAGGCAAAGGTGAAGGTACAGAAAAGCTGCACCAGCGTGCCAACGATGGTAACGCCGACCGTTACAAGCAAACTACGGATAAAGGTGTTGGTTGAAAAAATAAAGCGATAGGAGTCGAGACTGATCTCATTTGGCCATAAGAAAAACGAACGTGTGGTCAATTCTAACTCCGTAGCAAATGAACCTGCGATCACATAAATAAAAGGAATCACCATGAATAACCCAATCAATGCCAAAAATAGCGCATTAAAAATGTCAAATATTTTCCCTGCCTTCGTATTGTGTAAAGTATCCATCTTTTTCCTCCTTAGTATAAGCCGCTTTCGCCAAAGCGTTTCGCTAATTTATTGGTACAAAGTACGAGGATGATCCCAACGATCGATTTAAATAATCCGACGGCTGTTGAGTAACTGTAAGCGCCATTGGTGATCCCCATCATATACACATACGTATCAAAAACATCTGCTACTGTTCGGTTCAACTGATTGGTCATCAAGAAAATCTGATCAAACCCAGTAGACAAAATCGACCCGATCCGCATGATCAGCATAATGATGATCGTCGAACGAATCGCAGGCAAAGTGATGTGCCACACACGACGGAAACGTCCTGCACCATCCATGATCGCGGCTTCGTATTGTTCCTGATCTACACCTGATAAGGCAGCTAAATAAATAATGGTTCCCCAACCGATCTCTTTCCAAATCGATTGCATTACGATCATGGGGCGGAACCATTGCGGGTCTGAGAGAAAGTCGATTTCAACGCCTGTCAACGAAGCGATAAATTGAGTGATCGCTCCATGATCGATGTTGAATAAGATATGCCAAAGACTAACGACGATCGTCCATGAAAGAAAATGTGGTACATAGACGAAGGTTTGAATGGTCCGCTGAAACAGCTTGTTGCGCAATTCATTCAGTAACAGTGCCAAAAAGATGGGTGCTGGAAACGAAAAGAAGATGTTTAAAAAGGCAATCATCAACGTGTTCCACAAGATCCGAAAGAAATCAGGATTATTGAAGAAATCCATAAAATTTTGTGTTCCAACCCATGGACTATCTGCGATTCCTAAAAAAGGCACATAATCTTTGAAAGCAATGATCAACCCATACATCGGTGCATAACGAAATACTGCAAAATAGATGATCCCGGGAATCGTCAAAATATAGAGCCATTTATTTTGTTTAAAATGGTTGAGAAAACTCCCCCATTGCTCTTTCGTTTTCGGCACTTTTTTTATTGTTGTTTCCATTCATTCTCCTCCTCTAACTCCGCTCCGATCAATGCTAAACAACAAATCGTATTTAGACCCCACTGTGCCAACACATTGGTCGATACCCACGGCATTTCTTTTATTTTTTTCCACGTTGTCGCTGCTTCAATGGTCGCTTCGATCGGCAATGGAACACCCGATTTGTCATTATCAAGCAATAACTGCCAAGCCCTTTGACTGATTGCTTGATCCTTACGCACTCGCCCAGCAAAGGCCATCATCGTCGACGCAAACATTGGCCAGGCAAAATGAGGTTCCGTCAGTACCCCGTTTGATTCTTCTGCTTTTCTCTCAGGACTCAAGCTATAAAACCAGCCAAACTCCCCTAACATCTCTGTCCACTCGGGGTCTTCCAGCACTTGAGCAAGTTCTAACCAAACTTGCGGCGCCCCAAAGGAGATGACCATGTGATAGCCGCCAAAATTCCCAGTTCCCATATAAGATAAGGTTTTGTCTTGTGGATCAAATAACACTGTGGGACCAGACAATAGGCGCTGGGGCATGGCTTTGATGCAGGTGATGCCCGTGCGAATTTTTTCAAGGTAAACAGGATCATTCGTCCGTTCCCACTGGGTAAACCAGTTCGAGACTAGCGCAGCCCAATCTGGTCCGATGCGAATCGGTATCCGCTTCGTTTCTCGTTCATAAAACTCGCGCATCGGTGGTAACGCATCAAAAGCATAGGTTTCATTGTCTTTGACTTGTTCCATAATCTCCCCAATGCGTTCATCCGCTGTCAAATAGTAGTAGTAGCGATGGAGACCCGCCATTGAAATTCGAACTTCTTTTGCTTGGCAGCCCCAATGAACGACATTATGCCGTGACCCTAATCCTTTGTATTCACCAGCATGATACTGATCGACTTCTGAAGTATGTCTCGTCATACTTTCAGCCAGATAGTAGACGCTTGGATCACCAGTCCGTAAGAAATCTAGCCAAAGCCACATGTTAGGGACCAATTCAGTGTTTTGCCAAGCGTACCCACCAAGATCGTAGCGCCATTGGTGTCGAAACTGATCATAGGTATGCATGACATCACCATAGTTCCAATAGCCATACCAACTTCTTTGTTGGACTTCTGCTAAATAGAATTGACGCATCTTAGCCAATTGTTGCTCCAGCAACTGTTTCGTTTTCGTTGATTCGTCTGGTAAACTGATCCTGCCAAAAACCTTCGTCTCTTGATAACGCTCTGGCAATGAAACGATCTGGGCAGGTTCTTGGTTTTCTTGAGCTAAGCCCAGCAACACTTCTTCTGACGGGGCTTCTTCATATAGATCCAACCAACAACGCGTCGTATTTGCTACGCCAACTGCCGTCGAACGAATCTCTTCCATTCCTTCGTATCCGCTAAGCATATGATCCCGTTTGGAATAGTGCTGAAAATCCATTGGCTTGGCATTCGGTGACCACTGCCACATCGTGATTTGGGTTGCTTTTTGGGTGATGCCTGTCACCTCGATCGCAGATGGTGCTTTTTCCCAAAATTTCTCCATGCTGCAAGCAACACCGCCGGTTTCTCCCCCAGCGTAAAAGGTACCTGAATAATGCTCGCCATCCCCAATGGGCAACCAACAGTACCCAGCTTCGGTCTGTTTTTCTAATTCAAATGACCGATGATTGATTTGATTGACCCGAAAATTGTCCCAAATAGCATTTTCCACCGCATGAGACAGCATCGGCTCGTCCGCTGGGGTCAATGAAACGAGCTGTCCACTGGCTTGTTGTTGATAGGGAATGTTTTGCTGATAGTGTCGCCGTGAAAGTAACAATTGTGCCGCTTCATGATACACAGCATCTGCAATAAATTTGACTTGTCGATTCCAATTTTCACCTGTCAACGCATAATCAAATGCTATCCCCATGCCTTCATAAGCAAGTGGTTTGATGATAATGACCGTATGAATGATTTCCAATTTGCTGATTTCGCGAAAGATACGGAACCGTAAAATAAACTCTTGCACCACTTCTTGATTGATCTCAATGACGCCCGTTACTTTGATAACGGCTTTTTCTGAACCATTTTCTTCCAACATCAAGTCCGTTACTTTGGACTGCACCTTTTTGTTTTGGTATTGCAGGATTGCGTGAAGATCTTGCAATTTTTTCTGCCCATTGACCGCTACCCAGTCCAAAACATTTTTCCCTTCCCCATGTTTCGGGAAGAAGCCTTTGATCGTACCGTTGTCAAAATAAATACCGTTGTAAGCTTCCCTAGCAATCGCCTGTTTCTTCTGGACACGCTGTTTTCTTTGAAAAAGTAACTGCGTCGTTTCTGCCACCAGCCCACTGTGTCCTGTCCATTTCACACTGCCATCTGGCCAGTAAGCCAGTACTTTCGTTTGCAGCGGTTCCTCCCCCAGCAAAAACAGTTCCTCCCTTAGAACCTCAGGTTGTAAAGCTCCTTTTTCCCATGGATACCCAAAACTCAGCCCACGTTTTCCCTTAGGTTTATTTTTGAGCCATTTCAATGCCATGTTCGATTTCCTCCTCTTCCCTCTCTGCAGGTTGAACTGCATCGTTTTGTTGCTTTAGCTTTTGTTCATTTTCATCAAATAATTTCAAGTAAATCCCCATTGTGCCAATGATCCACATCCCAATACTTAAAAATGGAAGGAGACCGGGGAGAAAAAAGCTGATCGTACTACAAATCCCAAACCAAAGGACGCCTAAAAAGGTGCCAATAGGTTGAAAAAAAAGAAAGCGTAGCGAAGCGCCTAGGTACTTCTTCGTTGGGAGCACATAATATTCGTACATGCTAAGCAATGTATTGATCACAGCGATCGCGACGCATTGGCTAACGATCAATAGGATCAAGCCTGTTTGAGTCAATGCCGCTAAAAATCCTTGCTGGATCACCACCATGGGGCACAAATAAAAGAGAATGATCGGTAAGCCCAAGCGATTCGATCGCCAAAAGTTCCTGCGGTAATACCCAAAGAACGTTTGAAAAAAAGGCGGCGATTCCTGTTTAAGGGTTTTCTTTGCTACGTGGAATCCTGCTTGTACGCTAGGCGCCAGTCCAAAGATGATCCCACCTACTAGTGCACCTATAATAACGGTTACATTTATCAGCAAACAATAAAAGACAAAATCTGCTGCTTGATATGCTTTCTGCCAATTCATCACCGTTCCTCCTCTAAGGAATATACCTTTAAGTCTTTATAGCGGGCCTTCATTGGCGCCATTTGCCGAAATCCGATCGCTCCTTTGGTTAATACGGGACCAAACTGTTCTTCATCAAGGTACCTTAACACCAATAAGTCGTTGATCCGAAAGGAAATCGTTGCACCTACCTTATCGATTTTTAGGTGATAAAACCCTCGGGCATCTGCTACACTCGGAAGTGGATCTGCGCCTTGGGCGACCAGATGAAACCCATGGCTTTTGCGCAAATTACACGTTTCAAACGCCCGTTCCTCCTCATACTTTCTTCGAAAATAAGAAAGGTGGTAAGCATTGATCCCTCCAGAATGATACTCGGGATATGCCCCGGTTCGTTTGGGTACTCCAGAATCGAAGATCGAGCCACCCTTGCGATTGGTTGCTGCAAAAAAGAGCATACATAAGCCTGGTTCAGCCAGTGGTTGAAACTGCCAGGTGATTCGTAGGTCCGCTGGAAATTGTTGAGGCAGCCATAAAACAAAATGTGGTTGTTTGTTTGATTCTTCAGAATACGTATTCGCCAGAATCATCCCGTCTTGGAAAGTAATCTTGGGCTCTCCTTCAGCAATAAAGTGTTGAATATCTGCTGCTTGATTCAGCGGATTTTCATAGATCAATTTCGCTAACATTTCTTCTTCTCCTTTTATGCGTATATGAGCTACTTTTCTCTTTTCATAGTAAACTTGACCTACATTTCTAACAATTGACTTTTTTTGAATTCCTTGATATCAAGCGTTAGATTAGGGTTTCCACTTGTTTTTTTCCATTTTTTCTTTTCTGATTTCTTACTACCTGTCTCGTCTCACCTAAATAGTACTCCATTTTATTAGCTGAATAATTAGCTGAAAAAAATTATTGAAAAAGAAAAAGGTTGAGAGCAAGATCCACTCAACCTTCTTCGACTGTCGTTATTGTGCTTGATGAAGGGCATTCGTTTCTTCCATCAGCTGCGTGCCTCCTTGATTCTTCCAAAGTTCGATCGCAGCTTCCCAACCCGCTTCATCGATTTGTCCTGCAATAAATTGAACCCGCGCATCACTAATGATCTGATCAAGCTGTGCCCCTTTTGTTACATACGTATCTGTATTATAGGAGGCTGCTGGGTTAAAGACAGCGTGCTCTAAATCAGCTTCCATCAATGACAATCGTTTTTCATAGCTTTCAGTAGCCGCTTCTGTATCAGGCTTAGCAATATAGTACAGGGTATCTTCCGTTACATTCATCCCAATTTGTGAGTACCCTTTGACCGCATTGGCTAACGCTTCAGCTTCTGATCCTTCTAGTGCGACGGACATTCCATCCACTACTTCAAAATTGATTCCTTCGATTCCGTTGTTCAGCAATACCTGTGCTTCTTTATCATTTAATTTATCAAGGAACGTCAACACCTCTTTTAGATGTTCCTCTGTCTGGACACTCGACTTAGGAATCGCCAAGAAACCAGAATAGCCATCTGTCGGTAACGCATTCATCGTACCGCTATTATCTTTTAAATTCCCTGTAAAGACGACGAGGTCTTCTTCTCCAGCTTGCAATAATTTATTGCTGATTTGTGCTGCTCGTGAATACGTATCAATAATGATCCCACCACGTCCATTGATAAACGGCTCATCCCATTTATCTGCTGCCATGGTTGCAAAATCACGATTGACATAGCCTTGTTCCACCATATCTTTAACAAATTGCATTGATTCTAGGTATTCTGGTTGCATAAAGGATGGCTCTAAAGTGCCGTCTATTTCTTTCCAAGCATTTCCTGCCCCAAACCAAGTAGCTAACACATCGTAAGGACTATTTGAATTGATCGAGCCAGGCCATTGGGGAATAATCAAACCAAACGTATCATTTTCACCATTCCCATCGGGATCGTTCTCAGTAAATGCTTTGGCAACCTCATAGAGATCATCGATCGTTTCTGGTACATCTAAGTTTAAGTTTTCTAACCAATCTTTTCGGATGATCACCGCCGTCCGCATCGCATCACGTTTCCGATAAATTCCGTACACTTTGCCATTCACAGAAGAATTACGCAAAACATCCTCGTTAGATTGAGAGAGATTAGGATAATCAGCTAAATAGTCGGTCAAATCCCAAAAAGCGCCATTTTCTGCTGACTTGATAAATCCTCCTGATTTTCCTTGAATGACCATCACTTCTGGAATATCATCTGAAGCTAACGTAATATTCATTTTATCCTCGTAGGATGTATTGGGTGCCCAGGTAATATCAATGTTTTTGCCAGTATACGCTTCTAATTGCTTCAAAATCTCGTTGTCACTTGCAGGTGGTTCAGTTTCAATGTACGGCGATAAAATCGAAATCGTATCATAATCTGTTGTGGAACCTGCTTCCTCCTTCCCACATGCCGACAAAAAAGCGACTGATAGTAACCCCAAACCAAGAATCGTACTTAATTTTTTCACTACTTTTCCTCCTTAGATTTTGTTGTTGAGCCCGATTAAATAAACCGCTTTCAATACCAAAAGCATAACGAAAAGCAGGATTTCCAGCAATTGACATTTTTTGTTAATCGTTGATATATGGCTAGGTAGGGGTTTGTTGACAACGATCTGCTGAGTCTTCCCTTCCCAAAAAAAGTAAGAACATCTGAAGCACTGGCTCTTGGCTTAAAATCTTCGCTCTCTTTTCTCTATCCGTCTCTAATTTCATGCTATGCTTCTAAATAGATGGACAGATCTTTCTTACTCAAGTAGCACATTCTCTTAAGAAGTTACTTGTGACCAAACCAATTAGGCTGTAAATTTTTCAAATTAAAAAAGACCAATTTCTTGGTCCTTTACAAACTGATTTCAATCTTATTTTTACTCTGATAGTGTTTGCCATCGATCAATACCGTAATGCCTACGCCCTTGCCAAAATGTTCTCCTGATCGATCATACCAGACAGAAATAAAATCACCTTTCATCGGCAAATCCTCAAAAGAAAAATACTCAAGCGTCGTATCTTTAATTGGATCGATCGTCAGCAGTCCCTCATCAGAAAGATGAATACCACAATATCCACGAATGAATAAATCACTGAAAGCAGAATGATTGTAATCTTTTCCACGTTCATAGCCACCTTTTCCTATGGGCCAGTTCTGGTCTTTTAAAATTTTTCTGGAAAGCCATTCTCCTGTATCTGGATCAATATTTTCATCAAGCCAATTGACTTTTGTCCCATCTGCTTTGTTTCGATAAAAACTATTCGCATAGGTCAGCAATTCTCGTGAAATGTCTGTTGCTTTAAGTGAACTATTTTTGTTTTGACGTGAGGCTATCATTGCATCGATTGTTTGGGTTGTGGCAAACGGCCAAGATGGTCCATTCCAAAGGCACTCATGATTTTTCTCACTGGGTAAGTTATAACACAGATGATCTCTGGCTGCTGTAGTCAGACCATACTCACCGTGAAAACACATGGGATCACTCAAATAGCGCCAAGCCCTCGCATGAGTATCTTCGGCAATACCAAAGAGCCAAGGGAGATAGCCAATCAATTCTTTTACATTGTGTTGCTTTGGTATTTGTTTAAAATCAAATGTTGCAATTTGCGCATCTTTATCCTCTAAGGGAATCACTTTAAAAAATTCTTCTTCAGAATCCCATAAATACTTTATTATATTTTGTTTTAAAAGTGACGCTTTATTTCGATAGTCTTTAGCAAGTGAAGAATCACCTGCTTGCTCGGCAAAATAGGCAATTCCTAAGGCATTGGCATACATGTAACTATTTAATGTTGGCCTCAATCCGCTACCACTAATAGAACACTCCATGGCATCCCGGTCATCATTTGACCAAAACAAACCATAACGAGTCAGATGATGCGTTTCGATCTCTTGATAAAAGGTTACCAAATGAGGTAATAACTGAACACCATACTCAGCATCTGACCAAAGAATCGCATAATTTTTGATCGCATCAATGATCCAAGACGAATAGGCATACTGATTTCCACTGCCTTTAAACCAAAAATCAACATATTCGTGAATGAGTTCGCGACCACATTTTAACCAACGAGCTTCGGAAAGATGATGTCCAACAGCACAATTGATGGAATTGTATGGTCCTGACCAACGAACGGGTGGTAAAAACTCAGTTATGATCGTTCCCTCTGGTGTGGCTTTCAGATGCTTCCGAAATACCCACCATCGAAAATAATATGCTTCTTCAAATAATGGTTGATTACATGTAAATACTGGGACGTTTTGCATCATCCAGGTTTCTGCGTCAGCATTTGATATACATTGAGAATAAAGTTCTTCATCATTGTGATTAAATGTATCAATATATTTCTTTATAAGATTTTCCCTCATTGTGCCCCTCTCTTTTCCTACTTAGCGATGTACGTTCTCGTTGTCTCTCTACTACCGCTCATACACATCATTTTGATCCAAGGTCGGCGCTAACGCAGTGACGATCGTTTCCACCATATTTAAGTTCTCAACTCCTGCAATCTTGCCGAACTCGTCGGCATGGATGGAAAGATTTTTTAATGTTAGATTGCGGATCGGTTCTGCTGGGCTGGCCTCGATGAAAAAAGCACGCACGCTTTGTTGTCCTGTTTTGGTGGCTTGCACGTTTTCAATAGTAATGTCGCAGACCTTTGCTGGACCTACTGGAATAGCTGGTTGTACCATCAATTTGTGCCAATAGTCGGGAATCTCTTCCTCATAATCAGCTGGTAGTTCTGGATAACTATAATCTGGGTACCAATTTGTTTGTAAGAGAAAAGGAAAGCCAACATCCTTCATCGTTAAATCCGAAGCAGTGACCTTGCGTATAAATCCACCTCGATTGTTGGCGGATTTGACCCGAAACCCTGCGCCAGTTTGCTCAAAGACAACTTTTTGGATTTTGATCTCTTCGATCCCACCCGAAGTTTCACTACCAATGGCAATTCCTGAACCATACCCTAACTGACAGTCTTTGATCGTGATTTTCCGACAGCTTCTTTGCTGGGCTATGGCTTCTGCCCCACGTCCCGCCTTGATCGAGATATTGTCATCGTTGCAGGAAATGTGGGCATTTTGAATCGTGACTTCTTCACAGGAATCAATATCGATGCCATCAGTACTAGGCCCTTTTCCATTGTCTATCGTGATGCCGTCGATCAATATGTGGTGAGAATACGTGATTTGGGTATTCCAAAAACCCGACTGTACCGACGAAATATCTTTGATGGTTACTTGCTGACTTTCATAAACAAGGATATTCCGTGGACGCTTGCAATCATAATCTGCTGCCCAGCGTAAGCCTTTCTTTGCATAATCCGCCATCATCCCGCTGGCTTCATCTGTTCCCCAAAACGTTTGCCACCATGTTTCTCCACGACCATCAAGTTTTCCTTTTCCAGAGATCATGACATTTTCTGCGTGAAAAACATTGATCATCGCTGCAGGCCACTTCATATTGATCCCTGCGACCCGATTATCTACTTCGGGATAATCGGCCAGTTCTTGACTACCATACAGAATCGTATCCTCTGAGACAATCAAGTGCACATTGCTTTTTAAAAACAATGCGCCGATTTGATAGGCGCCGGGTGGTGTAATCACTGTTCCCTGCACAGTTGATGCTTGGTCAATTTCTCGTTGCAATAATTGCGTGATGTCTTCCATTCTTGCTTGCCTCCTACGTTTTTGTTTTAAGCTGTTGATAGGTTTGTCGATACCCATGATTGTAAAAATTGCGCATCGCCAACCTTTTTTCATCTATCATTTCGTTGGATAGAACTGAGTGCTTCTTACTGGCGCTGTCCATCAAGTAAAGCGTTCCTCTTGGCACATCTCGTTGTCTTTTCCCATGTGCTTTCTGGCGTCCTTTTCCCTACATTCTTTACTATAGTCCCCTTAGCGGGAAAAGAAAGTCCTTTTTGATTTCTGGGGATCGTCTTTTTTTGCATCGTCCTTTCTTGTTAGAAAAATGCGCCTTTTTGTCTACAAAAGCAAAAAGGCGCAACCTGTCAAGGGAGTAAATAAGGTGCTTAACTAACTGTTTCTCATTGGGAGAACCAACGCAGATCATTTTCAAAAGCTTGTTCTACGTGAGTTTCTTTTGTCCCACCATGGATAGTTCGACTGTTTCTTGGCAACTTATTGCGTCACTTATGGCCGCTCGATCAATAACGGCTGCTTCTTTAAAGCTGACCTCCTGACACTGTTCAAAAATCATTTTCTTTTGCCCTTTAGCTGATTCAAAGGCAACTGACTCAAAAGCAACGCGTTGGATCGGTGAAACCTGCTGTGTTTGTTCATCGACAAACCCTTTTAGCTCGACCAAAGGGTTCTGCCCTACGATACGGGTATTCTTGACCAAAATATCCGAAATGATCGGTAACTGTTGGGCTGCCTGACCATCGGCATTGTAAGCAACAGGATGAGCCATGAAACGATCCAACAGGCAATCGGTGATCGTCACTTGACGAATATAGCCACCACGATCATTCTGCGCTTTCAATTCTAGCCCATAAAGCGTATTGGTCAGTTGACAATCTCGAAAGGAGATATTTTCGACACCACCAGATTGCTCACTACCAATCGCGATGCCATGTCCCCCACGAATAGCCAAATCAAACAGCCGAATATTTTTCGCTGGTCTATTGATCTGATTTCCTTCTGGATTTTTGCCAGATTTGATTGCGATACAATCATCACCCGTATCAAAAACGGTGTCAAAAATCAGCAAGTTTTGCGAAGAATCAGGATCCCAACCATCGCCATTGTCGATGCCTTTGGACTGAATATTCACTCCATGGGTCACAACGGTGTCACAGTAAATCATATGGACAGTCCAGCATGGTGGATCAATCAACGTCAGCTCTGTCAAATGGATGTTTTTGGCCTGCATCATACAGATCAAACGTCCCCTTACTCGTCTTCCAGGTTTTCCATCAGAAACATATTCTGGATACTGTTCACGGTCTGCATAAGAGTTTCGCATCGCCAGTCCTAATGGATTCCCGCCACCAATGATCGTTCCTTTGCCACAAAGACGGACATTTTCACAAACGATACGCCCTCGATCTCCCCGATCGATATACCCAATGTTGATCAATGAACGGAAGCAAAACAATTCCCAGCCTTCATAACGGCTTAATGGTAAGCCCTCTTGATTCACGCTTCCTAAATACTCGTGAGGGGCAACCCGATACGTTTCTATGTCGAGGCTTGCTTGCAATGTACCATCTACCTGAAAAATCATATTGCTTTTTAGCTCCAACGCACCAGAAAGGATCACCGCCCCTGTTGGGATCCAGACAGTGCCATTGCTAGGGCAATCGTTGATCGCTTGCTGGAGAATGGCGGTACTATCTTCTTTGCCTGCGCTATCAGCATGGTAGGGTGCTTGCGTAACATCTAACACAACACTTTTTTTCTTTGTACGAAAGGTCGTCGTGACTGCGGTATTTGTAAGCAGGCACCCCTGATGATCGAGGCAGATGATCGTTACTTGATACGTTTGATCGGCAGATAAGTTTGTCAACGTCCAATGCGTCTTGTTTGTTGGTCTGGTTTGGATCAAATCGTTGTCTAAAAACAATTGATAACCAAAAATAGCTTGGGCGTGCAGCGGCTTCTCCCAAATAAGGGTCGCTTGATGAGCGCCGATCGTGCTTGGTACGACATGAAAATCAATTACTTGAAATGGTTGCATCGGTTTGTCCTTTCTTCAACGAATTCATTCAATAGAAAAAAGATATTCCAAAACAGCGAATATCTTTTTCCACACTTATTTAAGACCAGTCGTGCTGATGCCTTCAACAATGTATTTTTGGAAAATAAAGAAGATGATCAACACAGGCAGCAAGGAGACGACAGACATCGCGAACATCGCTCCCCAATTGGAGGTGCTGCTAGCATCTAGGAACTGCTTTAAGGCAATCGATACCGTGTAGTTTTGCGGACGTGTAAGGTACAGCATCGGTCCGATCAGTTCTTCCCATTTCCAATAGAAAGAGAAGATCGCAGCGTTTGCCAAGGAAGGCTTCATCAACGGTAGAATCACGCGGAAGAAAATACCGACCCGTCCACAGCCGTCCATTTTTGCTGCTTCATCTAAATCTGTCGGGATCGCAGAGACGAATTGAACCATCATGAAAATAAAGAAAGCTTGTCCGAAGTATGAAGGAACGGTTACCGGACGAATCGAGTTAAGCCAGCCTAATTGATTAAACCAAAGATACTGAGGCACCATGATGATCTCTTGCGGCAGCATCATCGTGACCAAGATACAAGCAAACCAAAAGCCTTTTCCTTTGAAAGGAATTCGACCAAATCCATAAGAAATGACAGCCGAAGAACAGACCGCCCCTACCATTGAAATCAACGCGATTTGCAACGAGTTGAAAATATAGCGAATGAAGGAAATCCCTGCGATCCCTTCAAAGCCTTTAGTAAAGTTTTCTAACGTCCAGCTGCGGGGGATCAACTCCGTTGCCGTTCGAAAAATGTCACTACTAGGTTTAAAGGCACTAAACAGCAGCCAGAAAATCGGATAAAGCATCAGTAATGCAGCAACTAAGATCACGGCATCAAAGAAATAATTTTGTTTTTGTTCACGCATCAATCAAACCTCCTCGTTTTCTTTAAACACCCAAAATTTCGATGTTGCGAACAACAGAATCGTAATCAACCCGACGATGACCAGTAAAATCCACGCTAAGGCTGAAGCATAGCCCATTTTGAAATCGGTAAAGGCTCGTTGATACATGTACAAGGAATAGACTAACGTGCCGTTACGGGGTGAACCCGTCCCATTCGAAATGATAAACGCAGGTGTAAACGTCAAAAAGGCCATGATCGTTTGATAGATCAGATTGAAAAAGATGATTGGCGTCAGGACTGGAACCGTGATATTGAAAAACTGTCTGATTTTTCCTGCCCCATCAATTTCTGCCGCTTCGTAATAATCTTTCGGAATATTTTTCAAACCGGATAAGAAAATCAACATCGACGAGCCAAATTGCCACGCTGCTAATAAAATCAAGGTCATCAACGCTAAGCCAGGACTTTTAAAGAAGTAGATCGGGTCTAAGCCGATCGCCGCTAGCACGCCATTGATCAACCCTGAATCGCCAAAAAGATTCCGCCACATGATCGAGACCGCCACGCTCCCACCTAAAATCGAAGGGATATAAAATAATACCCGATAAGCGCCGCTTAATTTCGATGGGCGGTTGATCAGCATCGCCACTGCTAATGCGACGATCAGCCGTAAAGGGACTGCCAACACAACATATTTCAGCGTAACAGTCAGTGACTGAACAAACTTGGGATCATTCGTAAAAATCGTCTTAAAGTTATTCCAGCCAACAAATTGCGCCTCTGTCAATAAATCATAGTCATGAAAAGACATAAAAAGAGAAATCCCCATCGGGACGATAATAAAAGCAAAAAAGCCAATGATGAAGGGTGAGATAAATAAGTAGCCTGTAACCATATTCTGTTTTGATTCTGGTAATCGATTAAACCAGCTTTTGAGTTTCCCAGGTTCTTTTGCCGTGGGTGATTTTGATTGTAGTTCCATAATTTTCACTTCCTACCTCCTATAGTTGATTACGCTTACAAGTTGATTTTAACGAAGTGCTTCTTAAGAATGAATAGAAAAAAAAGCACAGAAATGTGAAAAACTAGAGGACCTATATTTTTTCCTCCATTGCTTCTCCTAAAAAAACGCCTTTACTGAAAAAGTCAGTAAAGGCGCCGCATCTATGTTTATTGATAGTTTTCTGCAAAAATTTCTTCGCAGCGTTGCGTAAAGGCATCATATGTTTCTTCTGGTGTCATGGTGCCATAAGTGATCTCTGCGTACAGCTCTTTAAAGTACGTGTTGATTTCAGCAAACCCAATTGGTGGGATTGGGGATGGATCACCGACGATGTCTGCAATATCATCTAAGAAATCAGAGGACTCTTGTTCTTCTGGTGTCATGTCGGCATAAAGCAATTCTTTGATGGCATCATTGGAAGGAATCCCCCGCTCAGTACCGATGATCTTATTGGCTTCTTCACTATTCACTAAAAAGTCAACAAACTTCGCAGCTGCTTCTTTTGATTCAGAAGCATTCGCGATCGAATAAAAGAACCCTGGTCGATACGCCATCGCCCCGTTTTCTGAGTCGAATGGACGAGCCAAGTTGATTTCGACATCTTCTGCGGCGGAGGCCTTATAGGTCAAGTATTGATTGGACCAAGTCATCATATAAGCTGCTTTTCCTTGAGAAAACGGATATTGATCCATACTGTTGGCATTGCTAGTCACTTCTGCGGTTGGCATTGCTTTGGCTTCCGTAAGGTCCGCGATAGCCCCCATAAATTCAATCCAGTTTTCTTTGGTAAAACCGATCTCTGGTTTGCCGTCTGCATCGTATTGGTATAGATCTTCGCCTTTAGTACGTAAAAAGTATTGCAAAATCGTACTGTTGTCATTGTTATCATTCCAACCATAATCACCGGTTGCTTCAGCGATCGCTGCCGTACTTTCTACAAGGTCATCGAAGGTATAATTGCTAAAGTCGATCCCAGTGCCCCCTTGTTCTACCAATGATGGATTGTAGAGCATCGCCATCGTATTGACAGAAGTTGGTATGCCAAAAACTTTTCCATCTAACTCGCCAGTTGCTAAAATCGATTCTTTGATATCATCGGTTTGAATCTCATTGCCGATAAATTCCGACATATCTGCTAATTGATTTTTCGTTCCATATTGCGCAATGTACTGCACATCCATCTGGATCACATCAGGTAATTCTCCAGAAGCCGCTTTTGTTGCTAGTTTTTTCCAATGGTCATCCCAAGAACCATATTCATATTCAACTTTGATGTCAGGATTTTGTTTCTCAAATTCTTTGATCGATTCGATATACTTCTCGTGTCTGACTTCTGAGCCCCACCAGGTAAAGGAAATCGTCGTTTTCCCATCTGCATCAGCTTCTGAGCTTCCGCTACTATTGCCGTTGTTGCCACAAGCTGCTAAGGTCGCACCAAGAAACAACAAGCTCGCTGCTTTTAAAAAAGTTTTCTTCATTCTTCTACACTCCTTTTTGTTTGCGCTTACAAGGTGATTGTAATGGAAATCCTCGTTAATAAAAATGAAAAAACAAGAGCAAATATGTGAAAAACTAGACTGCCGTTTTTGCTGAAGGCTAAGCCTTCACCGGCAATAGCTAGAAAAAAATAGAAAAACAGATGAAAAATGTAAAAAAACAGACATGCTCTATTTTTTCCAATATACTATGCTATACTAGCGTTGAAAAGGCTTACTTTTCAAAAAACAAGGTAGGTGGAAACAATGAAAAAAATACAAACCGGACTGTTTCGTCTTTTTACGGTAACAGCTTATTTTGCTAAATTAAACCTTTTATGGCTTTTCTTTACCCTTTTAGGGTTGGGGATTTTTGGCTTCGGTCCTGCCACCGCTGTCACGATCAAATGTTTACATGATTTTCGTAAAACTGGTCATGACTATTCAGCTGTTGCCTTCTGGCAAGCCTACAAGCAAGCCTTTCGCACCTTTTCCCTTTTTGGCATCGGATTATTAAGTACAGTACTCCTGTTGTTGTTTAACTTACGGATTACTCATTTTTTCCCGACTGAAATGGCTTGGCTGCGCCCTGTCTATTTACTTTTAACGATTCTCCTCCTTTACACTGCATTCATCAGCTTTATGACCTATGCCAAAGCCGAACAACACGCTTGGAAACAGACCTTGTACGTCAGTATCTTTCTAGTCTTTCGCTACCCACTGCAAGGCCTTGCCTTGTTGTTTACCTGGTATTTATTGTTTCTCTTATTGACTGCCAAAACCTCCTTGTTACTCGTCTTTGGACTGGTGATTTTCTTGTTTTTCGCTGAATTTTTTCATGGTCAGATGATTGAAAAAACCAAACAATTGCAAGCAAAGCGAGGCAGTGTCCATGAAGTCCCAGAAGCTGATCAATCACTTTAAAAAGCAGCCTTTTGAGCGACAGTTACATTTTGTCTTTTTTGCGACGGTGGCAATTATCGTCTCATTGGCTGTTCTCCTGACCTTAGTTTGGCGACAAGTCTACATGGCGCAGCTGAAAGAAGCCGCGTATAAAGATGTCTCGATCATTTCAACAAATATCGCCAAACGTTTAACTGCCGTCGAAACCCTCTCTTTTCGCATTATCGATAGTGCACCGATCCAAAATGGCCTACAAAGGATCTTGGCACAAGATTCCTTGCAATCCTTAGAGGCGATCGACCAAAAGAATGCCTTAAGTGCAGAAATCAACGCCCTCGTACGCAATGAATCAACGATTCAAAACGTCTATCTCTTTACCCCAACGAACGAAAACATGATCAACTTTCTAGCCGAGACCGACCATATCTTTAATGGCCAAACCATCAAAGATATGATCGAGACTTTGCCCGATAAGCCTGCCAAAGGGAGTTGGTTTTTTGCAAAAGACCTTTCTCAAGGTGTCTACCTGCGAAAAATCTATTCAACAGCCGATCTTTCTTTAACCTATATTGGTACGGTGATATTTCTAGTCAATACGTCCTTCTTTCGTAACGAGATCGAAAGTCTTCCTATTGTCTCTGAACAAAACCAATTTTTCATGGCGTATCAGAACCAATTTTATAGTACCGCAAATGACGAGCAAACCCTCGCTGCGGATCAAAATACCTTGCAGCAGAAAATGGGAACCTTCCAGCGATCGATCGGCTCCATGACGTTTGATAATCGCCAGTACTACTATGCAATGGATCGGAAGACGATGCCGAATATGACCTTCATTTATTTACTGCCTGAAAACCAAGTCTTAGCGGATCTTTATAAACTACAAGGCCTTTCCATCGCTGTGAGTTTGCCTTTTTTATGTTTGATTATTGTTGTGATTCGGAAAATAAGCAATCAGCTGACCCGTCCTTTAGCTGACTTGGCTTCGCAAATGGCCGTTCTGCGGAAAACGAAAAAACTGGCCTCTTTAAAGACCCTCGCTGTCCCAGAAAATAGTCAAGAAGAGATCATGGTCCTTTACGAAAGCTACAATACGATGATCGATGAATTAAATGCCTTGATCAAGGACAATTATGAAATGCGTATTTTGTCCCAAGAAATCGAATTTAAGGGATTGCAAGCGCAATTAGATCCACATTTTCTCTACAATACGTTAGACTCGATCAACTGGATCGCCATTGAAAATCAGCAGTGGCAGATCTCAGAGATGGTCACCTCCCTTGCCTATTTGTTTCGTAAAAAAATCGATACCAAGTCTGACTTCACGACGCTGCAAGATGAGTTAGATATCGTGCATGCCTATATCAATATTCAAAACGTTCGCTTCGGGAAACGGATCGAGTATATCGAAGTAATTTTGGTGAATGACCTGTCCTTTAAGGTTCCTAAGTTACTGATTCAACCATTGATTGAAAATGTCTTTAAATACGCCGTCAATGATATGAAGGAGACGTGTCGCCTCGTCCTTACGATTGAACAACAAGCAACCTTTCTCCAAGTCAGTGTCTCTGACAATGGCCCTGGTTTTAAAGCCAACTTCTCGATTGAAAAAGAAGGCGGCATCGGATTGACCAATATTCAAAAACGATTGCAACTGCATTATGGTGATCAAGCGTCGTTAGCCATCGTCTCCTCGATTCCCTTCAAAAAGACGACGGTGCGCTTTGTGATCCCCTTAAAAGGAGTGAGTGAAACATGAAAAATATCCTCGTTGTTGACGATGAACCCTTGATAGCAAATGGTGTGGCTAACCTCGTTGCTTCTTTTGATTTCCCATTAGTGGTCAAAGGAATTTACACAGACAGTGAAGAAGCCTTGGCATTTTGTCAGCAAAACACCATCGACATCGTGATTACCGACATCAATATGCCTAAAGTCAATGGACTTGCCTTGATCAAAAAATTAAAAGCCATCAATCCTGCGATTCAAATCATTATTTTGACAGGCTTTGGCAGCTTCTCCTTTGCCAAAGAAGCGATGGCTTTAGGGGTCAAATTTTTCCTTGAAAAACCTGTTTTTCCGAGCAAGCTTTCAGAAGCGTTGGCTGAGACGATCGAACGCTCTGAACGTCGCCAAATGGAATCTACCCTCTATTTAAAACAACAAATTGAACAATACATCAATAGCTGCGGAGAAGAACCGCTGCCTGAATCGTTCGTTTTTCCATTTTGTATGTACTTATTTGATTCGAAATTCTATCACGCCATCGCTAAGCGGATCGAAAGCTATGAGAACCATCACGAGTTGGTGATCGGTCATCAAAACAAAGTTGGCTATATCCTGAACTTCAGTACGGAAAATACCTTTAATCTCTTTTTTAAAACGAAGGTACAGGCTGCGCATCTAGGAAAAGGGATCGCCATCAATTGCTGGGTCGAAACTCCCGAAAAATTTTTACTCAGTTATCATTTAGGCAAGCGAAACTTGGATAAGGAGTTTTATTTTGATACCTTTGAAGTCATCCAAGAAGCCCAAATCTCACAAGAAAATGTCTATGAAAATAGTCTCTATATGGAATACCGTGAAAAACTTTTGGCATTGATCGACAAAGGCGAACTGACTTTAGCCCAAGTTCTTACGGAAAACTTTTTTTCTACCTGTCGCATGGAGCTTTACCCTGTCCAACTATTGCGGCTGCAGGTCAACGATTTGTTATCGGCAATTTTTGAAAACCATCGCATCAAAAAAGACATTTACTTTGATGACTATTCCCCAAAGATCATGCTCTTGAATAATTGGCACGAACTCCAGTTTATGCTGCTTCACTGTATCGATTTGATGCGGGGCAGCTTAGATGATAGCGAGAACATGCAGCTGTCCCAAAAAGTCAACCTGATCATCGAAGAATATTATGACCATGAAGCATTGTCATTGAAATGGATCGCAGCCCATCTTTTGTACTTAAATCCTGAATACTTAGGAAAAACCTATTACAAAGAAACCGGGATTCGCTTCAATCAAAAATTAGCCGAATACCGCATCCAAAAAGCACAAGAACTGCTGAAGAAAAACTACAAAGTCTACGAAGTGGCAGCGATGACGGGCTTTAGCAATGCGCCCGAATATTTTGTTCAAACGTTCAAAAAGATTACTGGTATGACACCAAAGAAATTTTTGAAGCAGCAAGAAAAAGCCCTTCTCTCTTAACGTTTCTTCTATAACGAAAGCATTGTTTTGCTATTTCAACAAAAGAGGTAGTCCGCTCACGAATGTGAGCGAACTACCTCTTTGACTAACGAGTGATTGATGTCAAACAACTGATGCGACCGTGTTCGTTTTAAGGAATGAGCATTTTTGTCTAGCTTACAGCGTAAAGACTTCCTTTAACTCCTGTGTCACTGGCGAATCATCAGGATTTGTTTCCATGAGTTCTGCCATGTAATGCCACCATTTTTGGTTGATCTCGGTTGCCGCTAACTGCTGCCAGCGGGTTTCATCTTCAATCTCAAGGTAGCCAAACAACGCAAGGGTTTCTGGATCTAAGAAAATCTGGTAGCTTTTCGCCCCGTGTGCTATGAGCTGCTCTTTTAGTTCTGGCCATAGTTCGCGATGCCGTTTTTCATATTCTGCTTCATAACCAGGATGTAGCTTCATCCGAATCGCTTTTTTGATCATCTTTGTCTGCTCCTCTCTTCATTGCGTAAGGTGTTTAACTTAACAAAATGAAACCAATAGTTCAGTAAATGCTAAGACTGTCAGTGATTGCCCGTAAGGCATCGCCGTAATCGCGATGTTTTTGTAGTACGCCAAGTCTTCTCCCATTCCAGTACCGATGGAAACATTTTGGACTTCTCCATCTTCTGCGACTTGTTCGATCAAACCGGCTAACGCTTTATAGGCAACATCTTCCCAAGCTTTGTCAATGTAACGCTTATGAACGGCTTTTAAAATCCCATAGGCAAAACCAGCCGTCGCGGAAGCCTCCACATACGAACTAGGATCGTCTAACAAGGTGTGCCACAGGCCACTTTCATCTTGCATTTCTTGCAAGGCAGTTAGTTGGTCTAAGAGGGTATTGATCAAGAAGCCCCGTAACGCGTCTCCTTCTTGCAAGTCGAGAATTTCAATGATCTCAGGAATCGCAATGGTGATCCAGCAGTTGCCTCTTGCCCAAAGCGCTTGTGCATAATTGTGGCGTTCTTCAAAGGTCCAGCCGTGGAACCAAAGCCCAGTTTTTTTATCCACTAAGTATTTGATATGGATCATAAATTGTTGTTTTGCTTCTTCGATATAAGCCGGACGATTCAGCAACATGCCAATTTTGGCCAAAGGCAAAGCAGTCATCATCAAGGTATCGTCCCAAAGCTGGTTGCGATTTTCTGGTCCATAGGTCGCATGCTGCAGACCATTTTCATCGGTTCGCGGCATATCATGCATGACCCATTCCGCCCATTGTTCAAGGTAAGGCAAGTAACGAGAATCTTTGGTGTCTTCATAAAGATACGCCATTGCTAAAAGCGGCGCCATCGTGTTGACATTTTTAGGGGGCGCGCCTTCTAACATCCGCTGCTCAAACCATTCTTCCACAACTTGGAGCGCTTTAGGATTTTTGGTGATTTGGTAGTTTTTATAAATGCCATATAGTCCCACCCCTTGCGGCCAGTTCCAAATCCCCCAGCTTTTATCATCAACGATCAAGCCGTCAAAGTCTAATAGAAATTCACCATTATCATCCTTGATCGTCGTTAAATTTTCGATCATGCGATCAATTTTTTCTTCCACAACACGTTTTTCCACAAATAACTGTTCTAAAATCACCATTGGGTTCATCCTCTCATTTCTCTTTGATAGATTGATCGTAACACGCTTACATTTACACAAAAATAGCAGTTATTGACACTTTACTATCTATTCTTGTATGATAAAATCAAACGAGCACGAAAGGAGCCAATCATGGAGAAGCAAAGTGCGGACACGATGATCAACGATCGCTTTGAGGCCTTTCATATCAAAGACATCGTAGAAGAAAACAATACCCTTTATCATTACCATAGTTTTTATGAGATTCACTGTACCTTAAAAGGATCAGCGGTCTTCTTTATCGATGGCGGAGAATTCCCTCTAGAACCTGGTACGATCATCTTGATTCCTCCGAATGTCTTGCATCGAATCGTCCATCAAACTTCTGATTTTTTCGAGCGAACCTACCTGTATATCAATCCTAGTTATCTCGCTGCCCTCTCCACTACCCAAACAGATCTCACTGCCTGTTTTCGTAGCAACGGCGGCATCAACAGTCGTATTTTATCGATCGATGCCGACCAACTAGACCAGCTATTGCGACCTTTGCGCAAAAAAACGGATAGCAATTATGGCACCGACTTACTTTATCAAAATCATTTGATCGCGTTTTTGATTTCCATCAATACGATTGCCTATCAGGAAAAAGAACCGCTGTTTTTATCCGATTCACTTTACAAAAATAAAGACATTTTGGCTGCCATTACCTATGTCAATCAGCATTTGACCGCTGATCTCTCCTTAGAGACCGTCGCCAAGGCCCTTTTCATGAGTCCATACTCGCTTTCAAGGACCTTCAAAAAAGAAACTGGCGTCGCCTTTCATGCCTATGTCGTCAAGAAACGACTCTTAAAGAGCAAAGAAATTTTACGTAAAACCAGAAGCGCCACCGCCACCTTCGAAGCTTGCGGCTTCAACTCCTATACCCATTTTTTACGCTGCTTTAAACAAGAATTTCAGCTGACACCAAAAGAATTTTTACGAGAAGAAGCCCAAAATCAATTTGTCCGTTTTGCGCATTTTGCAGGGAAAAAATAGCAAGCCATTGCAAAGCGTCCACCATTGGCTCGTGTAAAAAAAGAGTTCCTGCTTGCCTGTCCTGATGTTGCACGACACAATACAAAAAGAATGACACATTTTCTCGTGTCATTCTTTTTGTATATTATAAAACTTCCCCATTTGAAGCGATCACTTTTTTATACCACTCAAAGGATTTTTTCTTGGTTCGTTTCAAGGTACCATTGCCTTGATCGTCTCGATCCACGTAGATAAAGCCGTAGCGTTTACTCATTTGACCCGTGCTGGCTGCTACAAGATCAATACAACCCCAAGTAGTATAACCAAGTAGTTCCACGCCATCGATCATCACCGCATCTTTGAAGGCTTGAATATGTTTTTTTAAATAGTTGATCCGATAATCGTCTGCGACAACCCCGTTCTCATCAGGGGTATCGATCGCCCCTAACCCATTTTCTACGATAAACAACGGTTTTTGATAGCGATCATACAATTGATTCAATGAATTTCTCAGTCCTAACGGATCAATCTGCCACCCCCACTCAGTCGATGGTAGATGTTCATTTTTAATTGATGGAAAGAGATTCCCGGTCGCTTGCGCATAGTCTTCTGGATGGGCACTGACCGTTCGCGAACAGTAATAAGAAAAACTGACAAAATCAACAGGAGAAGCCGCTAAAATCGCCTCGTCTTCAGGTGTCATTTTGATCGTTAAGCCTTCTCGCTCAAATTTTTTCAAGGCATAATTGGGGTATTTGCCTCGGGCTTGCACATCGATAAAGAAATAGCCTTCGCGATCACGATTGATTGCTTCTTGGTAATCTTCAGGTCGGCAAGTATAAGGATAATGACTGCCGCCAGCCAGCATACAGCCGACTTTATTGGTCGGATCGATCTCATGAGCTTTTTTGGTTGCTAAGGCACTGGCGACTAACTGATGATGCGCTGCTTGGTATTTGATTTCTTGACGATTGTCCCCTTCTTTAAAGACGATCCCGCCACCTACAAAGGGCTGATGTAGCAAAATATTGATTTCATTGATCGTCAGCCAATATTTGACCAACCCGCGATAGCGCTGGAAGACGGTTTCCGCATAGGTCACATAGAAATCAATGAGCCGACGATTTTTCCAGCCCCCAAATTCCTTGATCAAATGCAGCGGAACATCGAAGTGGGCAATCGTGACCAATGGCTCGATTTGATGTTTTCTCAATTCTTTGAAGATTTTCTCATAAAAAAGCAGTCCTTCTTCGTTGGGCGCTTCGTCATTGCCATTTGGAAAAATCCTTGACCAAGAAAGTGACATCCGATACACTTTAAAACCCATTTCGGCAAAAAGGGTAATATCTTCCATATAATGGTGGTACATATCAATGGCCGTTTGGGCTGGATAAAAAGAATCTTCCTGCCATTCTAACATCTTCAACTCACCAGCAGCGACTCTTGCGCGATCAGGACCAGTTGGTAAGAGGTCGACATTTGATAAGCCACGTCCTCCTGCTAATACACCACCTTCTGCTTGATTGGCAGCCGTTGCACCGCCCCATAAAAAATCATCTGATAATCCCATGTTATTTCCTCCTAAACTTTGACCACAAGTACTTCCTCTTCTTTAGCTACCAAACCTTCTTTCACACGTTCGACTGCGGTATATTGTGGTGTATTGGTAACGATGATCGGTACTTGTGTGACATATCCTGCAGCTTTTATCTGCGGTACATCAAACGTCAGCAATCGCTGCCCTTTTGTAACTTTTTGCTCTGCTTCTACTAAAGCATCAAAATACTGACCATTTAGTTCCACTGTGTCTAAACCGACATGGATCAACAATTCGATTCCGGTGTCTGAAACCAAGCCAATCGCGTGTTTGGTAGGAAAAACAGCAGCGACTTTTCCATCAAAAGGCGCAATGACTTCACCGATGGGTTCATCGACCGCAAATCCTTTTCCGAGTGCTTCAGAAGCAAATGCGTCATCTTTGACTTGATTCAACGGAATCACGATTCCCGGTACAGGATTGATCAAGCCGGTATCTTCTAGTACTACTGCTTTCATCTCCGGAACATCAATTGTCACTTTTGTTTCATATTTGAAACTTAAGACATAGGTAACGGCCCCACTCACCACAGCTGCAATCACCAATGCGATAATGATGTTCCAAAAATAGCGCATCGTATCATCACCGATATATAGTAAGATTGCTGGGAGACCAGACGAACCGGTCGCAAAGCGATGCGTATTGGTCAAGCCAGCATACAAACCACCAGAAGCCCCACCAATCATTGCCGCAACCAACGGATATTTTTTGGGCAAATTGATGCCATATAAAGCGGGTTCGGTAATCCCCATGTAGGCAGTGATTGCCCCTGATACCGCCAACTGCTTAGTTTTTTTCTCTTTCGTACGCAATGCGACAACTGCTACTGCGGTTGCTTGAGCAATGTTTGAGACCAATGCCCCTGGACCAAAAATACTGTCATACCCAAGTTCTGCCATTTGCATCACCCCTAAAGGAGCAATCCCATTGTGCAATCCAAACATCACCATGATTGGCAAAAAGCCCCCAATCAAAACCGCTGGAACCCAGCTAGCATGGACACTTAAGAAGGTAAAGAAAGTTGCCAAATAACCACCCAAGATACTACCGATCGGTCCAAATAGCGAGAAGGCTAATGTACCCATTATCAAGAATGTTAGCATCGGAACAAAAACCAGCTCCACTGATTTTGGAATCACTTTGTTCAAAAACTTTTCGACATACGATTGGAAAAAAATCACGATCAGGATCGGAATGACTGATCCCGTATAATTTGCTAATGTAAAAGGAATAACCCCAAAAAAGTGAACGGGTTCGCCTGCTGTGACCAAGGCACCCCAATTAGGATGCATCATCATAGCAGCCACTGAAGCCGCTAAAATCGGATTGCATCGCAATTTTTGTGCCACAGTGAAGGCCAGGATCATTGGTAAGAAGAAGAAAACACCATCTGCAAAAAGATTCAGCATGTAATAGGTTTGCGAATCAGCCGTGATCACATCAAAAACGATCAATAAAGCCAAAACTGCCTTAACCATTCCGGCACCGGACAGTGCGGGAATAATTGGTTGAAACGTTCCTGCCACAAAATCGATCACTGCAGCTGCTGGTCCTTTTTTCTCCCCAGGTTCCGACGCCCCTGATGATTGAAGCGAAACCAATTTTGTGACTTCTTCATAGACATCTTTGACATGTGTTCCGATCACGACTTGATGTACCCCTGCGTTATTGATGTATTTGGCAACCCCATCGAGTGCCTCTAGTTCTCCTTGATCTATACGCTTTTCTTCATTGACTTTAAAGCGCAATCGGGTTTGACAGTGATAGGCATCCGTGATATTTTCTTGTCCCCCCAGATACTGGACGATTTTTTTTGCTAATGATTGATAATTTTCACTCATACATTCCACCCCTAAATAAATTTCAAAGAAAATCTATGTTGTATGTGCTTACCGGTATAACATACTGTTCTTTCTGCCAGCAATGTACCATTTATAGAGAGCGTTTCCAATATATTTTCCTAAAGACGAAATGGATTTCATCTTTTCATTAAAAACCGCTCTTTTTTCGAAATCCATTCCATTAAAAGACCAAACATCGCCTTGACGAAGCCACTAGAAACAATGATATAATTTACTAGATGATTGTGTTACTTTTGATTTATCGCGATCATAATAGGCTTTTTCAACGTAATGGACCCACCAACCGAAAAAGAGCGCCCCGATGATCCCGCAACAACGGATCAAACCACTGCTTCTTCCCCCAACCATTGAAGCAATCCTTACTGAATCAACGATTTGGTCTAGCCTGTTATGAACGGCTATTCTAGGTTGGATTTATAAAAAACAGGCGAAGGGAACGAAGAAACATGACAAACGCGAAACAAGCAATACCCCCAAAAACGATTTTCTTTCATGAAGAAGCTTTTCAAAAAACAGATCAAACGATCATTCGCTGGTTAGGAAACTCCGGTATTCTTCTAAACAGCCGTGGTACATGTATCATGGTCGATCCGGTCTTAGAAGGATTTGACCTGCCGTTACTGATCGATCTGCCAATCAAACCGGCGGCAGTCCCTCACTTAGATGCGGTATTGATCACCCATTCAGATAATGATCACTACGGCATTCCGACGATTGAAAAATTAGTCCCGGTTACCGATAGCTTCCATGGACCCAAATATGTTGCCGAACTTATGCAAGAGCACTTTCAAGTTGCTGCCCAAGGTCACGAAATCTATGATTCATTCACCGTTAAAAATTTGGAGATTTCTTTAACAAAGGCGTATCACCTTTGGCAAAATGAGACGACAAAATTTGACCGTGTCTTCCAAATTGAGGACTATTGCGGCTTTTGGATCGATACTCCGGATGGTTCCTTGTGGATTCCTGGCGATTCTCGTCTTTTACCAGAACAATTAGAGATGCCTCAACCAGATGCGATCTTATTTGACTTTAACGACAACGCTTGGCATATCGGCTTTGAGAACGCCGTGAAACTGGCAAATACCTATCCTCATGCTGAATTGATCCTCTCCCATTGGGGAACAGTGGATGCTCCGCATATCGATGCTTTTAATGGGGACCCTGAAGCTTTGTACGATCGGATCGTCAATCCGAAACGGATTCGTCTAGTTGCTGCCGGTGAGCCGATCGAATTGAAATCAACCACTTCCAACAATTTAGAATAGGAAAAAAGGACCACACCGTTTTTGGTGTGGTCCTTTTATTCTTCTGCCATCTCTTTAAACGTCGTTCTTCGACTCGTTTCTAAATAACGAGCGTTGCTGATTTTCATTTGGATATTCTCCTGATAATCGAGGGAAAAAATCTGAGCAAACAAAACCGTCAAAAGGAATTGAATCGATTCTTCTGTGGAAAAATTTCCGATTTTAGAATATAGTTTTTCTCGGCTAGCAATCGTCAAGACGATCGTCGAATAGTCCCGCAAATAGTTGTCCCCACCACTCGTAAGACTGATAATTGGCACACCATTTTTCAGCAATGTTTTCACATTTTTCATAGGATAGGTCTCTGAATTATTGCCAGAATAAGAGATAAGAATGGCACAATCCTGCGGGGTCAGCGTTTGGGAAATCAAGCCCGCTTCGTCCGTATCCGCAACAAAGGCTTTTTTATGAATCGTGTTTAAGTTGCGTTTAAACAGCTGCCCGAAATACGAATTTGGACTACGCCCATAGATGACAACGTTTTGAGCGCCATTGATTAGTCGAGCGGCTTGATTCAGGTCTTTTACCGTCATAAGTGCCGCTGTTTCTTTAATCGTCTGCATGCGCAAGTTCGCCAAGTTTTCAATGATTTCTAATGTGTCTGCCGCCTCACCAAAAGGGATATTCACATCGATCGTTGCTGAGCCATCATCAAAGTGTGCCAGTTCATGCACGAAGGCATACACAAATTCTTTCCAACCGGAAAAGCCAAAATATTTTGCAAAACGGACTAACGTCGGCTTTGAGGTATGGGTCAGTTTTGCGATTTCTTCCATAGTATACTCACTGACTTTTTCCCGATTGCCTAGTAAAAAATCACCGATCGTCCTTCTTGCATCATTTTGTTTAAACGCTGCTTCTTCAATTTTTTGAAAAAGATACATCTGGTTCTCCCTTCTGATTGCTGCTGTTAGTTTTACACGTCCCATTCATTCACGTTTCTTTCTATCTAAAAGCACTGAAAGTGATGAATTGAAGACAGAAAAGCGTGGAGCACGCCAGCGTATGCCTACCCTCGTTCAAAATACAAAAAGAATTTATTTCCCAAAAGGGCGATCATACCAATCAGACATAGCATGCCCCCTGATAAGATCATCTGCATCCCTGCTGTTTCATTGCCGCTGACTAGTATCAGCAAGCGTGATGCATAGGGTGCGAGCGTGACCCCTAAATTGTAAGCAACGATCGAGACGATCGTGCCAAACTTAGCTTCTGCTTCACCACCAGTCGTCAGCAAGTGGGTGAAAAAAGGCATGATGCTGCGAAAGGCAAAGCCTAATAATAAAGAACAACCCAAGAGTAGCCCCACTGTCTGCAATGGATAAGTCAAATAGACGCTGCTTCCTGCAAGCAATGCCGCAATGGGCAGCAACCAGCGATGTAGGCGACTGTATATCAAGCCAAAGGCATTGCCGGCGATAAATGCTCCCGTCGCAATGGCGGCAATCATGTTACTGCCTTCAGTGGCGTCCCCGATTCCTTTTTCCAATAACAATGGTGTGATCTGTAAATTGTAATTAATAAATAAGACAACGATTAGAAACAAGAGCACACCCAGAACGAATGATCGCTGTTTCCGTTCTTTTGAAACCGTGACGTTCGCCAATAACGTCTCATTAGTCACAGCCTGTGTTTCGTTTGGAATAAACAGCTGGACAAAGAAGAGACTGATCAGGGCAAAGCCATAAACCAAGAAGGACATTTCCCAACTGATTTTCACTAGCTGCCCAACCAGCAAAGTCATAAAGATACCACCTAAGCCACCGACGGCACTTTCTAATCCAAGAGCTTTGGCTTTCTTTTGCGGCTCATTTTGAAACAGCAAACTAATCATTTGAATCGCCAAACGATTGAATAAGCCGATCCCGAAGCCAAGAATCCCTCGAGAAAGAAACAAGACGGGAAAGCTCCCCTGATACCATGCCGGCAGCGTGCCAAAAACCGCCACAATGACCAAGCCGGTGACCATCGTGTATTTTTTGCCGATCCTTTTTTCGATCATGCTGGTAGTAAAAATCCCCAGTAAAAGAAACAATGATGGAATCGTGGTCAGTAACCCAATGTAGACCGCATCAACTTCTGGAAAACTTGCCGCAATCGCTGGGACATTGGCAGAAATCGCCGGTGCCGAATAGACAACCATTGCCACCGACAGCAGTGCCAACAACTTCATAGAAAAAAATTTCATAATTACCCCTTTTCTTTTTACAAAATACTATTTTTGTTTCTCTGAGCTCAACCGGATAAGACACCAAAGCAATCTTTTCCTACCTCTTTATTATTTGCTGGATCGCCAGCTTTTGACCAATGCTTCCTACGCTGAGGCTTTATGCTTGAAAAGCATTGGTTTTCTGCATTTGCTGGAGATCGTCACCGATTGTTTGCGAAAAAACCTTGCAGTTTGTTTTACTGCAAGGTTTCCTTCGATCATTCATTTTTTAACAATCCTATCAGCTACACAAAACACCCTAAGAGAACTTATTTCTGCAGCTGTTCTATGACATCTTTCGTAATTGCCTCAGCAGTGATACCAAGTTCGGATAAAACGTCCGCTGCTCGGTAGTTATCATAAAATTTCTTTTCTAAGCCATAGTTTTTGACGGCAATCTCACGATCACCAAGATAGCTGGCAATCATTTGTCCATAGCCGCCCTCTCGTATGCCGTCTTCCAACGTGACAACGAGTTTATGCGCTCGTGCCACAGCATCCAGCAACTCTTTGTCGACCCCTGAAATAAACTTAGGATTGATCACCGTTGGCGTAATTCCATGTTGCATTTCCAATTGTTCAGCGATCTCTTCTGCTAGCGCATAAAAGTTTCCGACACCGACGATGGCTACCTGCGTACCAGCTTGAGTCACCTCATTTTTTTGATCGCTGTAGTCAGTAGAGGCTGCCACTGCCGTTTCGTTGACAGGTCCAACCGGTACTCGGATCGCAACTGGAGCGTTGGTTTGTTCCAGCGACCAATCCAACATTGCTAGATATTCTTCTTTAGAGGTTGGCGCAAGATAAACAAGGTTGGGAATATGTGCCAAAAAGGGGATATCAAAAATTCCCAAATGGCTCTCGTCATTCATTCCATGAATCGATGCACCGTATACCAGAATCGTTCCCGGCAGATGATTTAGGGCCAAATCATGGGAAATTTGATCAAAACTACGTTGCATAAAGGTAGAAAAAACGGCCCAGACAGGTTTCGCTCCATTTTTTGCTAACCCAGCAACCATCGATAGCGCATGTTCTTCTGCAATACCCACATCTACAAATTGTTTACCTGCTTTTTCTCGTTGTTCTGGAGAAAAAAGCAGCATCGGTGTACCAGCATTTACTGCCACAACTTTAGGATCTGTCGCCATTTTTTCTAATAAATAATCCGTCGTTAAGCTGTTGTAGGTTACTTGATTGCCGCCAGCAGAAATATATTCGCCTGTTTCTAAATGAAAGGGACCACCTGCATGAAACTTTTCACGATTTTCTTCCGCAAACTTGAAGCCTTTGCCTTTGATCGTATGAATGTGTAATAAAACAGGATGATCAATGTCTTTCACTTTTTCAAATAAAGCGATCAAGGCAGCGAGGTCATTTCCGTCATCTAAATAGTGGTACTCAAAACCAATCGCTTTGAACAGATTATCTGCTGCTTGCCCCTTGGTTTCCCGCAATGCCCGCAAATTCTGATACATCCCCCCATGGTTTTCTGCGATTGATTGGTCATTGTCGTTGAGGATCACGATGGTATTGGTGCCTAATTCCACAATATTGTTCAAGCCTTCAAACGCTAAGCCACCTGATAGAGAACCATCGCCAATGACGGCAACGACGTTATACGTTTCATTTTTTAGGTCACGGGCTTTCGCCACACCATTTGCCAACGAAACTGAGGTGGAGGTATGACCGACCGTAAAGAGATCGTGCTCGCTTTCTTTCGGATTCGTGTAACCAGAAACCGCATCATACTGAGCAGCATCAAGAAAGGCATGGGCGCGTCCCGTCAACATTTTGTGGATATAGGTCTGATGAGACACATCAAAAATCAGCTTATCGGTGGGGGAATCAAAGACCTTATGCAACGCGATCGTCATCTCAACCATCCCCAGATTGGGGCCATTGTGCCCCCCATGGTGACTGATTTTTTCCAATAAAGCAGTTCGTGCTTCTACTACCAGTTCTTGAAGTTGCCCACTGGTCAATTTTTTTAACGCTTTGGGGCTTTTGATTTTTTCTAATAACATGTACATACCTCCTGTAAAAATGTTTGAATGGTTCGTGTGTTTACTCACAAGGAAAAAGACACGAAATCGAAATGAGTGGATCGTTCTCTAAAATGAAAAAAAGCGGCAATCGGAGATGGACGCTCTTTTTTAAATTCCTGTCAAACCAAGAAATAGCAAGTTATCCTGAAGGGAAATTGTGATTTTTCTTAGTTCTAACAATCGCTGCTCATTTCTTCTATCTAAAAAGATACCACCTAGAGTTGACTTTAGGTCAAGTGGTTATTGAAACATTTTTAACAAGAACTCTCCAATCTAATCTAAGGGATTTTTCTAACTTATTATTCTCTATTTTTTTCATTAATTAACAGAATGATTATTTTCTCGTAGAAACGCAAGTAATTAATATAAATTTATATTATACAATACCCTTTTATATAGACAATTACTATTTCCCTTAAGAATAAAAAGATATTAAGGTACCTTGAATATGATTCCTAAATCATTAAGTTCACGATTTAAAAACTACAGGAAATCACAATATAAGTTATTCTTAACAAAACAGTTCTATAATTTATTGGCTGATAAATCAAGATAATATCTTATTTTGTTAGGCATTAATTTTGCAAAATTAAATATTCCTTATTGACAAATAATCTTAAATCTCTATTAGAAAATGAAATACCAAATGTTAAATTGTTAGTTCATTCTTCTTATATGAGCTCCCACCATTTTTTACTGGAGTTACAATTACATAGTTTCTGATACAGATTTTTGCTAAAATCTGGTTGATTATTTAAAATGATATAAAAATGATAAGAGCTATCCTTAGTATCAGAAATCACCATTTATACCCATTTTTTTTATAAAAAAAAAACAATGTTCCCAACCAGTAGAAACATTACGAAATCGGTTATTTTACAAAGCACTTTCTACTGTTATCTATAGAAAAATCATATATATATCAAAACTATCTCTTTGGAAGATAATTTTGATAATATATATGTATTAAATTATCTTATTAATCTCCCATCTCTTTATAATAAAATTTATTTTTCATATGAGACATAAATGTAAGAGTAAATAAAATACCAAGTACAAGAAAGTTTATTCCATATAAGCTATACAAACGCGTGAAATTTAGTTTATCCGAATCCATCAAAATAAGAATTATAATCATTACAATAGTGTTTATACTGATTGTCAAGGTAAAAACAGTTGTACTACGTTCCAAGCTTTGTAAAAGATATTTGGATATTTCATATAATGGACTAACCACCATCACAATAAATATTATTGGCAACATACTCGGCATTAACTGAAATACACTAGGATCGTTAGTGAAAAACTGAAAGAAGGAGTCTTTTAATATCCATATAAGGGATATAACTCCTAAATACATCATCAAAGAAGAAAATAATGTAATCCTTCCAATTTGAAAAACCCCCTTGCTGCTCTTTCTACCATTTGCTTCACTCGCAAAAACTGTCACTGCATTCCCATACATTAATGTTGGTAACCTTGCAATCATTAATCCTTGACCAATAATAGCATAAGTTGCTAGAATGTTGACGCCTAATCGAGCAACAACACCTTCAAATGCGATTATAAACAAAATTCCTTCACAGCATTCTTGAAGAACCATTGGAATAGACTTGAACAATAGAAATTTCATTTTGCGTGGGGCATTTTTAATACTGCCTAATAGAATTCCCTTCAAATTAATGAAATAAATTATCACCATAAAAATCAGCGAAACTATACTTGCAAGACCACTTCCTAACACTCCCAAAGGAGATATTCCTAACTCACCATTAATAAATATATAGCTTAGAGCAACCTGCAATAAAGCGGTGAACATTGAAACATAAAAAATGTGATTGGTCTTTTTTTCAATTTTTAAAAGATTTGTAAAAACAAATGATAGTAATGTAAACAGAATATATGGAGACATAATAAAAAGATAAATAGTGGCAGTTCCTAATAAATCCCCCGTAAAACCATAAACAATACGAAGAATTTCTCTACCAAAAAGTAGAATAATCAACATGAAAGCTATTCCAATTATTATACTTAAATAAAATATCGAGGAAATATAGACTTTTAAATTTTTATCATCTTTAGCGCCTAACGCTTTTGCTCCGTATATATTGAAAGCAAAACAAATGACCCCTAATATTCCTCCAAAAGCATATAGAAAGCTATCGATCATGGCAATAGCAGCAAGCGACTCAGTTGATTTACGAGAGATTATAGATAGTGAAACTAGCGAGATAATTACTTGCAATATGTTAGATGCAATTAATGGCAGTGTAAACGATTGAATTTTCTTGTTCACTCTCAATTCTCCTTACTCATACTTTGGCAAAAGGTTCTAGCTCTAGATAAATATCAGTTAGAATTAGATTCGGATAAATTAAATCTTTTATAGGGACATTATTTAGAAAATCAATAATACTTGCTTTACAAAGTTCGGTATCGATATCATATTCCTCAACTAGACAGGCTGCTATTTGATTCAGAGTAAAGTTTTTTGATAAACAATACAAAATTTCGGCTCCTACAATATCTACACCATAATATTCTAAAAATACAGGATCAAATACTGTAAATGAATCACCATCTCTTTTGAAAAACAAATCTTTTTTTCCTTTAATTTTGAACTGTTTTTTTTCCATTTATTCTTACCTACTTTCTTCTGGATCATAAAAGCATGCAAGGTCTGAACCTAATAAGCTTCCATCCATTTCTAATGCACTGCACCGACACCCGCCGCCACACCATGTATGAGGGCAAACAGAACACTTACCGGAGATATCTTTAAATTCAATATTTCTTAATTTTTGGAATACAGGGGAATCATTCCATATTTCTAAAAATGATTGTTTATTTATATTACCAGCAATCAAACTATCTATACCATTCATTAAATCACATCCATATAAATCACCTTGATGGGATATTGAGCAAGATTTGATCCCAGCTTGACAAGAAATTTCTCTTTCTTTATCAAACTCATTCATACTAAAGCCCCAAACGCTTAATAAGTCAAGTCTATCATAATAGGCTAAAGGAAAATAATGTTGCCAAAAAATATCACTTTCATTGGGTGGAACAATTTTAAAATGTACTTTAAATTCTTTTTTTTGTATACGCTCTGTTAACTCCATGAAAACAGGATACCAATGCTCCTTATCAGCCAATATACTCCCATCATTGGCTCGTCCTGTGGGGCAAATAACCATAACGCTCATAAAATCTATATTAAGCATATCATTTAACTTGATAGTATTAATCAAATCATCTACATTATGCTTACCTAAAGTGAATAATGTTGATACGGGTAAATTATATTTTTGTAGATTTCTGATACCTTCTATTGTTTTTTTGAAGCTACCTATTCCTCTTGACATATCATGAACTGATGATCTACTACCGTCTACAGTAACGCAAATTCTATCTAAATTAAGTTTTGACAACTCTTTTGCCTTCTTCTGAGTAATCAGATTTCCATTTGTGTTTAGAATTTTAGTGAAATTATACTTATCAAAATGCGTTAATATCTCGATTATGTCGGTCCTCATAAACGGTTCACCACCCGTTACTGCTACTCGTGGAACTCCCGCTAAATCAAGTTCTCTAAAGATAGAATCAATTTTTTCAACAGTCATTTCCCCTTTCTTGCTAGCAAAAGGACCAGATTCAGCGGAACAATACTCGCAACTAAGATTACACCTATTCGTTACACATAAATCTACAAGTAATGGGCTTTTATAAAATTTTCTCATATTAACCTCCTTCAAGTTAGTTCTTGAATCAAATTTTAAATAACGTACGATCTATGTGATTTGAGATAGCATTCTATGAAACTATACAAATCATATAAAAATAAAAAATGTCAACTAGAATATTCAGAGGGTATTGAATATTCCGTTTAACACTCCTTAATCGTTAATATGTAACCATAGTCATTTCCGTGGCGCTATTTACTTTATCTACATATTAGAGAGATGAAAAAATAGATTCTACCACGGAAATAACTAATATTTATTTCGTTTTCTAATTGGTATGTCAAGAAATAGTGTTAATGACACCTCTTGAATAACCTGCTAGTCGTTGATTATCAGAATATATCCTCACGAAAAAAACACATTCTCCATAATTATTTTTATCTGATAGTCATGACGTTTTAATTTTTCCCCCATACATGAACACTTTCCATTTTTGGAGTTTTAAATTCTTTTTTAAATTTCAAATAAATCACCTCCTTCAATAATATTTATATGAAGAGTCGCCACACTCTAAATATTAGAACCTATCCGCCAATTAACCAGCATGTGAAAATCTCAAATAGTTCCATAACAATGCTCCTTCCTAAAATTAAGTTATATTTGTTATAATTTAACTATACTGGATTCAAAAAGAAAAATTTAACTTGTAAACTAAAATCACATTTATTTTAGGAAAGGAGTTGCTTATGAGCGATTACGGAAAAACTTATTGCGAAATAAGAAAAAGTAAAGGAATAACACAATCAGAGATTTGCAAAGATTTCATTTCAAGAACCAGCTTGTCTAAATTTGAAAATGGAAAAGTAATCCCTTCTGTTCAAACTTTTATTGAACTCATAAACAGGATTGATGTTAGTTTTAACGAATTTCTTTATATCAATCAAGGATATCGAACAAATGAAAAACAACGAATTCTTAATCAATTTTATTCTCTATTTTCAAATAATGAAGTATCTAAATTGCTTGGTTTAAAGAATGAATGCCTAGATTTTCAAGAAAAATCATTTAGTAAAACGATAGATCTACTAGTCTATATAATCGATTCTCTAATAGAACTATCTAAAAATAATAAAAAAGTGATTCCTTGTTTTCCTAAAATTCTTCTGACTGTTCCGTGGGAAGATATGCAGAATTATTTATGGTGGAATATTGATGACATTAAATTAATAAACTGTTGCTTATATTTATTTCCAACTGAAACAGCAATAAGTATTGCAAACCAGTTGGTTATTCAACTAAGACGTTATAATGACTTCGAAAACACAGCTTATTTAGAGTGTGCAATTCACTTGAATATTGTTTTGTTATGCTTGCAAAATCAACAGTTTAAAGACGCAGAGACAACTCTAGAGTTAGTAATTCCTCTTGCAAAAAAAATAAAGCGTTCCGATTATTACTCCATAGCGATTGCTCGAAAAAGCTTTTTGTGCAAAGATAAAAAATTGTTAAAAAAATCCTTGCAAATTGCGAACTTATTTGATGATCAATTATTATTTGAATCAATAAAAAAAGAAGAAGCACTATTTTTTTGAAATTACCTTCAATCATTTTAGACATTATTTGTCATGAGATAATTCTATACGTTATGTTATGAGACAACTTTATAGTAAAGAGAAACCATCAACAATTAACGTTTCTTACAAGTACAAACTTAAACAAAATGGATCGCCATCTTTTCAAAACTTACCAAATAAGTATGCTTTAATTTTTCTCCTCTAACTTGGCTACTTCATTTAATATCTGTTACACATTTAATACTTATTGTTCATATTGCATTTAAAACTGTACTTTTTCACTTTAAGAAATATGAAATAATATCTCCTTCACTTTAGTTTTAAAGGAGTAATTTCTAGACTCTATAGTTTGCGGAATTGACGTATCAGAAATGATTCTTCAACTCCATCTTCATTAATAACTCACGCCAATAAAAAAATCTGGGTCAGAATGAAATTCATTCTGACCCAGATTTTTTTACACAACTCATCAGTCATTATTGACAAAAAGCCCAGTAAAATAGAACCTAAAAAATCCATAAGCGACTTATTATTCTTTGCTCGTTGATTTAACCAATTTTATCTAATTTTTAATTCTTATTTCCGATACATCTTCAATTCCAAGAACAAATCATTATAGATGCCCAGATACTCAGCACCTAAGTTTTCATAGACTTCGAGGTGTTCCATTAATTCATCGGATGGATAGAATTGTTCGTCTTCGGTGATCTCGTCAGGCAGTAATGCCATGGCTTCTTGGTTAGGTGTGGAATAGCCGATGTATTCTGCGTTTTGTGCAGCGTTCTCGGGTTCTAGCATAAAGTTCAAGAAGGCGTAAGCACCGGCTTCGTTTTGTGAGGTCTTAGGAATGACCATATTATCAAACCACAGGTTGGAGCCTTCCGAAGGGATCACGTAATGAATGTGCTCGTTTTCGTACATCATGTCGGCTGCTTCCCCAGAAAATGTGACCGCAACCGATGCTTCTTCGTTGGCCATGTACATCTTGATTTCATCTGCGACGATGGCTTTGATGTTTGGAGTCATGGTCCGAAGCTTATTGAATGCCTCTTGCAGCTGATCATCGTCTTTGCTGTTAAGAGAATAGCCTAAGCTGTCCAAACCTAATCCCATCACTTCACGCGCGCCATCGATCAGCATGATGCTGTTTGCTAATTCGGGTTTCCAAAGATCGTCCCATTGGGTGATCTCACCTTCATCAAAGAACTTATCGTTATAGACGATCCCCAGTGTTCCCCAGAAATAAGGAATCGAATATTGATTGCCAGGATCAAAACTCAGGTCCAAAAAGCGAGGGTCGATATTGTCTAGCCCCTTGATTTTACTGTGATCCAATGGTTTTAAAAGATTTTGTTCCATCATTTTCTCAATCATGTATTCACTCGGTATGGCGATGTCATAGGACGTGCCGCCTTGTTGGATCTTCGTGAACATCGCTTCATTTGAGTCAAAGGTTTCATAATTGACCTTGTAGCCAGTCTCTTCTTCAAACTTACTGATCAAATCTGGGTCGATGTAGTCGCCCCAGTTGTAGATGTTGACGACCTCAGCGCCTGCCATACCAGAGGAGCGTTCCAATTCACGGACACCAAAGAGCAAGATCAGGACAATCGCAACAATACCGATAATCAGAGATTGTAGTCGTTTCATCGCAGATTTGCCACCTCCACACGGCGGTTTTTACGCAATTTCTTCGCGCCGTTTTCTTTACTGATAAAGTAATAGCCTACCACCAGGATCATGGAGAATAAGAAGACAAGTGTACTTAATGCATTGATTTCTAAACTGATTCCTTGACGTGCTCTAGAATAGATCTCTACCGATAAGGTACTAAAGCCATTGCCTGTCACAAAGAATGTCACGGCAAAATCATCGAGTGAATAAGTAAATGCCATGAAATAGCCGGCGATGATGCCAGGTGTCAAGAAAGGCAAAATGATATTTTTAATGACTTGAAAATTATTCGCGCCTAAATCACGGGCAGCGTCGATCATTGAATCGTTCATCTCTTGCAGTTTCGGCAAGACCATCAACACCACGATCGGGATACTAAAGGCGATATGCGAAAGCAATACGCTGAAAAAGCCTAAGCTAAACCCACGGAACAAGTTGCCGATCATCGTAAAGAAAATCAAGAAGCTGGCACCAATGATGACATCTGGTGAAACCAACAAAATATTATTCAAACTCAACAATGCCGTTCTCGTTCGACGTTTGCGGGTATAGTAGATGCCCATCGCACCAAATGTGCCGATGATCGTTGCCAGTAATGCTGATAAAAATGCCAGCATAAAGGTGTTCAACACGATGATCATCAAGCGGGTATCTTGAAAGACGGATTGGTAATGTTCAAAAGTGAAACCCGTAAAAGCATTCATGGTGCCTCCTTCATTGAAGGAATAGAAAATCAAATAAAAGATCGGCACGTACAAAAGAATAAAGACGACGATCAGATAAAGATTGGACCAGCGAAATTTTTTCATTTACGTTGCCCTCCTTTTTTCTTTTCTCCCGTAAACAGCATCACGAGGAACATGGCGATGATCAAAATGACGCCGATGGTCGAACCCATGCCCCAATTTTGGGTAACGAGAAAGTGCTGCTCGATCGCCGTACCAAGCGTGATCACGCGATTGCCCCCAATCAAACGGGTCAACATGAAGAGGGAGAGCGACGGAATGAAGACGGCTTGGACGCCGCTTTTCACACCGTTTAACGACAGAGGGAAAATCACTCGTCGAAACGTATCATAGCTGTTTGCCCCTAAATCGCGACTGGCACTGATCAAAGAGGGATTCATTTCTTCTAAGGCATTAAAAATCGGCATGATCATAAAGGGCAGTTCGATATAGACGGCAACCGTCAAAAAGCTAAAGTCGGTAAACAAAATCTGCTTTGGTCCAACACCCATGATTTCTAGGAAGTTGTTGACACTGCCATGAATGCCGAAAATCCCAATAAACGCATAAGCTTTTAACAATAAGTTGACCCACGTTGGTAAGATGATCAACAGCAGCCACAAATCTTTGTGCCGCAGCTTAGTTAAGAAATACGCTGTCGGGTAGCTGATCACTAAGGTAATCAAGGTGATCAAAAAGGCATACCAAACCGAGTTTAAGGTCATGATCAAATATTTGCCAGAACCTAAGTAGCTTTGATAATTGACCAGCGAAAAGTTGCCGTTCATATCAAAAAAAGATTGGTAGATGATCAATAAGACTGGTGCAATAACAAATAGCAATAACCAAAAGACATAGGGTATCGCATAAAAACGACGCATTTTCGTCATTAGCTTTCCCTCCTAATCTTCGTAGCTCTCTAAACGAGCATCAAAATCTTCTTCGGACTCATTGAAACGCATGACGTGGATGTCTTCTGGTTCAAAGGAAAGACCGATCTTGCTTCCTTCAGTGGCTTTTCTTGTAGAGTGAACCATCCATTCGTTGCCTTGTTCGTCGTAACAAATGATCTCGTAATGCACGCCTCGGAACAATTGCGTATCCACTTCAACGACCAGCTTGCCTTTTTCCGCCGTCGTCAAATTCAAATCTTCCGGACGGATCACGATCTCAACGGCTTCATTCGGCCGCATCCCGCCATCGACACATTCAAACTGCTTGCCGACAAATTCCACTAAGTTGTCTTCGATCATCGTACCTGTGACGATGTTGCTTTCACCGACAAAATCCGCCACGAAATGGTTGATTGGTTCATCGTAAATATCCACTGGTGTGCCGCTTTGAACGATCTTCCCTTTATTCATAACGAAAATCTCATCACTCATCGCCAACGCTTCTTCTTGGTCATGGGTGACAAAAATAAAGGTGATGCCTAGTCGCTGCTGCAATTCCCGCAGCTCGTATTGCATGTCGGTTCGCAATTTCAAATCCAATGCGGACAAGGGTTCATCCAGGAGCAATACTTTGGGTTCATTGACGATCGCTCGTGCGATTGCGACCCGTTGGCGTTGTCCTCCAGACATTTCGCTGATTTCACGATTCTCATAACCAGGAAGCTGCACTAGCCGCAACGCTTCTAAGACTTTTTTATTCACTTCATCTTTTGGTAATTTTTTGATTCGCAGACCAAATGCCACATTTTCAAAAACGTTCATATGTGGGAATAAGGCGTAATCTTGAAAGACAGTATTCACTTGCCGTTGATTGGCAGGAACGTCATTGATTCTTTGTCCATCAAAATAAACGTCGCCTTCTGTTGCGTCCGAAAAACCCGCAATGATGCGTAAGATGGTTGTTTTTCCACAACCTGAAGGACCTAACAATGTATAAAAGCGACCTTCTTCAATATCAAAACTCACTTTTTTCAAAACTGTTTCATCATCATCAAATCGCTTCACCACATTGTTGAATGAAATTATTGTTTTTCCCACACTCTTTCCTCCTGTACTATAAATAAGAATCTGTCACGACTACAAGCACACGGCTTTTTTTGCCCGCAATATTTTTTAATTGATGCGGCTCAGTCGCCTGATAATAAATCGATTGGCCTTTACGAGCCTTGTACTGCGTTTCTCCTAGTGTCAACGCCACACTGCCCTCTAAGACATAGATAAATGTTTCTGCTAACGATGGTTCAAAGGTCTTGTATTCGCCCGCTTTATCAAAAGTCAGCAAGACGGGCTCCATTTCTTTTTCATTGGAATCGGGAATCAGCCACTTCAATTCATAGCCATTTTCTTCATCATAATAAAGCGTGCTGTCTTCTTCGCGATAAACCACTTGATGCTGCGCATTTTCTTCTCGGAAAAATTCCTCTGGTGTCACGCCTAAAACTTCTAAGATCGTAAAAAAAGTTTCCATAGAAGGCGAACTCAAATCACGCTCCAACTGTGAGATATAGCCTTTCGTCAAATCGGTCCGCTCGCCTAATTCTTCTTGGGTCAAATTCTTTTGAACGCGCAAATTGCGCAGCTTCTCGCCAATCTCCATGTTCATTCCCCCTTTGATTGACACAACTTCAAATAAAAAAGTTTGCTATAAGTAAACTTCATGTTTAATTTCACTTTTTCTAGTATACAAATAATTGCAAAAAACACAAGCCTTTTTTCTTCATTTTTTTGAATTCTTTTCTCCCTGATCAAAAAAAGGAGTGACGCTAAACGCTTGTGTTATAAAGGAAACGATTGGTGGTCCCGGCATTTTCGCTTTTTAAAGGTTTAAAAGAACAACTTCTATTTTAACGAAGAAAAGGTAGATTTAATAATGATCTGTTTTTGCTGATTTTTTGATAAGAAGACCTGCCTTTTCTTGCTTCACTGGTTAAAAAAATAAAACTTATGGTATTATGAGTACAAACCATCAAAGGAGTGTCTGAAATGACGAATTTCTCTACCTTTCGTGTCATGAATGAACCAAATTTTACTGCTTCACTCACAACTGCAACCCTTGACGAGCTGCCAGCAGGCGATGTGCTTGTCCGTGTTGATTACTCAGATGTCAATTACAAAGATGCCTTGGCAGCAAAAGAAAATGGCGGCGTGATCCGCACGTATCCGATGACGCCGGGAATCGATTTAGCAGGGGAAGTCGTGGACAGTCAGTCTGCTGATTTTGCCCCAGGCGACCAAGTCTTAGTGACAGGTTATGGCTTAGGGGTTTCTCACCCAGGCGGTTACAGTCAATTTCAACGGGTCCCAGCCGAGTGGCTCGTGAAACGTTCTGCTGGTTTTTCAGCAAAAGACAGTATGACCTATGGCACTGCTGGGTTCACAGCAGCTTTAGCGGTGCAAGAATTAGAACAGCTGCACTTAGCAAAAGACGCTGCTATTTTGGTGACAGGTGCTAGCGGTGGCGTCGGCAGTGTCAGCATTGCTTTATTGAAAAAACTGGGCTATACAAATATAGTGGCGCTATCTCGGAAAACCGATGCGCAATGGTTGTTGGACCTAGGCGCAGCGAAAATCGTCCGTCCGGATGAAGTGGTACCCGAAAAGGTCAAACCATTAGCAAAACAAACGTTTGCAGCGGTCATCGATACAGTTGGCGGTCCATTGCTTGCGGCAGTGCTTCCGCAAATCGCGTATGGGGGCGGTGCCTTCTTATGCGGCAATGCTGGTGGAATCAAAATCGAAACGACTGTCTTACCATTTATTTTGCGTGGGATTCGCGTAATTGGGATCGATTCGGTCAATGTTTCCCATGAGATCCGCTCGGCATTATGGGAGAAATTAGCGGGTGAGTGGAATGTGATCGATCAGCTTTACACGAAAGCCATCACTTTGGAAGACTTGCCAGAAACATTGGCAGCTTTATTAGCTGGTACGCACCAAGGACGGACGATCGTTGAGGTGTCACAAGCGCAATGAGAATTTTGATTACGGCTGGCGGTACTTCCGAAAAAATCGATGATGTCCGTGCAATCACGAATCATTCCACGGGCTCACTTGGTCAAGCCATTGCCAAGGAATGGCTGCAATACCCTGAGGTGGCCATCGATTACGTTACGACGAAAACTGCCAAACAACCGCCGACCGATCCACGCGTTACCTGTCATTTCATTGAAGGGACCACGGACTTGTTGACGCAGTTGACCGATTTATTGACGACCCATTCGTATGCTGCTGTGATCCACAGTATGGCAGTCAGTGATTTCACCCCTGCTGCTCATTTTTCAGAAGCAGCGTTTTATGAAGCAATCAACGATGCCCTACCAGCTTATGACAACCAGGTCACTCCGGCATTGATGGCACACGTGCTCACACAATCTGAAACAACGGCAGGCAAAGTTTCTTCCAATACTGATCATTTGTTTTTAGTGTTGAAGAAAACCCCGAAAGTGATCCAAACCATCAAAGCATTACAGCCGACAACCTTATTAGTCGGATTCAAATTATTAGTAGACGTAGCGGAAGCCGAGTTGTTTGCGGTCGCACGAAAAAGTCTGCTGGCTAGCCAAGCGGATTATGTGTTAGCCAACGACTTGACGCAAATTTCTGGAAACCAGCATGTCGGACACCTTTTGACACAAGAAGGACAAATCGGGACTGGCCGCACAAAAGCTGAGATCGCAACCTTGATCGTTGACACATTACGCAATGACCTGCGTGCTTAGCTAGATGTTTTTTTAGAAAAGGAGAAAGAAACATGAAACAAAAACACGTTCTGCTTGGCGTCAGCGGCAGTATCTCTGCATACAAAGCAGCCGACCTAACCAATGAATTAACCAAAAAGGGCTATGCAGTGGATGTCTTAATGACACAAAACAGCACACAATTTATTACGCCTTTGACGTTACAGTCATTATCCAAACGCCCGATCCATGTCGATGTTATGCAAGAACGTCAACCAGATCGGATCAATCATATTGAACTAGCCAAACAAGCCGATCTTTTCTTGCTCGCCCCAGCCAGTGCCAACAGTATTGGCAAGCTGGCGCATGGGATAGCCGATGATTTGATCTCAACAGTTGCCTTAGCGTTGCCGTTATCCGTGCCTCGCTTGATTGCGCCAGCCATGAATACCGTCATGTACGAAAACCCGATTGTTCAAAGAAATTTGGGAATTTTGAAAGAAGTCGGCTTCCAAGAGATTGAACCCCGTGAAGCGTTACTGGCTTGCGGTGATTTCGGCAGAGGCGCATTAGCAGCAACAGAAACGATTCTTGAAAAAGCATTGACTGCTTTGGAAGTACGGAGTGTCTAACAATGAAAAAAATATCAACTTTTGAACTTGTCTTAACAGCTTTCTTTTTAGGAATCTTGATTCTTTTAGCATCGGTTCCCTTTCTTGGGTTTATTCCCTTAGGACCAATCAATGCGACAACGATGCACATTCCTGTGATCATCGCTTCCATTGTATTAGGCCCTCGGATCGGCGGCTTTTTAGGCGGCGCCTTTGGGATCATCAGTATGGTGCGTTCGACCTGGATCATCACCCCGCTTTCTTTTGTCTTCTCCCCTTTCGTACCGATTTATGGGAGTGATCAAGGAAGCTGGAAAGCGATCCTCGTAGCGTTGATTCCTCGTATTTTGATTGGTGTCGTTCCTTACTTTGTTTACAAAGGCTGTCAAAAAATCTGGAAAAACAAACAGCAAAGTCTTTCGCTACTGATTGCTGGTGTTGCTGGAGGCTTGACGAATACGATCCTGGTAATGAACTTGATCTACTTCTTGTTCCAGCAAGAATATGCGGAGGTTGTGGGGAAAGCTGGCAATGCTGTCTATGCAGCGATTTTGGGTGTAATCTTCGCCCAAGGTGTACCTGAAGCCATTGTAGCGGGAATCGCCACGATGGCAGTTGGAACCGTCCTTTTGCGCTTAGTCATGAACCGCAAAAAAAATCGTATCTAAAAAAATAGCGACCGCCCAAAATTAGCTTTTTGGCTAACTTAGGCGGTCGCTTCCCTTTTGAGTGTCTTATAAACTTTGTGTCACTTGGAGTGCTTCGACAAGCTCTTGATACTGCTCTTGGGTCAAATACTCTTCATAAAATGTCAGATAATCATCGATATCTGCTTGGGTCAAATAAGGCAGCTCTTGCTTGATTTGCAGCAGCAGTTCTTCAAACTCCTCATCCGTCAGCATATAAGAAGACCAATCATCGGTTTCATCATAGCTATCCCAGTACTCATCATCATAATCATTTTCATACCCATCGTCATAGCTGTCATCCCAACCATAATCATAGGGAGAAAACAATTCTTCTGGGTCAATCAATTCTTCCGCTGTAGGGATTGCAACAGCAGTATCACTTTTCTTCCCTGTAAAAGTCACCGTGGCTCCGATAGTGGTTTGCAGCTCATCCGCTTGCACGAAGTGAAAAGCCATTTTCTGCTGATTTGTTTTCGTATTGATGGTCATGGTTAAGTCAAACTGCTCAACTTCTTGCAGCATCGTTTCTAATTCGGCGACTTGATTTTGATCGGCGCCGTGTTCTTGAGCATAGGTTGCATAATCTGCCAATTCTTCTTTGGTAAACGTGTGGCTGATCGTATCTCCATCTCTTTTGAAAGCATCTGGTTCAAAGGTTTTCAAATAGTCTGCAAACGTTTCATTATGAAAAAGACTGTTCATGGTAAAGAGGTTTTCAGGCTCTTTTTCTGCTTCGGTTGTCCCCTCGCCGTCCTCTGCAAAAGTTCCTTCGCCAAAGTAAGAATCTAAGGTTTCTTGATCGATGCGCAGGTATTTGCCTTCATATTCCGCAGCGTCTGGTTTTGTCCCATAACTGTCACTACCAAATGCGCTGATATACCCTTGCAGTGTTTCATAGATTTCAGCTGACACATACGCTTCTTGTTTTTCTGGATCGACGATCAGCTTGATCGGCAGCTCCTGCCCCCCAAAAGCGACTGCCAGATTGAGTAAAATCGCTTTGGTTTCTTTGTCCTGGACGAAGTCCCCTTTAAATGACGAACCGACTAACTGTGACATCAACATGGAGGCATACCTATCGGCTTCTTGACCGTATTCGCTGCTGCTGCCCATCTCAAAGGTATCGATCGTCGCTTGGAATTCACCAGCATTCGCTGCTTGCTGATTCGTCAACTGTTCGGCAAACTGTTCTTGCGGTAATTTCGTACAACCACCGAAAAGAAAGGCGAACCCAACAAACAAAATGACGCGTCCCCACTTTTTCATCCTGCTCACTCCTTTTCGTTTATTGTACCGAAGACTGAGAAAGCTTACAAACCTAAGCTCTTTTTTATCAGCTCTCATAAAAAAAAGACTGCCCCTCGGGACAATCTTCTCGCTAATCTATTCTTCGCCGATGATTCGGACTTCTGTTTCTAAGGTGACATCAAAGGTTTCTTTGATGACTTGTTGTATATGAGCGATCAGTTCGACGTAATCCGTTGCAGTGGCTTGATCGACATTCACGATAAAGCCCGCATGTTTTTCCGAAATTTGGGCTCCGCCCCATTTCAATCCTTGTAAGCCTGCATCTTGGATCAGCTTGCCGGTAAAATGACCGACTGGACGTTTAAAGACACTCCCACAAGAGGGGTATTCTAGCGGTTGCTTCAATTGCCGCAATTCTGTCAGTTCATCCATCCGCTTTTTAATTTGCTCTTGATCGCCTTTTGCTAAATCAAAGCGACTGCTTAAAATGATCATCTTTTGCTCTTGTAATTTGCTATGACGATAAGCAAATTCCATTTCTTCCTTGGTATAAGTCACGATTTGACCATTAGCCAGCAAAACGTCGCAGGACGCAAAGACATCTTGGATCTCGCCATCATAGGCGCCAGCATTCATAAAGACGGCACCGCCGACACTGCCAGGAATCCCGCAGGCAAATTCAAAACCAGTCAACGATTCATGCAAAGCGACATAGGTGGTATCGATCAACTTTGCTCCAGCATCGACGATCAAAGAAGTGCCGTCTACCACGATTTGGTTCATTTCTGATAGCATGATCACCACGCCACGAATACCACCGTCACGGACGATCAAGTTGCTGGCATTTCCTAAGACGATCCAAGGAATCGCTTGTTCTCGGCAATAATCAAGCAGCTGTTTGGCTTCATCTGCTGTTTTGGGAAAAGCCAAAATGTCTGCCGATCCACCAGTTTTTGTATACGTATAGTTCAATAAGGGTTCATCTTTTAATAAGGCAATTTCAGGGAATTGCGCAATCATCAAGTCTTTATTCACGAGAAGGTTTCCTTTCACAATAAACATCTCACTTATTTTAGCATGTTCAAGGAAAAGTTGCTACCTCTGGTGAATCAAAGAAAAGCTTAATAATCAAATGACCTGATTAATAAAGAGTCAGCTTCAAAAAAAGTGTTTTGTTATTTCAGATAATCGTTCTTTCATCACGGTAGTGACTTTATCGACTACTTCTAAGTTGCTGCGATGCAAGAAGTCCACACTGCGAATATGCTGACAAAGAATCGTCCCTTGAACTTTACTCTTTTGTGTTTCGGTAACGGTTTGAAACGCATTCGATCAAGCAAATTTTTCTTCTACATATTTTTTTGAGCTACTGAGTGGCATCACTAAGACGGTATTGAAACTCTTGTTATAATAATCATTACTAACCACTACACACGGTCTTTTTTTTGCCATTTCATTTCCTTTGGTGGGATTTAAGTCAATAAAAGAATATCTCCTTGCCTTACCATTCAATGTTCTCCTCACCTAAATCTTTTTCAAAAAACATCTCACCTGTGTCAAATTTTCCCATTTCTTCTATGATCGCTAATTCTTGTTTCCAAAAAGCTTCAAAAGAAGGTGCTGCTTTTTCGCCTCTTACCTTGATCTCACCTTCTGGGGTAAATTCAAAAATTACCCAGTGATTCTCTTTTAAGCCTAGTATTTGCCGCACACTTTTTGGAATAGTTATTTGATTTTTCGAAGTCATTTTCGCTGAAACTTGCGCTTTGATCGTCATGAAACTGCCCCCTTTTCAAAATGACTGTATCATAAAATGGAAGTAAACGTAAGGAGCCATCGTTCCTTTTCCGTACTACAAACGAATTTTCTCTAGCATCCAAATTTAATCCTCATTCTTCCTCCTTGTTTTCCTCATTCCGCTCACTTGCTTTGCGCTTCTGGCTTTTTTAGGTAAAATGGGAGGCGTAGTGGAAAACAAGGAGGAGTCTCAATGAAATTTATTTCTTGGAATGTGAATGGTTTACGGGCCATCGTTAAAAAAAATTTTTCTGAAGTGTTTGAAGCCCTCGATGCTGATTTCTTTTGTTTACAAGAAACAAAGCTGCAAGAAGGTCAGATCGAATTGGATTTACCAGGCTATCATCAATACTGGAATTATGCGGAGAAGAAAGGCTATTCTGGCACAGCAATTTTCGCAAAAGAACCTGCACTATCGGTCTGTTATGGATTAGGAATCGAAGAACATGATACGGAAGGTCGCGTCATCACGCTGGAGTATCCTGAATTTTTCTTGATTACTTGCTACACACCGAATTCCCAAAATGAATTGCGCCGCTTGGATTATCGCATGACTTGGGAAGATGCCTTTTTGGCTTACTTGACTGAATTGAAACAACAAAAGCCAGTGATTCTCTGCGGTGATTTGAATGTTGCCCATAAAAATATCGACATCAAAAATTGGAAAACCAATCAAAAAAGTGCTGGGTTTACACCTGAAGAACGGGAAAAGTTTTCGACTCTTTTGGCTGCTGGCTTTACCGATACGTTCCGCTATTTCTATCCAGATGCAGAAGGTATTTATTCTTGGTGGAGCTACCGTTTCAACGCTCGCAAAAACAATGCTGGCTGGCGCATCGATTACTTTGTCGTTTCGGATGACTTAAATGAGCGCTTGCTAGACGCCAAGATCCATACAGATATCATTGGTAGTGATCATTGTCCGGTGGAACTGGATCTCAACTAACCGTAAGAAAACTTCAGTTTTTCTTAACGTTTGTTCACTTTTCATTCTTTGATTTTGTGCTAGAATGGCAATGAGGTGAGTCTGATGAATTTTATCGCAATGGACTTTGAAACAGCAAATTATCAAAAGCATAGTGCCTGTTCCCTTGCACTAGTCATGGTACAAGATAGCAAAATCGTGGGCGAATATTACACATTAATCCAACCGGAAACGGAATTTTTTTGGAAAAACATTCAAATTCATGGCATCCGTCCAGAAGATGTACAAGAAGCGCCTAAGTTTCCTGACGTATGGAAACAAATCCAACAATATTATCAACTGAACAGTTTGATCGTTGCGCATAACGCTGGTTTTGATACTGGAGTTTTGGCGGGATGTCTTGATTATTATGGGTTGTCACAACCAAATTATCTTTCCTTATGCACGGTGCGAACGAGCCGCAAGCTGTATCCAGAATTTACGAACCACAAATTAAACACGGTTTGTGAGCAATTACAGATTCCTTTACTAAACCACCATGATGCACTAGAAGATAGTCGGGCATGTGCCCAAATCTTATTGCGTCAAGAAGAAGAATTTGGTATCGATCCATTAAAAAAATTGGTTTTAGTCAAATAAATAAGAACGTGCGTCCTAAAGTCAGCATTGCGCTAGCCTTTAGGACGCACGTTTTCATTTAAGGAAGGATTCATTTTAAGTCAGATCGATCCAATAATGACAGATTATAGCGCCATCTTCAGGATCAATGACTTTTTCTGTCAATTTACCACCGTTGTTTTCAATGACTTTGGCGGAGGCGCGATTGGCTTCTTCACAGGTTACTAACACGTTGTTCAAGCCAAATTGTTTGGCCTTTACCAATGACTGTGCCAACATTGCCGAGCCGATGCCTTGCTTTCGATGGTCTGGGTGCACTGAATACCCGATGTGTCCGCCAATTTGGCGCAAATACGCATTAAGTGTCAGACGCAGATTCAAGAGACCGACCACTTTTTGATCTTGGATAGCCAGATAGGTACGGGCGGGAACGAATCCTTCTGGTACCGTTTCTGCTGTTTTAAAATCCACCAATCCCTCTAGCCAGTCTTTGGCTGTCGGACTTTCTACAAGTCCTGCCCCACCATGGATGACTTCTTGATTCTTCTCGAAGGCTTGCCGATACGCTTCGATTTGATCGCAGTCTGCGATCGTCGGTTCCCGAAACTCCATTTCCTTCACTCCTTTTTTATGATTCAAAAAGACGTGCCATCATCAAGACGTCAACTTTTTGCCCCTCGCGGGTTTGCACCGCTTCTTTCATACAGCCTTCTGTTAGAAAACCAAATTTTTGATACAGATGGATCGCCCGTAGATTTCTCGCTTGGACGGTCAACTCGATGCGGGTCAATTCGCCAACTTCTACTACCCAGTCCAGTAATTCTTCAATCAGGAGCGAACCTAAGCCCAAGCCCCAATAGTCTTTTAAAATCGAGATACCGATCTCCCCGACATGGGCTAATTGCCACTCTTCATGGCCTTTGACTGATGCCATGGCGATCAATTGTTCTTGATCAAATGCCAACAACAGCAAATAGTCGTCCCGTTCATAGATAGCTTCCAGCTGTTCTGCCAATAAGGCTTCTGGCAACGCCAAGCCGCTTTCGTCCATCAAGAGAAAATCCGTTTCTTCTCCTAGCTGCTGACTGACTGCTAACACAGCTTTGGCATCAGCACCCGTGGCTTCTTTGATCTGTAATTGGATCTCACTCATGGGCTGCCTGCCATTTTGTTGTGATCCGTTGCAAAAAGGCGGTTGCTTTGGTGCCATATGCATGACATTTCACAAGACGTTTTTGTTCATCTGTATCATCTTTTTCCAAAATCAGTTCTAAATAATCCTCTGGCAGGGAGGTTTCTAAGAGATTGCCCCACTCGATCACACACAAGCCATCCCCTTCGAAATAATCATCCAGTCCTAAATCATCTGCACCGTATTCCACCCGATAGACATCCATATGATACAGTGGTAGCCGCCCATTGGTATATTCACGGATGATCGTATAGGTCGGACTTTTGATCAGTTGCTCGATTCCTAGCCCCAAGGCGATGCCTTTCGTCAAGGTTGTTTTGCCAGCACCTAAATCGCCCGTCAATACCAGATTATCCCCTGGCTCGGCTGCCTCTCCAATGATTTTTGCAAATGCTGCGGTTGCTTCTAAGTCGTTAATGGTAAACATAGTCCCCATCCTTTGATCAATCTAATTTACTAGTTGCTAGTATAGCTTGTTTTTCAAGGAATTGTAAAGAAGGAGCTTAGGAAAAATTCCCCAACGATCACTGGATCGTTGCTTTTGCGCACACTTCCTCCTTTGCTGCCCTCAACTTTCCAAGAGCAAAACAAAAAACTGACCCTCAAGGGATCAGTTTTTCATAAGTGCAGCGATTGGCTGCTTATTTTTCCATTAGTGTTTGTGCCGCAGTAATGATTGATAATTTGTAGACATCTTCTTCATTTGAACCACGAGACAAATCAGAGATTGGTTTGTTCAATCCTTGTAAGATTGGTCCAATCGCTTCAAAGTTACCGAAACGTTGGGCGATCTTGTAGCCAATGTTTCCTGATTGTAAATCTGGGAAAACAAAGACGGTTGCTTTACCTGCTACTTCAGATTCAGGAGCTTTCAATTGCGCAACTGCTGAGATATACGCAGCATCGAATTGCAATTCTCCATCGATTTGGTATTCTGGTGCCAATTCTTTGGCGATTTTTGTTGCTTCAACGACTTTATCTACTTCTGGTGCTTTCGCAGACCCTTTCGTTGAGAAGCTTAACATAGCAACTTTTGGATCGATTTCAAATAATTCAGCGGTTTTCGCTGAGTCAACAGCGATTTCTGCCAATTCTTGTGCAGTTGGGTTTACATTGATGGCACAGTCTGAGAACAAGTATTTTTCTTGGTCACGACCACGAACCATTAAGAAAGCACCACTTGTACGGCTCACACCTGGTTTTGTTTTGATGATTTGTAAAGCGGGTCTTACTGTATCACCCGTAGAATGGATCGCTCCTGAAACCATTCCTTCAGTAATGCCCATGTAAGTCAACATTGTACCGAAATAGTTGACATCTTTTAAGATTTCTTCTGCTTGTTCTTTCGTTGCTTTGCCGTTGCGGCGTTCCACAAAAGCTTCAACCATTTCATCCCAACGATCATAATTTTCAGGATCTAAAATTTCAAAGTTGGATACGTTGATTCCGCGAGCTTCCGCTGCTTTTTCGATTTCAACCGGGTTACCGATCAAAACAGGTTCAATTAGTTCTTCTGAACGTAAACGGCTAGCAGCACCTAGGATACGAGGATCTGTTGCTTCAGGAAAAACGATTTTGATATGACGACGCACGATTTTAAATTTTAAACTTTCGAATAATTCCACGGGTAAAGACCTCCAGTTTTTTTATACCCTTCCATTGTACAATAATTGCGAAAAAAAGAACAGATAAAAATCCTGTATTAGTCGATTATTTTAAATATCGTTACCTTTTTCACAAATTCACTCATTCTAAATAACACAGTTTTACAACTGTGTTATTTTTTCGGGCAACGCCCAGGAAATCGGTTCTTCCCCTAACGCCAGCAATGCTTGATTGATCTTTGAAAAAGGCTTCGAACCAAAGAATCCTCGATGCGCTGATAACGGACTTGGATGAGGCGCTGTTATAATAATATGTTTGCTAGTATCTAGCAACGCGGCTTTCTTTTGGGCGGGTTTGCCCCAAAGCACAAAAATGACCGGTTCTTCTCGTTGATTCAATTTTTCGATGATCGTATCAGTCAGCTGCTCCCAGCCATGCCCGTGATGTGAATAGGCTTGCCCTTCACGTACTGTCAACACGGTATTCAACAATAAGACCCCTTGTTGCGCCCAAGGTACGAGATAACCGTGGGACACAGGTGGAATCCCTAAGTCATCAGCTAATTCTTTGTAAATATTCCGCAACGAAGGCGGTATTTTGACCCCCGGCTGTACGGAAAACGACAGTCCGTGGGCTTGGTGAGGGCCATGATAAGGATCTTGACCTAAGATGACAACTTTTACGTCATGGTATGGTGTCAGTTTTAAGGCTTCATAAATATGATCCATTGCTGGATGGATCGTTTGCTGGGCATATTCTTGTTTCAAGAAAGTCCGCAGTTGTTGGTAGTACGGCTGCTCAAATGATTCCTGCAATTGTTCTTGCCAATCATTGTCCAATAGTCGTTTCATGGCGAATCTCCTTTGTTTTCTTCTAGGATAACAAATCCCTCCCCTTAGAAACAAGAATTACTCTTCGAAAGAAAAAAAATGCGCGATTTATGGTACACTATTTGTAGAAACGATTAAGAAAGGACGCTGACAATGATCAAATTAATTGCTTCTGATATGGATGGTACGCTTTTAAATGCTAGTATGCAGATTTCAGAAGAAAATATCCAAGCAATCAAATATGCCCAATCCAAAGGAATCGAATTTATGGTCGCAACTGGCCGTAACCGCAAAGAGGCTTTGCCGCCGCTGCAAGAAGCCGGGATCGACTGTGCAATGATCACCTTGAATGGTGCCCAAGTCTACGACGAAGCGGGTAATTCATTATTTACTGTGCCGATCAGCCATGAACAAACTCGTTCGTTGATCGACCTACTCAAAGAAAACGACATCTATTTTGAGATCTCCACGAGCAACGGGATCTATTCGGAAAGCCAAACACGTCGGATCGAAAATTTTGCGATCCACACGGCAGAAGCAATGCCCCATTTAACCCATAAGATGGCGATTGCTATGACAGCAGCCCGTTTGGAATTTTTACCGATCAATTATGTCGATGATTTCAGTGAGTTGTTTTCGATCGAAGAATTAGAATTTTTGAAAGTGATCTGCTTCCATCAAGATGGTGCGCGGGTATTGGGTCCTATCACGAAAATCATCGATGGGTACGGCGATCTAGTGGTGACTTCTTCTGGACAAAACAATATTGAGATCAACCACCGAAACGCGCAAAAAGGAATCGCAGTGGCGCATGTCGCTAAGGATCGGATGATCTCACTGGAGGAAGTGATGACGATCGGTGACAACTTAAATGACGTAAGTATGCTGCAACTGGCAGGCGTTAGTTTTGCAATGGGAAATGGCGAGCTAGAGGTAAAAGAAGCCGCGAAGTATTTGACGGACACCAATATTGAGTCTGGTGTCGGCAAAGCGATCGTTCGGGCAATTGATGAAAATCTTTAAATCACGCAGCTTTTTGGGGATACATGAGGAGGCGTAAGTATGTCAGAATTTTTCATCCAAGACAGACAACTTAGCAGAGTCACACGCACCATTGTCAAAGATGAAACAGGCAAATCACTGTTTTTAATGGTGGGCCGTTGGGGAACTAAGGGTGATGCTCTTTCCCTTTACCGCTTGAATGGGCAAATGGTTGCTAGTATCAAACAAATCAGTTTTACTTTTGGTACGCGCTTTGAGATCTACAAAGACTTTGAGAAAGTCGGTACACTGCAAAAAATCTTTAACTGGCCGGGTGATTTCTACTATATCCAGCAGCTTCACTGGGCGGTCCACGGCGATATCTACAATCATCGCTATGGGATCCATCATTTCAATAAAAAGATCATGGAAATGGATAAGGCGACCTTATTGACGGGGGATTATTATGTACTGGATGTCGTTGATGATCGGGATGCACCAGTCTGCATCTGTATCGCTGCCGTCATGGATTACTGGCTGTACAATCGGCACCGCAAGAAAGACCATCCTCTTGAGCTTCGACTAACAAATGGAACCAGCTGAAAAATCAGCTGGTTCTTTTTTGCATATGGTCGTATAGGTGGCCACTGATCTCTCTTTGGGCCACGACTTCAAAGCCATGCTTTTCATAGAGCCGCTTCGCATGGGGATTTGCTCGATCCACACTCAAGCCGATCACCTCATAGCCATCTCTAGAAGCAATTTTCGGCAACGCTTCTAACAAGGCTGAGCCGACACCTTTGCCACGAAATTTCTCAGCCACACAGATGGTATCTAAGTACCATTCATTTGGTAAGGTTTCTTCATCGATAAACAGCTTCATGTCTTTACTCAAACCGTACTGTTCCAGCACTTTATCTAGAGGCTGATCGATCGTCGCCTCTTCTTTGTCTGGGTAACCAAAGGCGACCCCTGCAACTTCCCCGTCGATCTCATTGACCAACGCACGGCGAAAGCCGTAACGATAGTCGGGTTCTAGCATGGCATCTGCCAAGATCTCTAAGGTCTTTGCTTCACCGATCTCTTTGACAAAGGGCAATTCCATATCCTTTAAAATGACTAAAACAAGTTCAGCCATGACAAAGCGATCTTCTTTTTTTGCAAATCTTATCACGTTTTCTCCTCCTTGCTTCTATACATAGAATAACAATTCTCTCAAGAAAAACCAAGTTGAATCGACAAAGGATCCACACAAAGTTTTCCTTATTTATTCATGCAATTCCAACGGCAAGCCGTCTGGATCTTGGAAAAAGGTCATTTTCTTATTCGTAAAGGTATCGAAACGAATCGGTTCACACGCAATTCCTTTGGCGGCTAACTTTGCCACGACTGCTTCAATATTTTCCACCGCAAATGCCAAATGCCGCAAGCCAGCTGCTTCGGGGAAACTTGGTCTTGCTGGTGGGTTTTCCACCACAAACAGTTCTATTTCTGATTCCCCAAAGCGCAGGTCGATTTTTACATCTTTCTTTTCTGGGCGCGCATGTTCACGAATCACTTCAAAGCCTAATTTCTCTACATAAAATTCTTTGGTCTGCTGGTAATCACTGGCGATGATCGCCACATGATGCATTTTTGAAAACATTATTGCCACTCCTTTGTATTGGACTCCTCTCTCAGTTTAAAGCCTTTGGCTGCATTTTACTAGAAAAGACTGCCGAAGTTCTCCTCTTTTCATAAATGGTTTCTGTTATACTAGAAAGCGGAAGGTGATGAAAAAAATGAAACTACTTTATATTTCAATCTCTGGAAATACCCGTGCATTCGTCAACCGCTTGTTGGCCTATGCGGATCAGCAAGACACTCCGAGTACTTGGGAAGCCAAAGAAATTCATGACAACAGTGTGTTTGAACAAGAAGACGAACCTTATGTGGTTTTTGTCCCTACCTATTTAGAAGGTGGAAATGGCGTCGATAACGGCGACCAGGAGATTCTCACAGAAACCATGCGGGAATACATTGACTATGAAAACAACGCAGCTCTTTGCTTAGGCGTGATCGGCAGTGGCAACAAAAACTTCAATTATCAATATTGCTTGACCGCAATGCAATATGCGGAGCAATTTTCGATCCCGTTCTTAGCGGATTTCGAGCTGCGAGGCACGACCCAAGATATTGAACGGATCTATGCTTGTTTGAAAGAAATCGATCCTGCCCACAGCAACACTTAACTTTAGCCAGCATTCATTAGCCATTAGGAGGACTTTTGCATATGGAACCACAAACGATGGTCATTTTGATCATACTCGCCAGCATTCTCATCTTGACCGCACTAGATATCTGGAATCGATACAAAGTACGCCGTTACGTTCGGCTTGCTTGGGGAAAGCTTCCCCGTCAGCCCCGCTTTGATAAAGAAGCGAGTTTGAAAAAGGCTTGGCTGACTGAGAAGAAGTTTCACGATTTTGATAGCGAGGTCGATGACATCACTTGGTATGACTTGGATGGCTTTTCGTTGTTTGAGTCCATTAATCTGACGTTTTCCAGTGTTGGTTCAGAAGCATTGTACCAGCAATTACGCAATTTTCGCTTCAAGACGGACAAACAGCTGACCAAATTGATCGACTTTTTTGCTGCTGACAGTGCCGCACGCGAACAATCCCAATATACGTTTGCTCGTTTAGGAAAACAAGATGATAATTTCTCAAAAGCCTACTTGGCCAATGAAGCTGCGCAATCGATCGGCTCTCTGCCGTTCTTTGTCTTTTTAGGTGTGCTGCCGTTAGTCGGCATCTTGCTGCTCCTGCTGGGGATTGTCCAAGGCCTCCTGTTGACGTTGGTCAGTGTCGTTTTCAATACGATCTATTACTCCATCAAAAAAGCCAAGCTGGAAACAGAACTGAACAGCATGCGCTATTTGGTTCAAACGATTGCCTGTGGCAGTCAGATCGCTAAAATCAACACGCCCCTCCAAGATGAGATCAAACAATCCTTGGCACCATTAAAAAAGATCACTCGTTTCGCCTTTTCGTTTCGTGCCAAAAACGGCAGCGAAGGAGACATGTTGTTTGAATACATCAATATCATTTTTATGCTGCCGTTTATTTCCTATCAAACGGTCACCACTACTCTGGCCAAACACCAACAAGCAGCCATCGATCTGTGGAATTTGCTGGGAAAATTGGAAGTCGCAGCCGCCATTTTAAATTTTCGCACGTATATGCCCATCACTTGCCTACCGACCTTCCAAACAAGCGGAGGTGTAGAAGCAACGGGTACGTATCATCCCCTTCTGAGTGAAGCAGTCATGAATGATGTCACTTGGAACCACAATACCCTTGTAACTGGCTCCAATGCCTCAGGCAAATCGACATATGTCAAAAGTGTCGCCATCAACTGTATTTTGGCACAAACCATCCAGACAGCAGTAGCTGAAACCTTTACGATGGTTCCTGGTCACGTCATTACCTCGATGGCTGTCGAAGATGATCTATTTGAAGGCGACAGCTATTTCGTGGCGGAGATCAAATCCATCAAACGCCTGCTAGATACCGTTGCCACGAAACAGCGCTGCTATTGTTTTGTTGATGAGATTTTAAAAGGAACCAATACGGTGGAACGAATCGCTTCTTCTGCTAGCATCATCCATTGGTTGCGAGCCTACCCATCATTGGCCTTTGTCGCTACCCATGATATTGAGCTGACTGAAATTTTGAAAAATGATTGCCGCAACATTCATTTTTCTGAACAAGTCACGGAAGATGACGGCATCTCCTTTGATTATAAGGTCAAATCCGGTCCTGCCTTGAGCCGCAACGCGATTGCCCTCTTAAAAGTCATGGGCTACCCTGAAGCGATCGTTCAAGACGCCTACGCCGCCGCCAATGATTTTGATCAAAATCGTAAATGGCAGGAATTATAACTTCACACAAACAAAAGCGCCTTATCCCAGTGTCAGTCACAGGATAAGGCGCTATTTTATGTTTCAGTTAGTCAAACAAACCAGTCGTTAAACTGTATTGCTCTCCTTGTAGCACATCATATTGGATCAAATTGTAGGCATTATAGATTTCTTGGGCTTCTTTATCCAACGCAAGAGTCGTCTGCCATTGTCCCTCTTGATAATATTGACCCAGTTCAAAAGCCGGCAACTCATCTTGCAAGGCCAACAACAACTGGTAAAACCCGCTGGTTGGTTGATCACTGGCTTCTAATAGGTTCGGCGCAAAATAAAAAGGACTTGTTACTGGTACATCTTCTGGCGCAAAATTCCCTTGCGAATCAACCATCAAAAATTCGGTTTCATGCAGGGCAGCCGTTTCATTTTGATCCTTGATCTCATCGTCATAAATGCCTGGTAAATGATCTCCCCAAAAGACGACCAGCGTTCGCCGATCCAGCTGCTCTAATTCAGCCACAAAGTTTTTCAACGCTGTACTGCTATAAGAGATATCCTGCAGGTAGTTTTCCAAAGAAGCCATATTGCCCGGACCGCTCGCTTGGTAATTCAACGTATCGTATTTGCCAGCATAAGGCATATGGGTCTGCATCGTCACTAAATGGACAAATTGCGGTTGCTGATCGTTTTCCAACAAAGCCAGCACTTCTTTGTAGGCCGCCTCATCAGAGATATAAGGATTATTTTCGATTTTGTCGGTATAGGTCATCGTCTCTTGATCGATAAACTGTTCAAACCCCATCACCCCATAGACATCCTTGCGTTTGTACATCGATGTATCATAAGGATGGATCGCCGTTGCCGTATACCCGGACTGTTCCAAGAAAGAAACCAAGGATGGCAGTTGCGTCAATTTCGGCACCAGCATCGTGTAAGGCGTTGTCATCTGTGGATTCAATAGGCCCATGGCAAAACCAGTCAACGCTTCAAACTCGATGTTTGCCGTACCGCCTCCATAATTTTGCGAAAGCATTTTTCCACTGATGGTTTGATCGGCGACGTGGTAATAGTCTTTCAACGGATCTCCGGTGATCGACAAGCCATTTAAATGGCTCGGGTCGGAAAAGCTCTCGCTCATCACATAGACGATATTTGGTGCTTCACTTTCACGGTCTTGATTTTTCTCCGCAGCCTGTGCATTGTAGGTGTCCGCAATCGCTTGGATCGCTTCTTTTGAATACCCCTCAGGCTTCGTCATGGCATCTACCCGCAGGTTGTACAAAAACCCACCGATGAATCCCGTATTGTAGTAGTTCATTTTTTGTGAATACGGAATCCAGAGCGCCGTCTGATTGTAGGCTTTGCGTAAAAGGTTGTTGCTGTCATTGAAGTGAGAAACATAGACTAAGCCCAGCGAGCATACGACCAGCACCGCTCCTCGCATCACTTGCAAACGCAGGTTTAATTTGCGGCTGCGATAGATACTCCAGCCGATCGCTCCGATCGCCGCCAGAGCGAAGAGGATGGCTAAGAAAAAGGCGCCATTGCCGATCATGGTTCGAAGAAGATCGAATTGAGTGACCATCTTTAAATCATCGGGATAGATTGGTTCTTGGCGATAGACCATCTTTGTGTGGTTGGCATATCCTAAGATTCCGATGACGACACTATAAAAGACGCCTCCGATCAGTACCGAACCTGCCAAGCTGGCAAACACCCCATACACCAGCAGTAGCACCCCACAAGCCAAGAAAAACTTTGCTGTATGCCACGAAAAGGCAAATTTCAGAGCTAATTCAACGGAAAGATTGTTTTGACACCATTGCAAATATAAATTACTGAAAATGATCAACAGGACGATGGCGATGCCTTTTAATGCGATCTTCAGATAAGGATGGCTATTTATTTTCACGAAGGAACATTCCTCCTTTTCTACACATTCTAGGTACCCTCGTATTTTATGCTTTCGAGGCAAGAAAGTAAAGCCGAGGTAAGAAGCTTTTGTTATTTTTAAAGAAAGCAAGCCTCATAAAAAAAGAGTCTAAGGTTTCTTGCCCCCTAGACTCTTCTTTCTATCCGAATGGAACTCAATCATTGGTTTCGTTTATTTCCAAAAATCATCAAAAATCGTGACTGGCAAGTGGCGTTTGTGTTGCGTTTTGTTCCACCAGTTTTCAATGGTTTGTTGGGCTTCAGCCGAAATTTCCTTGCCTTCTAAATAGTCATCGATGTCGTTGTAGGTCACTCCTAAAGCTGCTTCATCTGCCACTAAAGGTTTGCCATCTTCCAAGTCCGCAGTTGGGACTTTTGTATACAACGCTTCTGGCGCGCCTAAGTATTGCAAGAGTTGACGGCCTTGGCGTTTATTCAAACGAAATAGTGGTAAAATATCGGCTCCGCCATCCCCATACTTCGTAAAGAAGCCGGTGATGTTTTCCGCAGCATGATCTGTTCCCAGAACAGCCCCTGCTTTTTCACCCGCAATGGCATATTGCGTGATCATCCGTTGACGGGCTTTGATATTGCCTTTGTTAAAGTCGGAAACCGCTAACCCTGCTTCTTCCACCGCTTGTACTTGCGCATCGACGGCGGCTTTGATGTTTACCCGCAGCTCAATGTCTGGTTGGATAAACGCTAGCGCTTTTTTGGCATCTTCTTCGTCTGCTTGTTCCCCATAAGGTAAGCGTACCCCTATGAACTGATAGTTAGGATTCCCAGTTTCGCTGCGCATTTCCTCCATCGTCAATTGCGCAAGCCGTCCAGCTAACGTCGAATCTTGTCCACCACTGATCCCCAAGACAAACGTATGCAAGAACGGATTCTTTTGCAGATACGCCTTTAAAAAATCAATACTCTTACGAACTTCTTCTTTCGGGTCGATGGTCGGTAAGACTCCTAATTCTTTGATAATTTCTTGTTGCATGGTCATAGAAACGCCTCCTCTTATTTTTTGAAGCAGCTGACTGATCCTAGGACCAGCGCAGTTGCGGATTACAAAATCGCGCCATTGGTTTGTTTGCGTACTTTTTCAATCGTGCGCATTTTATGATCCCAGCATTCTTGCGAAAGATCGACTGGGTATTTCTGTGGATTCAAGTCACGTTTGTACTCGTCCCAAAGGGAATCCAAGCAATTCGTCGCATAGGCTTTGATGTGTTCTAAGTCAGGCACTTGATACACTTGCTGGCCATCCACAAAGATGTCTTGCAATAATGGTCGCGCATCAAAGTTCGTCACTGTTTTGTTGATAAAGGTATGAACAGGATGGAACATGAACAGTTCGTCTTCTGCTTGTGGATTTTCTTCCCATAGCGTGACATAATCGCCTTCTGACTTGCCGTCAGATTTACGGGTGATCCGCCAAACTTGTTTTTTCCCAGGAGTCGAAACCTTTTCAGCATTGCTGGATAATTTGATGGTGTCGATCATTTCTCCCTGCTCATTTTCGATGGCCACCAGTTTATAAACCGCGCCTAATGCCGGTTGATCGTAAGCGGTGATCAGCTTGGTGCCGACACCCCACACATCGATTTTCGCCTTTTGCATTTTCAAGCTTAGAATCGTATTTTCGTCTAGATCATTGGAAGCATAGACTTTGGCTTCCGTGAATCCCGCTTCATCCAGCTGTTCACGGACTTTTTTCGAGATATACGCCATATCGCCGCTGTCGATCCGCACACCTAAGAAATTGATCTTATCCCCCATCTCTTTGGCCACACGAATCGCATTTGGCACACCTAAGCGCAATGTATCATAGGTATCGACTAAGAATACGCAATCTTTGTGGGTTTGGGCATACGCCATAAATGCATCATAGTCATTGCCGTAGGATTGCACGAGGGAATGGGCGTGGGTTCCGCTGGCTGGGATGCCAAAAATCTTCCCTGCCCGCACATTACTCGTCGCATCTGCTCCGCCAATATAAGCCGCTCGGGTCCCCCAAATGGCTGCATCCAATTCTTGTGCCCGTCGTGAACCAAATTCCAACAAGGGATCCGTGCCGATCACGGATTTGATGCGGGCCGCTTTCGTGGCGATCAGTGTTTGGAAATTGACCATATTCAGTAACGCCGTTTCGATCAACTGTGCTTGTGCCAACGGCCCTTCTACTTGAATGATCGGTTCATTGTTGAAGACTAAATCGCCTTCTAACGCAGAACGAACGGTACAAGCAAACTTGAACTCCTTTAGATACTCTAAAAAGGCTTCTGGATAGCCGCCGATTTCTCGCAAGTAGGCAATATCCGTTTCTGAAAAGGATAAATCGTTCAAATAGTCGATCAATCGTTCCAGACCGGCAAAGATCGCATAGCCGTTTTCAAAAGGCATGTCACGGAAATAGCATTCAAACACCGCATTACGATCGGCTCTGCCTAACTCCCAATAGGTTTGCATCATGTTGATTTGGTAGAGATCGGTGTGCAGCGTCAAGCTGTCATCTTTAAATAATTTCTGCATGTTCTTACTCCCTCTAGCTTACTTCTTCTCATTATAGCAAAAAAAACACAAAAGACAGAAAATCTTGTTTTTTCAAAAAAAAGTTGGGTTTTTGCTAGTACAAGGCAATCCATCTGAGAACAAATTGCTCAAAAGCATGGGTCAGCCTCCTACTTATTGGCGCATCATTCCTGCGCGCGTATAAGGTCGCCCCTTTGTTCAACGTTTGATTGCTCTTGCAACGTGCATGTCCCAACTTCTTTCAACTACTATTCTTTCACAGGCAATTGAACAAGAATGACATCTTTCCTCGGTTTAGAAAAGGTGATGCCTCTTGCTTCCATTTCTTTACGAATATTAACATTGACGGTCACGTCTTTGCGATCGACCTTCAGCAAACGATGAATCGCTGTGTCGACTTCTTCCCGACTGATTTTCTTTTTATTGTTGATCAATACTAAAGAAATCGTATCAAAACTATCCACATAGAGAATCTGCGTCCGATCAAGCGAGTACAATTTATAGTATTTGATCGCTATTTTGTCGAATAGATACTTGGAGATGTTCGGGTAAAAAGTTTCCATATTTAGATTTTGGTTTACTGGGGTTTCAATCAACTTCATGCACAACATCCTCTCTCGAAACTAATTCTGTTAAAATAAAGCGGCCAACACCGCCGTCTTCCGCGCGCTCAATGGTTCGATCACAAACTGCTTTGATCGCTGGGCTGGCATTTGCTACAGCCAAAGAAACATCCACCGCTTCAAACATCGCAAGGTCATTTTCACCATCACCGATCCCGTAGCTTTTGGCAGCGGGAAAAGCTTCTAAAAAGGAACGGATCGCGGCACCTTTGGTCGCCAATGGATCAACGATCTCCAGTGTTTGGACAAAGGATTGAAAAATCGCAGCCGTTTCTGATTGGATCATCGCCCGCAGCCGTTCTCTTTTTTCGTCTGACGCTTCCATCAGTTCGATTTTGATGACCTTTATCTCTGGATGTTCCTTCATAAACTGCAGCACGTCGTCTTTATGAAGACATTCGTTGTAAAAAAACTCATATTTGTAGTCAGCGATGATTTGTCCTCGCTCCCCTAACTCCGCGAGTAACTGCTTGCGGCTTTCTTGAAACTGCGCTTCATACAAATGCGCTTGTGGGGAAATGATGCCATGGTCAGTATGTAAGAAATAAAAAACCTCTTCTGTTTCTAAGATACCAATCACTTGCGCCAATGTCTTATAGGGCAAGGTATGCGTCAAAACAGGCGCTTCTCCTTTTACCATCAGACCAGCGCCGTTTCCAAAAATCACATCGCAGGAAAGGCCTTCTTCCGCCATCATATCTTGAACAAGCTCAAATCCTCGCCCTGTGACAAACACAAAGTGATCCCCTTGGTCTTGCAAACAACGGATGGCTTCTTTATTGATCTCATGAATCGGGTGCCCCATTTCTTGGAACGTCCCATCAATATCAGAAAAAACTATTTGCATCTTATCTTCCTTTCTTTGTTATAATTATAGCACATTTTAAAAAACGCAAAAAAATTTTCTTGACTTTGTCGTTACGTCAACCTTTAGGATACAGGTGTAAGGAGGGAAAAGCCGATGGAATATACGATCAGTGCCTTAGCTAAACTGTCAGGAGTCAGCAGCCGTACCCTGCGGTATTATGATCAGATCAAGTTGTTACAACCGCAACGCACCAACTCAGCTGGTTACCGTATCTACGGGAGACAGGAAGTCGATCGCCTACAGCAGATTTTATATTTTAAGTCTTTTGGGCTTTCATTAGAAACGATCCGCGGAATCTTGGATGAGCCACAGGAATCGATCCAAACGGTCTTGTTGCAGCATTACCAACAGCTTTTACAAGAGCGAGCAGCCCTGGACAGTCTTTTGACCACCTTAGCGCAAACAATTGATTATTATGAAGGAGAAAAGACGATGACCGATCAAGAGAAATTCCGTTATTTTAAGGAACAAAAAATTCGTGAAAACGAAGCGAACTACGGTGCCGAATTACGAGAAGCCTACGGTGAGGAAATCATCGAACAAAGCAACCAAAAGTGGCAGCAGATGACCCAAGTCGATTATCAAGCACTGACCGACAACGAAAACCGCTTGTTGCAGATGATAAAAGAGCTATTGAATGAAAAGGAAGGGAAACGAATCCCTTCTGACAAAGCCGAAAAGGCTTTTGCTGCGCATCAAGCATGGCTTAAACAAGCAGCGCCCTTTTACTCAGCAGAATATCACCGATCTTTAGGGGAAATGTACGTTCAAGACGAGCGTTTTACCGCCTATTACGATCAAAAAGCAGGCGTCGGCAGCGCGCAGCTGTTGAAACAGATCATTGACCATTACACCAAATCCCATTAAAAAAACGATGCGCAAGCACTGCCCGCTCAGGGGCACTGTTTGCGCATCGTTTCGTCTGTAGCTATCGTTTGATGAACTCATAGGGCATGCGATAGTTGCCGCTTTTTTCCATTACCGCCAATTGGACGGCAGTCTCCCCGCAAGCTTGCAAGTGATGATCGATCGTTGAAAGCTGCAGCAGCTCGCTGATGTATAGATTGTCCCGTCCAATCACGAGCCATTCTCCCGGCGCCTGCGACTGGATCCCAGCAGCAACATGATCCCCATTGGTGAAAATCGCTTCGACTCCTTTATCTGCAAAATAAGCAGCCGCTTCTTTGCCATCTTCTTCCGTCAAGCAATCCCAAAAAATCAAGTCTTCGGAAAAGGTCGAAAAATAGTCATGAGCCAAACGGACCGTGATTTTTGAATTGCTGCTGAGCTTGCGGCTACGTCCCAATGTCACGCCGATTTTCTGGATGCCTTGTTCCTTAAAATACGTGAAGACCTCCTTGATCGATTCCTCTCGATCGATATAAGTGCAGCCGTCAGTCAAATACGAGATATTTTCACAAAAGACGATGCGTCCGTATGAACGATAAGGCAATAAGGTTTCGATCGGATTCGCCCGCGAGGTAATGATCAAAGCATCAAATCTTTTCGCCGCAAATTCTTGCAAATATGCTTCCTCTACTTGCGGATCATAGTTCGTGGCTAAAAGCGTCACCTTATAGCCACGAGCAAACGCTGCTGTCGTGATGCCGCTCAATAATCGATCAAAATAGGGATGATTGACAAACGGCAGGATCACACCGATATTTTTGGTTTTGCCGACACTTAATGCCCGCGCCGTGTAATTCGGAATATAGTTGACCTCTTCCATGACAGCCAGGATCTTACGACGCTTTTCTTCACTGACATAAGGATTGTTATTAATGACTCGTGAAACCGTTGAGACCGAATAGCCGGTCAAGCGTGCAATATCCCGAATGTTTGCCATGACTCACTGCTCCTTAAACGAATAATTGTTCTTTCATATAGTCTATCACACTTAGCCCACATGTATAAAATTCATAGTAATCGTTGTGATGGATAAATCCGATGCGCTGAGACCCGAAGTGTTCATCACACGTCAAGTGACTGATCTCATCCACAGGAATTTCTACTAACCGTTCTTGAAAGAACCCTTTTGGCTTCGTCAATACCAGTTGTTGTCCATCAAATGCCAACGTCACATAACAACATTCCGCACCATTTTTCTTCATGTATGTATTCATGTTTCCATCCCGCCTTCCTTTTTATAAATCAAGCATACTGTATGAAACGCGTCTCAGAGCAAGTCATTTGTTTCACTTTTTGACAAAAACCGATCGCCCTTCATGTGAATCACTTCGCATATTTTGCTTTTGTTGGTACAATAAAAAGAGAACAGTGCGAAAAAAAGCGCTATTTTTTAAGGAGGACCGCAAAGTGACATTAGAAGAAGCTTTTTTATTAGACACCTTGCGTTGCCGCTTCAAATTTTTAAGAGAAGAACGCGGATTGAGCCCAAAAGAAGTATGCCAGCATCTCGATGTGTCTTACCCCGATTACACCTTATACGAAGCAGGCGATCGCTTACCCGATGTATTGACGCTGCTACACGCGGCTTCCCTCTATAATGTTTCTGTCGATTACTTATTAGGACAGACAGAACGACCAGAACGGTATTTATGCTAACAATCGACTTTATCGAAAAAACGATCAAATGGTCGTTTTTTCTTTTGCCTCTTTTCCACTTTTCATCGATTAGCAACAATTGTTATCTAATCAAATGAAAAAAATCAAATCATGCGGTTCTTCTTGAAAAAAAATGATAGAATAAACCATCATACATAGAAGGAGTTCAAACAAACATGACCTATGCACTAGAACTAACCGATTTACGCAAAGTCTATGCTACCGGCGTTGAAGCGTTGCGGGGCATAAATTTGACGGTGGAAGAAGGCGACTTTTATGCCTTGTTAGGCCCAAACGGCGCTGGAAAGTCCACCACCATCGGCATTATCACCTCTCTTGTCAATAAATCTTCGGGAAGCGTCAAAGTCTTCGGCTACGATTTAGACAAAGAATTGGTCCAAGTCAAACAACAGATTGGTCTGGTTCCCCAAGAATTCAATTTCAATCCCTTTGAAACGGTCCAGCAGATCGTTGTCAATCAAGCTGGGTATTATGGTGTCCCTCGCAACGAAGCCATCAAGCGCAGCGAAAAATACTTGAAGCAGTCGAATTTGTGGGAAAAACGCAATGTTCGTGCGCGGATGCTGTCGGGCGGGATGAAACGCCGTTTGATGATTGCTCGTGCCCTGATGCATGAACCACGGCTATTGATTTTGGATGAACCGACGGCAGGTGTCGATATCGAATTACGGCGGGAAATGTGGAGCTTTTTGCGGGAATTGAACCAAAAGGGCACAACGATCATTTTGACGACCCATTATTTAGAAGAGGCGGAAATGCTTTGCCGCAACATCGGGATCATCCAATCTGGTGAACTGATCGAAAACACCAGCATGAAGTCCTTATTGGCAAAACTGCAATTTGAAACCTTTCTTTTTGATATCGCACCGATCAAGCAAGCACCAACGATCACTGGGTATCCGATCCAAATGGAAGATGAACAGACCATCGCTGTTGAAGTCGCTCGAGATCAAGGCGTCAACGATCTTTTTGCCCAATTCAGTCAGCAAGGGATCAATGTCCTCTCCATGCGCAACAAATCCAATCGCTTGGAAGAACTATTTTTGAAAATCACCGAAGAATCACACGAAGCGGAGGAAAACCATGTTTAGTCTTTATTTTACAGCCTTAAAAAGTTTAGCGGTCAAAGAGACCAACCGCTATTTACGGATTTGGGTGCAGACCCTCGTCCCACCCGTCATCACTACTTCCTTATACTTTATTATCTTTGGGAAAATGATCGGCAGCCGCATCGGCGAAATGGGCGGCTTTTCTTATATGGAATTTATCGTTCCTGGGCTGATCATGATGTCGACGATCACTAGTTCTTACTCTAACGTGTCATCTTCCTTCTTTTCACAGAAGTTTCAAAAAAACATTGAGGAACTCTTAGTGGCGCCGGTCCCTACCCACGTCATCATTTGGGGCTTTGTCTTTGGCGGACTTGGACGTAGTATCTTGGTGGGCACATTGGTGACCATCATTTCCCTTTTCTTCGTCCCATTACATGTTTATTCTTGGGTCATCGTTGTCTTAACCCTTGTCATGACCGCCATCTTATTTTCATTAGCAGGGTTGCTAAATGGGATCTTCGCCCAATCCTTTGACGATGTTTCCATCGTGCCAACCTTTGTTTTACAACCATTGACCTATCTTGGAGGCGTCTTTTACTCCATCAGCATGCTGCCGCCAATTTGGCAAACGATCTCCAAAGTCAACCCGATCGTGTATATGATCTCTGGTTTCCGTTACGGCTTTTTGGGCACCATCGATGTCCCGATTTTCCTCTCCATCGGTATTTTGGTCTTGTTCATTGTCGTCTTATACAGCGTATGCTGGTACTTGATCCAAAAAGGCCGCGGGCTGCGTAGTTAATTGCAAAGAAAAAAAGATGAACTTCGTTAACGAAGCTCATCTTTTTTCTTTTATTAGGCATTCAAAACGACTTTTTCCAGTAATGCACCGGCTTGGTGTCTGCCTTCTAAATCAGTACTTCCAGAAAATTGTTGCACGCGATCCATGTTGGTGATCAAAACGATCACCATGGTTTCTTTGCCTTGCTGCTTGATAAACGGCAGATCCATTTGTGCCAGTTTGGTTTGCGGAGTGACTTGCTCCCCAGCTTTGACAAAGACTTCAAAGCCTTGACCGCCAAGGGAAACTGTATCGATCCCCATATGCACAAGAACTTCAACGCCGTTTTGGGTTTTGATCCCGACGGCATGTTTTGAAGGGAACACAGTGGTGACTTCGCCACTGACTGGTGCAAAGATTTGGCCATCTTGTGACTCGATGGCATAGCCTTCTCCCATCATTTTCGTTGAAAAAACTTCATCTGGTACATCTTCTAATGGGACGTATTCACCATGGGTCACGGCATGCAGATCAACTTCGTTGGTGTAACGATCGCCTTCTGCTACTTGATTTGGTACCAAGAACCAGCTCATGGCAAAGGATAAGCCGATCGCCAAGATGATCCCTAGAACGGCGTAGATAAAGTATTCCCCGATATAGGCTGGCAAACTAAAGATACTTGAAAGAATGTACCCATAAATACGAACACCGAAGAAACTGATGAAGGCAGAAGCTACAGAACTACCAACTGTTGCCGCGATAAAGGCTTTTTTATACTTCGACAAAATTCCGAATAACGCAGGTTCTGTGATCCCTAACAATCCTGAAACCGCCGACGATAGAATGATCGATTTTTCTTCTTTGGTTTTGACTTTGAAATAAATAGCTGCTGTTGCGCCGGTGATTGCCATATTTGCCATAAACATCATTGGCATCAGCATATCATATCCTTGATTGGCAAAGTTTTGCAAAGCGATCGGGGTCATGGCATGATGCAGTCCCGTGAAGATTGCGATTGGTCGAATCGCCCCTACCACGATTCCTGCTAAGACAGGCGAGATAGTGAATAATCCAGCCACGCCAGCAGCCAATAAGTTTCCTAGATGGATACTGATTGGGCCAATGACCGTTAATGTCAAGATACCAGCGACAAACAACGAAATCGTCGGTGTAAAAACGGTACGCAGCACTTGTGGTAAGAGTTTATCGACCCAACGGTAAATATAACTGAGCGCCAGCACGGCAAAGATAATGGGAATCACTGTCCCTGCATAGTTAAAGACGGGTACTGGCAATACGCCGAACAAACGAAAGGCGGAAATGCTCCCTTCGGCTACCGCATTGGTCATCGTTGGAAATTGCAGTGTTGCCGCGATTGCGATCGCTAAATATTGATTGGTTTTAAAAATCCGAGCGGCAGAAGCAGCAACAAAAAATGGCAAGAATGTGAATACGCCGCTCGCAATCATGTCGATCACTAAATAGGTATCTGTTTGATTAGAGATGACATTCAATGCCACCAATCCAGCCATCAATCCTTTGATCATTCCTGCGCCAGCGATAGCTGGAACGATCGGACCAAAAACGCCAGAAACGGTATCCATAAATAAGGAAACGGCTCCTTTTTTCTCTGATGTTTCCCCTTGGTTCGCTTCATCAAGACCTAATTCTTTTGCTAAAGGTGCATAATAATCAGCAACATCCGTTCCTATCACTACTTGCAGCTGATTGCTTTGATATTTTGTTCCTACGACTTTGGGTGTTTTTTCTAACGCCGCATAGTCGACTTTTTTCTCATCCTTTAAATCAAAACGCAAGCGAGTCATACAGTGCCATGCATTGTTGATATTGTCTGATCCGCCAACATCTTTAATGATCTGTTTTACGATGTCTTCTTTGGTCATTTTTTTTCCCCCTGTTGTTTGCTAACGGTCCTGATCCTTTTGACGGGCGCCCTTTCAGGTGTTTCCGTTTTCACACACATAGTAGCATGCTCACACAGACTTGTAAAACCAGTCCTTTTTTGATAAAAACAGAATAAAAACGCTATATATCAACGTTTCATTATAAATCAATCAAAAATTGGACTGGTTTTATGGTGTATATCCAGTTTTTATTAGACCAAATTGACAGCGGTTGCCAAGCATGTTTCAATGGCTATAGCAACTAGAGACAAAAATTGGAGTGAATGAAATGACACCAACGATCATCACCGACGTCAAAGCCTTTGCGATCAAACCTGATCGTCATAACCTTGTTGTCGTTAAAGTAGAAACGAACAAAGGCGTATCTGGGTTAGGTTGCGCAACCTTCCAGTTTCGCCCACTAGCCGTAAAAACCGTCGTTGACGAGTATTTACGCCCCCTCTTACTTGGCCGCGATGCCAATCAAATCGAAGATCTTTGGCAAGTGATGAATGTCAATTCTTACTGGCGGAATGGTCCGATCACCAACAATGCCATCTCAGGAGTCGACATGGCTTTATGGGACATCAAGGGACAATTAGCCGATATGCCATTGTATCAACTGTTAGGTGGAAAAGCGCGTACGGCGATTCCCGCCTATACCCATGCCGTGGCAGATAATCTCGAAGACCTTTATCAAGAAATCGATCGCTTCTTGGCTGAGGGGTATCGCTATATCCGTTGCCAATTAGGCTTTTATGGTGGAAATCCTAGCCAACTGCAAACACCCGATCAGCCCATCGCTGGTTCCTATTTTGATCAAACAGACTACATGGACACAACACTGAAAATGTTTGCTGCGATCCAAGAACGATACGGCAATCAATTTCAAATGCTGCATGACGTGCATGAACGGCTGCATCCAAACCAAGCGATTCAATTTGCAAAAGCCGCTGAGCCTTTCAATCTCTTTTTCCTAGAAGATATTTTGCCGCCGGATCAAAACAAGTGGTTGCAGCAACTCCGCAGCCAGTCGGCGACCCCGATCGCGACCGGCGAATTGTTCAATAATCCGATGGAATGGCAAGAGCTAGTCAAAAATCAACAGATTGACTTTATGCGTGCCCATGTCTCACAAATCGGTGGGATCACGCCAGCATTGAAATTGGCTCACTTCTGCGATGCGATGGGCATTCGGATCGCTTGGCATACGCCGTCTGATATCAGCCCTGTCGGCTTAGCCGTCAACACCCATCTAAATATCCATCTCCACAATGCCGCGATCCAAGAAACGATTGCGATCCCAGCAAATACCCAGTCGGTCTTTGGTGGTAGTCCACAACCTGAAAACGGCTATTTTTATCCCATCGAGAAAAGTGGGATCGGAATCACGTTCGATGAAGCAGCAGCTGCGGAATTTCCCGTGGTTTACCGTCCTCACGAATGGACCCAGAGCCGTACACCAGACGGCACTTTGATCACTCCTTAAACACAACAAAAGACATCCCCTGTCCAATCGACAGGGGATGTCTTTCTTCTCTCTGGGTAAAGACGACGCAACTGGCACATTTGCTTTCCTAAAAATCAATCGATGCGTGAGCGATGGATCTCACGGTCAAAGGGACGGATGTAGGTCACGGCATAATCAATGGCAACGATATTGCTGAACTCATACACGCGGCCGTCTTCTAAAATCGCCCGATTGCTGATCTGCATTGCCGGTGTTCCCCGCTTGCACAATAAAATACCCGATTGCGCGGTCGATGTGGTGATGGGGGTATAGCTTGTGATGTAGTGGGAAATGCGGTATCCGCAGCTTTCGACATAGCGTTGGATCGAGTGCTCCACGATTTCTTGTGTCAATTCGGGAAATAGGCTGACGGGCAATTTAGAGGTTTCCAGCTGTTCGATTTTGTAATTGACGATCCGCACTCGTTCAAAGGTCCAGACTTCCTCGTCTGGGCCTATTTGGAAAATCTGCTGTTCATCCAACGTTGCTGCCGCCTTATTCAAGGAAATCATTTTGGAATGGATGCGGTCATAAGGGGTGCGGGTCAAGGAATTAAAGATCATTGGGTTTTTGACCCATTTTTCATGGATAAAAATCCCTGAACCTTGTACCACTTTGACGATCCCGATCTCTTCAAGGTTTTTGATTGCTTGCTGGATCGTAAACCGCGAAACGCCATAGGTTTGCGCAAGGGTTCTTTGGTTGGGTAATTTGCCGGCAGAAAATTCTTCCTGATAGATTTTACTCAACAGATCTTGCACGATAAATTCACGTTTTTTCATAATGGCTCCTTCATTTGAGCGGGAGCGATCTCGCTCATGGACCAACTGCAAGCCTTCATATCGATACGACCACTGGCTTTGAAGACCACCCCTTCATCGACGAGGGCTGCTTTTCGCCCATTGGCGGTGGGACCAACTAAGACGCCATCTGCCCGCACGACTCGATGGGCAGGGACATCCTGAGGGCTCAAGCGCATCGCTCGACCGACTGCTCGCGTGCCGTTGATTTGTCCCAATTTCCACGCAATCTGACTATAGGAGACGACTTTACCAAAAGGGATCTGCCGCGCCAGCGCATAGACTTCTTCATAGAATGGATTCATACTGTTCGCTCCTTCTTTGATTCTTTCTATCATAGTACTGGATTCCCTGCCAATAGTAAATGAACAGACGCAACTTTAGCAATAGCCATACAAACACTCGATTCCTTCTCTAGCAAGCCAAGAACGAATCGAGTAGTCATTAGTTTGGAAAATCAAAGTAGGTTTTCGCATTGTGATAAGAGATATCTGCGACGATCTGCCCTAAATATATTTCATCTGCTGGTAGTTGTCCGTCTTCTACCCATTCACTGATCACCTGACACAAAATCCGCCGGAAATACTCGTGGCGTGGATAAGACAAAAAGCTGCGAGAATCCGTCAGCATGCCGACGAAGTTTCCAAGAATCCCGCCTTCTGCTAGGGTCGTCAACTGATGTCGCATACCAGAATACGTATCATTGAACCACCAAGCAGAGCCTAATTGCAGCTTGCCTTTGCTCTCTTCTTGGAACGCCCCCATCAGCGCAGTCAACACTGGATAATCTTTGGGGTTCAGTGAATACAAAATCGTCTTCGGCAATAAACTTTCCGCCTGAAGCTGCGTCAATGTCCGACTTAAGCCCCTCGCTAGACGATCGTCCCCCATCGCATCACCGCCGCTATCAGGTCCTAGTTGTTGGAAAAGTTTTTGACTGTTGTTGCGAGTCGCCATCAGATGCAATTGCGCGGTCCAGCCTTGCTTTGCGTATTGGCGCATCAAGTCAATCAGCAAACCGGTTTGAAACTGTCTGATTTCTTCATTAGTCAGTGTCCCAGTAGTCAAACGCTTCTGAAAAATCGCTTCAAGTGCAGTGGTATCGTAGGCTTCCTCTCCAAGACGTGATAGACTGTGATCTGCTAAACGACAGCCCCGTTGCTGGAAGTAAAAAATACGTACGGCCAATGCTTCAACCAGCGTTTGATAGCTAGTGATTTCTTTGCTCGCAGCTGCAGCCAATTGCTTAAGGTATGCTGGAAATTCTGAATTCTGCAGATTGATTGCTTTGTCAGGACGAAAGGTAGGATACACAGCAAAGGATTCTTCTGCCAGCTTTTGATGATACGTCAACGAATCAATGGGATCATCCGTCGTACAGATCACCTCAACTTCCATCTTTTTGATCAGCCCTCGTGGTGAAAATTCCTTCGTCTGCAACTGTTGATTGGCTTTTTCCCAAATGCTTGCTGCATTGGCTAGTGTCAACCGCTCATCAATACCAAAGATTCGCTTCAATTCCAAATTGGTCCAGACATATAAGGGATTGCCAATGCAAGCCTCCAAGGTCTGCGCCCAAGCACAGAATTTTTCGTAGTCGTCAGCATCGCCAGTGATCAAAGATTCTGCAACACCATTGGCTCGCATCAAGCGCCATTTGTAATGGTCCCCCGCCAGCCACGCTTGGGTCAGATTGGTGAAGTTTTGGTCTTCGAAAATCTCTTTCGGATCTAAATGACAATGGTAATCAATGATCGGCTGCTTTTTTGCATACCCATGGTATAACTCTTTGGCAAAGCTGTTTTTCAAAATAAAATCGTCAGTTAAAAACATTTTTTCGCTCCTTTTCTTAACGCCCCACGCTCTTGTCGATGGCTTCCCACAACCCTAATAAGTAGGAAGCGCCGATCGCCCGATCATATAAGCCATAGCCTGGACGTCCCGTTTCTCCCCAGATCATTCGCCCATGATCTGGTCGAATATAGCCGTCAAAGCCATTTTTGTACATCACTTCTAGGATCTGATACATGTCTAACGAGCCTTCAGAGGAAAGATGCGGTGCTTCATAAAAGTCTTTGTCATTGCCCAAGTATTGAATGTTACGAACATGGGCAAAAGGAATCCGATCCCGGCGACAAAACTCAGCCAAAATCTCATAGACATTATTGGCTGGGTCTTCGGCGATACTGCCAGTACAAAGTGTGATACCATTTGACGGACTGTCGATCACGTTGCAGACCCAATCCAGATCATCACGGTTTTTAACGATACGCGGCAGACCAAAAATCGAATAGGGAGGATCATCTGGATGAACAGCCATCTTGATGCCGACCTCTTCGCAGGTGGGAATGATGGCTTTTAGGAAATAAGCAAAGTTTTCTCTTAATTTGTCATCATCGACATCCTTATACGCAGCAAACAATTCTTTGACATGTGCCAAACGTTCTGGTTCCCAGCCTGGCAAGGTATAGCCAGAGCTTGACTCCTCAACTTCTTTGACGATCTCTTCTGGGTCTTTGTCGATCCCTGCTTTTTCAAATGCCATCGTAGAAGAGCCATCGGCTAAGCGATAATCGAGATCCGTTTTGATCCAATCAAAAATCGGCATAAAATTATAGCAGATCACTTCGATCCCGTATGCTGCCAAATTACGAATCGTTTCTTTGTAGTTTTCGATATACAGGTCTCTCGAAGGCAAGCCAATCTTGATGTCATCATGAATATTGACACTTTCGATCACCTTCAGAGAAAGTCCAGCTGCTTCGACTTCTTCCACGAGCGCCTTGATCCGTTCTTTGGGCCAAACTGCTCCAGCAGGCAAATCAAAAAGTGTGCCGACGATGCCTTTCATCCCAGGAATTTGACGGATATCTGCTAACTTGATTTTATCGTATTCTTTTCCATACCAACGAAATGTCATTTCCATTTTTTATTCGATCCCTTCTACTGTTTCATGTAATGTTTTACGGACTGCGCCGGTTCCTGCTAGCATCTTAGTGAACAAGTGACCCACGTTTTCAGCGATTCCTGCTTGATAGAGATCCAAACCAAAAATCTGCGGATTTGCTAAGATTGGTCGAATGATCCCTTGAACATCGGCGGCTGTCCCCAACTGACACTCCCGTAAAATCTCTTGCAATTCTGCTAAGAGGGGATCAGGACTTGGGACAAATGGATGGCCTTCATCATCGATCGCTAAGAGATAACGCAACCAGCCAGCAATCGCTAAGGGAATGTAAGTCAGCTCAGAAGCCGAGCCTTCTTTCTCCACATACTTTTTGATGGTTTCGCCAAAACGGATGGCGATTTTCTGTGAGGTATCTGCGGCGATCCGCTGTGGGGTGTCAGGAATCAGGGGATTCGGTAAACGAAGACCGACCACCTCATCGATAAATTTCTCTGGCTGAATAATCTCTGGATCTTCCACTACCGGTAAGCCTTCACGATAGCCGATTCCTTTGATCAAAGCGACAATATCTGGATCCATCATTTCCGCAGCAATGGATGTATAGCCGAGTAAACAGCCGAACAAACTCATTGCCGTATGCAGTGGATTCAAGCAAGTTGTGACTTTCATACTGTCGGTTCTGTCGACGATCTCTCGACTCGTCAAGATCACCCCCGCTTTATCCAAATTCGGGCGACCATTTGGAAAATCATCTTCAATCACCAAGTAATGAGTCGCCTCTGTGTTAGCAAACGGAGCGATATTCGTTCCTTTGTCGGTACGGATGACTGGCTGCTGCTGAATGCCAGCTGCTGCTAATTCTTCTGCAACTGCTGTTGAAGGATTTGGCGTAATCCGATCGATCATTGACCACGGAAACGTCACCTGCGCGTTGTTTTCTAAGTATCGGACAAACGCTTCTGAAACATGCCCCAGCTTTTGCCATTCTTTTGCAATGGTGACAATCGCAGCTTGGAAACGGAGCCCATTTTGCGAAAAATTGTCGGTAGAGACCATAGCGATCGGAAGTGCCCCTGCCTGAAAACGATCCCATAAAAAGCTAGCCAAAATGCTCATTGTATGGTTGACCTGATGAGGACCCGCAGCGAGATCCGCTTGTACGACAGGCAAAAAATTCCCCTGACTGTCTTTTAAGCCGTAGCCTTTTTCTGTGATTGTTACGGTGACCAGCTGCACAGAAGGATCGCTAAACAGCTGACGTACCTTTTGATAACTATCGGTGCAAGATGGATGACAATAATAACTGGCAGCTGTCGATTGCAAAAGTTTTTTCGTTAATTGACCATCCTCATGCATGATCACTTCCAGAATATCATTCTCATAAGGTGTATATACTTGATCGATTATCTGTTCATCAAATGTTTCGCAGACAACGATGCCGCTCGATAATTCGTTCTGATCAATCAAGGATTGTGCGATTTCTGCATGAAACGCTCGGTATAAATTTCCTCCGCCAAAATGAAGCCATCTCGGCTGTATTGCTGTTTGAGCATCAATCGCTGCTTTTTTTTCAGCAGGAAAAATGACGTGCGCCTTTTTCAAGACATTGTGATCAAACATGAATATCCTCCTTAAATTACACAAACTGATATATTAGTATTCTAATCTACACAAAAGAAAAATGCAAGCATTTTCAAGAGAGAAACCTGCAATTTTTTTGTTCGCAAGAATGATTCTTCCCTGCGAACAAAGGCTAGTATTTTCTCTAGACTGTTCCATTTCTGATTTGACCTTACTGCGTTAAATGAACAAGACAAAAAAACACAGTGAAGTGGCGTTCACTTCGCTGTGTTTTGTAATAGGCATAGCAGAATTTGACTGTGTTTCGCATCATTCAATGGGATGATAACTAAAACCTTGCCCCAGTACTTCCGAGACATTATTGACGATCACAAACGCTTTTGGGTCAATAGTCTCAATGATTTGTCTGATCTGCATAAACTCTTGGTCGCTGGCAACGATCAGCAGCACTTGCTTGTCGGCTTGCTGGTAACCGCCTTGGGCAGCCAACAGGGTCGCACCCCGAGCTGTTTTATCAAAGACCGCTTCTCGAATCTCATTCACGTGGTTCTCACTTAAGATCATGATAGATTTCTTTCGGTTAAAGCCGGTTTCAATGTAGGTCATCACACCAGAGGTGATCACGATCGATAAGATCGCAAACAAGAACTCTTCAAACCCGAAAACGAACAAGTTCATGGAAACAACGATCGCATCGGTCGCCAGCAAGCCAATCGCTGGATTCAAATTAAAGTATTTCTTGAAAATCAGCGGTGGAATCGTTGTGCCGCCGCTGGAAGACTGATTTTTGTACAAAATCGCTACTCCTAAAGCAAAAATTGCACTGCCAAAAATCACGGAAAGCAACCGGTCTTCAGCCACCATATATTCTGGGACTAAAGCAATTGCTACTGGAAAAGCAAAACTACCATAGAGGACTTTCAAAAAAGGCCCCTTCCCTAAAAAGGCATAGGCAAGAATAAGCATGAGAATATTCAAGACCATGATCACAGCCGCTCGATCCCAACCGAGTGCTGACTCTAATAAAATACCGATTCCGCTGACACCGCCAGCTGCCACATGATGCGGTCCTAAAAATAAATTGATGCTTGCCGCTAACAAGAAAAGTGCTGCGGTGATTTTTCCATAGGTTTTCAGAATTGTCATTTGTTTCCTCTTTTCTCTGTTATTTTCACGGTTTATTCAAGCTGCTTTGCAGCCATTCTTACTCCTCACTATACGCCCATTTGATGTCACCGACAAAATTTATGTTTAGCCAGAGGGAATAACCGGAAATCTGTTGGCTGATTGCCTGATTCAATCGTTCTCGCAAGGGATCTTGCTGACCTACTGTATCGAGAGGAGTTGCAGGTAAAATCACTACATCTAATTCCACAATGACTTGATTACCGACTTTGGCGGTACGTAACACAAAGTCCACCACTTCTTCTGCGCGCAATTCTTTTTCAACGATCGTCATGATGGTCTCCCGCAGTTCTTCTTTTGGGGTAGAGGAAGTCAATTCTAAAATCGCTGCTTTCAACTCTTTTATCGAAAGCTGGATAAAGAACAAGGTGATCCCGATGGAGATGATTGGGTCGACATACATCGCAAAATTCCCATAGGGACTGGCTTGGATCAGCCAGGACACAAGAAATGAACCGACGACACCCAGACTAAAGAAAAAGCCGAAACGCCATTGTTCTAGTTCCACCCAATAAAAGGGATGGGTCAGTGGTTTCTTTTTTAAGTACAAGTAAAAAGAGAAACAGTAGATCGTACCAACCAGCGAGAAATACAAACCGATTGGATCAATCATGCCATCACTGACGTGTAATAAACTAAAAGCAGACTCAATGATCCCATAAATTGAGATCAGCAGGATGATACTATATTGAATAAATACCACTAATGGCATCAATGCCTCTTTACCGAATGGGAAACGTTCAAAATCTTGGGCTTGGATATATTTTGCCACGTACAAAGCAATCAGTGACATCACTGCACCAATCAATGTATAGACCCCATCTAACAAGAGGACGTTATAACTGACCAGCAACCCAAAAAGCAAGGCACCGCCACCATAGATACTCCCAGCGACAATCGATGCCAACAAAAGCTTGCGTATTTTTTTCTTTTCACTCATGATATTCCTCATCTTTCACAAAAAAACTATTCTTTTGATTGCGTTCTTCTATCTATAAGCCTATCTTCCCATATAAATAACATGAAAAACAGTCAATTTTTTCATACAAAGCGGAAAAAAATAGTGTTGCTGTCAATCATTCACTCTATTCTCTAATGACGTATATACGGTTTTCCTCTTCCTCTCTTTTTACATTCTGGTGTAAATCCCCTTGACTACACAGATTGATTCCCTTATCATCAAGGGTAACCATATTCAATCAGAATTTTCAGAATATTCCGTTATATTTTTCATGACGGCGATTCATTGGAAGACAGGGAGGATGAAGAGAGTGAAAGAAACAAAACAAGTCCCATGGACAGGAGAACCAAATCAACGTGCGATCAACTATTTGAATGAAGAAGGCAAAGTGATCGTTTGCCCAACCAAAGTCGGCTATATCATTGCCGTCTCTGATAAAAAAGGGCTGGAACGCAAGTTTTCAGCAAAGAATCGCAAGCGTAACAAACCAGGCGTCGTTCTTTGCAGCTCATTGGAACAGCTACATGAATTAGCCGAATTAAATGCGGAAACCGCCGCCGTTTACGAAACTTGCTGGAACAATGACGTGTTATTCGGTGCGATTTTGCCTTGGAAAGAATCAGGAAAAGCCTATATCCCAAACGATGGTTCAGAAGAATTGATGACGGACGTTCGGGGAACCAGCTGTTTTGTGATCAAATTCGGTGTCCCTGGTGAGCAGATTTCAAAAGAACTTTGGGATCAGAAAAAGAAATTGCTTTTCGCCAGCTCAGCGAACCCTTCAGGCAAAGGAAACCGCGGACTTGTTGAAGGGATCGGTGAACAAATCGCGCAAGAAGCCGATCTAATCATTGAAGGCAACAACTATGTTGCATCGATCCAACCAGACAAAACGCTGGAAACCCGCTATGAGCAAGGAGTCATGGTTTCTTTCGTTGATAAAGACGGCAACTTGATTCCTGAGCAAGGAGACCAACGCTCCATCACTCCCGCACCTGTTTTGATCCGTAAAGGACTCGATGTTGAAAAAATCCAAATGTACCTTTCTGATCACTTCAACTCATGGGACTATCGCCACGGGGAGTACTATTAAGTCTTTTTGTAATAGACAAACGCTTGTTGATCCTCTATTCTAAATCAGTACAGCTATATTTCGTCAGATTCAACAGCAGTTGGAAACTGTCATCGAAACAAACGAAAGAGAGTGAAGACCGCCTTGCGAGTCTTCACTCTCTTTTTTTCAGCAATTTCATTGATTCTTTCGCTTGATTTTTCGAGCATCCAGCAACCATACGTTTAAGAAATCGGACATCGTTTAGTCTATCTGCTGTATAGATTGCTGTTTGAGCCATCCGTTGGGTAAAGGTATGTTTTCTTATCGTGCTTCCCAGCGTTTTTTGATTTCAAAGGCAATCGATTTTGGTCTGCGGTCGCGAGTAAATATCCCCTTCTTATTGCCATCGATCCGACGAATATTCGCAGCTGTTGCAAAATCAGCAAAATTCCATAAGTGTTCCCCAACAACGTAATCTAAAGCATCCAGCACTTCAAAATTGGCTTTGTAAAAATCAATTTGGAATTCTTCTGAATAAGGTGTCCGATAGAGTGAATGCAAGCCTGAAATCGTGTCCGCTCCGAATTCAGAAAACATGATCGGTTTATCAGGGTACTTTTCGTGCCACTTTTCAATTTCTTGTCGAAGCCCTATCATTGCAGAGTCAAGATCCCCGTGCTCTATATACCAGCCATAATAGCGATTCAAACAAAGAATATCAACGAGTTCTGCTGCTTGATCTAAATCTGGCGATGCATTGACGATGTTTGGTATCACAATAGGCCGTTTTTGATGGTCCAATGCTTTAGCCAATTCAACCAACGGTTTAAAATATGCTCCGGCACCTTCTTGATGACTCGCTGGCTCATTCGCGATCGCCCATACAACCACACATGCATGGTTCTTATCACGTTCAATCAACTCTTGAATCACCTTGTGATGGTTCTCATGTGTTCTCAGCGTTTCCCAAGTATTCTTCTTGTTATTGTTCAAATTGACATCTACGTGAAAATTAGTAAACAGTCCCACACCGGGAACCTCGTCAATAACAACGATTCCTTCACGATCAGCAAGCCGCATTTCTTCTTCTGAATAAGGATAGTGTGATGTTCGAAAAGAATTCGCACCCAGCCATTTCATAAGGTTTTTATCCAGATTCGCAACAGCGCCGTTGTACCCCTTACCTAATACAGGGAAATCTTCGTGTTTGCCGAAACCTTTAAAATAAAACTCTTTATCATTGATATAGACTTTATTCTGTTTTATTTGAATCGTTCGAACACCGAATTCTTCAGTATAGGTATCGATCAAAAGTTCTTTATCAAAGAGCGATACCTCCACTCGATAAAGATAAGCATCCAACGGTTGCCAGAGTCGAGTTTCAGAGATTACTAGCGGTTGTTCAACATCACTGCTTTGGGCGATCAACTGATTGTCTTCATCCCAAATTTTCAGCTTGATGGTATCATAGTTCCCAGTAATAGACACTTCTGGCCGAACCGTTGTTACCCCACCGTGATACTCATAATGGATCACGATATCATCAATATATGTTTTTTTCGTTGTGTATAGTTTCACAGGACGATGGATACCACAATAATTGTAAAAATCAAAACGAGGTGTTACCGATGGTCGGCCATTTTTTTCTTGATAAAATCCACATGGCAGTGTACTTTCATCCAAGATATTTGAAACACACACTTTTAAATCGTTTTTCCCAGCATGAACCAAAGAATCAATGTCTATTTCAAAGGGAGTAAATCCGCCAATATGATGAGCTGCTTTTATTCCATTGATATAAACAACTGCTTCATGAGTCACGGAGGCAAAGCGCAACACTTTTCTTTCATCCATTAGAGAAATCGGGATCATCATTTCTGTTTCATACCAGAAGTTTCCAACATGTTTCCTAATTGTTTCATCAATTACTTGGTCATCAATAGACCCTGGTACCGCGATCAAGAAAGGATCTTTCAAAGGTTTCGCTGGATCAATTGCTTCATTCTGTTTTTCAACTTGAACACGCCAGATGCCGCTTAAATCGATCAGCGAACGTGTTTCATTCATCACGGGATACAACATTTTATCTACCTGCTTTCTGCATGTTTTTGTTCCTCTAAGTATGCATCTTTATCGATCAATTTGAACCATGGATACCAAAGGATCGGCGACAAAATCAACTGCAAAAGAAGCTGCAGAATAATGATCGATACACTACCGCCAATACTAGCATGAAACCCTACTGGCAATCCAAAGATCGCTTGTGCACCAATCGTTCGTTCGATGAATCCGATATTGGTTAAGAAGTACGCGATTCCTAAACAAATCGAATTATTGAAAATAAAAGGTACAGCCATTTTAAAGTTTAGAACTAATGGAGTTCCAAAAATTACCGGTTCAGTGATACCAAATAATGCTGGGATGATCGAAATTTTTCCCATCTCTTTATAGCGTTGGCTTTTGCTTACAAACAGCATCAGCAAGACCAGTCCCAATGCCGATCCTCCCCAGCAAACGATATTGATAAATGCATGAGTAACAATATTCGGTAATGGCTGCCCTGCTTCATAGGCAGTCAGATTCTCAACATTCAAAGCCATCCAGATCGGTGTGACGATTGGTCCAATAACATTCGTTCCATGAATACCCAAGAACCACAAAAATTGTTGAAAAGCAATAATCAGCATGACCGCCCAGATAGAACTTCCGACTCCTTGCAACGGCGTTTGAACGATCGTAAAAATCAGCTGATGCAGATTGCCAAAGGAAGTAAGACTAAACAAGTACGCGACAAAACCGGAAAGTGTACCCAATAAAATAGTTGGGATCAGTGCTTCGAATGAACGCGATACCATGGGTGGGACACTCGCAGGCATTTTGATTGTCCACTTCCGTTCCTTAATAAATACATAGCCTCGACCAACTAAAAGCCCAATTATTATTGCAGAAAACATACCGCTCGTTCCAATCCAAGTAAGTGGAATCGCAGTGATATTAGCCTCGTCGACGGTATAATTGCCTAATGGTGTAAAGATCAAGAAGCTCATGATTGCAATCAACCCGACAGTTGTACCATCTTCTCCCAAGTTAAATTTGGCCGTCAAATTTTTTGCTATCAAAAAGACAAGATAAATTGAAATTGCACCAATCGTCAAATTGTTGATTGCGCCAAAAAACACATCAAGTCCGATAGTGACGAAAAATTCCGCAACACTTGGTATTGGGAATGCACGAAAAATAACTGCAAATGAACCAAAAATCATAATACCGATCAGTGCCATCATTGCATCAGAAATCGATTTTATATACTTATTATTACTGAATTTCGTGACCCCTGCCAAGACCCCATCAAAAGTAGCCATTATTTTTTCCATCTGTTTCTCCTTCTCTCTATAATATAAACTTCTTCCTTTGCTATTAATTAAAATGTGCACTTGTTAACTAATATATTAGAATATTAGCATGCGCTTTCAAAGGTTGCAATAGTTTTTTTTATCTTTATTAGTTATACTGAAAAGACAAACTAATATATTAATAAAAATAGGAGACGCCAAATGACTATAGCAAGCTATAAAGATGAAGCTTATCACATCATTAAAGAAAAGATTATTCGATTGGAATTATTGCCTGGGGAAAAAATCTCAAGAAAACAATTTGTGTCTATGCTGGATATCGGTGATACTCCCGTTAGAGAGGCCATTCTTCAACTGAAAAGAGAAGGGTTGTTAGTCATAAGACCTCAAAGCGGAACGTTTATCTCCAAAATAAATATGCAGCAAGTTCGGGAAGCAAAATTTGTACGAGAAAAATTAGAATCTGCTATTGTGGTTGAAGCGGTTGGAATTATTGATGATGCACAAATTGAATCCCTTCGGCAAATCGTCGAGATGCAAGAGATTTACCTAAAAAACGGCAACTCGGAAAAATTCTTTGAATTGGACGAAGAGTTTCACCAATTTTTTTACCTGGTGACCGATAAAACACATGTTTATACTTGGTTGCTGGATTTAAATGTTCATTTGAATCGCTACCGCCATTTGACCTTAAAAGTAAAAGACTTTGACTGGATGAACATCCTGCAGCAGCATTGGGATATTTATGAAGCGCTGAAAGCCAAAGATGCAGACCTTATCGCAAATTTAGTTTCTCGTCATTTAGACCTCGTTGATGAAAATTATGAAGCTGTTTATGGTGAGTTTCATGAGTACTTTGATTAATTCTATACGCTGGAAGCTGCAGACATAGGGTTGCTTGTTTGATTGCGAACCAGCATAAAAGACCAGTCCGATAGTTTCCGGACTGGTCTTTTATGCTTCAGACATTAACATGACTGATTAAGTATATTCATCCGTTCCCCCCTAATTATCACTTGACAACGAATGATCGCTCCTGCTGGTTCTCCGAACTTCGTGATTCATTTTTTTCGCCATCTATCATGAGTGATCGCTTCAAATGCTTCTTTCCTATCCCTTGATTCGATTTACAGACTGCTTGGTACTGCCGCAGTTTTCTTATCTTCCTCATTGCTTCTATTAACCAGTTCATTATTTTATAGAGTGTTAACCACGAATCGAAAAATACCCAACATAACTTTTAACTTATATAAATAGATCCTTCATCGCCACAAACATGAAACGATTGTGCTGTTGGTGACATCTTTTATGTATAGCAAAAAACCGATCTGACCACGAGCAGATCGGCTTTAGATCAGTTCATCACTTTTTGGATGTTCTATAACGGCACTATTTTTGTTCCGTGTACTTCATTGATCGACAATGCATCTAGAACAGATGCTGCGTTCCTATAAGTTATCCCTGCCCCTGGTAAAATAATCAGTCGATCAGCTGCATATTCTATAAGCTTTCTCAAATGAGCAAAATTTTCTACAATACTTTTGTGTGCAGGACCGCCATGAGTTAAAATCCGATGAACATTTCTATGACTTAGCCAATCAATCGCCTTTAGCTGTTTCTCAACTGTCAACTCATCAAAAGCCATATGAAAGGTAATTTGCATCTCCCCTGATGCTTTTATCAATCGTTCCATTACTTCCTCATCGATCCATCCATTTTTTAAACAACCAAAAACCACACCATCGGAACCAAGCTGTCGACAGATCGTAATATCCGCCAGCATCGCTGCAGACTCCTCTTCAGAAAAGGAAAAATCTCCTCCTCGCGGTCTTATCATTGTCATTACTGGAACTTCTTTAGAATGAGCAATCGCAAGGGCGTGTTTGATCACTCCATAGGAAGGGGTCGTCCCCCCAACCGCTAAGTTATCACACAATTCAATTCGATTGGCTCCAGAATCAATGGCTGCTGCAATTGTTTCCAAATTTTCTGCACAAAATTCTTTGATAACACTAGTCAATCGTTTGCTCCTCTCTAGGCATCCGAAAGCCGTTTCCTAAATATGACTTCTGCCAGCATTTAAATATGAAAAATCCGTTCTGCATAGTGTTTTTCAATCTGCAGATTTCGCTCATGACCGCCATCAATATTCGCACTTAGATAGACCGGCGGCTCATAGCCTTCTTCAACCATGAGTTGAATGGCTTCATACATTGTTTGCTGTAATAAAAGCACTGCAGCAAACGATGACGTTCCACAGACCCTTGTATCAAGGCCGTCAATATCCAAAGAAGCGTCGCCAAAAGCAGAATGATTATCCAAAATGACATCTGCAAACTCGTAAAGTTTTTTTCCGCTGCTGTGTCTCGATTCCGCACGTTTTGAGACATCTAAAGAAGTTACTACGATCAATTTATTCCCATGTTCTTTGATTTCTTTCGCCATCTCAATTGCCATAGGATTTCGACCAGAATTCGATATTAAGAAAAAAACATCACATTCATTAATCTGCACTTTATGCATCAATGTCTTGCCAACACCTTCGCACTGTTCATACATTCCGCCAGCAGGATCCATTATGACTTTTGTTGTAATCAAGCCTCCGGCTCTTCCACTGATTTCAATAGCCGCAGCATAGGAATGACCGCTGCCGAATGACTGAATGATTCCGCCATTCATAATTGCAGAAGCTGTGATTTTTGCCGCTTTAGTGATGTTTCCCGACTCATTTTCTTCCAGCAATTTCGTTAATCGTTTGCATTCTTCAAAAAAAGTTAACATCTTGAATTCACTCCTTTTTATACTGCTTCAGTTGTCTACATCACACCTAATACACGTAATAGAATTGATAGTACGATGATCCCTAAAATTGCTCGGGTCGAATTTACATGTTTTTTCCCTAATAGCCAATAAATGATTCCAACTAATAATGCTGGAATAAGCATTGGCATAATTTGATCCAATGTCTCTTGAATATTTAACGAGACTTCCCCAGTCTCAAAAGTCAACACAATCGGTGCCCTTACAACTGATGGAATCATTGCACCAATGACTGTAACCCCCAACAGAGTAGCAGCATTAGTCAAAGCATTGAGATGTCCAGACATACTGGTTACAAGCTTTACACCTTGATGATAGCCAATACGAACAGTGAAAAATCGGAAAACCAAAATCGCAATGTTGACTAATAGCCAAATCACTACACCTATCGCATTTCCTTGTAAAGCCAAGTAAGATGCAACAGAACCAAAGACCGTTGGAAATAACACGCCAAAAATTGTATCCCCGACACCAGCAAATGAACCCATTAGACCCGTTTTTAAGCTTGCAACTGTATCTTTAGCTTTATAACCCTCTGCCTCTTCCGCCGCAATGTCCATACCGAGAATAAATCCGCCCATATGAGGAGTTGTGTTAAAAAATTGACTGTGAACTTTCATCATTGCCTTTCGTTTTTCGCTGTCTTCACTGTAGAGCTTCTCAATGACTGGAAGCATCGCATATAAGTATCCGCCGCCCATCATACGTTCATAATTCCATGACAGCTGACTACCGTATAGCCAATCGATACTAACTTTATTTAAATCTTTTTGACTAATCTTCGTATTCATTTTCTGCTAGACCTCCTTTAGAATCATTCATCACGGCCGAAAAATTACCATTACCAACAGAAGTTGTCATTTTTTTAAACTGATAGAGCGCCAATGCAAATCCTAATAAAGCAACACCGAACATCGGCATCTGCAAATAGGCGACTGCTATAAAACCAATGATCAGGTAGGTCAGAAAGTTCTTTACAGGTAAATATCTCAGCAAAATGGCTATACCTACTGCCGGTAGCATTCCACCGGCAACAGACAATCCACCTGTCAACCACTCTGGAATAACATTTGAAACAAATTCAACAATCGTTTCTCCAAAACTAAATACGAGAAAAATTGGAACGCCTCTGGATAATCCCCAACTAAAGGTACCTAATAGATGATATCGTTTTATTTTTGCTGGTTTCATTTCATCAACTGCTTTATCAATTCTCTTTTGGAAAAACACATTACAGAATCGTGCGAGAATATCTAGTTGAATCATTAATAAAGCAACTGGTACTGCTAAACCAATACCAAATTCTACTCCTCGCCCGCTTGTCACTGCGAAGACAGTCCCGACAATTGCTGCAGTCATGTAGTCAGGTACACTTGCACCACCATATGCTTGAATCCCCAAACCCATAAGTTGTAGTGTTGCTCCAACAGCTAAACCCATCTCAAGGTCTCCCATGACAAGTCCTGTGATGGTCCCCATGATCAACGCTTGATTTGCAAAGATGTTTATTCCTAAATTCTCAACGATTGCATAGAATCCTAATAATGATAAAACGATGATTTGCCAAATCTCAATGTTCATCTCGTCCCCTGCTTTCTATATAATTGTGAAAAAGCTTTTTCTTCTTCCATTGGTACCATTTGAGCAGTAAAAATGATCCCTCGCTTTTCCAATTCTAATATTTTTTTGATCGCCTCTTCTTTTAAAAACAGTGATTTTTTCACTTGGATAGTTCCCTCTTTTGCACTCGCATTACCAAGATTGACATAATTGATTGGTGTACCTAAAGCGATCAGCTTAAATATACTTTGAATCGTCTTCGTAATGATCATCACCTTTTGTCCTTCGTATAGACCTTCTTTAAGACGCCTAGCAGCGGTTTCAACTTTCAGAATGCTCAGCTTTATACCTCCTGGAATAGCTGTTTTTAACGATGCTTTGGCTATTTCATCATCCACGATCTCATCATCAATAATCATCACTCGGTTTACACCAAGACTCCCTATCCAGAGTGTTGCTACTTGTCCATGAATCAATCGCTCATCCAGCCTTACATGTGCAATTCCGAGATGAGTTGTTTTGTTATTGTCACCATTTTCAAGTATGGGCGTAAGATTAGAAACTTTTTCTTTGTCCATCATTCTCGTGGACCGAATGGCTTCTTTTCCTTCTTTCAGCAAATCATTTACAATTTGCGCTAAGGAGACTTTGTCATTCATACGCAAACTAAACGCTTGAAGCAGCATTGGTACATTCATTCCTGCAACGATCTCAATGTTTCTTGAAGAAGTCTCTTTTAACTGGATAGCACAGTTAAAAGGTGTTCCGCCCCAAATATCTGCAAGAATCAAAATTTCATCTTCTTCGGCAAAACAATTTACCACCTCTTGTAATTCCTTCTTGAAATCTAACGGACTGGCTTCCGAATAAAAAACACAAGATTCAACATTTTCCTGAATACCCATTATCATTTCCGCCGTCTTCTTTATCCCCTCAGCGAATACATCATGACTTATCAAAACAATCCCACAACTCATTCAAGCGCCCCCTTTAATGTTAATTCAATAACTGAAACGAATTCATTTGGTTTGATGATTGGAACATTGAGCATCAGCATAGTCGGATCTAAAGCTTCCTTAATATGAACTTCTGTGATTTCTTTATAAAGATCAGTCGTCGCTTCCCGTTCTCCTCCTAAGTTTTTTGTATCTGAAAAACGTATTTCAGATCCATCATGAAGCAATCGTGCAAAAGAAACTTTCCCACCTAAATCAGGCAATAGAATTGTTCGATACGGCCAACTAAAAATATGAAGATACAATTTATCCCCTTTTTGAGTATAGCGGCAATCGATTGGTGGGCGATAGCTGCACGAAGTTGAACCATAGATCGATTCACCATTTCTGACAAGCCACTGCCCTACTTCTGAAAGGATAGATGCGCTTCGGTCATCCCACAACCCTCTGGCATTCGGACCGATGTTCATAGTAAAGTTTCCGCCTTTCGATACGGTATCGATAAGCTGTTTGAGAACTAGCTCACTTGATTTAAATTGAAGATTGTCACGATCATATCCCCAACTATTATTTAAAGTTTGAACAGTTTCCCACAGTGCATTTTCGTCTTCCAATCCTTTGTTTCTCGAAAATTGTTCCGGTGTTTGTACACCTCTACCTAATCCTAAACGATCGTTGATTAAAATATCGGGTTGCAACTGTAAAATTTGTGTTTCCAGAACCTTACTTCCCCAGTCTTCTGCTCCTTTTCCTAATGAAGTTCCCCAATCTCTACTTTTATATGAAAAGTCAAACCATATATAATCAATCTTTCCATAATTACTAAGCAGTTCTTTGACTTGATTTGACATAAATTTGCGATAAGTATGCATATCGCCAGGATGACGTTCAATATATTCGTGCTTATTTCTCATAGGATGGTAGCCGTCTACTTCAAATCCGTGGTGATGCCAATCCAGAAGAGAATAATACAGACCGATCTTCATTCCAACATTTCGGAAGGCTTCGATTAGTTCATTTAAGAGATCCTTTCGATAGTTTGTATTACAAATTTGATAATCTGTCTCCTTAGTATCCCATAAACAAAAACCATCATGATGCTTTGCGGTGATTATGACATATTTGAATCCTGCCTCTTTTGCTTTTTTTGCCCATTCGTTAGGATCTAATAAATCTGGATTGAAGTGATCAAAATATTTTTTGTATTCATCGACACTGATCTCTTCTAATGTCTGAACCCATTCATGTCTAGCCGCTACGGAGTACAATCCGAAATGGATAAACAAACCATATCTGCTTTCTGAGAACCATTTTTTTCTATTTGTAATTTCTGCCATGTTATCCTCCCGAAAATTCAAATTGATCGACCACCTAAATGATATCGGTTACATCTTGTTTTGGCTATATATGGAGAAATTCTTGATGTTTGTTCATAAATTTGTTCAATACTAAAAAAAAGCAGTTTTATCCGCTAAACTGACTATGACCTACGAAATTATTTATAAATTAGGAGGACACTATGACTGCTGTACTAGCATTCGATTTGGGCGCAACCAGCGCTCGAGGCATTGTTTATCGTTTAGAGAACGGTTACTTGGAAGAAGCTGAGGTTTTCCGATTTGACCAATACCAATACTACCTATCAAGCTCTAAAGAGTATCATTGGGACATGAGAAAGATAAAAAGAAACATCAAAAAAATTATTGCAAAAGCTTACCATCAATATCAAATCCAAAGTATCGGCTTTGATACATGGGGATGTGATTTTGGACTAATTGATGAAAATAATCAATTAGTGATGGATCCTCTAAGTTACCAAACCATGCTTCTTCAAGAAAATAGTCATTATGGAAGAGACTTGCCTGATCTCTTTCGTCAAAAAACAGGAATAGAAAATGCATCCATTAACAGCAGCTCGCAGCTTATCTATCTGAAAGAGAAACATCCAGAAAAAATAAAAAAAGCCAAAAAATTATTAATGATGCCGGACTTAATTCATTTTTTATTGACAGGATCGCTGCTTTCCGAGACGTCGATTGCTTCTACGAGTCAATTATTCGATTTAGAGAAAAACAACTGGTCCTGTGAATTACTAAAAAAAATAGACATTGATCCTGCTCTTTTTTCAACAATCGTGCTTCCTTATACACAGGTAGGTACTGTGCCTATTGAGCAAGCGGCTATTCCAGTCTACTCCGTTATGCAGCATGATACAGCCAGTGCTGTCTACGCATTACCGAGCACAGAACACACAAGCATTTTCTTGTCATCAGGCACATGGTCAGTATTAGGAAAAAAAGAAGAGAGCGGGATTTCTCTACGTCATCCTTTACAAAACGGCTATTCTTATGAGCAATCAGGCGATGGAAAGATTTTGCAGTTAAAAAACTTACTAGGCATGTGGTACATCGAAGAAGCATTGACAGCGATTCAAAAAAAGCATTCATTGACTATCGAGGATTTACAACCGCTTAACAATACCAAACCCCTCTCTTTTTATTTCGACACTGGCGATCACCGATTTTCTAAGAAAGGAGAATTCACCGCCCTATTGGAATCGTACGGTCAAAAACAAGGATATAGCCGACTTTCCTCTCCGCAAGAATTAATCACGACAATTTATCAAAACCTAGCTTTTAAATACGCAATGATATTTGAAGCTTTGATAACACAGTCGCCGCAAACAATTTTTCTTTTTGGCGGCGGAAGCAGGTCTTCTTGGTTAAATCAACTCCTTGCTGACTTAACCAAATGTACTATCACAGTATGTTATCCAGAGAGTTCCGCTTTAGGAAATGCGCTTGCACAATACACCTCTTTAAAAGAAATAAAGTCTCAAGAAGAATTGATTATGCTTGTGGCAAACTATGCTCCACTCAAACACTATTATCCAAAAAAAAATGATTCTTTTGAGGATGCCTATAAGATATATCAATCGCTATTCTCAAAGTAAAGATCTCTTTTAGCAAAAGACAGGAGGAATAAAAATGAATCATCCAAAAATCGGTATTAGACCAACTATTGACGGCAGACAAGGCGGTGTCAGGGAAGCACTTGAAGAGCAAACGATGGCGATGGCTGTAAGTGTGAAGGAGTTTATCGAATCAACTTTGTTTTATATGGATGGAACGCCGGTCAAATGTATGCTGCTGGATAAAACAATCGGCAGTTTTGCAGAAGCCAGCTTTGTAGACGATGCATTTGCAAGAAACGACGTCATTGCAACTTTAACTGTAAGCCCTTGCTGGTGTTACGGAACCGAAACACTTGATCTTCGGCCTGACACTTTTAAAGCGGTTTGGGGGTTCAATGGAACGGAACGACCAGGAGCAGTGTTTTTAGCTGCGGCTATGAGTGCCTACGCTCAAAAAGGAATGCCTGCTTATAAAATTTATGGAAAAGAAGTACAGGACCATGATGATACCAATATTCCAGAAGATGTGAAAGAAAAAATTCTGCTTTTTGCTCGCGCCAGTATTGCAGCGGGAGAATTAAAAAATAAATCCTATGTGAATATTGGAAGTTCCTCGATGGGGATTGCAGGAAGTCAGATTGATCAATCTTTTTTTGAAAAATATTTAGGGATGCATGTTGAATACGTAGATATGATCGAAATACTAAGACGAATTGAACTAGGTATCTATGATGAAAAAGAGTACCAGAAATTACGTGAATGGATTACTGAGTATTGTAATGAGGGGATCGATGTTAATAAAGGAAAAGATTATCCAGATGTAATAACACATTCTCGTTATATTCCAGATTCAGAACAGTGGAATTTTATTGCAAAGCAAACCATTATCGTTCGGGACATTTTATTGGGAAATCCGCGTTTAACTGAACTTGGTTGGGTTGAAGAAGCAAAAGGAAAAAATGCTATTTCTGGCGGCTTTCAAGGTCAGCGTCAATGGACTGATTGGTTGCCAAACGGAGATTTTTTAGAATCGATTTTAACAAGTACCTTTGATTGGAATGGTCCAAAACAGCCTATTGCTTTTGCGACAGAAAATGACACTTGTAATGCCGCAGCTATGCTTTTTGGAAGCTTACTCACAAATAAAGCTGCTGTTTTCTCGGATGTGCGTACTTTCTGGAGTCCAGAATCTGTCAAGCGGCTGACTGGTCATCAATTATCAGGAAAAGCTGCAAACGGTGTCCTGCATCTTTTAAATTCAGGTGCAAGTGCCCTTGATGGAAGCGGCGGCAGTCTAGACAATGACGGGATGCCTACCATGAAAGAGTTTTGGAATATGACAGATCGAGACATTAAAAATTGTTTGGAAAAAACGAAATGGTGTCGTGCAAATTATGAGTACTTCCGAGGAGGCGGTTTTTCCAGTCAATATCATTTACAAGCTGAGCTACCTTTGACCTTAATACGTATCAATCTGGTTGAGGGAGTCGGCCCCACCCTCCAACTTGCTGAAGGATATTCTTGTGTGCTCCCTTTGGCGATCCATGATACTTTAAACAATCGGACTGATCCAACTTGGCCCACAATTTGGTTTGCTCCTAATTTAGGTGAAACTGGATTTGAAGATGTCTATCGTGTGATGTCTTCTTGGGGAAGCAACCATGGTGCCAGTGTACATGGTCATATAGGAGCAGAATTAATCACTTTAGCAAGCATGTTGCGAATTCCAGTTTCTTTACACAATATACCTAGAGAACGATTGTTTCGACCACACGCTTTTGATGGATTTGGAACCAAAGATCTTGAAAGTGCTGACTTTGCAGCATGCAAAACCTTTGACGCATTCTATAAATAATAATGAAAGTAGGATAACAATGTATTCAGAACAAAAACAGCAATTAATTGATTATGGAAATAAGCTTATTGATTTAGGTTATACGCTAGGAACTGGCGGAAACCTTAGTCTTTATCTGCGGGAAAAAGATCTTATGCTGATTACTCCCTCTGGAATTCCATTTTCTGAGATCGCCCCTCAAGATATTGTTCTCATGCGCTGTACCGGAGAAATTATCGAAGGAATAAAAAAACCTTCAAGCGAATGGCGTATGCACGGTATTATGTATGAACAGCGCCAGGATCTCCATGCGGTCATTCATGCCCATACGCTTTACTCAACAGCTTTTGCTGTGGCAAGAAAACCTTTTTCTGCTTCTCACTATATGATCGCTGTCGCCGGCAAAAACGTCCGTTGTGCTGACTACGCATCTTTTGGAACGGAAGAACTTGCACAAAATGCTTTCAAAGCGATGCAAAATAGAAAAGCAGTTTTGTTAGCCAACCACGGGGTTCTTACAGGAGGGACAACTCTTTTTGATGCTTTTAACGTACTGGAAGAACTAGAATATTGTGCTAAGGTTCATATATTAGCAACTCATATCGGTAGTCCATCAATTATTAATGATGGGGAAATGGCCAACATGGCTGTCCGTTTTAAAACTTATGGACAGAAAAGGAACGATATATGATAAAATAAAGAAAATTCTTGCTAGGAGATAGAAGGATGACAGATTCTAGAAGGAAACAAATATTGACATTATTAAAAAAGCATAAAAAGATGGACAATATTGATCTACAGAAAGCTTTGTTCTGCTCTCTTTCTACACTGAGAAGAGATCTCCTGCTACTTGAAAAAGAAGGTTTGATCCGCCGATATCGTGGAGGCGTTGTACTTGAAGTTGAAAGAAACCATGTGATCTCAACTAGGTACCGAGAAAATGTCATGATTCATGAAAAAGAATACATTGCCGAGATTGCCAGTACCTTTTTAGGACCAGGAATGAGTATTTTTATCGATTCCAGTTCAACTGCCAAAGCGCTTCTTCCCTATCTGTCAGAGTTATCAAATAGCGTAATTATTACTAACGGACTACAAATTGCCTATGAATTATTACATGAAAGCCAAGAAGGGACAAAGATATATATGATCGGCGGCGAGGCGATAAAAGATGCAGAAAGTGTTGTTGGCGATTATGGCAACTCTTTCCTAAACTTGTTTCAAATTGATTTGTTTATTTTAAGTTCTACGGGTATCGACTCCGAGGGAATTTATGAGGCTAATTTTGCACAGGCCCTTTTTAAGAAGAAAATTATGCGTATGGCACAGCAGAACCTTCTGCTTGTCGATGATACAAAATTTGAAAAAAAACACGCGTATAAACTCGCCGATTGGTCAGCATTGGAGTGTATCATCAGTAATAAAAAACCGCCAGAAACATACCTAAAACGCGCACAAATACTTAATATTGATTTTTTGTTTTAATCTCAAAATTTTACTTGCAAGTTATGCCGCTCTATTTTTGGAACGAACTAAAAACTATAACTGCTTGCGGTTATAGTTTTTTTAGTTCGTTGACAGAAAAACGAGCTTCTTTGAAAGAGCGATATTTTCTTTGCGGTCCTCATTTAATCATCGACCACTTTATTTCTGCTATAATACCCTCATAAACACATAGGAGGTACTCGATGAAAAAGCATTCCTCAATTGCTTTCTAGGGGACGACGCCAATGACAGTGACTTTGGACTACACTTACTGCTGGGTTGTGGGCTGCCGCAACACAGTGCTTAGCACAATACGAAAAAACTAAGCGTGGTACGGATTGCGAAATCGCATGAAGCTGGAAGCAGAAGTAATCGTTACGGACGGTGAATGTGTCCCTAGCCAAAGAAGCCTGATGAAGAACGAACGGAACCCTTTTCTCTCAAAAGAAATCATTCTTTTGGAGGAAAGCAAAATGAGAAAAGATGAAAATACGACCTTTGTTTGTAAAAACTGCAGTACGCCTGTGGCACCCTTGACCAATGGTTCTTACCGCAACCATTGTCCCCAGTGTCTCTACTCGTTACACGTGGATATTCGCCCGGGTGATCGTCAAAATACTTGTCATGGCTTGATGCGACCGATTGACTATCGCCAACATTCCAAAAAAGGCTATCAGCTGCTGCATGAATGCACCCGCTGCAAAAACCAGCAGTGGAATATCGTGGCACAGGATACGCAACAGCCAGACCATTTTATTGAGTGGTTGACTCAAACCGCTGCGTATCACTAAAAAACCAAAGAAGACCATGCTTAAGGCTGGTCTTTTTTGTTTATCAGATCAACGGATCTCTTATACCACTAACTGCTCATAGACATTGTCGTCATAAGAAGCGCTTGCTTTAACCTAAAAAAAAAAACAGCCCGCTGTTTCGTCGATTGGTTGACGAAATTGCGGGCTGTCCTGCTAGTGTCTTCTTGATGATTTTACGTTGGTTTGCGCTTATTCAAAAACGAATTGATTGTGATACAGTTCTGCATAAAAGCCGTCAGCCGCCACCAATTGATGGTGATTGCCTTCTTCAATGACTTCGCCGTCCTTCAAGACAACGATGCGGTCGGCATTCAAAATCGTCTTCAAGCGATGGGCGATCACAAAACTGGTTCGTCCTTTGATTGCTTCATCCATTGCTCGTTGAATTTTCGCTTCGGTCACGGTATCAACGTTACTGGTGGCTTCATCCAAAATCAACAATTCTGGATTGGTCAAAATCGTTCGGGCAATACTCATCAATTGTTTTTGACCAGTACTGAAAAGATTGTTCTCTTCGGTGATCTCCGTGTCATAGCCTTTTTCCAACGTCATAACAAACTCATGGATATTGGCTTGTTTCGCTGCTGCAATGACTTCGGCTTCAGTCGCTTCTGGTTTCCCAAAAGCAATGTTTTCGCGAATCGTCCCTGAGAACAACACGGATTCTTGCAAAACGATTCCCACTTGAGAACGCAGCAGATCCAAGTCTAGCTCCCGGATGTCGATGCCGTCAAAGGTCACAGAACCACCATTCACATCATAGAAGCGATTCAACAGGTTCATGATGGTCGTTTTTCCTGAACCCGTCGGTCCGACTAATGCGACCATTTCGCCTTTGTTGACTGTGATCGAGACATCTTTTAGGACCAATTTTTGACTGTCATACCCAAAGTCCACATGATTCAAAGCAACCGCCTCTTTGATGCCCTTCACTTTGATCCCGTCTTTTGGTTTGACCTCATCGGGTTCATCAAACATTTCATTGATTCTGCGCGCACCGGTGATCGCCAATTGAATCATGCTGTAACCAGAAGAGATCTGCATCAATGGTTGATAATACTGCTGCGAATACTGGACAAAGGTCACAACTAATCCTAAAGCAACGGAACGTTCTAAGTCACCGTTTAATGCTAACCAGCCACCAAAGAAAATCACGATTGCCGTGTTCAACAAGGACATTCCTTGCATCAAGGGGAAAAGCAGCCCAGAGTAGACTTGCCCTTTGTAGGTAGCTTCGCGGACTTGTTGGTTGTGGACCAGAAAACCATCGATGGTTTCTTCTTGCAGTCCATTGGTGATGATGATTCGTTGACCACTGATTTTTTCATCAATATAGCCGTTTAATTTTCCGACTTCATCTTGCTGCAGATCGACATATTTGCGGGCTTTTTGGATCACGATCACCGCGATTAAGACCGCAATCGGGGTAGAAGCAATCGTTGCCCATGCCAATTCAACGTTTTGACGGAACATCATGATCAAGATTCCCACCATTAAGACTACATTGGTCAGCACTTGCAACAATGCTTGGTTCAGACTGTTTTGGATGTTATCCAAGTCACTGGTAAAACGGCTCAAAATATCACCGTCTTGATGAGAATCAAAGAATTTGATCGTCAATTTTTCCAGTTTATTAAATAAACCGATCCGCATTCTGTTGGTTGATTTCCCCACCACTTGCGTGAACAAGATACTATAAACAAAATTGGCTGCACTGGCTAAGACATAAAAAATCAACAATTTCCAAATGATCGATAGAAAAGCTGATTTATCATCGACACCTTGCATCAAACCACCAACATAATTCGCCAACTCTTGGAACGCTTCTCCGACAAAGACTGGCGCTTGCACTTGCAGATACGTTGCCAGAATCACCGTCACAAAAATGAATAGAAACGACCACTTGTATTGTTTTAAGTAATGGTAGAAAAATTTACTCGCTTTGAACAAATCTGTCATGGTTACTCCTCTCCTTTCTGTGTTGCGAAGATTTCTTGATAAATAGCATTGTTATTGGCTAAAAATTCATGGCTTCCTTCACCAACCAGACGTCCATTATCTAAAACGAAGATGCGGTCGGCTTTCACAACAGAGGCAATCTTTTGCGCGATGATGATCGTTGTCGTGTCTTTTAATTGTTTTTCAAACGCTTCGCGAACCAATTTTTCCGAACGAGCATCTAATGCACTCGTACTATCATCCAAAATCAAAATTTTCGGTTCACCGATCACCCCTCGAGAAATCGATAAGCGTTGCTTTTGTCCTCCAGAAAAATTGCTGCTGCGCTCGGAGACCGGCGCTTCAAACCCAGCGGTCAATTTTTGAATAAATTCACTGGCTTGGGCGATTTCCGTTGCGCGAGACATCTCAGATTCTGAGGCGTCTTTTTTCCCTTGCCGCAAGTTTTGGGCAATCGTTCCTGAAAAGAGGATCGCTTTTTGCAAGACAAAAGCGACCGTTTTACGCAAGCTTTGTTCATTGACTTCTTTCAAGTCAACGCCGCCAACTCGCACGACACCTTCCGTTGGGTCAAACAAACGGGGAATCAGCTGCGCCAGTGTTGATTTGCCGGCACCAGTCGCCCCTACGATCCCAATCATTTCGCCAGGTTTGATGGTAAAACTGATAGCCGTTAGGGCATTTTTTTCATCCCCAGGGTAACGGAAACTGACGTTTTCAAAAGCGACACTTCCAGACAACTCTTGTTCTGGGACATCTTGGTATTTTAGATCCGGTTCGGTATCTAGAATCTCTTTGATCCGTTTTAGCGAAACTGCAGCCCGCGATGTCATCATCATCATCATGCCGCCGATAATGATCGCCATCATAATTTGCATCAAATAATTCATGAATGAGGCAATTCCCCCAATCAAGGTTGGATCATCTTTCGCTAGATCACTGACAAAGAAGATCGCGCCGACGACGGCTAAGTTGGCTGCCAGCATAAAGGAGGGGATCATGACAGAGAACAAGGTTCCTACGATAATATTATGTTTCGTTAACGTTTCACTGACTTTGGAAAAGCCTTGTAGCTGGTTTTCTTCTTGAACAAATGATTTCACCACACGAATCCCCATCAAATTTTCTTTGGCAATCCCATTGATTTTGTCGATCAAGTTCTGGATGATCATAAAGTGTTTGCCCATCCGTGTAAAGGAGAGTGCCGTAATCACTAGGACAGCGATAATCAGTAAGACGATGATCCACCAAAGTTGCGGCATGGTTGTCATCGCCAAAATGAAGGCACCGATAAATAAGAACGGGATGCGAAACAACGATTGCAGCGAGATCATCACTAAGTTTTGAATTTGCGTGATGTCATTGGTCAAGCGCACCACTAGGTTTCCTGCCGAGAAGGTTTCGATATTACCAAATGAGAATGTCTGGATTTTCCGAAACATCTCTTCCCGAATATCGGCACTAACGCCTTGCGCCACTTTCGCAGAAAAAATCGTGTTGATAATCCCTGCAACAAGGCCTAGCAATGCTAGCCCAATCAGCTGCACACCAATTTTTTTCATTTCATCATTGTTTTCGGTAATAATTGATTCTAGCACTTGCTGCAAGAGCTTCGGCTGCCATAATGCAGCAACGACCATTAAAATGACCGATAATAAGGCAATGCCAGTTGCCGCTTTGTATTTTTTGACATGGCGTAAGACCAGATCCATATACGTACCACTCCTTTGTGTTTAGCAGAAAAGACTGCCAAAAAATTTCGGTTGCACAACAATTTACCATGGATCACGACGGGAAACAAGCGAACAAATAAAACAAAAAGAGCTTTCATGAAAGCTCTTTGAAAATATTGCATAAATGTTGTCGAAAATAACGAATAGTAAAGGGATTATGATGATCCTCGATACTGGTTTGATTATTTTTTGTCGCTAAATCTTTGACTTACAATTCGCTGTTTTCCAGCTCACTTTTTTGTTTTTTTGTCAGTTTTTGTTTGACTAAATCGTAGGAAACCAAAATCATTTGTTCGATGTTTTCTTCCATCAAGGCATCAGATGCCAACTTGATGGTATTCCAATGGGTCTTATTGGCATAATACCCCGGAATGATGACGTCAGGAAATTGCTCTCGCAGCGTTTCGTTGACCTCGGGCAGATTTTTCAAAGTCAAAAACGCTGTTTCTTCTGGTTGTGGACTCATGATTCCAAACTGCTTTCCTACTAAATCAAAGTAGATTGCATCCCAATCTTCGCGATAATAGACTTTGGCTCCCGGCAAGCCTTCCCCAAATGCTTGAAATCGCTGCATTTTTTGTGCAATTTTTTCTTCAATCGATGTACTCATTGTGTTTCCCCCACTTTCTGCTATCAAAATCGCCATTTTCTGTCTCAATTTTGACAGATTGAATCGCTTTCTGCTCTATTTCCTACTATTATACATGGTTGTCGTGGAAAAAGGGATTTTTTATCAGTGGCATGTCGACTGATAATGACGTTACATGCAGCTGTAAGCGGCGTTACATTCATTCACCTTTCGCAGAAGATACAAAAAAGCCCTCATCAGCGAGTAAGTTGTACTCGCCAATAAGGGCAATTGATTACTAGATGTCATAGACAAGATTCATTTTAGAATCTTAGTACCAACCATTTGCTTCCCAGAATGCTTTGGCAGCAGACCAAGAACCATAACGTGATGCTACATATTCATCGGCAACCTTTTCTTGGTTAGCAGCTGAATAGTCACCATTTAAATAAGAGTTGGTTAATTGGTAACGGCCATAGTATTGTCCGTTTGTCGCTGTGTAAGAACCACCAGATTCTTTGTTTGCGATCCATTCTTTTGCTGAAGCTTCTGAGCCGCTAGCTGAAGAGCTGTAGCTTGAGCTGCTTTGAGTGCTTGCAGCAGCAGATTGTGTGTTGCTTGATTGTGAAGCTGCTGGTTCACTTGGTTGTTGTACACTTGCTGCAGCAGTCGTGCTTGCAGATTCTGTATAAGTTGCAGTGCCATCTGTAGGGATGATCAATGCTTCCCCAACAAAAATCAAGTTTTTATCAGCAATCTCGTTTGCTTCAACGATCGCATTGATCGTATCATCAGAGCTATAACCATAAAAGTTAGTAGCGATTGTTGATAATGTATCACCAGATTGAACAGTGTATTGTTCGTCTGCAAAGGCGTCTTTCCCACCTAAGAAAAGGCCGAAACCGGCAAGGACAGCTGTACTAAGTAAAACAGTTTTTAAAGACTTCATATAATTAAATCTCCTTCTTTGAAACTCATTTTGCGTCATTTGAGATGACTCAAGCGCATAAACAAGTCTAACATCGAAGAATATTTCATAGGTAAAGAATTCATTACAGATGATTACGAAAACGACAGTTGCCTTACGTTTCGTAAGAATTTGAGAATCCTATCATATCAAGCTTTACTCTGTTGTAATTTTTAACATTACAGTTATTTTGTTTTCAGGTAAACCAGTTAACCTTAGAAAACCTTTCCTATATTACAAAAAACCCTCTTTTTACACAGGATTGTAACAAAAGAAGGAACGAGACAAGGTCTCATTCCTCATTTACTTTCTATTTTTTCTTCACTGGGATCAATTTATTCATGATGATCGCCGCAATAGCGCTTAAAGCAATCGGTGAATCTAATAAATATTGTAAGAATTGAGGAGCGGATTCTTTGATTTCTGCTGGCATAAACAACAAGCCGATGGCAATAATCAACGGTACCCCGATAATATACAACTCCCGCTCGGAAAACTCTTCATTCTTAATGACCCGAAAGCCGCTCAACAAAATAATGACGCAGACGACCGCGAACACGCCGCCGATGACAGCAGAAGGTACTGCGTGAATCAAGGCTGAAAGTTTTCCCATAAAGGACAATAGGATAAACCAAATGGACGCCATCACAAAGACTTTTTTACTAGCAACCCCTGTGATCGAAATGATCCCTGCATTGGTAGAATAACCAGTTACAGGTGTCGTTCCAACTAAGGCGGCAACCAAGCAGCCTAACCCTTCACCGATCACGCCTTTATTGATCTGTTCATCCGTAACAGGTTCTTCTGTCACAGAACTGACCGCATACCAAGTTCCTGTTGTTTCTGCTAGGAGAACCATATAGATCACTAGCATCGTTAAGATCGCTGAAACATCAAAATGCAGGCCATAGTTTAGAAATACCAGTTTTGGCAGACTAAAGAAAGAAGCATCCGCCACCGACTGAAAATCAACGCCTCCCATAAAGGAAGCAATCACGGTACCGATAACCAAAGCAATAATGACTGAACTGATTCGGAAGTATTTTCCCATTCCTGGAAAATAATCGCCTAACATGGAAAACAAGATCAAAATCGCCGCAGTAATCGCAGCTAACAACATGTTTTGATTGGCACTTAGTGTTTCAGTGGCAGGATAGATATTGCTAGTAAATGCCGTTGGCAGCAGCGTCAAACCAACGATCATGATGATCGTTCCACTGACGATCGTAGGAATAAAATGACGAACGATATACTTATAGATGCCAGTAAAGCCTAATAAAATGACTGCTGCGGCACCAACAATGCTGGCACCTAACACCGTGTCCATGCCGTTGGCACCAAAATAAATACCGATGATCGCTCCAACGGGTACAAAGGATGGTCCTTGACATACGGGTAATTTCAAGAAAAAGAGGACCTGGATCAAAGAAGCGATCCCTGCTCCTAAAAAGGTCGATTGGATCAAACCTGATGCGTCTGAAGAGGACATCGCTACCGCGGTTGCGATAATAAATGGCGGCACATACACGTCCATTGCCAACACATGCTGTAATCCTAAAAGTACTGCTTGACCAAAGGGAATGTCTTCGTTCATTCCGATCGTTAAATGTTTGTTTTTCGTTGATTCCACTGTCTCATTCTCCTCATTTTTCGTGTACTTTTTTTCCTTGGACCCAGACTTGGCGAATATTTTGCATCGTTGCTAAGTACAGGATTTTTTGTAATCTTGCTTCGGGTGAAGTAAACACACCGAAGTCAGGCAAAGGATTTTCTTTTTGTCGCGTATCGATCACTTGCGCATCAAACGCATACCCTTCTTTGATGACACCTACTGGTAATTTCAGTGCCTCACCGCCGCCTTTTGTCGCCAATGAGAACGCATCGATCACGGATATACGAGAATCAGCTACTCCTCGTGTGTTTTGAGGAAGCGTGACATCCACGCCATCTTCTAACATTCTCGAAGACATCACAGCTTGTTTGATGTTGTCATACAAACTCGGTGAAAAACCGCCGGAGATATCCGTTCCTAAACCAATCGTGACCCCTTGTTCTTTCAAGCGCTTGATTGGGATCACGCCATTGGCAAAGTAGGCATTTGAGATGGGACAGTGCGCAACTGCGGCGCCGGTTTCGACAAAACGAACACCGTCAGCTGGGCTGATGAAATTGCCATGAGCCATCACTGCTTTTTCACGCAACAAGCCAAAATCTTGCAGCACTTCGGTATCCGTTTTACCAAATCGTTCTTGAACAAAGTCATGTTCCCATTGCCCTTCACTGCAGTGGGTCTGAACATGAACATCATATTTTTCAGCCAATGCGCCTAACCCTGCCAAGCCTTCATCGGTACAGCTGGGGACAAATCGCGGAGTGACCACAGGATAAACGCCTTGTGGTGCGGTCTTTGCGATTGCTTGTACTTCTTGAATAAAACGTTCTGTATCCGCTAATGCCTCTTCTGTTGACGCGTCTCGATAAAAAGCAGGATTGGCTTGGGGATCGTCCATGACGACTTTTCCGACTAATCCCCGTTGACCAAGAGTGGCACAAGTCTTCGCCAATTGAAGACTCGCTTCTAGATGGATCGTTGCAAAATAAAGAACCGTTGTCGTTCCTCTTGCCAATAGCTGTGCCACCAAATCTTGATAGACAGCTTTGGCAAATGCTGGATCGGCATATTTTGCCTCCAGTGGAAACGTGCATTCATCTAACCAGACATTTAACGGTTCATCTAACGCGATCCCTGCTTGCGGCCATTGTGGTGCGTGGACATGCAGATCGACAAATCCTGGTAAAAAGCACTGGCCTTCGGATAAAGCCTGAAGATTCTCTGATGCTTTTGCCAGCTCTACCTCATACCCTTGATCTGTTTTGGCAGTAACTTTCGTGATGATCCCTGCGTCATCGACTTGAATCAAAGCTTCTTCTATATATTCTAGTTTTCCATCAGTTGGCGTATGGAAAACATCTCCTTTAAAATAGCGAATGGTTGCCATTTGTTTGATTTCCCCCGTTCTCTAAGACATTGTCAGGAAAAAGCCGTTCATTTAATGTTCCTTTTTCACTAACACGATGTTCTTATTTTAACGCTATTCGAAAATAGTGCAATAAAATTCACTATCATAAAGGAAGATAAAACGCTGAACGTTCGGTTTTTATGCGATTTCAAAAAAAGCAGCCACTGTCTTGAATCAAGATAGTGACTGCTAAAGACGCTTATTCTTTTGTTTTCTTTGATTGTCGGCGAAATACCACCAATCCACCTACTAGCAAACACAGTAATCCTGCAATCGAGCCCCATTTTGCTGGCTCTAAAAAGCTTTGGATCCTTGAGGTCTGATTCGTTGCCGTCGTTCCTGATAGCTGAAACAAGAAAGCCAGCGGCTGATGTTCAAAACGAAGAATGACAAACAGGAGTGTCATCAAAAGAAATTGATGTACCAGACTCCCTTTGCTTTGTGTGGCATACTTGGCTAAACTCTGCTGCTCAATTGCTTCGGGTTTTGCCGTCAAATACTGTTTCGTGAGCCATTGATTCAATCCCGCATTAAAGAAGCTAATGACGAATAAACTTATTGGAATCAGTGTGTCGCTGCTGAACAGAAGAACACCTGCCATCAGCCCAAGTAAATATGTTGGTATCAGCTGTTTTTCTAAACGATGAGCGAGTTTTCCTCCGAGAAACATGGCACCAAAAAGGCCCAGTGCATATGGTAAGTAAACGTGCGTGCTTAGCGCTTGTGCTCCATGTCGACCGGTAACATACACCGAGCCGAAAAGAAAAAGAAAGTTTCCGATCACCCCACGAATGAAGGTGAGCACATTTAGATGAAGTGGCTGTTTCCACGAGCGGCTGCGTTTCGTTAAAGTGATCAGCAGCAAAGCAAAGAGAAACAAGAAGCCAGTAATCGCCCATTCAAACAGGGCATTCGACTTGATCAGCCTTGCTGATCGCAAGCCAAACAGTAAGAGAAAGAAAAAGAAATACAACAAAAACTGCTTGTTGAATAACTGGTTGCGCTGCATCAACGGTCTTTTTGGGAGGTTGTTGAAGGTTTGACTACTCTTAGCTGCCAGCACAAAGAGTGCAAAATAACTGCCAAATAGGCCAACGCCTTGAAGGTCATCAGGCAACCGTAAGGCAAACAGTAAAACGAAAAGAAAGAACAGCGCCTCCTTCCAATCATTTTTCAGCGGCTGTTCAGTGAGCTTGGCTTTTTGGCGTACCATCAGATCAGCTGGCGGCAACCAAGAAGCACTGATCCCCAACAAACCAGCCGCTGGCAAGAGTGCCACGCTCCACCAAGTGCTCAAGATACCCACCAATGCGCCGGCGCCGCCGATCAAGACACTGGCTGCTAACAATGATGGTGCGAAAAGCGCCGTAAGCGTCTGTAAGAAAAAGACCCCTGTCATGCGAAAGGTATAAAAGAGCGCAAAGGCTAATGCTGCACTTAGCGACTGCTCTTTGCTCAAAGATAAAAAATAAAGATACGGGATGATCGTGATCGTATTGCTGATGATCAAAAGTGCGGTATGGGATTTTTTGTATATCATCTAAATTCCTCTACTATTGATTGTAGTCTTATTATTTTTTCTATTCTTGATAGTAGGTAATCATTATAAGCAAGTCCTCTATTTAATCCAAAGGCCATTCTTATCCTCCACCACCTTTAATTTACTATTCGGCTGTAACTGGCATTCGATTTCTCCCCCTTGAAGCTTCACTTTGATTGCTTCTTGCTGATAAGTGATTGTAAAGGTCAGTGATTCGATTTTCTTTGGCAAATGATTCGCCAAGTGAAGTCCGCGATCATAGGTCAGACCAGCAAAACCATAAATCAAACTCAACCAGCTGCCGCCCATATTGGCAGCATGAACACCGTCTACAACATTCTTTTGCAAATCATTGAGATCCATCAGTGCGGTATCCATAAAGTAACGATACGCTTTTTCAGTGTCGCCGATTCGGCTAGCCATCACACTAAAGATGGAACGAGACAACGAGGAGTCATGGGTCGTCACCTGCTCGTAATAGTCATAGTCTCTTGTTAATTGCTCTGCTGAAAATTCATGGGTAAACAGCATCTCTGCTAAAACAGTATCTGCTTGCTTGCATACTTGATACTTATAAATGATCATTGGATGATAGTGAAGCAGAAGCGGATAATTCTCAGCAGGTGTTTCCTCAAATGGCCACAGCGCTTGATCTAAGAAGGAATCATCTTGTTTCGTTAGCTGCCGCTCTTCATCGTAACCGAAGTACATCAAGTCAGCCGCTTTTTCCCAATCGGCAATCAATTCTTGATAGACATGGTATCGTTTGGCCAATTCGACCGCATAGCGTAAGTTATTTTGTACCATTTTGTTTGTATAAAAATTGTTGTTTACCAAAGCGCTGTATTCGTCTGGTCCTGTCACTCCATGAATACAAAACCGCTCTTGTCCTTCTTTTACAACAAACGTGCCATAATGAAACCAGAATTTCGCTGTTTCAAAAACGACTTCTTTACCAATTTCTTCAATAAAGGGTTGATCACCCGTGATACGTTCATATAATTGAAAGCCATAAACGATATCGGCATTGATATGCAGTTGTGCTGTACCTGCTGGATAATAGGCACTCGTTTCATTACCGTCAATCGTACGCCAAGCAAATAAGGCCCCAGCTTGATTCAATTCTTTTGCTCGTTTTTTGGCTTGCGGCAAAATACTTGCACGATAGGAAAGCAAGCTTTTGGCTATCTCGGGGTTCGTATAAATGAAGAAAGGCAGTAGATACATTTCTGTATCCCAAAAATAATGTCCTTCATATCCTTCACCCGTAAGCCCTTTTGCGGCAAAATTCGTTTTCCCATCACGCCCTGCACCTTGGTTCAAATGAAACAAATTGAAACGGATCCCTTTTTGCAAATAGTCATCCCCCACGATTTGAATATCGCTGGCTTGCCAGAAAGATTGATAGTAATCCGCTTGTTCTTTTAATAAGACAGAAAACTCATCGACTCTCTGCTGAAAGGGTGTCTCACCAAACCTTTGCAGCAATTTGACCTGAAAAATCGAAGTTGACGGTTCTCCAACTGTCAAATACTGCTTTTCTTGATGCAGCTGAATAGCGATTTGCTTTTGACTATTTGGTGCTGTCCATACTTGGTATGCGCCCATTTGTTCTTTTTCCAATTGATGATTCTTACTGGCAACTCGAGGATCATCTGTTTTATTGACAGAGAATTGCTGATTTAATGTGTGGGATAGTTCGATTGGTTCTGAAAAATCGGCTGTTATCACTTCATAGCGGCAAACATAGAGTTCACTACGCGTCATTGATGCAAACGAAGTTAACCCCAACACAAAAGACTTTCCGGTCGGAGTAGTTATCCGATAACTTTCCGTCAGAATCCCGTCAGCTAATGCAAGACTCATTTGCGTTCGTTCGACTTGCCATTCCTCAACCGAAGAATCCTCCTCGCCGATTTTCAAAATAACTCCACGCAAGTTTGGCAATTTGCAAATCGTTTGATGTTCTTTTGCATACCCATAAGCCCATTCGCCATACTGAATCGGCTCGCTGTCAAAAAAGCCGTTGACAAACGCCCCAGGATTTCCTGGATACAGTTGATTGACCTTCAAAGGATGCCCTGCACGGACGCCGATTTGCCCATTTCCTACAGCGAACAATGTTTCTAGATACTCCATTTTCTGATGGGACAGCTCATCAGCTGTCAATAGAAAGTCGTTTTTCTTCATCCTTTATCCTCCAAGTCTTTTGGTTTATTCCTCGTTATCTTCACTTAGTTTCTATCCTACACTTCTAGCCAATGATTGCAAGGCTCAGCTCTTAGTCCTTTTGCCACAAGCATCTCTTTAGAGCCGAGCAGCGAATGTATGATACCATGAAGCAAACACGAAAGAAGGCGATTTCTTGGATTTATGGCTTACAAATGTTCAACTTGAGACGAGTTATTTAAAAGAAGGCGACTGGTCTTATGGAACCAAAACAGAAAATACAGCAATCGGGATCAATGATGGAAAAATAGCGGAGATCGTGCCGATGACTGAATGGCAGGCATCAAGCGAAGCGACGATCATTGATGGGGAAAATCAGTTATTGTTGCCAGGATTGATCGAAAAACATTGTCATTTGGACAAAAGTAAATTAGGTACTCCTTGGCGTCCAGTAACGCCAGCAGATAGCTTGGTGGAACGATTTGAAACTGAGATTCCCCAATTAGATGCCTTACCGTTATCGATCAAAGAACGCGGACAAGCGCTGATTGATTTAGAACTACCTCACGGTGCGGTGATGTTCCGCTCACATATCGATATTGAACCAATGACTCAGCTGCGTTATTTTGATGCGATCACTGAATTCGTTGCCGAACAGCCTTTTGGTTCAGAGCTGGTCTTATTTCCCCAACATGGCTTGCTGCGCTCAAATGCTGCTTCCTTAATTGAAGAAGCCTTAGCAACGGGCAAAGCTTCTTATATTGGTGGTGTTGATCCTTATACACTCGATCAAGATTATAAAACTTCCTTACGAACAACTTTTGAACTTGCTCAAAAAGGGCATGTCGGTATTGACCTCCATCTTCATGATCGGCAAGAAGCTGGCAGAGCGACCGTTAAAGAAATGATTCGTTTGACGAAGGAATTCAATATGCAAGGAAAAGTGGCGATCAGTCACGCCTTTGGTCTAAATGACTTTGAGGGAGAAGAACGCAAAGAAGTCTTTCAAGCCTTAGCAGACTTAGAGATCCATATCATTTCAAGTATTCCCATCAGCCCAGGAACGATCCCGCCGCTGAAGGAATTGCAAAGCTATGGCGTGGCTGTTCATATCGGTTGCGACAATGTCTATGATTCTTGGTCTTCTCTTGGCGACGGTTCTTTACAAGAAAAGCTGGCGCGCTATTTAGAGATTTTTGCTGTCAAAAGTCAGGAAGACTTGACGCAAGCCCTAGGTCTGGTTACTGATGGCAAAGTGCCCTTAGATAAAAACGGTGCGCAGCAATGGCCTAAGGTTGGTGATTCGGCTGATTTCTTGCTGACACCAGCTGCTTGTACGGCAGAATTTGTCGCCCGCAAAGTCTTCGTCAGCAAAAGTTTTTATCAAGGAACGGTTGTCTTTTCAGCTGAATAAACTATCTGATAACAACGAAAAGAAAAGCCATTGTCTGAACTGAGCAGACAATGGCTTATTTCTTTCGATCATTAAACGTTTCTCAAAAATTCCATTTTACCCAATCAGCAAATAATTCTGGCCAACGGACAACCGACGCTTCGATCCCGTGTTGATCGCTGTTGGCGGTTTCTGGCGTTCCTAAACTTAACCCGTGACCGCCCCGAGGGAAAATGTGTAGCTCATAAGGTATATTAAATTTGCGCAGCTGTTCGGCAAAAAGGAGGCTGTTTTCCGCCAAGACTAATCCATCTTCTAACGTATGCCAAAGAAACGTTGGTGGTGTCTGTTCATTGACTAAAGTCTCTAAAGACAAGGCGGCTTTTTCTGTTTCGTAACGATCTGCTAATAATGAACGGAAGGAATCTTGGTGCCCAAGTTCTCCACTAGATAATACTGGGTAGCTCAACAGTAACCCGTTAGGCCGCCATTCTTCATTGGCTCCTTGTAAAGCCTCTGCTAGAAAAGGTTGCTGCCAAGACACACCCAAGTTAGCAGCTAAATGGCCACCAGCTGAAAAACCAGCAACGATGATTTTTTCAGGATCGACGTGCCAGGTGTCATGATTGGTGCGGACAAGACGAACGGCAGCAGCCAATTCCTGTAAGGCTAACGGATAGACAGCCGGTTTTATACTATAATGCAACACAAAGGCTTGGAAACCAAAGCTCATCATTTTGATGGCGATAGGTTCCGCTTCTCGATCCGACAACATTTCATAGCCGCCGCCAGGACAGATGATGACAGCTGGTCGGACACGATCTGGTTCCATTTCAGGAGAATTTTCGATGACATAGGTAGTTAAACTTGCTTGGCTTTCTGGTAAAAGTGCAGATCTTTTTTCATGTATCACGGGTTGCGCCTCATTTCATTGTAATTTTATAGACAATTGGTTGGTCGGTTTCAATTGGTTCAAAAGTTAGTTGCAAGCCTTCATCGGTCACTTGCCAATCAACAGGCTGTTCTTCGTATCCTAGAATCGTGACGGTTTTGATGATGCCGTGAAATTCTGGCAAATTTTGGTCTTTGGATTGTGCCAGTGCTTGGATCCTTGCGTGGCCATTCTCAGGACTTGCCATGCCAATCGCATACAACGAATCCCCCTGAACCGTAAAGCGGAAATCCTGGCTCGTGTATGTCGTCGCCTGTGCTTCTTGAAATTGGCCCGAAACTACGGTCGTGGGCCCTTCCCCTGCTTTGCGCCATGGTTTCGCTTCATAAATGGCTTCACCATTTACATCCAGCCACGCACCGATTTCTTTTAAGATCGCTTGATCTTTTTCTGGGATCGAACCATCCCCTTTCGGCCCGATATTCAAAAGGAGATTGCCGTTTTTACTGACGACTTCGATCAAATCCTGTAAAATCTCACGTGTTGTTTTATAATCCAATGTCGTGGTATAGCACCATGAATTACGAGCGATTGCTGTGTCTGTTTGCCAGTAAAAAGGTTGTGGTTCGGCAAATTTCCCCCGTTCAATCTCCACGATACCGCTACCAAACATCATGGCATCGTGCTTGTAGCAAATACCAACTCGTTTGCCCCATTCAGCCCCACGATTGTAATAGTAAGCAGCGAAAAGTTGCAAATGCTCCTTGAAGGCTTCATGTTGGATCCACCAATCAAAATACAGCAGCTCTGGTTGATAGTTGTCGACGAGTTCACAGGTTCTAAGCAGCCAATCATCTAAAAATTCTTTTGACGGGTATGGCTCGCTAAAGAGACTTTCATGGTCTGGCTCTGGCATCGCTGGCCAGTAAAAGTCGCCTTTTGCCAACGGCTCCTTGATATCACTGTCAAAATCCTTACCGTGTCCCATAAAAAACCAATGTTCGGCACGATGAGATGAGGTACAAAAATGCAGGCCTTGCTCCTCTGCTGCTTCTTTTAGTTCACCAAGAATATCTTTTTTCGGCCCCATAACTGACGCATTCCATTCAGACAGTTCGCTTTTATACATCTGAAACCCGTCGTGATGTTCTGCAACGGGAAAAAGATAATTGGCACCGGCTTGTTTGATCAAGCGAATCCATTCATTTGCATCAAATTTATCTGCGGTAAACATCGGAATAAAGTCTTTGTAGCCAAAGTTTTTTTGTGGACCATAGGTTTCAATATGGTGATCATATTCTGGATGGCCTTTGATGTACATATTTCTTGAATACCATTCATTGTGAAAGGCTGGAACACTGTACAGTCCCCAATGAATGAAGACCCCAAATTTTGCTTTGCGGAACCATTCCGGTAGAACAAAAGCGCCCAATGACTGCCAATTTGGAAAAAAGGGGCCTTGATGTGCGACTTGCTGGATCGTTTCTACTGTGATCATTGTTTTTCCTCCAAAATACCGACTGTTTCCAGCCATGTTTTTGCAATCAACACATGTCCTGCAGTCGAGGGGTGCACGCGATCACTGCTTAAGACATAGGATGATTGATAAAGCAAAAAATCATCAAACTTTTCCTGCGTATCCCCTAAAAGGATACCATACTCTTGCGCTACTTTGGCAAGCACTTGTTGGTAATTGGCAAGCATTTTTCTTAATGGATCTTCTTTGTTGGCTTCAACCATAAACGGGCTCAAAAGAATCATCCCCTTGACATTTGACAAGGTCTGCTCGATCAAATCACGCAGCTCTGATTCAAATCTCTCGATCCCCACTAGTTCCGTTTGAGCAAAGGTTCCATCAAAATGCCGCCACACATCATTCACACCGATCATGATCGTTACCCAATCTGGTTGAAATGCCAACACATCATGCTTCCAGCGCTTCTTCAAATCGACAACCGTATCCCCACTGACACCCCGGTTGACGATCATTAATTCCATTTGCGGGAGTAATGCTGTGGTATAGGCGTTGATCAGATGAACATAGCCGTCCCCCCATGAAGACCAACCTGCGGGTATCGCTTGATAATTTCGATTGCTATCTGTGATCGAATCCCCCATAAAAAGCAAACGATCTTTTTTTTCAACTATCATTGTTTTCCTCCTTAAAGAAAGAAGACTGATCCGCTGGTGCTGGATCAATCTTCTTAAGTGATTGCTTACTCAAAGGCTGTTTACTCACTTTTGCCACGGAACCGTTGGCAAATCACTCGAGCGATTCTTTGTTTGTTTTTGATTAGTCCCCAAATTCTTTCGCTACTTCTACCCGTTTTTCGTTTTGGTCTTTTGCATTGTTCATGTCAAATTCCAAAACGGTTTGATAGCCAAGACCATCTGCTGTTTCTTGCATTTCTTTTAGCAATTGATCAAATTCTGCTTCATCTTTGGCAAAAACCATTCGCCAAGAGTACTCGATGATCGTCGCTTTGGCTTGGTTACGCAACGTAGAGATCTCTGAACTATCTTCTGGCGCTACATAGCTGGCACCAGGGGCAACTAACAATTGGTCGTTCTCCTCTAAATAGCCAATGGTGGATTCTGCACCACCCATATTTTTTGACCAATCTTCTTTTACAGGATCGGTTGTTTCATTTTGGTAGCTTTCCCACATCGTATAAGCATAAGGGAAGCCTGTATCAGGATTGATATCGATCGGTAATACCGTATTGACGTTGAGTGCAGATACGCCATCTTTGTAACTTCCGCCACCGTATTCTTCTGGCACATCCCCATCACCATCTAGCAATGCTTGTTTTCCGAACTCAGTTAAGACAGGCTCGCCGTCTTTCATTTCCCAAGTCAAGCCTTCTGGACCACTACTGCCGCTTGTTTGAGAAGAATTTGCTAACACACCTTCTGATGAGTAGAGCCAGTCAATGAAGGCTGCGATTCGTTCTGGGTCTTCGGCATTAGAACCGATCCCGATAAATTGTTTGCCCCCGTATACTTCCGCACCATAAGAGAAGATTTTTTGGTCTTGGATCGGTGCCAACATAAAGCCTTTTCCTTCAGTCAAGTTCGTGGTCGTATTAAAGGCCGCTTGACCTAACCAAGGCCACCATGAGAATAACACTTGTCCTTCTTGGAATTTTGCAAAAAGTGTATCGTAATTTTGCGTCGTTGATTCTGGGTCAACTAAGCCCATTTGATTGGCTTCGAAGTAAAACTTAAGTGCACGAATATATTCAGAGTCACTATCGAGAATGCTTTGATAATCAGATCCATCGGCTTTTGCCAAGACAAATCCTGATTCATCGTACCCATAGTAGGTGACCAGCTGTTTGCCTGCATTCATCATGTTGCCGTCCCAATCGCTGAATAGAGAAAACCCATACACTTTTTTGCCAGAATCTGTTGTTGGATTGTCTTCTTGCATTTTTTGAATCACAGGAAGCAGGTCTTCCAATGTACCGATTTCTGGATATCCTTGCTCCCCATAAAGATCCCAACGCACATAAGCACCAAATGTAGGATCTAATCCTTCTGAAGGATCGGTGGCTTTTAAGGTAGAAACGGAAGTTGGAAAGCCATACAGCCCATCGGCATCTTTGTTTAGATTTTGAACAGCCGCATCGAAGCGCTGAACATTTTCCATAGTTTCATAATACTCGCTCGCATCGGTCAACAAACCTGCTTCAACCAGTTCGTTGTATTGTTGACCATTATCAACAATGATCAAATCACCCAAATCGCCTGCTGCCGTTCTCGTTTGATAAAGGGTATCACCGTTTCCAGCAACGTTTGGTGCGATGATGTTCAATTCCATATTGAATTTATCCCGCACGATTTTGGCAAACCACCCTTCTTGCATCCCCATATAGTTGGCTAGCCCATTATAGACATCGATCGTGATCGTTTCATCGTAGCCACTTTCACTGGAAGCAGCGTCTGTGTCAGATTCAGCTGCTCCTCCACAGCCGGCTAAACTACCTAGCAATGTCATGCCTAACAAACCTGTTGCTACATATTTCGACATTTTTTTCATTTTCTTCCCTCTTTCTTTTTATTAACCTTTCACCGCACCCAACATAATTCCTTTGACAAAATACTTCTGGAATAGCGGATAAATGAACATGATTGGTAAAACAACAATGACTGAAACGGTCATGCGGATCGACGTCGGCGTCTGCGTTGTTGCTGCTGAAGCGATGCTAGAAAGTGATCCCGAGGTATTTTTGACCATTTGTGCCAACGAATTGGCTTGATTGATATACGTGTAAAGAAGGTATTGCAAGGAGTAGAGACTTTGATCCGTAATGTAAATCAATGTATCCTGGAAGGAATTCCATTGACCCACTGCCGAGAAAATCGCTACTGTTGCTAAAATCGGCGTACAGTTGGGTAAAATTACCCGAAAGAATACTTGAATGATGCCAGCTCCATCCATTTCAGCTGCTTCTTGCAATGATTTGGGGATCGACTCAATATAGGTTTTCACCAAGATGATATTGAAGGGCTGAACGACAGCCGGCAAAATATAGACCCAAAAGTTATTCGTTAAACCTAATGTCTTCATCGTGATGAATAATGGAATCAACCCTGCATTGAAATACATTGTAATCACGACAAAGCGATACCAAAATTTTCGTTTCCACATTTTTTCTTGGGTAAACATGAAGCCTAAAAACGCTGAAGCTAAGACAGTCGCGGCGGTACCAATCACCGTTCTAGCCACCGAAACCGTTGCGGCTAGAGGCAATCCTTTTAGCTGTAACACTTGACTATAGTTTTCAAAATGGATCTCTTGTGGAAAAAAGCGAATTTGGCCTAACGCACTCAACTCATTATTACTGATTGAATTAATGATCAAGTAATAAAAGGGATACGCGCAAATCAACGTAATCAAAAAGAAAAAGGTATAATTGAGGATACTAAACGTCAGGTTTTCACGTTTGCGTACTTTTTTCGCCTTTTTCTTTTCACTAATCGATAGTTCCATTGATATCCTCCTCTTCTAAATAATGGATGTCCCCCGAATTTTTTTCGAAGCAATATTGACGATGGCTAACAAGGCAACAGAAATGACACTTTTTAGCATACTGATCGCGGTCGCTAGCGATAGACTATTTCCGCCCATCCCTAAATTGTAGACATACAAATCGAGGACTTGGATCGTATTTCGATTGAATGCATTTTGGAAGACAAAGTACTGATCCATTCCGTTGTTCAGCAAGTTGGCGATAGACAGCATCAACATCACAAGGAACGTCGGCATCAAGGCAGGTAGTGTGATATGACGCATCAGGTGGAAACGATTCGCCCCATCGATTCGTGCCGATTCATACAATTCGGGGTCAATTCCTGAAATGCCTGCAAGATACATGATGGCACCCCAGCCCAAGCCTTTCCAAATATTCCAAAGACACATCATCAGCCACGTATGATTGCCGCTATCCAAAAATTTGACTGGATCGGTAACGAAGCCCCATTCTTGCAGCAACGTGTTTACCAGCCCTGTTGAAGAAAACAAGCTAAAGGCAATCGTATACACCAAAACCCAACTGATAAAATTCGGCAGCGTGGTCAGCGTTTGGACCAAATTTTTAAACCATTTGCACTTGATTTCGTTCAGTAAAATGGCGAAGCCTACTGGTAGGATCGAAGTGGCGATCCCTAAAAAACTCATGGCAAAGGTGTTTTTCATTACTTGTACGATCTGATCCACTTGTGTTGGACTAGAGACAAGAAGTCGAAACCATTTGAAGCCTACGAACTCGCTGCGCGCTAAACCTAATGCTGGTTTGTAATCATAAAGTGAATAAATCCATCCGTGCAAAGGAAAATAAGAGAACAAAAACACGAGAATCAGAAAGGGAACGATACATAAAAACAAAATCTTCCCTTCTCGTGTCACCCGCTTATTTTTTCTTGGGACACTGCTTAGTTTACTTTCCATTTTCCTCCCCCTTTTTTTGTAACCGCTTTTACATTTTTAATACTAGCACCTGAATGCTTATTTGCCACCTGTGAAAAATAGAGGTCAATCCGTACATTTTAGACTTCATTTTTCTTTTATTTATAAAGAACGTTGATCTATCAATGTTTTCGCTAGAAACCGCTCGAATGGTAAGGCTTTCAAAATTTGTTTTTTGCGAGTACTATAGGAATATATCAATTTTGGAGGGATAAAAATGAAGTACAATCCTGATGGTCAACTGTACAAAATAACCACCGTTTTTTCACAATTTACATTGTTAAATTTACTATATATCATTAGCTGTTTGCCAATTATTACGATTGGTGCTGCGACAGCTGCCCTTTATGAAGTGACGATTCGTTATGCGGATGAGGAGCGTGGTGAATTGATTGTAGGCTATGTGCGAGCGCTACGAGCAAACTTTATGAAAGCCACCGGTAGTTTTCTCCTTCTTGGGCTCCCCATGGTAGCACTACTGTATAGTAGCTTGTTTTGGTTTTCCTCAAAAACCATTCTTGCCAGTATTTTTGCTTTCGTTCTAATTGTTACAGCTATTTATCTGTTTATTGTGTTAGTCTATTGCCTTGCCTTAATTGGACGTTATGAAAACAGCTTTAGGCAAACACTAAAAAATGCGTTTCTGTTACCGATCGCGGACCCTATCCGTTCGTTAGCTCTCGCACTTATTCCTATCGCTGCGTTTTGTTTTGTTGTTTTATTTCCGTTGTTTAAATTTCTCTTGTTGATTTTCGGCTTTTCTTTTGTTATTTATTGTAGTTCATTCCTGTTGCTTTCTATCTTTCGTAATCAACAAGCATGAAAAGAATCAGTCATCTCTCACTTTTTCGTCGTCTGAGTCAGTTTTCCATTCGGCGACAATTGTTCATTCTTTATCTACCTGTTGTTTTTTTATCCACAGTGACTATAGGTCTCTTATTGGTCTACGATTCAACCAAACAGCTGACAGGCAATTACCAACACTTGGCAGAGTTGAATGCTCAGCGTGTCAAATCTGTTCTTTTTGATACAACAAACACGCTGACAAACACGGCGAGTTCCTTATCAAATGATACCCATCTACGTCAGCTTTTAACTGCCAATTACCTTGACGACCAAGAAGCGATCGTGGACATCAATAGCTATGATCAGCTAGATGAGATCAGAAATCTTCAAACCTCGATTGCGAAATTAACTATCTATACGACGAATCAAACCATTCCGAACTATAAATATTTTCAACAGACAGATGACACGATTCAAGCGACCGCCTGGTACCAACGAGCTCTTAAGCAACCCGATGCTTTTTTGATGACGATGCCAGAGGATTACAAAGCAAATCGTTTGAGTCTTTATAAAACGTTGCCTTTGCCTTTATCAAAAGAAACAGCCGTTTTGGAGATCCAAGTCGATTACAATTATCTCAGTAACCGACTTCGTAATTCATCCTATGAATTGGAATTACAGTTAAATGATGATGTCATCTTTTATAGCGACAAAATCAATCAAGTTGGGGAACCTGGACAGCTGACAGCTCTTTCTGAGCCGCAAACGAGTGCTGCCTTTTTAAAAAATGATGGTACCAAGGTGATGCTCACCAAAAGCACCTTACCCATGAGTAACAAAGAAGACATCATCACGATTTATAGTGCGGATACCAATGCCTATCGCAATCTACGCACTAATCTGATCCGGTGGAGCACGATCGTTTTGGTGATTTTGATCACTACTTTCATCATCGTCTTTCTCTTTGCTCGATTCTTTACCAAACGAATCTCTCAACTGCAGCAGGCGGTCTACTTTGCCTCGATCGAGGATTATGATTTCTTTCAAAATATCAGCGGCGAAGACGAGATTTCACAGATCTCTCTTGATTTCCATAAGATCATTCAACGAATCAAGAAAAAAGAAGAAGAGATCTACCGTTCACGTTTGGCACAGCAAGAGCTGTTGACTCAGCAGCAGCAAATGGAATTTAATATCTTAGCGGGGCAGATCAACCCCCACTTCTTGTTCAATACATTAGAAACGATTCGTATGATGGCGCTGACTTCTGGCAATTCTGACGTCGTTTATGCCATCAAGTTACTGGCAAAATCGATGCGCTATACGCTAGAAGCCCACGGAACCAAGCGAACGAGTTTAGAAGAGTCCTTAGACGCGGTTCACGTGTATGTCAAGATCCAGCGGATGCGCTTTGGCGATCGAGTCAACTTTTCCTATTCAGTCTCCAATGAGATCGACCAAAAAGAAGTCCAAATATTGCCCCTCCTGATTCAACCATTGGTGGAAAATGCCATCTCCCATGGCTTGGAAGGCATCACCTATCCAGGGTTTGTCCGTTTGACGATCACCAAAGACGGCCATGATCTGGTGATCGTGGTACAAGACAACGGCAGCGGGATACCGCCAGAAAAACTCGAACGCTTGCAGCAAAAAATCAAGACGCCCTCCACCCATGCCAAAAAGAACATTGGGCTAGCCAACGTCAATCATCGGGTCAAAATGTTTTATGGACCTGAATACGGCTTGACGATCGAGAGTGTGTTGGGCAGCGGCACACAAGTCACCTTGCGGATCCACGATCTAAGCCAAGATTCATTTTCTCCTCACTAAAACAGTAAAGCCCCCCTTCGATTTCTGAAACAGGAATCGAAGGGGGGCTTTTGATTGATTAGAAATCCCGCACACGAAGGGTTTGTTGTGATGAAGAGGCGCTGGCATAGCAGCCTACCATGATTCCAGTAAAGACACCGCCAACTTCAGTAGTCAGATATTTTGTTTCTCCCCTACCTAAAGGCTGTGCTTGTCCTTGCTCATCAACAACAGAAAAACGATAAGTTTCTTTATCGGCGCTCAGCTGCAAGGTGACTGTATCTGCTGCATAAGGCAGTTTCTTTTCCACTTTCCATAGGGAACCGATTTGTCGGCGGAAAACTAGCTGCTGACTGGACGCCGTTTTTTCCAGGTATCCCTCATAGTGATGGGTGGCATTTAAGAAAACCGTCAATCCCGCTCGTCCATCCGTTAGTTGCCGACAATCAAAGGTTGCTTGAAATTGTTGATCAAAGGCGGTTTGCCGTTGGAACACAGCCGCAAGTTTGCCTTGATCAGACAGACCCGTCTGATTAGGATGCAGCAAGAAGCCATGCGGCTCTTCTTCAATCAACGTCGTGTCCCATTCGAATAAAGTCACGTAATCAGGCTTGCTGCTCTTCTTTTGTGTTTCCTTTGGTGCCGCCATTGTGTCTACCTGAATGGTTTCTGGTAAATGACCTTCTTCGCCAAACACCGGCCATGGGTTTGACCAGTCTACTGGCAGTAGACATGTTTCCCGCCCTAACAAATGCCTCAAAGGATAGCTGATGGGGCGTACTGCTAGACAGACTGCCCACCAGTTGCCTTTAGTATCTTGCACGAGATCCGCATGCCCTGCGGCTTGCAGTGGCAGATTCGTACTGCGATTGGTCATCACTGGATTGTTTGGGCATGCTTCATAGGGTCCCGTCAAGGAACGGCTGCGGGCCATGGTCAGCATATGCCCATAGGACGTTCCGCCTTCGGAGATCAACAGGTAGTAATAACCGTCTTTTTTATACAAGTGGGGGCCTTCTGGATCAGCCGCTCCGCTGCCCGTCCAAATGTTTTGCCGCGGGCCTAGATCTCCAGAAGCCAAATCGATCGTCCGCAGATAGATCTCCTTATGGGTGCCTAAGTAATAGGTCTGTCCATCGTCATCTACGAAAATTGTTGGGTCGATCCCAGGGGTGTCCAGCCAAATCGGGTCAGACCATTCACCAGCGATGTCATCCGTCCAAATCAGAAAGTTGCCTTCTCCTCCTTCGTTTGCGCCAACGTTAGTACAAACGAGGTAAAAGCGGTCCTTGATGAAACGCAAGGTTGGGGCATACAGACCAAAAGCATTGGGGTTTTTCGTCGGTAGCTGCAACTGCTCAGGTCGCGAAAGTCCATGGCCAATCAGCTGCCAGTCTGCCAAGTTTTTACTGTGATAGATTGGTAATCCAGGAAAATATTCAAAGGTACTCGTCACCAGATAAAAGTCTTCCCCGACACGGCAAATACTGGGATCTGGATGAAATCCAGGTAAAATTGGATTCGTGATGGTTCGCATGGGCATCTAAAACTCCTTTATCGTGGTTTGGTCAGCCGTCAGCTCATGGCTCGTTTTTCCAGCAGTCGTGTGTATCTGCAAGAATGCTTGCTGGATGCCAGTCAGCTTGACGATCAGTTCTTGATCGACTCTTTCGACAGCCACCTCGCCAAGCCACTCACCGTGGTGATCATAGATAGCGGCAGCGGTCTTGTCTTGCGGATCAAAAAGATGGATCGTTGGCTGTTGGGCATAGTCATAGACTGCTTTGGTTTGTTCATGGCCTTCGATAATGACTTGATTTGGTCGGACTAACAGTGGCAAGTGGAAATAGTCATAGGTTTCTTGGTACCAGCGTCCGCCCTCGTATGCTTTGCCAGATAAATAGTCGATCCAATGCCCCTTCGTTTTCGGTACGTAAAAGGAGACTGTTCCTTGATCATTAAAAATGGGCGCCACTAAAAGGTGTTCCCCCAGCATGTATTGGCGATCCAAATGATGGGTCATCTCGTCTTCAGGAAACTCTAAGACCATTGCCCGCATCATCGGAATCCCCGTTTGAGCGGTTAGCACCGATTGGGCTTGCAAGTAAGGCATCAAGGACAGTTTTAACTTGGTAAAGGCTTTAGCTACCGCCACGGCTTCGTCGTCATAGACCCATGGCACTTTGTATTCCCAGCTGCCATGGTAACGGCTATGGGAAGACAGCAGACCAAATTGTGTCCAGCGCTTGTAGAGGTCTGGAGTTGAGCCAGCTTCAAACCCTGAGATATCGTGGCTCCAATACCCAAAGCCGCCTAACCCAAAGGACAGACCTGCCCGCAGCGACTCTGCCATCGATGGATAATCTGAGGTACTGTCGCCGCCCCAGTGTACAGGCAAGCGTTGTGAACCAACCGAAGCTGCCCGCGCAAAAACGATGGCTTCTTCTGCTCCCTTGACTTCTTTCAGCAAGTCAAAGACGACCTTATTGTATAGATAGGCGTAATAATTGTGCATTTTTTCTGGATCAGAGCCATCATAGTACACCGCATCGGTGGGAATCCGTTCACCAAAATCCGTTTTGAAGCAATCCACACCCATGTCTAATAAGGCACGCAGCTTGCTGTTGTACCAAGCGATCGCTTCAGGGTTGGTGAAGTCGACGACCGCCAAACCGGCTTGCCATTTGTCCCATTGCCAGACATCTCCATTGGCGCGTTTCAAAAAGTAGCCATTGGCCATCCCTTCATCAAACAAGGGTGATTTTTGCCCAATGTAAGGATTGATCCAGACACAGATTTTCAATCCTTTGGCTTTCAAGCGCTGCAGCATTTTTTCAGGTTCTGGGAAAGTTCGTTCATCCCATGTGAAGTTGCACCACTCGTATTCTTTCATCCATAAGCAGTCAAAATGAAAGACCTCAAGAGGGATATCACGTTCTGCCATACCGTCTACAAAAGACGTCACGGTTTGTTCATCATAATCCGTCAAGAACGAGGTACTTAGCCACAAACCAAAGGACCACGCAGGCGGCAACGACGGTTTCCCCGTCAAATCAGTGTAGCGCTGAATCACTTGTTTTAACTCATCGCCGGCAATCACAAAGTACTGCAGCGATTGTCCTGGATTGCTGAATTGAACACGCGAAACTTTTTCACTCCCCACTTCGAATTGCACCCGATCTGGTGAATTGACAAAGACGCCATACCCTTTATTACTTACATAAAAAGGAATATTTTTATAAGCTTGCTCTGTACCAGTGCCCCCGTCGGCATTCCAGATATCAACACTCTGGCCGTTCTTCACGAAATTTGTAAAGCGTTCCCCTAAACCATAGATCGTTTCTCCCACATCCAGGGTCAACTGTTCGCTGATATGGGTATTTGCTTGCGGATCGATCACTAAGGCTTTGCTGCGAGGCTTGCTTTGGGTAATCAGCTGTTCTTTGTAATAAAACGAAGCTGTCACATTTTCCTCTTTGGTGATTACGACTTGCAAGTCTCCCGAGCGAAAAACATAGGATTGCTCGTCTTCTGAAATATCAGGAGTGATCGCTTCTGTCATCAATTCAAAATCGGGGGCTTTGGCTTGGACCCCTTTATAGTTATAGAGGGTGATCCCAATGATATTGCTTCTAGGGGTAGTGACTTCCATCGTTAACAATCCGCCATCCAGCGTTGCCCCTTTATGTCCGACATAGCTATAAGGCAGATATAAAACCAATTTGTTTTCTTCTTTACGGGCATCGTAGACATGCACCGCAAATTTCACATCAAATCCTTCACGAAATAACCAACCGCCATCTGAAAATTTCATTTTTTTCCTCCTTGTTGGATCAATGTCAACGCCCCTAACAGACCAGAATCATTATAGTAACGACAAGTCTCGATCGGCACTTGGAAATCTGGCCAATGGGGGTTCTCATTGATTGCTTGTTTGATTATAGCTAATAGATCAGGGTGTTGGCTGATGCCGCCGCCGATCAGTATTTTTTCGGGATTCATCGTGACAGCTAGGTTGTAAATCGCAAGTGCGACATAACGTGCCCACTGTTTCAGGATCTCCTGCGTTTCAGGATCACTCGACCACTGCTGCATGATGGTTTCACCTAAAATCTCCTCTGATTCAGGAATCGCTTTTGCCCGCCGATAGGCATCAATCAGTCCTCTCGTTGAAGCTAGATCATGGAGGGTCGCAAAAGAAGATGCTTGAAAATCAGTGATCATCATTCCGAATTCTCCTGCCCGAAACCCATTGCCGTGAATCAACTGGCGCTGATGAACGAGCGCGCCACCAATACCGGTGCCTAATGTGATCATGACAAAATCTTGTACGTCAGCAGCATTGCCGGTAGAAAGTTCTGCTAAAGCAGCACATTTCGCATCATTTTCGATCCAGATCGGATAAGACTTGGTTAAACGCTGCTGCAGCTCTTGTACGACAGCACAGCCGTGTAAAGGAGCCAACGCCCCCGCCATGATCGCTCGGCCATTGACTGAATCAATGAAACCAGGAAAACTCAGCCCGATCCCTTCGATGATATGCACTTGCTCGACTTCTTTTATTTTGGCAGCTAAGGCAGCAAAAAATTCATCCCGCGTATTACTCGGGGTTTTGATTTTGCCTCGGTCCAGCCATTGATTCTTCTCGGTAAAAACCCCGAATTTGATATAGGTCCCGCCTACATCAAAGCACAGGCGTACATCTGTCATTTCTCCTCCTCCATTCGAAAAGCGCTTACAGTTTCATTTAAATTATATAAAAGAAAAAAAAGAAAGCCTACTTCTTAGAATAGACTTTCTTACTATAAAAATTAGCTTTTTTCTGTCTCCGATAGGCAATAGGATACTTCTTTTTTATTTCAGCATTGCTCCATTTGAAGCAATGACTTCCTTATACCAATCAAAAGAATCTTTCTTGATTCGATCAAACGAACCATTCCCTTCATTGTCACGGTCTACATAGATGAACCCATATCTTTTTCGCATTTCACCTGTAGTAAATGAGATGAGATCAATACAGCCCCATGCTGTATACCCAATCACATCAATGCCGTCTTCCTCGATGGCAAGCATCATTTGTTTGATGTGTTCAGCTAAATAGTCAATCCGTTCGGGATCATGAATGCCGGTTTCTGTCATTTGGTCATTAAAACCAAAGCCATTTTCCACAATAAAAATCGGCAGTTCATAACGGTCCTGCAAGAGATTCAGCATATAGCGCAATCCCATGTGGTCAATCGTCCAGCCCCATTCCGTCATCGTTGAATAAGGATTCGTTGATAGCACACTGCTGCCCAACAAAGGATCATGTAGATAGTTTGCATCTGAGCGGGTAGATACTGTATTGCTTAAATAATAAGTAATACCGATATAATCAACGGTGCCGTTTGCCAAATCATCAAGATCGGCTTCTGTCACATCGATCGTGTACCCTTTTTTCTGCCATTCATTGAGAATTCTTTTTGGGTAGTGTCCACGGACATGTACATCTGTGAAATAGAGTTGATTATTATCTTCTTGTTGTGCTAACAATTGATCACGAGGATCAGAAGTCAGCGGGTAATTAGGCGTGGCAGCTAAACAGCAGCCAATTTGAAACTCAGGATTGATTTTTTTCGCAGCTGTGACGACACGAGCTGAAGCAACAAACTGATAGTGAGCAGCTTGGTACATGCCTGCTAGTTTCTCCTCATCCTCGTCAAAGATCACACCAGAATTGGTAAAACTGTAAATTGGATTATCGATGATCCGCTGATTGTTGATCTCGTTAAATGTTAGCCAATACCGCACTTTTTCTTTGTAGCGTTCCATTACAGTTTGCGCAAAACGTTCAAAAAATCCGATCATCTTTCTGTTGCGCCAAGCCCCATAGGTTTCAACTAAATGATAGGGCATCTCGAAATGAGACAACGTCACAACAGGTTCTATTCCATATTTTTGCATCTCGTCAAAGACCTGATCGTAAAAATACAGCCCTTCTTCGTTCGGTAGTTGTTCATCTCCTAAAGGAAAAATTCGTGTCCATGCGATACTGATTCGCAAAGCTTTGAAACCCATTTCCGCAAAAAGTTTGATATCTTCCGGGTAACGATGGTAAAAATCAATGCCTTCATGATTCGGGTAATATTCCTCAGGCAAGATTGTGTTGGTAATTTTCCGAGGCCGATCTTTCGTGCCTGCTGTCATCACATCGGCAATACTGATCCCTTTTCCGCCTTCTTGCCAAGCACCTTCCACTTGATGAGCGGAGATCGCACCGCCCCATAAAAAATTTTCTTTCATTTTCAAACTCCTATCCTTCGTTGTTTACGGTAAACAGAATCCCTTCTGCTTCAATTGTTCCGGCCGTTGTTTCGTACTCGATTACTGTATCTGGCCCACAATTTGTAACGATCACGGGTGTCGATAATTGATAGCCTTTATCCAGAATCGCCTGCCGGTCAAAGGTCAACAAACGATCTCCTCGTGCAATTGTCGCACCATTTTCGACGTTAACATCAAAAAACTCACCATTTAGATTCACGGTATTCAATCCGACGTGGATCAATAATTCAACCCCTTGATCAGATTTAATACCAATCGCATGCTTAGAAGGGAAAACAGCAACAACAGTACCTGCAAAAGGTGCCCGAATGATTCCTTCATCGGGGATGACCGCAATTCCTTGTCCAGCGATTCCGCTGGCGAAGACATCGTCTTCCACTTCTGCTAAAGGCATCACTTGTCCTTTTACCGGTGAATAAATCGGAGTTGCTGCATTGGTTAAGATACTTTCTACCTCTGATTCAGGCTCTGCTTCAAATTCTGTTAGTTCACTTTCCTTCACGCCGAAGAAATAAGCCAGTAAAGCTCCTGACAACAATGAAACGGTGATTCCGATCAGATAACCCACCAAAGGACTGTAAACAGGCAAGGAAAAAATATTATGGAAAACATACGCATTCATCGTCACACCAAAAGCGCCTAACACTGCTCCGCCTAAACCACCGGAAATAGCTACGATCGGCAAAAGTCTTTTGTAACGAAGAATAATCCCATAGACGATGGGCTCTGTCACGCCGGCAAAGAAGCCAGTCAAGGCAACTGGGCCTGCCAAAGCCCGCATTTTCGAATGTTTTTTCGCTCGTAAGAAGAAGCCAACTGCAATCCCGATTTGAGCAAAAACAGCGGCCAATGCCATTCCTTCAATAGGGTCTCCACCTAATCTTGTCAGATTATCTAACGTTACAGGTGTAAAGCCCCAGTGCAAACCAAACATAACCATGAAGGTCATCCCGCCGCCTAAAACGATGCCTGAAAGGATCCGGCTTTTTTCAAATAACCACATTACACTTCCTGATAAAAGATCCCCGAAAAAGGTGCCGAATGGACCAAAAAGGATAACGGTCAATGGAATCATGATCATCAAACTAAGCATTGGTACGGCAAACAATTGAATGTCTTTATAAATAATCTTTTTCAAAAATTTATCTACAAATTGATAAATAAAAATAGCCGCAAAAATCGGAAATAGGGTTGTGGCATAGTCCACGGCTTGAACTGGTATCCCCAAGAAATTTGTATTTTCCACGCCAATCAACCCAGTAAACTGAGGTTCCAACAATGCTGCACCAATCACGCCGCCAACGTACATGTTGGCACCTAATCTTTTCGACAACGTGATCCCTAAGAAAATCGGTAAAAAATAAAATATTGCATTACTCGCAGCACTCAAAATGACATAAGTAGAAGATTCTGCTGATAACCAATTAAATTGGGTCAAAACCGTCAGCAGTGCTTTTAGCATCCCCGAACCTGCTAGAGCAGGAATTAAAGGAGAAAAAGCACCTGAGATAATTTCAAATACGGCGTTCAAATTAAAACCTGTTTTTTTCGAAGAACCTGTTTCTTGATCTGATAACCCAGCCATAGCTGAGATCGTCGCATAGTAATCTGATACATTGCTGCCGATTACGACTTGATATTGTCCTCCGCTTTGTACAACAGACATCACATAGGGCAGTTTTTGAAGTTCCCCTTTATTGGCCTTGGCGTCATCCTTCAAGCCAAAACGCAATCTCGTTGCACAATGAACCAAGCTGTCGATATTTTTTTCACCACCGATCAAGCGAATGATCGCGGCACTTTCGTTTTCAAATTTCATAGTTATTCTCCTTTTGCGTATAATAAAAAGCGTGATCTAGAAGACACCTCAAACAAAAGACTCGTTTGAGTGCTCACTCTAGGTCACGCCTGCTTTATCAGTAACGATCCGTTAAGATGCCAATCGATTTAAATGTAAGGTTAAATACAACACTTCATCTTCAGTGATTTCCCACTGATACCTATTTTCCAGAAATTGCTTGATTTTCATAGCACACTCATAATCCAACGGATATTTCAGTTGAATCACATCTAATAAACTAGACGCTGGTTGAGCTGGTAGCTCATTGCTCATCTGTCGTTTAACAAAGTAGCGAATGTGAGTGATGAATCGGGAAAAATAAATAGAGTCTTGTCTGAATTCTTTGCCATAATGATAATTGATGATCGTCAAAATATCTTTCATGACTTTGGAAATCAGCATTGTTTCTTCCATTCCGTTGTTATCGCCTAAAAAATTCACGAAATGCAGCGTAATAAAAGCAGCCTCATCTTGCGGAATATTCAGATGTGTTCGCTTTTGCATCAGCTCAACCGCTTGAAGACCAATTTCATATTCTTTCGGGTACACCTGCTTTAATTCCCATTCTAGGGGTGTTTGAATTTTCATCCCTTCTCTTGCTCTCGTCAGAGCAAAACCGATATGGTCTGCAAGTGCCACTAGCAGTGCAGGATTGCTTTCGCATTGAAACGCTTCCTCAAACAATTTTAAAATATCGCTGGCCAGTTGCAGATCACGATATTCAATCCGTTTAAGCAGCTGTTCCAAATCTGCAATGCTTTTTTGGTCGTTAATGATGAATCGCTTTTCTATTTTCTTTTGATCGACAGTGTCGCCTGGCTTCAAACCAAAGCCGATGCCACTCCCCATCACAACTTCTTCTTGGTGATTGTCGTTCAGGACTAATGAAGCATTATTATTAAATACTTTGACGATTTCCATGGTCAACACCTCCTAAAATAAAACAAAAAAATAACGTCACCAACTAGCTATGATCTTTTTCCAAAACAAACGAATGGAGAAAATCTCATACCTGTGGTCACGCCTGCATTATCAGTAACGATCCGATGCACTTACTATACTTCAAAATGAAAACGACGTCAATAGCTTTTTTAAAGCATTTTCTTGTATGAGCTTCTGACGAGATTATTCAAAAAAATGGCGACAAAAAAAGACGTGTTGTCTCTTGCTGCCGCCATGCGAACCTGTAATGCCGCTTTTTCTTTTCACAGATTTCTCTTTTCATTGCCTATGCGATGGACTGTTTTCCTGAAAAACAGCTGCTCATGTATCAGCGAATTTTCTTATGTTTTTCGAAACTCATTCGGCGAAACCTGATGGTATTGTTTGAACTTTTTGTAGAAATAATCAACATTGCTGTAGCCCACCAATTCAGCAACTTCGTAGACCATTAGATTGGAATGACGCAAGATTTCCACCGCTTTTTCCATTCGAACTTCATCCAAGAACGCCAAATAATTTTTCCCAGTTTCTTTGCGAAACTTCTTGCCTAGATAGGCACTATTGTAATTGAAACGTTCCCCGATTTTTTTCAAGGTCAAATCTTCTTGATAATGTTTTTTCGTGTATTGGATCAATTCTGCAATGATATCGATTTGGTTCAAACTGCTGGCGACTGTTGCTTGCAAGTCTGCTAGTTTTGCGGTGATTACCTCTTGTAGCATCGGAAACGTCTGGGCGAGAAAAATCTGCTGATGCACTTCGTCTGTCGACCATTCGATTGCTAAGGCTACTTTTTCACTGATTTGATGCTGCAGCCATTCGATGTCGCCATTGACTTGCCATTTGATCTCTTCTTCCAATGCCAATGAATGATAAAAGGTTTGATAATAGCGGAATAACGGCTGTTCCAACGGATCGTTTGCCAAAATCGCTTTAACTAATTCTTCACGCAAATCGCTTCGTTCTTCTGCTTCTTGGGTCGTATCCAAAACATGGTGAGAAATGACTTGATTGGGAAATAAGAAAATCAATTTACTTAATGTCTGGATATCGATCATCAATGGCTTCAAGTTATCTTGCGCCGCAAACCAGCGGGAGATCAAGATCTCTTGATGAGCCATTTTTTTGCGGCACCACGCATCGATCGCCTCGTCGGGAAAGCGTTCCTCGTTTAACAAAACCAAATACCGATGATGCCGATGGATCAAGGTGACGACTTGCGCCACTTGCTCCTGCAATTTCTCAACCAGCTTTTGGGCATCTGCCTCCTCGGAAAGACGCAATAGCTTGATGGCTTGTGCGTCTTTGATTCCCGTTTGATCCCCGCCAAACAATTTCTCCATCAACTGACTCTTCTGATTTTTCTGCTGATCGGTCTTGGCTTTTTGATCGATTTTCGTCAAAATACCGATCAGCTCTTCTTCGTCAACTGGTTTCAGCAAATAGGTCACAGCGCCCAGTTGCAAAGCTTGCTTGGCATAGTCAAAATCTGAGTAGCCGGATAAAATAATGGCAAAAAACAAAAGTCCTTCCTCCGATGCTGCTTGCACCATCTCAAGACCATTTTTTCCCGGCATACGGATATCAGCGATCACAACGTCTGGCTTCAATTCGCGGATCATTGCCAAGCCAGCTTCGCCGTTTTCCGCCGACCCGACGATTTGATACCCCAGACGTTCCCAATCGATGATCAGAGGTAGCCCATTTCGGATCGATGCTTCATCGTCAACGATCAACACTTTACGCATTTTCCAACCTCCATTTTCAGCTACTCCTTCGTTACATCATGTTTCACTTGTCAAACTTGCCCCGTTGGTGCGAATCACCTCTTGATACCAATAAAAACTATCTTTCGGGATGCGCGCCAACTGACGTTCGCTTTGATTGTCGCGATCGACATAAACAAACCCATAGCGTTTTTTGTATCCATTCAACCAACTCAGTAGATCTGTAAAGGACCAAGCACAATAGCCGATCAGCTCAACCCCATCCGTGATGGCCTTTTGCAGTTCCACCAGATGTTCCTGCAAATAGGTGATGCGGTAGGGGTCATGGATCTGTTTGTCTTCTGTCAATTGATCGATAGCGCCTAACCCATTTTCAGTAATAAAAATCGGCAATTCATAATTGGCTTGGATGCGTCGCAAGGCTACGCGGAAACCAACGGGATCGATCTCCCAGCCCCAATCCGTTTTTTTCAAGTGAGGATTTTCTGCTGTCGCAAACATGGTTTCTTCGGGTGAGAACTCACCAGCTGCCGCTTGCATCAAATACGGATCGACTTTAGAAAATTCTTTCTTTTCAGCTGACTGCTTTTGCAAATTGTTTTGCTGGGCCGTCCCACCGTGATAGTAATTGATTCCTAAGAAATCAGGTTCTGCCTGTTTTAATAGTGCTTGATCTTCTGGAGTTACTTCAGGAGCCAAGCCAACTTTGGCTAATTGCTTGTACACAAATTTCGGGTATTCGCCTTTGCAATAGACATCTAAAAACCACGCGTTGTTGAAGGCTTCGCCATTTTCTGCTGCTAGCACATCTTCTGGGTCACAGCTAAACGGATACATCGGTCCATAGCCAAAACTTGGGCCGATCTTGCCCTGAGGAACCAGCTCATGGAACAAATTGATCGCCTTAGCATTGGCAAGGTTGATGATATGATTGGCTGCATACATCCGTTTTAAGTCCTTCAAGCCTGGTGGATGTGCCGCCCAACGGTACCCAAGAGAAGTGAAGACATTTTGTTCATTCATGGTGACCCAATAGGTGACTTTCTTTCCTAAGCGTTCAAAAAGGATCCGGCAATACCGTTCAAATGCTTCTGCTGTTTCTCGGCCTTCCCATCCTTGGTATTTGTCTTGCAAAGCCTGGGGAAGGTCCCAATGATAAAGCGTCAAAATCGGCTCTACTCCTTGCCGAAGCAATTCGTCCACCAGCTTTTCGTAAAACGCCACACCCGCTTCATTGACCGCGCCTTCGCCATCAGGCAAGATTCGCGACCACGCCACACTAAAGCGATAGGCTTTCAAGCCCATTTGCTTCATCAAGGCAACATCTTCTTTGTATCGATGGTAGTGATCGATCGCCACTTTGCCGTTGGTTTCCTCAAAAGTATTGCCAGGAATTTGGGCATAGGTGTCCCAAATCGACGGACCTTTGCCGTCTTCTGCCCATGCTCCTTCAATTTGATAGGCCGCCGAAGCTGCCCCCCATAAGAAGTTTTCTGGGAAAGGATCTAAGTTTGTGTGAAACATCAAGTTGCCTCCTTCATTTCCTAAACCGAAATAAATCGGTTACATTTTATCGTATCATAATTTGGTTGATTCGTAACAATTGCCAAAAGATATTTTTTAGGTGAAAAAACTGCCGCTCCTCAGAACGACAGTCGTTTCTTATTAAAACAGGTAATCATTCAAACGAGATTTCACATATTCAATGTGGCTGGATTCTAATTCGATTTGATCATGCGCCAATGCGTAATCTGTCAGTGTTTCTAAGTTTTCCTCATCAGCAACGATCTTCGCTCCGATGCCTTCTTGGAAAGAGGCGTATCGTTTTTCCTTCAATTCGTCTAAGAAGCGGTCTTCTTTTAGTTTCGCTGCTGCTTTCAACGCTCGGGCATACGTATCCATACCAGCGATGTGGGCTAACAACAGATCTTCCATTTCAAATGACGAACGACGGACTTTAGAATCGAAATTGATTCCTCCCGGTGCGATGCCGCCGTTTTCTAAGACTTCGTATAAAGCAAGTGTCGAGTCAAAGACGTTGGTTGGGAATTCATCCGTATCCCACCCTAACAGCATATCTCCTTGGTTGGCATCCAGTGAGCCTAATGCGTTATAGCTACGGGCAACGGCGATTTCATGTTCAAAGGTATGGCCAGCTAATGTTGCATGATTGGCTTCTAGGTTTAATTTGAAATCTCCTTCTAAGCCGTAGTGCTGAATGAAGGCCATCGTTGTCGCTGCATCAAAATCATATTGATGTTTTGATGGTTCTTTTGGTTTCGGCTCTAATAAGAACTGCGGTTTATGACCGATTTTTTCGCCATAAGCGATCGCCATTTTGAATAGACGGGCGATGTTGTCTTGTTCAAATTTCATGTCTGTATTCAACAAGGTTTCATAGCCTTCACGGCCACCCCAGAAGACATAGTTTTCGCCGCCTAATTTTTTCGAGATGTCTAAGCCTTTTTTGACTTGGGCTGCCGCATACGCATAAACTTCCGCATTATTGGTGGAAGCAGCGCCGTTATTGAAACGAGGATGTGAGAACATATTTGCTGTATTCCATAATAGTTTGATTCCCGTTTGTTCCATTTTTTCTTTGATCAAATCGGTGATTTCGTCTAAGTTTTGGAAAAATTCTTCTAACGTTTCTCCTGCAGGTGCCACGTCAACATCATGGAAACAGAAGAACTCTGCCCCTAATTTTTCGCAAATCTCGAAGAAGGCTTCTACTCGATTTTTCGCCGTTTCCATTTCGGTGTCACCGATCCACGTCCGTTTGTTGACAGGTGCGCCGAAAGGATCAGAGCCGTCTTGCGTCATCGTATGCCAATAGGCGATTGCAAAACGTAGATGATCTTTCATTTTCTTGCCTAAAACAACTTCTTCGGCATCGTAGTGACGAAATGCAAACATATTGTCTGTTTTAGGACCTTCGTAGCGGATTTTTTCGATCTCTGGGAAATAACTCATTGTTGTTGCCTCCATTTTATGTTTTTTAGTGTAATAAACTAACTTACTTGTTTCCAATCATTTAGAACCAAAAATGATTCCTCGCTTTGATCAAGTAGATTGCCTGCTGCCATTACGCTATTCGATTTGCGCCAATGCATGGCAGATAGGTGCGGTTTGTTGGTAGACGGTGCGGTAGATCGCATAGATTTCTTGGTATTTGGCGACATTTTCAGGAATCGGTGCAATGGCCTTGCCGTATTTGACAAAGGCGTTAACACAGGCACCTGCATCTGGATAAATGCCACTGCCGATTGCTGCCAGCATTGCTGCGCCCATACCTGGACCTTGCTCAGTAGACAAAGTCAGCATTTCTGCATTAAAAATATCGGCTTGCATTTGCAGCCATTCGGCATTTTTCGCACCGCCCCCCACAGAAACGATCTGGGTAAATTTCCGCTGTGCCCGTTCTTCCATGATCATTTGGGAATCTTTCAAAGAGAAGGTGATCCCTTCTAAGACGGCACGACTGAAATGCTTTTCGCGATGCCGTGTGTCGATGCCGATAAAACTACCCCTGATTTGGCTGTCGGTATGCGGTGTGCGTTCGCCCACGATATAAGGCGTAAACAGCAGGCCTTCTGCCCCTGGGTTTACCTCACTGATCGCTGAAAGCAATTCCTGAAACGATTGGTTGGGGGCAAACGTATCACGATACCAGCTTAAGGAATTTCCAGCGGCTAACGTGACCCCCATTGAATACAACTTGTCTTTGATCACATGACGGAAAAGGTGTAGATCTCCTTGATAATCAACCTCTTGCGCTTCTTCAAAGGATAAGAACACACCGCTCGTGCCAAACGACACCATGCCGACACCTTCGGCGATGATCCCTGAACCTAATGCAGCACAGGCATTGTCTGCGCCACCTGCATAGATCGTCACCTCTTGTTCAAAGCCAAAGGCTTCTTGCAGTTCTTTTCGCATTTGCCCCACAGGCGCTGCTGATTCAAAAAGCTGCGGCAGTAAATCCGATGCGATTGCGAATTTTTCTAGAATGGCTTCAGACCAGCACTTCTTTTCGATATCCAGCAGTAACGTACCCGCTGCATCGGAATAATCCATCGAATAGTTCCCAGTCAGCCAAAAAGCCAAGTAGTCTTTTGGCAGCATCATGTGACGAACTTGTTGCCAATGTTCAGGCTCGTGTTCTTGGACCCATAAAATTTTTGGTAAGGTGAACCCTTCCAAAGCAACATTCTTGGTGATTGCTTTTATTTCCTCTCCAAAGGATGCCATGATCGCTTGGCATTGTTTGGTGGTCCGAACGTCATTCCATAATATTGCCGGACGAATGACTCGGTTTTCTTCATCCAATAAAACAAGACTATGCATTTGCCCAGAAAAGCTGACGCCGATCAATTCCTTCTGCAGCGTTGGAAGCTGCTGGATCAAGGTTTTGATCACCTTATCTGCCGCCTCTTGCCAATGCACCGGCTCTTGCTCACTGAACCCCGGTCTAGGGGATGACAATGGATAGTCAGCACTTGCTGTTCCTTGGAGTTCCCCGGTTTGATCAAAAACTAAGCCTTTTAACGCACTTGTTCCTAGATCCAACCCTAAAAAATAAGCCATCTCTTCTCTCCTTCCTCTGTTTGAAGCAGTTAACCATTGACTCTCAAACGGTTAATTAGCATTCAAAACTAACTAATCGAATAGTAAACGATTCTCGCATTCCTGTCAAGCGCTTTCAACGAATCTTTCATGGTTTTTCCTTCTCAAACTGCTGCTCCTACATTCTGCGTCTTTTCTTTATTCTTCAGCTTGCACAATATTAATTTGCACGGTAAACTAACACTAATCACATCTACGAAGAGGAGAACACATGATTATCAATAAAATGGGCATACGCGAACAAAATGAAGCGGCTGTATTGAAGACGATCATTGACAATGAAAATGTGTCACGAGCGGAAGTGTCAAATTTGACCCATCTCAATAAAGCGTCTGTTTCTCAAATAACCAAAAAACTGATCGACACGGACTTCGTGCGCGAAGTCGGCATTGGTGATTCCACTTCGATCGGTGGTCGCAAACCGATTCAATTGCAATTCAATCACCGTAGCAGCTTAGCTGTTACCTTTGACATCGGCTATAACTATGTTCGAGGGATGCTCTCTTATATCAATGGCGAGATGATCGCCTCTGCCGACCATTCCCATGAATTGATCACCAAAGAAAATGTACTAGCGACGATCGATTCCATGATGAAAGAGTTTTGGCCGCAAATGCCGCAAACCACTCATGGATTAGTAGGAATCTGTTTGGCGATCCACGGCATCGTTCACAATCAGACGGTCACCTTTGCCCCCTACTACGACTTGGAACACTTTGATTTGATCGCCCCTTTGAGCCAAAAATACAATACGGCAGTCTATATAGAAAACGAAGCCAATCTGACGGCTTTAGGCGAGTACTGTTTTTCTTCTGATTCCACGAATTTACTGAGCGTCAGCGTCCATAGTGGGATCGGTGTCGGAATCATCGTTGATGGGCAGTTACAAACCGGTACTCACGGCATGGCGGGGGAAGTTGGCCATTCTACGCTCTTTCCTCACGGCAACTTGTGCCCTTGCGGCAATCGAGGCTGCTTAGAGCAATATGCGTCGAACAAAGTCTTGTTTGACACCTACAGTCACTATACAAAAACAGCGTTCGTTAATTCGGATACCTTTGCACAAGCCTATCATGCCGGAGAAAAATCAGCAGTCGAATTGGCGCAACAAAATGTTGAGTTTCTTAGTATTGGGCTAAACAATGTCATCACTTTTTCTGATCCCGAAGAAGTCTATATCAACAGCTCGGTCTATCGCAAAATTCCTGATTTATTACTGGCGCTGCAACAAAAATTGACCAGCCAGTTCACCAAAAACACGAAGATCAAAAACAGTCGATTAGGCGATCAAGCCCCGCTGTTTGGCGGCAATGTTTTAGTGGCGAAACATTTCTTGAATATCAACGATTTGCGCTTTGCGGCACTTGATCTCTCCCGTGTGATCCATTAAATGAATGCTGGACTGAAGACTCAGTCCAGCGTTTTCTTTTGGTAAAAAGGTCTCGCTATCCTTTGATTCCGCCAGCCGTTACACCGCCCACGATGTATTTCGATAGAAACAGGTAAATCAGTAGCAAAGGAATAATACTTAATGAGATCCCTAGATACATACTGCCAAATTCAGTACGGTAAACATCCGTTTTCAGCAATTGGACCAGCATCGGCAACGTATACTTTTCCGTATCGTTGATCAAGATCAAGGGCATCAAGAAATTATTCCACGAGGTCACGAACGAGAAAATCGCCATGGTGGCTAAGCCCGGTTTCATCAAGGGCAACATGATGCGATGGAAAATTTTGATTTCGCCGGCTCCGTCCAAACGAGCAGAATCTGCCAAATCAGGATGATAGATCGTTTCTAAGTATTGCTTTAAGAAAAAAACGGTAGCAGGTGATGCGATCGCTGGTAAAATCAATGGCAGAAAATTATTTAAGAGCCCTAAGCGATTCATAAATTGATAAAAACCGATCATGCTAATTTGCTGAGGAATCATGATCAGCCCAAGAATGACAGCAAACAGGACTTTCTTGCCACGAAACTCATAGGCGATCACGCCATAAGCCGTTAACGCCGAAAAATATACATTGAGAACGGTAGCGCCAGCCGCAATCAAGAAACTATTTTTAAACCCATTGAAAACATTGAAGCCTCTGCCCATTAAGACGGACCAGTTGTATTGGAGATTACCGCCAGGCCACAAGGACAGCCCTTGCTGGATCTGTTCTGCTGAACGGGTCGCATTGACTAAGACGACCCAAAAGGGCAGAATACTTAAGATGGTCAGCAACACCAAAAAGACATAGATCAACAATCGTTTTGCTCGATAGCTATTTTCCATTTATTTTCGCCCCACTTTGCTGTTTTCTTTGAAAAATTGAAACAATAACGTGCTTAATACGATCGAAAGTACCAATAATAGCACCGACGCGGTTGCGGCAACGTTGAAATTCCGACTCCCGGTAAAGGCTTGGTTGTAGATAAACATCGTGATCGTTAAGACACTATTGTTGGGATTGCCGTTTGTCAGCAAAAAAGGGATGTCGAACATTTGCAAGCCGCCAATCAAAGACGTCACCAATGTATAAAGCAAGATTGGTTTTAACAAAGGCAGCGTGATCTTGCGGAAAATTTGACCATCATTGGCTCCATCGACCATTGCTGATTCAAAAAGAGCATCATCAATGCTCAAAATGCCCGAAACCAAAACGATCGTGGTCTGACCATACCACATCCAAAATTGGATGAAGGAAACGATCAGCCGAGTGCCCGTTTCACTACGGAAAAAGTCATAGGGCTGGTCCAAAACACCGAAATGCTGCAAGACTAGGTTGATCGGACCTAACGGAAAACTGAACAAAACGAAAAATAAGATTGCTACTGAAGCGGCAGTAATGATGTTGGGTAAGTAAAAAACGACTTTGAAGAAGCCTTTCCCTCGCAAGCGCAACTTGATATTGGTAAACCATGCCGCCAGCAACAGAGCCAAGCCAATTTGAGGGACAAAGTTTACGCCCCACAAAATAAAGGTATTGCTGATCGATTTTAAAAATAACGGGTTGCGAAAAATCGCAAAATAGTTATCCAGTCCGACAAGATTGGCAGCTGGATTCCACCCTTTTAGATCCGTAAAGCTTAGGTAAATCGTATAGAGAATTGGATAAAGCTGAAAAACCAAGAATGCTAGAAAAAATGGTGCGATAAATAATAGCCCATAGCGATGATACTGTTCAAATCTTCTCTTATTCTGCATCGTAATCCCCCTGATATTTATTTCTTCTACTGCCAACTTCTGCCTGTAAAGACAAGCCATTTGAGCAGCGCATAGTACCTAGAAAAGGTTGAAACCGCCCCCGTCTTCGGTGTCGGTTTCAACAACACCTAATCTACTTGAACATCTGGATAAGCATTGACGACCGCATCTTTAAAGTTTTGGATCGCCGTTTCCTGATCCACTTCACCTTTTGAATATGGTGTCAAACAACTATCCGTAAAGAGGGTTTCAATCGTCTGGTCATACTCGGTCAGAATTTTCGCGTTGATGTCTTGAACCATATCGGCAAATTCTGCATAGTGGTTTTGACCGCCTAAAAATTCCTCTTCATATTCGCCTTTAATTTCTTCAACGACTCGCTCATTCGATACAAAATCACCGGTATCTTCGGCCCATTGTTTTAAAAATGCTTGATCTGTGGTCAAGTAAGCCACCAATTGCGCAGCTTCTTCTTGCATCTCAGAATTTGCCGTAGCACCGATCCATGTGCCGCCCCAGAACCACGACGAAGGTCCTTGGATCATGCGCCAGTCGCCTTCTGTTGAGCTGGAGTTATCGGCAGCTGTCGCATTTGGTTTTAACCAATAGTGCAGTCCCCATGTCGGCAAACTATAACCGAATACATTGTCGCCATTCATTCCAGCAAACCAAGCTTCTGATTGTCCTTCTGTATCTTGTGTCAGGCCTTCTTCTACAAATTTTCGTGATACATCCAACAAGTCATACAAACTGTCGTCGATCACTAATTTGCCGTCTTCAACCCAGCCATGTTCGCGTTGACCATAAAAAGGCTTCGCCAAATCTTGAACACTAGAGATCATATAGGTAGTTCCACCACTTTTTTCTTTGACTGCTTTGGCTTGCTCATAGAACTTGTCATAGTCTGACAATGCCGCTTGCGCAGCCGCTGGATCATCGATTCCTAGCAGCTCTTCTGCCATCGATGCCCGGTAATAAAACCCGCCAGGAGCAGCTTGCCAAGCCAAGGCATGAAGAACCCCGTCTTTTGAAGTCCCTACGTCTTTGACATATTGATACGTATCTGCTGAGGCTTCATCAAGCCCCAGTGAACCAAGGTCTGCCATCATGCCTGATTCCACATATTTTTTGACAAAGGCAGATTCTAAAGCAATCACATCTGGTGCATCTTTGGAACCGAGAATCGGATCGAGCTTGGTCTCGAATTGGTCAGAAGGAATCTCCACGATCCGAATGTCATAGGCCAAGTCGTCATGCGCCGGCAAATAGTAATCATTGATCATCGTTGATAATTCTGAAGTAAAGGTCCAAACCACAAGTTCATCCTTGCCACTACTTCCCGTTGCGCTATTATCTGAGCTGCTGTTTCCAGAACCATTCCCGCAGCCACTAAGCATAAAAGCTGCTAAGCCCGCCAATGACACTGTTTGTAAGACCCGTTTCCAATTTTTCATCTTTCTTCCTCCTCGATTTTTTGATAGTCAAATGAATCAAAATCAGCCGCCAAACGATTGCCGGTCGTATCGATCGCAAACATCCCTACAAAAGCCCCTGTAAAGAACCCACCGTAATGTTCTGCTACATAGTCGTCAGACAATTGCAAGCTGTCAAATAGCTGATCGATGACCTGCCACTCTTTTTGATCAAACGAGTACGCGTATTGATAGTGGGCATAATGAACGATCGTTTTGAAGTAGACTGTTTGTACATCGGCTGGTATCACAACTTCGGGTGCTTTTTGAATCTTCAGTTGGCCCTTTTCGCTTGTCAATACAGTGATGATTCTGCCTTTCGTCTCATCATGAGTGATGTAGATCGCCGACCAGTTTTGTGTATTGTAGTAATTCGTCATGCCTGCTAACTGTAGAAACGAGGTCGGTGAAAATTCGACGGCAGTCGTTGCTTCGAAACGAAAATCGCTCCATCTTCTTGCCACCAGTGCTTGATGGAACAAGGAATTGAACGACTCTCGCCCATACAAGCGCAAGTACCCTGGTCGTGCGGTCAAACTACCGATTTCCTCAGAAAAAGGAATCCGCAAGGTTTGAAACACTGGTGCCAACGACGCCTCTTCAAAATCATCAAAGCCTGATTCTGTTTCCCACGGATGTTCGGGCAGCTGTGGCTGTGGGACTTCCTCTTTTGGAAAGTTTCCGCCTGTGATATACGGCCAATCATTTTCCCAATAAACAGACTGGATCGCTGTTTCTCGTCCGAGCGGGCAATAGCCGCGATTTTCTAAGAGGGGCGTTTCGGGATACTTCAGCGCTCGCCCTGTTAAGTGAACAAAATACCATTCATCGGTCTGCGTTTTCACAAATGAACCATGGCCAGCTTTTTGTAGCAGGATCTCTGGCTGTCCCCAGGAACTGATCAGAGGGTTTTGAGGATGAACTTCATAAGGCCCTTCGATGTGCGTCCCACGAGCGATGGTACTTGCATGTTCAAACTGGGTGCCACCTTCTGCCGTTAATAAATAATAATAGCCGTTCACTTTATACATGACCGGTGCTTCAGTCAATTTGCGCTCTGTTCCGTTGAAGATAATTTTGGGCTGCCCCACCAATTTCTTGGCTTGCCAATCAAACTCTTGGAGAGCGATCCCATAAAAGGAATGGTTTGTCGGGCGATAATCCCATACCATGTTCAGAAAATATTTTTTGCCGTCATCGTCATGAAATAACGAGGGATCGAAACCAGAAGAGTTCATATAGATTGGTTCTGACCAATCCCCATCAATGGTTTCACAGGTGATCAAATAATTGTTCACATCTTTCCAGCTATTGGATTGTGTTTTGACATCTGAATAAATCAACCAAAAACGACCATCACTGTAACTTAAGTTTGGCGCCCAAACGCCCCCAGAATCAGGATTTCCCAGCATATTCAACTGACTGACACGATTGACTGGTGTACTGATCAAGCGCCAGTTCTTCAAATCCTTTGAATGGAAGATGCGCACACCTGGAAACCATTCAAAGGTCGACGTAGCAATGTAATAATCTTCTCCTGCACGACAAATACTCGGGTCTGGATGAAAGCCTGTTAGTATTGGATTGGTAATCAAAAAAAATTCCTCCTCTTTCCCTTTTTGGCATTTTGTGATTCAACTGAGAGTCAATAGGAATGAGCATCTTTCAGTTAGTAAGTTTTCTTTACTAATATACCTAACTAAAAAAAGAAACTTGTTACTGCAGTCCATTTTAAAAATATTCACTAATCATTGTTCTATTTACTTTCTTCAGCTGAACTGTCATAATTATAAAATGAAATCGCTATCATTCACAGGACGATTTCCACACATCGATAGACAAAAAATGGAGGAAAGATTGCGTGACCATTTTAGAAGAATATCATTTTGGCGAATACCTAGGCGTTTCCAGTTACCATCCCTACTCGCTTAATTACATGGAACATTTTCATCGTTCCTTTGAATTGCTTTTTTGTAGTGACGGCGAAGCGGTTGTCAAAATCGAAGAAAGTCCCTATGTCCTTACAACTGGCCAAGTGTTATTAGTCATGCCTTACCAGACCCATGCCATCGAAACCCCTAAGGAATCACAACTGCATATTCTGGTTTTTTCGCCGGAGTTTATTCCAGATTTTTATGCTAAAACCAAAGATTTCGCTTTGTCAGATCCCGTTATCACCATTGATCCGTCTGTCGCAAATCAGCTGTATTATCCTTTATTTGAAACGGATTCCCTCTATTTACGAAAATCGGCACTGTATCAAGTCCTTTACCTTTTTGAGCACCAAACGACTTTACTACCAGCCAAAAACCAAGAGGATATCCTGATCCAGCTGCTTGCCTATATCGAGTCATACTTCAAAGAAGAGCTGACGCTCGAAAAACTAAGCAGCAGTATCGGTTATAGTAGCGTCTACGTTTCCAGAATGATCACTGAGAAATTGAAAAGCACCTTTCCTCGGCTTTTGAATCAAGCAAGAATTCGCCATGCCTCTTTTTTGCTGACCCATAGTCTCTTGCCGATTACGGAAGTAGCAGAACAGGCTGGCTTTCAAAATGTACGAACCTTCAATCGAAATTTCAAAGCATTGACCTCACTGACTCCGAAAGAATACCGCTTAACACACAATGCTCATTTTTCATTGCTGAAGGAATAGCAAAACAAAAAAGCAGCTTCACTTACCTATAAAGTGAGCTGCTACAATCTTACTCGTTTTTCTAGTCAGCCTTTTGCCACGTTCCCAGAAAGTAGTGAAAAACGTTCTAACGCTCCCCTTCTTCATAGAGACATGAGCAGGAAAAAACCAATTGCCAAAATCAACCTTTGTTGTTTTACCGATTCCGCAACGCTATGCCTGATTTACAACACCGTATGTTCTTGCTTAATGCCGTTTGCTTTATCAAAGCTTCTTGGAATATCGATCAAGGCCAAGAAAAATGATTCACGACTAGCCAGTCTTTGACTTCCGTCAGATCAGAAAAAGTTTTCACCTGTGCAGCTACTTCTTGCTCAAGTTTTGGCTGTTTAAGCAAAGGATACTTCCCATTTTTCTTGACTGGCAAAGCACTCAAATCATCCGCAATCAGAAAAGCTGGGATCTCGGCTTGTTTTGCGGCTTTTATGCCAGCTAGAGAATCTTCTAATACCAAGGCTTCTTCAGGCTTTACGCCTAATTGTTGGCAAGCTGTTAGAAAGATTTCTGGATCAGGTTTGCCCTTTCGCACTTGATCCCCAGAAACCACCGTATCAAACCAATCTGGCATCTGTTCCATTTCAAAGTACGCCTTGATTTTTTCTTTCGATGAAGAGGATGCCACGGCTATCAAGCAATCTTGTTTTTTTAATGCTTCCAACAGTTCAAGAAGGCCGAGCTTTTTGAATACCCGTTTTTCTTCAGCTAAAATCACTTCTTTCTGACGATTCATCGCTTCTCGCCATCGATCCGTTGGTACTTGATTGCCATAAAGATCCTGCATCCCTTTACGAATATCTGCTTCCGTTCTGCCAGTCAGGTAATAATAAACTTCTTGGCAAACTTCAAAATCATATTCCTCCGCGGCTCTTAAATAAGCGCGGTAAGCTAGACGACCTGTTTCAAACATCAAACCGTCCATATCAAAAATCACCAGTTTTATCTTTTTCATCCTATAGCCTCCTTTACTTTTCTGCGAATAAAAAAGCAATGGTACCAAAATCTTTTGGCACCCATTGCTTCACCTTGTTTATTTACAGCTGACTGCTCAACTTAGCAATGATTTTACATGCGCCAAATGGCTGTCAGCCTTTTCCCGACCTTCTTTTACTAGTGATTCTGAAAGAATGAAGGAGCCGCCAACTGCTAGCACTTGCGGATCAGATAAATAGTCTTGCATATTTTCGAGGTTGATTCCGCCAGTTGGGACAAATCGAATATCATAAAATGGACCGCTGAGGGCTTTGATCGCCGGCAAGCCCCCGTAGATATCCGCGGGGAAAAATTTCACAACTGATAAGCCATAAGCCGCTGCTCGTTGAATGTCATTTGGGGTAGCTGTTCCTGGAAACACTGGAATGTTTTCGGCAAGACAAAATTCCACCACATCAGGTACAAGAGCAGGGGAAACAATAAAGCGCGCCCCTTTCTCAACTGCTGCTTTCGCTTGTTCTAAGGTGCGCACCGTGCCTGCGCCTACGATCAATTTACCTGATTGAGAGAGTTTTTCAATTGCTGCTAAAGCAAGGTCACTGCGGAAGGTCACTTCAATAAAGGGTAGTTCATGTTCGATCAACAGTGATTCTACTACTGGCAAATAGGTAAGATTTGTTGCAGTGTAAAGAGGCAATACTCTTGTTTTTGCCAATTGTTCATCGAGTGTCATACACTCTTTCCTCCCTTCGTTTCCTTCGATTGCATTTGCTCTTTCAAGACGGCTTCATGCAGCCCTTGAAGATAACTGATCCCAATCGCGCGATCATACAGACCATAGCCTGGCATCGCCACTTCCCCCCAGATCGTCCGCCCGTGATCTGGACGGATGACGCCATCAAAACCGACCTCAACCAAGGCTTTCATGATGGCATACATATCTAATGATCCTTCGGTGGACAGATGGGCGGACTCTTTAAATTTACGTTCTCCCATAAACAACACATTGCGGAAATGAACAAAGTTGATGCGTCCTTTTAAGGCATGAACGATCTCCACCATGTCGTTTTCTGGATCGGCACCTAACGAACCGGTGCACAACGTTACCCCATTATAGGGCGAATCCACGATGGCCATGATTTTTTTCAAGTCCTCTAAATTTTTGGTGATTCGTGGCAAGCCAAAAATTTCCCAAGGTGGATCGTCGGGATGGATCGCCATTTTCACATCTACTTCTTCACACACAGGAATGATCCGCTTTAAGAAATAGCTTAAGTTATCAAAGAGGCTCTCTTGAGTGACCCCTTCATAAGTTGCCATCAAACGCTGGAACTTTTTCAGTCGTTCTTCTTCCCAACCTGGCAATTTAAAGCCTTTTGATTGGCTATGGATCAGCGCATACATCTCACTAGGTTCCATATCATCCACAACGGCTTGATCATAGAGCAAGGAGAAGCTGCCATCCTCGTTTTGATAAAATAGATTTGTTTTGGCCCAGCCGAAGATTGGTTTGAAGCTATAGCAGATCATATGTACATCACAAGCTGCTAAATTCCGAATCGTTTGAATATATTGATCGATGTAGTGATCCCGTTCCTCTGTTCCAGCTTTGATCGCATCGTGGATCGCCACACTCTCAATCCCTAATAGCGAAAGATGCTCTTTTTCAATTGATGCTTTTAGTGCGTTGATTTCGGAAATCTCCCAGACATCTCCGGGCATTTTATTCAGAAGTGTTCCTACAATGCCGTGCATTCCTGGAATTTGTCGAATATTCGTTAACGGGATCGTATCCCCTTCCCCGTACCATCGAAACCCCCATTGCATTTGCTGTCATCCTTTCGTTTTTAAAAATCATCGTCCTCATCAGTTTCTTCGCTACTATCACCTGCTGAAGAATTGTGCCAAAGCGCTACACTATTTTCTCCTTGCTGGATCACTGCTGCCACCGCCTGTTCAATCGGTGTTGCCAAAAATTGGTGATTGATCGCTTCTAATACCATCGGCAGATTCACTCCGCCGATCACATACGTCTTTTCCTGAAGAGATTCTTCTAATTGATTGATCGTTACAACCGACTGATTGTAGGGACTCGCACTCAATAGATCAGCAAACACCACTACACCGTCCCCTTGATCTGTTTCGTGGATCGCTTCATGGATTTTGTTTCCCAGAAGTTGAATATCCTCTCCGTGGTTCAAATTAACGACCGCAATATTTTCGACACTGCCCATGATCACCTCTGCAGCATCTTTAAAACCAGTACTCAGCTGTCCGTGAGTTGCCAATACGATTCCTAACAAATGTTGTTCCTCCTTTTTCGCTTCCTAACCAAATAACGCAAGGACTTTTTGCATATTCCTACTATTCAGCTCTTTTTGCTTTAATTGTTTTCTAGGCAACACATACCTCTGATCCTGCTGCTTTTCTGCACAAAACAGATAGTTGATGCTGCCCATCGCTTCACTACTGTGTTCGATCGCCAGCTGCTGCAGTTGCCCTTCATTGAATTGCTTGCCGATAGCTCGAACCGGAGCATCGGCGCCGATAGAATCTAAATAATAAATCTTCGCATTCGGCCCTACTGAATCACGTAACACTTCCAACCCGCGTTCTCCGTAACTTCCTTCATCAAGAAATGCGAAGGCCGTCGTTGTTTGACTGTTTTGACTGATCAGTGACAGTAGCGCTAAGATAGAGGAGGTATTGCGGGTTAGATTTTGCTGAAATCCTGCCCCGTGGCTTACGCGATTTAATAGCAGAAAATAAATACCGACCCCTGAAGCAAAAAGCGCTGTTTGCCAAGACAATAAGGGAAATCTCCCTGAGGCAAAGTGGATATAAAGCCAAGTCCCCAACAACCCTAAAAGAATCATCACTGCTGAAGCAGTCAGAATAAATTGATTTGTTTTACGGCCTTGCTCCTGCCGATCAAAAAAATGGTAATCGCCGAAATGCTCTGGCGGTGTATCATAATATGTGCAGATGATCCGTTTTGCTTTGGTCAGATCACCAACATACAAATTGCGTGAGGCGTTTTTTTTCGTGTGATCATACTCGATCACCTGAAGGTCTTTGCGAAATGGAATGATATCCGCGATGAGTGCCTTCAAAAATATTTGTTTGCTTTTATCCGTGGAACGCGATCGGTAGACATACCGATAACGAAAAAGCCAATCACGAAATGTTTCTGTTTGATTCATGGCGAATTCTCCTATTCACAAATTACTGACAAGGAAGGAGGAACTCTATTTTTATAAAATCCTCCGCCTTCCTCTTCAACAGATGACGAACGCGCTCAATGATTACAAATTGAACTGCTTCAACACATCTTTAAGCGTTGATTTCGGTGCAGAAGGTGTTGCTTGAAAATAGATTGATTCCACACCGTACGCTTCGTTCATTTCTTTGAGTTTTTGCGCATCCGCTTGATTTAAATAAACAGATTTCGTTACCAAGAGATCTTTCTCGGGATCTTTTTGGGCGATACCGCCTATGTTCAATTCTTTCATTGGCACGCCGTGTTTGACTAAGTCGTACATCACACTGACGGTTTTAGCGATCAAAATACAGTTGTAATCTTTGAAGTTGTATTCATCCCAGTAAAATTTGGCTTTTTCTGGTGTAACGACGATCGTTTTTTGCCCTGTGCGGCTACCGGCATTTTTGTATAATTCCCGCATGAACTTATCCTTAGCTACTACCTCATCCACTACAAAAATCGAGTTGACTCCGCTTTTTTGTGACAAGGTCATCATGACCTGCCCATGGATCAATCGTTCATCTACTCGTGCTAAATTTACTACACCCATTTTTTCCACTTCCTTTTCTTATAAAATACCGACACCGGCTAAAATAATCAGAATCAAGGTCAGCCATAGTAATGCTTGCGTGACTTTTAATCCTTTCTTTGTATAGAACCAGTAGACGCCCATTACAACTGCTAACGGCAAAATCCCTGGTACAATCTGATCAAGGATATCTTGGATAATAAATTCTCGTCCAGAAATATCAAACTGTAGCGAAGAACTGACTTTGACATAGTTTCCAGCCAGAACCCCCATCATAAATAAACCGAGAACCGACAGTGTTTCAATTGCGGTTTGGACGCCTGTACTCTGCATCAAACCAGTTGCATTGCGTCCCATCGAAAATGCTTGACGGGCGAAAAACATTCCTAGAGAAACTTGATACAGTGCAAAGCAAATGAATGGGAACAACGCACCTAGTGGACTTCCTTGCTGTGCCCAAGGAACAGCAATCGCAATAAAGATATATTGAACGGTTCCTGAGTCGATGGCATCTCCGATTCCTGCTAAAGCACCCATCAAACCAGCTTTCGTGTTGTACATTAGATCATCTTGCATCAAAATCTCTTTTTTCTCATGCTCTTCCTCGGCCCGCTGTTGTTCCATTGATGACATCAGCCCAGTGATGACTCCGCCCCCCCAACTCAGCTGGGTATTGAAAAACAGCAGTTGGCGTTTATAGGCAGCTTTCAGTGCCTCATCGTCTTTGTAAAGTTTGCGCAAAATCGGCATCATGGCGTATAAAAGCGAGGGTGATAAATACCGTTCAAATGAATGCGGGATCTCATTGGCGAAATGCCATCTTAGGTATGCTTTTGTGACATCTTTCTTCGTGATTTCTTCTGGTGCGCCTTGCGCTTTTTGAATTGTTTCGGTCATTACTGCTCCTCCTTATCGATTAGAACCCGTCATCATAGTCATCGTCATCATCAAAGGATGGTGATGCTGTATTCGTTTCTGGGGCTGGGACCAATTTTCCTTTTTGTGACTGAACAAAAATCAACGCGATCAAAATGCCAAAAATCGCATAGGTGACCATGGTAATTTCCAGCGAACTGAAAACTACACTCATGAAATAGGCCAAGAAGAAAAAGACCATATAATCTTTTCGACCGATCACATAGACGGTAGTTGCAATCCCAATCGCTGCCAATCCGCCGCCGACTACTTCTAAAATATGAATAACGACTGTCCCCTCAAGAGCATTGATGACATCAGCAATCAGTGGAGCGCCTAAATAAAGTGCAATAAATACCAGCGGAACAAATAAAATAAATGAAGCCAGCGTTGGGTATAAAATAATTGAACGCGTCATTGCCTTGGCATTAAGATCTTCTACTGCTTTATCCGTATACTTTCCTAAGAAGGTATTGATAAAGAAACGGAACTGATACAAATAACTCCCTAGCAACCCAACAGGAACGGCAACAGCAATCGCTGCTTCTGGTTGCAGATTTCCTAGCAAAGCTACCGGTACGGCAATCGCCGCAGCAATTGAAGGTTCCGCTGGCATGGATCCGCCAGGAGAAAATACCCCCATGTAAATCATTTGTAAAGCGGCAGTAACGATCATGGCTTGAGCCACATTTCCCATCACCAGTCCGACAACTAATCCCGTCATCAATGGTGAAAAACGTAAAGTCAGTGTGGCGCCTCCGCCGAGCCAACGAGACATGACTGCTGCAACCCATAGCGCAATCAGTAAACTTTGTGTAACACTTAATGTATCCATTTTTCCTCCTCCTAAACTTCTTTCAAATAGTTTTCTAAATCAAGAACAGCTTCTTTCAAGCGTTCTTTGGTGATTAAGACTGGAATCAAGTGTACTTTTTCTTTCGAATCTATGAACTGCACCAACTGATCGATGACTTGTGCATCTTCAGGAAAAATACCCATTTGATGTAAACTCATTGGTAAGTGCAATTCTTGATAAAAGGGGATCAACTGATCGATGACCGTCCATTTTTCTTCAAGGGCTAATTGATAAAACATCCCATAGGCAACCTTTTCCCCGTGAAGAAAACGATGACTTTCAGGCAGATATTTACTGATGGCATCATGCATCGCATGCGCCGCTGCATTGCGGGCATATTTATCGCCTAGCCCGCCTACCATTCCAGCAACTGCAATAACGATCTCCGACAAGTGACAAAAGGCGTCTGTCACTTCCTGCCGCTTCATATCTTCAATCGCTTGTTTCGATTGTGTCAAAATAGCTGTTTCGCATAATTTTGCTGTATAGCCTGCCATTTGCAAGAAGGGCTCATTTTTCAAATGTGGTTGGGCTAAGATTGCTTCCGATTCAATCCACTTTGCCAACGTATCTGCTAAACCGGCGATGAAGTAGGAGACTGGTGCATCGATCACTAACGTCGGATCGGTAATCAAAAAAGCAGCCTGTCTTAAATAGTGTTCCGACTTTCCTTCAGATTCTCCCGACTCTTTATACATGACAGACAAGGGTGTCCATGGTGCACAATTACTGGCCAATGTTGGGATCAGTCCAAAGGGTCGATTGACTACATGTGCTGCATATCCCACTAAATCGGCTAACTTCCCGCCGCCAACCCCCAGAATAAAATCGATCGCCAGTTCTTCAACAAGATCAGCAATCAGCCCAGCGCCATAATAGCTGCATTCTCCCGTGTAGCGATGATAAAAAATTTCCAAATGCGCATCTTCTAAAAAGAGTAATTTTGGTTTTGCTTTTTCCCATGAAACCGTTCCATGTACGAGCAGCAGTCGTTTTACTTTGTACTCTTTTAATACTTCCGGCACATAGTCGATCGCGCCTTCATGGTAACGATAAACTTGCGGTCCAACCTTTACTTTTAAATCCGTTAGCACGAGTTTCACTCTCCTTTATACAGCCAAAAACCGACTTTCCGCTTGAACAGCACGGTCTGGCAGCAGCCCCTTAACGATTCGTTCAATATCCGTTACACATTTGTTTCCCATCTCTTCTAAGCATTCCATAGTATAAGCCGATGTATGCGGTGTCATAACTACATTTTCAAAAGCTAAATACGGATGATCTTTATGACCAGGCTCTTCCTCTAAGACATCGGTGGCAAGACCAGCGATTTTCCCACTTTTTAATCCGCTTACAATTGCCTCTTCATTCAAAAGTGCGCCACGGGCACTATTGGATAGATATACTTGATCTTTCATTTTTGAAATTTCTTCAAAGGAAATCATATGATAATTTTCCTCCGTCAAGTTAGCACATAGACAAATAATATCTGATTTTGCTAGCAGCTCGTCTAGCTCGACTTTTTTTCCGCCATAGCTTTGAATATGCAAAGCGGACTTATATGGATCGTATGCCAAAACCTCGCAGCGGAAACCATTTCTCAATATTTCTACTACACAACTTCCAGTATTGCCGACACCGATCACCCCTACCGTCTTGTTAAATAATGCGCGTCCGACAAAGTTCGCTCGTTTTTCCCATTGATCTTCGCGGACCTTTGTATTCGATTCAACTGTACAGCGCAGAAGCGCCAATAGATTGGTCACGTTATTTTCTGCTACTGCATCTCGCTCGACCAAAGCTGGAATGATCGAAACAATCGTTTGGTGGTCCTTCGCTGCTTCTAAATCAATATTGTTATAGCCGATCCCGTGGCGTGTGATCAGTAGCAATTCATCTTTGTACTCAAAAAACTCTTTGGTAAAAAATGGGGTAACACTTGCTATAATGATGTTATATCCCTTAAGCTTTTCTGCCAATTCTTTCCCATTGATTTCGCTATCGAACGTGAAATGACTGACAGTTCCGATTGCTTTCAACCGCTCGATATGTTGCGGAAAGATTTTTCCAAAGCTGCTGGAATTCACTATAGCGATCTTAAACTGTTCCATATTCTTCCTCCTTACTCTTTTGCAACAATCTCGTGACCACCAAAACCATTCCTTAGCGCAGAGACGACTTTTGCTGAGAAACTGTCTTCTTCTTGGGACAAATTTCTCATAAACAAACTCATAGCGATCGTCGGTACAGCAACATTCATCTCCAAAGCCGTTTCCACTGTCCACCTAGCTTCACCAGAAGCTGCAACAACCCCGCGATATTCCTCCAACTTAGGGCTCTCATTAAATTGGGCCGCTGCGATTTCCATCAGCCAGCTGCGAATAACCGATCCATGATTCCATACCTCTGCGACGGAAGCCAAATCAAAGTCATAGGCACTTTGTTCAATCAATTGAAAGCCTTCACCGATGGCTTGCATCATTCCGTATTCGATACCGTTATGGACCATCTTTAGAAAATGACCGCTTCCTGATTCCCCTGCATAAAGGTAGCCTCCTAAAACAGCCACATCTGCAAACAAAGATTCCACCTCTGAAAAAGCGATTTCATTCCCGCCAATCATCAAACATGCATCTTTTCTAGCTCCGGAAACCCCACCAGAAGTCCCACAATCAAAGTAATGCACCTCTTTTTCTTTAAACCAGGCTGCTCGGCGAATCGAATCTTTGTAATTAGAATTTCCGCCTTCAATCACGATGTCTTTCGCTGATACAAGGGGCCATAGTTCTTCAAGAATCCCCTCAGTCACAGTTCCCGCAGGAAGCATCAACCATAAAACCCGTCGGCCGCTAAAAGAATTCGTCAAATCAGCTAGCGTTTGATAGAGTGTAATTCCAGCTTCTTTCGCTGTTTTCTGCGCATGTATCGAAAGATCCAGCCCTTTTACTTGATAACCTTGATCTTTTAAATTGAGGGCCAAGTTCAATCCCATTTTTCCAAGTCCGATAATTCCTATCTCCATGACAGCGCCTCCATTTCATACTTTCATTATACAAAAAAATATTTTTTTGTAAACACAAAAAATAAAAATAATTTTTATTTGCTTTTTTTCTTTAAAAGAGGTAACGTAACAATACAAAGATAATAATGTTCATATAAAGGAGGTAACCGTCTTTGACTGTTTCGATTCGCCTGCAAATAAAAACGCTTTATAAAGACTTAAGTCTCAAAGAACAAGCGATTGCCGACTACATTTTGGAAAATCCTAGTAAAGTCAGCCACAGTTCAATCAGTGATTTATCCAATGAATTAGGCATCGCTGATTCGACCTTTTTTCAATTCACAAAAAAACTCGGTTACAACGGATTTAAAGACTTCAAAATGGCAATGCTGATGCAGGAAAATGATTTTTCTGCCATTTCGATCCATGAAAATATCCAGAAGTCTGATAATGAATTGACTATGGCTCAAAAAGTATTTGATTCCAATATGACCACATTGACTGATACCAAAAATCTTTTGAAAGAAGAAGATTTAAAGCTTGCTGCTGCAATGATCAATCAATCTAAACGACTTTTTTTCTTCGGCGTTGGTGGTTCAGAGATCGTGGCAACCGATGCCTATCACAAATTTTTGCGCTCGCCGATCACTGTTTTTCACAGCAGTGATTATCACATCCAACTGATGGAGGCTTCATTGTTGACGCCAGATGATTGCGGCATTTTTATCTCTCATACTGGAAAATCAAGAGAAACCATTGAACTAGCTCAAGTTGCCAAAAACAATGGTGCCAAAATTATCGTCATTACTAGCCATGCTGCTTCCCCTTTAGCCAAACTCGGCGACGTGGTTTTCATCTCTATTTCCGAAGAAACTGAGTTTCGCTCAGAGGCATTGGCATCCAGAATCGCTCAACTGAGCATCATGGATTCCCTCTATGTCATCTTAATGTTTATCAATCGAGACAAAGCGCAACAATCGATTGCCAAAATTCGACGCTCCATTTCAAAAATCAAAGAACCCTGAGAAGGGAAGAAAAAACTTACATTTTTCTGCGTTTCGCTAATTCTTTTGTGAATCACAGTTGATATGCAAAAAAACTTGTGCGTTTTTTCTGTACTCTTCGTTGGTTTCTTATCAACTTTTTCAGTTCTGAATTTCAAATGCGCTGAGCCTGCCAAAAATCTTGTCCCTTACTCTTGCTAATGTTCGCAAAAAAACCACATCACAAAGCTATCCGCTCTGTAATGTGGTTTTTTAAGACTATCTTTTTTAGGTAAATCAATAACGACTAGACACAATCTCTGCTCCAAAGGGCATCAACGCTAAGCGCGCCATTTTCAATGATTGCGCCGCAAATGGAATGCCGATGATCGTGATGGCTAGAATGACTGCGCTAGCTAAATGTCCTAAAGCCAGTGGTATACCAGAAAAAATCAACCATAAAATATTTAGAATCACGGACACGCCACCGCCACGGTAAACGATGTCTTTCCCAAATGGTGCGAGTGACAACGTCGCAAACTTAAAACATTGCAGACCAATGGGAATGCCGATGATGGTGATACACCATAAACACCCAGCCAAAAACCATGAGATCGCACCGATCAAGCCGCCAAAGACAAACCAAATCACGTTGCCTAAAAAATTCATCTGATTGCCCTCCTTCTTTTTTAATAAAGACTGCTCCTGTTTTAGCAAAGAAAGCAGAGGACATCGAAAGCCCTCAGACGTGCGCTATCGTCTGATGCTCCGCTTCTCTTTTTTCTTAATACAAGCGAAATGTGTTATTTTGTAAAATGCTTATTGCCCAGAATCAACGGTTGATTCGCTGCTATTGTTGGACTCATTTGAGTCATTTCCGAAGACACCGGTGATCGAAGACCAGATGCCGCTAAAGAAGCTCTTGATATTTTCCCAAAGTCCCTTAGAGGTTTCTTCGATTTGCTTGCGGGCTTCTGATAGATCCAATTCTTTGATGAAGTCATCGAAGATATTGTTGTCTCGCATGTCGCTCATTAAAGAGGTCAATTCAGAAATTTGATTTTCCGTAACGATTCCTTCCAGTCCATTGTCCTTCAAGGCTTTTTCTACTGTCTCTTGAATATCTGCTTGGGTTAATTCCGTACCATCTGCGGTTTGAGCAGCCAAATCGGTTTTCGCTTGTTCTTGTGCTGCATTCAATGCTTCATCGGAATAGCCTTCTTTGTCTTTGTTCTCTTCGGTGATCGTCGAAAGCACATCCATCTCATCTTGAGCTACAGCTACTCGATTCTGATTGATGACGCCGCCTGATTCTTCAACGATTTTGTATACCCCAGCTAAAGCACCGGAACCGTCGATCGGTACAGCAGAAGCGACCGTTAGCTTCGCATCAGTGATCCCTGCCGTCAGCGCTGCATTTTGATATTGGGCTGCGGTGATGCGGGTAATGTTATCTGGTGTCGCGATATCGACAGTGATTCCTGCTCCGCTTTCTAGCGTCTGCATTCTGACCGAGCTATAGACCGCCCAATCTGCGGTAAAGCCACCATCGGGAATGTATTTCATCAAGTCAGTACCGTTTGTCGTATAAATCGGTGTTTCGCCTTGGATGCCTAAGCGCTCAAGTGTGTAGTCTTCTTGTGCTTTCGTCAAGGCATTTCCGATCGCCACAGCATTGACTTGCAAACGATCTGAACTGCTGTCAGAGGTACTTGTTTGACTGTCGGTAGTGGCTGTCGTTGCGGTAGAACTGCTTGTTGCAGTGGAACTGCTCGTCGTTGAATTGGTTTCGTCAGCAAAAACTTGTGGTGCTGCTAATAAAACTTGGCTAGATACCAAGAGAGTCGCTAAAATCATCGCTGGTTTTCGAGTCTGTTTTTTCATCACTATATCCTCCAAGTGTTGATCTCTTTTTCAGGGATTTTCCCCTCTTACTGCTGTTATTGTACTATAGGTTTTCTTGCAAAGCCTACGTCTAGGGTCTGAAATGAAGAAAAACTTAGAACTCTGCTGCTATTTAAAAAAGGCGCAATTTGGTATTATCCTTGGTACAGCAATACTTTAGGCGCTTTTCTTTTCATCAACTGTTTTTTTAGCAAACCCAACAGCATAGGATTTTAAACGGCTGCCCACTTTCCTCAAGCCGAGAAAGGCTCCCGTTAAAACTATCGTATAAAAGAACAACGGAAACCCTCCTAGTGAAAAAAAGACTTTCCCGGATTCCAGAAACAGCGGGTGACTCAGAAAGATCAATCGACTAGCCTCAGCTGCTTGTTTTGCTTGCCAAGTCCGCTTTTGTGGTTGCTGCTTGATCAGCCAAGCAAGGAAAAAAAGAGTCGTCGGCACAAAGAACAGCATGAAATTCTTATCGTCCCCCTGATTGAGATACACGAGTCGACCTTCAATGCCTAATAAGCAAAGAGAGACCGCGAATTTTCTGCCAAGATGCTTCGTGAAAAAAGGACGTTTCTGGTGTTCACCTAAACAAAACCCGCACAGCAAAAAAAGAAACCCATAAAAAAGACCGTTTCTCGTTGAAAAAAATAGAGTCCGATAATTTTGATAAAATACCAATAAAGGTCCACTTAAATAACTGCTGTACGTTTCAAGACAGCCAATCACATACAAACTGCTCGCCAGTAAAAACTGCCACCGATAGCCAAGAAAACGGGTTTTCCTTACTAACCACATGCCAAAGAGCAACGCTGGAAAATACCAAAGATGGTACCAGACCCCTACTGTTAAAAAGCCAGCAGCCAAACCGATGACCCGTAATGGATCGGCAAGATTTTGCTGTCCTAAATAAAACCAACCTAAGGGAAGGTACACGATCGACCAACGCAAATAAAGCTTGAGTTGTCGTTTGCACCATTGCTTCCATGAACAGGTGCTCTTTTGAAAAAAATAGCCATTCAGCAGCAGAAAAAAAGGAACCGCCAAACGACATAAGAGACTCTTTAACAAAAAATGAAGCCCGTTGTTTTCTGCCAGTCGACCACAGTGAACGAGAATCACCAGTAAGGAAGCGAAGAATTGGGTATAGCCAATTGGAACCATAAGGTGTTTTGTCTTCATTCGATCGTTTCTCCTTTCTCCGTCAAATTTGATCAAACATACTTCACTCTACTGGACCTTTCTTTTTATGACCAGCACTGAAAGCTTCCAGAATAGAAAGACAGTGCAACAAGTAGAAACATTGATAAATAAAGGATGTTACCCTTTGTTGCATCGTTAATTTCATAGATCCTCGTTCGCATAGAAAAAGAGTTTGCTATAATATATAAGAAGAATGATGGAGGCAAAACAGACACATGGATATTGGGAAAATTATTAAAGAAGAACGCACCAAACGAAATCTCACGCAAGAACAATTGGCGCAGGAATTTTTTGTCACTCGGCAACTGATTTCAAAATGGGAAAACGGCAAGAGCTATCCTGATCTAGACCAAGTAGTCAAACTGAGCAACTATTTTGAATTGACCTTGGACTATTTATTAAAAGAAGACAAACAGATGGTCCAAGAACTCAATCTGACCACCCACCGAAAACGAATTGGCCTCGTATTGATCGCCCTTTTGACTGTTCTCAGTATTAGCTTAAGTACGATTTTGCTGGCAGGATTTTGGATCGATCCAGTCTTTTTCACAAAAGAAGACCTAACGATCACTTCTATTAAAAAGTACCACTTGCCTGCCACTGAGATAACGAATCAGGAAACCGGACAAGTGATTCAGCTGCCTGAAGATACGGAATACTTGATCACTTATACGATCGATCGGCCGCTGGTAAAAACGGATCGTCTGTCGGGTTATAAAGAATACAGCAGCGAAAATGCCAGCCAATTAACGGCTTTGGGTCATCGCGGTTTTCATTTTGGCGCGCAAACAAGCAAAATCGTCATTCGCAGCAATCGCGAAGACAATTTAGCTGCACCAGAATTAAATGCAGGCAAGGATCTTTATCTTCGTAATATGAATAAAGCGCGCGTCTATCAAAAATCTGCAGCTGGTGTCGCATTTTCTATCGAAGATGAAGGCGACCTCCTCTTTACTACAGAAGAACTGGCGCAATTGCCCTTTGAACAAGGACAGCTGCCAGAGTAAACAAAAACCACCGAATCGTTTTGATTTGGTGGGTTTTTGTTGACTTTCTTATCCTAGCAAGATCATTGCGATCGCCGCCAAGGCGTTGTTGAGAAAATGCATGGCGATGGCTGTTTCTAGACGCTTAGTTTTTACATAAATCAACGCCATGATCAGTCCCATAGCACCGTAGATCAAAAACTCGACCAGATTGGTGACGGAATGGATGATACTAAAAACGGCTACACTTGAAATGATCCCGACTATCGGGTATTTCTTGAATAAAAGGCCGATAAACCCACCACGGAAAACAATTTCTTCCATGATTGGCGCCGCCACAGCGATCAATAGGAAGATCAAAAGCGGATTTTCGCCTGTAAACAGTTCCCCTAACAATGCATCATTCGCGGTCGCCTCTTGATCGGATATATGCTGCAGATACATGGTACCACCAACAGCAACGAATCGACCTAAAACAAAACCACCAATGATCCATAGCCAGTTGCGCTTCGTTGACCAGCCAAAGTCAAAGGTGGCAAGTCCTAGCTTCCGAGCCAAATACATCAGTAGGCCAATGTTTGCCAAAAGCAAGGCAATCAACCCGTAGCTCATCATCGCAGGAATCCTCGGCTCTCCTGCTTCCAAATAATAGATTTTTACCACACTGAATACGGTCATCCCTACTTGACTTAGTAAGAATAAGCCAATCAAAATAAATAAGTTCTTTACTGCTTTCATGCTCTCCTCCATCGTTTGCTCATTGCATTTTGCAGGATTGGGTTACGACAAATCATGACACAGTCCATCACTTGGTTCCCCATATATCCAGAAACTACTTAGCCGCTATCGGCTTGTTTCTAATGATACTGAGTTTCCTCAGTATTTACAACAAATAAAAAATAAAAACAGTTATTTTGCGTATTTTATCCAACAAACCACGTTTTTTCTTTCGCTGCCCTCAAAAAAATATAAGTAGTGTTTGAAAAAAGCGCTCTCTTATGCTACACTGTTCCTACTTTTGTTTGGCTGACGAACCGCTGCCCCAACCATGTTCGTTTGGACCAACTCGTTGCGAGTATTCGATTTCGAATGCTCTTTTTGTCGCGTTTGTCAAAAGAAAGTGAGTGAATCCAAATGATCCAAGTAGAACACCTCAGCAAGACCTTCCAAGTGTCCAAGCGAAAAAGCGGCTTTCGCCAAGCAGCCAAAGCATTTCTTTCTCGTGAAACCACCACCGTCCATGCGTTGCAAGACATCAGCTTTACCATCAATGAAGGCGAAATGGTTGGCTACATCGGGCCTAATGGTGCTGGAAAAAGTACCACCATAAAAATCATGTGCGGGATTTTGACCCCTGATCAAGGCATTTGTCACATCAATGGTCGTACGCCTTGGCAAGAACGTATTCAACATGTCAAAGACATCGGCGTCGTCTTCGGGCAGCGCAGTCAACTCTGGTGGGATGTCCCCGTCAATGACAGCTTTGATTTGATCCGTGATATCTACAAAGTCGACGCTGCTAGTTATCAGCGCAACCTAGAAGAATTAGTCACCTTACTAGATTTAGGTGAGATCTTAAAAACCCCTGCTCGGTCCTTGAGTCTCGGTCAGCGTATGCGCTGTGAGATCGCAGCCTCCTTACTCCATGACCCCAAAATCTTATTTCTTGATGAACCCACCATCGGTTTAGATGCTGTGTCAAAGATTGCCGTGCGTCAGTTTATTAAAAAAAGAAACCAAGAAAAAGGCACCACAGTCATCCTAACGACCCACGATATGCAAGATATCGAGGCGCTGACACAGCGAATTCTGTTGATCGGCAAAGGGCAAATTTTGCTGGATGGTCGCCTCGATGAACTAAAGCATCGTTTTTCTGATGTCAAAACGCTGGAGATCGACTATCAAGGGAATGAACCTCATCTGCCAGAAAACGTCCAGCTGCTTCAAAAAGACGTTGGTCGCCTTGTTCTGAAACTTGATCCCAAAGAAGTGTCGGTCGCTCAGCTGCTCAGTCTGCTCAGCAATCAAGTCGAGATCACCGATTTGGCCGTTGCCAGTATCACCGCCGAAGAAATGGTCGCTAAGCTGTATCAGGAGTATCAAATATGAGGAAGTATCAGGCATTTTTCCGCATTCGCTTTATCAATACCTTGCAATACCGCTCGGCGGCAATTGCCGGGATGGCTACGCAACTAGCTTGGGGCTTGATGGAAATTCTGGCATTCCACGCCTTTTACCAAGCAGATCCTAGTGCCTTTCCCATGACCTTTCAACAAACCGTCTCCTATGTTTGGCTCCAGCAAGCCTTCTTGTCTTTATTTATGTTGTGGTTCTTTGAGGCAGAAATTTTCAATACTATCACCACAGGGACGATCGCCTACGAACTTGTGCGGCCGATGGATCTATACAATCGCTGGTTTTGCCAATCGGCTGCCAATCGCTTAGCAAAAGCCCTCTTGCGTTGCGGACCGATTTTTGTGATTGCCTTTTTACTGCCAGCACCTTATCGCTTGATTCTGCCAGCAAACATCGTTGCCCTGTTCTTGTTTCTTTTGTCTATGGCGCTGAGTTTAGGTGTAGTGATCGCTATGTCGCAGCTGGTCTATATCTCGACTTTTTACACATTATCCTCCATCGGGGTGCGGATCGTCATCAGCTCCATCGGTGAATTTTTAGCTGGCGGGGTCATTCCTCTGCCTTTCTTTCCACAGCCTTTTCGCCAATTCGTGGAACTATTGCCTTTTGCTTCCATGCAAAACGTCCCGCTGCGAATTTACAACGGGGATCTGACTGGCTTTGCGCTTGTTTCAGCATTGCTCTTACAAGCGTTTTGGCTCATACTTTTGATAGTGATCGGAAAAATTTGGCTGCAGCAGGCACTCAAACGTGTCGTTGTGCAAGGAGGTTAAGGAATATGGTTTATTGGCATTATTTTTGTATTCATCTCAAAAGTCAGATGCAGTATAAAGTTTCCTTTGTGTTAACTGCTTTGGGACAATTTCTAGGTTCCTTTACTGCTTTTTTAGGCATTTGGTTTATGTTTACCCGGTTTCATCAAGTGGATGGCTTTACCTTTGAGGAAGTCCTGCTTTCCTTTGCGACGGTTTTGTTTGCCTTTTCGATTGCGGAATGCTTCTTTCGCGGGTTCGATCTTTTTCCGCAAATGATCAGTAATGGCGAGTTCGATCGGGCACTCGTGCGCCCTCGCTCCTTGATTTTTCAAGTCTTAGCTTCCAAAATGGAATTCTCGCGTCTTGGCCGTTTTATTCAAGCCTTGCTGTTGTTTGCTTATGCGATTCCTAATAGTGGAATTGCTTGGCATTTTGGAAATGTCCTGACTCTTTTTCTGATGATCGTCTGCGGCGCCCTCTTTTTCGCCCTATTGTTCTTAGTGTATGCCGCCATTTCCTTCTTTACGATCCAAGGACTTGAATTTATGAATATTTTTACCGATGGTGCCCGCGAGTTTGGCCGCTACCCCTTCAGTATCTACGGAAAACACGTCTTGCGTTTATTGACCTACGTCGTGCCGATGGCTTGGTTTCAGTATTATCCGTTTCTGTATGTCATTGGTCGCGTAACTAATCCTTGGTGGATCTTATCACCCTTGGTTTGTCTACTCTTTGCCTTTCCCGCCTTCTTCTTTTGGCGAGTAGGTTTGAAGAACTATATTTCTACGGGTTCGTAAATAAAAAGGAGCGCCTCTCTTTGAAACTAAGAGAATGCGCTCCTTTTTTATTCGGTTATTTCAAGTGAAAAACAGCTTCTCCTTGCTGAATATCGCCGTCAGTTCGCAGGCACTTCCCGCCTTGTTCCTCCATGAAGACAACGATCACCATGGTCTCTTTGCCCATTTCCTCAACTGCTGCTACATCCATTTCTGCCAGCAGCTCACCTGTCGTGACTGACTGGTTTTCTTGGACCGCGATCGTGAAGGGCTCCCCTGCTAACGCCACTGTTTCAATTCCCATGTGGATCAAAAGGGAACGGCCATCCACCAACTCAACGGCTAAGGCATGCTGTGTTGGAAAAATCGTTCGAACCGTCCCGGCTGCTGGTGCATAGATTTTTCCGTGATGATGAGAAACGGCAAATCCATTTCCCATCATTTTAGACGAAAATACCTCATCTGGTACTTCTTCGATCGGTAGCAGTCGGCCTGTTGCCGGTGCACAAATTTCTATTTTTCTTTTAAAAAGCATCCGTAATTCCTCCTTAGATTGCCGACAGTGTTCTCTGACAGCTAGAATAGATAAGAAAAGCTACGAAGGGCAATAAACCAAAGATAAAGATGGCAGTATCGAGGGACAGCACCTGAGAAAGAAAGCCGCCAGCTAATGGCGAAAGAAACGATGCCGCACCAATGTACACACTGATTGATATCAGTTGTCCAGAAGAAAAAACAGCTGGCGGTGTAATAGCACTGATAATCATTCGACTGCCGATAGTAAATGCCGGTACAGTGAAAAACTGCAGAAAACTGGCTGCCAAAAGTAAGAATGGGCTACTAGCAAGCCAATAGACAAAAAATTGTAAGGTTAAAAATATACCTGCAATCAAAATCAAGCGCTCATTTTTCCATTTAGCAATCATGCGATTCAGCAAAAGGTACGCTGGAATTTCACAAAAGGATTGGATCGACCATTTCAGACCAACAAATTCACTGCCTCTTTCCATTGTAATCAGCTTGTCGATAACGACCGTATTGTTCGCAACGATCGTCAAGTACAAGAGAAAGAACAGTCCCGTATAAACCAAAAAGCGTCGGTCTTTGCATAACAGAAGAATGTCTGCCAGCGAGACACCGCTGTTTGTTGTTGTTCCTTGCTTTTGCGGTAAGGCGTTTTTCTCTGGGATCGTTCGTGAAAATGTATAATTGATAAGCAAAAAGAGGAGCAGCGGCAAACTAAACCAGCGATAATTATTGGAAAATAAAAAGAATGGCACGCAGACACTCATCATACTCCACCCTAAAGAGCCGTTTGCTTTGATTGAAGCAATTCTTTTTGAAGTACTGGACTCCGATAATACCCAGTTATCGAGCACCGTTGCTGTTGTATTGGCTAATCCACCCGCAATAGCCAATACCAGAAGATGGATCAGCCAGTGGTCTTTTCCTAACCAATAAAAACTAATGGAGAAGAAAACCAGAAAGATCATCAGAAGCATCGAAATACGTTTTAATCGTTTGCTCTTGTCCGAATAATAGCCGATCACTAACTGAAAAAGAATTGTCGTGATGCTGTAGGAGGCTAAAAACCAGCCTCTTTCAAGCGCATCATAGCCTTGCTCAGTTAAAAAAGGAACGATTTGTGTCATCAAAATCGCCATCGTTGCATATTGAACAAAATAGATTACTTGAAATTTGTGTTTGATTTCCATTCTTTGTTTATGATCGGCTGAAGGAAATTCCTTCAGCCGATCCCTTTCCTTTTACCTGCTGGACCTATTTAAGTTCTGGCCAATATGGTTCGTTCGCCACAATCATTTCATCTAATATTTCTTTGGCGACTTTCGCACTTGGTACAGTTTTATTCATAGTAAAGGATTGCCACAATTTTTGGTAAGACTCTTGTTCCCAAGCATCAACTGCCAATTTTTCAGATGCGATCTGCTGCTCCATCAATCCCTTTTGGAATGTTGGAATATCACCGATCGACAAGACTTCGTAGCCATCTTTTCCAACTAGACAAGGCAGTTCCACCATTGCATCATGGGCAAAGTTGGCAATTGCGCCGTTGTTTTCAACAATAAGAATCATGCGTTCTTTCGTATTAAAGGTTAGTGCGCAAGCAAGGTCTGTAATAAAGGACGCATGTTCGTTTGAGGCAAATGTTGTATCAACTGCTGTGTTGTTTGCAACGATTCGTCGGCATTCATCAAACACATACTTCTCTCGTCCGTCAATGATCTCATTAGCACGGGTATACTCTTTGTCCGCATGAGCCACCGTTTCATCAGCCATCAAATAATATTTCAGATAGGTATTCGATAAAAATTCTGGTTCAATTTCGTGCAGATCTTTAGCCGCCCACATCGTTTCCAGCCAACTGCTTTCTTTATGCTGGCCTTTTTGTGTTTGTTCGGTGTAGCCGTACTTTTGAACATGCGCACTGATTTGTGGCATCAAGTCATTGCCGTCATGGTCTTTGATGCTGGTCCACCAGCCAAAATGATTCAAGCCGAAATAGCTCGTCTCAAATTCTTTCCGATCCTTCAACCCAATCACTCGCGCCATGATATCTTCCAAACAAACTGGCATATCACAAATATTGATGATTCTTGAATTTGGTCGGAATCTTCTGGTCGCTTCGGCAACGACTGCTGCTGGGTTGGAATAGTTCAAAAGCCAGGCATCTGGCGAGTATTTTTCCATGTAGTCGACTAGTTCTAAGATCGGTCCAATCGAGCGCAGGCCATAAGCTAAACCACCAGGTCCGCAGGTCTCTTGTCCGACAACATTATGCCTGAAAGGAATTTTCTCATCTTGTTCCCGCATAGCATATTTGCCGACACGAAGCTGTGCCATTACGATATCGACATCCGTAAAAGCTTCCTTTGGATCGGTTGAATATTCGAACTGTACTTCTGGCGCTCGCTCGGCAATAATGATCGCACAAGCTTTTGCTACGGTTTCTTGTCGCTTTTCATCGTTGTCATAAAATTTGATTTTTCTAACTGGAAAGCGCTCTTGACTTTCTAATAACATCATAACTAGCGATGGTGTATAGGTACTTCCGCCACCTGCAATTAAAATTGAACTTTTTTTCTTACTCATGGTACTTGTTCCTCCTTGTGATTCTGTTTTATTCGGCCATTAGTTCTTCGAATGATTCTCTAACCGTTGGTACCGTTAATCCTACAATGATTTGAATGCCGCCATTTCCAGGATTGACCAATCCTGAGGCACCTGCTTCTTGAAACTGCGTACTATCTGCAACTTTGTCGGCATCCTTAACAGTCAAACGCAGCCGTGTCGCACAATTCGTTACATCAATAACATTGTCTTTCCCACCTACCAAGTGCATATAGGCCTGTGCTTGCCGCACATGTTTTGGTAATTTTTCATCTTGCTTTTTGTTGTCATAATCTGCTTTTGTATACAACTGCATTGCTGCAGTATCATCCTCACGTCCAGGCGTTTTTAAGTTGAACTTCTTGATCATAAAGGAGAACACAAAATACCAGATAGCGGTAAAAATCAGCCCGATAATGATTTGGGTAATATAAGTTGAACTGTGAAATTTCCACAAGGGCAGCCAATTTAGACCTAACCAGTTGATCAATCCGCCGCCAAAGTCCCCGACAACCCCGAAAGCATAGGAGATTGTGGCGATCGAAGCATCCAGCAAAGCATGAACGAACCATAATGCTGGTGCAACAAATAAGAAAGTAAACTCGATTGGTTCAGTGATTCCGGTCAAAATAGCCGTCAATGCTGCCGGTGCAATCAATGCGATCACTTTTTTCTTTTTATCAGGCCGAGCCGCTTGGATCATCGCTAAACTCAGACCTGCCGTTCCAAAGACTTTCGACATTCCTGATAGTGAGAAACCGCCAAACGGATAGAGCTCTTTCAGCGAAAACGCAGTAGTTTGGAACTCGCCAATGTGGGAGGCCCAATAAACGGCCATTCCCCCTTCGACAACCGCACTGTCATAGGCAAACGGTGCATAAACAAAGTGATGCAAGCCTGTTGGAATCAGTATTTTTTGCAAGAACTGATAAATAAAGACACCGAAGTTTCCTGATTCAATGAAAAAGCCTTGCATGCTTCTCATTCCCTCTTGGATAACTGGCCAGACAAAACACATGAGTACTGCCAAAGGAACCATGGCAAAAAAGGAAATCATGGTTACAAAGACTGATCCGCTGAAATTCGACAGCATTTCTGGCAATTCTTTTTCATAGAAGCGATTGTGGAGATAGACAACGATTCCCGAAATCAGCAAGCCGCCCATCATGCCGGTATCTAAGGTGATGATTCCTGCAATCGAGGTCAACCCAGAACCAGCAGTTGCCCCTTGAGCTAAATCTACCGCAAATGATTCTGGCCACAAAGTTAAAATTGCATTTACAAAATAATTAAAAGCGATATAAGTAACGAGTGCCTCCATCGTAGCGCGGGCGGCGTATTTTTTAGCTAGACTGATCGGCAGCCCTACTACAAATAAAAGCGGTAATTGGAAGAAGGGCGTCCAGCCTCCTGCTGCGATCACATTCCAAAATTTGAACCAGAGGGTATTTGGTGCTGCGATATCCCCCATAATCGTCTGATTCGAAAATAGCAGAGAAAAGCCGATAACGATCCCAAAAAAGGAAAACAGCATGACCGGTGCCAGCATCGCTCCGCCGAACCTTTGAATTTTTTTCATCATAGTTTTTCGTCCTTCACGTTTTTTAGTTAAGCGCTTTACTGATTCTCATTTTACTATTAAAATGATGCTATGAAACCCTTTTCCGTTGTTTAAAAGTTTCTCACATTTGAAAGGTTTTTTTCACATAAAATGTGAATTGTCACACATTATCAATGGAGAGATAAAATGAGGAGATAGCCTATGCTGCAAGACCGTATCACTACCTACCAGTCAAGATTAACCGAGAATGACTTTTTGATCTGGTCCTACATCACAACTCACAAAAAGCACTGCTTGGCAATGTCCATCAATGATTTAGCCAAGGAGTGCATCGTTTCTAGGACGACGATTATGCGCTTTTGTCAAAAAATCGGCTTTGATGGCTTTTCAGAATTCAAATACCATTTAAAGAACGAGGTACAACAAGAAAATGCCCTACTCTCTGAGATTGAAGGCGAAATTCTCGACAATCATATTCAAACGATTGAAAATTTAAAAAAGAAAGATTTTACAGCATTGTGTAAGATGATGGCTCATGCCAAACGAATCTTTGTCTATGGTTCAGGGGACATTCAAAACCTTGTTTCCAATTATATGAAACTCTTATTTTTGCCTAATGGACTACTTGTCTACGATTTTGGTGCGATCTCAGTCAATGAACAATTTTATCGCATCATCGAGCCAGATGATTTAGTGATTTTGATTACTTTAAACGGTGAGTCACCCACCGTTGTCAAACTAGCAAAGCAACTGAAACAGCGCAATATCAACACGATCGGGATCACGAAGCTGAGAAACTCAACGGTTTCTAAACTCTGTTCTGAAACGATTTTCTTTTTAAATCCAGAGATCCAGTCAACCGAAAATGCGATCGCTCCCTTTGAAACGACCGCCACACTTTTCTTTGTGATCGAGTACTTATTGTTAAAATATGATGCTTGGCAAAAACAAGCCGCAAGCGTCTCAGAGCCATAAAAGTTCTCTTGGTTTTCCTTCATTCATTTAACTTACAGTATTTTGAAAGACGCTTGAATAAGCCATTTTCAGCCAATTTCTGCTAGGAAAAGCAGCCAATCTCTGGTAAGATAAATAAAAACGTAAAAGAGGACCAGTTATGGAATATTTAGCGATTTTACTTGTTTTCTTTCTATTGAATGTAGTGATACTTGTACTTGGATTGAAGAAGAAACGAATCATGCTGCTTTTTCTGTCACTCTCTGGTTTATTGTTGGTTTGCTTGATTGCCATTTCTTACGTTTTCTTCTATTCAAATACACTTTAAGTCGTCAAAAACACGGGAAGCTGGCTACGAACCTACCGAAACAAACGAGGCTGTTTTAGTCATTACACCCGATTTAGAAGCTATTTGACACACCCAATTTGTGTCCACCTTCAAACAAGTCGCTGTTCTTTTGCTCTTTAACAAGTCTAGCGAAAGCAACATATGCACCTTTGATGTCGGTGATACCGTCCCTGTCTTCGCACCAACCTTTGTGGATGCCCGTGTGTTTGCCGATCACTCTTCCGAGACCGAGGTGGAACGATGTACCACTTATGTTTTTTTGCAAAGTAGATTGACAGTGGCTACAGGCGACCAATCAGTCGTAAACGACAAGTTTGTTAAAATCACACGAAAAAACCAGAACCCCCGAAAGGATCGTTCTGGTTTTTTTGCTGATTTGATTATCTAGAGAAACGACCTAAATCGCTCTGATTCTAGCCAAATTTCTGAAAGAGAATTATAGAAGGATTCTCCTAGCTGATCCGTCATCGACGCTGTTTTCTCGATTTAACAATAAAGCGAAAAAGCGGATTCTACGCTTTTTTCGGTCCTTTCGTCACTTCACAAACAGCTTCTGCTGCTAATTTCCCAGAAGTCAATGCCCAGGCATTATTGGCACCAGATGGAGAGTCTGATCCCATGACGCCTCCCACAACTTCACCTGCAGCATAGAGCCCTTTAATGGGCTGGTTTTGCTGATTCAAAACTTGCAACGAACGATTGACCGCTAACCCACCAAGCGTAGTCGCAAACCGAGGCTTTTGTTCGATAAGATAATAGGGACCTGCACCAATCGGTTCTTGCAAGTATTCAGGTGCACGGTGAAATTCTTCATCTCTTCCTTGCGCTACCCAGTAGTTAAATTTACCCACTGATTCGATCAATTGTTCTACAGGCATCTGCGCTTTGATGGCTAACTGTTCTAATGTGGCTGCTTTAAGGATGCGAGGCGTGGCCTTTCCTTCTTGCGCAATCCAACAAGCCAGCTCTTCACTGGTGATTCCGCCTTCTGCTACGCCTTGGCTGAAATGCTCAAAATGTTTGCCGTCTAGCAATAAATAAAGCATTGGCGAGCGTTGTCTTATTAATGCTTCTAATACTAACTTATTGCTAGCTCGTTCGTTGACTACCCGCTTTCCAAGTTGATTCACTAGAATACCGTTTTCTTTCAACACGATCAGATTGCCGCCAATCGTTGATTTCGCCACCCCTTGAGAAATTTCCAATCCATTGGGATAGATTTTTCCTTGATCCATCGCTCGTGTTTGTGCCTTTAAAGCAGGGATGGTTGCCATCAACAGACCATCGCCGGTGGCAGATTTTAGTCCATAATACAAAATTTGCTTGAATCTTTCCTTGAGTAAAGAGGCATTATTCCCATAGCCACCGGTTGTCATAATGACTGTTGAGGCATAGATCATATGTGTTTTCCCTGATTCTTCAAGGGCTTTGACGCCTATGACATTATTTTGATCATCTACTAGTAGCTGTTGGGCTTTCGTTTGGAGCAAGACCCGAACCGCACTATTCTGTAGTGTTTTACGGACGGTCTGGGCAAATCCAGCGCCGCCCCCTTGATAAGCAAGTTCGCGATTTTTTTGATATTCTGGTAGGACGTGCAGCCCTTGCTTCATATCGTAGGCTACACCTAAGTATTCATGGACCCAATCTGTGGTTTCTCCTACGTTCTCAGCGAAAAGGGTCAAAAGGTTTCGATCGTTCAGCCCATTCCCGTTTTCCAGAAAATCAGCCACCATTGCTGTCGGTGTATCATCTTTTACACCAGCAATCTGTTGTAGTTTCGAACCAGTCACGATTTGGTTTCCACCACTAATAGAGATCGCTCCACCCACAAAACTTAATTTTTCCAGTAAGATGACCTTTCGTTCTAACTGATCCGCTCGCAATGCAGCAGCAAGCCCAGCAGCGCCTGAGCCAATGATCACTACATCAACTGCTTCTTCAACCACTTCTTCTGACCAAGCCACGACTGGCTTTGGCCGTGCTTTGAGGACCTCTACATCGGCTCCTGCAAGTTTTACCGCTTCTTCCACCCCTGCGATCACCCCTTGACTGGAAGCAGAAGCACCAGAAACAGCATCGACATTCAGCGTTTGTCCTTCAATGATCTGTGCCGGAATTCTCGTAAAGACTAAATCAGATAAACCTTCAGATTCATTGCCTTTATCAATCGTAATCTTTTCAATCGTTTCCTTTGAAAAAGTCACTTGCATTTCAATCGGACTATTGTGTCCTTGGGCTTGTACAAGATATGTCCCTGGTTGGTAAGCGACTTTCCGCTTTTGGAGTTCTTTCAAGCGTTCATGCTTTTGTTTCTCCTCTTCTGGATCAATGACCATATCTTCCATAAACTGCCACAATGGTGTTGGGATTTTCAACTCACTTTGCGCATGACTAAGAGCAAAATGACGAACAACTTTCTTCTCGGCGATCATCTGAACCCAATTAGGTTCGACTAAAAATCCTTTCCCGATGGCAAGCAAATCGTAGCCAATTTTCAGTGCTGCTTCTGCGTCTTCTCGTTGCAAGATAGAGCCCACTCCTATAATCGGAATAGTCGAAAGTTCAGGCGAACGCATTGTTAAAAACTTCACAATTGATGGCTCGCTGCTCTCGTTATCAATAATAGAGCTTCGTTGGTACGTTCCCATTGAAAAATGAAGGTACTCTGGCTTGCTTTTCGCTAGTTGATTCAACAAGTACATCGTTTCTTCAAAACAAATCCCAGGCTTTTCCATTTCTTCTGGCGAAAAACGATAACCGATAACAAAGTCTTCAACCGATTCTTCTTGACGGACCCGCTGTACTTCTTTTAATACGGCTAATGGAAAGTGCGCTCTTTTTTCCAGACTGCCTCCCCAATGGTCGTTTCTGTGATTTGAATGGGGCGAGAAAAATTGTTGGATCAAAAAGGTATTCGCACCATGTATCTCCACACCATCGTAACCAGCTTTGATCGCACGCCTAGTCGCGTCTCCAAATCGTTGAATCATCGTTAGGATCTCATCATTACTCATTTCTTTCGGAACAGGTGCGTTTGGTCGTAACGCTGCGACGGGACTTGCGCAAATCGGTTGTACTCCACCATTGTACTCAGGCCATGCCATTCGTCCAGCATGATAAATTTGCAGGATCGCTTTCGAGCCTTTTTCTTTGATGGTTTTTGCTAATCTAGTGAGCCCAGCAATTTTCTTGTCTGTATCTACCCCGAGTGCTCCCGGAAACCCACGCCCATGTTCTTCGATAAAGCAGCTTTCTACGATCACTGCCGCAGCTGCACCGGCACGACAGCGATAGTATTCAATGATCTCTTCCGTTATTTCACCATCGTAAAAAGCAGATTGAGTTGTCATAGGTGCCATAACGAGTCGATTTTTAAGTTCAACGCCAGAAGATAGTTTGATCGGTTCAAATAATTCTTTTTTCATAAAAATCAGTTCCTTTCAAATAGCTTGCTTCGTCAGACCGCATGTATTAAGGCATCACGAAATACACCCATCTTTTTCGAACAAGTCGAAAAGATGAGTGTCTCCCCTATTCAGTTATTACTTACTTCATTTCCCCATTTATTTTTGGTTTTCCGGCCGAGAATTGATGGCATATTGTTTCCGTCCACCAGGTTTTGGTACTTGATCCCCCATCATGATTCCAAAACCACCTTCTACCCGAAGTTCATGACCATTCGTGTAATCAGAACGTTCGCTAGCTAGGTAAAGGACCGCATTGGCAATGTCTTGCACATCACCGATTCGTTTGTTGGCAGTCAAGCGTTTGCGCCCTTCTTCAACTTCTCGATCTGCATAGAAGCTTGCGGATAAAGGTGTCTTCACAAAACACGGCAAAACACAATTGCTGCGAATCCCATATTGTCCCCATTCTGCTGCCATTTGTTTCGACATCATGTTGACTCCTGCTTTACTTGGGCTATATGCACCAGAATATGTTTCAGGGCTGATTGAAGCGATCGTTGATACATGAACCATCCGCCCAGATTTTTGTGCGATCATTACTCGTCCGATTCTTTGAGAAACCAAGAAGTAACCATTTAAGTTGACGTCGATCACTTGTTTCCATTCTTCAAATGGTAGATCCTCAAGCAATGAAAATTTCAAAATAGCAGCTGTGTTTACCAAAACATCAATGCGGCCAAAATCTTCTTTGACCTTTTCTGCCAATGCATCTACCTGTGCTTCGATCGTCGAATTGCAGACATAACTGTTTACTTTCACACCGAACTCATCCGCTAGTTTCACTGCGTAGTTGGCAAGGTTTTCTTCGTGCAAATCAACTAATGCAAGTTGCGCGCCTTGCTCAGCAAAGTCCTGTGCGATTTTTTTCCCCATACCACCTAAAGCACCAGTAATAACTACGACCTCATTCTTAAGATTCAACCAAGATTGCTCCATTATTTGTCCCACCTCTAATATTGTTATATTCTTCACTAACAATATACCTTGATATTGATAGAGAAACTAATTCTTTTTTTCCATTGATTAATAGCTTCTGTGAATGGTTTGATTCTCTATAGAGGCAGTGACGATTGCTTGTGCCAACACAGGATTTTTACAGTAAATCATGCAGCTTGCCAGCAGCATCGGCGAATTTTCAAGTTGATAAAATTCTTGTACAAAGGATGCAGCTGCAATCTCACTCAGCGAATAAAGACGTGCTTGTTTTTTCAAAAATCCAATATGATAGTGCAGTTGCTTTTTGACCGTCCACAAATTTTTGTGGTATTCGAGCACATGGAATATTTCATGCATCAATACCACTTCCGTTAGTGTAGTCGTTGGCAGGAGTCGACTTAATTGTTGCGCTTCGATAAACTGCTGTGCTTGTGCCAAGAACGTGTGATCGATCATGATTTGATCCACTTTTTTATACAAAGCAAAGGTATAGCGTTCCTGCTGTGCTTGCGCTTCAGGTAGCGTGTTGATCTGTAATGAATCAATGATTTCTTGCAATTCTTGAGGATGCTCTCGATACCAGCAGGCTTCGTTCTTGCCTATGCTTTCGGCAGTTTCAATAAAGTACTCTACCTGTACAGGATCGATTTTGGCATACAGCGGGTCTTGCTTTAGCAATTGCAAATGAGGATTGGTTGCTTGAGACCATAGGTGTAAAAATTGTTGGCAAAATTCTTCTACTTTCACGGATCTCATTCCTTCCTTGGCCTACTGCAAGCGGTTCGCAGCAATAATAATAATCTCTTCTGTACCAATCAACTGACTTAATTCAATATCGATCAACATCATCAATTGGGTATAATCTGTCGAACTAAAATCAAAGAGACGCGGTCCAGCACAAATATAAAAATCTGGCCGGATGACTAGATCACTTTGGTAGTTCGCCATACTTTCCCAAAGACGCGCGATTTGTTCACTATAACTTTGGATCGTCGTTTTCACGACGGCTGCATGGTCTCTTTGCACGCGAATAAACCCTCGATGATCAATGACACAAACACGATCGCCTTTTTTTGTCGCTGCGCCATAGACATAAAAATGTTCACTTGCAGCACAAGTAACCACGTTTTCTCTAGCAACTTGCAGCTCAGTAACAGCAATCTCTTGCGCTTCTTCACGAGTGATTTGATTCTGACGCTCAGCAGCCTGAGCAGCTGTGGCACCGGAAGCTCGCGCAGTGATTTTTTGCGTCTGAGGATCGATCTCAATATGGACTTCAATACTATCGGGTGTTGCCCCACTCTCGATCGCTAAAGTAGCGGCTTCTTGCTTGATTGCTGCAATATCGGCTTTTGTTGGATTGGGAACGATTCGTTCCACCACATCTTGAACCACCGATAATGCCACCCCAATTGATGAAATCACTTCGGCGTTTTCAGGTATTTTATAATTTAATGACAATTGTTTCGCCGCATGTTTGATCAGAGAAGAAACACCACCTCCAACTCCTACTAAGGTCATTTGATTTGGTTCTAATTGATACTTGCGGGCAAATGAGTGAATCACCGGTGCTATTTTTTGAACTGCTTGATCCAAAATTTGTTGTGCAACATCCTCCACTGTCGTTTCTAAGTATTCCGCTAAAGGTTGCATAGCTTTTCTGGCTGAATGGGCATTGCCATAAGAAAAATCATCCTTTGTCACATACCCTAAGACATTCGCAGCGCATGAATTCGTGATCGTGATTCGTTTTCCGTTAGCGAGCTTGATTGCGACATAATCCGCTGGGTCACCTGCTTTGGGCGCATAAAGCTCCAGTTCTGGTGCAACGATCTCTTCTTCTGGAAGATACGTGCTATATTCTAAACCAGCGATATGAGCACTTCTTGGTCCGACGTCTACCACGCCTTTTTTGTTCACTCGAACCATACTGCCGCCAGCCACACCTAAGACGCGAACATCTAATGAATTGACATACGTCTTATGTCCTGCAATCTCTGAGTAATCAATGACTGGCCGACCATTTTTGATCACGCCAAGATTCGTAGAAGTTCCCCCTACTTCAAAATAGATCCCATTTGATGTTCGCAGATACATCAATGCCCCCATCACACTAGCTGCTGGTCCAGAAAGCATGGTCAGTACCGGACGTTTTTTCATTTCAACGATGTCCATCAATCCGCCATCGCCACGCATGATCATCAGTGGTACATCTACACCTGCTTGGCGAACACTATTTTCTGTTGAATTTGCCGTTTCCAGCATCGTTGGCAAGATCGATGCATTGATTGCAGCAGTACGGGTTCTACGGGATAACCCATATAGTTTGGTCATTTCCGACGCCAAGGTCACTTCGATACCCTTTTGTTTCGCCACTTCAGCGATTCTTTCTTCTGTTTTTAAATCATCTACACCAAAAGCTGCTGAAGTCACAATGACTTGCGCCTGTGCTTGTTGCAGTTCTGCTAACGCCGTTTCGATCGTTGCCTTTGAAAGCTCTTTTTGAGGAATAAACCGCGCCACGACTTCAATACTTCTTCCCGTACCTAAATCAATATCTTTTAATGCCGTTTGCCACTTTGCTAGCCATCCTTCGACGCCTCCTTTCGCCGTACTGATAATACCGACCTTTGCTACATCGCCTTCTAAGAGTGCATTGGTGGCTTGAGTAGTACTATGAGCGACAAAGACTACTTCCTCAGGCTGGATCTGATTTTCGGCTAAACACTTGATAAATGAGGCAACCACGCCTTCTGCCACCCCTTGTTCACTTTTGTGGGTCGTTTTTACAGATGATTTTCCAATCACCTCTTGGGTGTCATTGTTGATTGCGACAGCTTTCGTATGGGTCCCGCCTACATCTATGCCAATTCGGACACTTCTTCTCATTTTCTTCACCTACTTTTTTAAATCGGGCTATATAACAGAAACGTCGCAACCTCAAGAATAAGCGAAATAACGATTCCTGGTAAAAAAGCGACTTTCATATAGTCTCTCGTGTTGATATTATTGAAGCCTAATCCCCAAGCATTCCAAGAAATGGTCAAATCAAAATGTCCCATGCCGATCATGTTGGAAATGAATAACGGATACAAAAAAGTCACTGGATAATTGGTTTGATTGCTGATTACTGCCAGCAATGCTGCGCCACAACCAATCAAAGAAAGGGGTCCGCGAAACCAAGTCAAGGGAGCTAAAAAACCAAAAAGCAGACAAAGCGCTAAGGGATGCGTCGGAATGATTCCTCCTAGCAATGATTCAAAATACGGTGCTGCAAACGTAGCAGCTGCATTGAACATTGCAAGAGTCATCCAAAAGGCAACTAAGGTCGCAGTATCTTTGACCCCATCTGCAAAAATACGGGTCAAAATCTGAGAATCTTTTCTGAACCCATCCTTTAAAACACCACAAATCCACAAGGCATACAGACTCGCACCAATAAAACAAAAGATCACTGGAAATTGAAAGATGATGACTCCTACGACCGGTATAAAAGGGGTAAGTAACGCCAAACTAGGCACGTCATGGACTTTAGGTTCTTCTCCAACCGCCCAAGCATAGGTCAAACTTTCTACTCTCAAATACCCAATAGCAAAAATCGAAGAAACCAGAATCATCACAAAGAAAGCCAATAATCCAAACGAAAAATAATCATTATAGGTGTAATCAACCCCACCATTCACATTGCCAAAAAAGGCTTGATACTGTGTGAAATTGATTGGATTTAAGAAAACACCTGCTGCAACGGAAGCCGAAAAACTAAAGAATGCCACGACTTTAGGAATACCAATCGAAAACAAAATCGGTAATACGATCACGGCGATCGCGATGACAGATCCGGCACCTGACATTGACGAAAAGATAAAGCCGGTAATCAAATTGACAATTACTAGAATAATCGCTGGACTATCCCCGCCAAGTTCCACACTCTTGCGAATGATGGTTGTCGCAATTCCAGTTTCCAACAATATCCGACCAAAGAAGGCTCCTACAAAAATATTCATTTGTGAAGCCCCCCAGCGTTCTGGTGCCTGTTGATAAACCTGTGCCAGCATCTCGGTAAATGGTAGGTTTTCAAATGCCGGATTGGGTGAAATAACATTCCCTATAAGCGGCAACAACACCCATAACGTTGCCATAACAATAAAACCAATCATCAGGTTATACCCTTTGATACAATAAAAAACCATGCCACCAAATGACACTACTAGTAAAAAGCCAATCAAGCTATCCATACTTCTTCTCCTCCATACAATTTACGCCGTTTAAACCTGCAACCAGATACGCTAAGTCACCTGTTTAACAAAAGCGAAAAAGGAGGAAGTGGTTGGCCACTATCCTCCAGGACGTTTAGTCCTTTAACTTATCAAATGCGCTATAGCCAAAAACTCTTTTGTGTTGCAGTAACAAATAAACCATCATGATGATCGCTAATACAGCAGCTGCAAGCAATAAGCCCATCATCAGAAAAATCGCTTGCGTTTCTCCTACAGACCGAGTCATGGAAGCAACGATGTAAGGTAAAAAGGTACTTGCTAAGCCCATCCAAGTATAGTAGATCCCGGTATTTCGACCTTTTGGTCCAGGGCAAAACATTTGTCGTACCCCTAGCCCAGTTTGCAACGCCCCTCCGGCAGCAAAGAAACCCAAGAAGGCGATACTGATATAAATCACTACGACATGTTGGATCACTAATACCATCCCTAACGCAAGAGCGATGAATACCGTATCAATAAACAAGACTTTTAAGGGATTCCAACGCAATTTCCCCATCATTACTGCCCAAAACAAAACTGCCACCATTGAGCCAAAAGTATAGATCGATGTTAGCCCTGCTGACTGCATCTCAGTCAAACCAGCATTCGTCAAACCAAACGCTTTGGTATACTGTTGGGCGCCGTACATGATGAACATACAGATGAAACCAAAGAACATTGTGAAGAAGTTAACGACCATATTCGGCTTAACAAGCATTCTGGCCTTCATTGCCGCAATTTCTTCTTGAACCGCATTCGTTTCTTTTCCATCGACGGTTGCCGCTTTTTCTTTCATCATGTCATCATAGGCGAATGGCGCGATAGCTGCTAAAATCGTGCAGACGATCGATAGGACTAATGGAATAATAATCCCCATCGACTGATTCCCAGACCCGATGAAATTTACCACAAGTAAGGGATAGATAACCCCTGACAAAGAAACAAAAAACTTGATCCCAATCATTGCTGAAGCCGCATATTTCGGTGCTGCTTCTTGAGAAGCGGGATACAATGCAGCATCCCAGAAACCAGAAGTCGCCACCCCTGCGATAAAGGCACAGACAGACGCGATCACCATATTCGTCGTCAGTAACAGACCTAAAAAGCATAGCGTATACAAAACAGCCCCCATGACCGCCATTTTTTTGCGTCCCACTTTATCCGAAATTTCTCCACCGATCCAGACGGTCAAAAATTTTCCTAATCCGGTCGCAGTGATGGCCAACGATACCGCAGCGGCTCCTGCAGAAGCATCGGTATAACCCCATTTATCCGAAAAATAAGTCGCATTTTGGCTTAAAATAATGGCTTGAATTCCATGAGTGAAATAACACATATAGACAGTTGCCAGTGACAAAATATACTTTTTTGCTCTCATTTGTACGCTCCTTATAAAAGAACATCCAACTTTCCTACGAAAGTTCCCCTCAAGGTATTTCGTAGGAAACGGATACTCGGTCCCTAGTTAGTTTGCTTTGACAGGCAATTCTTTTCCAGTAAATAGTTTAAAGGCGGCTTTTCCTTGTCCGATAAGCATGCCTTTTCCACCTACAGTCTTACATCCCTTCGCGCTAGCATCTTTCAATAACTGGGTCATTGGTGGGTTATAGATCGCATCAGCCACCGTCAAATCTGCATGCAGTAAATCGGTGTCTGCAATCGGTGTCGCAGTATTTCCTTCACCCATTCCAACAGTCGTTGCATTCACCAGACAATCGGCTTCGTTGATTTTTTCAGCTAATAACGCTTGGTCCGCCAAATCATAGATCTCAATTGCTAGGTCAGGGTAATACTCTTTGATGCGAGCAACGGTCTCTTTGCCTTTTTCATAAAAAGCATCTTTGATGTTAAAAATCGCAATAGAGGCTGCGCCTTCGATCGCCAACTGGACTTGAATCGCCGTGGCAGCTCCTCCAGCTCCAATTACAACAAATTTTTGATCCTTCATTTTTACATCGTGGGCTTGCAGATTATCAACAAAGCCGACACCATCGGTAATGTGACCGACGAGCTTACCTTCATCATTGACGATGGTATTGATCGCACCCACCATTTTTGCAGCAGGTGTTAATTCATCCATATATTCTGCGGCTGCCGTTTTGCAAGGCATCGTGACATTTCCACTCATTTTGAAGGTTCGAAATGCCTCGATCGCCTGGGCGACTTGGTCTTCTTTAATGTCAAAAGCTAAATAAACTGCATCGATATCAAGCTGGTCAAAGCCATAATTATACATGGCTGGCGAACCAGAATGCCCAACAGGTGTACCGATCAATCCTAAGAGCTTCGTTTTTCCCGAAATTTTTTCGCTCATCGTATTTCCTCTTTTCTATTTGATTTTTTTTTACGCAAGCAATTCTGGCCATGCGTTTTGGATCACTTCAATACTCGTTTTGTAATTTTGCTCTGCTGCTTTTTGATAGCCTTGACTTAAAATCGGATCAGAAATCACTTCCGTGCCTACAACACGAGGCTTGATGCCGTGTGCTTTTAGTGCCCGTAAGAAGCCTTCGGTATCACCCCATCCTGTTCCTGGACATAAGCGATCGTGCATCGACTCATCCCGTAAGATCGTATCAGGATATCGTCTTTCTAAAACATCACAAATTTGGATCGAAACAACTTTCTCCGCTGGGACCCCTTCCAAGTCAGCTGCTGTCATGTTGGCTCTCGCCCAGTGCCATGTATCTAGGATCAGCATCCCATTTTCACAATCTGCCTCTTTGACAATATTCCATGCACTAGCTAGATCAGGAACACCGCTATAAGGCATGAATTCTAACCCAATGACTAATTCTTTTGCTCGTGTACATAGTTCTTTAAAGGCTTGGATATGAACCTCTGCTGGGTATTTTTCCATTAAGCCACAATTGATGTGCCCAACACCAAACAAACGTGCCATATGATAGATCGTTTGCTCTTTAAATTGTTGCAGCAGTGTTTCCGGTGTTTCCATCGTTTTATTTGGATCAGCCCACAAGGTGATATATTCGACCTCGGTTACTTTCATGTCATGTTCTGCAAGAATTTCAAGCATCCGCTCATCAGAATAGCCTTGCTTCACCGCAAGCATATAGGTCTCCGCACGTAAACCGATCCCGTCGTATCCTGCCTCTTTCGCGATCTTCACTCTGTCTTCAAAATTAATCTCTGTCCCTAACGTGTAAGAACTAATCGTCAATGGAATGTTTCTCATGTTATTTCCCCCTTTAAAAGTCTGTAAACAACTACTACTTGGTTTACAGCTGGAAATAAAAACACGAACTAAAAAGCGGCCGCAGTAATTGTGTTTTTATTCACAATGTTTATTACCGTTATTATAGCTTTTCCCTCTCCGTACTTCTAATTGTTTTTTCTTTATGGATCTATAGATAAAAGATATAAGTCTTGTGATATACTGATAAAAAAAGAAGGATTTTAGAGGAGGTTTCAATGAATCTTCAGCATTTAAAATATTTTGATATCCTTGCTAGAGAAGAACACTATACACGTTCGAGTAAATTGCTCAACATCACACAACCAAGTCTCAGTAATGCCATTTCACTTTTAGAAGATGAGCTAGGTGTACAACTCTTTGAAAAAAACGGACGAAATGTGATCCTAACCAAGCCTGGAAAAATTTTCCATGAACATGTTATACGAACGTTAGAAAACTTAGATTCGGGTATCGATACAGTAACAAAAATCAGCAAAGGCTTTGGGCATATCAGCTTTGCTTTTTTGCAAGTCCTCGGTACATCTTACGTACCAAAAATCACTAAACAATTTCTTGAAGCAAATCCTGAAAAAAAGATTCAATTTGAATTTCACTCTGATAGCGTCAGTACCGAAACAGTCCAAGGACTAAAAACCTTGCGCTATGATCTCGGTATTTGTTCCTACATCACCAATGAACCAACCATTGAATTCGTCCCGATTGCAAGTCAAGAACTTGTCGTGATCACCGCGTTGGATCATCCTCTCGCACAATTTGATGAAGTCTCTTTGGACGACTTAGCAGAATATCCCCAGATTATTTTCAGCAAAAAAAGTGCCTTACGTGAAATCATCGATGACCTTTATCAGCGCAACAACGTCAGCTATCAAGTTGCCTATGAGGTCAAGATCGATCAAGTGATCGCAGGTCTAGTCAGCCAAAATTTAGGAATCGCTATCATTCCGAATATGACGATGCTCGACTCTTTGCCCCTCAAACGTATCAAACTCAAAGACATCAGTTGGGAACGATACTTTTATTTAGCCTATAACAAAGAAACCTACCTGCCGCCTGTTGTTAGCAATTTCAAAGACTTTATTTTGGCCCATGCAGATCCGAAACAGATCGTTTATTGAGTGGCTGGGTGGGTGAAAAACAAAGCTTTAGAAAATAGGAATAAAACTATGTTCCCACCTTCTTTTGGCGTTTTCACTTAATAAAAAACAGACATTCATTAATGGAATGTCTGTTTTTTATTGCTTATTCTCTTGTTCTTTTTTCTCATGGCGAATAATTAAAGGAGCTATACTCACCGCACGTTTCACAGATATAGTAATAGTTGCGTTTCTTCTTATTGTAAAGTTTCAACTTCTTCCCATTTTTACAACTCTTGCATTCTTCTAATTCAGTCAAGGTTTTATAATAAAATAACTCACTGATCATTTCTGGATAAAAATGCGCAAGCAGCTCAATCAGCTTTTTTCTGTCAACCAACAGTAGATTATCACCGGCTATTTCTAAAGCTTGATCTGTAAAAAAATGTGTTGTGATAAAAAGCCCATTGGGAAACCCTTTGTCTGGAAAAATCCCTTTAAATGCGGCAACGAGTGGCTTACTGATCCGCTCCGTTGTCTTTTGCGGATTCCAGGCTTTACATTGGACCGCTATTGCCTTTTTATTATTAGAAAAAGCATACACATCAATACCACCATCTTTGTAACCATCGATGTTTTGGACGGTATATCCCATCTTTTGTAAAATACATTCAGCAATATAATTCAAATCCTCCGATTTACAGGTTTCTAATTGAGCCACAATCTTTTTCAATTTTTTCGGGTATGTACGTTCATTAAAGTTGCTTAGTTCTGGTAAATTAATAACTTCTTTCTTTTTCTTAAATGAAAACATGTCTCTTCCTTTCTTGATTGTTTTGGATGTGATTAGTTAAAGCTTAGCTAGTAAGTGGTCTTTAATTATGTAGAGTAAAACTGGTTTTTAAAGAGAGGAAATAACTACTTTTCTCAAATAAACGTTTGAATTCGGTAAAATAAGTCAAAATAAGAAACTTATAAAAGGATATTATTAATTTAATGATAATTTTATTTAAGCTAAAAGTCAATTGAAGCTTGAATATTCAATAACAATCGAAGGTTAAATCAAATCACTCTTGATCACTGCTTCATTTAAGAAAATTTCTAGATAGGATTCGTTATAGTGCTAATTTCCACATTCTTGTCTCACTGATCTATTGAGTCCTCTTACTTTACTTGTAACAGATTCTGAATGGTTTCTTTCGCTTTAGCAGTTGCGTGTCTATTACCTATAAAAATAAAAAAAGGTTTCCCTCGTAAAAGGGAAACCTCAGAAATGTTGCCGAAACAACATTTGCAGTTATTTGTCTTATTCTGCAGCGTTTGTGTCTTTGAGACCGTATTTTTTGTTGAAACGGTCCACACGTCCGTCTGCTTGTGTGAATTTTTGACGTCCAGTGTAGAATGGATGTGAATCAGAAGTTACTTCGACACGGATCAATGGATACGTGTTGCCGTCTTCCCACTCAACAGTTTCTTGAGAATTCTTTGTAGAACCTGATAAGAATTTGAAACCAGTAGTTGAGTCCATGAATACAACTGGATGATAATCTGGATGGATATCTTGTTTCATTTCTTCTTCTCTCCTTTGCCCTGGCTCATTTGCTTCACCAGAGTTGATTTGTCGATTTTACAACATGACTATCTTACCATGTTTGGTTTTTAGATGCAATTATCTTTTTATATTTCTTTTTTGCCGTTTGTCTCCGAAATGGACATCATGAAAAGCCGCTAAAAACTCTTCATTGTTCTTCGTTTTACGCAAGAATTGAATGAATTGTTCTGTGAACTCCAAGGAATCCCCCAACATGTTGTTGCGTAAGCGCCAGGTTTCTTCCAATTGCTCGCTGCTCATCAGCAATTCCTCTTTACGGGTACCAGATTTCTTGATGTCGATCGCTGGGAAGATCCGACGTTCTGCTAAGCTGCGAGAAAGCTGCAGCTCCATATTGCCGGTTCCTTTAAACTCTTCATAGATGACATCATCCATGCGGCTGCCGGTATCCACCAGTGCTGTGGCAAGAATCGTCAAACTGCCGCCTTCTTCAATATTACGGGCAGCACCAAAAAATTTCTTTGGTTTGTACAAAGCAGCTGGATCGATCCCGCCGCTTAGTGTGCGTCCGCTTGGAGGTACCACTAAGTTGTAGGCTCTTGCCAAACGAGTGATACTATCCATCAAAATCACGACATCACGCTTGTCTTCCACCAAACGCATCGCCCGTTCTAGTACCAATTCAGAAACACGGGTATGATTGCTAGGCTGTAGGTCAAAGGTTGAAGAAACAACATCGCCTTTGACACTGCGTTCCAGATCAGTCACTTCTTCTGGGCGCTCGTCGATCAAAAGAACGATCAACTCCACCTCAGGATAGTTGTCAGTGATCCCATTGGCAATTTCTTTCAAGATACTGGTTTTCCCAGCTTTAGGCGGAGCAACGATCAGTCCCCGTTGTCCAAAACCCACTGGCGACAGCATGTCGATCATCCGCGTAGAAAGGCGTCCTGACGTTGTTTCTAATTTTAAATGACGATTCGGATAAAGCGGCGTCAGCGCTGGAAAATGCGGACGCTCTTTGGCATCTTCTGGATCTTTGCCATTAACAGACTCAACGTGCATCAATCCATAATAGCGCTCAGATTCCTTGGGCGGGCGCGCCTTACCGGCGACTTTATCACCATTACGCAAACTAAACCGACGAATCTGTGACGAAGAAATATAGATATCTTCTGCACTCGGTCCGTAGTTGATTGGGCGTAAAAAACCGTAGCCTTCTTGGCCTACGATATCCAAGATTCCTTCCATATAAAAGAAGCCTTGTTTTTCCGCCTGCGCCCGTATCACAGCCAATGACAATTCTTTTTTATTCATCTGGCTGTAATAAGGAATTCGAAACTCTTTGGCAAAGGTGTAGATCTCTTTTAAGGTTTTGTTTTCCAACTCTGCCATCGTAAGATAATCGCTCATAATTACTCCTCTATCATTTGAATATCAGCTCCAAGAGCCGTTAGTTTTTCGATGATATGATCATAGCCGCGCAAAATATACTCGACATTAAAGACGCTGGTCGTGCCAGTCGCCATCAATCCGGCAATGACAAGACAAGCTCCTGCTCGCAAATCAGAAGCGACAACTTCTGCTCCGTGCAATTGGCTCGGTCCGCTAACAAAAATCATGTTGCCTTCTGTCGTTGCTTGTGCGCCCATTCGTGCTAATTCAGGAATATGGTTGACCCGTTTGGCGTAAATCGTGTCCATAATCTCCGATGTTCCGTTTGCTTTTAGCAATAATGGTGTGATCGGCTGTTGCAGGTCTGTGGCAAATCCTGGATAAGGATAGGTTTTCACAGTCGCTGGTTTCAAGTCTTTTGAGGGATGCACATAGATTTCATCTTCGCTGATATCCATTCGTACGCCAATTTCTTCCAATTTCGCAATGTAGCTTTCTAAATGCTCATAAATCACATTTTTGACAGTAATGCCTTCCCCCGCTGCTGCGGCTAAAGAAAGGTAGGTTCCTGCTTCGATCCGGTCTGGAATGATGGAATGACGACAACCGTGCAATTCTTCCACGCCTTCGATACGAATTTCATTGGTACCTGCACCTCTGATTTTCGCCCCCATATTATTTAAAAGGGTCGCAACATCAATGATCTCAGGTTCTCGTGCGGCATTTTCAATGATCGTTTTGCCTTTGGCTTTTACTGCTGCCAGCATCACATTGATGGTTGCTCCGATGGAGACCATATCTAGGAAGATTCGTTCGCCAGTCAAGCCTTCTTCTTCGGTACGCAAATACATGGCACCATGTTCGTTGGTGACTTTTGCACCAAGTGCTTCGAAGCCTTTAATATGCAAATCGATTGGTCGCGGGCCTAAGAAGCAGCCGCCAGGCAATCCAACGACGCCTTCACCAAACTTCGCCAACAAGGCCCCCATGAAATAGTAAGAAGCTCGTAGACTGTTGATTTTTCCGTTAGGCATCGGGATCGAAACGATGTTTGTCGGATCGATCTCTAGCGTATTGTTTTCAAAATGGGTCTTCACACCCATGATTTCGATAATCTCAATTAATGAGTGCACATCTTGGATGTCAGGCACTCCTTCTAAAATGACCGGTGAATCAGCTAAGATCGCTGCCGGGATCAATGCGACTGCACTGTTTTTTGCGCCGCTAATGGTGACTTCACCTTTTAAGGGACGATTGCCGTTGATGACAATTTTTTTCATGGAATTCCACCTATACTCTTTTTTAATTTATGTGTATCATTCCAATTTTAGCACAGATCACTCAAAGAAAAAAGATGCAGGATATTTTTGATCCCCACATCAAGAATATTTTCTTGGAAAGCAAAAAAACTCTTAGAATCAGTGATTCTAAGAGTTTTGATCTTTGATTAAGATTAAGCTTTACCAGCTGAACCGAACCAGTCGATGTGTTCTTCTGCATCTTTAACGATTGCAGCAACACCTGGTGCTAATAATTTACGAGGGTCGAATCCTTTACCTTCTTTATCTTTGCCAGCTTCGATGTATTCACGAGTTGCTTTAGCAAATGATAATTGGAATTCAGTATTTACGTTTACTTTAGAAACACCCATTGAGATTGCTTTTTCGATTTGGTCTTGAGGAATACCAGAACCACCGTGTAATACTAATGGTACATCAGAACCTACTGCATCAGCGATTGCTTGTAAGTGGTCAAAAGCAAGGCCTTTCCAGTTTTCAGGGTATTGACCGTGAATGTTACCAATTCCGCAAGCTAGGTAATCAATACCAGTTGCAACCATTTGTTTACATTCTTCGATGTCAGCTAATTCGCCAGAACCGATGATTCCATCTTCTTCTCCGCCGATTGAACCAACTTCACACTCAACAGAAACGCCTTTTGCGTGTGCTTTTTCGACAACTTCTTTAGCCAATTTCAAGTTTTCTTCAAATGGTAAGTGAGAGCCATCAAACATAACAGAAGTGTAACCAACTTCGATACATTCCATTGCTGCATCATAATCACCGTGGTCTAAGTGGATTGCAACGGGAACAGTGATGTTCATTGAATCAACCAAGTTTGTAACGATGTCTTTAGCAACTTTGTATCCGCCCATATATTTGGCAGCACCCATTGAAGTTTGGATTAGAACTGGCGCTTTTTTCGCTTCAGCAGCTTTTAAAATCGCTTGTGTCCATTCTAAGTTGTTTGTGTTGAATCCGCCGACTGCATATCCGCCTTGACGAGCAGCTTTTAAGAATTCAGCTCCTGATACTACTGGCATAAAAAATTCCTCCTAAGTTTTGAAAAACTTTATTTGTTAAGCAATGCTTAACCGACAATGCTATTTTAGCAAAGATTTGCGGTATTTGCTACTAAAAAGAGGAATTTCTCTTTTCAAAAAAAGATTGCACAAATATAAAAATCCAGCATTTTCATCATCTTTTCTGAAAGTCTAGGATTCTGTAAGGTTTTGCTCTTCTGTCTGCGGTCGTTAGATAACAAATCGGCATGTGAAAATTCGAGAAAAATTTCACATATTTTTTCGTTATTTTATCATAATCTTCCAGCAAATCCTTTCCTCTTCTCTTTTGAGCATAAGAATAGCCTTGTGAAAGCGGCTATATTATTATGTAAAAAAGGAGGGATAAAATGAAAAAAGCGCTTATTGGATTTTTGGCAGTCATCGGAGTTCTTTTCTTGGCAAGCTGTAGCTCGGGGGCCAAGGAAGAAACCAAAACATTCACAATGGATCAAAATGGAGTTTCGATGGAACTGGTCTTCACTTATGAAGGCGATAAAGTAAAAACTCAGACTGCGAACAATGTCATGCCTTATTCAGCGATCGGGGTAACGACTAAAGAAGAAGCACAAACCGTGCTTGATCCGATCGCTAAGAAGTATCAGCAAGTCAAAGGGTTGGACTATTCCCTCGACTATACAGATAGTGAAGCGACTGAATCCTTGACCATCAATTATGATGAGTTGGATTATGATTCAGCGAAACAATTGCCTGGGGTTAGTTTCGAAGGAAACACTGAAAATGGGATCAGCATGGAACGTACAGAGGAAATGCTCTTAGACCAAGGGTATAAGCTAAAAGAATAATCCTCTCTAGGCACCAGCAAATCAACCTGAGTTTCCCGCTGGCGGATTTCATTTGAACTGTTAGCGAAAAAAATAATGCATCAGCCAGAAACTTCCGGTCGTTTTGACGGAAGTTTTTTGTGTGCAGAAACAGATACCTTCTACCAACGCTCTCGCAAGTTTCAACCTTTTACGGATTATTGGGATGGCGCAACTCAAAAAAACTCCCCATCTTGAGATGAGGAGTTTCGCACATTCATTCCTTGGTTTGCCGCTAGCGATTATTATGCTTGGCGGTTGTCTAATGAAGCTCCAACAAAGGCTTTGATCAAGCGTTGTGGGCGAGTTGGACGAGAAATCAATTCTGGGTGGAATTGGCAACCCACGAAGAATTTGTTTTCTGGGATCTCAACGATCTCAACCAAACGATTGTCTGGTGATACACCTGAGAAAACCATCCCGTTTGCTTCAAAGATTTCACGGTATTTGTTGTTGAATTCATAACGATGACGGTGACGTTCTTGAACAACCTCTTCTCCGTCATAAGCTGCAGCTGTTTTGGTGCCTTTCTTCACTTTACATGGGTACAAGCCTAAGCGCAATGTCCCACCTAAGTTTTCGATGTTTTCTTGGTCAGCCATCAAATCAATGATGTTGTTGGCTGTTTCAGGATCGGTTTCTGCGGAATTGGCATTTTCCAAGCCAACGACATTGCGGGCATATTCCACACAAGCCATTTGCATCCCTAGACAAATCCCTAAGAATGGTACATCGTTTTCCCGAGCATATCGGATCGCTTCGATTTTTCCTTCAATCCCGCGATCACCGAATCCACCAGGAACGAGAATACCGTCTACTTCACCTAAGTAAGAATCCACGTTTTCTCGTGTGATTTCTTGGGCTTTGATCCAATCGATCTCGATATCTGCATCAAAGGCAAAGCCAGAATGTTTCAAGGCTTCAACAACTGATAGATAAGCATCTGGCAATTCCACATATTTTCCAACTAATGCGATGCGTACTTTTTTCTTCAAATTCAGTACCTTTTCTTCCAATGCTTGCCATTCAGTCATGTCAGCAGCTGGTGCAGTCAGTTTCAAATGATCACACACGATTTGATCCATGCCTTGCGCTTGCAGTGCCAATGGGATCGAATAAAGGGTCTCAACGTCACGAGATTCGATCACGGCTTCTGGTGCCACGTCACAGAATTGGGCCAATTTGTTTTTCGTTGATTGTCCTACGGGTTGTTCTGTACGAACGACCAAGATATTTGGTTGAATCCCCAAGCCGCGCAGTTCCTTCACACTGTGTTGGGTCGGTTTGGTTTTCATTTCGCCCGCTGCTTTCAAATAAGGAATCAGTGTGGTGTGGATGTACATCACATTGTCTGAACCTACGTCTGCTTTCATTTGACGCAAAGCTTCTAGAAATGGCAATGACTCAATATCCCCTACTGTACCGCCGACTTCTGTAATGATCACATCTGAATCAGTCATTTTGGCTGCCCGCATGATTTTTTCTTTGATCTCATTGGTGATATGCGGGATCACTTGAACAGTTGCGCCTAAGTATTCTCCTTTACGCTCTTTCCGCAAAACTTCTGAATAGATTTTTCCAGTTGTTACATTTGAGTATTTGTTCAAATTGATATCAATAAAGCGTTCATAGTGACCTAAGTCTAAGTCGGTCTCTGCTCCATCATCGGTTACGAATACTTCACCATGTTGGTATGGGCTCATCGTTCCTGGATCGACGTTGATGTACGGATCGAATTTTTGAATCGTTACTTTCAAGCCGCGATTTTTCAACAGACGTCCTAATGATGCTGCTACGATCCCTTTACCAATAGAAGAAACCACACCGCCGGTTACAAAAATATATTTTGTCATAAACTGAAAAACTCCTTTAATCTATTTTACAGGAAAAGCATTTAGAAAATAATAAAAGCTCCCTATCCATAAATGAATAGGGAGCGAAAATTCTAAATCACTTTCTGACTCTTGTAAAGAGTGCCCAAACAGAATGATACATTCTCACCTAGCAAATGTCAAGAAAACTTTATCTGATTTTTTCAGAAAGAAAACGAGGTTTCCAGACAAAGCGCTTTACTTATCGATACAGCTGGTTCCTTCTTTTTCACGACTAAGTTCTATGGTTATTCTTTCTTAAACAACCTTCATGTTTTCTGCACAACTTTTTGCAAATTTTTCATTGCTTCTTACGAAATCGTTGAACTCTCTTTGGCATAATACAAAGTGTAGATGAAGTCTGGCGCTTTACTCGTTTTGGTAAAAATGATCGGAACGGATTTCTGGTTATTTTTGGCAAAGACGAGGTGCAGGTTCGATTCCTGCCTTCTACGCTAGTATAATTTTTCTTTTGCAGGATAGAGGCAGCTATCCTGCTATTTTTTTGTTATAGATCGTCACTGTCTTCTGAAAAGCATGTAATTCCCTTCAAAAGCTGATTGTTTTTTTCCGATTCCTTTGAGAAAATAAGCACAACTCAATCGATCAATTTAACATTTTCTCGATTTTTTTCGATTTTTTTAGTTGAAAGATGTTCACTTTTTTTACTTTCAGTTGTTGTATTGTTAAGGAGGGGGAAAAATGCGTTTGGATGCTTACGAACATTATTTACTGCAGTTAACGAATGACTTGGTTCATTACCTGCAGTCCCTCGGCGCTTCACAACAGGATGCCGAAGATATTGCTCAAGAAGCAATTGTTAAAATCCTTGAAATCGATTCGGTCTTATCCGCAGAAGCGATTCGTCCGTGGCTGTTTCGTGTGGGTATCAATGGTTACTTTACGTTGTATAAACAAACAAAGCGACGGCGAGAAATCGTCAGGCAGTATTTGCCAGTGACTGCTTCTAGTATCAACTGGCAAGAAACTGATGATGATCTTTATGAGGCACTTCAAGAATTACCCGTTTCTACCTCCACCCTTTTGATCATGAAGTATGCAGAAAATTTGAGCTTAAAAGAAATAAGCTTCTTACTGAATCGCTCGGAAGATAGTATCAAAACAGCATTATATCGAGGAAGAAAACAACTGAAAAAACGAATGGAGGAAAAGAAACATGGCTATTGAAGAGCAAGATTTTAAAAAAATCGTGAAAAAAGCTCGGCTAAAAAACACACGTAGGACAATTGTTATTGCTGTACTGTCTTTGTTCGTATTGATTGGTCTACCAGGGGGGCTCTATTTAAACTATTACAATTACGGTCCTTTTCGAGGAGAAAAAATAGCGGGTGTTCCAGATAATCATCTAGTTCAAGTCGAAAATCAAATGGATCTTTCCAGACTGTTATTTGATTTTGGTTCGCAGCTAAAATTTAATACCCAAGCTCAAGCGATGACGGTTTACTTTGATCACTATCGCAAAGGTGAGAAAACAACCCACAAGTTGATTGCTTCCTTAATGACGGATACCAAAAGCAATTATAACGGTTATTTAACGATTGGCATTTCTAAAGGGGAAAAAAAGCTGCTCGTAAACTTATCTTCCAATGGCGGAGCATCAGAAACAACGACAGATCTTACGGAATATCAGTATATTTCTCTTGGAGAAGACAAAGATCTTCCCGGGGGAGCAATCTACCACATTGAAGAAGATCCCCTAGAAATCAAAAAAAATGTTGAGATTCCTTTGATTTATATTGCACAAGGTGGCGACTTAAAATTATATGATGTGATGGAAAATAACTTGTCCGAAGAAAATTTAAAAAGCATTGAAAACGTCTATTACATTTACTTAATAGTAGAATAACGAAAAAAGACCAGTTCAGGATGCCTGAGCTGGTCTTTTTTCTGTCACACTGTCGATTAATTCCGACGGTTGTTATTACCAAATAAAATAATCAAACGTAAGAGCTGCAATAAGGTTGCTACGGCAGCTGCGACATACGTCAACGCTGCGGCAAAGAGCACTCTTCTTGCTTGTGGTACTTCATCTTCTGTTAACAAGCCACCATCTGCCAAAATACGGATCGCCCGTTTTGAGGCATCGAACTCGACTGGCAAGGTCACTAATTGGAAAATAAACGCCAATGAGAAAGCCAACAAGCCTAAGTTGATCAGAAACGATCCTCGTAATAGGACCCCAATCAAAATCAATGGGATCGAGATGCTGGTTCCGATATTAGCGATCGGTACGATCGCATGACGCAAACGCAAAGGAAAATAACCTTTGGCATCTTGGACTGCGTGTCCACACTCATGTGCCGCAACACCGATTGCTGCTACCGAAGTTGATTGTGCAGTGGATTGCGATAAACTCAGCATTTTGTTGCCAGAATTGTAATTATCCGTCAAATCACCAGCGATCGCTTGCACACCCACATTATTGATTCCTTGGCTTTGCAAGATGTACTGCGCCGCTTTTGTGCCGGTAATATTATTTTTACTTCTGACTTTGTCATATTTGTTAAAGGTACTTTTGACGTACGCTGACGCTGCTAGTGAAATCACCATACCGATAATTACAAGAATGAAAGTCGGGTCATAAAAAAAGCCGAACCCGTATCCGCCCATACCATACACGATAAAATTCCCCCTTTTAACCTTTGACCTTATTTTACCATTAAAGTGGTGAAAAAATTATGAAGATGACTGGAAGATTTTGTTTTTAACCTTTTTTTACAAATTCTGATTTTAGTTTCATTGCGCCGAAGCCATCGATCTTGCAATCAATGTTGTGGTCGCCTTCGACTAATTTGATGTTTTTCACTTTCGTTCCTTGTTTGATGGCGCCAGATGCGCCTTTGACTTTCAAGTCTTTGATGACCGTTACTGTATCACCATCGACTAAAATATTGCCGTTGGCATCTTTATATACGGGTGCTTCTTCCGCCGCTTGTTGCTCTTGCCATTCGTTTCCGCATTCAGGACAAACAAACAGCCCGCGGTCTTCATAAGCGTATTCAGATTGGCAATTTGGACAGTTAGGAATTTGAGTCATAGTGTTGCTCCTTTAAAATATAATTTTCGCTGTAAAAAAACAACTCACCATCAGCATACCGAAAAACCATTAGAGGTGCAACCAAAAATCAGTGACCTGTAAGTAAAAAAAATCGCTTCTGTAGAGTAATAACAGAAGCGATAACTCAAGTGTATTCGAAAAGGAACTACAAAGCGTTGGGTATTATTTTGAGAAATGATTCGCACAAGCATCGCCGACCCACTGGATGATTTGTACCAGAAGAATCAGCAGGAGAATCACCACAATCAAAATCGCCGTTTCATAGCGATAATAACCATACTGAATTGCTAAATCGCCAATGCCGCCTGCGCCAATTGTTCCCACCATCGCTGAGTAGCCTAAAAGACTGATCAAAGTTAGCACAAATCCGCGAATCAAAGCTGGCAGACTTTCTGGTAAAATCACTTCGCGAACGATCTGTCTCGTCGATGCTCCAGAAGCGACGCTGGCTTCAAGGACGCCATAGTCGATTTCGGCAAATGCGGATTCAGCGATTCGGGCGTAAAAAGGAATCGCGGCAATCGATAATGCAATCGCACCACCCGCTGGGGTATAAGGATCACCGATCAGCATCGCTGATAACGGAATCAGCGTAATCAATAAGATCAAAAATGGCAGCGAACGGATTGCATTGACGACAAAATCCGCCAGATGATGCAAGAAAATATTTTTATGAAAAAGGTTACTGCCGACTAAAAATAGGACTAATCCAATCAATAAGCCGAAAACTACTCCTATAATTGCTGAGGTCCCCACCATAAAGAATGTTTCCCATAGTGCTTGAGGCAGGTTTGTTTTTAAAATCTCAATCGTTTCAGCCATTTTTCTCACCTATCTTTCTTAGAGAAAAGACGTTCGCAGCTAAGTGTTCTCGGGCTTTTGCTGCTTCTTCGTCGGGTCCCGTCAAATAGATATACAAAATACCGATCACATCTTTTTTGATATACTCAATTTTCCCATGGATGATATTGATCGACACATCGTAGGCTTTCGCTACAGTCGAAATCAGCGGTTCTAACGTATACTCACCTTGGTAGCGCAATTCCAGCAAGTCGCCTTGCGTGAAAGATGCTAGAATCTCTTCAGGAAGCGTCAGATCCAAGTAGCGGCCTACCAGTTTTTTCGTAATAGGCTGTTTAGGCTGACTGAACAAGCCATAGGTCGTTTGTTCTTCAACGATGCGCCCCTTTTCCATCACTGCCACCCGATCAAAAAACTTACGGGCAACATCCAATTCATGAGTGATAAAGACGATGGTGATGCCTGTCTGTTCCTTGATTCGGATCAACAACTTCAAAATTTCTTCGGTCGTTTCAACATCTAACGCACTGGTAGCTTCGTCACACAATAAAATCTCAGGCTCGTTGGCAATCGCTCGTGCAATGCCGATCCGTTGCTTTTCTCCCCCAGACAAATTATTCGGATACTCGTGAATTTTGTGAGGCAGATCCACCATTTCCAACAGTTCCTTGATCCTCGCTTCTTGCTGATCTTTCGGATAATCACCAGCGCGCAAAGCAAAGGCTAAATTTTCCTTGATGGTTCGATTATGGATCAGATTGAAATGCTGAAAGATCATCCCGATTTTTTGTCGTACTTCACGCAAGTGTTTGCCTTTGGCTTGCGTGATGTCTTGACCATCAATCAGAATTTGACCGCTAGAGGGCACCTGCAGTAGATTCAACGTACGAACCAAGGTACTTTTCCCAGCCCCGCTCAATCCGACGATCCCGTATACTTCTCCAGCTTGAACGGAAAAATCAACGGAATCCACTGCTTTTTTGATTTGTTTTTTATGAGTGAATGTCACTGATACTTGTTTTACTTCTATTTTTGCCATAAGATATGCCCTTCTTACTCAGTCCAAAATTTCGGTTGATCAAAGTTGCTGAACGGTGATTCGGCAATCGCTCCTTTAAATGCATCACTTTCTAATACTTCCGTAACTGCCTTAGCAAAATCACTGTCTTCTTCTTCGGTGGACACCACAAAGACATTTTTATATTCTTCTTTCAACGACTCCAACGCCAAAGCATCTGCAGGATCAAGAGAAGCCGCCCAAGCGAAGTTTCCTGGTACTAAAGCTAAATCGACTGTATCTAACGAACGAGCCAATTGGGCTGCGTCTAATTCTTTAAATGTCAGATTCTTCGGATTTTCTTCGATATCATTCACCGTTGCCTTCGTTTCGTCGATATTGTCTGCGATGGTGATCAACTCATTGGCAGCTAACAGTTGCAAGGTCCGAGCTAAATTTGAGGCATCATTGGCAATCGAAACAGTCGCCCCGTCTGCTAACTCATCCAAGCTGGACAGTTGCTTCGAATAGATGCCCATTCCCAATGTTGGCACTTTTTGTAATGCCGTAAGAGATAACTGGTTATCTGCCGAAAATTTTTCTAGATAGGCCGTATGCTGAAACAAATTGGCATCGATTTGGCCATTCGCCAAGGCATTGTTCGGCTGAATATAATCATTAAACACTTTGGTCGTTAGTTGATACCCTTTTTCTTCCAGTAATGGAGAGATCACCTCTGTCACCATATCCCCATATGGTCCTGGTGCCACTCCAACGACTTTTTCTTCCACTGCATCTACACTGTTTTCACCAGACTGTGTATCCTCTGTGCTGCTAGTATTGCCACAAGCTGCCAATGTAATTAAGACAGCAGCAACTAACCCAACGATTCCCTTTTTCAACTGTTTCATTTTTAGTTCCCCCTTTTTATAATAAAAAAACGTCCTTTCTCCATCATAGAGAAAGGACGAAACAACCATGTTCGTGGTACCACCTTTAATTCATTGGCACAAGCTGCCAACCTTATCAGTTTATCAACTGCTTTGCTGTAACGGGCAATCCCGCTGCACGCTTGCTTTTGCTCACGTCCAAACGCTCCAAGGCCATCTTCAGTCAAACGGCTGTGCTCTTTCTCACCAATCCGAGCTCTCTGATCCAATCGAAACTGACTTACTCTTCTTATCATCGCGTGTTTTTAAGTTGTGTTTAACTATACGATAGCCTCAAATGAATGTCAATTCTTTTTTTCACGAAAACACCATCTTTTTACAATGATTTTCACAGCGTTTACACAGTCAAATTCCCATCTAAAATCAAGCCTTCAGATACCATAACCGCATCGCCGATCAATTCTAATGCGCCCTGATCAACATCAACTTCTACCGTTAACTCGCCACCTAACACGTGCAGCAAGACATTCGCTGCCGCTTGCTGGTGACGTTTGGTCACGACATACGCAGTGGCACCAGAACCTGTGCCGCACGCATAGGTAAAACCTTCCACCCCTCGTTCATACGTGCGAACGATCAGATCACCCTTGTCATCTTCTTCATAGAAATTGACATTCGCCCCTTTGGGGAAAACCTCCCAATAGCGTATCTCTTTGGCAAGTTCAGCCAGCTGTTCCAACTCAGTTTCTGCCAGACCAGGATAGTGAACCACCGCATGAGGGATTCCTGGATCACCCAATTCCACATAGTCCACGAAAGAAACCATTGGATTCGGGTACGCTTGATCAAATGTAGTCACGGTGGGTGGATTCAAGGTTACTTTGTAGTGTTTTGCCGACAAGCGCCATGCGGGGACATCGCCAGCAACTGTTTCGATGGTCATCTGCTCGCCAGCAATTCCCTTCTCAAAGGCATAACGGGCAATACAGCGAGCGCCGTTGCCGCACATTTCTGCTTCGGTCCCATCAGCATTGTAAAACCGCATCCGAAAATCAGCGGTTCCTGTGGGAAAATCCACTGCCATGACTGCATCCGCGCCAACAGAAAATTTCCGATGGCAAACCTGAGCAGCAAATTGCGACAGTTGTTCATGGGAGAATTTCAATGTGCGGTTATCGATTACGATAAAATCATTTCCTGCACCTTGCATTTTTGTATAAGGAATCGTCATGTTGTCACCTGCTTTTCAAAATTTTACTTGCTGGAAGCTCCCTCTTTTAGAAACGAAGGAACCACTTCATTTTGCAGCATTTGCTCGTAGGACTGGCGTTTAACGGCTAATTCCGCTTGGCCGTTTTCCACAAAGACGACTGCAGGAATCTGTAAATTATTGTAGCTGCTGGCCATCGAATAGCCATAAGCTCCTGTTGCGAACGTAGCAAACAGATCCCCAGTTTCAACGGGCGGTAATGCAAGATCTTTTACTAAGATGTCCGTGCTCTCACAAGCTTTGCCAGAAATGGTGACCTTTTGTGTCGCAGCTTCGGAAGCGCGGTTGGCTAAGATCCCAGTGTAAGTTGCCTGATAAAGACCAGGACGAATATTGTCTGTCATGCCACCGTCAATGCTGGCGTATGTTCTGATTCCCGGCAATGTCTTGATACTGCCGATGGTGTGCAAACTGATACCTGCTTCTGCGACGATACTGCGCCCAGGTTCAATAACGATGGTCGGACGTTCGCTCTGGTGCTGCGCATAAAAGGCGTCGATTTTTTCCATCACAGGATCTAAAAAGTAGCTGTAGGGTTGGCGAATATCAGCATCTGTGTATCGAACGCCAAAGCCGCCGCCAACATTTAGTTCTTTGATCCAATAATCAAAGCGTTCATGAATGGTTTGGACAAGGGCCAAAGCCGCATCAACTGCCGCTAGATGTGAGCGATTGTCCGACAATTGACTGCCGACATGAAAATGCAGGCCATAGAAATCCAATTCAGGTGCTTGAATCACTTCTTCCACTAACGGAAATAAGATTTCTTCATCTAAAGGAATCCCGAATTTCGAATCTTTTTGTCCGGTCGAGATAAATTGATGGGTGCTGACCGAAACCTCAGGTGTGATGCGCAACAAAATTTTAGCAACGACTTGCTTTTCTTGACATAACGCGCGGATCAAGCCGACTTCTTGAATGCCATCAACGATGATCCGTCCTACGCCATAATCAAGGGCGGCTGCTAATTCTTCAATCGATTTATTATTGCCATTAAACTCGATGTGTTCTGCTGGAAAATCAGCTTGGATCGCTGTATACAGCTCTCCACCGCTAACCACGTCTAATGAGAGTCCTTCTGACTTGATCACTTGCAGCATTGCTGTGGTGCAGAAAGCTTTAGCGGCATAGGCTGCCCGTGTCTTGCTGTAGCGCGTCAAAAACTGCGCCTGAATCTTTTGGCATTCTTCGCGAATCTCCGAAACGGAATACACGTAAAGGGGGGTTCCGAAGGTTTTTGCCAGCTCAACGGTATCACAACCGTCAATGTATAAGTGATTGTTCTTGATTTCTTTTGCCATCGCTTTACTCCTTGTCTGTCGGCTCGTTCAATGCCTCGATCAAACGAACGTAGCATTCGATGCCTTGCAATAGATTTTTTTCGTCAAAATTCATTTTGCTGCTGTGTAAAGGGTGGACATAGCCTTTTTCTTCATTTCGGGTACCCACAAAGAAAAAGACACCTGGGATTTCCTTTTGGTACATCGAAAAATCCTCTGCCAACATATATGGCGGTGTTTCTCGGTAGCTCTCCCCGACCACTTTTTCCAATACTTCCACCATCTCAGGATCATTGTCCACGACACGATAAAGATGCTCGAATTCGACATCCGCCGTGCAATCATATCCTTTGGCGATTTCTTGTGCGACGGTGGTGATTCTGCGTGTCATCGTTTCATAGACTTCATCTTCAAACGCCCGCATCGTTCCTTTTAAAACGACCTTGCCGGGAATGATATTTTCCGCATCTCCCCCATGGATCTTCCCAAAAGTGATGACCCCAGCAGAAAGCGGGCTGATATTGCGTGAAATGATCGAATGCAATCCTTGAATAATCGCAGCCGCGGCTAAAATGGCATCATGTCCTTGATGAGGCTGGGCACCATGGGCACTCGTGCCGTTGATCGTTAGATTGATCTCGCCGTTACGGGCCATCATCGGACCTTTCCGACTCGCAATGATTCCTTCGGGAAAGTCTGGGAAGACATGCAGCCCCACGATTTTTTCCACGCCAAAATCTCGTAAGATGCCTTCATCGATCATCAATTGAGCGCCACCGGGGCTTTCCTCGGCTGGTTGGAAAATCAAAACGATCGTTCCACGAATCACTTCAGGATGTGTTGCCAAATATTTAGCAAACCCTAGCATCGTTGCCATATGGCCGTCATGACCGCAGGCATGCATTTTCCCTTCATGTTTGGAAACAAAGGAAACACCGGTCTCTTCTTTGATCGGCAGTGCATCGATATCCGTTCGAAAGGCCAGTGTCTTTCCTGGGCGATCGCTGCGAAAGACCGCAATCAAGCCAGTTTCAATCACTGGATAGATTTCTTTGATCCCAAAGGATTGCAACTGACGCAGCAAGTATTCCTTTGTTTTGAACTCAGTTAACCCTAATTCAGGGATTGTATGTAATTCACGACGAAAACGAACCACGTCTTCGGTTAATTCTTTGACTGCTTGCGATACTTGCATGTTAAAACACCTTTCTATTCATTCCTTTTAAAAATATCCATAAAAACCAACGAATATTCAGTTTTTCATTGATATTGTTTAATATTATAGTATATAATTCGAATAATCTATAGTATAAATTGTCGAAATGTTTCGATTTTTATTGAAAAATTTACCCCTCGTTTTGGTACACTTATACGTAGAGTTACGAAAAATAAATTGGTTGAAAGGATGTGTCGTAGTTTGACAATATTCAAAGGTTCTGGCGTTGCGTTGATCACCCCTATGCTTCAAGATGGTTCGGTGGATTTCGATAAGCTGAAGGAGTTAGCGGAGTGGCATGTGCAGCAAGGAACGAATGCAATCATTGCATGCGGTACGACCGGTGAAGCATCCACGTTAGACGATGAAGAACATATCGCGGTGATCGAAGCGGTGGTAAAACAAGTTGCTGGTCGAATCCCCGTCATCGGCGGAACAGGCTCCAACAACACCCAACATGGGATCCATCTTTCAAAAGAAGCACAGCGCGTTGGTGCTGACGCATTATTGGTTGTAACACCCTACTACAACAAAGCGACAAAGAAAAGTTTAGTCGCTCACTATGAAGCAATCTGTCAAAGCGTTGAGCTACCAGTGATCTTATACTCCGTCAGCTCAAGAACCGGCTTAAATTTAACACCTGAAGCTGTGGCAGAACTGAAAAAAATCCCTAATATCAAAGGCATCAAAGAAGCCAGCGGCGACATTTCGCAAATCGCAGAAATCGCTCGTCTTGCGGATGATGACTTTGCGATCTACTCAGGAAATGACGATCAAGTAACCCCAATTCTAGCTTTAGGTGGCTCTGGCGTGATTTCAACGATCGGCAATATCGCTCCGAAACAAACGGCACAACTCGTTGCTGATTTCTTAAATGGTGATGTAAAAGCCGCCATCAAAGAGCAATTGCGACAAAAACCGTTGATCGATGCGATTTTCAGTGAAGTAAATCCTGTGCCGATCAAAGCAGCGGTCTCCTTGCTAGGCAAATGCGAATTGCATTATCGTTTGCCTTTGGGTGTCCCAGAAGATGCGACCCTCGTTCATTTAGAAGAAGAAATGACCAATTACGGATTGCTGTAAGGAGGAGTTTTTGGTGAAACAGATTTTATTAAGCGGTGCAAACGGTCGTATGGGCAAAGTGTTGCAAAGCCTGATCGCAAAGCACCCTCAGTTAGAAGTGGCCGCCGGCTTGGATCGTACCGAGCAATTAGATGGTCCCTTTCCGATCTATGATCGTCCAGAAAAAATCACGCAGCCGATCGATTTGGTGATTGATTTTTCTCATTATAGCAATGTCCCTGCCTTATTGAACTATTGTGTCGAACAGCAGCTGCCTATCGTGGTTGCTACAACTGGTTTGACGGAAGACACGCAGATGATGCTGCCGTTGGCTGCTAAAGTGATCCCAGTTTTCTATTCTGCCAATATGTCGTTGGGGATCAATGTACTGATCAAAGCACTACAAAGTATCACCCCCGCATTAGAAGCTGACTTTGACATTGAGATCATCGAAAAGCATCATAATCAAAAACTCGATGCACCAAGCGGTACAGCTTTGCTGTTGGCAGATAGTATCAATGACAGCTGCGAAACGAAAAAAGAGTATCTCTACGGGCGTGAAGGCAGTGATCTAGTAAATGACCGCAAGCAGATGGGCATCCATGCCGTTCGCGGCGGAACGATTCCTGGAGAACACATTGTCATCTACGCTGGGCAGGATGAAATCATTGAATTGAAACACACAGCGCTCTCCCGCGAAATCTTCGCCAATGGTGCGCTAAAAGCAGCGGAATTTTTAGCCGACCAACCAGCTGGTTTTTATTCCATGCAAAATCTAATCGACAAGTAAAGGTGGTCTCTCATGACAGAATTACAATTTTCCGATCCTTATCAATTAGCAAAATACATCAAAGAAGCAAATAAACAAACACCTGTAAAAGTCTATATCAATGGAGATCTTAGTAACGTCCAAGCAGATGGCATCCAATTGTTTGGTAACGGCACCTTCTATTTCGTGGTTGGTGACAGTCAAAAAGTGGCTGAGTTTTTAACCGCGCACCAAGACAAAATCACCGATCACTATCTGGAAAATGATCGCCGCAACTCAGCGATCCCTTTATTGGACTTGACGAAAGTCGATGCCCGTATCGAACCAGGTGCCTTTATCCGTGACCAAGCCATCATTGAAAAAAATGCCGTTATCATGATGGGGGCCGTGATCAACATTGGTGCCGTCGTTGGTGAAGAAACCATGATCGACATGGGTGCGATTTTAGGCGCCCGAGCAACCGTTGGGAAAAAAGCCCATATTGGCGCTGGTGCTGTCTTGGCTGGCGTTCTTGAGCCACCTTCAGCAAGCCCAGTCATCATTGAAGACAATGTTTTAATCGGTGCAAATGCCGTCGTCCTTGAAGGCGTCCGTGTCGGCGAAGGTGCAGTCGTCGCTGCAGGTTCTGTGGTGACGGAAGATGTCCCTGCTGGCGCAGTCGTTGCTGGCTCACCAGCCAAAGTCATCAAAATGAAAGACGAGAAAACGAAAAGCAAAACCGAATTTTTAGACGATCTACGGGGCTAAGCCGCGCTTTTCTCAAAAATAAGCAAAAAAACGCAGTGCGGGTTCAGTGATGAGCCTGCGCTGCGTTTTGTCTAAAAAAGGGCGTGCCGAAAGTTTTTGGCACGCCCTTTTTCTATTGGTAAATGTTCTTGTAAAAGTGTTTATTCTGCTTGAAATTCTTTGATCGCTGCTTGGATCTCTTGATAGATCACGGCAACTTCTTCAAGGTCTTTTGCGTTTGCTCCACTGGCAAGGGGATGTCCGCCGCCATGATGGCGTTTGGCGATCTGATTGATCACTGGACCTTTCGAACGCATCCTCACCCGATAATAGCCTTCTGGTTGTTCGACAAAGATCGCCCAAGCCATCACTTCGTCGATTTTCCCTGGTAAGGAAACGACTGCTGAGGTTTCCGAATCCACTACGCCAAAACGCTGCTGCAATTCTTGTGGTAGGATCACTTTGCCAGCACCAATCTCATCGATCTCGATGTTTTCGTAGACATACCCTGAAAGGCGAGCAACACTGCGAGAGACTTGATCCAATTGCCGATTGATCTTCGGTGCATCAAAGCCATAATCCAATAGTTCAGCCGCTAAGCGCAGCGTTGTCGCTGTCGTTGCCGGATATAAAAACCGTCCAGTATCACCAACGATGCCCGCATACAGCAGACGAGCCGCTTCTTGCGTCATCGTCAGCTCGTTTTGAAACATTTGCCAAAACGAAACGATCATCTCACTACAGCTGCTGGCATTCGTATTGACCCAGACCAGCTCTCCGTAAGGCTCATCATTAGGGTGATGATCGATTTTGATCAATTTCGCCCCTTGATCATAGCGTTGGTCACTGACCCGTGGTGCATTGGCCGTATCTGTAACGATCACCAACGCTCCTTTATAAAAATCATCAGGGATCGTCTGCATCAGCGCCAAGTAATCCAATCCTTCAACAGGTCCGCCGACTTGATAGATTTCTTTTTCGGGAAAACTAGCTCGTAAAATTTCTGCCAAGCCCACTTGTGATCCTAATGCATCTGGATCAGGGCGTTGGTGCCGATGGATAATGATTCTGTCGAATGCTTTGATTGTTGCAAGTATTTCTTCTTGTACCTTCATGAATGGTCTCAACTTTCTCTCTAAAATTTTTCCATAAGTGCCGTTTTCGATGATTTATGGGCGTTCCATTACTTGGCATACCACGATCGCTTTTGCCACTAAGGAATTTTCGATCGATACTTCGATATCGATTTTCGCCGAACGTCGCCCCAGTTCTAGAATCTTCGGTTGAATGATGATCTCGCTTTCTAATTGGATCAAACGGAAGTAATGCAGATTGACTTGCTCGATCCAACTATTGCGCCGTTGATTCAACTGCATGGTACGTTTTGCCGTATTCGCGATCACTTCACTCAAGACACCAAAAGAGATCGTTCCGACTTCATTGACCATTTGAGGCGTCACCGCAAAGCTGAAATGCGGCTGCGGCAATTTGTTCCCTTCAAAATCTTGTTCGATGACTTGCATCTGTCCCGAGATTTGGTCTGAAATCGTATCTGAAATTTGTGTTTGTCGTTGGACCATCTGCATCGCTTTCATGATGTCTTGGCGTGTGACGATCCCAATCAAAGAAAGGTCATCTGCTACGACGGGCATCACTTCTAAGCCATCCCAAATCATCTGATGGCTGGCAGAGGCCACACTCATCTCTTTTTTTACGACCCGTGGTTCCCGGGTCATGATTCGTTCGATGATCTGCGTGTCAGGCTTTTCTAGGACATCTTTGGCTGTGATGATCCCAACGACCCGCATATTCTTGTTGACAACTGGATAGCGGGAGTGATTGGTAGACTCCGAAAGCAGTTTGTAATCCTTGACCGTATCAAAGGTGTGCAGATACTTGGTTTTTTCCAATGGCATATAAATGTCACTCACCAGCATGATGTCCTTTTTGATCAGCTGGTCGCTCAAGGCTCGGTTGATCATCGTTGCCACGGTAAAGGTGTCATAGGTCGTTTGTAAAATCGGCAGCTCCAATTCGTCTGCTAAGCGACAGATTTCCTCTGAGGTTTCAAAGCCCCCCGTGATCAAGACGGCTGCGCCATCTTCCAGTGCCAACTTGTGGACTTCGTTACGGTTTCCGACGATCACTAAGGAACCAGGCGTGATGTAGCGTTCCATTGCCGATTCCTTCATGGCGCCGATAACAAATTTGTTCAAGTCTTTGTCTAAACCGGCTGCGCCGCCCAAAACATCGCCTTCAATGATTTGGACGACTTCGCCGAAAGTTAGTTTTTCAATGTGTTTCTTTAGTTTCCGTTCAATCCGAATGGTTCCCACACGTTGGATCGTTGAAACCAAGCCGATATTTTCCGCATCTTTGATCGCCCGATAGGCTGTTCCTTCACTGACATTCAAGTCTTTTGCGATTCCCCGCACCGAGATGCGATCGCCTACAGGCAGATTCTCGATATGCGCTAAAATCAAGTCGTGTTTTGTCGCCATAATTATCCCCTATTCCTACTACGAATCTTCCTGTTGCTTAAACTTCTAATGTCTCACCGACTGCAAGGATCTGGCCCACACCTGCCGGCAATAAATTCACGAAGGTTTGCGGATCTTGCTTGATCATTGGAAACGTATTGTAATGGATCGGTACTACTTTGCTCGCGTTTAAAAGCGCCGCTGCTGTTACAGCATCTTGAACGCCCATCGTAAAATTATCCCCGATCGGTAAAAACGCCACATCGATGTCGAAACGTTCACCGATCATCGCCATATCGCTAAAGAGGGCAGTATCGCCAGCGTGGTAGATGGTTTTGCCTTCTGCTTCTAAAATGATCCCCACTGGATTGCCCATATAGATCATCGTTCCGTCTTCTTCAAGACCAGAGCTGTGTTTCGCTTCCACCATTGAGATTTTGCCAAACGGGAACTCAAAAGAGCCTCCCATATTCATGCCATGCGTCTCAGCAACGCCTTTGCGGGCTGCATAGCGGCAAATTTCAACGACACTAATCACTGGTGCTTCATTTCTTTTGGCGATCGGCACCATGTCCCCAATATGATCGCTATGACCATGCGTGATCAAAAGCCAATCGGTTTCCACTGTGTCTGCATCCAAATCAGTCAGAGCATTTCCAGTAATAAAAGGGTCAAACAACAATTTTTGGCCATCCGCTAATTGGATAGCAAGCACCGAGTGTCCGTGATACGTAAGTTTCATACAACATTCCCCTTTCCATCTAAGTAATACAGTCTAATATTTTTCATTATAACAGATAACGCCAGAAATCCAAAAGCACAAATTCTGGCAGCTTTATTACATCCGTCCTTTTTCTGGTTCTTGTCAAGAAAAATAAAAAAACTGTTCTACCCTTTCTGAATAAGGAATAGAACAGTTCGACCTGATGACTTCAAGCGATCATAGCGTTTTCTTACGTCCGCCTTGTTTATAGATGCGCCAGACTGTTAAGAATAACGCCGTGATACAAAGAAGGAACGCCCCAAAGAAGGTGATTTTCATGCCATAGGCAAAAATATCTGCCCGACCTGCGATATAGGTCGTCACATGCTTCCCATAGGCTTGACTCATTGCGGCATAAAGAATCGTCGTTGCTAAGGATATCCCTAAGACCATGCCCAAGTTACGGGCAAAGGAATTTAGACTACCTGCCACCCCAAGATTTTCTTTGGTGACGCTGCTCATCACCATCGTATTGTTGCGGGATTGGAACAACGAATTGCCTAACCCCATGATGGCAGTAGCGACGACATAGTACCAAATCGGCGTATGCTGATTCATAAACATATACATCAGCTGAGTGATGGACAGCAACGCTAAGCCAGCTAAGACCAAGATCTCCGGTCCTACACGGTCCGTCAAATAGCCGCTAAGTGGTGAACCGATGACCATCATCAAAGGAAAGACCATCATCAGCATTCCTGCCACACTCGGCGTTAAGCCTCGGGCACTTTGCAAGTAAAAGGGAATCACGACATTGACAAAAAAGTTTGCAGAAAAGATCAGCAACGCCGTGATCAGGCTCATGGTGAAAATTTTATTACGAAAGATCCCAAAGGTAATCAGCGGTTTGCTCACACGCGCTTCTACTCGCAAAAAGACGATGAATGCCACTAAGGCGATCCCCACCAACAGCAGCGGCAGCCACGTTAGAAAGCCACGCTCTTGTCCAAGAAAAATGCCGCCGAAGAAGCTGATAATTGCAATTGAAAACAGCACAAACCCGGTTTTATCGATGGAATCATGACTCATGGTGATATCTTTTGGCAACACCTTTTCTCCAGCAATCATTGTCAGAATACCGACTGGAACATTGATCCAAAAAATAAACGGCCAAGAAAAATGCGCCAAAATCACTCCGCCCAATCCAGGACCGGCGATGGAGCCTAACGAAACAAAGGCACCAATCATCCCTAAGGCGCGTCCTCGTTCACTCATAGGAAAGACTTCAGTAATGATTCCGGTATTCGTCGCCATCGTCATGCTGGCTCCGATCGCTTGCACGACTCGGGCAAATAGCAGAAATGCTAAGGAATGATTAAACCCGCATAACAGCGAACCGATAATAAAGATCAGCATCCCCAAGCGGAATACTTTGATCTTACCCCAACTATCGCCTACCTTACCGAATAACAAAAGGCAGGCACAAACGATCATCAAGTAGACGGATACGACCCACTCCGCTTGATTCATAGGGACACCCATATCTGCCGAGATCGTCGGCAAAGCGATATTTACGATACTCCCATCCAGTGTTGACATAAAGGTAAACATCGAAACAGCAATGAGAATCCACCACTTTCTCTGTTGTACTACGGGATTTTCTTGATAACTATTCACAAATCGACCATCCTCTCTTTGCTTGTTTTGTTCCTCTAGTCTTAGGGGGACAACTTTGTATTATTGATCGAAATCCATTCGCCGTCAATCCTTATCTGCTCATCACGACCAAAACAAGGGGCATTTTGTAAAAAAACCGCCGCCTGTTTCTTTCATAAAAAAAGACAAAAGCTTCGGTGAAAAGAAATCGGCCGTCAAACGGCTATTCTTTCACCTGCTTTTGTCAGTAGGTCAAAACGAATTATTTACGGTTGCGATTTCTTTGGCTTGATTCCATGATGACCGGCAAGATGACTGGACGGCGTTTGGTTTGTTCAAACAAGAAACGACTCAAACGATCACGGATATCTTGTTTCAATTTGCTCCATTCAAACTCTTCATCATGAAGGTGTTTTTCTACGATTTCTTCCACGATCTCGCCACTTTCACGAATCAGATCGCGGCTGGCTTTCACATAGACAAACCCGCGAGAAGTGATTTGTGGTGCAGAAATAATTTTCTTTTCGCGACGATTGATCGTCACTACCGCAACGAAGATTCCGTCTTCAGATAAGACTTTGCGGTCTCGCAGGACGATATTCCCAATGTCACCGACACCGATTCCATCGATCATGACGTTTTCAGCTGGGACCGCACCTGCGGCGATCATTTCGCCTTTTTTGTACTCTAACACATCTCCACGTGCAGTAATGAAGATATTTTTCATCGGAATCCCGACTTCTTGCGCCAAGTCCACATGGGCGGCTAATTGGCGGTACTCGCCTTGAATAGGGATAAAATACTTCGGTTTCATCATATTCAACATCAGCTGCAGATCATTCGGGTTGGCATGACCAGAAACACGGAAATTATCCGAGATCTGTTTTACGGTACCGCCAGCGCGATAGATGATATCTTCCGTTTTCGCAACCACAGTTTCCATTGCAGTTGTCGGCGTTGTTGTGATATAAACAAGATCTCCTTCTTTGATGCGCAGCGTCCGGTGAGAGCCGTTGGCCATTTTTTGCAACGCTTTGATTGGTTCACCCATACGACCTGTTTCTAAAATCAGCAACTGTTCGTCTGAGTATTTTTTCATTTCTTTTTGGGTGATCAGCAAGTCTTCGGCAGGTAATTTTAATTTCCCTAACTTCATGGCCGTTTTGATGATCCGACCAAAATCTTGCCCGGTCAAAACGACTTTGCGATCAGAACGAAACGCCGCATCTAATACTTGTTGCACCCGTTGCAAATTGCTGGCAACACTAGCGACGATGATCCGACCTTCCCAATAACGGATATTGTCGTAAACTTCATCTTGGATCGTCAATTCAGAAGCGATCGGCGTTGGATTTTCGGCATTTGAAGACGTGCTTAGCAATGCTAAGACGCCTTCTTTTCCAATTTCCGCTAAGCGGCCAAAATCGGTTTGATACATAGGGATCGCTGTTTGGTCAAACTTGAAATCTCCTGTATAAACGATATTGCCAGCTTCTGTTTTGACGCTGATCCCAACAGAATCAGGGATAGAATGGGTCGTACGGAAAAAGCTGATGGTCGCATGACCAAAGTCGATCTCCGAATGTTCATCGATCACATGAAAATCTTTGAAGCGCTTGGTAGCTTCATTTTTATTCACGGTCAATTTTGCTAGTTCGATCGTTAACTCGGTCCCAAAGACCGGTACTTGGATATTCTCCAAGAAATAAGGCAATGCACCAATCGCATCTGCATGCCCATGGGTCAAGAAGACACCCGCCACACGGTCGGCATTTTCTTCTAAATATGTGAAGTCTGGAATCACTGTATCGATCCCTAATAATTCATTTTCTGGATAACGGACACCGCAATCCAGCACAAATATATCCTCGCCAACTTCAGCAATGTACATGTTCTTTCCGTTTTCGCGTACACCGCCAAGAGGAATGATTTTTATCGTTTCCACTTTTATTCACCTCTTAATTTTTTTTTACTGTATTATTTCCCAAGCATAAGCCGTCCCTATTATTATACAACAAAAAAAAGAAAAGCGTGGCATTCACCACACTTTTCTGAAAAACTTATGGTTTACACATGAACTAATCCTTGCTGATGCATGCTTTCGGCGATTTGAACAGAGTTCCATGCCGCACCTTTCAGCAAATTATCAGAAACGACCCATAAATGCAAGCCGTTTTCGACATCCAAATCTTTGCGAATCCGACCAACAAAGGTTTCCGTTTTGTCCACACTGGTCAAAGCTTGCGGGTACACTTGTTGACTCGGATCATCTTGCAAGACAGCTCCTGGCGCTTCGCTGATCCACTGTCTGACTTCCTCAACACTGGCATGGTCTTTGGTTTCGATATAAATCGACTCCGAATGACCGCTAAACACAGGGATCCGCACACACGTAGCTGCTACTTTGATCTGCGTATCTTCCATGATCTTCTTCGTTTCATTGATCATTTTCCACTCTTCGTAAGTATAATCGTCTTCAGCAAAGACATCGATTTGTGGCAAGGCGTTAAACGCGATTGGGTAGTGCTTTTTATCGCTGCCTGCTGGTAAAATCTCAGGGTTTAGTTCATCAGCGGCTTTGCCAGCTAATAATTCTTGAGATTCACGAGTCAATTCAGCCAAGGCTTGTGCGCCAGCACCTGAAACTGCTTGATACGTTGAAACCAGCACCCTCGATAAACCGACTTTTTGACGAATCGGTTCTAACGCCACCATCATTTGAATCGTTGAACAATTCGGATTGGCAATGATTCCTTTATGTTGCGCTAACGCATGAGGATTCACCTCAGGAACGACTAGAGGAACATTCGGGTCCATCCGAAAATGACTGGTATTGTCGATCACGACTGCACCGTGTTTGACTGCTTCTGGAGCAAATTGTTTTGAAATGCCGCCACCGGCACTGAACAATGCAATATCGACGCCTGCAAAGGAATCTGCGGTCAGCTCTTGAATAACGAGTGGTTCATTTTTGAACACAAGGGTCTTCCCAGCAGAACGTTTGGATGCCAACAACGTTATTTTTTTGATCGGCAACGTGGTCTTCTCCAACATCTCAATCATTTTTGTTCCTACTGCGCCGGTAGCTCCGACAACTGCTACGTGATACCCTGTACTCATCAAATCACTCCTCGAATAAAAATACATTTTTACTAGTTTATCATATCTTGTAAAAAAGAAAAGACCTTTCGTGGAAAGAAGCGCAAAAAGATGGCAATACTGTCTAAATTTTCAATCTTTTTCCCCTTTGCAGAAAAAATCTACCTATATTTAAGGGTTATCATTTGTCACATTCAGGTGTTATAGGATATAATACCGACAGAAGGAATTTTGGGGAAGATTCTTTCCAACGTGCATGGGGAAATTAAAAATACCCAAAACATTGAATGAGGCAAGAATTGCATATGCAATTCTTGCCTCATTTTTATGCTTCATTCGATTCTTCGTTATTTACTTTCACGATAGCAAAGCCTTTGTTATCGATGATCATCGTCTCATCTTCCAGTTGGACAAACTGTTCCATCAAAATTGAATCAGGACGAGAGAGTGTAAGTTGATCCTCGCCAGTGTTGAAAATACCGATGATCCGCTGTGCCCCCAACTCTCGTTCGAAAATGATCAGGCCATCTTCTTCCGAAACCCAGTTCCAACTCAAGGAACCTTCAGATAAGACTTTTTGGTTGTCTTTGCGTAGTTTGATCAATGACTGGGTGAAATGCAGCAAATCACGATCTTGCTTTTCTTCTTCCCAAATCATACATTTGCGGCAATCCGGGTCCATATCGCCGGTCAAACCGATCTCATCACCGTAATACAGGCAAGGAACGCCTTGTTGCAGATACGTAAAGGCCATCACTTGGCGCATCAAGTCTTTGTCTCCTCGAGCCAAAGTTAACAAACGCGGGGTATCATGAGAATCCAAGATATTGAACTGTACTTGGTTGGTTTGCTCCCGATACAACATCAGCTGGTTATTTAATTCCGAGACCATTTTCGTCATAGAGATCTCGTCTTTGACAAAATATTCAATGATTGCATCCGTAAAGGCGTAATTCATTACTGCATGAAACTCGTCGCCTTGTAACCACCGTTGAGAAGAGTGCCAAATTTCCCCAAGGATATAAAAATCATCTTTGGCATCATCACACACTTGGCGGAATTTTTTCCAGAAGTGGTGACTGACTTCATTGGCAACGTCCAAGCGCCAAGCATCGATATCAAACTCTTCGATCCAATAACGAGCGATCTTCAACAAATAATCTTGCACGTCGGGATTTTCTGTATTGAGTTTTGGCATATGCGGCGTAAAGGCAAACACATCATAGGTGATGTCATAAGCATCTTCAAAGTTTTCCCCTTCTTTGTAGTTGACAGGAAACTCATTGATGTGGAACCAATCAGCAAAGGGCGAATCTTTGCCGTTTTTGATGACATCTAGCCATTGATGCGAAGTATCCCCCATATGATTGAACACAGCATCTAGCATGACTTTGATACCGCGTTTGTGGCATTCCTCCACTAAGCGTTTAAAGGTATCGTTATCTCCAAACGCTGGATCGATGGCTAAATAATCGATGGTATCATACTTGTGATTCGAATAGGCCTCAAAAATCGGACAGAAGTAGATTCCATTGATGCCTAGATCGACGAGGTAATCCAAATGATCGATGACCCCTTGCAGATCCCCGCCGAAAAAGTCTTGGCGATCGGGATTTTTTGAACCCCAAGGCAATACACCTTCTGGATCATTTGATGGGTCCCCATTTGCAAAGCGTTCAGGGAAGATTTGATACCAAACGGTTTCTTTTGCCCACTCGGGAATTTTGAAACGATCGGCTTCTTGGAAGTAAGGCATCCGAAAATAATTGTTGTTCATTTCTAAATATTGCTGCTCAAAAGGATAGACCCCGTGGTCTCCATAGAAGACATGCAACCCATCGTAACTTTCGATGGAAAAGCCGTAAGACAAACGGCGGAATTCTGCTCCGACCGATACTTGCCAATAATCATGCAAGTCCGTGGAAAGAATTTTTTGCATTTCAATTCTTTGTTGGTACCAAGCTTCTTTATACAGTGTGTAAGGATCACCGCAAAGCAGCTGGACATGGCGGACGTCTTGACGGGCGGTACGCAAACGGATATGCATTTTATCCTTCTCGTACAAATACGCAAATTCACTTTCGGGACGATGATAGATGGCAGTAGTATTCATAGCAGACTCCTTTGACTTGTTTGATATACCCATTGTCGCACAAATCAGAAGTCAAAACAAGAGAAAAACGCAATCGGTTGCTTTATCTAATAAATCGATAATATAAGTTAATATGAAATTAATTCAGCAATTAAAAAGCAAACGATTGCTTCACCCTTTTTTAATCAAACGGTGTCTTCTTCTCACATTGATTGCCAGTCCGTAAAATGTCATATTTCCGCAAGATCCCCACTGCCTCCGTCAACGACTGACTCAACTGCTGGATATCTTCCGCAGCCATTTGAGCGGTTTTGGCATTCAAGCGGTCTTCCACTTGTTTTTTCTTTTGGACAAACAACTGCTTCCCAGCTTCTTCCAAATAAACATTGACGTTGCGACGATTGACGCCGTTGGTTTTGCGTACCACAAAGCCAGCCTTTTCCAACCCCGAGATCGAACGACTGATTTGGACTTTTGACGTACCGATTTGCTGGGCCAACTCGGACATCGTAATTCCTTCATTACTAGAGATCACCACGAGTTCCAAGATTTCCATTTTGGTCAATTTTAAATCTTCCAGACCGATTTCTTCAAACAATATGTTTCCCATCAGCGAAAATATCTCCGCAAACACTGCCATATTGAATGTTCCTAACGCTTTTTCCATACTCTCCCTCTTTTCTGTCTTTAGTTTAGTATAAATTATTTATTTAAACAATGATAATCGTTGATTTTTGTTAACCATTATGATAGCGTGGTTACATAATGAAAATAATCGTGAAAACGGCAAGAAAAGAGTGACCCCATGTTAGAATTAAAAGATATCAAGAAGTATTATACAGTTGGCTCCAGTACTACGAAAGCCCTCGACGGCGTCACCGTCGCCTTTCGTAAACAAGAGTTTGTTGCCATTTTAGGGCCAAGCGGCTCTGGGAAAACAACCATGTTGAACGTGATCGGCGGCTTAGATAATTACGATTCTGGTGATATGATCATCAACGGCAAATCAACGAAATCCTTTAAAGATCGTGACTGGGATGCGTATCGGAACAATTCGATCGGCTTTGTCTTCCAAAGCTACAATTTGATCAGTCATTTAGGCATCATCGATAACGTCGAGCTTGGGATGACCTTGAGCGGTGTGTCAAAAGAAGAAAAACGCGCCAAAGCAACCGATGCTTTGACGCGTGTGGGCTTAGCTGAGCATATGCACAAAAAACCAAATCAGCTTTCTGGTGGTCAAATGCAGCGGGTAGCGATCGCTCGTGCCTTAGCAAATGATCCTGATATCCTTCTTTGTGATGAACCAACAGGTGCCTTGGATTCAGAGACCAGTGTCCAAATCATGGAACTGATCCAAGAACTATCAAAAGAAAAATTGGTCATCATGGTTACTCATAATCCTGAATTGGCGCACAAATACGCTGGACGGATCATTGAGTTCAAAGACGGACGAATCATTAAAGATTCGAACCCTCATGTCGAAGGACAAAAGAAAGACCAATTCGAATTAAAGCACACAAAAATGAGTTTCATGACTGCCTTACGTTTGTCGTTTAACAATATCCGCACCAAAAAAGGGCGCACCTTCTTGACAGCCTTTGCTTCTAGTATCGGGATCATCGGAATCGCCATTGTTTTGTCACTGTCAACGGGATTCCAAAAACAAATCGACAATACCCAGTCAGAAACATTAGCTCGTTTTCCGATCACGATCTCGCAAGTAGCCACTGAACAAGATCCATCAGCCATGGGAACGCGGGAGAAATCGGAAGATTTCCCTTCAGATAAAGAGGTCACTGCCAAATTAAGTGATGCGGATCGTGCAACCCATATCAATAAAATCGATCAAGAGTTTCTCGATTACATCAACGACATTGATCCTGAATTAAGCAACAATATCGGCTACACTCGTTCCACTTCCTTGAACCTTTTCCGTAAGATCGATGATACTGTGGAACAAGTCAGCTTCTCCAATGCATCACCTGACAATGAACAGACTAATGCCATGATGTCTGCCATGAGTGCCTCCACCGGGATTGGGGTTTCGACTTTCCCCGAGCAGTTATCAGAGGATAACGGCAATTTCTTAAAAGACAACTACGACCTTTTAGAAGGCAGCTACCCAAGTGCTAGCACAGATGTCGTTTTGATCGTCGATGAAAACAACGTAACGAATGTCAATGCATTGATCAATCTCGGTTTTGACATTGAAGATGGCGACAAGGTGTCCTTCGACGATATCGTGGGAACAAAAATCACATTGGCGTCTAATGATGCCTTTTACACCGAATTACCAACTGGAAACTTCATTCCAAATCAAGATTTAAATGACGTTTTCGATAACAGTAACAACAAAGAATTAACGATCAGCGGAATCTTACGTATCAAGCAAAACTCTACGATGAACTTGCTGTCAACTGGCATTGCCTACAGTGATGCCCTCGCGCAAGAAGTCATCAAAGAAAACCAAGACTCAGCGATCGTCCAAGCCCAAAAAGACAGCGACACCAACGTGATGACGAATGAACCCGTTGACGAAAGTGCTAAAGATTCATTGATCGCTTATCTTGGCGGCAGTGATTTACCAAACAGCATTATGATCTATCCGAATGATTTCAGTGCCAAAGAAAAAATCCTTGATTACTTGGATGACTTCAACAAAGGCAAAGACAAAGAAGACCAAATCGTTTATTCCGATTTAGCGGGTACGATGACTCAATTGACTGGTGGCTTGATGGATGCCATCACTTACGTCTTGATCGCTTTTGCAGGGATCTCCTTGGTAACTAGCATGATCATGATCGGTATCATCACTTATACCTCTGTACTTGAACGTACGAAAGAAATTGGGGTCTTAAAAGCATTAGGTGCTCGCAAGAAAGACATCACCCGCGTCTTTGATGCCGAAACCTGTATTTTAGGGATCGCTTCAGGAGCTTTAGGTGTCCTGATTGCTTGGTTAGCCACATTCCCGATCAACGCAATCTTATATAGTATGACTGATCTCGAAAATGTTGCTCAATTAAATCCGGTCCACGGCCTGATCTTGATTGCTGTCAGCACCGTCCTAACGATGATCGGCGGCCACATTCCAGCTCGAATGGCAGCGAAAAAAGATGCAGCGATCGCTTTACGCGCCGACTAATTTTTTAAGAAAACCCAACAGACAGCAGCCATTCCTTTGGTTGCTGTTTTTTTGTCCTTCCTTCTGACTTCCAAAAGGTTTCTCTTGAAAAATTCATAAATGAGGAATACAATAGATTTGTTTTTAGGTGTACCTAAAAAGATAGGACGTGAAACGATGAATGAAGAAAAAAAATTGATCCAAGCGGCCAACGGTCCTAGCTTGGAAGAAATAAATAATACAGTTGCCATTCCAAAAAACGGCAGCTTTTGGCGCAATCTCTTAGCGTTCTCTGGTCCTGGGGCATTGGTAGCCGTGGGCTATATGGACCCAGGAAACTGGATCACCTCGATCGGAGGCGGTGCTGAATATGGCTATCTCTTACTTTCTGTGATCTTGATTTCCAGTTTGATTGCTATGCTGCTGCAATACATGGCAGCCAAGCTAGGGATTGTGACCCAGATGGACCTTGCGCAAGCAACTCGTAAACACACCAGCAAAGGCTTAGGCTTTGTTTTGTGGATCGTCACCGAATTGGCTATCATGGCAACGGATATCGCGGAAGTGATCGGAGGAGCGATCGCTCTCAATCTACTATTTGGCTTACCTTTATTAGTTGGGGTCATCTTAACGATTTTCGATGTACTGCTTCTGCTCTTTTTAATGAAATTGGGTTTCCGAAAAATCGAAGCGATCGTCATGACACTGATTTTGGTCATTATGCTGGTCTTTTGTTACGAAGTCATTATTGCTCAACCAAATTTGCCTGCTGTCTTGCAAGGCTTTATTCCCCAAAAGCAAGTCTTGAACCATGGACAGCTGACAATGGCGTTGGGGATCGTTGGTGCGACTGTGATGCCGCATAATCTCTATCTGCATTCTTCGATCTCCCAATCACGAAAAATCGATCGCAGCGATACCCAAGAAGTGGCAACGGCCGTGCGGTTTGCTACTTGGGATTCCAATATCCAATTATCCGCTGCGTTTTTGGTCAATTGCCTGCTTTTGATCTTAGGAAGCGCCTTGTTCTTTGGTCATAGTGAAGAAGTCGGCACCTTCTCCGCGCTGTTTGATGCTTTGCAAGATTCCTCCATTGCTGGTGCTGTCGCCAGTCCAGTCTTGAGCGTTCTGTTTGCCGTGGCGCTCTTGGCATCTGGTCAAAATTCAACGATCACTGGGACACTGACGGGGCAAGTCGTGATGGAAGGATTTATCCATATGAAGATCCCTACTTGGGCGCGACGTCTGATCACCCGTGGCTTATCGGTGATCCCCGTCTTGCTTTGTACGATTTACTTTGGCGGCAACGAACAAGCCTTGGACGATCTGCTGATTTATTCGCAAGTCTTTTTAAGCATCGCCTTACCCGTTTCGATGATTCCGTTGGTTCTTTTTACCAGCTCAAAAAAAATCATGGGGGAACGCTTCAAGAATCCGCTATGGGTCTCTACCTTAGGCTGGATCTGTGCCATTGCACTGACGGTCTTGAATGTCCGCTTGATCATCGAAACACTCGGCAACTTCTAATAGAAAAAAAGCTTACGAGGTTAGCTCGTAAGCTTTTTTTGGTTAATTCGTTTCTAAATCATGTAAAAACAGACCGCTCAACAGTTTTGGTTCAAACCAAGTTGATTTTGGCGGCATAATTTCTCCCGCATCGGCGACTGCCAAAAGATCGGCCATTTGCGTTGGATACATGGAAAAGGCCAATGTCCATTCTCCGCTATCTACCAAACGTTCCAATTCTTCTGGACCACGAATTCCGCCGACAAAATCAATGCGTTTGTCTGTCCGCACATCTTGGATCGCGAAAATATCAGCCAGCACGTATTGTTGTAAAAGCGACACATCCAGCTGTCCTACCGCATCTTGCGGCACAGCTTCCGGTTTGATGGTCAACTCCCACCACGCATGGTTTAGGTACAGATGAATCGAACCACGTTGCGCTGGTTTCTTCCTTGTAGTTTCTCGAATCGTAAAATGCTGGGCTGCCTGCTCAAAAAAGGTATCTGGCACTGGTACCCGCAAAACCCGATTGTATTCCCAAATCGCCAATTCATTTTCTGGGAATAAGATCGCTAAAAAGCGGTCGCTTTCTTGGCTGTTTTGACCATCGGCTCGCTTTTGCAAGCCGACTTTGACTGCTGACTCTGTGCGGTGATGCCCATCCGCAATATAAAGGGCATCTACAGCTTGAAACTGCTGGGCAAAAGAGGCGACTAGCGCTGGATCATCGATCAGCCAAACACGATGTTGCACCTCATGATAGCTGACAAAATCATAGATTGGCGCATGCTCTGCTTGCCACGCATCGATCGCTTCTTTGACTGCTGCTGGTTGGCGATAGCTCAAGAAAATCGGACTTGTATTGGCATCACATGTCAGAATATGATTGATCCGATCGATTTCTTTTTCTGGACGGGTAAACTCGTGTTTCTTGATTTTCCCAGCGACATAATCATCGATCGAGGTACAGGCGACAAGCCCCGTTTGGCTTCTACCAGCCATCGTCAATTCATACAAATAATATGCGGGCGCCGTTTCTTGAATCAACCAGCCTGCTTCTTGAAAAGATGCAAGATTTTCTGCCGCTTTTTGATACACCTGTGGATCATAAGGATCGATTCCTGGCAAGTCAATCTCCGAACGGTCGATGTGGAAATAGCTGTAAGGATTGCCTTGCGCAAACGCTGCGGCTTCTTGTGAATTGACCACGTCATACGGTAGCTCGGCCACTTTTTCTGCCAATGAGGCTTCTGGACGAATGGCTTTAAACGGAAATACTTGAACCATTAATACCCAACCTCCTGATTCTTGATGACCCGTACACGAACGATATTTTCGTTCTCCCGCAGTTTATCGGCTAATTGATTCAATAAGGCTTCATCTTCAGAAGCGACATCGGCTAGGGTGTAAGCAAAGTCTTCCCGTCCACGATTCAGCATATTGTCGATATTGATTCCAGATTCCGCAATGATCGATGAAATCTGACCTAACATATTCGGTACATTGCGATTGATGATCGTCAGACGATAAGGCGAATGAAAAGCCATCTCAACAGTTGGAAAATTCACTGAGCGCTTGATGGTTCCAAATTCCAAGAATTTTTTCAATGTTCGGGCTGCCATTTTGGCACAGTTGACTTCGGCTTCTTCTGTTGATGCACCTAAATGCGGCAAGACGAGGACTTTTTCATTGTGCAGCAATTGTTCATCCGCAAAATCAGTCGTATAGCCCGCTAGACGGTCAGCTTTTAACGCACGTAAAACGGCATCTGTATCGACGATTTCTTTACGAGAAAAGTTGAATAGCTTCGTTGTTGGTTTCATTTTCGCAAGTTCGGCTTCCCCGACGAGATGATGCGTGTTTTCCATTAGCGGCACATGAACCGTAATAAAATCACAGGTTGAAAAGACTTCCGCAATATCATTGGCACGCTTGACCCGACGAGAGATCGTCCAAGCAGTATCCACTGACACGTAAGGATCATAACCGACTACTTCCATCCCTAGACGATAAGCATCGTTGGCGACCATCGCTCCAATAGAACCAAGGCCGATGATTCCTAACTTTTTGCCTTCTAACTCTGTTCCAGCAAATTGACTTTTTTGCGCTTCTGCTTGTTCTTCCACATTATCACCGCTCAAGGTTTGGACCCATTGGGCACCTCGTAAAATCGGACGGACACTTAAGAGCAGACTAGCGATCACTAATTCTTTGACCGCATTGGCATTGGCGCCTGGCGTATTAAAGACGACGATCCCTTTTTCAGTACATGCTTTGACGGGAATGTTGTTGGTCCCAGCCCCTGCACGGGCAATACCTAAGACACTTTCAGGAAAAGCGTAATCGTGCAATTTCTGGCTGCGCAGCAAAATCCCTTGCGGTTGGTCGCTTTCGTTGATGGCATACTTTTCTTTTTCTAAACGCTGTAATCCTTCTGGTGCGATCGCATTGAATGTTTTGATTTGGAACATTTATTTGACCTCCGCTTCAAATGATTTCATAAAGTCGACTAACGCTTGAACGCCAGCTAATGGAAAGGCATTGTACAAGCTTGCTCGCATTCCTCCGACGGAACGATGCCCTTTCAAGTTCTCAAAACCAGCTTTGAGAACTTCTTCATTGAAGCGCTGATCCAGTGCTTTATCCCCTGTCACAAAAGGAATATTCGTTAGTGAGCGGCTGTCAACAGCCACAGGACTACTGTAAAGAGCAGAGGCTTCGATCGTTTCGTATAAAAGCGCCGCTTTTTGGCGGTCTTGTTCTAAAATTGCAGGAATGCCGCCTGATTCTTCCAACCATTCAAACACCAATTTAGCAATATAGATAGCATACGTTGGTGGTGTATTGTACAATGAGTCATTTTTAGCCTGTAGACGATAATCCAGCATTGGAGCGAAGACAGCATCATCATTGAGTAAATCTTCTCGGATGATCACTACCGTCAACCCTGCAGGACCAATATTCTTTTGGGCCCCAGCATAAATCACACCGAAGTCTTCTACGCGATAGTCATTGGCTAAAATATTTGAGGACATATCCGCTACAATCGGCACGTTGCCAGCCAGCGGAATCGTTTGAAAGGCCGTCCCTTCAATGGTATTGTTCGTGGTGATATGCAAATAAGCCGCTTCTTGATCGATCGCATCTTCTGAAATTTCTGGAATATAGGTAAAGTTTTGATCCTCACTAGAGGCAACAACTTCCACCGTCACGTTTCCAAGCGCTTTTGCTGCTTCAATAGCTTTCTTCGACCAAGAACCGGTATTTACGTATAAGGCTTTTTTGTTTTGCGCAAGATTTAAAGGGATCATACTGAATTGGAGACTCGCGCCGCCTTGTAAAAACAGTACCTGATAGTTTTCAGGAATTCCCATCAATTTTCGTAAAAGTGCTTCTGCATCTTTAATGATCGCTTCAAACAAGGAGGACCGATGACTCAGCTCCATAACGGACATCCCACTTCCGCGGTAATTCAAAAGTTCGGATTGTGCTTTCTCCAATACGGGACGGGGCAATACGGCAGGACCAGCTGAAAAGTTATAAACTGTCATACAAAAAATCTCTCCTTTATGTTAGATGTGAAAATCATTATAACAGATAGCCGAAAATGAAAAAAGCCTTAAAAGAGAAAATAATTTTGAATTTTCAGAAAAGACTACCAATTTCTTAACGTTCGTCATTTCGGCATTTTTTCAAACAGCCAGCGAGAAATTTCATTGTAAACGATCTCGCGGTTGCGCTCATTCAAAATCTCATGCCGGCCCTGTTCAAGCAAATACATCGTCACGTCAGCATTTTGCTTCAGCTGCTGAGCCAATTGGCGGACGCTTTTGCCATAGTGCCCCACAGGATCATCTGCACCTGAAATCAAGAGCAGCGGCAATTCTGGATCAATCCTGCGAAGTTGGTCCGGATCACTGGCAGCTTGCGTCAATGTAAAGAGATCCTTGTAAGCCGCTAAGGAAAAATGAAATTGCGTGTAAGGGTCCTTCAAGTAGCGATCCACTTGTTGCGGATCACTGGTCAACCAATCCTTAGCGGTCCGATTGGGACGAAAACGCCGGTTGTGCTGGCCAAAAACCAGCTGTTCCATTACGTGATAAGGCCATTGCTGAGCGGCAAACGGGCGCAACAAGCTCGTAACGAGTTTGCCTCCTTGCATCAGCACGGCTTTTTCCATCGTGGTGCCCATGATGATCGCTCCTGACAATGGATGTGGCTGACTAAACAAATAATTCCGCAACACCAGCGACCCCATACTGTGCCCTAAGATAAAGTATGGTCGGTCTGGGTAGCAAGCAGCTGCGTACTGATGGACCACTCCCACATCTGCCACTAAATAGTTGGCGCCCTCTTTTTCACCAAAATGCCCATAGGCCTGTGTTTCTTTCACGGATTGCCCATGCCCTAAGTGATCATGACCGACCACCGCATAGCCTTGCGCAGTCAAACATTCCGCAAACTCGTGGTAACGTTCAATGTGTTCGATCATTCCGTGAACGATTTGCACGACTGCTTTCGGCTGTTCTTCTGGCAGCCACGTTTTGACAAAAAGCTGATCCTTCCCATTTGATGAAGTCAGCTTTTCTTGATTCATCCTCATAGTTCGCACCTCTTTTGCTTTTTCTTTTCCCTTCGCCAAATAAAACGGTCGTTTTCTTTATTATACATGGAATTTTAGGCTATGGCGGTAGGAGTTGGGAATTTTCAAGGATAAAAAACCACGCAAAACGTGAGGAGTTCAAACATATGTAGCACAATAGCCACCCCTATTTGCGGTAAGAGTGACTATTGTGCGCTTGTTGCAACTCCAAGCGTGTGGGTTAGCGACAACTTGCCTAGCTATCGCCTCGCTTATCTAACCAATAAGCGTATAGATCGAGGTACCTCGAGTGATCCTACTAACCCAAACCATTCAAAACAGTATTCTTTAACTGAACATCAAGTACCTTAACCAAAGCTTCTTTTTGAAAATTGTTTCCCCTTCACATGATTATGGGTCACTTATGATGTCAAGAAATAAAAAAACTGGGACAGAATGAACATCATTCTCTCCCAGTTTTTGCTTCTCGCACTCGTTCGGTTACATGGATAAAGAGCTGCTTCCTCTATCTCTTACGCTGTGGCAAAAATGCGTTCGATCAACTGCATCACTGCTCGGACTTCTTCGTTTTTAACGATAGGTTCGGCACCGTTGCGTACAACGTTGTAAAAATTCTTGTAGAAAGGTTCAAAATCCGCTTCGGCTTTCGGGAAAGGAATTTCTTTGGCTGCCAATTCCGATGGGGGTGCCATCGTTTTCGTCAAGCCGACGCCTGCTTGGACTGGTTTTGGTGCTGCCACATCTTCGCGACCTGTTGCTTGCACCATTTCCCCATTTAAATCCCAATCGGTGATGGTGGCTGTTCCTTCTGTTCCTTTGATGTACCAGCGAGGCAATTGCGTGTAATTGGAGGTTCCAACTTCCACGATTGCTTTGACCCCATTTCCAAAGGTAATCAAAGCGAAGAACCCATCATCGACTTCTTCCCCCAACACAAAGCTAAGATCCGCTTTGACATCTTTCACTGGGCTGTCGATCAACCATAACATTTGATCCAGCAAGTGAACGCCCCAGTCTAAAAGCATTCCCCCACCTTGTTTTTTCACATGGCGCCAGTCTCCTGGGATGCCGTTTGCCCCTTGGACCCGTGACTCTAATTGGAACAAATCACCGATCTGTCCATTACGGTACAGTTCGCGTACAAGTAGAAAATCAGGATCCCAACGGCGGTTTTGGTGAACCATAAAGGTATTGCCAGTTTCTTGGGCAACCGCCACGATCTCATCTAGTTCCGCAGTATTCAGCGCAACAGGCTTCTCGCAAACAACATGTTTGCCGGCTTTCAACGCAGCGATCGATAACTCTTTGTGCAAGTCATTAGGTGTGGCGATCAATACTGCTTCGATCGTCTCATCGGCTAAGACTTCATCATAGCTTTTAAAGATCTTATGGCCTTTTTCTTGCGAGATCGCTTGACGTTCTTCATTGATATCGTAAGTTCCTACGATGTGGATTCGTTCGTTTTCATTTGGTAAGATATTGTGGACATGGTACGCACCCATGCCGCCATATCCGATTACTGCAAAATTGATTGCACTCATGTCTGACACTCCTCGGTTTTCTTCTTATGCCCACCACATGGATGAAGCTTCTTCACGGATCATAATCGTCTTCAAGTTGCTGATGGCACGATTCAGTCCTTCATCTATGGACATGATTGGATCTTCATGCTCAATACTCAAGACATAATCATACCCATAAATTCTAAGTGCAGAAATAATATCTGACCAGACTTGTAAGCTGTGGCCGCAACCGACTGAACGGAAGGTCCAAGCTCGGGTTTTGACATTGCTATATGGCTGCATGTCCGTCAAGCCATGCATGTTGATATTGTCTTGGTCCAAATACGTATCTTTGGCATGGAAGTGATGGATCGCATCGGCTTCCCCTAAGATTTTGACCGCTGCCACTGGGTCGATCCCTTGCCACCATAAATGACTTGGATCCAAGTTACAGCCGATGGCTTTCCCCGCAGCATCCCGCAGTTTCAACATCGTATAAGGGGTATGTGCCAAAAAGCCACCATGAAGTTCGATCCCAATTTTAACACCAGCCGCTTCCGCTTCCGTGTTGATGCCTTTCCAATAAGGAATCAGTTTTTGTTCCCATTGATAATTATAATTGTCATCGTATTCCGTTGGCCATGGCAATACTGGCCAGTTGACTTGTGTATCTGTTGCATTTCCGCCTGAAACGCCTGAAAATCCGTTCACAACAGGTACATTCATTAAGCTGGCTAATTTGATGGTTTTGCGCAAAAGTTCATCGGCTTCTTGCGCTTCTGCTTTTAATGGAGAGATTGGGTTGTTGTGACAGCTCAAAGCTGAGATTTCCAATCCTTTATCAGCTAATTTCGCTAAGTATTCTTTTCGCTCTGCTTCACTTGCTAGTAAACGGTCAATGTCTAAGTGGGCATTGCCTGGAGAACCACCGGTACCGATCTCGACGGTTTGCAGCCCTTTTTTCGCTACTTCATCGATCATTTCTTCAAAGCTAAGTTGATTGAATAACGGGGTAAAAACACCTAATTTCATTTTCTTTCCTCCTCAATTGCTTGAAAATGCCCATATGTTGGGTAACGATTTTCTGTTGGTGCACACCAGCGAGCCGCATTTTGGATCACTTTTTGCACTTTGGGATTGTAATAGCTTGGGAATGTCTCATGACCAGGCTGGAAATAGAAGATCTTGCCATTCCCACGGCGGAATGTACAGCCGCTACGGAAAACTTCACCACCAGGGAACCAGCTGACAAAGATCAATTCATCCGGCGCTGGAATATCAAAGTGCTCGCCATACATTTCCTCTTGCTCTAGTTCGATCCATTCGCCGACTCCTTCAACAATTGGGTGGCTTGGATTGACATTCCAGATCCGCGCATGCTGATCGTCTACTCGCCATTTTAAATCGCACGACGTTCCCATCAACGTTTTAAAGATTTTCGAAAAGTGGCCAGAATGCAAGACGATCATTCCCATTCCTTCCCATACACGCTGCTGCACACGAGCAACGATAGCATCATCGACTTCTTCATGCGCCATATGGCCCCACCAAACCAACACATCCGTGTCAGCCAATACTTGCTCCGTCAACCCGTGTTCTGGTTCATCAAGGGTCGCCGTTCGCACTTGGAAATCATCCTCTTCTAAAAACTTGGCAATTTGACCATGGATTCCTTCTGGATACATTTTTTGGACGATCTCATTCGTTTTTTCATGACGAAACTCGTTCCATACCGTAACGTGGATCATTGGTAGACCTCCTCTACGATGTTTTTTAATTGCAGATAATCAATCCCGCTGGCTTCTAAAGGAGCGAATTTTTGAAACGCTTCCTGCTCGACGATCAACCATGGTAGTTCTAATGCTTTAGCTGTTTCTACATACGACTTGATTGGTAAAATCCCATTGCCGATCTCGGTGCTTTCCTGCGGCTGCTCTTGCATATCTTTGATATGAACCAAGCCAACCTTCGTTTCGCGTTCCTTTAGCCAAGGTAAAACAGCCACGTTTGCAAAGGCTAACCAGTAAAGGTCGGCTTCCAAACGCAGTTGCGGATTGTCTTTGATCAGTTCATCGATCATAGATTCTCCAGCAACTTCAGTAAATTCATGGGCATGGTTGTGGTAGTAGCCAGTCAGCCCTTCTGCTTGCAACTTTTGGGTGATCTGGGTCAGCTCCGCAGCAAAGGCTTGCCATTTTTCCAAAGAATCAAAACTGGCATACGGAATGACGATCCGTTGATTGCCAATCGTTTTTTCAAAAGCGACGGTTTCTTCAAAACGATCTCGCAATGCTTCAAACGGGATATGGGAAGCCGCGACCGCCAAATCCAATTGCTCCAGCATTTCTTTGATCTGGGCAGCACTGTGTCCATGATAACCGGCAAATTCAACACCGTCATAGCCGTTTTGTTTAACTGTTTTCAACGCTTCAAAAAGATCTGTCTTGCAGTCCTCTTGAATACTCCAAAGCTGTAAAGCGATTTTCGGTTTTGTCATTTATGCTCGCTCCTTTTCTTCCAGCAGTTCTTATAGGTAGACTGGCTCACCGGTTTGCGATGATTTGTAGATCGCTTCTAAAATCTCCGTCACGACCATTGCTTCTTCAGGTTTGACCACTGGTTCGGTATCGTTGATGATCGCATGGATCCACGATTGTGCTTCTAAAATTTCTGGCGTTTCGCCGTTTCCTTCATAAAAATCAACGCCGCCTGTTTCAAGTTCGATATTTTTTTCATACAGCAAGCTGTGGTCTTCTCCGTTGATGGTCAAACCGTTGTTCATATCCGCACCCGCTTTGCTGCCCATCAGTGTCGTTTTGGCTTCTTTCACATCCAAGCTGTTGAGCGCCCAGCTAGCTTCTAAGAAAATCGTTGCGCCATCTTCCATGACCACAAAACCAAAGGCCGAATCTTCTACTGAGAATTTCTCTGGATCCCAAGGACCCCAAGCATTTGCGGCATTTTTGGTTTGCGACAACTCATGATACGCTTTTCCGACAACAAATTTTGGTTTGTAATTGTTCATCATCCATAAGGTCAGATCCAATGCGTGGGTACCAATATCGATCAACGGACCGCCGCCTTGCGCTTCTTCATCAAGGAAAACACCCCAAGTTGGCACAGCCCGACGTCGAATCGCATGAGCTTTCCCAAAATAAATGTTTCCTAACTGTCCTTCGGCGCACACTTCATGAAGATAACGAGAATCTTTTCTAAAACGGTTTTGGTAGCCGATCGTGAGTTTTTTCCCTGTTCGGTTAGCTGCTTCGATCATTGCTTTGGCTTCTGCCGCTGTTTTTGCCATTGGTTTTTCACACATGACATGACAATCCGCTTCTAGTGCGGCAATCGTCAACTCAGCATGTGAGGCGTTTGGTGTACACACATGGATCACATCTAGATCAGCTTGTGCCAACATTTCTTGATAATCGCTGAATACTTGGGCATCTTCGGTCCCAAATGCTGATTTCGCTTCAACTGCACGTTCAACCAGCAGATCACAAAAGGCAACCATTTCTACTTCTTCTACTTGAGACAAGGCAGGCATGTGCTTGCCGTTTGCGATCCCACCGCACCCAATGATTCCAACTTTAACTGTCATATCTTTCCTCCTGAAAACGCTTATTATTTTCTACCTCCTCATTATAGCGAAACATCGAAAGCAGTTCTTCCCAGTTTCCATTGAAAAAATTCCCGAAAATTATCTTATGAAACTTTAACAAAAAGAACCACTCCACAATTTATGAAAAGCGCTTAAAAAAACACTATCGAGAAAAAAAAAGTGCCAAATTGACAAAAAAACAGTCGACAAGCAAAGGCTCCTCGGCTGTTTCTATCAATTTTGATTCAGTTGTTTCTGGTACTGCAACGGTGATTGACCAACGGCTTCCTTAAAGACATGGTGAAATGTTTTGACACTGGCAAAACCTGCTTTTTCAGCGACTTCTGCCATGGGGATCTTTTCATTGGCCAAGATAAATTTGGCTTGATTGATGCGGTATTCCGTCAAAAACTGCATGAAGGTCTTGCCAGTATTGGTTTTAAAGAAACGCGTGAAATAATGGGGACTAAACCCTACATGTCTTGCGGTGTCCTCCATCGTCAAGACTTCTTGGTAATGAGATTCGATGTACTCAAAGACATCATTCAGACGCTGCAAGGTTTCTTTGTATTGTGCGGCCGTTCGTTTTAGCGGATTGACGGCTTGTTTGCGCTTAGGCAAACCTTGATAGCACTCCCCAATCAACTGGTAAAGCAGCCCGAGAGTCAAATAACGCTTCCCAACAACATTTTCCTCTTCCAACTGATACAACTCGATCAAGAGACCTGTTATTTTTTCCGTAAAACTCGTTGGCCAATTTTTGCTGTGGGGCTCCCCTTCTTCAAAGAGTGTCATCAAGGATACTTCATTTTCTCGAAGCAACGGCTCTTCAAAAAGCTTCATATCAAATTGATAGACATAGCGTTCACTCTCAGGCGATGCTAGAAAATAGTGGGGTTGCCCGCTGGAAAAAAGATACAGATCCCCTTCCTCCAACTCAATGATCGTATCGTCAACACCAATATTGACCGTGCCGCGCTTAGCGTAAATGATCTCGATTTCTTTATGGACATGGGGGTAAACGATGGTCAAACCATCATTTAGAAACGTTCGAAAACGAAATTCACTTTCAAATTCAGGAATTTCAAGGTACATACTCATGGCTGACCGACTCCTTCGCTCTATTCTTATTTATTATAAGCGAAAAATTGTCCAAGAGAAAACCTTTTCTCAGCCAATCATAGTTTCTTCTGCTTTTTTGTGGTATCGTATTCAAGAAAAGGAGTCTTGTTTATGAATTATTATGATCAACATCTGCATACATTTTTGTCTTTTGATTCAGATGAACAGTTTGAGAATTATCTTGCTTACCAGCCTGCCTACTTCGTTGCGACAGATCATTTCGATTTGAAGAACCCCTATTCGGGATTCCGTGATGATATTCCTGACTATGAATTACTAGTAAATACCCACCAGAAGCTGCAAGAGACCACAGCGACGAAACTCTTAAAAGGCATCGAGATTGGTGTCGTGCCTGGTCAAGAACAAGAAATCTTGCGCTATCTTGAAAGCCATCCTTATGACTTGAAATTGATCAGTATCCATCAAAACGGTACCTTTGATTATATGGACGATGCCGTGTTGAACAAGGACAAATTTGCAGTCGCCAAACAATACTTTGACCAAATGGCCCAAGTGTTGGACTCGTTTTCTGACGGGCATATCGTGACCCACTTTGATTATGGCTTGCGTCGTTTCCAATTTACAGCTGAGGAATTGGCCGCCCATTTCGAAACAGAGTTAACGACGATCTTCAAAAAAATCGTTGCCCGTGACTTAGCGATGGAAATCAACGCGAAGAGCTTTGGCCCCTATCAAAATGCCCACCTTTATCAATATGCTATCCCGCTGTATCAAAGTGTCGGTGGTAAATTGTTCACCCTCGGCTCTGATGCCCATAAAGCCAGTGACTATCGGTTAGATTTTGCAGCGATGAGCGATCTATTGCGTTCCTTTGGTGTCAATCAATTAGCGGTCTTTCAAGGTAGCGAACGGTTTATGGCGGATCTGCCTGCTCAATAGCGTCACCTTTGAATGCACTCTACAACAACACATTTGCAATAAATGGACAAAAAAACGGCGAACCCTAAAAGGATACGCCGTTTTTGCATTTTTAGAATAGATTTACTTAGGTTATTCTGCTGCTAAAATATCTTCCTTAGCATGGATCATTTGAGTCAAAAAGTCGCAATAAGGCGTTGGCACTTGGTACTTGCGGCCTTTTCGTGAGATTGCGCCATTGATATAATCGATCTCGGTTTTGCGATGATTATTGATCAAATCTTGATACATGGATGGATAGTGCATTCCGATGCCTTCTGGATCATAGGTTTCTTCAATATGGTGGACTACTTCGGATACATCCAGTTCAACAGATTCATGAGCAGCAACTGCCGCAAATTCTTCCACGATCGTTTGGACCATCGCACGCGCCGTTGAGGTTTGTCCGAATTGGGCAATATTCACATTTAAAATCGAGCACAAGCCATTTAGGGTGCCGTTGACACAGGCTTTGCGATAGATGGAGTAACGGATGTTCTCAGAATAAGACGCATTCAACCCAGCATCAGCCAAGACTGCCGCCAATTGACGGGCATCTTCTTCTTTCCCCGGTTCGATATTTTGCAGTTCTACAGAACCATCCCCAAACAAGCGAACATTACCAGGACCAATCAAGTCCGCCGTCCAAATGGTATTTCCTAAAAAGATTTTATCCGTGCTGACATATTTTTCAATCGTGTCCTCATGACCGATCCCGTTTAATAAGCATAAGACTTTCGTTTGCTCTCCGATCATCGGTTTGATCGTTTGCATCATTTGATCCAGTTGCATCGCTTTAGTAAAGACCAGGATCAAGTCTGCTTGTACAGTCGTTGGGATCTCATTTTGCGAATAGATCGAAAAAGGGACTGCGATCTCTTCACCGTTTAAGTTTGCTCGTAATCCGTGTTCACGGATCGCTTCGATATGCGCAGGCCAGCCGTCGATCAACGTGACGTCATTTCCGCCTCTTTTTAGCATAATAGCAAAACGGCTGCCCATAGCACCTGCACCAGCAATAACAATTTTCATCTGAATTCCTCTTTCCTCTTCCACAATTAGGTATAGTTTACTCTAAAATCGTGAAATATGCGAGAGCCTTGCGTTTTTTCTCGATAGGAAAGAAAAAAGAATAATTGGAATAGTTAGATTTTTCAGATAATTAAAAAACAATCGTTTCCAATTCTGTCCATTCAAAAAAGCCGCACGGAAGGTGTAAAAACTGACTGAGCTAAGCCAGTTTTCGGACTCACGCGCGACTTTTTTAATCATTCATTTCCTGTGAAACAGTTGTCGGTTTAAGCAGTGACTGTTTCATTTTTTGTTGCAAAGTTTTTTAACCGTTCAGCTTTTTCTGTTTCTGTGATCCCATGTTGCTCCACGTATCGGTTGTGTTCGTGGATGGCACAATCATAGCTGCAGGCACCTAAATGGGCAGCCTGATTTTCCTCAGAAGTTAAGAATTGGCGATTGCATTCTGGGTTGGCACAGTTTACATAGCGCTCGCAAGGTGTCCCATCAAACCAGTCGCGGCCGATGACTTTTTTATCTACATGATTGATTTCCACACTGATGCGTTCATCAAAGACGTACATTTTCCCATCCCAAAGCTCACCTTGAACTTCTGGGTCATTCCCATAAGCAAAGATACCGCCATGGAGTTGGGCCACATCTTCAAAGCCTTCTCGCAGCAGCCAGCCTGAGAATTTTTCACAACGGATACCACCAGTACAATAAGTAACGACTTTTTTATCCATGAATTTTTCTTTATTATCGATGATCCATTGCGGCAACTCACGGAAGCTGCGGATATCGGGACGAACGGCTCCTCGGAAATGGCCTAAATCATATTCATAATCGTTACGGGCATCGATCACCACGGTATCTTCATCTAACAACGCTTCTTTGAACGCTTTAGGATCTAAATATTTTCCAGTCATTTCTAATGGATCGATGTCGTCTTCAAGGTTCAATGAAACCAATTCTTTACGCGGACGAACGAATAGCTTTTTAAACGCATGTTCTTCTACTTCGTCAATCTTATAAAAAATCCCTTTAAAACGGGGATCAGCTTCCATTTTTTCCATATAGCGATCCGTTGCTTCAACCGTTCCAGAAAGTGTGCCATTGATCCCTTCATTGGCTACTAAAATACGGCCCTTGATGCCAATTTCTTTTCCAAATGCTAAATGCTCCTTGGCGAAGCTTTCCGGATCTTCAATTGTTGTGTATTTATAAAATAATAAAACGCGGTATGTCAAACCAATTCCTCCTTTTTTTGCACCCTACAGTATAGGTTATCACGTGACAAAAAACGAGTTTTATGCTTGTACCTTTTCACACAATCTTTTTCCTTGCGCAAACCGTGTCATGGATTGGTTTGATTGAGCTCTGCCACGAAAAAAGCTGTGACTTGATCCATCGTTTCTCCACGTACCAGATGGCGTTCTTCTCGCGAGATAAACTGCAAATTTGCTTCTGGATTTTCTGCCACAAAGGCTTCCACATCACCATAAGGAATTTTCTCGTCTTGGGTACCATGCCAAAACAAAAGAGGACGCTGTCCCAATTTCTCTGATTGAGAAGACAGATCGTAAGCATCCATCCAGCTTAAAAGCTGACCATAATCCTCGGGTACAAAGAACCCAGCAGCGCCAGCGTGCATTTGGATGCGGTCACGGTATTTCAACATGGAAGGAGAACCCATGATACAAGCTGCCGCTGTAATTTCTGGATGCTGGCACAATAAACCGCACGTGGTCATCCCTCCCATGGAGACTCCGCCAACTGCGATCTGACCGTTGACCAAACCAAGGTTTTCAAAAAAATCGACTAAGTAAGAAAACTCAAATAGATTGGTTTGGATACTTTGCCAAAAAGTTAAAGAAGGAATCTCCGATAGCTGGGTCTTGCGCTCCCCATGATTGGCTGCATCTGGCAAGACCACCCGAAAACCTTCTCTAGCCAACTTTCTGCCTTGTGTCAACACTAATTCTTTACTCGTCTGCCAGCCATGATAGTAAATAATCAATGGCAGCGGCTCATAAATCATTTCTTCAGGTACGACTTCTAAGACCGGAATATTTCCGATTTTTCTTTTTCGAACAGCTAATTTCATTCTTTTCCACCTCAGCTTAAGTATACAAAAAGTCGCCAAAAGCGCCACTGATACGCTGTAAAAAAAGACCATACCCGAAGAGTATGATCCGTTTTTTCGTTTATGAATGTAAGACCGCTTCTCGAGCCAATGCCAAACAACCGAGGGTTCCAGCATTGTCTTCCAATGCTGGGGTCACGATATATTTGCTTAACTCAGGTGTTTCGACATACCCATTGACCAATTTTGCAAATGCGTCGTGGACGTTTTGCAGCATATGGCGTTGTTTCATCACACCACCGCCAAAAATGATCACATCTGGAGAAAACATCAAGGTTGTATTGTAGGCACATTGAGCAATATAGGAGGCTTCGATTTCCCAATAAGGATCATCTTCTGCAACCTCTTGTCCTTTTTTCCCTAAGCGTTTTTCGATGGCGGGTCCAGCGGCCATCCCTTCTAGACAGTTGCCATGAAATGGACAGCTGCCAGCAAAGTCATCTTCTGGATGAGGGACGACCAGCATATGCCCCATTTCTGGATGACTAAACCCTTCGATAAAGCGCCCTTCTTGTAAGGCACCGCCGCCAACACCTGTACCGATCGTATAGTAAACGACACTGCTCAATCCTTTGCCACTGCCGAAGACATACTCACCATAGGCAGCCGCATTGACATCTGTTGTCCAAGAAATCGGGATCGGAAATTCTTTTTTCATGGTACCGATGAAATCAAAATTTTGCCATGCCAATTTCGGGGTCGAGGTAATGTACCCATAAGTGGCAGAATCACGATGGATATCGATAGGCCCAAATGAGCCAATCCCAATCCCTGCTAAATCTGCTTGGTATTGTTTGAAGAAATCAATGACTAAAGGCATTGTTTCCTCAGGTGTCGTTGTCGGAAAGCTCACTCTTTCCTTGATCGTCATTTCTTCATCGCCAATGGCACACACAAATTTTGTGCCGCCTGCTTCAATCGAACCGTATAACATGCACATCGCTCCTTTTTTTCTAACTACTTGCTGAACTTGACGCTGCGGCATCATCTGCTTTGACGCGATCGATGGCTACCACTAATGCAATGATCAGGTCATCTAGATCTTCTTCATAGATCACAACTTCATAGGTATCGCCCCAAGAGATCCATTTTTTGTGGATCTCTGCGATCCGTTTGCCGTTGCGGTTGACCACAAAATCCATATCCCACCAATTGCCGTCCACATCGATGCCTTCTGCACTGATGGAATAGCGGGCTTTAAAAAATGTGAAATGTTTTTCTAAAACGATCGCTTCTTGGCCGTGGACTTCCACAAAAAATTTTGGTAATAAACTGAACACTTTTTTGGTGATCTCCGCGATCGGTCGCTGCTGCTCATTGAAGATCGTAAAACTTTTCGGGATCTTAAAAAAACTGCCTTCGACATAATAGCGAGGGTTTTGTAAATCATCGGTGACGGTAAATTTTTCGCCAATGCTGAAAACCTTCTGTTTGATGTAAAGTTTCTTCAAATGCTACACTCCTTTCTCTTTGACATCGCCCGTATTGATCACCGGCTGCGTGCCTTTATCGGTAATGATCGATACCAATAAATTATTGATCAGTTGGACTTTGCGGTCATCCGTGAAATTGATGTCCTGTCCGTCTTCGATTTGTTCTAACGCCATTTGTGTCATGGAGACGGCCCCTTCAACAATGATTTGCCGTGCTGATAAAATTGCTTTGGCTTGTTGGCGCTGCAGCATCGCACTAGCGATCTCAGTCGCATACGCGAGGTGATTTAAGCGGGTCTCTATGACTTCGACCCCGGCAACAGCCAATCGTTCTTGCAATTCTTTTGCCAGTTCTTCCGAAACTTCATTGGTATTGCCTCGCAACGTCAGATCATCGTCATTGAACGTGTCATACGGGTATTGCGTCGCAATATGACGAATCGCTGTTTCACTTTGGATCTCAATGAAATCTTGGTAATAATCGACATCAAACAATGCTTTCGCCGTATCTACGACTTTAAAAACCACCACCGCCGAGATCTCGATCGGGTTTCCGTCTGAATCATTGACCTTCAACAGCGAACTGTTAAAGTTGCGGACTTTCAATGAAACATTGATTTTTTGGGTTAATGGGGTTGTCACAAACAAGCCGTTGTCTTTAATGGTTCCTAAATATTGCCCAAAAAAGAGGATCGCTTTGGCTTGGTTGGGTTGTACGATCGTTAACGAACTAAGGAAAAGAAACGAAACGATCCATAAAAGAATACTGAGAACGATTTCGAGAACGCTCTCATTTACGAACCCATGATAAAACAAATAACCGCCGCCAACCAATAACCCGATCAGCACAACCAGTGCTAAATACCCATTCACATGAAATGTCTGTTTTTCTGTCATTTTTATTCCTTCCCTTCTTGCTCTTATCTTACCTTGGTTAAAGCCGCTGTGCAAATGTTCTTGCGCATATCAGCGACGATTCCCAATCAAGCTATTTTGTTTTCTGCAACTTTCCCGTTACAATTAAGGTAGGACAAAATTTTTCTCAAAAAAGGGGTAATTCTTATGGCACAAAAAATTGACTTAGAAACGAGTAAATGGTCGTTGGAATCGATCATTAAAACGGTCGGCACCGATCTTTCCTCTGTTGTAGAGGTACAAAACAAAGATGGCATTGACGTTGTAGTGATCTCGAAAGACGAGTGGCAACATCTTTTGGAATTACTCGATGCACGTCATGCAGAAGGCTATCGGTTGGAACAAGAGCTTCCTGAAGAAATTTTAGTTGACGTTGCTGATACCGACAACCAATACACCGAAGAAGGCGAGTTAGAAATGGAGCTGCCTGAGCGTGTGCATCCAGCACCCGATTTCGAACTCGATTCAGAAGAAATCGTTGAAAGTGATGACGTACTAGATTAAACAAAAAAGCAAAACGGCCACGGGCACGTTTTGCTTTTTTTATAGCTCTTTTTCCTGCTTTTTGGTAATGACTGCTTGCAATCGTTCGATAGCAGGCTGCAATTCTTGCTGTGCTTCTTCTTCGGGTTCTAACTCTGCGCACCGTTGCAGTCGCTCTAACCACATCTCTGGTTCTTTGACGCCCAACTGACCAATGGCCCAATAAGCCGTTCCTCGAATCACTGGGCGCACGTCTTCTGTCGCACAGCGCCAAATCGCTGGCAAGGCACTCCGGTCTCCCACATTGGCTAAGGCGATGATGGCATTACGCTGCAGCGGTTTTTTCCCCCGCCAAGAGCCAGATAGATGGCCAAATTGTTCTTTGAAGGCTTTGTTTGATAAAGACAGCATCGGTTGCAGTTTTGGATAAACGGTATCGACTTCAGGCTCCATCTCTTGATGAAAATGGAAGTCCTTCCCCCGATTATAAGGGCAGACCAGCTGACAAATATCACAACCGTAAATCACGTTATGCATCTTTTTGCGGTACTCTTCTGGCATCATGCCCTTCGTCTGGGTTTGATAGGACAAACAACGCTGGGTATTCATCCGACCATCGCCCAATAACGCTTTAGTGGGGCAAGCCGTCACACAACGCATGCAATCCCCACAACCAAACGGGACTTCTTCATCTGGTTCAAGAGAGATATTAGTGACGATCTCCCCGAGATAAACAAACGAACCAAATTCTTCTGTGATCAGCAAGCCATTACGACCGATAAAGCCAAGACCCGCCCGCTGCGCTGCCGCCACATCCACCAATTCCCCTGTATCGACTTGCGGTGCGAAACGCCATTTGACTTGTTCTTCCATCGTTTGCGCTTGTTCTTTGATAAAGGCGATCAAGCGATCCAATCGTTCTCGCAAAATATCATGGTAATCGATGCCCCACGAGGCACGGGCAAACATGCCACGTTTTTCATCCCGCGGGACTTTCTCTTTGATTTTTGTCGGATAAGCTAAAGCGATCGCAATGATCGTTTGCGGATTTTCAAATGTCCGTTCAGGATAGATCCGCTCTTCGATCACGGGATGCTCAAAACCAGAGGTATGGCCTTTGGCTTTTTGTTCCCGCAAGGAAGGCTCCAATGCCAAAAACGGCTCCGCTGAAGCAAACCCGATCTTGTCGATGCCAAGCCGCTTGCTTTCTGCAATAATTTTTTCTTTTAAAGACATACTCACTACCCTCTTTTGTCCGCTAAGCATCTGCTTCTCGGCTTTTTCTCTTCCCCTATTATACGTAAGCACCTGAAAAAAGTCGATGGTGCGGTTTGTTCCCCCAGTTTTTTTCTTTCTTTAAAAGAACACGTGTTGATTGTTTAAGATTTTAATTAATTTTATCGTTATTTTCCTCGCAACGATTGCATTGCCTTTTTCGAATGCTAGACTAGATAAAGGAATCAGAAAGAAATGAACAAATGAAATGGAGATGCTTATGACTCAATTACCCACCGGCTTGACTGCAGCAGAAGTCGCCAAGAAAACCCAAGAGGGGCTGCACAATGATTATGAAACCAAAACCAGTAAATCAACTGCTGCGATCATCAAGGACAATTTACTGACGTTATTCAATTTTCTCAACCTATTGATTGGCGTTTTTTTATTTGCCGTAGGCGCCTATTCCAACATGTTCTACTTAGCGATTATTTTTGTGAATATCACCATTGGGATCAGCCAAGAATTGCACGCACGTAATTTAGTAAAAAAACTCTCACTTGTTTCACCGCAAACGGTACGAGTGATTCGAGATGGTCAAATCCATGAGATTTCAGCCAAAGAATTGGTCTTAGAAGACTCAGTCATTCTTGGTGCTGGGGACCAAATCCCTGCTGATATGACGGTGCTTTCTGGACTAGTCGAAGTCAATGAAGCGATGCTGACTGGTGAAGCCGATCTGGTTGTCAAAGAAGCAGGTGCTTCCTTACTCTCAGGAAGTTTCATCGTCAGCGGTGAAGTGACAGGAAAAGTCATTCATGTCGGTGCTGAAAACTACGCAGCGAAACTAAGCAATGAGGCGAAGGTCCACAAACCGATCCGCTCTGAGCTGCTTGCTTCGATCCGTAGTGTGTCCAAATTCACTAGCTATGTGATCGTTCCTTTAGGGGTGATCTTGTTCTTCCAAGCCTTTATGATGCGAGATGCTGGAATCAAGGAATCCGTCGTCGTTTCTGCCGCTGCCTTATTAGGAATGTTACCAAAAGGACTTGTCCTGCTGATCAGTATCGCCTTGACGACAGGTGTCATTAAATTGGCCAAAAAACGGATTTTGGTCCAAGACATGTATGCCGTTGAAACCTTAGCGCATGTCGATACCCTTTGTCTGGATAAGACGGGGACGTTGACGGAAGGCCATATGGTTCTCGAATCGATCGTTCCTCTCCAAGCCGACAGCGACCCTAACATGCTCTTAGGGAATTATTTGGCAGCCAGCACAGATAACAATTTGACGATGCAAGCATTGCGTCAAGGCTGCCCTGAGCTAACGGATCATCAGCCGATCGAAGTCGCTGCCTTTTCTTCACAGCGCAAATGGGGTGCTGTAGCTTTTGAACATCTAGGAAATGTCTATCTTGGCGCACCTGAAAAAGTCGCTGGCTCTGCTGCCTTGCCGCAAGTCAAAGAAGCGCAAGAAGCAGGTCTGCGGGTGTTGATTTTAGCTGTAGAGACCGATCCAAAAGCGCCAGCATCCTTTGACCCAAGCAATGCACAAGCGGTGGCAGTCTTGATTTTATCTGATATCATCCGCCAAAACGCTGAAGAAACCTTGGCTTACTTAGCCGATCAAGGCATCGATCTAAAGGTGATCTCTGGCGATAATCCAGTAGCTGTCGCAGCGATCGCCCATCGTGCAGGTCTTGCGAATGCCGATCAAGCCATCGATCTTTCTACCTTAACGACCGAAGCAGAAGTCCGAGAAGCTGCGACACGCTATACGGTCTTTGGTCGTGTGACCCCTGAACAAAAGAAACTGCTTGTCCAAGAATTAAAAGCCAATCAACGGACCGTTGCTATGACGGGCGATGGCGTCAATGACGTGTTGGCGCTGCGGGAAGCCGACGTTAGTATTGCGATGGCTGCTGGCGACAGTGCGGCTCGTCAAATCGCTAACTTTGTCTTATTGGATTCTGACTTTACTACGTTGCCAGATGTTTTATTTGAAGGACGCCGCGTCGTCAATAACGTCACCAAAGCGTCGGGGATCTTCTTTATCAAGACGATTTACAGCTTCTTGCTCTCTTTGGTTTGTATCCTGACATCCAGCGCCTTTCCGTTCTTGCCAATCCAAATCACATTGATCGACTTAGCAATTGAAGGCTATCCTTCTTTCTTCCTTTCCTTTGAAGAAAACAAAGCACCGATCAAGGGGCGCTACTTGCCGACGGTCTTGCTCAATGCGTTGCCAAACGCCCTGTTGGTGTTAGTCAATTACTTTGCGATCCGCTTTTTACAAACCGACTACGGTTGGTCGCAATTTGATACGACGACCTTGTTGTACTATTTGTTGATCGGGATCAGTTGTATCGCTGTGATTCGCGCTTGCTTGCCATTAAATCCATTGCGATTGTTCTTAGCGATTACCACTACCGTGGGGATCTATGTCGCCGCAATGCTTTTCCACGGATTGCTGGAAGTCGGTTTCTTGACCGCCGTAACCTTGCCTTACTTCCTTGGCATGATGGCATTGAACATCTGCCTGTACGTGGGGCTTTCTTTCCTAACGAAGCGCTTTTCAGCCAAAGTGCTCGTTAAACAATCCTAATTGATTTTACCGCATCGCTCTTTCTTGCTTTGTCCAGAAAGACGATGCTGTTTTTTTGTCCTCTCCATAGGTGCAACCATACAAGAAGAAAGAAATTTGGTATACTGAACCTGTAGGCGGTTTCAACAAGGACGGTGTTTCTTTGGAAAAGGCAACCCCCTTGTCAAACAGCCAAATTTAATCAGAAAGTGTTGGTGAAATTGGATGAAAAAAAGTATTTTACTCGTTTCTCACAGTCAGCAACTCACCGAAGGATTAAAACAGATGATCGAAGAAATGGCTGACGGCGAGTCAGTCACGATCTATTCTTTAGGCGGGACAGCAGAAGGAGAGCTGGGTTCTGACGCCACGAAAATCGTGGATGCCGTCAACGAATCCGCAGATGCTGAACTGATCTTAGTCTTTGCCGATCTAGGCAGTGCCGTTTTGAATGCCGAACTTGCTTACGACATGCTGGAACCTCAGCAACAAGAACGCTATCACCTGATCGACGCGCCGTTGGTGGAAGGTGCCTTTGCTGCAGCGATCACCGCTGGTTTCAGTGATGATTTGGCACAAATCGTTGCAGAAGCAAAAAAAGCAGCCGAGAAAGGATGGCATGAAGCATGAAAAAAATCATTAATGATCCCTCAATGATCGTAGAAGAAATGTTGGCTGGTATCGTAGGCAGTTATCCTGAACTGGTCCATCAAGTCGCCGACTCACGGGTGATCGCTAAGAATAATCAAAAAGAACAAGTCGGTCTTGTTTCTGGCGGTGGGAGCGGACATGAGCCGGCCCATGCTGGCTTTGTCGGTGATGGGATGCTTAGCGCCGCCGTTTTAGGCGATGTCTTCACCTCCCCGACCCCCGACCAGATTTTGACGGCTATCCAAGATTCTGATCAAGGACAAGGCGTCTTGCTGATCGTCAAAAACTATACTGGCGATATCTTGAACTTTGAGATGGCCAAAGATATGGCAGAAATGGAAGAGATCACGACGGAGATCGTGGTCGTGGATGATGATATCGCTGTTGAAAATAGCACCTATACTGCTGGCAAACGAGGAGTTGCCGGTACGGTCTTAGTCCACAAGATTTTAGGCGCAGCTGCTCGTAATGGTGCCAGCTTAAGCGAATTAAAAACATTGGGCGATGCCTTGGTTGCATCGATCAAAACCATTGGAGTCGCATTAAAAGCGGCAACAGTTCCTGAAGTTGGGAAACCAGGTTTTGACTTAGCCGATGATGAGATCGAGTATGGCGTGGGCATCCACGGCGAACCTGGTTACCGTCGTGAAAAACTGAAACCCTCACGTGAACTAGCACAAGAGTTGGTGGAAAAAATCTTAGCGGATTATGAAAAGACCCCAGAAAAAGTCGGTGTCTTGATCAACGGTATGGGTGGTACGCCGCAAATGGAGCTGTTCGTTTTTGCCAATGATGTCGCGAAATTACTCGCAGAAAAAGACATCCCTGTCTCCTTCCATAAAGTCGGCAATTTCATGACTTCCATCGATATGCAGGGACTTTCACTGACCTTGATCGACTTCAGCGAAACGGATCACACCGATGCGTTAAATGAAGCCGTCACAACAATAGCCTGGTAAAGGAGCGAATAGAGATGCAATTGACAATAGAAACGGTGCAAGCATGGTTAGATACCTTCACGAAAGAAATCGAAGCAAACAAAGCCTATTTGAGCGATTTAGATACACCGATCGGCGACGGAGACCATGGCAACAATATGGCACGCGGCGTAGCTGCTTATCAAGAAGCTTATGCCAAACAACAGCCAACGACGATCAGTGATACCTTTAAAGTCTTCTCGATGGCAATGATCTCAAAAGTCGGCGGCGCTTCAGGTCCCCTTTATGGTTCGGCGTTTATGAATATGACTAAAGCAACGAAGGAACTAGAAACGATCGACTCCTTTGAACAATTAGGTACGATCGTTGAAGAAGGCTTGACGGGCATCAAAATGCGGGGAAAAGCTGAGTTTGAGGATAAGACCATGATCGATGTCTGGCAACCTGTCGCAGAAGCCTTGAAAAAAGGTGAATTGACCAAAGACACGATCGAAGCAGCGAAAGAACATACCAAAGAACTCGTTGCTAAAAAAGGCCGCGCCTCTTATGTTGGTGAACGTGCCATCGGTCATATCGATCCCGGATCGGCTTCTAGTGCGATTTTGTTTGACTCACTATTAACGGTGATAGAAAAGAATTAAAAAACGCTGCTCTTACAAAGCACCGTTTAAGACAAAAGACAAACCTTATGATTACGTAAGGTTTGTCTTTTTCTTGCTTATTCCTCTTGTAAAATCGTTTGGGCAACTAGCTTCACGTATTGATCCATGCCATCTGGATTTGGATGGACCCGATCTTCATAGAACCATGATTCTTGGTCATTACTCAAATCATACCAATCGATCAAGGTCATATTGTCGTATTTTTCCGCCATGCGCTCCAACATCCGATTGACTTCATTTTGCCAACGCTGTGTCGGTACCCGCACATTGATCCAGTAGACTTTGCGATCACCGATCTCATTCATAAAGCTGTCAAATTGGGCTTCTGTAAAGGAACCATTCGTCCCTAGCCCCACAAGGACGGTATCCCGCAAAAGATTTTTTTCTTTCAAGTCTTTGATCAATTCAGGGCTCGCATACAGCTGGCGCCCAACATCCCCATCAACTACCGCTTGGGTAAAGACTTCTTTCAAGTCAGCCGTTGCATCCAGCATCACGGAATCACCAAAAGCCGTGATTTCAAGAGATTCTGCTTTTTTCACTTGAGCTGCTGTTAAATCATATTTTTCCATGATATTTTTTTCATCTTCACTCGTGCTCGCCTCATCGTCTGCTTCATTGCCTTCAGCATTCGCATTCTTTTGCGATTGCTCTGCCGCTTTTTTATTGGCCGCAATGTTGTCTTTCAACTGCTGCTGCTGGGCATCGACATAATTCGTCGGTGCGGTCACGACGCCAAACAAAGCAACGAGGGTAATCAGTAAGCTGGGCACTAACCATGGTTTTTTCCAACTAAAAATTGGTTTGCTGAACCAACCGCGGACCGTTCTGAATGTATCTTTGTACTGGAATTTACGCATTGGGTTTTCGATAAACCGATAGGACAATTCACTGATAAACAAGATCAAGAATAGTTCCACTAACGTGTGCATCAGCACGTTCTCACCGATGTTCCCAACTTTTGCTTCGTAAAAAATCATCACTGGAAATTGATACAAATAGATCCCATAACTACGCTTGCCGATATAACTGAAAATCGGATTACTCAATACCCGGTTCAAGCTGGCTCCGGGATGAGCGGTGACTGCCACAAGAATCGTACATAGGATACTGATCAAGAACATGCCACCATAATAGACAAAGGTCAAATGATCATCTAAGAAAAAGAACGCTGCGATCAGACCAGCCAAGGAAGCAAAGCCAGAGATATTCAAGACCCGTTTGGCTTTTTGCGGTATCTCTTTCTTCAAATGAGTACTTGGCCAAATGAATGCTAAGGCACTCCCCATCCAGATCGAAAAGAGCCGCGTATCCGTTCCATAATAGACCCGTGTCGGATCAGCGCCTGGTGTGTAAAGGACTGCTAACAGAATTGCCGACAAAATCGTGACTGCGGCAGTAAATTTAAAGGCGCGATGCCTCTGCTTGCCGATTTTCATCAACAAAATAAACACTAAAGGCCAAATCAGATAGTTCTGTCCCTCTACAGCCAGCGACCACAGATGGGTAAAGGGGGATTCATTACCGAACCGATCAAAATAGGATAACCCATGATTGATCTGCCACCAGTTGTTGTAATACAGCAACGAGCTAACAAAAACCCCGCGCAAATTATTCAACAGGTTTCGCTGGAACAACGTGATATATGCTGCTGAGATAAGCAGCATCACCACCATTCCTGGATAGAGCCGTTTCATCCGCCGAACATAAAAATCTTTGACTTTGATTTTGCCGTTTTGATCCCACTCTTGCCTCAGCAAGTCAGTGATTAAATAACCTGATACGACAAAGAATACTGGAACTCCTAAATACCCGCCTCGCATATGAGTAGGTAGTAAATGATATAAAATAACGCCGATGACTGCCAAGGTTCGAATGCCGTCAAACCCGGTAATATAGCGGCTTGTGCTTAAACGTTTATTCATTTTTCAACCACTTTTCTCTAATTGATCCAATTGTTTCATAAAAAAACAATTTCAGCATGAACGCTATTGATTCCATACTCTCATAATTTACCAGAAATCCCCCATATAAAGCTAGCAACATCTGCTATATTTCAAAAAAATTAATTTTTGGCGAAAAAAAAGTACTTCTATAAAGAAATACTTTTTTCAACTCCTTTTTCACAGTTCTTCTTCATAAAAGCGACCCAAAATCTGGACATTTTCTGCAATACTGACAAAGGCTTTTGGATCAGCTTCTTTCATGGCACTGCGCAGCATCGGCAGTTCAAAGCGTGTCACTACCGTCAGCAAAACCGTTTGTTTGTCATGCTTGTACGCCCCTTCGGCTTCATTGATGATGGTAATCCCTCGCCGCATATGTTTTTGGATCGTTTGAATGACTTCTTCTGGGTTGCGGGTGATGATCGTCACCTGCATTTTCTTTTGCTTCGTAAAGACCGCATCCGTCACTTTTCCACTGACAAAAATCGCGATCGCACTATACAACGCATATTGCCAGCCAAACAAGATCCCTGCGGCGAACAAAATAACAATGTTAAAGAAAATCGATATCGAGCCGATCGTCTTCCCTGTCCGTTTGCGGATGGCAATGCTGACAAAATCCAGCCCGCCGGAAGAAAGACCATTCTTCAAGGCATAGCCGATCCCCACCCCGTTGATGGCACCACCGAAAATCGCACAGATCATCGGGTCCGTCGTAACGGTTTCTTCGGGTAAAATTTGCACGAATAAGGAGGTGAGTAAAACAGTAATTCCAGTAAAAATCGTAAACTTGTGGCCGATCTTAAACCAACCTAGAAAAAATAATGGCACATTCAACAATAATAGCGCAAGGGATAAGGGGATATAAAACCCGATCCATTCTCTTGAGATCGTAGTAATGATCTGAGCGACACCGGTAATGCCGCTGGAATAAATATTGCCCGGCTGATAGAAAAAATTGACCGCAATCGATGCCAGCAGTGCGTACACGATCGAGAATGAAAGTTTGTTGGCATATTCCGGATGAGGGAGCCATTTAAACAGAGGAGTCATTGCATTTCATAGCCTCACTTTTTTGATTTGCCTTTATTATACTTCAGCACATAAAAAAAGAAACGAGCAATGAAAGAAATGGGTGAATTCTCATGAACTTTTTTCATTCATTCACCAATTTCTATTTCATCACTCATTTCATCATGGGTTTAACGCTTATTCGTTTTCTTCAACCGTTGTTACATCAATGCTCAAGTCAAACAGTTGCATTGGCGAAACGGTACTTGGCGCTTGTGACATTGGATCAGCCGCTTTCCCATTTTTAGGGAAGGCAATGACTTCGCGAATGTTTTCTTCACCAGCCAAGAGCATCACTAACCGGTCTAACCCAAGGGCGATGCCACCATGTGGTGGGAAACCATAATCCAAAGCATCCAATAAGAAGCCAAATTGATTTTGCATCTCGCGACGTGAGAAGCCCAGCGCTTCAAACATTTGCTCTTGCACTTCCCGTGTATGGATACGCAATGATCCGCCACCTAGCTCGTAACCGTTTAGCACGATATCGTAGGCTTGCGCATAGACTTTTGAAGGGTCTGTCGTTAACAACGGCAGATCGCTTTCTTTTGGCAATGTGAATGGATGGTGAGCAGAAACGTAGCGGCCTGCTTCTTCATCGTATTCAAATTGCGGCCAATCAGTGACCCATAGGAAGTTGAATTTGCTCTCGTCGATCAAGCCTAATTCTTTTCCTAATTTATTACGGATCGCCCCCAATGTTGCTGAAACGATCGCAAAGGAATCGGCACCAAACATCAGAATATCGCCAACTTCCGCATTGGCTGCTGCAATGATCGCGTCGGTTGCTTCCGTCAAGAATTTAGCGATCGGTCCTTTCAATCCATCTTCTTCAACTTTGACCCATGCCAATCCTTTGGCACCAAATTGGCCAGCGTAATGGCCTAGATTGTCCATGTCTTTTCTGGAGTATTTGTCTGCAGCCCCTTTGGCATTCAAGACTTTCACAACGCCGCCTTTTTCAAGAGCCATTTGGAAGACTTTAAAATCAACGTCTTTCACAACTTCTGATAAGTCGATAAGCTCCATGTCAAACCGTGTATCTGGTTTGTCACTGCCGTAGCGTCCCATTGCCTCATCATAGGTCATCCGTGGGAATGGCAAGGTAACTTCGATGCCTTTGACTTCTCGCATCACTTTTGCCAATAGCTCTTCCGTATAGGTTTGGATTTCTTCTGCCGTCAAGAAAGAGGTTTCGATATCGACTTGGGTAAATTCTGGTTGACGGTCGCCCCGCAAATCTTCGTCACGGAAGCAACGTACGATTTGATAGTAGCGATCGAAGCCGGCGCCCATCAATAACTGTTTAAAAATTTGTGGTGATTGCGGCAACGCATAGAAATGACCTGGATAGATCCGTGAAGGAACCAAATAATCCCGCGCGCCCTCTGGTGTTGATTTTCCTAGATAAGGTGTTTCGATATCCAAGAACTCGTTCGTGTCTAAGAAATTGCGGATCGCTTGCGTCGTTTTCGCCCGCATCACGATGTTGTTCGTCATTTTTGGACGACGCAAGTCTAAATAACGGTATTTCATGCGAATCTCATCGCCAACGGTTTGATCATCTTCAATCAAAAAGGCTGGTGTTTTTGCAGTGTTTAAAATCGTGATTTCGCTGATCATCACTTCATAGGCACCTGTCACCATTTTCGGATTGATGGCTTCTGGTGCACGATTGATGACTTGACCTGTTACTTCTAACACATATTCACTGCGGCATTTGTCCGCGATTTCCCAGGCTTCTTTCGAAACCTCAGGATTGAAGACGATTTGCACGATCCCTTCTCGGTCGCGCAAGTCAATAAAGATCACGCCCCCTAAGTCACGGCGCTTTTGCACCCAGCCTTTTAGAGTCACTGTCTGGTTTAAATGGGTCTCATTTACTAACCCGCAATATACTGTACGTTTTGTCATTCTTTTTCTCCTCACTCAAACATTTTGGTTGTCATTTCATCGTAGATCTCATCGAAGCGGGCATAAAGATCCGCTAACGGAAATTGTTTTTCTTCACGGCTTGCCATGGATTTGATATTGATCACTTGTTCTGCTAATTCTGTTTCGCCTAGAGTCAGAACCAACCGTGCCCCTTGCTTATCAGCAGATTTGAACTGGGCTTTGGCTTTACGATCCATGAAATCACGATCGGCAGAAAAACCGAAATTACGAATCGCTTGCACGACTTTCAGCGTTTCTAAATTGGTTTCTTGTCCCAAACCAACCACATACGCATCTAACTCATTCAAAGCAGGAATCACAACTTCTTCAGCTTCCATAGTGATCAATAAACGTTCGATCCCCAAAGCAAAACCAAAACCAGGTGTTTCTGGTCCGCCTAGCTCTTCCACTAAATGATTGTAACGACCGCCGGCACAGATGGTGGCTTGCGCCCCCATTTTTGGTGCCTCACTCATGATCTCAAAAATCGTGTGGGTATAATAATCCAGACCGCGCACCATATTTGAATCGACCTCATAAGGGATCTCCAACGCATCCAGCATACTCGTTACGGTTTCAAAATGTGCCTTGGCATCTGGTGTTAAGTAGTCTAGGATCGATGGTGCATCCGCCACGAATTTTTGGTCACGCTTATCTTTACTGTCAAGGACCCGCAAAGGATTTTCATGCAAGCGGCGTTTTGAATCCTCACTAAGCTCCGCTTCATGGGGCGCTAGATAATCGATCAACGCTTGCCGATAGTTTTGGCGTGTTTCTTTGTCGCCTAATGAATTGATGACCAAGCGCAATTGACTCAGTCCTAATTGACGATAAAAATCCATTGCCATCGCCATTGTCTCAACATCGGTCGCTGGATTTGCTGAACCGAAAACTTCGACACCGATTTGGTGGAATTGACGCAAACGGCCTTTTTGCGGACGTTCATAACGGAACATTGGTCCCATGTAAAACACTTTATAAGGCTTCGTATGTTCTGGTCCGAATAGTTTGTTTTCGACATAAGAACGAGCGATCGGTGCGGTGCCTTCTGGACGCAACGTCACATGACGCTCTCCTTTATCGTAGAAATCATACATTTCTTTTGAAACGATATCCGTTGTGTCCCCGACACTGCGGGCGATCACTTCAAAGTGCTCAAAAATCGGTGTCCGAATTTCGTTGAATTGATAATCGCGAAACACTAAGCGTGCTGTTTCTTCCACAAATTGCCATTTTTCGGATTCTCCTGGCAAAATATCGTTGGTTCCTTTTGGACGTTGGTAACTCATCGTATGCATCCTCCTATTTGTTTCATGGTTGCCCATGTTCTTTGCTTTCATTGCTTGTTTGCTTATTCACCTATTGCTTGTTGCTCATTGATGTGGGTGGGTTGTTCTCGTGTTTGACTTTTGGGTTATTGCGCTCTTTGTCGTTGGTTGCTGGTCATCATTTCGTTGGCTTCGACTGCAATTGAACGAAGCAAAAAATGCCAAGTACAGCTTTCATGTCTCACTTCTTACGCCAGTCATAGTGATTCCTAGTTCGGTTACTACGCTCCCTACGTCGCCTAGTACTGTTCATCATCTATTCTGTCTTGCTCCGCAAGCCAATCCCAGTGATTCCTAGTTTGGTTATTACGCTCCCTACGGTCGCCTAGTACTCTTCATCATCTATTCTGTCTTGCTCCGCAAGCCAATCATAGTGATTCCTAGTTCGGTTACTACGCTCCCTGCACTCGCCTAGTACTGTTCATCATCTATTCTGGCTTGCTCCGCAAGCCAATCATAGTGATTCACAGCAAAAAACTCGCCCTTGTTTTTTTATACAAGGGCGAGTTTTGATTACACGCGGTACCACCTAAATTCGAGAAATATTCTTCTCCTTCGCTCGATTAACGCTCGGTCACGGAACAGCTTTTCTTCTGTTCATCTCCAGATTGTCTTTCCTTTACACGTCCTAAACTGCTTTCAGCCGGGGCAGTTTTCTCTTTTAAGGAATAGAATAAAGTACTCGATCCTTCACTGATTTTTGATATTATCTATAAACTACAAGAAAGCTATGAAAAAGTCAAGGTGTTTCACTGTCTTTTTCACTCCGCTGCTCTCTAGTAGCATTTTCTCAAGTGGTCAACAGAAAGAAGCTCTCCTTCTGTTTGCTTTTCTTCCTTTTTGCGTTATGCTGAATAACGAAGGTTTTGTTTCTATGAAAGGAGCTGTTTTTATGTCTTTATATTCAGGCTATATCCGTCAACCACACTACTATGAGACCGATCAAATGGCGATCATCCATCACGCCAATTATATCCGCTGGTTTGAAGAGGCCCGCGTGGAATTGCTGGCGTTTTTGGATTTACCGTATCATACGATCGAAGAAGCTGGCTTGATCGTTCCCGTGCTGGAAGTCAGTGCGCAATACAAAACGATGATTCGTTACGAAGATGAGGTGCGAATCGATGTTTTGGTCGACAAATATACGGGCACGCGTTTGGATTTTCGCTATGAGATCTACAAAACTAGCGATGGTCAGTTGGCTACGACGGGGACTTCAAAGCATTGTTTTTTAGCAAAAGAGACCAATCGCATCGTGCAGTTGAAGCGTAGTTTTCCTGAAATCCATCAACGATTTGCTGATTATGCTGCCCTGTCAGGGGAATAATCAATTCTGATCACTCATTTAAGTCAAAATCCTTGCTTTTTGAAACGGCTTTCGTATAATCAAAAGTAATTTCAGGGAAGGATGATGGCGATGTACGTGATTAAAGTTTTGCATGGTTACATTGGCAAAGATGGTCGTCGCACTCGTGAAAAAATTCCAGACAAGTTATGGGTCTTTGAAGATCGGAAGCAGTCCGAAGCATTTGCAGATAAAATTGGTGGTCGCGTCAAACCGTTAACTGAAGTCAAACAGCATACGTAAAGAAATAAGCCGTTATCGTCTTTTGCGCATAGACGATAGCGGCTTATCTTTTTTACTGCGAAACAGGATTAGTCATCCAATTCGGTTTCTAGTACTTCACCTGTTTGGGCATTGATTTTCACATCTGTTTGTTTGTTGCCATCTTCTACTTTGACTTCCCAATAGGTTACATTCATTTCTTTGTCTAATGACCAATCTGTTGCTTGACCGCCGCCAGCTTCTTTCACGGCGATATCAGAAATTTCTTCCAATGAAAGCAAGTTGGTTAGGTCCAATTGATCGGCATCTTTTTTGACACCGTTTTGTTCATCGGTATCCAATTTTTCCGTTCTTTCTTCAGAAGTTTCTTTGGTTTCTGCATCGATCTTTAATTCAAACTCATTCGTGTCACCCACCCCTTCTACTTGGTAGAAGTAATTGCCAAAAGAAGTATCCAAATCAATCGAAGTGATCGCTGCATCTGGGTATTTGTCTTGGAATATTTGGATCGCTTCTTCTACGGTCACCGTAGGTAAGCCGCCATTGGCGATCGCTGCACTGCTTGAAGAGCTGTCTGTTGCTTGTGACGACGTTGTTTCACTCGATGAGGCAACTGCTGTGCTTGAGCTGCTGTTTTGCGCAGGTTCTGAATTTCCCGTGTTGTTTTGTGTACATCCTGCCAATAATCCTAATGCGGCAATTCCGAATAAAATAGTTGTTTTTTTCATGTTTCATTCCTCCAATTGTTTGTGTATTCCTTTTTTCTATATATTTAGAATAACAAGTTCCTCATGAAAAAGAATCAAAAATGCTTGAAGAAAATCTAAAAAAATCTTCATCTTTCTCTTTCATTTGGAAAGGCAAGTTTAAAGATACTGCCTTGCGGTTGATTGTCTATCACGGTGATTTTGGCATGATATTTGTCTGCCAGCTGTTTTACCAGTGAAAGCCCAATGCCTGAACCGGCAATCTGGCTAGAACGAGAATCTTCTACCCGATAGAACCGTTCAAAAATCAAGGCTTTCTTGTCATCGGGAATCCCAATGCCAAAATCGGCGACGGTTAAAGACAACTGCCTTTGCTCTTGTGTCAAGGTCACATGAATCGGCTGATCAACAGGCGAATACTTCGCGGCATTTTCTAACAGGTTTTGGATGATTTGCTGGAAGTCACGTTTATGCCCACGTTTCATACATTGGTTCTCCACAAAATATTCAATCGATTGCGGAACGATCGTCGCTTGTTTTTCACACTCTTCTCGGACGATCTGAGAAACATCAACGAGGGTCATTTCATCTTGGGATTGATTTTTTTCTAGGTCCAGCAATTGATTGCTCAATGTTTCCAAACGCTTCGACTCTTTGTCGATAAACGCCATTGAGGAAGGAATGACTTCGGGATGTTTGGTTCCACGCCGCTGGATCAATTGGACATGTCCGCGAATCGCAGCTAAAGGTGTTCGCAGCTCATGGGAAGCATCGGCAACGAACCGTTTTTCCCGCTCAATCGTCTCTCGCTGTTCTTTCAATAATTTATTGAAAGCCAATGCCACCGAACGAATCTCGATGGGCTCTTCAGAAACCGTCAGTTCTCCTGTTCGGCTTTGTTCAATGGCAGCAATTTCTTGCGCCATGCCGGTAAGTTTCTGACTCCATTTCCCGACACTCCAATAAATCAGCAGACTGCCCACGACAACAGCGATCAGATTCAAGAAACTGCTGATCATAAAGAGGCCATAGGCTAATTCCACACTATCCTCCCCATTGATAGCGATCGTCACCTGATCCCCATCGACTTCTTGGGTTTTCGTGTAATAGATGCCCTCCTCTGTAAAAACGATGTCTTCGAGAAAAGGAATCACTCGCCCTTGATTGATACCGGCAAAAATCTCTTCCGCATCTTCTGATGAAACGACACTGCCATCGGCTAAGATCACTTGCAGGGCGTCTTCTTCATCTGCCGAGACATAGGCATTGACGAGAAAGTCCCAGGCATCCCCTGATGCCTCACCTTTTTCGATGGCTTCAAGGATGTTGCTGGCACGATTTTCGATATGTTCAAACAAATAACCTACGGATAATAAAATAAACAGCAGATTGAAGAGAATCAGCAGACCAAAGAGAATCAAGGAAAAGCGGCTCGTCAATTGAAATTGGGCTGTTTTTCTACGTTGGTTGGCTGATTTATTCTTCATGATCGGTCCTCAAGACATAGCCTAATCCACGAACGGTTGCGATCATTTTGCCTTTGCCGCAAACATCCAGCTTGTTCCGCAGTGTGCGGATATAGACATCTACAACATTCGTTTGGCCGTCGTATTCATAGCCCCAAATCTCATTCAATAGGTCATCTCTCGTTTTGACGACCTCAGGTTCTTTCATCAATTCATATAAAATGCCAAACTCTTTTGGCGTCAACTCAATGGTTTCACCGGCAACCTGAACTAAGTGCTTGGCGATGTCCATCATCAGCTCCCCCGCCACTAATTGGTTTTGCTGGTTCTTTTGTTGTTTGGCTTCTCGTTGCAACCGCCGCTCGATCACCCGAATTCTGGCAAACAGTTCTTCGATTTCAAAAGGTTTCGTTAAATAATCATCTAATCCGACATCAAGCCCCGTCACCACATCGGCGGTTTGATTTCTGGCGGTCATCATCAAAATCGGGATGTCGCTTTCTTTACGTATCCGCCGCGCCACTGTGATGCCGTCATAGATTGGCAGCATCCAATCCAATAAAATCAGATCAAAAGCATTTGCTTGCTGATTGAACAAGGTCAATGCCTCTTGCCCATCTTTGGCCCAGACCGTGTCATATCCCTCAAAAGTCAATTCGGTCTGAATAAAACTGGCTAAACTTTCTTCGTCTTCTACTAGCAAGATCTTCAAGGCCATATGCGCTCCTCCTCCTGTTTTGCTTCTATCATAACGGATTTTTTCGAAACTTCCTAACTGATTGAAAGAAAAAAATCATGAAGATTTTTTCATGTTCAACAAAAAAAGACGGCATGAACCAAGGTCCACTCCGTCTTTCATTTATTCCATATTTTTTGCTAGCTGATACGTGCCAACGAGTTCCCCTTGTTGGAGTTGAAGCACGTAAGGACATGTTTCAGCTAAAAACTCACGATCATGACTGATCACCGCTAACAGATCAACTTCCTTAGCGACTGTTCGCAACAGTTTTGCGACTTCTTCCATTTGCTGCAAATCCAACCCACTCGTTGGTTCATCGAAAAACAACAAACGTTTGCCAGAAAGCAAGGCACTGCCAATCGCAACTCGTTGTTTTTCCCCACCCGACAAGCTTTGTGGATGACGGGCAAGGAGTGGTGTTAAGTGCAACAATGAGACAATTTCTTCAAAGCGCGCTGGGTTTTGGGCTTTGATCAGCAACTCTTTTTCCACCGTTTCAAAAAACAGCTGCAAGTTGACATCCTGCATCACAAGAAAACTTTCCTGCAGCAGCTGCTTTTGGGTTCGCTTTTGTCCATTGATGGCAAATACTGCTTCTGGGCATTTTTTCAATCCTGACAGGACTTGCACCAACGTACTTTTGCCAGCACCATTTGGTCCAACGATCCCCACAGCTTGCTTCATCGGCAGTTGTAGTTCAGGCAAGTTGAGCGCCCAATTTCTGCTGTTTGCCGAGCGTTTTGATTGCTTGATCTGAAGATGCGTTGCCGTTAATCCAGATTTTTCTGGCAAAGATTCTCGGCAGTGCTGAGTTTCCAATGCCGACTCGCCTACTTTTCGCAATCCCAACTCGTGAATTGCCTCCTCTGATAGTGACAAAAGCTGAGCTGCTGGATAAGACGCCCGCAATCGTCCTGCTTCTAATAGACAGAAGCGATCTGCCAGTGGCGCCAAATACGCCAAGCGGTGTTCGGCGATCACAATGGTTTTCCCTTGTTGTTTTAAAGAAGCCAACCCTTGAGTCAACTTTTGGATCGCTTCTTGATCCAAATTGCTGGAAGGCTCATCCAATAGGAACACATCATGGGGCAACATCGTGGCTGCAGCGAGAGCAATCAGCTGTTTCTCCCCACCAGAAAGGTCAAAGACACTAGCATCAAGCAACGGGGTCAAGGAAAACTGCTGCGCTACTTCGGTGATTCGCTGTCGAATGTTTTCTGGTGCGACGCCCGCATTTTCCATTGAAAAAGCCAACTCCGAATAGACATCCGTTGTGAAAAATTGAGTCTTGGGGTTTTGAAAGACGACGCCAATCGTCTGGGCATAATGGGAGAAATCGGCAACTGGCAAGTCTGTTTCTCCGACACGGATCTTTCCTTGCACTTCGGCGGGATACAGCTCAGGGATCAAGCCATTCAAAACATTGAGCAAGGTCGATTTTCCGCTGCCGCTAGCGCCGCACAAAACGATGACTTCCCCAGCTGCGACCGTCAAAGAGAGCTCAGATAATACGGTCCGATTTTCTCGTTTCACTGACACTTGTTCTAATGTGATCATCCAAGCCACATCCTTTTCACGATAAAGCCGCATAATGCTAAAAAGACCAAGCCATCCCACCAGCGCAGCTTCAGTTCGTGGACGGTGGTATGGGGAGTTTCTGATGCTAGCCCGCGAACCAGCGCCGTAGCCGACAGTTCGGTTGCGGTCTTTTCAGCCGACATCAGTAATGGGATCAAAAAATACTCCGCACTTTGCAGTGGATGAAGCAAGATCGATCCTGCCGACAGCGAGATGCCGCGAAAGCGCATCGCTTGGCGAATACTTTTGAAATCTTGTACCAGTGTTGGGAAAAAACGAAATAAGACAGCCAACGGGACTAATAATACATTGGGCACGTGCATTTTTTGCAATGCCGCCATCCACTCACTGTTTTTCGTTCCGCTAATGGCAAAAGCCGCCGCCATGATCGTTGGCAATAAGCGGCGATAACCGACGGAAAAGAAATCCAGCAACACGATCAATGCGTGGTTTCCTTGGCTAAACAAAAAACTATCTGCCAGTGTCAGCAAGACAAACACGCCATAGAGCAGCAAGCCTTTTTTCCAAAAGCCGCTGACTATAAATAGCAGCAGTAAGAAAGTGACAAAGGCAAACTCATCGATCCAGCTGATGGTCACCATCATAGTAAAACTAGCAAAGAGAATCACCGCTAATTTGCTGCGGGGATCAAACCTTGTTTTCGACACATTCCTCACCCTTTATGCGATTGGATCGTTGGTTGAAAATGTTTTTCCATCAAGCGACTGCCGATACCTAAACCAGCCACCGCACCAATCAAAACCGCCAATGCACAAAGCCCTAACATCAAATTGGAGGTATGAGCAAACACGCCGGCAATGTAGGTTTCATCTTTTCCGCGAGCCACTAATGAATCGATGTAGGCATTTTTCATAAACCACAGGGGTAAGATCGGACCCATCAAGCCAAAACTAAAGACGATATAACTCGCCAGTACGCGAACGTTCTCTTTGAGCTTTGTTTTGTATTGGATCAAATCAGCTGCTAAGGCACAAATCATATTGGGCAAAAAGGCCAATGGAAAATGTCCTGAAATCAAAAAAAAGAGCCCTACCACGGTACCCATAATGGTGATTGCGCCAAATTTCGGTACTTTATTCAATAAAATCAGATAGATAATGCCAGAAAACAAAGCGGTGACTGCTGGAATAAATAAATTATGAAAACCTGGGATCACAAAACGCAAAATCAATAGACAGACGCTCATTAAAAGAAAATAGATCGCTGTATAGATCCCCACTGCAATTAAATCTTGAACCTTTAGTTTTTTCACTGCGTATACGCTCCTTCTTGCAAGCAATCAATGAAAAAACCGTTGCTGCTTGCTTGTACAAACTTATTTTTACAAAGCCTCAGTATAGCACAAAGCAGACGTTTTTATGGGGAGATATGCTTATCAACAGTCGATTTTCTTCTAGAACAGAACCAACAAACAGACGTCACTTCTGAATGGCTCCATTTCAACACACAGGTACCTTTAAAGAATCACTAATGGAAAAATGAATCTTTCACACGCTTAGTTGTTTTCTCCTCTTCCCATCTTTGCGAAATTAATGAATAATAGATAAAGACAAACATTAAAAATCAGCACATGCTCTTCATCATTTTCTTTATTAAGAAACCAGCAGGTGCTTCTAAAAAAAAACAATAAGAAAGCTGACTGTCGCTTATTCGTTGAAGAAAATCAACGCTGTACTGCTGTGTAAACAGCATAAACCCAACTGTAAAAACATTTTGACACTTGACTTCAAGGCGTTGTCAAAGACATTTGATCGTTAAAAAGCAGACATTGGCCTACACTAATGGTAGAAGGAGCGGATAAAATGAACTTAAGCAAACAAATAAAAAAACATCGGGAACGATTAAGTCTCTCTCAGGAAGGGCTGGCAGAAAAACTCTATGTCTCCCGACAAACGATCTCAAATTGGGAGAATGAAAAAAGTTATCCTGATGTTCACAACTTATTATTGCTCAGTGTTCTATTTGATGTTTCTTTAGATGAATTAGTCAAAGGGGATATTGAACAAATGAAAGAAACGATTGAGAAAACAGCAATGGATCACTACACGAAAATAATGTTGGTCTTTACATTGTTGGCCGCATTATCTGTTGGGCCTGCTCTCTTTTTACCAGGACACTGGTGGATTGCCCCTCCTCTATGTTTTTGGCTCGTCTCCATGTATGCCGCATTAAAGATCGAAAAAATCAAGAAAACCCAAAATATCAAAACGTATAAAGAGATCGTTGCCTTCATGGAAAATCAAGACCTCGATGCCATTAGGAAAAAGCGGGACATCAAAAAAGATTTCCTCTCAAAAACAGTCATCGTCTTGGTCTTTGCCTTGATTGTCGGCATCATCGCATGGCTTAGTACACTGCCGCATTTACTGATGCACTGATCAAAACACAGGTTGAAGCTGCTTTTATGATGAAGCCGCTTCAACCTGTGTTTTTTTCAATTCAATGATCTCATCCGCATAAATCAAATTTTTCGGGCGATGGGTGATCATAATGACTAGTTTATTTTTCAATTGGTCTTTGATCACTGCAAAAAGCTTTTCTTCTGTTGTTTCGTCTAAAGCAGATGTGGCTTCATCAAGAACAATGACTTCTGCGTCTGAGAAAAACAATCGGGCAAAAGCGATTCGCTGTTTTTCCCCACCAGAAAGGTTGGCTCCTTTTTCTCCAATTTCAGCAGACAGTCCTCCCTTGAGTGTCTGATAGAATGCGCCTAACTGACATTTTTCTAATACCGCTATGATTTCCTCGTCTGCGATTTCCTTATCAAAAATAATATTCTCTTTCAGCGTTCCTTGGAAGATTGGCGCATCTTGCGATAGATAAAAGATATGCTCATAGAAATCATTTAAGTTGTAAGCAGCTAAATTTTTGTGATTGATCAGGATCGCACCGGTCGTCGGCTGATACAAGCCTAAAATCGTTTTGACCAGCGTTGATTTTCCTGCGCCGCTTTCTCCTACTAACCCATAAATCGCTCCCCGCTTCAGCTCCAGTGTGCTATTGGTTAAGATTTGCTTTTCTTGAAGTGTGACGGATAGATCCTTAACTGTGATGCAGTTGATGGTCTCAGACAATGCATCGCCTTGTGTTAATGCTTTGTCCTCTGGCAGATAGAAAAATTCGTTTAACCGTGCAAAGGCAACTTTATCTAAGTTGTATTGAACAAAAATCACGTTAAATATTGCAACAGGCGTGTAGATTCGATCCACATAAATAATCAGTGCTGCTAAACCGCCCAAACTGACCGTAATCTGATTTGTAAATGCCAGTACCACAATTGCGACTTTGATCAATGCGACTAAAACTGCAAAAAAACCAAAGAAAAACTCATGGATCATCGTCATTTTTGTCAAACGTTCTGTTGTGTCAGCAGACATGTTTTTATATTGTGCGATCTCTTTTTCAAACCGTTTATTGATCCGAAACGTGACCATTTCCGTTAGTCCGCGAATAAAGGTGCTGTTCATGGCTTCTTCTGAAACTAGCGCACGTTCTTTGAGAGAGCGTAAAACTTTCAAAAGCAGATTGGTCACGATAAACACCACTAGATAGCCCACAAGGATCGCTGGAATCAACCTTTTATCGATCATAGCAATAAAAGCTAAGTTAAACAGTGTTTCGGGAAGCAATTCTTTAAACAAGCGTCCATAAAAATTCAAATGGATATTTCTGCCAGCCGCTGCTCCCGCTTCGGTTTTCTGTAAGAGTGCTCCAGAGCCGATCTGCAAGTACTCGGAATAGGCAATCTTGCTGATTTTTACTAAAGCTTGTTCTTTGAGATAGAAATACATGCTGTTGTACAATGTTGTTTTTGGTTTCTGCTCTAGATAGGACAAAAGCGGTACCAGTACTAGCGTTAACCCATAGATAAAAACAACTGGCCAATCAAGTGTCTTGCCAAATGAATCGAGTAGTTTTTGAAAATAAAAAACATTCGCGGCACTCAAAAATGAGACCGCAATTCCAATCCCAACATATACCGTCAATCCTTTTTTAAAATGCCGCCATAAATCAATTGCCATCGTATGCTCCTTTTGCTGCAGTGTTCGTGGAAAAATCGTAAGATAAATAAAACAAACGTTTTCAAAAGTATAATCTATTTTTCGCTTAATGGAAAGAAACATATGAAAGATAGTGAGAAACCATTCTTCGGTCATCGAGAAAAAACAAAAAACCCCGCTCAAGAGCGGGGCTAACGTTGTTGCCAACGATGGATTATTTGTTTAAAGCGTCTTTTGCTTGGTCAGCTAATGCAGTAAATGCTGTTGCATCGTTTACAGCCAAGTCAGCTAACATTTTGCGGTTGATGTCGATTTCAGCTAATTTCAAGCCGTGCATCAATTTTGAGTAGCTTAAGCCATTCATACGAGCCGCTGCGTTGATACGAGCGATCCACAATTTGCGGAAGTCGCGTTTCTTTTGACGACGATCGCGGTATGCGTAGTTGTATGAATTCATTACTTGTTCTTTTGCTGTTTTAAATAGAGTGTGTTTAGAACCGTAGTAACCTTTTGCTAATTTAAGCACTTTTTTACGACGTTTACGAGTTACTGTTCCACCTTTAACACGTGCCATGTATAATTCCTCCTAATATGAAAATCGATAATTGTTTGTATACGTGAAGCTTGGGTTACGCAATTATTTCATGCGTGCTAGTTGTTGACGGATACGTTTGTAATCGCCAGCTGAAACCATTGAAGCTTTACGCAATTGACGACGTTGTTTTTTTGTTTTGCCGTGGAAACGGTGACTGGTAAAGGCACGGAAGCGTTTCAATCCGCCGCCGCCAGTGCGTTTTACGCGTTTTGCTAATCCGCGGTGTGTTTTTTGTTTTGGCATAACTAATTTCCTCCTCAAAATCTTTCGTTATCTGACTTTAAACTGAAACTCAGTGAGTCATTATTTATCGTTTTTTGGTGCTAATACTAAGAACATACTGCGGCCATCCATTTTTGGCTTTTGCTCAACAGTTGCCAAATCAGCAGTTTCTTCCGCCAAACGATCTAACACTTTCTGACCAATTTCTTTATGGGTAATGGCACGGCCTTTGAAACGGATCGAAGCTTTCACTTTGTCCCCTTTTTCAAGGAATTTACGTGCATTACGCAATTTTGTGTTGAAATCATTGACGTCGATCGTTGGACTTAAACGAACCTCTTTAATGTTGATTACTTTTTGTTTCTTACGAGCTTCACGGTCTTTTTTCTGTTGCTCAAAGCGGAATTTCCCGTAATCCATAATTCTTGCTACTGGCGGCTTAGCATTTGGTGCCACCAATACCACATCAAGGTTTGCTCGTTCTGCAATTTGCAATGCTTCAGCTTTACTCTTTACACCAAGTTGTTCGCCGTTTTGATCAATCAAACGCAATTCACGTGCACGAATGCCGTCGTTTACCATCATATCCTTTGCTATGGTCATTCACCTCCGAGTTTTTTGAGAGAAAGAAAAGCTTGTCGATTCGAAATCAGACAATAAAAAAACGAGTTCTTCACGAACCCGCACGTACTCCACACAAATAAATGGTAGGAATCCTATTCTGCCCAGCGATATCTTCACTCAGGCGAGAAGCGGGTGCTTCTGCTTTTATTTCTCAACTTTTATAGTATACTGCTTTTTTCTCTTATTGTCAACAGTTTTCATGATTGTTTCAAAAAAAAGCCGGAGCATACGCTCCGACTTTCGTGTTTCTTATTCTGCTTTCAATGCAGCCATCGTGATGTAGTTATATGGTTGGTTGAAGTGAGGCAAGAAGAAGATATCTAATAGCTTCATCTTGTCGATCGTTACGCCTTCTTCGATCGCTAGTGAGAACATGTGGATGCCCATTGCGATTTCAGATGTACGTGACGCCATTTGTGCACCAACGATGCGGCGTGTTTCTTCTTCATAGACGATGCGGATCTTAACTGTCGCATTTTCTTTCATGAAGCCTGGTTTTTGGGTATCTTCGTAATCAGAGTATTTCACTTTCATGCCATTACGTTCGGCAGCTTCGACTGACAAGCCAGTTGAAACCATGTTGTAGCCGAAGATCGAAATCCCGTTTGATCCTTGAACGCCTGTTGATTCTAGAGACGTTCCGCCGATATTATGGGCAGCGACGATCCCTGAACGTACGGCATTCGTTGCTAATGCGATATACGTTGTTTGTTGCAAAGCATTTGAGTACACCGTTGCACAGTCACCGACTGCGTAAACATCTGCATCGCTTGTCCGTTGATGGCGGTCCACTAAGTACGCGCCGTTAGCAAACAATTCCAAATGATCTTTGCCTAGCTCGTTGTTTGGTAAGAAACCGATCGCGTTGATCACGAGATCAACTGGGTATTCGCCGTTGTCTGTTACAACTGCTTCTACTTTCTCTGTTCCTTTGTATTCACGTGCTAATTCACCGAAATGCAATTCAATGCCATTGTCAGCTAAGTTTTTGTCCATATCTTCTGTAAACCATTTGTCGTAGTAGTTTGGCAATGCCCGTGTCGCTGCATCAAAAAGCAACACATTTTTGCCACGGCGTTTTGCTGCTTCAGCAATTTCAACACCGATGTAACCAGCACCGATAACGGCAACGTTTTTCACGTCTTCTGATGCTAACTCTTTATCAACCGTTTGTCCGTCTTGGAATTTTTTCAAGAAATGGATGTTTTTCAAGTCACGTCCAGGTACTTTTGGTGAAATCGGTACAGAACCAGTTGCGATGACAACTTTATCATAAGATTCAACGATCGTTTCACCGTCATTGGTTACAGCGTGCACTTCTTTTTTCTCAAAATCGATATGGTCAACCACTGTTTCCATATGGATTTTTGCACCTTTTGCTTCAAAATCTTCACGTTTTGTATAGAACAAGCCTTCGTATGAATCGATTTGACGTCCAACCCATAAAGCAGTCCCACAACCTAGGTAGCTTAAGTTTGTATTACGGTCGATCATTACGACCTCTTGGTCTTTGTAGTTATCTAATAGTGTATTGGCAGCAGCAATCCCCGCGTGGTTTGCACCGATAATAACTGTTTTTGTCATGGAAAATTTCCTCCTTTTGTTTACATTGTCATTATAGCTTGCTTGTGAATTTGAAAACTATCAACTTTTTCGCGATTTTAAAAATTTATGACAGTTTTTCGTTGATATACGTCACTTTCAGCGGGTTGAGTTTCTATATCAAAATTATTTTCGTCTTGCAAGTAAAAATATTGTGAAAAATTATGTATTTAAACCTAAGGATTTTCCTTGTTATAAAAGCATTCTGTAAACCGATTGAATAAATTTCACAATATTCTACCGCTTTTTCGTACCTATTGCGGCAGCGATTCGCCGTGTTATACTGAAGAGAAAAACAGATAGGATGGGATCTTGATGAAGAAAAAAATCGTATTGCCACTACTGCCCTTATTGTCGGCATTAGAGCCACAGGATTTTTATTTAGAAGAAGAACTGCTTTTCGAAGGTGCTTTCTTCGAAGGCGGTGACTATAGCTATGATGCTTGCAAAAATCTCATCTTGAAGCAATGTCATTTCAAGAAAGTGACGATGCAAAAAACACGCTTGAGTCAATGGGAATGCCAAAACGTTCTTTTTGAGAATTGCGATTTTTCTAATCTGGAATGTTTTGGCGCCAGCTTTCATCGGGTTCACTTTAAACAATGCAAATTGACTGGCACCAATTTTGCGGAAAGCTATTTCCGTGACTGCACCTTTGAAGATTGCGTGGCGAACTTTGCTTCTTTTAGCAACACCAATTTACGGACGATGCTGTTTCGTCAGTGCCAGCTAAACGACAGTGAGTTTTATGAAATGGATTGGAAACACTTGACGCTACAAGAAAACCAGTTGAACAATAGCAACTGGTTTCACACAAAATTAGCAACTTTAGATTTTCGGACCAATCAATTTCAAAAGATCGCGTTGTCCTTTGAACAATTGCAGGGGCTAACGGTCGATCAAGAACAAGCCTTGGTCATCGCCGCAGGTCTAGGTTTGGTGATCGATTAACGAATTCTGCGCCATAAAGCAATCAACATCCAGATGGATAACACTAAACTGATCAATAAGGCAATCCCCCAACCGAAAATACTATTGGTAAAAGGCAGTGGAACATTCATGCCAAAGAAACTGGTGACGATGGAAGGCACAGTCAATAAGAGGGACCAAACGGTCAAAAACTTCATGGTATCATTCAAGTTATTGTTTAACAGATTATTATAGGTTCCAGATAGTTGCTCTAAAATTTGAAAAGCCAGCAACGTCATTTCCACTGCCTGTTTGGCTTCGATCAGGGCATCATCCAGCTGTTCCCGCTCGTCATCATCCATCAAGCGATAAATGGATAACGCTTTGATCTGCTCCAAGAGGACCGCATTTTGTTTCGTGGCAGACACTAAAAAGACTAAACCGACTTCCAAATCGGACATTTGCAGCAGGTTTTTATTGGTGGTTTTTTCCCGAAGTCGCTGATTCAAGCGAATCCGTTCACTATTGACTTCTTCGACTAGCGGAAAAAACGTGCCTGAAATCAAGAATAAGCTTTGAAACAAAAAGTGCAGCGGTGTTTGCAGCGGGTTTTGCAGGATCAAGCGCTCCATCATCGGAATCACATAACGGGTATCATGGGAGGCAAAAGTAAAGATCTGCTTCTTTTTTAAAATAAACGTCATCGGGCTGGTCTCAAAATGATTGTCTCGCTTTTCTTGCTGAGGTACGTTGAAAACCAGCAGCAATGCTTCTTCTTCGGCATCGTATTCGACTCGTGCGCGTTCGTTTTTATCTAGAGAATACGTAAGCATCTCATCCGAAAGATGATATTGTTTTTGTAGTGCCATCACGCTTTTTGCGTCTTGCTGGTCGACTTGAATCCATTCATAGTTTCCATCATAAAAGACATGTTTGTTTTCCACAGTCCATCCTCCACTCTTGCTTTCTTCTATTATAAAAGAAAACAGCCAGAAGCCCAATCAAAGGACTTTTCTGGCTGTATCGGCTATTGCTATTTGCGGGCGTCTTTCAAAGCATCTTCCACCATTGTTAAAACGGCCTGTGCCGCTTGCGGGTCTTCGACAAAATTGAATTGATCGCCATCGATCTGGATCTTTGGACTCTCATTGTACTCTTCGTACCATTGATCGTAGCGTTTGTTCAACTCTTTGTAGTAGTCGTATAACGAAGGATCAAAGGTCAACTGCTCATATTCCCGCCCACGTTTTTCAATACGCTCGAGCATCGTTTCAAAAGAAACGCGAATATGCACCAAAAGATCTGGATGCTTTTTGTGGGCTGCATACGGCAGCTCTTCTAACATATTGGCTAACAATTCATCATAGACTTTGACCTCGGTATCGGTCGCTCGCCCAAGGTCCGCATTTAAATGGAACAACAGTGAATCCTCATAAATAGAACGGTCCAGGACGTTATTGTCGTCTTTCATGGCTTGCTTGATACTTTCAAATCGTTTATTTAAGAAATAGATTTGCAGTAAAAACGCATATTTATTTGGATCTGCATAAAATAATGGTAACACTTCATTGTCATCGATCGATTCATAAAAGGCTTGACTGCCAAAATGATTGGCGATCAATGCGGTCAAACTTGATTTACCGGCACCAATCGTTCCTGCTAATACGATCACGCTCATATCCCCCAACTCACTCATCACTAAATATTGTATGTTGCATTTGCGATATCAACTATACAACACTATATCTTGTGCCGTCAATTAAAACTTTTGAAGCACAGATCAAGAATTTTTTCAATAAAAGTTTAAAGATTTTTGCTTTTTTTTGAAATCTCATACGGAATGCTTAACGAAAGAGCCTTCTTCTAGTAAAATAGGAAAGGATCTTTAATTAAATTGTGTTTTTGTCAGGAGATAGTTACAATTGACTGACAAACGATAAACGAATCATGTGGGGTAAGCTCCCTAGAGAAATGAGGAAAATAATGTCAATTGGTACTGGCATAGCTACAGGAAAAATCATCTTAATGGGTGAACATTCAGTTGTTTACGGTGAACCAGCAATTGCTTTCCCTTTTGCGGGAGCAAAAGTACAAGTCGAGATCACAGCAAATGAAACAAACACCTTGATTTCAAGTTACTATCACGGTCTGCTTGAAGAAGTCCCCAGCCACTTAAAAAATGTCAAAGACTTGCTGCATCGTCTGCAACAAGACTTCCACACGGGTCCTTTTGCAACCTCCATCGTCAGCACTATCCCTTCTGAACGGGGAATGGGTTCTAGCGCGGCGGTCGCTGTTGCACTGACTCGCGCTTTTTTTGATTGGATCAAAAAAGACTTTACAAAAGAAGAATTGATGACCTATGTCAACTTTTCTGAAAAAATCGCTCATGGCAATCCTAGCGGGATCGATGCTGCGGCAGCCAGTGGGACAGATGCCATTTACTTTATCAAAGGGCATCCCATCACTTCGTTTCCCCTCACGATCGACGGTTATTTGCTCGTCGCTGATACTGGCATCAAAGGGCAAACGAGAGAAGCTGTCAAAAGTGTCGCCCATCTTTTTGAAACTAGCAAGCAGCTGGCTAGTCAAGCGATCCAGCGTTTAGGGATCGAAACCAAAAGAGCCAAAGAGGCCATCATAGCCAATCAATTAGAAATATTAGGCGAAAGCATGAACAATGCCCATCAGGCACTGCAGCAGTTAGGGGTCAGCAATCAGCAACTGGATCAGTTGGTTTCCTCAGCATTGGCACACGGGGCTTATGGGGCGAAGCTGACCGGCGGGGGCCGAGGCGGCTGTATGATCGCACTAACCAAAACGAAGGAACAGGCTGAGAATATCAGCCGTATTTTATTGTCCGATGGCGCTCGTGCGGCATGGATACAAGGATTAGGAGTTTATGAACATGTATAAGGGAAAGGCTCGTGCCTACACGAATATCGCATTGATCAAGTATTGGGGAAAACAAGATGAAACTTTCATTTTACCGATGAACAATAGTTTGTCCCTGACCCTCGATGCTTTTTACACAGAAACAACGGTGGCTTTTTCACCCGATTTTCCACAGGATCGCTTTACGCTGGATGGCGTGGTGCAAACAGACGCTGCCACAAAAAAAGTTGCGGACTTTTTGGATCTGGTACGAAAAAAAGCGGACTGCCCGTGGTATGCCACGGTGGAAAGTCAAAACTTCGTCCCAACCGCTGCCGGACTTGCCTCTTCTGCCAGTGGATTAGCGGCATTGGCGGGTGCCTGTAGTGAAGCACTGGACTTAAACTTGTCGGAGCAAGAATTATCCCGTTTGGCCCGTCGCGGTTCTGGTTCGGCGTGTCGGAGTATCTACGGCGGCTTTGCTGAATGGCATCAAGGCACCGATGAGACTTCTTTTGCCACGCAAGTGCCGTCGAATGGCTGGGAAGAAGAATTGAGTATGATCTTTATTTTGATCAACGCACAAGCCAAAGAAGTTTCCAGTCGTGAGGGGATGCGCCGAACCGTTGAAACCTCGAGCTTTTATCCGGGTTGGCTTACTGCCACCGCAACTGATCTCGTGAAAATGAAACAAGCGATTGCCGAGAAAGACTTTACTGCTTTAGGTGAAACGACCGAGGCCAACGCCTTGAAAATGCATGGAACGACCTTAGCCGCCGAACCACCTTTTACTTATTGGTCTTCTGAATCTTTACGAGCCATGGAATGTGTCCGAATGCTGCGAAAAAAAGGATTGGCTTGCTATTTCACGATGGATGCTGGTCCCAATGTCAAAGTTTTATGCCAAAAACAAGAAGAACAAACGATTTTACGTGAATTAAGTGCTCACTTTGCCTCAGAACAATTAGTAACTGCTCATGCGGGCAAAGGATTAGCCTTTTTACCGGTGGAAGAATCTTCTGCCATCAACTAAGAAGCCATTAAGAAGCCATCGATTAGGAGTGTCGAAATGATTGAACTATCTGTTCCCGGAAAACTATTTATTGCTGGTGAATACGCGGTTGTCGAACCTGGTCATCCTGCAATCATCGTTGCCGTTGACCAATTTATTACGGTCAATGTGGAAGAGGCCCGTAAAAACGGCAGCATCCAGTCTGCCCAATACAGCGACCTGCCGATTCGCTGGACGCGTCGCAAAGGCGAATTAGTCTTAGACCATCGGGATAATCCTTTCCACTATATTTTGGCAGCCATTCGTCTGACGGAAAAATATGCCCAAGAAAAAGGCATTCCCCTTTCCTTTTACGATTTAAAAGTGACCAGTGAACTGGATAACTCGAACGGCCGCAAATATGGCCTCGGTTCCAGCGGCGCCGTGACTGTTGCCACGGTCAAAGCATTGAATCTGTACTATCAAATGGAAATGGATCGGTTGACCCAATTCAAAATTGCGGCTCTTGCCCATCTCGCTGTTCAAGGCAATGGGTCGTGCGGTGATATTGCAGCCTCTTGTTATGGCGGCTGGATCGCTTTTTCAACCTTCGATCACGACTGGGTCTTAGCCAAACAAAAGGACCATACCTTAACAGAATTGATCGCTTTCGATTGGCCAGGATTATCGATCCGTCCCTTGACGGTTCCGAAATCGCTTCGACTATTGATTGGTTGGACAGGCTCTCCTGCCTCTACTTCTGATTTAGTGGATCAAGTCTATCAATCCAAAGAAGAAAAAGAAAACGCCTATGCCGCCTTTTTAGCAGCCAGCAAAGACTGCGTCAATCGATTGATCGACGGCTTCTTAAATGAAGACAGTCGCACGATCAAAAAAATGATCACAGAAAATCGAAAGCTCCTGCGGGAGTTGTCCGCACTGACTGGTGTGCCGATTGAAACTCCAGCACTTAAAAAGCTTTGTGATCTAGCAGAAAATTATTGTGGTGCAGCCAAATCTTCCGGTGCCGGCGGCGGCGATTGCGGTATCGTGATCGTTGACCAAAAAACCGGTATTTTACCATTGATGAGTGCGTGGGAAAAAGCCGAGATCACCCCATTGCCGCTGCATGTTTACCATTACCGGGAGGACCTATCATGAATCGAAAAGATGAACATGTTTCCTTAGCAAAAGCGTTCCATAAAGAACACAGCAACGATTTTGATGCAGTTCGCTTGGTCCACCAGTCCTTTCCGCAAATTGACGTGGCTGATGTGTCAATTACGACGACTGTCTTTGACCGCTCATTTTCCAGCCCTTTTTTCATCAATGCCATGACAGGCGGCAGTGAAAAAACCTTAAAAATCAATCAAGAGTTAGCAGAGATCGCGCAAGCCTGTGATTTGATGATGGCAACCGGCTCCGTTTCGGCTGCCTTAAAAGACCCAAGTGTCGCCGATTCTTTCCGTATCGTCCGTAAAGCCAATCCTGACGGCTTCTTATTAGCCAATATTGGCGCGGGCAGTCCCGTTGAAAATGCACAGCGGGCAGTGGAGCTCTTTGATGCCGATGCCTTGCAGATCCATCTTAATGCACCGCAAGAATTAGTGATGCCCGAAGGCGATCGTCAATTTAGCCAATGGCTGTCCTTATTGGAAAAAACGATTGCTTCCGTTGCCGTTCCGGTTGTCGTCAAAGAAGTCGGCTTTGGGATGTCCCGTGAAACGATTCAGCAGTTACTGGCGATCGGCGTACAAACGATTGATGTTGCTGGCAGCGGCGGCACAAGTTTTACTCAAATCGAAAATGCTCGTCGAAAAAAACGTGAGTTGGCGTATTTAGACACCTTTGGTCAATCCACCGTGATTTCCTTGCTGGAAGCAAATGAGCTCCAACAGCCCTTTACCCGCATCGCTTCAGGCGGGGTTCGAGATGCTTACGATATCTTCAAAGCACTTTGCCTTGGTGCCGATAGCGTAGGACTATCCGCCACGATCCTCGTGCTGCTTTTGTCAAAAGGCAAAGAAGAAACTATCGCCACCTTACAATCATGGAAGGAACAGCTGCAGCTGCTCTACACAATGGCAGGACAGACAAGCACCAAAGACCTTACCAAGGTTCAGCTGATTTTTTCTGGTGCTGTCAAAGAGTGGTGTGAAGCACGTCAGATTCCCTTAGCAAAGTATAGTTTGCGTTAAGCAATCCAATCGCTGACTACCACATCAAATAAGTAAAAGCAGTACAATTCGTTTTTTATTGTACTGCTTTTTTTGTGTTTATTTTTCTATAATAACGGATTCTCCATTTGCAATCCGAACATAAACGTTATTTAATCGCTACTTGATAATCACTTTCATTATCAGGTACGTTGTTTTTTTACCATCTTGGTTTCGAATGTGCTATGCTCAAGTTGAGGGAGGAACAATCGATTATTCCTTGAGAAAAGGATCGGTTTTTCATTCCTAGACTACATTCAAAAGGAGGCGTTTCTTATGAGTAAATCAGAATCGTCGGCTGTTTTTTCAACGATCGCTTGTTTGCTATTGATGGCAACTGGCTTTCTTATGGCATCTTTTTCTATCCCTTATAGCTTTGTCCCCTACTTGTTAGCGATACTTGCCGGGGGTTGGAAACAAACCTGGGAAGGCACGCAAGAATTGGTGCACGACAAACGGTTGAACGTCGATCTACTGATGGCATTAGCCGCCATTGGTGCCTGTATCATTGGCCATTGGTTTGAAGGGGCGATGTTGACCTTTATCTTTTGTTTGAGCGGTGCCCTTGAGGAATATACGACCAACAAAAGTACGCGAGAAATTAGTTCATTAATGGCACTGCAACCAACGACTGCCTTAAAAATGATTGAATCTGGGGAGCTCGTCGAAGTACCAGTCGAAGCCCTTCAGTTAAAAGATACGATTATGGTGGCAAAAGGCAGTGCGATCCCGATCGACGGTATCGTGATCCAAGGAAACAGCAGCGTTGATGAGGCGGCCATCAGTGGCGAATCCATTCCTGTCGAGAAACGTTTAGGCAGTGAAGTCTTTGGCGGAACCATCAACCTCGGGCAGCCATTGTACATTGAAGTTACCCAAACGAGTGAAAACACTCGCTTTGCAAAAATCATTCAATTGGTGGAAGAAGCACAGCAAATGCCAAGTCAAACGGCGACCCTGATTGAAAAAATCGAACGGATCTATGTGCCGATCGTCTTGATCGCCGTCCCGCTAATGATCGTTTTGTGTACGTTTTTCACGAATTGGGGGTTCCAAGAAAGCTTTTATCGCGGCATGGTCTTACTGGTGGTGGCATCTCCTTGTGCCTTAGTCGCCTCTGCTACTCCTGCGACCTTAGCAGCCATTTCTCACGCTGCTCGTTTAGGCGTTTTATGCAAAGGCGGACAAGCCTTAGATGCCTTTGCCAATGTCAAAGCGATCGCTTTTGACAAAACGGGGACGCTGACTCGCGGCAAACCTGCTGTCACTGATGTCCATCTGTTGCTGGATGAACCCTTTATTCCCAAACTGATCGTCGGGATGGAAAAACAATCAAATCACCCATTGGCTGAAGCGATCTTGGCGTATTTTCACGATGAAAAGCCATTGGAATTAGCCGTGGAAGAACAAGCGGGGGTCGGTCTAGCCGCCACTTACCAAGCTGCCCATTGGACGATTGGAAAAGAAGTCGATCTAACCTCTGTTGCTGCCAGTGAGCAAACTCGCATCCACGAATTGAAAGCAGCTGGAAAAACCTTGATTTATATCAATCGTGACCGTGTGTTAGCAGGGTATTTAGCGCTATTGGATCAGCCCCGTCCTGAAGCTCGCGAGAGTCTTGCCTACTTCAATGAGCAGGGGATTCACACGACGATGCTGACGGGTGATCATTTAGGTACTGCTAAAGTGATCGCAGCAGAAATCGGATTGTCTGACTACGAAAGTGATTGCCTGCCTGATGAGAAAACCACTCGGATCAAAGAAATGAAAGAAACCTACAAAATCAATGCGATGGTCGGTGATGGGATCAATGATGCCCCCGCCTTAGCGACCGCAAGTGTAGGAATCGCGATGGGCGAAGGAACTGACGTCGCAATGGATGTGGCGGACATCGTCTTGATGAAAAATGATTTGCTGCGCTTGGTCGACAGTCACCGTTTGGCTAAAAAATTACAGCGGATCATCAAACAAAACATCGTCTTTTCTATCAGTGTCATCTTGTTGCTGATTGCTTCAAACTTCCTTGAATTTCTCACGCTGCCTCTAGGGGTCGTGGGTCATGAAGGAAGCACGATCTTAGTTATCTTAAACGGGTTGCGTATGCTTTTGCCATTACACAAAGAAACACCCCATCAAGCCAAACCAACTCGCAAAGATTGTGATGATTGCGTCTTGTATCAACAGTCTTTGCATACGTGATCACTACTTGCATTAGAAAAACGCCCGTTGTTGGCACTTCACTAGAAGTCCATCAACGGGCGTTTTGCTGTTTTTTCCTATTTATGCGTGATTGGCAAGTTGTTCCGTGTAGAGTTTGCCATCGTACATCTTAAAGAATGGATAATAGCAGAGAATGGAAACCCCTAAGTTGATCAAAGCGATCAGGATGGCTCGGAAATCACCACCGGTTCCTAAAAACGCCCCAATTCCGACTGGCGAGATCCAGGGAATGCCAGTAATGACTTTATCGACAAAGCCAAATGAGCTAGCAAAGTAAGCAATCGTGACGTTGATCAAAGGGGTCATGATAAAGGGGATGATCAAATACGGATTGTAGACGATCGGTGCCCCGAAGATCACTGGTTCATTGATATTAAAAAGTCCTGGTAAGATCGCTGCTTTTCCTAAGACTTTGAGCTGTTGTGATTTTGCCACAAACAGCATCAATAAAACCAATCCAAGCGTACTTCCTGCGCCGCCCATAAAAATATACATGTTCACGAAATCCCCAGCAAAAATATTATTGGCACCATCGATATTTTCCGTTAGAGCCACCAACAGGATGGGATTGATGAAACTATTTTTAATAACAGCCGTCCCATGAACCCCCACTGCCCATAAGAGATGGATAAGGAGCATAATCACGATGATTCCTAACCAAGATCCCGTCAACTCTTTCACAAATTCAAATGGTTTGGACAGCAATCCGTGAAGATCCGTGTGGAAAACCGCCAGTACTCCATTGATCGCCACCATCAAAAAGGCGATCAAAATCGCTGGGATCAATGACGCAAATGCCTTGCTGACTCCATCAGGAACTCCTTCAGGCATCTGGATGGTGATCTTTCTTCTTACACAAAAACGATAGACCGACGTAGCAAGCACTGCGGTGATGATCCCAATAAAGATGCCTACCCCGCTAAAGCGTGTGATCCAACCGCCTATGGCGATCCCATTGTAAACAATGGCGGTTTCGCTTTCTGACTGCAGCAATTGAGCTGCCCCATCGGTAATGTCGACTTGAATGATCGTCATTAAAAAGGCAAACAAACTTAATAACGCCCCTACAAAACTGCTCATAGTCAAATGATCTTCTTTATGATAAATCTCAGTTAAATAATACCCTGTTGCTAAACAATAAAAAACAGCAATCGAGCCGACAGACATCGTGGTCACGACACTATAAAGCGGTGAAAATCGTAAAATCGTTTGTTCGAAAAAGCCAGCCAGTGGTGGAATGATCTGCGGTAAATTATTGATGATCAAAAAGATCGATCCGACGATCGTAAAAGGGACCGTAATGATCCCTGCTTGCATGATTGCGCGAATAAAGCGTAAATTCGCCAACTTATTCAAAGGCGGCATCAAACGCGTTTCTAAAAAGGTAAAAACACTTGTCATCGTTACTCCTCCAACGAAGGGATCGCCCCTTCTTCAATCAGCTTTTGATACCAATAAAAGCTGTCTTTTCTCACTCGTTTTTGTTCTTTTTCCTGTGCATCATTGCGATCCACGTAAATGAAGCCATACCGTTTTCGAATCCCCTCATGTACACTGATCAAATCAATGGCAGACCACGGACTGTATCCGATCAGATCCACCCCAGCATTGATCGCGGCTAAGCATTGGCTGATATGCTGCGACAAATAATCGATACGGTACGGATCATGAACCGTGCCATCTGCTTCTAGATGATCTTCTGCCCCTAAGCCGTTTTCGGTAATGATGATCGGCAAGTGGTAACGATCATAAAGAGTCTGCAACGTCGTTTTCAGCCCCAAGGGATCGATGGTCCAATTGAAGGCATTTTTCTTCAAGAACGTATTGGTGAACCCTTTGTAAAAACCACGCTCCATAATGTCTTCACTTTGCTGATCGCTGATACCGTTTTTCATATCCCCGGCTTCCGTCGGCTGCTCCACTGTCACTGTGGTGTAGAAGTTCATCGCGACAAAGTCAGGCAGAGCCCGTTTCATCAACACCTCATCCTCCGGACCAAAGTCAATCGTGAGCCCGTTTTGGTTCAAATAATCTTGAAAGACCGTGTTGTAACGACCGAAGCAGGCAAAATCAAGGTAAGCCCAGTTCCGGACACTGTTGAAATACAACGCTGCTTGGTTGTCTTCTGGTCTACTAGTCGCCGCATAGACCAACGAAATATTCGGGACCGGTCCGATTTTGCCATTTGGAACGATTTCATGACACGCTTCGAAGGCATATTTTTCAGCGATCATCAGGTGATGAAATTGCTGGTATTTTTCTGATAATGGAATCTTTTTCCCTAATATTTTTTGATCCACCAGCAGCATGATATTTGGTTCATTGATCGTCAGCCAGTGCGTCACTCGATCCCCATAGGCCGTAAACAGCGTTTTGGCATATGCGGCAAATGCCTCAACGGTGCTGCGTTTTGTCCAGCCGCCTTCGTCTTCCAATGCTTGCGGCAAGTCAAAATGGTTCAACGTCACAAAGGGCTGAATCCCGTGTTTCAGCAATTCATCAATGACATCGCTGTAATGATCCAATCCTTTTTGATTGACGGTACCGCGCCCTTCTGGAAAAATTCGCGACCAAGCGATCGAAAAGCGGAAAATTTTGATCCCCATTTCTGCTAACAAGGCGATATCCGCTTTGTACTGGTGGTAATGGTCGACAGCCACTGTAAAATCAGCGATCTCATGGTTGTCTCTTGGACGAGTATCTTGGACACTCAGCCCCTTGCCGTCGGTTTGATATGCCCCTTCGGTTTGGTGCGCGGAAATCGATGCTCCCCATAAAAAATCGGTTGGAAATGTCTGTTTCATATCGTACTCCTTATCCTAAATAAGATGCGTTTGACATCTTAGAATTATTGCTTGCATGGCAAAGACAATATTCTGAATTATCTCTTATTTTTCGCGGTAACGCAAAAAATAACTCCTGTCAAGTAAGACCCTCTTGAAGAGCTGCTACTTAGACACAAAAAAAGCAAAGTCCAGTTTCCTAGACTTTGCTTATGATTTAGAAGTAGCAGCTTATTTTTTCTCTGCTTTGTCTTCGTTCAATAGTGCTTTTCTTGAAAGGTTCACACGACCTTGTTTGTCGATTTCTGTAACCTTCACTAAGATTTCGTCGCCTTCTTTGACAACGTCTTCCACTTTGTTGACCCGTTCGTTCGCAAGTTGTGAAATATGAACTAAGCCGTCTTTGCCTTTGATCAAGTTGACAAACGCACCGAATTTTTCAATACGGACAACTTTCCCAAGGTACACTTCGCCAACTTTTACTTCTTTCGTCAATTCTTCAATGATCTTGATGGCTTTTTGGATCATTTCTGCATCAGCAGAAGCAATCGAAACTTTTCCGTCTTGATCGATATCGATTTTCACGCCAGTTTCATCAATGATGCCATTGATGGTGTCGCCGCCTTTACCGATTACATCTTTGATCTTCGCAGGATCGATTTGGATCATTTCGATCTTCGGTGCGTATTGGCTTAACTCTTCACGAGGAGCAGCCAATGTTGATGTCAATTCATTTAAGATTTCCATCCGCGCTTTTTTCGCTTGATCTAATGCTTCTGTCAAGATTTGTTCAGTGATTCCTTGGATCTTGATATCCATTTGTAACGCAGTGATCCCATCTTTGGTTCCAGCAACTTTAAAGTCCATATCGCCAAGGTGATCTTCTAAGCCTTGGATATCCGTTAAGATCGTGTAGTTTTCACCATCAGATACAAGTCCCATTGCGATACCTGCAACTGGTGCTTTGATTGGCACCCCTGCATCCATCAATGCTAAGGTTCCTGCACAAATACTTGCTTGAGAAGAAGAACCATTTGATTCTAATACTTCTGCAACTAGACGGATTGTGTAAGGGAAGTCTGTTTCATCAGGAATCACTTGTGCTAAAGCACGTTCGCCTAATGCACCATGACCGATTTCACGACGTCCTGGTGAGCCAGCACGACCAGTCGAACCAACAGAAAATTGAGGGAAGTTGTAATGGTGGATGAATCGTTTTGATTCTTCAACCCCTAATCCATCAATGATTTGGTGTTCACCTAAAGGTGCTAACGTACAAGCAGACAAGGCTTGGGTTTGTCCCCGAGTAAATAGACCAGAACCATGAACACGTGGCAATAAGCCAACTTCTGATGCCAATGGACGGATTTCGTCTAATTGACGGCCATCCGGACGAATCTTGTCGATGGTGATCAATTCGCGAACCACATCTTTTTCAAGATCTTCTGCGATTTGTTTCACTTCTTTCAAGAATTGTGCTTCCTCTTCATGTCCAGCAAATTTTTCTGCATACACTTCTTTCACTGTGTCTTTGACTTTATCGATCTCGTCTTCACGAGCCAATTTTTCTTCCGTCATAACAGCAGTTTTCATTGTTTGGTAGTAGCCGTCGAAAATTTCTTTTTTCAAGTCAGCATCTACTTGTAACAATTTGACTTCCATTTTTGGTTTGCCCACAGCTGCGACAACTTCTTCTTGGAAGGCAACCAATTCTTTGATAGCATCAAAACCGAATAATAACGCACCTAACATGTCTTCTTCAGAAACTTCTTTCGCTCCTGATTCAACCATGTTGATGGCTTTTTTCGTTCCAGCTACTGTCAATTCGATATCGGTTTGTTCTGCTTGTTCTACTGTTGGATTCAAGACGTATTCGCCATTGACCCGACCGACATCGACACCAGCGATCGGTCCGTCAAACGGGATATCTGAAATAGATAACGCTAAAGAAGAACCTAACATTGCCGCCATTGCTGGCGTACAATCTTGTTCAACACTCATTACGATGTTTGTAACTTGTACTTCGTTACGGAAGCCTTCCGCAAACATTGGACGGATCGGACGGTCGATCAAGCGGGCAGTCAATGTTGCTTCCGTACTTGGACGTCCTTCACGTTTGATGAAGCCACCAGGTACTTTCCCTACGGCATACATTTTTTCTTCGTAATTGATCGTTAATGGGAAAAAGTCGGTATCTTTTGCTTCCTTAGATGCAACCGCTGCACTTAGGACAACCGTGTCGCCATAACGAACCAATACAGCTCCGTTTGCTTGCTTGGCTAATTGGCCAACTTCTACTTCTAATGGGCGGCCGCCCCAAGTTGTTTTGAATACTTGTTTTTCTGTCATGTTCTGCTCCTTTTCATCGGATCCCAGCAAGTCACTACTAAACAAATGAAAAAATCGGAATGTCGTTCCGCTGCTTTCATTTGGTTAGTAGGATGCTGCTTACAAGGACCCAAAATTCTTTTTGGCTGCGCTTTTTGATTCACCAGTCAAAAGGCCGCTATTTCGGTGTTTCACTTTTTAGATGGCTCGAGCTTACCTGTCAAACTGCATCAGCTGTTTTAGCCGACAATGCAGTCGCAGTGATTCCGCTGCTTGGTCACTACGCTCGTTGCTCTCGCCTAGTACTATTCATCATCTGCTCTGTGCGGCTTGCGCCGCCCAGTCGCAGTGATTCATAGCAAAAAAGTGAGATTCGGGTTGAACCTCACTTTTCTTTGTTTGATTAACGACGTAATCCTAAAGCTTGGATTAATTCGCGGTAACGTTGTACGTCTTTTTGACGTAGGTAAGCTAATAAGTTACGACGATGTCCAACTTTTTTCATCAACCCACGGTATGAATGGTGGTCTTTTTTGTGCATACGTGCATGTTCGTTCAAATGGTTGATTTCTTCTGTTAAAACAGCGATTTGAACTTCTGGAGAACCAGTATCTCCTTCATGACGTGCAAATTTGTTGATGATTTCGTTTTTGCGTTCTTTTGAAATTGCCATGTTTTTCACCTCTTTTTCTTTTTCCCCTGCGACTGAGTAAAACGTTGGTGATTCGTTAAACCAAGTAACAGGTACTGTGCTTTTCACACGTAATTACTTTACTTGATTCTAAGTAAAAAAGCAAGTTTATCTACCTATTCTTTTCGTTTCTTTTGAAAGCTCCTCCAAAACTTATGTTATACTTAGGATACTACTCTATCTAAAGGAAGTGTAAGGATGAGCGTTCTTTCCCGAATCGAGAGCATGAAAAATGAGTTATCGCTTTCTGAGAAGAAACTCTTCGCATTCATGGAGGCCAATCCTGAAAAAGTGCCGTCGATGACTGCGAGTCAATTAGCAGAAGCCACTGGGATCAGTGCACCAACCGTTGTACGTTTTGCGAAAAAAACCGGCTTTGCTAGTTTGACAGATTTAAAAATACAATTATCTGCCGAATCCGGCTTGCGCCACAATGCCAGTGAGCATTTAGGCTATGCCGATGTTGAATTAAACGAGCCCTTTCATGCCATCACCTCAAAATTGAGCCACAATGCCCAGGTGACCATGAATGAGACGGCCCAATTATTAGAAGAACAGCTGATGTTGGCTGCCGCTGAACTGATCGCGACTCGTGAACGCATTTTTGTCTGCGGGATCGGTGCTTCCTCATTGATCGCACAAGATATCCAGCAAAAATGGACTCGTTTAGGCAAGATCGTCGTGTTTGAAAATGACTACAATCTCTTGTTGCCGCAACTTGTCAAAAACGAGAAAAAAAGTCTGGTCTGGGTCATTTCCAACAGTGGACACACGCCTGAGATGGTTCACTTAGCCGAAATCGCTAAAAATCTTGGCGTTCCGATCCTGTCGCTCACCCGCTTTGGTAGCAATCCGTTGACGAAGTTGGCGGATGTTCCCCTGCAAGTGTCCCGTTCCAAAGAAGCCAACCAGCGGAGTGCTGCTACCAATTCAATCATCGCCCACCTATTAGCGGTCGATGTCCTTTTCTATGTCTTTTTAAGTAAAAATGAAAAGCTGGCACGCAATATCTACGCGTCACGCCAAGCCATCGCTGATTTTCGTGAGAAGTATTTGTAAAATGTTAGGGAGCTATAGCCTCCTACTCTTTATTAAAGCGATGACTCTACCCATTGATGAAACGTTTTTTACCAATCAAAGACAAGAGGCTGAATGTCATCAGCCTCTATTTTTTTATGCTGAGCAATGATCCCCGTTGTAGAATGAACTGGACGTTGCATTCATTCTTACTCTGTCTCGCTAGATAGAATCCGCTCCTGTTTTCTCCTTGCTCGCGACTACTTTCCTCATTGCCCCTCCTCCAAATACGAGACTACCCACGAATCAAATAGTTTTTGATACGCAGCTTTTGGGCGGTCTTTTTCTTGATACACCTTTTGTGCGATGGCCGCTTGGAGCCAAAAAATCGCTTGGATCACTTCACGACTAGTCTGAGCCTCAGGTACATCCGCCCAGACGGATAAAGCGATCGCCTGTGTTTGGGCAAGCTGTTCCTGTGCAACTTGTTGTCCATTGGCAAACGTCGTCAACTGGAATTCATTGCTGATTTTTTCGTAGGTTGGATAAGTATAGCCTGCCGCTTCACCTAAGACATAATAGAAAAAATTATCATTGTGATTGATCATGGTATAGCCTTTTTCAAAAAAGACATCTGCCGGCGCCATATTCTGGTTCCAACGGGTCCAATAGGAGATTTGGCAATTCTCCATCAACGTTGTCTGCTCTTGGCGATTCAAGCGGTAAAACCCATCATTCCAGACCCGCACAACAAAGCCGAGACTTTCAACAAAGGCCGTTAGCTCATTGACATAATCAATAAAAACTTCGATTCCGCTAGCTTTTTCCCCATAGCGCTCGCGGGCTACTTCGATCATTTGCGGAAAGTTTTCTAAATGATCAAAATCAATAAACTCATCGGCACCAACATGAAAATAGGTGCTGTCTTCAAACAGTTGCGCATATTCCCGATAAACTTCCTGAATAAAAGCTACCGCTTCTGAATCCAAAATGTTCAGTGCTCGATCATCACGCGTGCCATCGGCTGTCGGTAATTGCCACTCGGGCTTTTGAGCCAACACTTGCCGCAAATGACCAGGAGAATCAAAGTCCGGAATGATGGCAATGCGATGTTCGTGGGCATATGCGATCAATTCACGGATCTCTTGTTTGGTCAAATACTCCTCCGAAACGATTTCTGGAAATTGCTCTGATTCAATGCGAAATCCTTCATTCTCGGAAAAGTGTAGCTGTAGATGGGTAAACTGGAAACAAGCCATACTACGAACGACAGCTTTTAAATCCATCAAGGAGTAAAATTTGCGACCAATATCGATCATTAAGCAACGTTCGGGGATAGCCGCCGTATAAGAACCTTCCCGCAATTGATCAGTAAAGAAATCTCGCCAATATTTCGTTGTAGCAGGATAGACCTTCTCAGGAGTTGAGACAATGATCTGTTGCTTCTCAAAACGAAAATCCGCATCAAGTGATGGCCTGAGAACGATTTGGGGTTGGTGGTCTGGCATTTGCCAGCCCATTGTTGCAAAAAGAGCGGTTGCTTTTTTATAATCTAGGAATTCATTGTGTGCTTCATTCATCTTCGTTTCTCCCAGTACAATTAATAATTTGTTCCCTTTTATGAAGGTTCCTTTCTATCATAACACCTGATTATAAGAACGTTTTCATTTTGAGAGATTTCTTAATAAGTACTAGTCAGAAAAGCCGGTCCTGTGTATGTTGGTTAATTGCCTATTCAAACGATCATCCCAGTAAAGCCAACAATTCTCATGTAGTTGTCGATCGATTCGTTATAACTTTTCTGGAAGGATGTGAATGGGAAAAAGAGCCAGCTTCCCAATGATGTTTCGCTCCCCTACACTACTACAAAAGAAAAATCAGCTGAGCTGCAATTGGCCTTTACTATTGAAACAGTCCCTGCTCCAAATAATCCACCAACGGACCCAAGTACTTTTTATCTGTCCAATCACAATCTTGTCCGTTGGCTTCCATGAGCGCCTTCATCTGCGGATCATAGGTGTTAGGCGCTTTCTTAGCCGCAGCTTTTCTTAACATTTTCACTAAGTTTCGATCAAAGAAATTCATTTTGCTTTCCTGCCATTGTCCTCTGCCGTAAAAAAGGGGGATGTCTTTTAGCGGACCCGTGAGATTCTGTTCTCTGAGTTTTTTCACAACATCTTCTTCTGGAGCAGAGGCTCCCGCACAAAAGATAAGTATCTCTTTGTCTTTTAGCTGGTTGGTATTCTTTTTTAAAAAGGACAGTCCAGCAATACCCGATGCATAGATTCCCCCACAGAAGATAATTGTGTCATAATCCATTACTTCAGTTATTTTCGCTTTTGGGGTTTCTAGGCTGGAAAAACCTGTTGCATCTTGAAGCCAGTGGACATACTTTTTGACAGCGCCGTATTTCGATTGATAAACAATAATGCCGTTTTTCATGGGGGAACTCCTCTCTGCAGTTAGGACTGCACCTTATGGTTTTGTGCCAGCAATTGCTTGTTCTAAAAACGTTTCGTACGCTTTTTCCTGTTGTGCATAGATTTCATCTAGTGGAATACCGGGTGTCGTTACTGAGAAAATCGTACCGATTCCGATCGTGTAAATGAGCATATGCATGTGTAGCTGTTTGGCGGTTTCTATACTGATATTCAAATCGACGGCAATCCTTTGGGCTACTTGAGGATTCGTCTCCAACTGATACAGATCTTCTAATGACGAAACATTCGCTCTTTTTTGTAAGACAAAAATACTCAAAATATGGGGTTCTTCTTTCGCCAATTGCAAATACGCGTGTCCGGTACTGCGAAACAGATCCTGGGGGTCGCTATGGGCTTCTAGATACGCTTGTAAAAATTGCCGTGCTTTCTGCTCCACTTCTGTTCGCAGGCCCTCCATATTGGTGCAGTAACTATAAATGGGCTGGACTGAACAGCCTAACTTCTCGGCAATGTTCTTGACGATCACTTGCTCCATACCGCCTTTTCGTGCAATCTCAAAGGCGGCATCAACCACCATTTCCTTTGTTATTCGTTGTTTCGGCATTCATTGCCCTCCCTAAGCACAAGTTGCGTTATATAAACTCTTTATATAAATCGATTATATTATTTAGTTCCTTCGAAGTCAATTGGGTCCAGGCCACTATCCCTCGCTCTTTCTATTGAATAAAGAGTTGTCTATTTCTCAAAAATCATCGTTCATAGGTTGTAAATCTTCCGTTACTTTCCAATGATTGCTGGCTCTTTTATCCGCACAAAAAAGGTACAGCCCACAGAAAAAGGCTGTACCGTAGATAATACGTATGGACTCTTTTACACTCGAAGCTGCTACACTTCTGGGGTGTTCTCTGGTGGCGCTTCGGGGATCGGTTCTTCCTCTTCATACAAGGAGGAAACCCGCGTATACCATTCAAACACATGGGTAATGACCACTTTAGCTGCCGCATACACAGGAATCCCTAAAATGACCCCAACAAGGCCAAACAGTTTTCCTGAAGTCAAGAGGACTAACAGGATCGTGACAGGATGAATCGACAACTCGTTTCCTAGAACTAATGGCGAAATCAAGCGGCCTTCAATGGTCTGCTCAATGACAAAGACGATCAGCACTTGGATCAGTAACACGGGTCCACCGACGATTCCTAAAAAGACCGCAGGGATCATGGCCAAAAAAGATCCTAAATAAGGGATCAAATTTAGAAATCCCGCTGCAATCCCCAGTGTGATGGCATAATCTAAGCCAATGATACTAAACCCGATCATAAACATCACTGCGACCGCAAACGCCACCGTCAGTTGTCCCCGAATATAGGAGGATACTTGATCGTTCATCTCTTTTAAGACGACCAGTGATGGCTGGCGCATTTTGGTTGGCAGAAATTTAACAAAATAAGGGGCTAGTTTACGGCCATCTTTCAGTAGGTAGAACAAAATAAATGGCATGGTAATGACCGCTAAAACGATCGTTGCAACGGCGCCGAAGAAACTGCCTAGATTTTGAATCGTGCTGCGGGAAAGGTTTTGGACGATATCCGTCAAAGAAGAAATCAGCTTCTCATTCGAGGCTTCGATCTGCTCTTGGACTTGCGAGAAGATTGGATCAGAGAGAATCTCATTCACCTTATTCTCGATGATCGTCAAGTAGCCTGGCAAATTATCCGCAAAGCTCATGGATTGCTCTTGGATCTTAGGGATGATCACCACCACACCCCAGACGATCAGACCAACCACTAAAATAAAGAGACCAAAAATACTGTAGATTCGTTTGATTCCCTTGCGTTCTAAGTAGTCGACGGTGGGGTTCATCAAGTAATACAAGATCCCCGCCAAAATGATTGGCAATCCGACGATGGCTAAAAATTGCCAGACGGGTTCAAACAAATACGACACTTTCGTAAAGAGCAGCAAAATCAAGAGAATCAATAAAATGACCAGCAAGCTGGTCACTGCTTGATTGTTTAAAAACCATTTCCAAAACCAGGAATGCGGCTTTTTCTGCGTTTCTTTCATGACATTCTTTGCCTCCTAGTCGTACGTCACCTGCATGCCGACTTCTAGTTTCGGCAAAACAGTTGGCGTTAAATAAATCGCACTTGAAAGCTGATCTTCAGCCGGCACTTCGTCAAAGACAAAGGTCACATGCTGGATCGTTTGCAGGATTTGGTTTACGACCGTCCCTACATATTGGACTTGATAGGTCTGATCACCAAAAGTGATCTGGTCCCCTTTTGTGACGACTAACGCTTGCGAATCAGGAATCGTTTGAATGACTGAATATTCTCGCAGTGTGTCGGTCGCTTCTTCCCCAAAAAAGATGATCATTCTTTCTTGCGAATCGATCGCTTGTGGACCGATTTCTTTGATCGTCCCTTTTTTCATATGACAAACTCCCCTTTCTATCTTCTTGTTTATTATAACATAAAGAGTTTTTCTACCCGCCCAAAACCGCATTCTATGGTAGAATTAAATAGGAATGAAACTATTAGGAGGTTTTTTTATGTTGCAAACGATTTATTTAGGTACGTACACTCGTCGCGAAAGTAAAGGGATCTATTCGATCGCTTTAGATACGGAAAAAGGAACACTGACCGATTTGACCTTATGCGCGGAAGAAAAAAGTCCGACTTATCTTGCCCGCAGTAAAAAAGAAGCAGTTTACAGCGTCACAGAAGTAGATGGCAACGGCGGCGCAGCTGCTTATACCCCAGACTTTACCTTGCTGAATACCGCAACGGAAGAAGGCGCACCACTTTGCTATGTAGCAGTTGATGAAACCCGTCAGCTTTTATATGGTGCCAACTACCATAAAGGTGAAGTGAATGTTTATAAAATTCTAGAGGATGGCAGCATCGAAGCAACGGACAGCATCTACCATGATGAACCCGTCGGCTCTCATGAAAACCAAGACAAACCTCATGTCCACTATACTGACTTAACACCAGACCAACGTTTAGCAGTTTGTGACCTTGGAACAGACCGGGTATATACTTATGATATTTCAGAAGATGGCAAACTGACAGAAGTTTCCGTTTACGTGGCAGAAGACGGAACTGGTCCACGTCACTTGGTCTTCCATCCAACTAACCAATACGCTTACTTAGTGGGCGAATTAGACAGCTCATTGACTGTTTTACGCTACAATGAAGCAGATGGCAGTTTTGAGAAAATCCAAAAGGTGCCAACGATCCCTGCGGACTTTACGGATTTCAACAGTGGCGCTGCGGTACGTATCTCGAACGATGGCCGTTTTGTTTACAGCTCAAATCGCGGCCATAATTCAATCGCTGTTTTTGAAGTAACCGATGAAGGCGCTGGCCTGACTTTTGTTCAATCAATCTCGACTGAAGGCGACTTCCCTCGCGATTTCGATTTGGACCCGACAAACGATTATCTCGTTTGTGCCAACCAAAATTCTGATAACCTAACGTTATACAAACGCGATGAAGCCACTGGCAAATTGACTGTCTTAGAAAAAGACATCTACGCACCAGAATGTGTCTGCGTCTTATTCAAAAAATAAAGTTTTGGAGGATTCCCCCATGTTTGATAAAACACCAAAGGAACTTGTGCTCAAAGATTTTTCTAATATCTACAATAAATGTCAATCAACCTTTGAACTAGTGACGAGCCGCAAATACAATGAATCATTGGTCCTATTAACAACTGCAGAAACGTATGCGATCGCTGAAAAAGCCTATATTCGCTGCGATACTGCCAAAGAGCTGCAAACAGCGGAAGTCATTGCTTTCTTTGATGCTTTTGAGATCTATTATTTTGAATTAAAACAAGTCCTTTTTCATGATGACGATGATTTTGTTTCTTTAAAAAATCGTTTAGAAAAAATGAAAGACACTTACGAAGCATTGACAGCCTCATTTCATTTGTTATGATGAAATCAAATCAAATGTGAAAAAGGTGACGTTATGAACCAAGAACAAGTGTTGGATCGTTTACGAGAAGAATTGGCCATGCCGTTTTTCGAAGCAAAACTAGAAGACAAAGAGTATTCCGAAGAAGACTATCAACAAGTCAAAGCGGATTTGGTAAAATACTTTGATGACTATGTACGCAATGTAGAAAATTAAGAAACAGCCTGCGATGAAAGAAGCATCGCAGGCTGTTTTACTGTTATAACGTCACTAGAAAGTTTTGATTCGTCGTAGCTTCGATCTGAGGATGCTGTTTTAAATAGTCAGCAATCAGTTCCGTCATATCGACTTGAATCTCACGAACGATTTTTTCGGCAGAAAACATGGCGTAGTTGCCGCCACCTACTGCACGGTATTGGTTAATGACGATCTCTAATTCTTGATCCATCGCAATGGCTTTTTCTTCAAAGTCCAAGCGGGTGATTCGCTGACCGACGGGTTGACTAAGATCGATCGTATACTCGATGCCTTCATACATATCGTAGTTATAATATTGCGGTTTTGGCTCAATAAAAGCAGGATTGAAGACGATCTGACCGTCAACAACGGCTAAATAATCCGCCGTTTGTTCTAAAGCGGCTTTTAATTCGGCACCTGTTATTTTGACTACAGCTAACGTATTTGGGTAAATATAATTGGTGATCACATCCCGCATCGTGATAGTTGCGCCAAAGCCTTTGCCTTCATTGTTGAAAAGAGCAGTACCAGAAATTTTGGCGCCACTGGCAGCCATCTGAACACGATTGATAAATTCAATATAAGGGTGCTCTTTCAAGCGTGCCCCCATCGGATCGGTGATTCGCATATCCCCACTGACTTTGCCTAACGGCTGATCTAGCCAGGTTTGTAATTCTTCTTCGATGGGTGCTAACAAAGCTAACGTCTCTTGATCTGGGACAGCATCTGCAACAGGGATCAACGCAGCCGTACTGTTTGTGACATGAACCCCTGTCTGATTTTTTTCAACCGTCAATTCGATGGCGCCGATAAAGCTTCCACGATAACCGGGCTGTACAACGGGGACACCATTGATTTTTGTGGCGATCTCACGGTGCTGGTGTCCTGTGAAGAACGCATCGATTCCTGAGACTTCCTGCAATAATTGATAGCCCTCATTTTCACCAGTCAATAATTCGGTCGGTTCTCCAGTGACTAAATCACGCTCGAAGCCGCCATGGTAGCTGACGACAACGATATCGGCTTGCTCTCTTAAGTAAGGCACATAGTTTTTCGCTGTCTCAACGATGCTGACAAACTGCATCCCGCGAATCGTCGCAGGCTGTTCCCAATGAGGAATATATGGCGTCACCATTCCTAAGATCGCGATCTTTACCCCTTCTTTTTCAATGATGGTGTAAGCTCGGCCAAAGAATGGTTCTCCCGCTTCATTTAAAATATTCGCTGCGAGTACTGGTGTTTGGTAGCTGGCGATCGCTTCTTGCAAATAAGGCAGACCGTAGTTGAACTCATGATTGCCTAAGACATGGACATCAACGTCCAGGTGGTTGACGACAGCGGTCAATGCGGCAACGGAGTGCTGGCTTTTGGCGATGTAATAGCTTAAGGGCGAGCCTTGGATAAAGTCGCCATTTTCGATCGTTACGACCGGTCCGGTGGCTGCTTGACGTAGCTCTTTCATTTTGGTAGCAACTTTTGCCACGCCGAATCCTTGTTCCGTGTCATCGGCAAAATTGGTTGGATAGACATAGCCATGCATATCGCTCGTTTCTAAAAACGTGATTTTCATTCAAAAGACTCCTTTTCCCCTCAATAGACCAAAAGGGCATGCGCATAAGTCGAAAACCCTCGAAAGCCAGCATTTTCTGCTTCCTTGTGTCTTTAAACCTTATGGCACAAACCCTTTTGTCTTTCATTCTCAGGTGTTTCCCTGATTATACCCTATTTTGACGAAGAAATTCAGAATTATTGGTTCCAAGCATCTTCTAATTGTGGTTTCGCGTTTTCAATCAATTGATCGACATCTTGATCTGTATTAGACAAAATGTTTTCCATGATTGAACGCATTTCATTGTAAGCAGGATCAGCATTTTCAATCACTGGGATCGAGAACAACTCTTTGGTTGCATCTTCTAATTTGGCAGCGACTTTTGTTTCAGGATTGTTTTTGTATTCATCGCTTTCCAAAACAGATTCAACAACTGGCATGTAGCCGGTATCGATCGCCCATGTTTTTTGCGCTTCTGGCGAAGTTAAGTATTTCATGTATTCAAAAGCAGCGGTGCGTTGCTCTGGTGTTGCGCTGTTGAACATATACAAGTCAGTTCCTTGTTGCAAGTTGATTGGTTCTGGACGAGCTGCTACGTCATATTCAAATTTGCCTTCGGTATCTTTTTTAACAAAGCCTTCCCCTGCGATTGAGCCGACATACATTGCGATTTGCTCGTTGGCAAATGGACCAGACAAGTATTTGTCAGAACCAGCGATTCGGAAGTAGCCGTCTTTGACACCATCTAGGTAGTAGTTGATGACTTCTTTTGATTCATCGCTGTCTAATTGCAAGTCTTTGTCAAAATCAACGCCTTGATTTTTCATTGCGATGGCATAGTAGTTGTTTAATGAGTCAAAACCAGCACCTACGACTTCACCGTTTGATTTTTCATAGATTTCTTGAGAAGCTTCTTTTAATTCTTCCAGGTTTGTTGGTACGTCAATACCATACTCGTCTAACATGTCTGCATTGTAAAACAGCATTTCTGTAGATTTGTTGAAAGGAATCCCGTATTGCACGCCGTCGATTTGTGCACCATCTAAAAGGGCACTGCGGATCTCTTCTTGGTCACCCCAACCGATAGTATCATCGTTGATGTATTCGCCAAGGTCAACTAACATGTCATCTTGGGCAGCATTCCATAACCAACCAGGATATGCTTGTGTGATAGTTGGTAGATCTTTTGGTGAAGGCAAGGTTGAATTCACCTTTGCTTGCAAATCAGGATAGCTTGATTGGTTTTGCAATTCGATCTTGATGTTTGGATTTTCGTCCATGAATTGCTCGGTCAATTTCGTCAATGATTCTTCTTGCGCACCATTCATTGCATGCCAAAAGGTGACAGTCGTATCTTCGCTTAGTTCTGTAACGATTTCATCACTTTCGGTAGAACCAGATGAATCGTTGTTGTTTCCACAAGCCCCTAATACCAATGTCGCGGCTGCAGCTGCTGCAAATGCAAGTTTCTTTGTTTTCATTTTTTCCTCTCCTCTATCACTCTAAAATAATTTTTTCACCGCGTTGCGGCAATATTCTTTCACCATACGGATTCACCAGATTTTCTGGTTTCAGCGTATGGATTGGAACCAATCGTTGGGGCTCGATCCATGCAATGATCTGATCTAAATCAGCTGGTTTCGCATGTCCCGAGTTTGGCAAACGGACAAATTCGATCTCCAGTGCTGCCAATTGATCCAAAAAGACTTGATAAGCTGGATCAAAATCGCCTAACGGCTGCGCATCACTGTGAATATACAAACCACCCGTCTGCAAGTTTTCAAAATGCGCGACTGCTTGCCAAAGGTACTGGCTCGTGTCGGCACATAATGCCTGATAAGAAATGGCGAAGGCTGGATCGAGAGTCGCTGGTACTTGATCATCGATCGTATAGAACGGTACATCTTTATTGAAAATTTCTTTCAACAAAGCAGCTTGCGTCGCCTCTAAAACAACCGTCCGCGGCGCGGCTTCAACAAGCGCCATAAAGCGCTCGACATTGGCTGGATAGCCATTGAAAGTAATTTGTCGTTGGGGATTTTCTTTGACCAAACGCACGAAGGTCTCGATCAATTCTGTTTCACTTTCCACTGTGATCGCTTTGGGGTCCGGTTCTCTTTCTGGAAAGCTGATGCTGACCCCTTCCATCATCAATAAATCCGTGTGTTTGGCTAACTGACAGAATTCTTTGGTACGCTCTGGATGATAGCCATGCAAACGCAAATCACCGGTATAAGCGATAAAATGATCTGGCGTGCGAATCAACAAAGCTGCCGCACCGTACGCATCATGATCGACTGGAATGATCTCGACTTCGATTTCCCCGACCCGAATCACATCATGGGGTTCTAAGCCGATCAATTCACGGACAAAGCTTTTTTCTTCATGAGGAACGGGCAGCAAGAAGTCCCCTTTTTGATTCAACACTTCGAGGATCGCTTTGGTTTCCTTCAAGGTGTACATAGGAATATTTGGGTCTAAAAAGTTGATCATCTTGGAATGATCCAGATGGGCGTGGGAAAGAAAAACTGCTGTTTCTTGGTATTCTTTCGTTTCGCTTCCTTGGTACGTGTAATCTAAGCGTGGATCGTAGACATTTTTCAGTTCTGGTATCCAGCGATGCGCAACTAACGTTTGTAATTCTTCATCTGGTAAGGGTGTTTCTGGATGATACTCCGAACCGAAGTCAAAAAAGATATGGGCATCTTTGTACGCAACTTCGATGACGGTCCCTCCAATCGTTAAGATCCCGCTATGAAAGGTAATCGTCGTTTTATCCTTTGATGCCATCTTTAGCCACTCCTTTGATAATTTCTTTTCTAAAGATCAAGTAAATGATCAGAATTGGAATGACGGTCAAGGTCGCTGCCGCCATTTGTAAATGAACGTCACTGCCGCTTTCTGTGGTAAAGGCAGCCAATCCATTATTTAAGAGACGGTATTTTTTCTCATTCGTCACTAACAACGGCCATAAGAAAGAATTCCAGCTAGAGATGAACGTCAGAATCCCGACTGTCACCAAGGCTGGTTTAGACATGGGGATCAAAATTCGGCGGATATAAGCTAGGTCGCTGGCACCGTCAATTTTGGCTGCCTTATAAAAGGTATTAGAAATACTTTGTAAATAACCGTTTAAATAATAGATGTAAAAAATACTGGTCAGAAACGGAATGATCAAGGCACTATACGTATTCAATAAGCCCATTCGAGCAATCGTATTGTAATTGGTAAAGATGATGGATTCATATGGAACCATCAGTAAGGAGATCATCAAACCAATCACGAGACGCTTGTATTTGAATTCAAGGCTCGTTAATGCAAAAGCAGCTAAAATTGCCGTGATCAGCGTCGCTATGGTAGTGACCGCTGAAACAAAGACCGTATTGAAGAAGTAGCGTAAAAACGGTGCTCGGGTAAAGACTTCCCCGTAGTTGCTCCACTGGAAAGACTCTGGCATGATCGTCGGTGGAATACTGGTTGCTTCACTGTAGGTCATTAGACCAGCTAAAATCATATAGACAAAGGGAAACAGCGTGATCACTGCTAAAATTGCTAAAAACAGCATCGAAACAATCGTGACAATTTTTTTCATTCGTTTATTCGCCCACTTTCTTCAAAAGTTTATTTTGGATAAAGGTGACGAGCAAAATAATGATGAACAAGATCACGGTTGCCGCCATTGCAATCCCCGGACGTCCGGCGATATGGAATTTGTCATAAATATAAAAGACTGCCGTGGTTGCACTGCGGGCGATCCCTGGCTGTCCGCCAAACAAGGCATATACTTGAGTATAGACTTTAAAGGCACTGATCAGATTGACCGTTAACAAGAAGGCAAAAGTCGGGATCAACTGCGGAAAGGTGATTTTCCGAAAAATCTCGCCATCGGTGGCGCCAAACATTTTTGCGATTTTGTAGTGTTCTTTGTCGATGTTGCGCATTCCTGCCAACAAGATAATAATGTTGAAGGCGAGGCTCGTCCAAACGCCAAAGATGATCAAGGTCGTCATACTCATATTGACGTTATCTAGCCAGTTAACTGGCGCAATGCCGACAAGACCTAGCAGATAATTAATGATCCCGTAAGAGCCGTTGAAAAAGTAACGAAACACGATCCCGATCGCAATCGTACTTGTGACATAGGGCATAAAGAAGATCGTTTCAAAAAAACTTTTGTATTTGACTTTTTCAAAAATGATCCACGCGATCGCTAATGAGAGGACCAGCGAGATCGGCACGACCGCAAAAGCAAACAGCGCTGTGTTTTGCAGTGCTCGAGAGAATACGGGGTCCGTTAAAACCCTTTGATAGTTCTCAAGCCCAGCATACTGTTGGTTAATCAAGGTTCCTTTTTGGAAACTCATGATGAAAGAACGAAACAGCGGATACACACTGAATAAGAAAATAATGACCAATGAAGGCAGTAAAAACAGCCACGCCTTTGGTTGATTCTCAGGGTTATAATTTTTTTTGAACATTAGTAGACCCGCTCTCCTTTTTCATCAAAGATAAAGGCTTTTTTGTAATGAAAATCAAATGACACTTGCGCGCCTTCTTCAATGATCTCTTCAATACTAACGATCGATTTCATATGTTTTGCAGCAAGATCAAAGTTCAAGATTCGTTCTCGTCCGATCAGCTCCACACTCTTGATTTCTGTTTGGAACAACCCCATTTGTAAGGTGGTCAGCACATCTTCTGGACGAATACCTAACGTATATTGGCCGTCTGTCAATGGTTTCTTGAAGCGAATGTCGGTAAAGCGGTCAACTGGGATCGTGAATGCTGGATGGATCATTTGTCCCTCTTTGACTTCTACTGGCAAGATGTTGATGATTGGATTACCAATGAATTTCGCTACGAAAAGATTGTTTGGTTCTAAGTAAAGGTTTTGCGGATCATCATTTTGTTGAATGATCCCTTCATTCATCAAAATAATCTTATCACTGATAGAAAGAGCTTCTTCTTGGTCATGAGTCACGAAGATCGTAGTGATTCCTACTTCTTTGACTAACCGACGGATCTCTTCACGGATCTTCAAGCGCAAACGGGCATCTAAGTTACTTAATGGTTCATCCAGTAGTAAGACTTCTGGACTTTGCACCAAGGCACGCGTGATCGCTACCCGTTGCTGCTGTCCGCCAGAAAGGGTTCCTGGTTTTTTCTGACTTAACTCTTCAATATTGGTCAGTTTCATGAACTTTTCAGCAATTTTCTGTGCTTCGTTTTTCTTGATCTTTTTCTCTCCGACTGTCAGTGGAAACATGACATTTTCTAAAACAGTCATATGGGGATAAAGGGCATAATTCTGAAAAACAAACCCGATATTGCGGTCTTTTGGCTCGGTCTTAACAACGGAAGAACCATTAAAGCGGATATCACCATCGGTGGGACTCAACAACCCCGCGATCAAATTCAATATCGTCGATTTCCCACAACCACTTGGTCCCAACAAACAAACCAAATCGCCTTTTTCTATTGTAAAATCTACTGCTTTCAAGGCTTCAAACTTATTATCGAAAACCTTCTTCAACCCGACTACTTCTATCAAAACTGCCCCTCCATTTTCTCTTTTTCCTCCGAATAGTTGACTGGCATTTCAAGTCACAAAAAAAACGAACTCTTGATGTTTCGGTCAAACGCTCAAAGAAATTCGATTTTAATCATAACAAACGAATGTTTTTATTCGATACCATTATTGTAAATGTTTTGTAAAAATCATTGGGAATTATGAAAGAATTTTTAATTAATTTACCTTTTAATGAGAAAACAATGAGCCAAACAACGCAGTTTCTAGCCAGTAAACACGAACATTTTAACGTTTTTAGAAAATTTTCATGAAAAACGGGTAAAAATTATCAATCCTTTAGTATCCATTGATGTTAACACTATTTTTACGCGACTTTTTGTCCAAAAGCACCTTTAGTAATTGTTTACTAAGACCATCAGTATTTCTTCTTTTAAAATAACAAAAAAAGGATGATTATTTAAAAAACAATCATCCTTTTTCATTCTATCCTTCGCCTCAGTCACCCGTCAGCGTCAGCAATTTCGTTGAAACTTGCTCAAGAAAATAACGGTCGTGTTCAATGATTAGCATAGAAGGCTCCACCAAATGGATCACTTCCTCTAATTGCTTCTGATTGAAGACGTCCAAATAATTTAGCGGTTCATCCCAGATAAACAATTCTGCTGGTGTCGCTAATGATTTGGCTAGTTCCACGCGTTTACGCTGCCCCATGCTCATTTGCTGGATCGGCGTTTGAAAGACAGCTCTTTCCAAGCCAAGCTTTTTTAAGTTATTTAGCAGATCTTGATAATTCAAGCCATGCTCTTGGGCAAATTCTGTCAGCATCCCACAGTTGTCCTCGTAGTTTTGTCGGACATAACTGATGGTGATCCCATGGGCTGTTTTGATCGTCCCTGTCTGCTGTCCATCGAAAGTACCTAAAATACTCGCAATCAAACTGGACTTGCCAGATCCGTTGGCCCCTTGAATCCCCAAGCGCTCTTTTTGACGGATCGCAAACGTCAGCGGTTTAAACAAAGGCTTCTCATAGCCGAGCTGAAAATGCTCTGCTTCCAGCAACACATCATGATGGCTAACAAGCGGAGTCATTTTCAGAGGATCAATCCACTCAATGTCTTTTAACAACGCAGACTTGTCTTGAATTTGATCTTCCATCCGTTTAACGATCGCTTTCGAGCGCTTCATGGTCCGTGCCGCTCGGGCACCGATCGCCCCCGTATCATAGATTGCCCCGCTGCCTTTTTTGGTCGGCGACCCTAATTTGTCCCGTTCGCGTCCTCGGGACCACTCCGCTTTCTCGGCTGCCGTCTGCTTCAAACGACCGATTTCTTTTTTCAACTTGCTGTTTTGTTCTTGCTCATACGCATCTTTTTGCTGCTTTTGCAGCTCATAGACTGAATAATTCCCTTTGTACAACACCAAGCGGCTTTTTTCGATCGCCAACACATGATCGACGACTTCATCGACAAACTGTCGATCATGGCTCACAACGATAAACCCGGTTTTTTGCTGCAAATAGCGGGCAACATGTTCGCGAGCGGTCACATCCAAATGGTTGGTTGGTTCATCGATCAAAGGGAAATTCTCTTCATCAACGAACAACCGCGCCAACAGGACTTTCGTTTGCTCGCCGCCAGATAAAGTGGCAAAGGGCCGCCAAAGAACTTCTGGATCAAGCTGCAGCAGGTTCAATTCCCGTTCCAAACGCCACTGCTCAAATTCGCCAGATTCCTGTAAAACAAAAAGCGTCAGTTGCTTATCGTCAGCGACAGGTAAGGGAAAATAAACGAATTGCTGCTCATGGGTGATCGAGCCACTATAAGGCAATTCATTGAGCAGCAGACGCAGCAAGGTCGTTTTGCCGCGACCATTTCTGCCAATCAACCCTAATTTCCATTGTGTATCAAGGTTCAAGTTGGCATCCTCAAAAAGCAACCGTTCCTGGCTGTCAAAGCCAAAAGTTAAATGATTAATACTGATATTCGACATAAATATACCTCGTCTCTATTCACGGAATAGAGTAGACCTAAAGCTATTTTCAGAATCAGTTTTTAGAGGCACACAAAAAGATCCCCCATCGAAAAAGTCAACCAATCCTGAAAATCTGCAGACTATCCCCTTGGAGGAACAGTTTCATGCAGCTTTCAACAAATTGGTTAATTTTTCAATGGAGGATCCCTCATTTCGTTTAATAGTACCCTAAGTATAGCATTGATCGGCAAAAAAGCGCAAGTTCAGTACCCCCTGCTGCTTTCCTTTATATTTTATTCACAAACTAAACCCGTTATTGCTGGAAACGTTTCATTAAAAAACACTTAAAACACAAAAAAACCATCAGGTTGGTTAGTCCTGATGGCAAAAGGAGTAAAATGAAAAATAAAAAGGTTGTTGGTTGTGAATTCATTATACCTCCGATAAAAAAACTTTACATGTGAAAAACATAACAGTTAAATTAAATAACTCTTGTTTAACTTGAATGTTTATCATTTTTTTAACAATAAAGCCGTCATCCGTTGAATGGCAAAAGAAATTTCGTCGGTTGCTTCATCTTGCTTGGCTTCTGCCGCATCAAAGGCTTCTTGGTCGATTTTGTTATCGAGACTCAAAATCATCTCATCACAGCCAGCAACATATTTCATATACGCCCGTTCGAATTTTTTATGGATCCCCATCACATTCGCTGGGGGACGCAATTTGCTGATTTTTTCCAGCATCAAGCGGTATTTGTCCGTGCCTTCTTTAAAAATTCTGGTAATCTCAGCTAGCCGCTCAGGTGTTACCTCGGCTTCTTTCTTCTCGTCGATCGCTTTGCGGATCTCTTCATAATTGGGATTCATTTTCTCCCCGATCGCTTCTGTTTCTTTGACAAGATCGTTGATTGTTTGTACATAAAAACCTAAGTTTGGTCGCACAGTGGGTCCCCTACTTTCTTTGTTATTATCTCCTATTTTACCGTTTCTTACTGCAAATGAAAAGGTCAAGTAACAGCCGCAGGGTTTATCGAAAATAAGCCAGCAAAAAAAGGCCTGCTGCCTAGGGAGAAGGACAGCAGACCATTGATTGTTTTTCCGTTTATTTTTGGCTTATTTGCGTCCCATTGCTCGTTGGATCGCTTTGACGATCTCAACGACTGGAATGATCGCAAAGGAGGCGCCTAAAACGATGCCCCATTGATACAAGTCAAGGTGTGCAACACGGAAGATATCATTTAATCCTGGCACGATGAAGATCACCAGCATCAACGCAAAGGACAACAGGATCGCCCAATTGAAGGCTTTGTTTCTAAATGCCCCTACTTTAAAGAGCGACTGATGGATCGATTTGACGTTGAAGGCATGGAACAACTGCATCAATCCTAACGTGGCAAAGGCCATCGTTAAGGCATCGGCATGGATCGCATCGTACGTATTGTGAACGGGCCATTGGATCGCTGACCAATAAACGAACAGCACGGTTGCCGCTTCTAAGATCCCTTGGTAGATGATACTGCTCATCACACCACCAGAGAAGAAGTTGGAACTGCGTCCCCGCGGTGCATGTTTCATTAGATCTTTTTCAGCAGGCTCCATTCCTAAAGCAATTGCTGGGAATGTATCCGTTACTAGGTTGATCCAAAGCAAGTGGATCGGCAATAGCGAGTCCCAACCCCACAAGGTTGCTAAGAACAAGGTCAAAACTTCCCCTAGGTTAGCGGCTAGCAAGTATTGAATCGCTTTTTGAATATTGGAGAAGACTTTTCGTCCTTCTTCCACTGCTACGACGATCGTAGCGAAGTTGTCATCTGCTAGGACCATATCGGAAGCACCTTTAGAAACTTCGGTACCTGTGATCCCCATGCCGACACCAATATCGGCTTGCTTCAGTGACGGTGCATCGTTGACCCCGTCACCAGTCATGGCAACGACTTTGCCTTCTTGTTGCCAAGCTTTGACGATCCGAACTTTATGTTCAGGTGATACCCGTGCATAGACTGAGTAGTTCGCTACCTTTTGGGCAAACTCTTCTTCGCTCATTTTATTGAGTTCAGCGCCAGTCAAGACGGCATCATCATCGCCCGGTTTGATGATCCCTAAACGTCCCGCAATGGCTTCAGCTGTATCGCGGTGGTCTCCGGTGATCATGATTGGACGAATCCCAGCTTCTTTGGCTAAACGTACCGCATCGGCTGCTTCTGCCCGTTCTGGGTCGATCATTCCGACTAAGCCAGCAAAGACCAAATCATTTTCGACGATTTCTGATTCTAAGTTTTCTGGTACTTGGTCTACATATTTGTAGGCCATCCCCAATACCCGCAGTGCTTGTTTTGCCATATCGGTATTGTTGAATAAGATTTTTTCTTTTTCTTCATTGGTCATCGGCAGCTCTTGGCCGTCCAGTAGTACTTTTGAGGTTCTGCCTAGCAAGACATCTGGTGCGCCTTTGACAGCAACTAAATAGCGACCGTCTTCTTGTTGGTGGATCGTACTCATAAGTTTTCGGTCAGAATCAAATGGCAGATCTGCTACCCGTGGTTCTTGATTGACAAGATCTCGCACATGGAATCCTTGATCCATCCCGAATTGCACCAATGCGGTCTCAGTCGGATCACCGATCAAGTTGCCTTCTTCACCAAATTTTGTATCATTGGCAAAGTTCATGACTTTTAATGCCATGTTGTCTAACGGAATATCTTCTGAAGCAGCATGTTGCTTGTCATTGACATACAATTTTTCCACGGTCATTTGATTCAACGTCAACGTACCAGTTTTATCAGAAGCGATAATATCGGTTGCCCCAAGGGTTTCAACCGCTGGCAATTTACGGATCACTGCATTTCGTTTCGCCATTACTTGCGTACCTAAGGCTAAGATGATCGTTACGATCGCTGGCAGCCCTTCTGGGATCGCCGCTACTGCTAATGAGATCGAAGTCAATAGCATGTCGACCCATGACGTATTGTTAAAGATCGTTCCAACAAAGAACATGATCACTGCAATGATAATGATGGCGATCGTCAGGAATTTTCCTAGTTCATTTAAGTTACGCTTCAATGGTGTTTCGGTTTCTTGGGCGCTAGCCAGCATGCCAGCGATTTTCCCAACTTCAGTTCCCATCCCTGTATTGACCACGACCCCCTTGCCGCGGCCATAGGTCACATTACTGTTTGAATATGCCATATTGACGCGATCGCCGATCCCGACATCCGTCCCTTCGATGACGGTCAATTCTTTTTCGACTGGTACGGACTCACCGGTCAAAGCAGCTTCTTCAATTTTTAAAGAACTTGCTTCTAAAAGGCGTAAATCTGCCGGTACGACATCGCCAGCTTCTAATAGAACAATATCCCCCGGCACCAATTCATCGCTCTTGATGGTGACGGTATGACCATTACGCAACACATTGGCATTTGGTGTAGACATTTCTCTTAGTGCTTCGATCGCCTGCTCCGCCTTCGCCTCTTGAACGACACCCATGATCGCGTTGATAATGACAACTGCTAAAATAATAATTGAGTCCACGACTTCATGGGAAACGACTGCTGAGATAATCGCCGCCGCTAGCAAAACGATGATCATCAAATCTTTAAATTGTTCAAAGAATTTTTGTACCATCGATTTCTTTTTGCCTTCTTCTAATTCGTTGGGACCATACTCAGATAAGCGTTTTTGTGCTTCATCGTTCGTTAATCCATTGGCATCTGTTTGCATTTCTTCCAGAACATGCTGCGCTTCTTGCGCATAAAACGCCTGCGATAGCTGTTCCTTTTTGTTTTCTTCTGACATGTTTCTCCTCCTTTTATATTTACTCTTCCTTTATTGTACATGATATGAAAAAAAATAGACTTATGTATGCACTGTCTAAGCATACATAAGTCTCACTGTTTAAGACAGCACCAGAAATTTCTTTCAGGATGGTGATACTGCCGCAGATGAAATCCGCCAATTACTCCCTCATGTTCATGTCAATAACCTACATTATACAAAAACTTTTCAGGTCTGGCAATTTTATTTTTGCTGAAACTAGCAGAAGGATTTCTCCTAAGAATCAGGCGATGATCGAGCCGTTTGGCATGCCTTTTGGTGCTTCCACGATTTGCAGACGACCGTCATTGTCTTCTGCTGAAAGGATCATTCCTTGGCTGACTTGTCCCCGCATTTTCCGCGGTTTCAAGTTAGCAACGATCACGACTTTTTTACCGATCAAATCTTGCGGTTCTGGATAAAATTCAGCGATCCCCGATAAAATTTGACGATCTTGATCATCTCCCGCAGCTAAGCGGAATTGCAGCAGCTTGTCGGCGCCTTTGACTTTTTGACAGTCAACGACTTCTGCCACTTTTAATTCGATCTTGTCGAAGTCTTCGTATTTGATCTCGGCTTTTTCGGATTGCAATGTGGTTTCTTCTGGATTCCATTTGACTGTTTCTTCTGGACTTTGCGTCCCTTCAGCCATTTTCTTTTGGATGTAGGCTACTTCTGTTTCAAGTTCCAAACGTGGGAAAATCGGTGTGCCTTTGGCAACGACTTTCGTGCCGCTTGGAAATTCACCAAAGCGTAAATCTTTCAGATCCATGGCAACAGAAGCCAATCCTAATTGTTGGAAAATATTGGCTGGTGTTTCTGTCATCACCGGTTGCAATAAGATCGCAACGATGCGTAAGCTTTCCGCTAAATGAACCATTACACTGTTTAATTCCGCACGCTTTTCTTCTTCTTTGGCTAACACCCATGGTTGAGTTTCGTCAATGTATTTGTTGGCACGGGAGATCAACGTCCATACTTCTGACAATGCCGTACTGAATTCCATTTTATCCATGGCTTCATGGTAACGACCAACAACATTGGCAGCAGTCGTTGACAGCTCGCTATCAAAAGGCGTCACTTTTGAGGCATAATCTGGCACTAAGCCATCACAATATTTATTGATCATAGCGATCGTCCGATTCAACAGGTTGCCTAAGTCATTAGCTAGATCGTAGTTCAAACGAGAAACGAAATCTTCTGGTGTAAACACACCATCGCTGCCAAAAGGAACCGCCCGTAAGAGATAATAACGCAACGCATCTAAGCTGTAGCGCTCCACTAACATTTCTGGATAAACGACATTGCCTTTAGATTTCGACATCTTGCCGTCTTTCATCATCAACCAGCCATGGCCAAAGATTTTTTTCGGCAATGGCAAGTCTAATGCCATCAGCATGATTGGCCAATAGATCGTATGGAAACGCACGATTTCTTTCCCAACCATATGCACGTCAGCTGGCCAGTATTTTTGGAATAAGGAATCGTCGTCTGAGCCATAGCCTAATGCCGTAATATAGTTGGATAACGCATCGATCCACACATACACCACGTGTTCAGGACTAGCAGTGACTGGGATGCCCCATTTAAAGGTCGTTCTGGAAACAGCCAGGTCTTCTAAGCCTGGTTTGATGAAATTATTCAGCATTTCATTTTTACGTGATTCTGGTTGAATGAACTCGGGGTGCTCATCATAGTATTCAACCAAACGATCGGCATATTTGCTCATGCGGAAGAAATAAGAAGATTCCTTCACCAATTCTACCTCATGACCGCTTGGCGCTTTACCGCCGATGACTTTGCCTTCTTCATCTCGGTAAACTTCTGCTAATTGCGTTTCAGTAAAGTATTCTTCATCAGAAACGGAATACCACCCTTCATATTCACCAAGATAGATATCTCCTTGATCAAGCAATTGCTGGAAGATTTTTTGAACGGCTTTTTTATGGTAATCATCCGTTGTGCGGATAAATTTATCGTAACTGATGTCTAGTGTGTTCCATAGTTTCTTGACGTCAGCTGCCATTTTGTCGACGTATTCTTGCGGATCTACGCCAAGTTCTTCTGCTTTTTTCTCGATTTTTTGACCGTGCTCATCGACACCCGTCAAATAAAAGACATCAAAGCCCATCAATCGTTTGTATCGTGCTACCGCATCACAAGCGATCGTCGTGTAAGAATTCCCGATATGCAGCTTGCCGCTTGGATAATAAATTGGCGTCGTAATATAGAATGTTTCTTTTTCAGCCATGGACGCAAGTCCTCCTTTTCACTAGTAAAGTGTATACTTAGGTAGTATACAGTTCGCAACCCAAAAATGCTATAATTTTAATCAAAAAAGCGGATAACCTAAGACCTTTTTCCATGGTCTACAAGGAACAAAGGAATCGTTTTGGTCCTTAACACGCAGCAAATAAACCAGCAGATTTGAGCATTTCTTTTCTACTAGTTATCATAGCGCAGATAGCCGTTCACTTCAATGTTCTAGGGGAAGAATCTGATCCTGACAACGAATCTCTTAGGAAATAAAGGTGTTTTATCTCTCTTTGATTAACAGGTGCTTCTTTTGCTATAATGAGGAAGACTTCACTTATAGAAAGGAACGCTATGACTCGAAAAAACAAACAGCATTTTTTGCTTTTAACTGTGCTTTCTGTGGGACACTTGCTTTTTTCAACCACAAGTTACCCCTTTTTGTTTGCGTACTTCAATAGCCATGATTATGCTGCGCTCTTTGCAACAGCGATGGCAGTCCTCCGTGTGCTTTTTTTGCTCTGGATCGCTCTTTGGGGCTATTCAGCACTCAAAGAACACCCGCCGTCTTCTTGGCTTTATCTCGCATTATTTTTCCTTAATTTGATCGTTCCTTATTTTTTCCGTTAAGGAAAACCGTCGCGTTCAGCTACTTACTTTATCTAAGGCAGGAGAAACCAATGAAAGAATTTACCTCAAAATCAGCTGAAAAACACTACTATGAAAAAGAAGCGTCAGAAGCAGAGTTTCTTACATGGTATCAGGCGCAAGATCAGCCGAAATACGAGAAACCTTCCGTAACCGTCGATATGGTTTTGATGTGTTACAACAAAGAAGAAGAACAATTAAAAATTGCGCTGATCCAAAGAAAGGGCCACCCTTTCCGTAATTCTTGGGCATTGCCGGGAGGCTTCGTCAATCCCAATGAATCGACGGGGCAAAGTGTGATCCGTGAGACGCAAGAAGAGATCGGGGTCACCATCTCCAAGCAAAACATCGAACAGCTGCATACCTTCAGCACCCCAGATCGCGATCCTCGCGGTTGGGTGATCACCGTCAGCTATTTGGCTTTTATCGGTGAAGAACCCTTAAGTGCCGGTGACGATGCGAACCAAGTACGCTGGTTCTCTCTAGAAAGAAAAGCCAATCAAATTTATTTGACCAGCGGTGAGATCGAGATCATTCTTGACCTAGTGACTGGCGCCTCTGTTGGAAAAGATACGTTGGCTTTTGACCACAGCGCGATCATTCTCAAAGCTTTCAAACGGGTTGCCAACAAGATGGAACACGAGCCACAAGTGCTGCTCGTGTTAGGCAAAGACTTTACGATCACGGAAGCCCGTAAAGTATTCGCCAAGTTTTTAGGGATCGATTTTAAAATGATCGATCATTCCAACTTTAAAAAATCCATGCTCCAATATTTTACGGAAGTTGGCGAAAAGCCCGTCGGCATCGGGCGTCCCTCAAAGATCTATCGCTTAAATGACGCATTTTTAGGTGACAAAATGTAAAAAAATACAACCCCCTGTCAGACCGTAGTTTGGCAGGGGGTTGCTGGTTAATCATAATTAGTGAACGTGGTTCCTAGAAACAAAAATCAGAAAGATTTTTTCTATACCCTAGGCGATCCCTGGCGTTCCTTCCAGTTCAAGCGACTCAGCTGCTCATTTCGCCTGAGAGCCGTTCTAGCTTCTGTTGGTCCTGCGTATCCAACGTGACAAAACGCAGTTCTTTGCCGTACCACTGCGCTTTGTACTGGATTTTGCGAACGAATTGATGCCAATCACTGATGCTGTAATGACCAGCTTTTAAAACCGTATCTTCTGCGATTTGTTCCAAATAGATCGTATCGTACTGTTTTACGAGATGGTAGCTGACTTGATCGATGAATTCCCGCTTTTGACAGCAGTGAAAACGATAAAGGCGAGCGACCTTTCCTTTTAGCTTCTGATAATTTCGCGCCTGGGTCAAAAGGATTTTCTTCCGTTTGACCGCCGTCGCTTTCACCTGAAGTTTGCGTTCTGCTCGCGTCAGCTTTTGCTTCGTTTGGATGGCATGCTCACAGGTGATGGGTATCGGCTGGTTGGCTTTGACCAACTGCTGCGGATCATAAACAACAGCGACAGAGGCTTGCTGCTTCGGCAATTGCGGGATCTCTTCCAAACAAAGGATCGAGATGTAAAACTCTTCGTTGTTTTTTGCTGAGATCGTTGCCGATTTGATCTTCCCTTTGATCGCCCGATGCTTTTTTACGGGAACCAATGTTTTAAGCTTTGGCAGCTTGATTTGATCGTCTTTAAAATAAATGGTGTGCTGCTGATTATTGGTGGTATACGATTGCCAGATACTTTTTTTGGTTTTCATTTTTGGAAAGCCAGCCCGCTTTTGAAAGTAATTTCGAAACGCTCGGTCCAGATTCCGTTGTGCATTCGCCAATGCCAAACTATCGGTCTCCTTCAAAAAAGGATACTCCTTTTTTAGTTTGGCTGGCGTCAACCCTTGCTTTGCTTCATTGTTGGCCAGCTCCTCCATCTTTGCCTCCAGCAGTTGATTGTACGTAAAACGTACACAGCCGAAGGTTTCGATGAAAAACTGTTTTTGCTGTCCATTAGGATAGATCCGAAATTTGTATGCTTTTAAAACACCCAGTTTCATCTCCTCCTAACACTCCCTATACCTTTGACGCTAGTTCCCCTTTTTTTGTGCTAACTTTTCTTGATAGATCTTGGCTTCTTTTTTCGTGGCATAAACGAAATGTCCTGGTGCGATCTCTTCCATTGCTCGTTCTTGGTTATCGTTTGGTTCGCTGACGTATTTGATCCGTTTGCGTTGACGCTCATGGTCAGGATCTGGCAGCGGAATCGCTGATAAAAGACTTTCAGTATACGGATGGACCCCGTAATGATAGATTTCATCGCTGGTGCCTACTTCTAGCAGTTTGCCGTTGTGCATCACGCCGATCCGATCGCTGATGTGTTTGACCATCGATAAATCATGGGCGATAAACAAGTACGTCAATTTATGTTCTTCTTGCAGATCTTGCAGCAAGTTGACGACTTGGGCTTGGATCGAAACATCCAATGCCGAGATTGGTTCATCACAGATGATGAATTTTGGATCGACGGCTAACGCGCGGGCGATCCCGATCCGCTGACGTTGTCCACCTGAAAATTCATGAGGATAACGGGTCCCGTGACTTGGGTTTAGTCCGACGGTTCGCAAAAGTTCATCCACCCGATCATTGCGTTCTTTTTCATTTTCGGCTAGTCCGTTGATATCGATCCCTTCGGCAATAATGTCCCGAACTTTCATCCGTGGATTCAAGGAAGCATAAGGATCTTGGAAGACCATTTGAACTTCTCGACGAAAATCAGCCAGTGGTTTCTTGCCTTTGATTTTCATAACATCTTGTCCATCAAAAAGAACTTCGCCTCCGGTAGGGTTATTCAAACGAATCACCGTCCGTCCAGTCGTCGATTTTCCGCTTCCGGATTCACCGACTAGACCAAAGGTTTCTCCTTCATAGATTTGGAAGGAGATATCATCGACGGCTTTGACTTCGTCTTTGCGGCCAACGTTAAAATATTGTTTGAGATTCTTTACTTCAAGTAAAACTTTTTCCAACCGTTTCTCCTCCTTTAGACAGATGCCTGAGTATTTTTTTCTTGGAATTTTTTCCAGCGAATCAAGATCTCATCCGGCGGAGTCACTTTCGGTGCTTGTGGCGCTAACAGCCAAGTGGCCGCTTTATGCGTCGGTGAGACGTCAAAGAATGGCGGTTGCTGTTCAGCATCGATCTGCAAGGCAAACTCGTTCCGTGGATAAAAAGCATCACCTGTTGGCGGATCTAACAAATCTGGAGGTGAACCAGGAATCGCGTACAAGCGATCGCCTGTTCCTTCTAACGTCGGCATCGAACCTAACAAGCCCCAAGTGTATGGATGTTGTGGGTTATAGAAGATCTCTTCTGCGGTCCCCACTTCGACGATTTTCCCACCGTACATCACGGCCACCCGATCCGCCACATTGGCAACGACCCCTAAGTCATGGGTAATGAAGACGATGGACGAATTGATTTTCTTCTGGATATCTTTTAATAACTCTAAGATTTGTGCTTGGATCGTTACATCCAATGCAGTCGTTGGTTCATCTGCAATCAAGATCTGCGGGTAACAGATCAACGCGATCGCAATGACGATCCGCTGCCGTTGACCACCAGAAAATTGATGCGGATAATTTTTCAAGCGTTTCTCAGCATTCGGGATGCCGACAAGGTTCAATAGTTCCAACGCTTGTCGCAAGCCTTCTTTTTTACTGATTTTGTTGTGCTTCATCAATGATTCTGCCACTTGCTTGCCAATCGGCATCGTTGGGTCCAATGAAGTCATTGGATCTTGGAAAATCATGGCGATTTCCTTGCCACGGATTTTTTGCAGTTCTTTTTCGGATTTTTTCAAAATGTCCGTCCCATTGAAGAGGATCTGGCCATTATCGACATTGGCATTGCTGGCTAACAACCCCATGATACTGCGGGTCGTCACGGACTTGCCGCTCCCAGATTCGCCCACGATCGCCAAGGTTTCTCCTTTGTATAGATCGAAACTGACATCGCGGATCGCTTGGACTTTCCCAGCAAAGGTGTCAAAAGAAATTTCTAAGTTTTTCACTTCTAAGACTTTTTTCATAGCAATCACTCTTTCATTTTCGGATCAAAGGCATCACGCAAACCGTCTGCCAGCAAGTTGAACCCAATCATAATCACAGACAAGGTCACAGCTGGTACCCACATTTGGTAAGGCAGGAACAAGAAGGTTTTGTAGCCATCGCTTAGTAACATCCCTAAAGATGCTGAAGGTGGTTTTAATCCTAGCCCAATAAAGCTTAGGAAGGCCTCGAAGAAAATCGCCGAGGGGATACTGAACATCATTTGTACGATGATCACGCTGGAAATATTCGGTAATACGTGTTTCATCGCAATCTTGAGGCGACTTTCACCCAGCGTCGTTGCGGCTAAAACGAATTCTTGATCTTTTAGTTTCATCGTTTGGGCCCGTACGATCCGCGCCATTGGAATCCAGTTAGTGATCGCCATTGCTGCCACGATCGAGAAGATCCCAGGTTCAAAAACCACCAACATCAAGATCATTACCACTAAGTTTGGAATACCAGATAAGATTTCTAGAAAACGTTGCATCACATTATCGATCCGTCCACCTAAAAGACCAGAGATCAGGCCATAGGTTACACCAAAGATAATGTCAAGCATTGCCGCGATAAACGCGATCAACAAGGAAATACGTGTTCCTACAAATAGACGACTCAATAGGTCACGACCCAAGCCATCCGTTCCTAAAAGGAAATACGTCCCGTCAGGAACATTGGCAGCTGCATACTTATCTACTAGCTCGCCTCCCACCATCGCATAGCCGTTTAAGCCATTGATGTTGATACCAGGAATTTTCGGCGGCAGATTTGTAAAGGTTACATTTTGCGCGGTTGGATCATGCGGCGAGACAAAAATCGTAATGATTGAGATCGCGATAATGATCAGCAACAAAATGATTGAGAAAACAGCGGCTTTGTTCTTTTTCAGACGACGCCATGAATCTTGGAAAAACGTTAATGAAGGGGTTGCGATCGCTTCACGCTCTTCATTGGTATTTTTTTGTAACGGTTGAAATTTGGCTGCATCGATGGCAGCAACATCATTTGCTGTGTAAGGTTTCTCTGCCATTAGCCACGACTCCCTTCTGAAACTCGGATCCGCGGATCAACGATTCCATATAAAATATCAACAACAAGAATAACAAAGACCAACATCGCGGAATAAAGAATTGTTACCGCCATGATCGTTGGATAGTCATTGGTCATGATTGATTTTACGAACTGTTCACCGATACCTGGGATCGCAAAAATATTTTCTACGACAAGAGAACCCGTCATCAAACCGACAGCTAGCGGTCCTAACAGCGTCAATAACGGAATCAAACTATTCCGCAAACCATGCTTGAAGGCAATTTCCCAGCGGCTCAACCCTTTTGCTCGTGCCAACTCGACATAATCACTATGCAGCACTTCCACCATCTCGGTTCGAATAAACCTGGCGGAATCCGCTAACGGCGACATCGCCAAGGCGACGGTCGGTAGGATCGTGCTGGCAAAAGTCTCCCACTTAGCAATCGGTAAGATCCCTAGTTTGATGGCAAAAATGTATTGCAGCAACACGGCAAAGACAAAGTTAGGGATCGAACGTCCTAAGATCGCCACTAAGGTAGACGTTGTATCGATCCAAGTATTTTGTTTCATCGCAGAGATCGTTCCTAAAATGATCCCAAAGAACGTACCAAAGATGATCGCTTGTAGCCCTAGTTGCAGTGAAGGTCCGATTCTTCCTGATAATAAATTCGCTACTGGCTGGTTTTTAAATTGGAAAGAGATCCCAAAGTCACCTTTTAGTAAATTGGTCAAATAAAGCCAATATTGGGTAATGATCGGTTTGTCCAATCCTGCTTGCTCATTTAGCAAGGCAATTTGTTCTGGACTTAATTTTTCAGCATTCGTATATGGTGTTCCTGGCAAAAATTGCATCAAGAAAAAGGTGATCGTGGCAATCAGCCATAATGTTAAGACCATGTAGAACACTCGTTTCAATAAATATTTCAAAAAGCTGTTCACGCAGTTTCCCCCTTAAGTATTTTGACTTCTATTCAATAATTATGTAAATTAACATAGTACGAATCATTAAAAAGGAGTCAGATCATGAAAATAAAAAAAAGTAGTGGGCTCATACCCCTCCTATGCCTCGCAATTTCTGGCGGATGGTTAGCCATAAAAAATGAATTTTCCATAGCAGCTCTTTCAGATGCCCTTTTCTTGTGGGCGCTGTTCTTTTTGATCATTGGCGGTTTTTTATGGGTATTTGCTTCTGGTTTCTTTGACCATTTTCAATACTCTATGAAGAAAGCTTTTTCCAAAAATAAAACAGATTATCTGAAATTATCCCAAGTCGGCAAACAGAGCTACGCCTTTTGGTTATGGCCTGGTGTCTTCTTGTTATTCCTTTCATTGCTCTTTTTAATGATTGCTACTAGTTAATTTCATTCTTATAGTTTTACTCATTGAAATGAGAAGCAAAAGGCTGAGACAAGAAATTGTCCCAGCCTTTTCTTCGGCATTTCAAGTCAACTACTCGTGATTATTCGATTGATGTCCACTTGTAGTCGTATTGTGCGCCCGCTGCGTGAGCAACAACACCTTTGACTTTTGTTGCACGTAAGTGTGCTTCCGCTTTTTGATAAACTGGAATGACACCTTGTTCATTCATAATGATTTTTTCTGCATTGACTAGGTCTTCCCAACGTTTGTCAGGGTCATTGGCATTGGTTGTACCCGCTGCTTCAACGGCTGCATCGTATTCTTCGTTGCTCCATTGTCCACGGTTGTATGAGTTGCCTGTCGTAAACAAGTCAGTAAAGCTGCTTGCATCGGCATAGTCAGCACCCCAACCGCCCATTACTGTATCAAAATCACCAGCGTTTGAACGATCCAAACGAACAGAGAATGGTACTGGACTTAACGTGACTTTCACACCGTCCAATGTTTTTTCGATCGTATCTTGCAAGTACTCAATGATTTTCTTCGTTGAGTCTGTATCAGAAGCTAAGATATCAAATTCTAATGAATCGATCCCTAATTCTTCTTTGGCTTTTTCCCAATGTTCTTTGGCTTGTTCTTCATTGTATTCAATGACGCTGCCAGCTGCTTCCGTGAAGTCTGTATGATCACCAGGGCTGAAGGTCATGCCTTCTGGTACCAACCCAGTTGAAGCAATCGAACCATCCCCTAAGATCGATGTCACTAAGGCATCACGGTCGATCGCATAAGAGATCGCTTTACGTAAGTTTTCGTTACGGAAAGGTGAATCTTCATCACGTTGGTTCAATTCTAGGTAAGAAGTCGTTGCTTCTGGTTGAGAAACGAAGGCTTCATCGTTAGCCATTTGTTGCGCTAATTCACCTGTTAAGATGACATCATCTGCTTGTCCATCTTGGAAAAGGTTCAAGGCAGTTGAGGATTCTTTCACGACGCTTACGTTGATCGTTTGTAATTTAACAGTATCTTTGTCCCAATATTGGTCGTTCTTTTCATAAGCCCATTCCGTATCCGTTCCTGGTCCATCAAACCCAGTCAAGACAAACGGTCCATTATAGACAGCATTGTCGCTAGTTGACGCATATTGATCGCCATTTTCTTCTACCACTTTTTGATTTTGTGGGAAGAAGGATGGGAATGCTAATAAGTAATCAAAGTAAGGTGTTGCTTTTGCTAGGGTGATTTCTAATTCATAATCCCCCACTGCTTTGATGCCTAGCTCTGATGGATCCGTATCGCCTGCTGTGATGGCATCTGCGTTCTTAACTGGTGAAAATAGATACGCGTATTCTGATGCTGTTTCAGGTTTGACTGTCCGTTGCCAACCATAGACGTAATCTGCTGCTGTAACAGGGTCACCATTTGACCATTTCGCATCTTCACGTAATTTGATCTTGTAAGTCAGTCCATCCTCGCTGACTTCAGCTGCTTCAGCTGCACCAGCAGGTTGTGGTGTACTGTCAGCATCCAAACGATACAGTCCTTCATATACATTGTTCAATGCACTGAAGCTGATCGTATCGGTTGCTAATGAGAGATCCGCACTTGGCATTTCTTGTGAAACCACTACGTTAAACACTTGTTCTGCACTGCTGTCGCCGCTTGCTGCTGTGTCATTGCTTGAACTATTTGTTCCGCCCGTTGTACAACCGGCTAACGCCACGCCACACACAGCCACTAAACCATAGGCCCATTTATTCTTCATCCTGTCCTACCCCTTAATTGAATTAATTTTCAGAATAATCATGCGATTTCTGAAGTTAGATAAGATTTTAATTAATAATTATTAAAAAAGCAATCCTTTTTTCGATAAAAAACACCTCTGGCAGAAAGTTTTCTTGGTATTTACTTACCTTACTCTCATCAAACATTCGTTAAATGCTATTTTTCCTTTCTTTATTTATAAGAAATAAAGCAAAAAAAATAATAAAAAAACATGGTTAAATGTAACTTACATTCATTTTCTGTCTTTCTTTTTCATTTGATCCGTCAAAATGAGAAATGTCTGATAGAAGGGTAAACATACAGAAATCGCCAATGATTTTTATCAAAATAGTCCAAAAAAAGACCTGATCGCATGCTTGCTAATCAGGTCTTCTCGCCTTAAAGACATTTGTTTCATCCCCGAAAGGATGTCCTCTTTAATGATTAATGGATCGCGCCGCCAATTGCTTTTAGATCTTCTTTGTCGGCATAATCAATGATGGCTTCCACCGCTGCAGTCAATCCTTTGGCGATGTCTTCGATGCTCATTGCAGGCTGTCCTGCTTTATCGACGACTTGCTGAGGAATAAACGGCACGTGGATAAAACCACCCTTCATTTCAGGGTATTTTGTATCGATCATGTATTGTACTTGATACATGATGTGGTTGCAGACGAAGGTTCCAGCAGTATTAGAAACGGCTGCAGGTATTCCTGCTTTTTTCATGTTTTCTACCATTGCTTTGATCGGCAATTGTGTGAAGTAAGCAGGCTTCCCTTCTGTTTGGATCGCTTCATCGACGGGTTGATTGCCTTCGTTATCAGGAATCCGGGCATCATCCACATTGATCGCCACTCGTTCTGGTGAGATGGCAAACCGTCCACCCGCTTGGCCAATGTTTAAAACGACATCTGGGTGGATCTCTTCAATTTTCTCTTCGACGATCGCTGCTGATTTCCCAAATACAGTGGGGATCTCTGCTTTCACGATCTGTGCACCATGAATTGTATCTGGCAGTAATTTCACTGCTTCTAAGGCAGGATTGATTGCTTCTCCGCCAAATGGATCAAATCCAGTAATTAATAGTTTCATTTCCATCATCCTTCCCTCTTTGTTTTACCACTAAAATGCCCAAAAGTACATTAAAGCGATGTGGATCACTAACAACAAGAATGCAATTGGGGCTTGTGCTTTAATGACGCCATTGGGGTCTTTCATCTCTAACAAGGCCACTGGCAATGCGTTGAAATTGGCTGCCATCGGAGTCAGCAATGTGCCACAAAAACCAGCGGTCATTGCCAACGCACCAGCAACGACTGGGTCGCCGCCTTGCGCCATCACAAAAGGTACACCGATGCCTGCAGTAATAACGGTAAATGCCGCAAAACCATTTCCCATGATCATAGTAAAGATCATCATTCCTAAACAGTAAGCAACGACACCGATAAAACGATTGCCTTCTGGCACGACACCAGAGATTCCTTGAGAAATCACATCACCGACACCAGCAGCGTTAAAAATGACACCTAGTGCTGCTAATAACTGCGGCAAGATACCGGCAGTTCCGACTTGACGAAGCATCCGGTCGGAATCGTCCAGCACTGTTTTCGGTTTAGCGGAAGTCAACACGACTGCCAACAAGAGCGCTAAGATCGATGCGATCCCGATTCCAACTTGGCCTCCTAATGGTGTATAAGAAATCACCACAGCGATCAATGCTAAGCTGATACATGGCACGAAGATCGTACTACCGATCCGTTTAGCCGATGCTTCTGCTTTTTCATCATCCACGTCCACGATTTTACCAATCTGCACTTGTTTGAAGAAAGTCAAACAGCCCATCAAAACGATCAAAATCCCGTCCACAAGATACGGCAAGAAATTCCCGAAAGCAAAGACGATCCCTAGCAGTAACCAAAAAGCAGAGGTGCCTAATCGGGTGGGATGATCCGCTTCACGAAAAACCCGTACAGCCGTCATGATCGACAGCAATCCGATCAAGATATAAAAGAATTCCAGTAATCCGTTAACGATTCCTTCCATCTATTTGTCCTCCTTCTTGCCATATTTTTTTGCTAATTTACGATCAAAGAGCAGGTTCGACAACGTAGCAATGACTAAGACGATCAATGCGATCGGCAATGAGGCTTGCGCGATCGAACTAGCTGCCACATCGTAGCCAAGAGATTGCAATGTTCCTACGATCAATAGCACACCAGAAGCAGCCACAAAGGTATTTTGGGCAAAGAAATTCCCGAAGTTTTCGTTAGCGGCAGCCCGAGCTTTGATTTTTTCCTGATCTTTTTCATCCAGTTCCCCAAATTTGTTTTCCCCAGCAGCTTGCGCCATCGGGTTAACGATCGGGCGGATAAATTGTGTATGTCCTTGGATCCGAATAGAGAAAAAGCCAGCAAGTTCTCGAATAAACAAGTACAAGCTCAAGAACTTCCCTGGTGTTAAGCCTTTGATCTTTTCAATCAATATGACTGCCTGCTGCTTCAAGCCAAAACGTTCTGACAATCCGACCATCGGTAGTGTCAGTAAGAACAGCGTAACGAGTCGATTATTGACAAACGCTTCTCCTAACATTGTTAAAAAATCAACAACAGAAATCCCCGACACAAGCGCGGTGACAAAACCAGCAACGATTACGACAGCAATAGTATCTAGCTTCAGCAAAAAGCCGACTAAAATAACTAGAATACCAATTAATTTAATCCATTCCATCAAATCATCCTTTCACGATAAGTTATTTTTAATGGATACCAGCTTTTAGTATAATCTATTTTTTTCTTGTAAAACAATGTTTTTTGAATTTTCTTTCGAGGAATACGCTTTCTTTAATGTGTTTTTTAATTACTTTGATAGTAAATAAAAAAAAGAAGAACTGCGCTTGTGCAGTCCTTCTTTTGCTTTTTACGTTTAAGAAGCGGAGGCTTCTTTTTTCATTTGTTTGCTTCGCAGCTGTCCGCAAGCTGCGTCGATATCTGTCCCGTGTTCTTTACGGATCACGCAATTGATGCCGTTTTTCTTTAAAATGTCATAAAAGGCTAGCACATCGGCTTTTTTACTTCGAGCGTATTGGTCATGCTCACTCACTGGGTTATATGGGATCAAATTGACGTATGACAATTTCTTTTTATCCTTCAATAAAGCAGCCAACTGACGGGCATGTTCTGGCCGGTCATTGACATGATCCAGCATGATGTACTCAAATGTGATCCGACGATTGGTTTTTTCTAAATAATAGTCGACCGCTGCCATCAGCTTTTCAATCGGGAAACTCCGATTGATCCGCATCATGGAGGTTCTGACTTCGTTATTTGGGGCATGCAGCGAAATCGCTAGGTTCACTTGCAAGCCGTTCTCCGCAAACTCTCTAATTTTATGCGCTAAGCCGCTGGTTGACACAGTAATATGCCGCGCGCCGATCGCTAAGCCTTTCGGGTCATTGATGATCTGTAAGAAATGCATCACATTGTCATAGTTATCAAAGGGTTCGCCAATCCCCATAACCACCACGTGAGAGACTCGTTCCCCCTCATTGCGTTCATCAAAATAGTGTTGTACTAACATGATTTGAGCCACGATCTCGCCTGCCGTTAAGTCTCGTTGCTTCTTTAATAACCCACTGGCACAAAACGTACAGCCGATGTTGCAGCCGACTTGGGTCGTCACACAAACGGACATGCCATATTCTTGACGCATCAAGACCGTTTCAATCATGTGATTGTCTGGCAATTGGAATAAATACTTGACGGTTCCGTCACTGGCTTCTTGTACCACCATCTGTTTCAGGGGATTGATCACAAAGGCTGCCGACAGTTTCTCAATCAAAGGTTTCGGTAGATTGGTCATTTCTTCAAAGCTGGTTACTCGTTTTTCATAGAGCCACTCCCACACTTGGTTGGCACGGAATTTCTTTTCATTTTGTTCAGTTATCCACAAAGATAAATCTGATTTGGTAAGTCCATAAATCGATGGGTTCACTTTTTTCCCTCTTTTCAAACTAGTCGCTACATACTATAACTGAATTCTTTGTGAAAAGCAACCGTACATTGGCTGTTCTTCAAAGCATTCTAGCCCCACGCTTTTGTGGTATTCCTCTTTTTTGAAGATGCTCTTTCTTCCATTCATTGAATCTTTGGCCATAGGAAACCTCTCACAAAGACCTGCATAAAAAAAAAAGCAGTGACAGAACCTGCTCCGATGTACGAAACGGAGCGGCTCTTTCCTGCTTGTTTTCATGAGGGGGCTGTTTCCTCGTGCGCATTACTTTCATTACATGATCACATTTCAAAAGAAAGCAATCTGCCTTCTTTGGCGGTCAACATGCCCCGTTGCGGCGGCTGCAGTTGCAAATAAAGTTGTAGCGACATTTCTAGTATCAGCTCTTTGTCTCCCTGCTGAAAAACGCCGTAATAATGTGACTGTTCCCGCTTTTCTTCATATGTATGACTCACAAGATAATATCCTTGTTCCATGGTTTCGTTGCGCTTTTTTGTTTCTGAAAGAAAACGGCGAATATGTTTATACGTAAAGAAACTCAATAAAATGACAACTGCTATTAATACTACATACCCCATTGACAGATTTACACCTCGATCGTTGATGTGGCAAAAGTCGGCTCAACACCAATACTGATCATCAAGGCAGCATCGACTTCACACATCACTTTATCGTCTAAGTGACAAACCTTTTCTTTCAAACGGCTTTTGTCGATCGTGCGAATCTGTTCCATCAAAATGACGGAGTCTTTGCCAATCCCTGTGCAAGAAGCGGAAATCCCAATATGCGTTGGTAATTTCGGCTTCGCCATTTTTGCCGTGATCGCCGCAATGATCACAGTGGGACTGAAGTGATTCCCCAAGTCATTTTGAATGATCAAGACCGGACGTATCCCGCCTTGCTCCGATCCAACCACTGGTGAAAGATCGGCAAAATAAATATCTCCCCTTTTTACCATAGGACCACCCTAACTTTTATATTCTCGCGGAACCCTTGCTGAAAGGGTACACGCTACTTCATAGTGAATCGTTTCTAACTGGTCTGCAACATCCTGCATCGTAATTTGTTCCCCATGATTCTCACCGATCAAGGTGACTGGTGTACCGACAGCAAATGCCCGCGGCAAACGAATCATCAATTGATCCATACACACTCGACCGACGATCTCACAACGCTCGCCTTCTACTAAGATCGAGAAGCCTTGCATTTTTCGTAACCAGCCGTCAGCATAACCGATAGGCACGGTGCCGATCCATTCCTGACGTGGAGTGATATATGTTTCACCATAGCCAATCCCCGCTCCTTTTTCAAGTAATTTCACTTGTATCAGTTCAGAAACGAGCGAAAGCGCAGGTTTTAAGGAAAATGGTTCGCTCAGCGCATGACCTGATGGGTTCAACCCATACATTGCGATCCCAAAACGGACCATATTTCCTACTGCTTCTTTGTGCCATAAAGAGGTTGCGCTATTGCCTGTATGTATATATGTCGGCAAATAGGGCAAAACAGTTAAGACTTCTTTAAAACGTTGGTGCTGGGTTTCCCAATAGCTCGTGTCTGCTTGATCCGCTGTGGAGAAATGGGTAAAGATCCCTTCCCACTCAAAAGAGGGGTGATCTTCTAACCAAAGAACGGCTTGGCGCACTTCTTCGACAGTCAAAAAGCCGATTCTCCCCATACCAGTATCCACCTTGATATGCACTTTAAGCGGCTTATTTAGAGGGTTCTCCTCTAAATAAGCGCCTGCTTCTATCAGCCAGTCCATCGAAGCGACTGGAAATGACAAATCATAGGTCGTCAGCAAGGCAATATCACACACGTTCACGACACCTAAGATCAAAATCGGGTCAGTGATCCCTGCTTCTCTCAATTCGATCGCTTCATCGATCGTCGCAACGCAAAAACCATCTGCGCCGCCTTCTTTGGCTGCAAGAGCGGTTTGAACCGCTCCGTGTCCGTAACCATTCGCTTTGACCACCGCAAAAAGAAATGTCTCGCTTGGTAAGTGAGCAATCTCATGTTTGATGTTTTCGGTAATCGCAGTTGTATCAATTATCGCTTTCGTTGGTCTATGGTAAGCAACCACCATTTCCAGTTCCTTCTTTCTACTAATGCTTGATCAGACGAACAAATTAAGTTGGTTTTATGTAGTCGGCTGTTCGTCCATGAAGTATCAAAGTCTTCTTGACTGACAGACTACTTCAACTTGGTTTATTCACTATCTAGTACTTCTAAAATAATTTGTGCAAAAGCAGTATCATTTGTATGGGTGATACTGACAAACGTTTTTTCTAAAGGATGCGGTGCTTTAGTTATGATCGGTGCACCGAATTCATTGGTCAAGACTTCAATATCATGAAAAGAAACTTTGCCGATCCCTGTCCCCCAAGCTTTCGAGAACGCTTCTTTGCAGGCATAGCGCCCGCCAAGGAACTCTACCTGACGTTTCAGCGGCAAGCGTGCAAATAATTTTGCTTCCTTCTCTGTTAAAATACGCGTTATAAACTGAGGTTTTTTTTCAATTAATTCTTTCATTCGAGGCAGCTCGACTGCATCAATCCCGATTCCTTTGATCATTCTTTTCTCTACCTTCACCTAAGATAGGGTTTTCCAAATTGGAAATACCCCTTGTTCAGCTAGTTACCATTCTACCAAAAAAATGGCGAATTACCATTCAAATCTGACGAGTTTATACGGAGATTAAGATTTTTAATCGCTCGTATTTGTTTTTTATATAAAAAAAGACCTTGCAAGTTTCCTTACAAGGTCCACAAACTTAATTAGTCTTGGTTATTTCTGATTACGAAACCGCGTTTTTTGTCGTTGCTGCGGCGATTGTTTTTACGGGCACCATCTTTTGAATAGTTGCCGCGGGCTTTATTGCCGTTGCCGCCACGGTTCCCACCGTTTTCTTTGCGGTTACGATTGCCGTTGCTATTGTTGCTGCGACGACCATTTTTGTTGAATGATTTTTTTCCTTGAGGTAATGGGCGTTCTGGTGTAATTTTGACTGGTTCTAAATCAGCTGGATCTTTCGCCATTGTTTTTAGAAGCAGTGCTGCTAAATCTTGTGCAGAATAACGTTCCAAAAGATCGTCGGCTGCTTGCAAGTATTTATCCAAACCATTTTCATCCAATTTTGTTTCAACAGATTCGATTGCGGCACCTAATTGACCTTTAAATGCTTCTTTTTCGGTTGGTGGGCGCATTGGTGTCATCCGTTTCTTCGTTAAGTTTTCAATGACATGCAAGTAGCTCATTTCGTTTGGTGTAACGAAAGTCACTGACATTCCGCCTTTTCCGGCACGACCTGTACGTCCGATCCGGTGAACATAGCTTTCAGGATCTTGAGGGATATCGTAGTTGTAAACGTGTGTAACACCAGAAATATCTAATCCGCGAGCTGCTACGTCTGTGGCAACTAAGATATCTAATTGCCCACTCTTAAATGAACGTAAAACGCTCATCCGCTTTTGTTGAGAAAGGTCCCCATGAATGCCTTCAGCTTTGTAGCCACGGGCTTCTAAACCTCGTGCCAATTCATCAACGCGACGTTTCGTACGACCGAAAACGATCGTCAATTCTGGTGATTGCACATCCAACAAACGAGTCATGACATCGAATTTTTCGTAATCTTTTGAGCGAACATAATATTGATCAATCAAATCAGCGGTCATTTCTTTGGCTTTGATTTGAACATGTTCAGGCTCTTTCATGAATTTCACGCCGATATTTTTGATTGCTGGCGGCATTGTTGCTGAAAATAGTAACGTTTGACGAACATCTGGCACTTGGCTGATGATTTTTTCAATATCTTCCAAGAAGCCCATGTTCAACATTTCGTCTGCTTCATCTAATACAAGCGTTTCAACCGTACCTAATTTTAAGGTGTGGCGGTTGATATGGTCTAACATACGTCCTGGCGTACCAACTACGATATGGGGACGATCTTTTAATTGACGGATTTGACGGCCGATATCGGCTCCACCGTAAACTGCTTGTACACGAATTTTTTTGTCTTTACCAAGACGGTACAATTCTTCTTGGGTTTGGATCGCTAATTCACGGGTTGGGGCAATCACTAATCCTTGTAGTTGATGGTTCGTTGGGTCAATTTTTTCTAACATTGGCAAACCAAATGCGGCGGTTTTACCAGTACCGGTCTGTGCTTGACCGATCACGTCTTTGCCTGCTAAGGCTAATGGAATCGTTGCTTCTTGGATGGGTGTTGCTTCTTCAAAGCCGGCACGCTCAACAGAAGTCAATAATTCGTTGGATAATTCTAGATCTTTAAATTTCAAATGGATCCTCCTAGGCTGGTCATCTTTTCGATGCCTGTTTTTCTATCATCGAAGCGTAGGTTAGTTCTTCAGAAACACAAGAGTAGTCCCATTTACTCTTATCTTTCTCTCGGTACCGAAAAACCGCTTCACGAAGGCATTATAAAAGGCTAAAACAAGTGTTGTTTGTCTCAGCCATCATTTTATCTCAAAACGTCAATGTTTTTTACAGTAATCATTCTGTGCTTCATCTTTCGGCGTTAGATAAGTATAACACGCTTTGAAAGTTTCAGCAAGATTTCAACTCCCTTTTACATTCCTTTTAGTGCATCAACGACTTCACTCAGGCCCATGCCATTGCTGCCTTTGATCACTAGGCTATCGGAAGGTTCTAAAGTTTCCATTAAGGAGGCGATCAGCTGTGGTTTTTCATCAATCGCAAAATAGCGCACCTTATCAGCAAGGGCAGTGTTCGCTAGTCGTTTTTGCAATGCCTGCATTTCTTTGCCATAAAGGAAAACTAGCTGGAACGAGTCGTCTAAGTGTGCGGCCATCTGCTCATGCATTTGTGCAGAATCTGGTCCTAATTCAAGCATATCTGCCAATACGGCGATCCGTCGTCCTGCTAAAGGCAATTTGCGGAAGCTATCCAATACAAGACCCATGGCCGTCGGATTGGCATTGTAAATATCGCTCAAAATCGCTGCCCCATTACCAGCAGTCACCCATTGGGTCCGATTTTTCGTCAATTGAAAATGCGCCAAGCCTTCCTTGATCGCTTCATCTGCTACACCAAAATGACGTCCTATCCCAATCGCGATCAAGGCATTTTTGACATTATAGCCGCCTAAGACCGGTAAGGTAAAGGTGGTACCTGCAACCGTAAAAATCGTCTGATCTTGCGATTCCTCCACGATATCTCCTTGTAGATCTCCCTCAGTTAAGCCAAAAGTTTCAATGGTCTGCGTTAAATTGGGAACAAAGGGCTCTAACAATGGTTCATCAGCTGGCAGCATAAAGAAGCCGTCTTTTTTCAATCCTGCGGTGATCTCCATTTTCGCTTTGGCGATCCCTTCTCTAGACCCTAAGTTTTCAATGTGGGCTTCGCCAATCAACGTGATAGCGGCAGCGTCAGGTTCTGCTAAGCGCGAAAGGACTTCGATTTCTCCTGCATGATCCATTCCCATTTCTAAAATCAACACTTGGGTATCTTCTGGCGCATGCAAGATAGTCAAAGGCACGCCTAGTTCATTGTTGTGGTTGCCTTGGGTTTTATAGGTCTGGTACTTTTGGGCCATGACCGCTTCCACCATATCTTTGGTGGTCGTTTTCCCGTTACTTCCAGTAATACCGATGATTTTCGGTGCAAGCTTTTCTTTATACGCTCGTGCCAATTGTTGGAACGCTTTGACGGTATCCGTGACAGGAATCACAAGGATGTCTTGCGGCGGTTCGATCGTAGGATGGCTCCACAGTGTGGCGATCGCACCATTGTCTTTGGCTTGTTGGGCAAATTCATGGCCGTCACGGGTCCCCGCTAAGGGAACAAAAAGACTGTTTTCTTTGATCAGACAGCTGTCGAATTCCACAGAGGCAAGTGGTGTTTCATTTTCAATTTGCTGACCAAATACGGCAGCGGCTTCTTTTACAGTAAAATTCATCAGGTTCGCTCCTTTTTCCTAAAAAAAGAAAGCACAAGATCGCTTCAAGTATTTTCCTTGAGTTGAGCTGGCTTTCTTCCTGCTATTTATTCTGCTTCGTTTTCTGCTTCTTTTTCTGTTGCTTCTACATTGGTCAAGAACGAACGTCGTTGATTGAAACGATTCATCCCTAATTGGATCAATTCTTCAATCAAATCCCCATAAGGCAAGCCGGTCTTCTCCCATAGCAGTGGATACATGCTGAATTCAGTGAACCCTGGCATCGTGTTCAGCTCATTTAAAAAGAGCTCATTTTTATTGGTCAAAAAGAAATCACAACGGCTCAATCCGCTGCCGCCTAACATCGTATAGGCTTTTTTCGCAAACTCTTGAGCTTTGGCTTGTGTTTCTTCTGGAATTTGTGCAGGAATCTGCATCTCGATTCGGTTGTCAATGTATTTGGAATTGTAATCATAAAAGGCAACATCTTTTACGATTTCTCCCGGCATTGTGGTCCGAACGTCTTCGTTTCCAAGAACGGCTACTTCGATCTCACGGGCTTCGATTCCTTGTTCAACGATCGCTCGGGTATCGTAGCGATACGCTTCTTGTAGCGCATTTTGCAGTTCTTCACGGTTCTCGGCTTTCGAGATACCGACACTTGAGCCCATGTTGGCAGGTTTGACAAACATTGGATAAAGCAGACTGCCTTCACATTGATCGAAAATCTTTTTCGGATTTTCTTTCCACGCATTTTTCAAGACTGGTACATAGGGAACTTGTGGAATCCCTGCAGCTTGCAAGATATACTTGGTCATGATTTTGTCCATCCCACAGGCACTAGTCAAGACACCGGCTCCGACATAAGGCATTCCGATGGTTTCTAAAAATCCTTGGATCGTGCCGTCTTCGCCATTTGGTCCGTGAAGTAAAGGAAAGACGATCGCGTCTTCTTCGTAGATTGCCCCAGGTGAAATTTCTTCCCCTTTGGTTTCTTCATTGGTCAATGCCAAAGTATCTGGAGACGTTGGTGCCTCAGTCAATAATGGGCCTTTTAACCAGCGTCCTTCTTTGGTGATCATTACTAATTGAACTTGGTAGTAATTATAATATACAGCATTAACAACTGAAAAAGCGGATAACAGTGATACCTCATGTTCTGCACTGCGTCCCCCGTATAATAAAATGATTTTCAAAAGAATTTCCTCCTGTATTCATTGATTCTACCAAACTAAGTCTTCCACATTTTAGCACAAAATCGACCAACCGGCATTAAATCTTGCAGAAATTTCTTTAAGCTTACACAGTCGTTAGTTGAATGTTTTTCATTTTGTCAGTACTATGAATATATCACGGCACGTTTAAAGAGGTGGGACCTATGACAGAACAAACCGCTCCTTCTAGAAAAGGACGATTAAAACAAATCGTTCAAGTCTTTTTGAAATACAAAGTCGTTCAAAATATCAGCAAACAGCAGCACCCCGAAATGGTGCGTCAAGCGTTTGAAGAATTAGGACCAACATTTATCAAAATCGGGCAGATGCTTTCGGTCCGCAATGATCTGCTTTCCAGCACCTTTGTCGATGAATTCAAGCAGCTGCAGGACAATGTCAAAAGCGATCCATTTCCCAAGGTCAAAGCACTGCTGGAAACAGAACTGCAGCAACCGCTAACGGAAGTTTTTTCCGCTTTTGATGAAATTCCAGTCGCCTCAGCTTCTATCGGACAAGCTCATCGAGCAAACTTGCTCAGCGGCAAAGAAGTGATCGTCAAAGTACAGCATCCAGGGATCATTGCGGCAATTCAAGTGGATCTCGATCTTTTTGAAAAAGCCCTGCCGTTGGTTCGCGCAATTCCAGAAGCCAATGTGGTGGATTTAAAAAGCGTGCTAAGCGAAGTCCGACGATCACTTGCCAATGAAACGAATTTTTTGCAAGAGATGAAAAATGCACAGGAATTCTACCGCAACAATCACCAAGACCCGCAGTTGGCATTGCCAAAAGTTTATCCCGAATGGTGTACCCAAAAAGTATTAGTCATGGATTACATGGCAGGTGAAAGCTTGAATTGCTTACTGACCCGCAAAAATCAAGACATCGTTTATGACAATCAGTCCGTGAAAGCCGTGAAAAAACAAGTGGGGACGCTATTAGTCGAAAACTTTATGAAACAAGTCTTTGAAGATGGCTTCTTTCACGCTGATCCACATCCTGGCAATCTTTTCTTGCATGTCTTCACGGATCAAGCCAACCGCCCACAACCATTTCAAGTCAAGCAGCGCGTCGGTGTCCTCGGCGGGGTCGATTATTCGTTGAAATGGCAAGAAGAAGCTGTCATGCCGCCTTACCAAGTGATTTTCTTGGACTTTGGGATGATGGGTCATTTGGATCAGTCTTTACGCAGCCGTTTAGCCGATGCGTTGATTGCTCTTTATACCCAAGACACCCAAGAAGTCGGTAAAGCCGTCTTGCGGTTGTGCAACAGCAGCGGCAGTTCCTTTGACGAAGTCGCCTTCTACCAAGACCTGCAAAAATTTGTTGAAAACTACTATAATATGCCGCTAAAGGATATCGACTTGCAAAAAGTGATGGCGGAAGTCATCACGATCTGCCATGATAACCAACTGCAGATGCATCGAGACATCACCTTGCTGATCAAGGCTTTTGGTACCTTGGAAGGTGTGATCAAAGCCTTAGATCCCGAATTATCAATGATGGAAGTCACTCAGCCTTTTGCACAAAAATATTTCCTGCAGCAGCTGAGTATTGAAGACGAGGTGAAAAAAAGCGCCTTGGCAACCGCAAAAAGCTTGCGGGCACTTAGCCATATTCCCGATCGGACCTTGGCTGTCTTAGACACTTTTGCGACTGGTAAACACCGATTGAATCTAGAGATCCGCGAACAAAAGCAGCTATTGGACCGCTTTGATCAGATGGTCAATCGACTGGTGATCGGTATTATTCTAGCTGCGGTCATCCTTGGCTCTTCCTTATTGGTGGTCGCCAGCCCGCAACAAGGAGCCTTCGTCCATCAGATGGGAATCTTCGGATATACCTTAGCATTTTTCGCGATCGTGGCTTTAGTCAGCAAATACTTCTATGATCGTTTTCGCAAGAAATAAATAAGCACCTTCAATTCCCGTGGTTCATGCAGAAGCTGGGTCTTGAGGGTGCTTATTTTGCAAGAGTCTGTCGCAATTCGTTTTCAAAGATTCGTTTGAAGGCTTCCCGATCCTCTTTCGTAAAGGGCTTCGGTCCTTTTGTACGCTTGCCTGCTTTACGCATCTGCGCACCTAAGTAGCGTTGTCCAAGTAAAAAATCGATCGTTTCTGGCAAATACTCTGTGCCGTTATGGTGAAAAACCCGCGCTTTTTTCGGCAAGACCAAAGAGGCTAACCCATAATCTTGGGTAACGAGAAAATCACCGGGCTCTATTTCCTTCACGATTTCATAATCCGCACGATCCGAGCCTTTGTCGACATAGACAAAGTGAACATGGGCAGGATAATCTTTGGTCGTGTAATGATCGACACTGGTGACGATCACCACCGGCAGCTGATATTGCTGAGCCAGCTCGATCACTTCGTTTTTCACTGGCGATCCATCGCCGTCAATAAAAAGTCGCATCTCCACACTCCCCTCACAAGTTTCTTCGTTTACAATTACTTCTATTGTAAGAGGAGCAAGGCGAAGATGCAAGCAGACTTTACAGCCGTTTCCTTGAGGATGTATTTAAAGCCTCAAGAAGAGCAACTGCCTCCGCCCTAATAACTAGCAGCTACCCTAAGCAAAGCTTATCCTTCAACTTTAGAAAAGGCTCGCTCTTTTAGCTCATAAACGACATCGCAAGCCTTGGCTACTTCTTGCTCATGGGTCACTAAGATAATACATTTTTTTTGCTCATGAGCAATTTCTTGAAACAGTTTGACGATCTCTTTGGACGTCGTTTCATCCAAGTTTCCAGTCGGTTCATCGGCTACGATCAGCTCATGCTCACAGCACAATGCGCGAACGATCGCCACCCGCTGCTGCTGCCCACCCGATAATTGGGTCACTTTTTTCAGTGCCAGCTCTTCCGTGATGCCAACTTTGGCTAAGTTTGCTAAAGCGTAGGCCTTTTTATCGGCTTGCTGCGACTTCGCGATCGCCATCGCTGTCACCACATTGTCCAATGCCGACAGATAAGGCAATAGATTATAGGCTTGGAACACGATGGACACATCTTTGCGGCGGTACTCCCGCAGCCCGATTTTTGCTAACGTTTCTTCGTTGTAGAAAATCTTTCCTTCTTTCGGGGTATCTAGGCCTGTGATCAGCGACAGGAAGGTCGTTTTCCCCGATCCGCTGGAACCTAAGATCGCATACATCTTGCCAGGCTCGAAGGTCAAGTCAACGCCACGAAACAGGGCTTCTGCTTCGCTTTGATACCAATAGCCTAATTGTTCTGTTCGTAATGTCATGTCGTTCCTCCTAAGAAACCAAGATTTTTTTCGGGTTCAGCCGCAAAATGCCCGCCGACGAGAGTAAGATCGAGCCAAAGCTGATCCCTAGACCGAGTAATGCCAATAGACCAATTTGTTGAGGGGAAACGGTAATTTCTAAGGACTCCACTTCTGCTGATTGGGTGAAGGATGGGAAAGAACCGCCACGGTTACCGCCCATTTGCGGCATCTCTCCGCCTCCAGGTCCAGCGTTTTCAGCAGCTGCCTGATCCGTCGTCGTTTCGGTTTGCTGTGCCAATAATTGCTCTCCGACGGCATTACCGACAAGATTGCCGCTAGCGGCCGCGATCCCTAAAGCAAATACCATGCAGACAAAAATCTCTGTGAAAAACTGTAGGATCACTTTGGCTCGTGACTCGCCTAAAGAGAGCAATACGCCAATCTCATAGCGACGTTCCCGAATCGACATCATCACGATCAACGTCAAAATAATGATACCGGCAGCAGCAACTAACACAATAATATTTTTGGCAAAGCTCGCGACATTATTCAACGGTGTCAGCATCGATTGATACATCTGATCATTGGTTTGGATGCTATAGGTTTCTGTATCGATCAATCCTTCTGCTTCTTCCACGAATGCCGTCATTTCAGACGGATCACTCAAGGTATAGGTTGCTGAATCAATGGTGTCCTCATTGCCGCTCAACGTATTGGCAAGGGTATAAGAGGCAATGATCGTGTTGGCTGGGTTGAGAAAGTTAAACATTTGGCTCATGCTGTTGCCAACTTCACTCGTTTCATAGATTCCTTTGACCGTCACTTCTACTTCATTGTCCTCTGCATCAGTGATTGAAAACGTATCTCCGACCGCTAAATCATTCGCTTCAGCTAGTGAGGATTCAATCAAGACTTGGTTTGTGCCTTCGTCCTCAGAAGTAATTCCTTCTCCATCCGTGATCGTCGCTGTTCCTTCCGAAAAAGTCGTATACGCCGCACTGGTTGATACGCCAGTGATTTGGAAATCACCTGTACTCATACTCCCACCAGGCATACCTCCTGGCATACCGCCCATTTGCCCCGACTCACTGCTATCGGTTGCTTCTGACTCTGTCGAGGAGTCACTGCTAGAGATCGGTTCGATCCCGCTGACGGCATCAGCCGAGGTACTGACTTCAAAACTATATGAAGCAACCCCGTCTAAATCAGCGATTGCTTGGGCATCTGTGATCGCTACGGGTGTCGATTGAAAACTCCCTGGATCTGGACGTGTGCTCTGGTCATCGCTGTCAGATGAAGAACTTCTTTGCTGAAAAGCCTGCTCACGGTTGGCTTGCAACGTCACGGTTGCGCCGACACTTTTCTGAGCATTTTCAGTCGCTACTAGCGCTGCACTGCGAATCGTCAAACCCGCCAATACAAAAATCAAGATTGCAGAAAATACGGCGATCAGCAGCAGACTCCGGCCTTTTTTCGCCCATAAACTTTGGAGCCCTCGTTTCAAAAAATTCATCTTTGTTCCTCCTGAATGGCAAATTATTGTATTTCGACTATAAGAACCTTAGCTTAAATTGAACTTAAATCTTCCCCAGATTTTTCAAAACGTTGGAACAGACCGCAGCTGTCTTCTGCGATCTGCACGTTTTATTGATGACCCCCAGGGAATGATCGATGAACCTTCAACTAACGGCCAAAGCCGCCGCCCATTTGATTGGTTGTCGCTGTCGCTCCTGATTGGGTCAAGTTGGCGATCGTTTCCGTGACGGGCAACGTTCCTAATTCCGTCCCATCACTAAGGGTCCCACCAGCATAATAACCAGAAACAGCTTGCGCATCATTCGTTCCCCCACTGACCAATGTATAGCTGCTATCCGTCAAATCTGGGCTAGAAAGAACCACATGTTGGTAGCTTTTACTTGGTGCATAGGACAAGATCGTCTGTCCTTGACTATCCTTTAAGGTCACAAGGGTCTCTGCTGCTTGGGTTTGATCGAAACTGATCCCGATCGACTGTTGACTTCCTCCACTGACATTCATGGCCATATCGGTCGTACCAGCAGCCAACAAGACACCGCCAGTGATTTCAAACGTCCCGTTATAATCCAAAGCGCCATTGCCACCGGTCGTTGGACCATTTACGATGACGACCCCATCACTCATGGTGACATTGCCGTTACTGTCTAATCCATCCCCTTCGGCATCGACCACCAACGTCCCGCCAGTGATTATGATTTGTTTGCTGTCATCTGCGGTATCGCCACCGCCAGGACCGCCACCAAAGCTGTCTTGCCCAAATTGGCCAGTGGTTTCCTCCGTATCACTGCCACCACCGGCATTGATCCCGTCATCGCTAGCCACGACGTGTGTCGTACCACCAGCAATCGTGATCACACTTGCTTCTAGTCCTTCATAGGATTCTTCGATAGCAGTCGTCCCATCGGAGATCGTCAATTCATTGTCCGCATGTATGCCGTCGTCACCACTGCTGGCAGTGATCGTACCACCTGTGATGTTGATGGTATCGTTAGCATGCAGGCTATCATCTGCACTATCGATCGCAAAGGTACCGCTGCTGATGGTCATCACACCGCCAGCTTTCAATCCTTTGTAGCTTTCATCCGTCACTAGCGACTGACTTTGTGCCCCGTCAGCCGTTTTGATCGTGAGATCGGCTGATTGGATGCTTAAATTTGTTTCTGCTTGGATGCCATCACGCCCACTTTGGATCGTAAAGGTACCGCCATCGATCGCAACGTAGCCTTTTTCCGCATCTTCCGAATTATTCGCTTGGATGCCATCTCCTTCAGTGGTGTTCAGTGTGTAGTTCCCTGCCAAGATCGACACGGAATCTTTTCCTTTGATGGCATTGTTTTTCGCTGTGATCTCAATCGTGCCACCAGCTAAAACCAAATCATCTTTGCTGCGCAGCCCGTTGCTGTAATTTCCTGTGATCACCAACGTTCCATCACCGTTGATGGACAAATCTTCTTTACTATAAAAAGCGGCATCTGGTTCCGTCTCACCTTCCGCCAAGGTGTAGCTGCTGCCATCTATCAGAGTATTTGTCGTATCACTGGCTAAGGTCGTGATGACTTTTTCTGCTTGTTCGATGACGACTGCCGCCCCGTCTTCATTGGTGATCGTGACACCCGCAAAGATCAGATGGACTTTTTCTTCTTTATTGACGTTGACAACCAGTTGACCATTACTTAAGGAACCGCTGACGACATAGTTACCAGCTTGCGTGATCGTCACCGTTTGGTCTTCCACTGCAACGCCATCAACAGCCGTCGTATCGCCGTCATTCAATTCAAGTTGCGTGGCGGTCGCCTCATCGTAGGAGGCATCCACGTCTTCTTCTTCGTAACTGCCATAATAGTCCGTAGCATCATCAAGAGTCGTTGCAACGTTGGTCACTGCGGCCGAACCGGAAACAGCTGCTGCGGAACTGGAACTGCTGCTCGTGCTAGTACTATCGGTTTTATCGGTTTGCCCGCAAGCGCCTAAGAGCAGCGAAGAGAGCAAGAGTGGATAAATGAGTTTTTTCATAAAAGGTTCCTCCTTCTACAGCTCATCGCGGTTAGCGGTGAGCTTGCCTAAAACAACAGGTAAATTGCCATTACGAACCCGAACTTCATCAATGATTTGCTTTTCTTGCGCTTGGTCTTTTAACAGCAACTGATAACGCAACTCATATAAGCTCCCCATCGTGGTCGTTCGAACCGATGTCAGTTTGGCAGAATGCGTATATTTTTCAAAGAGATCATCGAATAGTTGCGGATAATCCAAATCTTCTGGAATCGTGACTTTCAGTTCTCGTTCACTCATGGCTTGTCGATCGCCAAAGGGTACCGTGTATAAAAGGGTCAAGAAAAGCGCCACGATGATGGAAAAAATCACGACATAGCCGACATAGCCCATCCCAGTTGCCAGACCGATCCCCATCGACCAAAAGACGCTGGTGATCTCTCTAGACCCTCCTGGAACCGAGCGGAAACGAATCAAACTGAAGGCGCCTAAGATCGCCACACCTGTGCCAAGATTGCCGTTGACTAGCATGATCACGGATTGAACGAGGATCGGTAAAACAGCCAAGGTAATGACGAAGTTTTTTGTGTAGACATTGCGGATCATATGGATCGCAGCTACCAATATTCCTAAAAGCAATGAGGCGGCGATACAGATCAATAAGCTACGCCATTCCAAGGTGCTCGTATCGCCAGAAAACAGACTAGATAACATGTAACCATTCCTCCTTCTTGAACAAATGCCGTTGATACGTTTGGGCATATTTTGAAAAGCTGCCTTTGCGTACGCTGTATTTGTTCAACAGCTCCACAAACCATAATGGATAAGCGCCGAGGGCTTTCACTTCCATCAACACCACGATTTCAGGTGCTACCAGCGCCCCCTCACTGCCAGAACCGAACATAAGATCATAGGTGCGAAAGCGAATGTTTTGGTCAAATGTCACGCGAAATTCACTATCATCATCAATAAACAGCGACAAGCGATCATAGGCAATCAACACTTTCGGCAGCAAGTCTGGGTTTTGCTTAAATAGCCAGTGAATCTCTGCAGCGATTTGCGGTGCTTCTGCCATTGACGGCAAGACCCCTGTTTGCAACCAGCCGCAATAGTCAGCATAGGGCATCGGGACTCGGCGTTTGTAGACCACGCCATTGACTTTCTTTTTGATCTCTAAAAAAATTAACTGCTGCTCTGTCGGTATGCCATAGCTGCGGACCCGAAATTTTTCTTTGTATTTCGGTTTGTCCATCGAATGACGAATAAAGCGGTAATCGTGGGTATCGTAATACAAGGACATAATCGTGTGCTGCCCATATTCATCGATCGCCATTCTTTGCTGCAGCTCAGCAAGAAATGCAGGAAATTGTTCCTTGGCTATTAAATATTTTGTCTCTTTTCTTTGAAAGACTTTTTTCAATTTCATAAAAATGTTCCTCCCTTGAAATCCATGCACTGAATTTACGGCAGCTATCTTAAATGCAGCTTAAGGCAAAACAGTTTTTTTAAGCATTTTTTATGCTATTCGTACTATTCTTATCCTTAAAGAGGTGGGAACATGATTAAACTATTAGTGATCGAAGATGACAAAACATTATCTGATAATATGAAAGAAATCGTCAGCGAGATCGGTGACGTCACACAAGCCTATGATGGCAGTGAAGGCTTATACGAGGCAGAAACGGGGATCTATGATTTGATTATTCTCGACTTGATGATGCCAGAGATGAACGGTTATGAGGTGCTTTCTGCCCTAAGAAAAAAAGGACTCCAAACACCCGTCCTGATTTTAACAGCCAAAGACGGCTTAGAAGACAAAGTGACCGGTTTTCAAAAAGGGGCAGATGATTATTTGACCAAGCCTTTTTATCGGGAAGAATTATTGATGCGGATCAAAGCGTTGCTAAAACGCTCCTTAGGTTTGTTCAATGAAAATACCTTGGAATATAACGGATTGCTGTGCAACCTTGGCACCAATGAGGTCAGTTACCAAGGGCAGCTTTTGCCGATCCAAGGGAAAGAATTTGAGCTGCTGCTTTATTTTCTACAAAATAGAAACATTATTTTGACTAAGGAACAGATTTTTGATCGCATCTGGGGATTTGATTCAGAAACGACCTTGACTGTCGTCGAAGTCTATATGAGCAATCTGCGGAAACACTTGCGCCAGACAGGGATCGACAAAGAGATCCGTACGTTGCGAAATGTCGGCTATATTATGCAAGGAGCCTAGTCTATGAATAAAGAACGCTCTAAGAGACAACGGCTGCACTCCTTTCTCCTAAATGTCAGTGCCTTTGCGTTGGTTTTCTTACTTTTAGGAACCATCGTCCTCCAATTGTTCAACCAGTCGGCTTATCGGCAAACCGACATTTCTTTGGAACAAGCAGTCAAAGATACCCGCTTGATCCAAGCAGAGATCAGCGCTTCGCAATCCAATCTAGAGGTATTGCCACCAGATAGTGCCATGCCAAAGATCCCTGGGACCAATCGCTTCAATACCCAGTTGATTCTCTGGTCTGAAGACGGTGAGATATTAAACAAGCAGACCTTGGGCGGCCGCTTTTCACAACTGGCAAGTTTATCTTTAGATACAAGCCACTTAGACAGTATCACATCTTTTTCAGTGGTGGATCAGTCCTTGTCAGAGGAAGAAGAGACCCTTTTGTTTCGTTCGATCACCACCAAAGCACCAACAAATGATGCTGGTGTCGGCTATATCCAAGTCTTGGCGAACACTAACCAAATCAAAAATGCGATGAACAATTTCCAAACGATTTTAATTTTATCGATGATCTTTTTCTGGATTCTTTCGATCGGGATCAGCTATTTGCTTTCCAGCTTGAACATGCGCCCCATTTTAGCCTCCTGGAAAAAACAGCAGGAATTTGTCGAAAATGCATCCCATGAGCTGCGCACACCATTGACGATCATTCAAAACAGTCTGGAACGCCTGTTTACCAAGCCCAATCATACGATCATTGAAGAATCTGAAAGCATTGCCCAAGCGTTAGCGGAAACTCGGCGACTGACTGGATTAACGGCGGATTTGCTGACGATCGCCCGCAGTGATTCCAATCAATTGCTTTTGACAAAAGAAACCATCGAGCTAGCTCCTTTTATCGATGACTTAGTCAAACCTTTCAAAGAAATTGCCGAATTGGATCAAAAACACTTTGTTGTCGAAAACTTTGCCAAAACGACCGCTTGCTTTGACCAAAAGAAAATCCATCAGGTCCTCGTGATCCTCCTAGATAATGCCTTAAAATATACCAGCAGCGGTGATAAAATCACCCTCTTATCGGAGATTTCTAACAAGCAATGGCTGATCGAGGTCAAAAACACGGGACCAGCCATTTCCGATGAAGAAAAAGCCCGTATCTTTGATCGCTTCTACCGCGAGGATCGTTCCCGTTCCAAAGAGACCGGCGGCTATGGTTTAGGCTTAGCGATCGCCAAGCAAATCGTTGAAGAGCACAAGGGCCAAATCCAGGTCAAAGATTTGCAGCCACGAGGGGTTATTTTTCAGATTCGTTTACCTAAAGAAGGATAAAGGAGAAAAACAAATGCAGGTCATCACCCTTAAAGAACACCCTGACTACTTAGCAGAAGCCATTCGTTACTTCCAAAAACAGTGGGCTGGTCCCGACTCCCTCATGGTTTATGAAGACAGCCTGACCCATAGTTTTTCAACAAGCATTTTGCCGCAATGGCTACTGCTGGTCAACGAAGAAATCGCAGCAGACGGACGTTATCAAATCATCGGCTGCGGTGGCTTGATCCCCAACGACTTCATCAGTCGGATGGATTTAACCCCTTGGCTTTGCGCCTTGTATGTGGACCCTTTGTGGCGTGGCCAAGGCGGTGCCCCCCTTTTGATCGAAACAGCCAAGCAACGTGCTGCTGGAGCTGGTTTTGATTCTCTGTATCTATGTACGGATCTTTCTACTTTTTATGAGAAGTTTGCTTTTGAACCGATCGGAACGGGCTACCATCCTTGGGGAGAGTCTTCCACCATCTATCGCTGTTCTCTCACCTAAATGAACAAAAAAAAGCTGTGAACAAAAATGTTCACAGCTTTCTTTACTCACAGTACTATTGCTAGTAGAATACCCTATCTCCACAAAAGGAATATTCCGACACCCTACAAATCCGGTAGGTTGCTTACGCGGTGTGCCTCTGCTATCAATCTGGTCAGCTAATGCTAGACCTTCTCGACTCGTCGCATGAGGATTACTTTACCATAAATTTAGTCGGAATACTACTGTTTTTTATAAAATTAAAACTGCTGATAAGCATTTCTCAAGAAAGAGTGCCTATCAGCAGTTTTTCATGAATCAATTGTTACTTTTCAAATAGAAACATTCCAATTGATGGATAAAAAAACTTAGGATAAGAAGGTCGCTACTTTGGTCGTAATCAAATCGATGGCTACGTGGTTTTCGCCGCCTTCTGGTACGATGACATCGGCATACCGTTTGGTCGGTTCGATGAATTGATGATACATCGGTTTTACCACCGTCAAGTATTGTTCGATCACAGAATCCAATGTCCGGCCACGTTCTTCCATGTCACGTTTGATTCGGCGAATGATCCGAATATCATCGTCTGTATCAACATAAAGTTTAATATCCATTAAATTACGCAATCGCTCATCTTCTAGAATCAAGATCCCTTCCAAGATAATGACTTCTTTGGGTTCTTGAATGATCGTTGCTTCGCTGCGGGTATGCGCAACATAATCATAGACGGGTTTTTCGATCGTTTGATATGCAAGCAGCTGTTGCAAGTGATCGATCAACAAATCAGTATCAAATGCAAAAGGATGGTCATAGTTGGTGTTCAACCGTTCTTCAAAGCTCAGATCACTTTGGTCTTTATAGTAGGAATCTTGTTCAAGCATCATAATAGAATGGTTGGGGAAATGATTAAAGATCGCCCGACTCACGCTTGTTTTTCCACTACCTGATCCACCTGTCACACCAATAATAATGGGCTTGCCATTCGTCATTCAATTAACCTCTTTCATCTTAAAAAATTCACACTGGTTCTATTATAGCGAAAATTCGGCAAATTACTACTGTTTCTGTAGAATCAGTGCTGCAATAAAGGAAGTAATTGCTGCAAACGTTCGATCTCATAAGTAGGCTGAATCTCACCACTGTTTTTTTTCTTTGGATTGAACCAAATCGTATCGATCCCTGCCAGTTGTCCGCCTAAGATATCTGAAGTCAGTGAATCGCCAATGATGACTGTTTCTTGTTTTTTAACGTTTGGTATGCGAGCAAACACATAGTCAAAATATTCTTTCATTGGTTTTTGATACCCTGTATCTTCTGAAACAAAAATATCACGGAAATACGGCTTTAATTTGGCATCTTCCAAGCGGCGATATTGGGTTTCAGAAATCCCGTTCGTCACCACGTATAGGTCAAAATGCTGCGCCAACTCCGCTAAGATCTCATCACTGTTGTCTAACAGTTTATGTCCTTCATTTAGAAATTCCCGATAGGCCAATTCAACTGCTGGACTATCGACCTGAATGCCTTGCGTTTCAAAAAACAAACCGAAACGCTCATTGATGACTTGGTCTCTCGTAATTTTCCCTTGCTCAAACTGCTGCCACAAATCATGATTGATCGTTTGATAGCTTTGTTTGCGCTCTGGGGTCATTTCCAAGCCATGAGCTTCAAATAGTGCTTTTAAGGCTTGATCTTCGGTATCTTGAAAGTCGAGGATCGTGTCATCGACATCAAATAATAATGTTTTATACTTCATTTTCTCCCTCTTTCTCAGCGGAAATGCGCCGCCAGTCCTCTTAATTCTTCTTGCGTCAGCGAGCGATAACTCCCCACTGCTAAATCATCTGGTAGAACTAGCGAACCCATCGCTGTTCGTTTCAGCTGAATGACTTTTTTCCCTCGGGCTAAAAACATCTTTTTCACTTGATGGAACTTGCCTTCAGCAATTTCTAACGAAACAAAGGAACGAGCCGCTCGGGCATCGATGATCGTTAGGGCAGCTGGTTTGCAAGTGACACCACCATGAAAGGTGATCCCTGTGGCAAATGCCGCCACATCTTCAGGAGTCACCAAGTCATTGACCACCACTTCATATCGCTTGGTCACCTTTTTAGTGGGATGCAGCAAGTCATAGCCTAACTGACCATTCGTCGTAACTAATACCAACCCTTCCGTGTCCCGATCCAATCGACCGACGGCATAAAGATCTGGGTGCTGGTCCTTTGGTGCAATCAAATCGATCACTGTCTGGTGCTGTTGATCAACATTCGCTGTAACAACACCATTGGGTTTGTTGACGATATAATAGCGTTCCTGCGTCTCCAACTGACGACCCGCAACGATGATTTGATGGATGGCGCTATCGACATTGCGCTCAGGTCGCCCTTCAATCCTTTGGTCCACGAGGACTTTTCCTTGCTGAAACAACCGTTTCATCTCTTTACGAGAAGTATTCAATTGTTGCTCGATCACTTTATCTAAACGCATAAATTTTTCTCCATAGTGGCTATTATAGCTCAGGATCTAGTGAAAGGAAACTGCCAGGATTTCAAATGATTTGACTTTCTTTGTCTTTTTGCGTAAGGTTAAAGAGTAAAGTAAATATAGTTTCTCATACACAGCGTTATGACCTGGTGGAGAAAAGTTGAACCAAAACTTTCTGGGGCAGTTGTGTACACAACTGCCCTTTTGCGTGTTTTCACTCACGTACCACTTAATGTGCAGAGTTAACAAAATTTGCTTAAAAAATCTCGTTATTAACGAGAAAATTTTAGGAGGAATTGAGTTATGTCAGTATCATTAGAAGTTACGAAAAGAGAAGTTCGCCCACGTTCTTTACGGAACAAGTTGCGCCACGAAGGAAAAGTACCTGCAATTGTCAATGGGTACAAAGTAGAAAGCACACCGATTGCTGTCAATGCAGCAGAATTAGAAAAAATCTTGCGTGAAAATGGATTGAATACCGTAATCACGATCAGCTTAGAAGGCAAAAAAGTCAATACACTGATCAAAGAGTATCAATCAGATACCTTCACACGCAATTTAACCCACGTTGAATTCCTATCTGTCGATATGAATGAAGAAACAGAAGTAGAAGCAGAAGTAACCTTAATTGGCGAATCTGCTGGTGTCAAAGCTGGTGGTGTTCTAGCACAAAACTTGTATACAGTCGTTGTATCAGCAACACCAGACAAATTGCCTGAACGTGTTGAAATCGATGTAACGTCATTAGAGATCGGCGATTCATTAACAGTGGCTGATCTGCCTAAGAACGACGAGTACACGATCGTGACCGATCCAGAAGAACAAATCGTTGCGGTTACTGAACCACAAGAAATCTCTGAAGATGAAGAAGCTGGCGAAGCTGCTGAACCAGCAGTTATCGGTGAAGACGAAGAATAATCATAGAACATCGTTCTTAAGATCGCGTCTTCAATCAACAGACACTTCTAAGAAATGCAAGACTCTTGAAGGGCTTTTCCTTTAAGAGTCTTTTTCATTCTTACGAAGAGCTGGTGAGCTGCAACTGACTATTTTCCACTGAAAGACGCCATGGGAAAGCTTGGTCCAGCCAACCCAACAAATTTTTAAGAAAATAGTTAAAATGCGTCGCTGCCCAAAAAGAAAAGCAGAAGTAGTTGCATTTTTGACGGTTCTTCATTATGATAAATAGACAAATTTGATGTTATTGGCAAGCCTACTTGAAGGAGGGGTTTTTATGTTTGAAACATTTGATGATCACCGCAGCCGCTACGCTTCTGGCGGGATTGTTCAAACACTGCCTGGCGAACTGATCGATAGTATTTGGTTAATCATCGATCTCGATTTAAAAGGGTTTATTCCGTTGACAAATCTGCTCACCTTTGAAGTCCAAAACAATCACGGTCGTGTCACACTGCTTTTTTCTCAAGTACAAAGTCAAATCGAACTCGGCGTTGATCTGCCTTACCGTTATTCCGACCTCTATCCCCAAAAAGTCTATGTGTATGACGATGGGCAGCGGCAAACGATTTTATTGCCTAGCGAGACTCGTTAACGCCCATTCGCCCTTCTCTTTTTATAACGACACCTATATAAAAAACCACCCTTTTTATTTTAGAAGGTGGTTTTTTTTTGCATACCTCCTTTCATTTAATTCTGTCTAGCAGCAATTTCAAATAAATACTCGACAAAAACATCGTTTTTTATTACGTTTTATTGACTATTTTTTGTGAGTGAAAATAACGAATGAAGTTCCCTTATAATAAGGACAGTTGCAAAATTTAGCTGAAAGAGGTGCATGATGTTGAAAAATATCCTTGAAAAAGATATTATGCAAATGCTGCGACTCTCCACAACACTTTTAACCGAAAATCCCCTGCCTTTGAATAAAGCTGCTGCCGCCCAAAAAATCTCTGTCAAAACGATCCGTCGGCTGCTGTCAAGCTATTTAAACGAGGACCCATTCTTCCACTATGATGTACAACAAGGACACATTCGTGCAGACCGTCATTTGCAGCAATCAGCCAGTTGCTCCCTCCCCCATATGGAAATGATTGCTGCATTATTCAATAAAAGTGCAAATTATCAGCTACTCTTGCTCTTGTTAAAAATGCCGACTATTTCCTTTGCAGATCTCTACAAACGCTATTATCTCAGCCCATCCAGTTTGCATCGGCGCTTTTCATCCTTTTCTAACTTTTTAGCACCTTATCAACTAGCTATCGATCGCCGCAGTTATCCTTTAATCACTGGCAACGAACGACAATTGCGCTATGTGCTTTTTCGCCTTACCCTCTTAGCAAACCCAGCGCTTATCTCCCCCAATCAAGCGTTTCAGGAGCTGACACAAATCCATCAGTTACGGAAAACTGCTTTTTATCCCAACACATCAATCACGTTTACTCAACAAGTTTTTCCCAAACACTTTGTTCCAAGTTTCTACTTAGTCGGTGAACGCAGCTATTTGTTTTTATGGAAACAGCTTCTAACATTGGAGCCTTTCTATGTACCTGCAGAAGAATCTGTCCTCTTATGCCAAATCATCACCCCAGTTTTGAGGCAGTATCCAATCGAGCAGCCGTTAGAGGTTCTTTTGCCGAAAATTTTCCAAGCCCATCTGCTGGGGGCATTATTGGAGGGCAATTTATTTGTCTATCCGCCATTAAATCCTCGCTTATCTGAACGGTCACAATGCTTGGTCCGTGTTTTCTTGACACAGCTTCCCCACTACGAAAAACTTTTAAAGAAGCATCCCGAGTTGCCCTTGCTCTATGAATGCATTTGGCAAGACGTCTCTTTCTTCCAACCCATCATTGCCTTTCCGCAAAAAAAAGAGCGTCCGCTTAAGTAGCGACACGCTCTTTTTAAAATCATTTTACTATCAGTGAATTATTTTGCGTCAGCATCAACGATTTTCACTGAACCTTGCCATTGTTCTTCCACAAAGTCTTTGATTTCGTCTGAATGCAGCACTTCGATCAATTTCTTGATTTTGTCGCTATCTTCGTCACCACTGCGGACAGCGATCACGTTGACATAAGGCGAATTATCCGCTTCTAATAAAACAGAATCATCCGCTGGGTTCAAATCGATCCCGAATGCGAAGTTCGCATTGATGGCAATTAGGTCTGCTTCGTCGTTTTGATAAGCAGTTGCCAAAAGAGATGGATCAACGTCATGTTTAAATTCTAAGTTTTTCGGATTTTCAGCAATATCATCAAAGGTTGCCGTTTCTGTATCAACGCCGTCTTTTAAAGTGATCAAGTCAGCATCTTGTAAAATCGTTAGAATACGACCCCAGTCAGATTCAGAAGTGGAAGTAAGAACCGTTGCACCATCTTCTAGTTCTGAAATATCAGAGATTCGTTTTGAGTAAAGACCCATTGGCTCGATATGGATCGCACCAGCATTGACAAAATCATAGCCATTGTCTGCGATTTGTTTGTTCAAGTAAGGAATGTGTTGGAAGTAATTGGCATCGATATCGCCATTTTCCAATGCTTTGTTTGGCAACACATAATCATCGAAGGTTTTGATTTCAAGATCAATGCCTTCTTCTGCTAGTAAAGGTTTGGCTTGTTCTAAAATTTCCGCATGAGGCGTAACTGATGCACCGATCACTAATTTTGTTGATTCTCCCTCAGCCGCAGATGAGTCAGAGCTTCCTGAATTTGAGCCTGTGCCACAAGCAGCTAAAGCGGCAGTTAACAATAAGGTTGTTGCAATACCAAAAATCTTTTTCATATCCATTTCCTCCCATATTTTCCACTTTTTGTTCTTCGTTTCATTTACCGTTTATCGGTGGCTTTCGCAAGGAAATCGCCGATTCCTTGGATAATGAAAACGATAATTAAAATAATCACTGTTGCAACAAGCGTAACAGTGTAATTTCCACGTTGAAATCCTTCTTGCCAAGCCAAAGCGCCTAGCCCGCCGGCACCGATCGCGCCTGCCATGGCAGTATAACCAATCATTGAAATCGTTGTGACCGTCAGTCCTGAAATCAATGCTGGAACACTTTCGGGAATCACGATCTTGTAGATGATCTCCCAGTAACTAGCACCCATCGCTTCCGCTGCTTCAATCACACCAGGATTGACTTCACGAAAAGCAATTTCCACCATCCGAGCATAAAACGGTGCCGCCGATAAAACTAATGCTGGGATCGCTGCTTTTGCCCCTAGGAATGAACCGACTAATAATGTTGTAAACGGAATGATCAAGACCATCAAAATCATGAATGGCGTTGAACGAAAGGCGTTACTGATGATGGAAACCACGTTATAGAAAATGTTGGCTCCCGCTGTTTGTTTACGCCCTAGTGAATAAAGCGCCAATCCTAGAAGCAAACCGATCACAACCACTAAAACCATGGAGAAGAAAGTCATAAACAAGGTGTCTAGGGTTGCTTGCTGCATATTGGTCCAGTCGACCTTTTCAAAATTAAAATAGGTTTCTACAAATGACTTATCCACGTTCAATCACCTCCACGCCTACTTGCTGCTCTTTGAAAAAGGCGATCGCTTTTTCGATCTCACTTGCTTCACCTGTCAATAAAACCGTCAAGCCGCCAAAGGATCCCTCATTGGTTTGTTGGATCTTTCCGTAAACGACATTGACATCGATCTGGAAGCGACGGATTGCTTGTGAAATCACTGGTTCATTGGCGTTGTCCTGTGTAAAAGTCAAGGTCACTAAATGTCCTTGCGGATTTTCTCGTAGGAAGGCTTGCCGTAATTCTTCAGCATCTTCTTCTGGCTCCAAATCTTGCTGAACAAAACGTTTGGTCACTTCCTGCTGTGGGTTACGGAAAACCGATTGTACTGACCCTTCTTCCACGATCTGCCCATGCTCCATCACCGCGACCTTATTACAGATTTTGCGAATGACGTTCATTTCATGGGTAATCAGGACGATTGTCAAATGCAATTTTTTATTGATGGAAAGCAAGAGATCCAACACTTCTTCTGTTGTTTGTGGATCTAACGCACTCGTTGCTTCATCACACAGCAAAATTTCTGGTTCATTCGCTAATGCACGAGCAATCCCGACTCTTTGCTTTTGTCCGCCAGACAATTGTGCCGGATAGGCATTCTCCCGTCCTTCCAACCCAACTAATTTAATCAGCTCTTGCGCTCGTTGACGGCGTTTTGCTTTTTCAACGCCAGCCAACTCCAATGGCAATTCAATGTTTTCCGCCACCGTTCGAGACCATAAAAGATTAAAGTGCTGAAAAATCATGCCGATTTTTTTGCGGAAGTTTCTCAATTCTTTGTTTTTCAATGCCAAAATGTTTTGACCGTTAATGACTACATCTCCTGCTGTCGGCAATTCTAAGCCGTTCAACAAACGTACTAATGTACTTTTCCCAGCACCAGAGTAACCGACGATTCCGTAGATATCGCCTTTTTCCACTTGCAGTGAAACATCATTGACGGCGTGGACAGCCGTTTGCTTTTTGCCGAATGACTTTTTTACATGCGACAATTCGATTAATGCCATGTTATTCCCATCTTTCCTCTTTGGTTGGTTAAACACAAAAAAAGCTTTCATCCTCTGTACATTATACTGTTACAAAGGACGAAAGCACAACTTCCGCGTTACCACCTTGATTTACTGTCGATTCGCATCAACAGCCTCGCTCAGTACTTGAATTGCTTCGCATACTGCTGCACTGTAACGGGTGCCTCCCGTGATAGGCTTGTTTCCACTCACCTATCATGCTCAAAGACCATCTTCCATCCTCTCTCCGTTGCCCATTTGCACCAAACAGGGCTCTCTGTGTACGTTAAGAACATGTACTCTTCTTTTCAAAGCATTCATTTATTGAGCAAATTATAGCAACGTCTTATCCGACTGTCAATTCTTTTTGAAAAAATAGTCGTTTTTACAGATTTGACTTACAAGGCTTCAAATTGACTTGGGTCAACCTCTTTGAAGCTGACCAGCCAAGCGTTCATTTCGTCTTCATCATTTAAGGTATCAATCGATTGATCGATTTTTTCATTTACGGAAGAAATCACGCCCGTCAATGGACTTGGAAATTCACTGACTGCTTTTTCCGCTTCCAGCTCAACAAGGGTCTCTCCTTGTTTTAAAGCAGTTCCTGCTTTTTGAATCGAAGCAAACGTGACCGCACCAAGTTCTTCTTGCGCTTCTTTTGTTAAACCGACACAATATTCTTTCCCGTTAAACAAAACCCACAAATTATCTTTTTTTCTTAAGCATTTCTTTTCCATGATTCTAGTAAGACTCCTTCATATTCATTTTCTTTAAATCCATTAATCAAAAAGCGGTCGCCGCTAACCAGCAGTGGGCGCTTGATCAACATACCATCGGTTGCCAGCACATCGGCTGCGTTTTGGGCAGTCATGGTCGGCACTTTTTCTTTTAATTGCAATTCACGGTATTTCATGCCGCTTGTGTTAAAGAAACGGGTTAACGGTGCTTCGCTTGATTGGATCCAAGCCAGCAATTGTTCCGGTTGAGGCGGTGTAGCTACCATATCGATCGCTTCAAAGGGAATCTCGTGCTCTTCTAACCAACGCTTCGCATTTCGGCATGTACTGCATTTTGGGTACCAATAAAATGTAATCATGTGAACTCCTTAAAGTGTTTTTGGTGCGGTCTCAGCTTGATAGCGCATCGATAAAATCAAACCGATCCCAATCATATTGCTTAATAGGGCAGATCCTCCTTGGCTGATAAACGGCAGTGGAATCCCCGTCAACGGTAAGAGACCGATGTTTGCGCCAATGTTTTCAAACACATGGAAGAGAATCATCATAATGATCCCAGTTGCCAAGTAGGCATAAAATTCATTGTTGGTATCGAAACATACGCGGATCATTCGATAGATTAAAATAAAATACAATAAAATGACAAACGCGCTGCCAATAAACCCAAAATTCTCACCGATCACCGAAAAAATCATATCGGATTCTCGGACTGGTACATACACATCGCTGACATTAAATCCTTTCCCGAACATCCCACCAGAGGCGATCGCCATCAGAGCATACGCCAATTGGAAGGATTGCCCTTGGGTATCATGAAAAGGATCTAGCCACGAATCGATACGGGCGAATTGGTATTCTTTAAAGATTCCTGTATTGTACAGAAACTCGCGACCAACATCGGTAGTCACTAAGAAAATCGTTCCACCGCCGAGAATCACAAATGCCGCAATCACTGGCACGATGATTCGCCATGAGATTCCTGACATCAAGAAGACCCCACCGAAAATCGCTAGAAAGACCAACATCGTACCAAAGTCATTTTGTAAGGTGATCAGGATCAGGACTGGGATCGTGACGGCTAACATTTTTGCAATCAGTAACCCATCTGTTTTCAGATCCCGTTCCCGATGCTTGACATTGTGCTGCGTGACGACTAACGCCAACATCATGATATAGGCGATCTTCATCAATTCTGAAGGTTGCAAGGTAAAGGGACCAAAACTAAACCAGTTTTTCGACCCTGTCGAGGCAGCCATCGTCCGGTTGTAAAATTTCAGCAGCGCCAGCATAACGGCTAGCCCAGCCCCATAAATATAGGGCGTCAATTTCCAGAGCCATTTTGATTTGATCTGCATGATAATGATCACGGCAACAACGCCTAACACATACCATAAAGCTTGAAACCCTAACATTCGCAGCATATTCGGATTATTCGGATCGTGTGTCAGCGCCACATACAGGGACGCCAAACCAATCAGACATAATAAAAATACGGGTAGAATCACACCGTAGTCAATTCGATTATCGTTCGTTTTTATTCGTGAATTTTCCATGTCCACACTCTCTTCTGTAGAATCTTTATCCATTATAGTGATAATTGAGGAGAAAAGAAAGGATTGTCCATGAGCATTCACAAAAAATTTAGAAACTTTAATGATTTTCGGGAAAAGAGGGTTAAAAATGAAGTTACCCAAGTATCTTTTTGAACTCTACGAATAAAGAAGCGGTCCTCGTTTCCTTTAATGAACCGCCATTTTCACCAAAAACCGACGCCCAGAAGGTTAGATCGAAAACTAACCTTTTGGGCGTCGGTTCAACATCCATCATTTGAATCAACTGAAGCTGATTGCTGAAAATAATACGCGCTCCTTGAATCCGCGCTTTGTTCCTCCTTACTCTCCTTCAAAGAAAAATGTCAGTTCATAATGATATTCTTCGAGCTTTAACTGATAGTTGTCCAATACATCGGGACCACAGCTTCTTGAGCCTACGCCATGCTGCTTATGATCCGTATAAAACCAGATACACTCTGAATCGACGAGTTCATGAATATGTTGTGCCGTATCGATCGTTGCTAACGCTTGTTGATGTTGACTAAAATGAAACGGTAGGTGACTTGCCCATCGAAGCTTTAACTGATTCTCAGCACTCACTTCTACCCAACTTGTCTGCATATGATTGCCGCTCTCTTGAGGAAAATGATAGAGGAAACTCATTTTATCACTTGCTTGTTCAAACACATCAACATAGGTGCCATTCTCAGCATCTGGATATGACTCGATCGGTCCTCTTCCTAACCATCGGGTTCTTACGAACTCCTTTGATAGCGCCCATTCTAACCCAATCCTCGGCAATGTTTCTGGATATTGGTGCTTCGGTAAACCACTAACTCGATACTCGATCCGACCGTCAGAATAAAACACCAATTCTTTTTTCTCGTGAATGTGCCAGTAATTCCCAGCAGAACCATGCTTCTCCTCGATCAAAAGCTTAAAATGATTCGAACTTTCTAAGAACCATTCTATAGCGACGAGGTTTGTTTGTATCCGATCGACACCGAATTTGCGCCAGTTTTTTGCGGATACAAAATCGTTGTCTGTCACCGGACGCCAAAACACACTTTTAGGACTTTTCACGAGTAGTTTTTCTGCATGGTTTAGTGTCCATTGACCATTTATTCTATTCACTCGCAACGTATAGGCACCGAAGTTTACCAGGATCCTTTCGTCGTTTTCTTCAAAGTGATCAAATGGCAACGAATGATCAGCTTCGCTCACGACTGCTAAAGGTCTTTCTACCGATTGCACGAACAAGGGCAATGAATCCCCTTCATTTAAAGCATCGTCCGTGATCGTTGCTTTAAATAAATTAGCTTTTTGGCAAGCTGTGCGGTCAAAGGTTACACGGCTCACCACTGTTTCATTAGCGGGAACGGAAAGCACAAGTGTTCCTTTTTCTAAAACAGTCTCCATCACCTTATACGCCCATTCGATTGTAACCTTTTGATATGAGAGAAAACGATTCGTATTCGTGACTTTTATTTCTCCAGTAGTAAAGTCCAGCGCCAACTGCAACGGTGCTTGCCATCGTTGAATATCAAAATAACTCGGGGATGGGGTTAAATCGGCTTGGACTAACCCATCTAAAACGAAATTATAGTCATTCGGTTGATCGCCAAAGTCCCCTCCATATAAATACGTCTCTCGTCCATCACGCTCTGCTTTGATCCCTTGGTCCTTCCATTCCCACAAAAATCCCCCTTGCAGCTTAGGGTATTTCTCAAAAAGTTCCCAATATTCTTTTAAAGAACCTGGACCATTCCCCATAGCATGCCCATACTCACAAAGAATATATGGTTTTTTTATTTCCCTATTTGTTGCGACGTCGATCAATTCATCTAATGGTGCATACATACGTGAATTAAAATCAGCATAGACAACATCTTTTTCATAAGAACTTGCATCGGCGGATAAGCAATCTCTGGACTCCCCTTCATGGTGGATCAGACGGGTTTGATCTGCTTGGCGACACCATCGGATCATCGCTTGATGATTCAAGCCGTTCCCTGACTCGTTGCCGACAGACCAAAATAAGATTGAACAATGGTTTTTATTGCGGCTGACCATTTGCTCCATACGATCTAGATAGGCTTGCTGCCATTCTTTTGAATCACTTATATGATTTTTATTTTTTGCCTGTAGCATACCATGGCATTCCAAATCAGCTTCATCCATAACATACAAGCCATACGTATCACACAATTGATAGAACTCTGGGATATGCGGATAGTGGGCAGCTCGTATCGCATTAAAGTGCGCGTCCTTAATCATACGTATTTCTGTTTCAAGGAATTCTGGTGTCACCGCACGTCCTTTTTCGGTATGAAACTCATGATGGTTGATTCCTTTAAGAAGGATCTGCGTACCATTCACACAAATCTCGCCGTTGATCACTTCAATTTCACGAAAGCCGACTGATTGATAAATCACTTCTTCAGCAGTTTTGATCGTTAACCTATAAAGATTCGGCGTCTCAGCAGTCCAATGATCCGGGTGAACGATCGTTTTCTTAAATACATCCCCTGATGTAAAACAGCCATGCTCTTCAAAAATTTTCATTCCATTGCGTTCTAAATGAATCTCACATGGTAAATCTTCCCCTTGAATAGCAAGAAAAGAAAGTTTTAGTTGTGCATCTTGGTAATGCGAGTCAAAGTGTGTTTCAACTTTAAAATCCCAGATAGCTTTGTGCGGTCTATAAAGCAAGCTCACCTCGCGAAAAATACCACTCAACCACCACATATCCTGGTCTTCAATATAAGAGCTATCCGACCATTGAAATACTTGCACGACTACTGTATTTTTTCCAACAAGTACCTGTTTTGTAATATCAAATTCAGAAGCATTCCGACTCCCTTTACTAAAACCGATGTATTCCCCATTAAGATAGACGACAAAACAATTGTCTACCCCCTCAAAGCGCAAAAACTTACGCATGTTTATGGCATCTACCTCAAACGTCTTTTGGTAAACCGCAGACGGGATCTCAGAGAACGTATACGGAGGATCACAAATAAACGGATATTGGATATTCGTGTACCAAGGCCTTCCATACCCCTCCATCTGCCAGTTGCTTGGTACAGTTATCGTTTGCTGAAAATCCTTTGAGGAAAGCGCCGCCACTTCTTCCTTCGTAAACACATGTAATTTTTCGTTATAACGAAAGCCCCAAGAACCATTCAAGGAGATTTTACGTGATGAGGCGTTCAATTGATCGTCTAGTCCATAAGGGACATAATAAGCTCTGGCTGAGGCCTTCCCTTCAGAAAGCGCTTGAGGATTCCTTAAGAATTCTGCGTTAAACATGATTTTCTCCTTTACATTCTATTGCTCCCTTAGCCGGTACACGGATTCGCGCAAGCAAATCTCTGGTTGAAATTGATAAGGTGATTCTTTTAAAAGCATTTCTTTGTCGGTTCCATTCATCAAATCCAATAATAACTCAGCGCTTAACTCACCAATTTGACTAGCTGGTTGTTTGATGGTGGTAATCATTGGGTTGTGAAAAATCGCAAATGTTGCATCGTCGATTGAAACGATGGAGAGCTCTTCTGGAATCCTGGTCCCTTCTTTTTTAGCGAAAATCAAAAACGCTTCCAAGAGGACATCACTCGTTAAAACTAACCCGGTAATTGATGGCTCCATCAGTATTTGTTTAAATGCTGACTCACTTTGATACTCCTCAATCTCAAATACATTCACTTGCGATTCATCGATCCCATTTTCTTTAAGCGTCTCGAGATAGCCGATCACCCGACCTTTTCGGTTTGATACCCCACTTTTGCTATAGGGATAAGTGACTAAAGCGATTGCTTGATGACCATTATCTATGAGATGTTGCGTGGCAAGTCGAGTTGCACATTCATTATCCAAAGTCACAGATAAAACCTCTAGGTCTGGGATCGTTCGATCGACAAAAACTAAAGGAAACTCCGATTCGTTGAGTGCTTGGTAGTAACTCCTATTTTCGGAATTGGGAAATAAAATGACCCCGTCGACTTGGCGAGCGCTTAGTGAAGACAGATATTGCTGCTCTCGCTCAGGGTTATTATCCGTATTGCACAGAAGCAATTGAATATTCTCCTGTGCAAACTTCCTTTCAATTGCTCTTACAAGATCAATCGTAAATTGAGACGCAATATTCGAAACAATAACCCCTACTGTATTACTCTTTTTAAACGTAAGACTTCTAGCAATCTCATTTGGAATGTAATTGAGCTCCTCTATTGCCGCCTGAATTTTCTTTTGTGTCGCCTTACTCATAAAAGAGTAACGTCCATTTAAATATTGAGAAACAGTACTTTTAGACACTCCAGCAGATTTCGCCACGTCCATAATGGTCACTTTTCCCATCTTATGATCACCTACCGTTTTCTTTATTCATTTTGATATTTCATAGCCCAACCCGCATTTTGTGCAATTCTTTCCGCAACTCTATTCAATGCTTCTTCTGCCGAAAGTTCTCCACTAACAGCCTGTGACATCGCTTGACGATAGTCATCTTCCAAATACAAGCCCCATTGATTGGCTTCATCAACTAAGAACTCTTCTGGAATATTTGCTAACTCTTGTACGTACAATTGATAATCATCCGCTTGGAAAGTTGAAGTTGGCTCATACGTATAATTTTCCATAAACGGCAAGCCAAAATCTAAGTCTAAGAACTCCTGATACGTGGACTCAGAGTTATAAAACCACTTAACAAATTCAGTTGCTAATGCTGCATTTGGGCTATTTTTCGGAACGCCCCAGCCACGTCCACCATTTAATGCCGATTGTTGTTTGGTTCCAATTGGAGAAGGCATAACACCAAATTCGATTTTGGCATCTCTAGCAATATTCGCATAATTAAAGCTACCTGATAAATAGATCCCTACATCCCCATTTTCGAAATAATTCATTGGATTATCCGGCGAGCCCCCAGCCCAAATATTTTTAGGAGCAATCCCCTCATCGTTTGCTTCGATAAACTTTTGAAGCGTGGCGATATTTTCAGGTGAATTGACAGCAACTACGGGTTGACCATCAATTGTTTCAGTAATACTTCCACCATTAGAATACATTAAGTTATCGTATCTTGCACGAGAATAATCAACTGCTAATCCAAAGTTTACCGCGCCAGACTCAACAAGTTTTTCTGCGTTTTCATATAGTTCCTCAAGCGTCCATAGATTGTCTGGTGTCGGAGGTGTGATCCCTGCTTCTTCAAAAGCTTCCTTATTGTAAAAATAATTAGTGACCGTAATTTGCGTAGGTAAAATTTGGATACCTTCGTTGTAATTTCCTAATGCGACTCTCAAGAGATCTGGGTCAAAATAATCCATATCGACTTCTTGTGATAAATCAACAAAGTCTTCAGGATACTCTTTATGCAGCCGCGTCGTAATTAGTAAATCTGGCAGATCATCATTTTTGATCATTAGCGGAAATTTCGTTAATTGATCATCATATCCCACGACTAAAATTTCATAATCATTTCCTGTTTCTTGTTTCCACTTCTCCATTGTATGAACGACAGGATCGTCTTGACCAGGTTCTGAATCTAACATGACCGTAATCGTTCCCTCATTTGCCGAATCATCTGATTGGCTCCCACAAGCGGCGAGTCCTAATAAAGCACTAGTCAACATCAACATTGAAACAATTTTTTTCATCTTCATTCTCCTTTTGTCAAATAATCTTCCCTGATTGGGCTAAACGCATCGATCAAATGTCCTTTTCCTGAGATACACCGCGCACCATGTCTCGCATGAGGGCGCACATAAATACTTTCACCTGCATGAAGTATCTGGGTCGTTTCTTCAATCACATACTCAAAGCTCCCCTCCTGTACATAGGTGATCTGCTCATGAGGATGATCATGTAGTTCCAGTGTTTCAGGTGAACCGTTAAACGCAATAGCAACGACCATCAACTGTTCGCCGTAGGCAAGAACCTTTCTTGTTGTGTGTTCATCAATTTTTTCATAATCTTTGTCTGTCATAATCTCTTCCTTTTCTATTTATTACCTGATGAAACATTCGTTCCAACAATATATTTTTGTAAAAAAATGTATAAGATCGCTACAGGAATAATCGAAATCACTGAAGCGGCTAAAATGGATTGCCAATCCGTATTCCAAGCACCAATATAATTTCTGATAGCAATCTGGATCGTGTAGCGATTTTGCCGTGACAAAACGAGCAATGGCAAGATATAGTCATTCCAACGCCACATAAAGCTAAAAATAATCAAGGTGATCGTCGTAGGCTTAGCAAGTGGAATCATGATACTCATGAAAATGCGAAACTCAGATGCCCCGTCCATTCGTGCTGCCTCTAAAAAGGAATCTGGGATACCAATGAAGAATTGACGATACATAAAAATACCAGTTGTTGTGGTGACGACAGGTAAAATAACCCCTAACAAGCTATTGTATAGGCCCAAAAAGGAAATAACGGTAAATTGAGAAATAATCAAAGCTTCGCTTGGAATTAAGGTTCCTAGTAAAAAAACACCAAATACGATTCCGGTATATCCCAACTGCTTACGATAGATCGCTAAAGCATACCCGCACATTGAATTAATCACAACAGTGATCAAGGTGCCAACTACCGCTATGAAGAAACTATTGTAGATATATTGAAAAAAACCATTTTCAATCACATTTTGGTAATTTTCTAACGAGAATTGTTCTGGGAAAAAGCTTAACGGATAGGAAAACAATTCACCAGAAGACTTAAATGAGCTCATGATTAACCATAGTACTGGGAAAAAGATCAAGATCCCTGCAGCTAAACTGACAGTGGTCTGAAGGAAAGACCATTTTTGATGCTTCACTTGTTTATCCATTCACTTCTCCTCCTCGACTAAATCGAAATTGAACAAAGGCGATAGCTGCGAAAATAATCATGACGATCACAGAGGCAGCACTCGCATACCCATATCTTGCCTTATCGAATCCTTCAGACAAAATGTACTGAACGATATACGTAGTGGAAGTCCCTGGTCCCCCCTGGGTGATCCCTTGAATCAGCGCATATTCCTTCAATAAACTAATGATACTTAAGAGTGAAACCAAAAATGTAGTAGGCTTAATCAATGGAACGGTGATATGGAAAAATTTCTTCCAGCCAGTCGCTCCATCCAACAAAGCTGCCTCATCGATTTCTTCATCGATCCCCGATAAAGCACCAATGTAAATCAGCATATAAAAACCGGTAGACGCCCAAGTACTGGCGATAATGATCAGCATTTTTGTAAAAAAAGGATTGGTCGCCCACTGTACACGAGCAAACCCCAATTGCTCCAATAAAAAGTTTACGAGTCCATATTGCTCGCCAAACATCCAATTCATTGTTAAACCGACAACGAGAGAAGATAGAAGTACAGGAAGATAAATCAATCCACGCGTCAATGTCTTGAAGCGGACTACCTTAGATACCATCAGTACCGCTAAACCAAGTGGTAAAATAACCTTAAAGGGCAATGAAATGAAGGTATAGATGAAGGTGCGTCTAAGTGTTTGATAAAACTCTCGGTCTTGAAACAGTTCTTGATAATTTGCAAAGCCAATCTGATTCATTTGCCGAAACCCATCATAGTCCGTAAATGAATAGAAGAAGTTTAAAGCCAATGGAACAATAAAAAACAATAGAAACAACAAGGCACAGGGGAGAATGAATAACCAAAACGAGTAATGAAATTTTTTACTTTGCTTGCGCTTCTTTTTGTTGACTTGCTTTTCTTGCACTTCTTTCACCTCTTTAATGTTATTGTTTGATTAAAAGTTTTTCATTGATCAAAGAGAATGCTACTTCTGCATCCTGCACCTGAAAACCATTCTCTTTGGTTATCTTGAGCTCCTTTAGTTGTTGATCGATATCAATCGGGTCATTGGGTTTACGTGCCATGCATTTTACAAAAACAAAATGATCTGTTCCAGAAACGATATATTCCCGATAAGCATTTGCTCCTTCTTTGGTTAACTTCGGTACCTCTGAAAAATAGATCAGACAAGCACTTGTTTGGTTCCCGAAGTACAGCCAATGGTCCTTTTGGATAGAAAAAGTAAACTCCCAATAAGGATAGTACAAGTGGATGAAGGGGATCTCTTCTTCTGGAATAGAATAGCGCATGACCATTCTATTCTTTTCTTGATAAATTCTAGGGAGGGACCCATTTCCTGCCCAATAGCTCGGGCGATTTTCACCACTATACTTGTATTCTCCAGGATGATTGATCCAGATAGCGGATTGACAGGTATCTAATGTGATGTTCATCATATGTTGCTGATACCCCTGCTTTTGAAAATGATAATCTTGGCAACTCACCATCGAATACTGGGGGGTTTTGTATAAATAGGTTTCAGCTTCGTTAATGCCTTGTCTATATCTTGCGATCAAATGATTTTGGGGTGCGAAGTTTTCTTGTAAATTGGCAGGTGGCACATAGTCAGATAAGGAAAATAATGCTGCTGCTCGTAATGCATCACTAAAGTGGCCGATTCCATAAGCAATTTTTGTTAAAGCACCGATCTCATTCATCGCAATGGATTTTAGATTGTGTTCATAAACGCGTCCGTACGTTGAAGCATAAATTTGTTGGAAACTATTGATTGAAACCAATTCAAAGGTTGAATCTAATGCTTGTTTCGCTAAAGCTTTGATTTCTTCATCAGGCGCCCCAATATATAATGCGAAAAAGCCAATGAAATCAATGGGGATATACGTTACAGAATTCCATTCCGCTAATCCATAACGCAAGAAGTGCTCAAACCATTGTTCGATCCGTTTTTTTCCTAATTCGGCTTGCTCTTCTCCTGTCCTACCGCTCACGACAAAAATGTCATTTGGAAACAAATTTCCAGCGAGATATTGAGCGATATGGAAAAGTAAGGCATGATTTTCACTGAAATACCACATTACGTCATTACCTGGCTCATCGATCCAATAACGAAAATTTAAGCTGAGTTCCTTGATTTTTTGTGCTAACAAGTCAGGAACCTTCTCTGGAAACCGTTGATAAAACATCAGTAGCGGGACAAAAACGAAGTCTGCACAATCCCCTTTATGTTCAATCAAACTAAGTCCGCTAGTAAATCCTGGTTGATCAAACAATTCATCCGCTGGCGAAATCTCGTCTAAGAGCAAGCGGCACAATCCAACATTGATATCATCTAACGACAATCCTGCGTAATAGGTGAGCGCTTTCTTTTTCCGACCATCCAATGTATTTGAGGTGATCGTATTTTCATATTTTTCTTGATGATAGATAGCGATTGGAATGATTCTTGTCAAATATTGACCGTCAGATAACCTAACTCCAAATTCTACTTTTGTAGTACTAGCAAATTGATAATCAGATACATTTCCTATACTGTATTGTTCGTTTGTTGCTTGAATCTCGATGTATCTGTCTTGGTTAGTAAATTCTGTGATATTGCCATCTTGCATCTTTGTTTTGGGCCGATTTACTAAAGGATTGAAGCGGACCCGTAATTGACTATCTCTCTGAGCTTTTGCATAAAACGCAATCTCACCCTCTGTGTAATAATCTTTGGCAAAGTATATGGAGTTCAACAATTGTTTGGCTTTTTGTGCTTCATCGCTCGGGAAAGGCAAAAGACAAAAGCCATTGATCATTTGCTCGCTCGTATTTTTCATTGAAAAACCGAAATTAACATCTCGTTCACCTAAATCATCCAACAAAACAACGATCTCATTTTCTCCTTCACCAAACGTTAGCTCTACCTCTTGCTTAATAGGCGTATTACGAAGATATGAAAGAAATGAAACTTGTTCATTGCCGTTTACCCAAATCTTCAAGCCCCCATACGTCTCTAATAAAAACGGAAGTGTAACCGCTGATCCTACAGTTACAAATACCCTCATCACAACTTTCATATACGTGGGATTCGTCATAAATGAGGAAAATGTCACTCTCGTATCTTCAAAAGTCTCCACTAATTGATCTGTGATTACATCTGGATAATCAGCCTCTCGAATCGGCTGCTCCTGAATAAATTTTTCCCGACATGGATAAGAAATATGATATTCATGCTCGTAGGGACTTGCTCTTAGCTTGTTAGAAAAAGTTTTTTTATCACTGCTGTACTCTTCAAATTGAATTTCCGAGCGCATGAATTCTGTGAAAAACTCATTTGGAGCAACGCTAAATTCTTTTTTGTACACTACCGTACCTCCTATTTACTAAACCGGTTTATCAATTAATAAAAAAATTTAGGAAGGACCTCACCTTCAACTAAACCGGTTTATTCTTGATGGGTAAACTTTAACATCCTCTTGTAAGCGTTGTCAACGCATTTTTGAGTTTTTGGTCAATAAAAAACATGTCGCAAGATATTCATCATTCTTAAAGACAAAAATAAGCGTTATTGATTTGTTGCATCAAACATCCTAAAGGTGTAGACCTACTCGATCCTGATAAAACTTGATTGCATTTGTTATTTTAAACTTCTTTACATAGGTTGCTGCTTTAGCAAATAAATAAAAGAACGTCTCTTTCTAGCCGACGAAACTAGAGTGAAACGTTCTTAATGTTATAAGAAAAGATTTGTTGTCAAACACATACAGTCTTATATTCTTTTGATCAGAAGCACCTATCACTACTATCTAATCAAGCAGGCTGTTTTTTAGACCCAGCATTCCCCATCACGCTATTTAATTACAAAATTTATATAACATAACTTTTTCCTAGAAAAAAATCTAAAATGCTAGTTCTTATCACTGACTGAATAATTCTTCGATCGCTTCTTGATAGTAGACATTCGCTTTCTCTGTTAATTCAGGCGCTACATCATGAGCATTGACAGTTCCCTCGATCACAGCTTGCTCTACATTTCCGAATTCACCATCAAAGTATACCTCGGAAATCCATGTTTCAAACCCTGGCAATACACGACCGCCTAACGGGATCGGTTCCCTAGCATGCTGCAAGAAGTCACTGTAATATTGATTTTGTGGCAGCAGGGCATAGATTGCATCCCAATATTTTTGCTCATTAGTCAGTGGAAGAATTGGTGGTAAATAGTTAGGGTTAGCTTCTGCTTCTTGATTATAGAATTCCATTCGAGCATCCCAGCCTTCACTTCCCCAACTCATGAATTTCAATAGCTCAAATGCTTCTCTCGGATATTCAGTTGCGGATGAAATTCCTCCAAAATCGACGTAGGCTGGCTTATGTTCCTTGTCGCCATCTCCTTTTGGAATCGTATAAGGAACATAGTTGATTCCTTTATCTTTATACTCTGCAGTTTCAAAAGAGTCCTTATCCCACCATGCGCCTAATTTAACAGCAACTTGTCCTGATAGTGGTGGCCACAACTCACGGTCTCCATATGCGGCTTCTGCTCGGTCGTCTCCAGCAGGCGCTTTGACTCCTGTTCGCTCGAATTCAGCCATTAGTTGTAATGCATCTGCCCAATCTTTCGTCAAGTCATATTCTGTCCCATCCCAGCCAAATTCTCCAATGGAGTCTTGATGAATAATTGGTGCCATTGTTAACCATTGGCTGCCACCTTCATAACCAAATAAATTTTTCTCAGGGACAGTCATACGTCTCACTAGTTCTACTAAATCGTTATACGTGTAATCCCCTGGCGGCATCTCAACGTTTTCTTTTTCTAATAAGTTTTCATCAATAAATACTGCATAAGGATAATAATTGATAGGTGAAGCCATCATCCGTTCTCCATCAAATCTTCCTTGATCTTTCAGTGTTTCTAACATAATGTCTTTATCTGGATCAGCTTCCCAATAATCAGTATAATCGTAAAACCAACCATTCATGATTGGCATATCAACATTTGAATTGTAACCAAATACGTCAGGCAACTGTCCATCTGCTGCTAAATTGTTTAAGCCATCATTATAATCTGTTTCCCGCAAATCAATAATATCTACTTTGATATTCGGATATAGCTCTGTAAATTTTTGAGCCATATGCTCCATCCACTCATACTCAAACCAAGCCGAAAAAGTCAACGTAATATCTTCGTCGGTTAATTCTTCAACGATATTTCCGCCGCCTCCACCTTCAGCTTCATCAACGTTGGGCTCTTCTGAATCTCCACACGCAGCCAGTAGCATCGTTGAAAGGGCAACTATTCCTACTTTGAAACATAACTTTTCAAACTTCATTTTATTCCCTCCATATTCCTTTATAGTTAATTTTTCTAACCCTTGATTTAAAAGTTCGTTATTACTCACCGGTAATACCTGATCGATCAACACTTTCTACAAAATACTTTTGTAATACGAAATAGGTGATCAACAAAGGTACCAGTGTAATCATTGTTGCTGCCATCGTAATCCCTTCATTTAGCTTGTCAACAACACCTACACTAGCCGCCGAGCTGCTACTTGCCATTGAACTGTAACTATCTTTAAACCCTTGTAACTGGGTTAGTAACGTAATCCATCGTGTATTTCCCGGCTGACTTTGCAAATACAAATTCACTAAGTATGTTTCATTCCAGTACCAAACAAATGAGAATAAAAACACGATAATAATTGCAGGAATCGCCATTGGAATCCCAATTCGTGTAAAGCAGGTCCATTCGCTTGCGCCATCTACTTCTGCTGCTTCATACAAGGAATTTGGGGTTTGCTTAAAAAACGAATAGTAAATCAATATAAACAAGGTACTTTTTAAGCCATTTCCTAAAGCGGCTGGTACGATAAATACCGTTAATTTTCCTAAAAAATTCAATTCACTATATAAAACGTATGTCGGCATCATCAAGATTTGTGGTGGCACAATAAAACTAAATACCAATAAAAAGAAAAGCGTTCGTTTAAAAGGAAAGTCAAAACGAGCAAAGCCATAGCCTACTAAGCCGCACACAGCTACCTGAAAGACGGTAGGAATCATAGAGATCAAAAGACTGCCTAATAAGGACTGTCGGATGTCCAACACATTGAAGGCTTGAATATAGTTTTGCCAATAAATCTGTGTTGGTAGCCACTTAACAGAAGTATTCAATAAATCTTCCAAGGACTTAAAGCTTGTAGCCAGCATATAGATAAGTGGATAAATGTAAACAAAGCCTAAAATGATCAATAATCCGTACTTGATCGTTTGCTGTATCCATCCAGGTTTGTCATTACGTCCAAGTAAACGCTTATGGATTTTCAATAAAAACCCTCTTACATCGATTTGCTTAGATTTCATTCTTGTTTCCATCATCATTCCCTCGCTTTCTTTGAAAGTTTCAGTCTACGGAAACTTTTTTTTGGCTTTCGCTTTTTCGTTCCCGAGGACCCTTCTTTAAACATCGAGAAAACAATGCCTACAATTATCAGCACAATGAGCGCATACATCCATGCTTGTGCAGAAGCAAAACCGTACCCTCGATTGGCTGAAAACATATTTCGATAAATCAAATTAATGATATTGTTTTGACTATTGTTGGATAACAATACGATCGTATAGATTGCATTTAATAAAATCATTGGCTTTAGCATTGGCAATGTAATCTTCCAAAAGCATTCCCAGCTGGAGCCCCCGTCAATTCTTGCAGCTTCATATAAGCTTTTATCGATCTTTTGAAGACCAGCAATAAAAATCAATATCTGGACGCCGGAATACCATAGTATGATAATCAGTTGCCCGAAAAGATCAACGATTGGTGATGCTAGCCATAGAGGTAAGAAAGAGTTTAAAATGCCACTAATAGACCCTTGATCAAGAACTGGAACAGTCGCTGCTCCTTGATTGATCAATTCATTCATTACTGGCCCACTTGCGATGATCACTGGTAAGAAAAAGATCGTTCGAAAAAAACTCTTAAATTTCATACGACCATTCAAAAGCATGGCGATGATCATTGAAAAAATAATGATGATTGGCACTCTTAATAATGTACTGATCAAAAAAGCCCCTAGCTCTTGTACAAAAAGCATATCTTTAAAAAATATATCTTGATAGTTGGTTACACCAGCAAAGCGAAACGCTCTTCCAGTTGGCCTGACTCGGACAGTGTTTAAGCTGTACCAGAAAGATTGTGCCATTGGCCAACATACGAATACCGCAAAGCCAATTAGCCAAGGAAAAATAAAGCTTATACCTGCCAATGTTTTACGATGCTTCGTACGCCCGGCTCTTTTTGTCGTTAGCCTCATTCCCTCACCACCTTATATGCGTATGCCTCCAAAGAATGTCCGTCATAAGAACTAGCGGCTTCTCCTTTGTTCAATAATAGCCTGATGCCATTCTCATACCTGATATCAACCACTGTTCCTTGAGTTGTATGTTGGCTAATCGAAGCTCCTGCGATTTGCTCTTGCACCTCAGCAAGCTTGGTATACATTTCTAGTATCTCACGCTCAAATACTGTATATTTCGACGAATAAATCTCCGCAGAACTCGTGTATTGTAAAGCTCTTGAATCTTCTTCTGTGATAAGAAATGATGGGCGAATACCAGATTCCAGTAGCTTTAAGAAATAAGCATCTCTATTTTCTTCAAAATTAAAATAAGGTGCATACAACGGAATGAGATTATTTAAAGCCAAACCAAAAAACGGGATCTCCTGACTTTCAAAAATATAATTGTTGGAACGAATCGGGAAATCTATCAGCGCCTCTGCATATTTCCAATATGCTTGAAAAGGATTATCCAAAAAGAGTCTACTTGTCTGCGACGCTTCTTCAAATATTTCTTCATACAAAGACAATGCATGGTGACGGTCAAAGTTTTCCCCCTTATATGAGTAAGAGAACAGTTTATTGGATATACCAGTAATCACCACGCCAGCAGGATGATTTTTTTCATCTTGGTTCGAAAAATCTCTTAGCATTTTTTGACTTTGTTCAGGTATCACATAATTCAACTCAGGGAAAACTGGACTGGCTATACTTTCCCGATACAGTTGCTTATTTAGTCTAGTAAATAAGTCATACCTCACCGAGTTTCTAGTACTGGGATTGAATAAGAGTAAATCGTTATATAAAAAGAGATCGAAGTGTTCTTGGCTTTTTTCTAGTAATTCATTTAACCCACGATTCCCCCCTAATTTATTTTCTGCTCGAAAACGATTCAACCCTAAGCTGCCATATTCGCCACCTGCTTGCCAGCCTCTGATCCCAACATCGATTCGTGTCACATCATTTTGATATAACCTTTCTAAAATCTCCCCCATTTCAGCAAAACTCGTCATTTCAACGATTTTATTTGAAACTAATGATTTTTCACTATCTGCACCAAATAAATCGATACGCATCAGGCGATCAGATGATGTCTCATTTATAAAGTGATTGTCTATTAAATACTGACGATACGTTTGGGAAAGTCCAAAATAATCTGCTTGATCCCCGCTTACAAATCGATAAGAAATTTTTGCATTCACTTCATTCCGATTTTGCTGCAAAATCATTACAGAACCTTCTGAACGACTCGTTGCCTGAGAATATACACTACGGTAACGGAATTTAGTGGTTATCCAATTGTATGGCAAGATGGCGCCATTCGGATAAGCTTGTAAAGTCCCATTCTCATCTCCACTTTCAATGGTCGCCAAGTAACCGATCTCATTTTCCGTATGGACCATTCCCCAGATAGGTGCATACATCGGTTTTGCGTTGTTGAGCATTGCCATGTCATTTACCATACTTTGGCTTTTGGGAATATCCACCCCCAAGTCAATATCATAAAATGGCTGCGAAAAAGGTTGACTATATTGTTCATTATTATCTTCCAAATAAATCAGCGAACCACTACCGTCGGGAATAAACATGTAACCAGCTTCATTGTCCATGAAGGTGTACCCCATAAATGGATACAAGAAAACTTCTCCGATCGTAAATCGACTGCTTTCTTCCCTAATAGTATGATCTGGCAATTCAACAACCACCCCATCGTTTGTCAAATCGACTTTTACCAGCATTCCGATTTCTTGCTCTGGAAAAAAGAGCTCTGCTTCAAACCCTGTCGGCGTTTCATTAACAGCTATTTCGGGATTTCCTGAATAGAGATCCAATTGATTAAATCCGGTGTTGTTTTCGGTGATATAATTGATCACGATCGGCGACCGCATAAAGTTTGACCAGCTTGCATTTCCACCTTGTGGTGTTTGAACCGTTGAGTACATGACCTTCCCATTCTTTTTTTCACGTATAATCATCGACAGTGTCTCTCTTTGGAAAAAGAGCTGTAAATCTTCATTTTCGGTCAACAACCGATGCCCGTCTATTTCTGTTGTTTCGTCTGGAAAATACGATAGTCGCTTCTCTGGTTCAAAATCATCCATATCAATCTGGGGGATTTCTTCAAGTTCTTCATTTTCCTCTACTTGTGTCTCTTCTTCCGCTTCCTCCTCTTCGTCGCTTGGTTCTGTTACTGGATTTGGCTGAGAGATTGTCTTTTGTTCTTCTATTTGTGTTGTTGCAAGTAAAAAAATCGTGAGAACAAGCATGCCACCAAAGAAAGCAACTAAACGAAAATTTGTCTTCAAAAAATTAAAAATTTTCAATGCGTGCGACCACCTCTCCATAAAACGATACAATGAATGAGCCCACTTGAGCAGCTAGAGAATAGATAACAAATAACGTCAACCAACTTATAAAAATGGTAAACAAAGTTAAGAATAATAATTTGATCGTTACTCTAACGGTATAACTATTTAATTCCTTGATCATCACAACGATCAGCACAAAAACCCATAAATAGATGATCAAATTAGTGAATTGTAAAATGAACGCTTCATTCAATGTCAAAACATGACTAATTACGATCAAAAATGGTTTGATCAAAAGATACGGTCCCAAACAGTAAATAAAGCCCTGATACATTTGAAGGGAATTAATCTCCGCATCATTGATCGTTACAACCAAATACGTACAGATGATGACCGAACTAAAAAGTGCAAAGAACAGCATCAAATCCTGAGCAACCATAAATCGCCCATCTGCTACACGTTTAAAAATGAAGCCACTGAAGTACTTTTCACTTATATAAACAAGCAATGTCATGAATAGCAGAATAAGCGCAGCGAAGCCACTTGTTTTGTTTTCTTTTTTTAATCCATAAGCCCCATCGATGGGATGCTTCATAAAGTAAAAAATATAGACAATTTGTTTAACAAGCGTTAAACGCAAAACTTTTCCTTTTTTTATTGGCAAAAAGATAGCGCTCTTTTTATCCAGCCACTTGATACTTAATAGCCCCAGACCAAAAATACCTACTCCGATCACCATTGTCACTATATTGTCTTTAATCCACAAATTTCGTACTTCCCAGTATGCATCGGAAAATCCTTCAATATTTTGCGCCTGCCTAAACGCTATCTGTGAATTTTGATAGTCTTCTTCCTCGTAAAAGGCATACCCTAGTCCTTTATTTGCAAGATCAAGCTGGGAATTCATGTCCAGAATCTCTTCCCATACGGGCTTACTTTCTACATACAATCCGTTTTGATACAAACTTAATGCATGGTGTACTTTATTGGCGAAGGCAGTCGGTTGGAAAATCTGAATTTCATTTTTTTGTGAATCCAAGGTATAAATGTGATTGTTTTCGTCAACATCAATCGCTACGCCTTGTCCCAGAAGACCATTTCGCTGGTATCCTTCATCAATACCAGCAAACATGAATAGTAATTCTCCTTCTTCAGTGTATTCAAAAATAAATCCTAATTCGCTTAACACATAGATGTTCCCTTGTTCTCCTACAGCAACACTTCTAGGTAGGAAAGCGAAGTTTGGCGGTAACAAATTAGTTCCTCCGAGATTTAGCTTCTTAAGTGGTTCTTTTTCATTTTCAGTCGTTGTGACCGTGTATATTAGTCCTCGGTCATCAATTGCTAAATTTTCCGCACTATTAGGGATCGCACGGATCATCTTATCCAACTGCTCTTCAGAAAAAATTGCCCTTCTGAAACGAGTCAATAAGCTTAGCTGAGAAACATTTGGGGCGAAATAGCCTAGAAATTCCCCCGGTGTATTGGCATTGAGCATAATAATGCCATTATTGTTTCCACGAGACAAGGCATAGACATTTTCTCGCTCATCTACAACTACCTTTGTTGGTTGAAAGGTGTTTCTCTGCCCAAAAGAAAGGGCAGTAGGTTTTTCAAAAGTGTGTTCTAATGCTCCATCTTCAGTAAAAACAAAAATTTTTCCAGCAGCATCATCTGCTACAAAAATTTTTCCTGAAGTATGCGGAAAAATCCCCACTGGTGATATCAACTCTTCGTGAGTGAATTCATTCAAATAGTCCCCTTCTTTCGTCGCGACTAAAACTCGACGATTTCCAGTATCGGCTATATAGAGATTACCATCCTTGCCAAACCTCATATCAGACGGACTACTCAAGCGTGTATCTCCAATCCGATTAATGGCTTTCACTGCTGAATAGCCAGTCTGTGACTCAACAAAGTATTGATTCCCATCAACTGTAAATGTTTTGTATGCTTCATTTGCAAAAACTTTTTGACGTGGAAACAAACAAGTCATTGCAACTATAGCTATCAAAAAAAGATATCGCTTTTTTTTCACTTGCCTTGCCTCCTACTTCAATCCAGAATGAGCCATCGTATTGATCACTTTGCTTTGCATAAAGACAAATAATAATAAATTGGGAATAAAAATAATCAGTGATGCCGCAGCTGCTATCCCTTGTCCCACCACTGTATTTGTTTGTGAAGCAAAAGTACTTAAATAAAATGCCAGTGTTCGTAAAGAATCATTCGTAATAAATAGTTGGGAAGTTTCGAGATTGTTCCAGACACCCTGGAAAACCAGTAATGCAGATGTTGCCAACGCAGGACGAATCAATGGCAAAATCACTGACCAGTAAATTTGAAATTCACTAGCTCCATCTATAACTGATGCCTCGATCAATGAATCAGGAACTTGATCAATAAATTGTTTTAATAAAAAGACAGATACTGGTAAAGCTAACAAAGGCAAAATATGTGCCCAATAAGAGTTTTCAATATTCATCCCATTAATAATCAAATATCTAGGAATAGTTACTGCTGTTGCTACAAACATTAACGCAGCATTGTTGAGCTCCATTCCAAACGTCTTTCCACGAAAATTCTTTTTAGATAAAGCATAGGCAGCCATCGAAGAAAACAATGTAGAAAAAATAATAACAATGATCGTCACAATAAGACTATTAAAAATATAACGACTGATTGGTATGGTGGAGTTTTGAGTTAATTTCACTAAATTATGGAAGTTTTCAAAAGTCGGTTGCTCGACAAAGAAGCGAGGTGGAAAGGCAAATAGTTCGTGCATCGGTTTAAACGCATGATTAATAATAAAAATTAACGGCAAAATCATGAATGCTGCAAAGGGCACTAAGAGAATATATAGTTTGATCTGACTTTTATCGAATTTTTTAGGATCAATACTAGTTTTACGGATAGCCATACACCTACTCCTTTCATTCAGATAACAGTTTCTTCGCAAAATAACTAAAAACGTAAATCATCAACAATAAGATAACTGATACAGCAGCTGCGTACCCCATCTCATATCTTAAAAAACCATAATCGTCGATATGATTTGCGACTAATTGCCCGGCATAGGAACCTGTTACCGGATTTGATCCTGTCAGCTGAACACCTATCGCGCCATTTGAAAACGCACCGACGATCGCCATCACAGCTCCGAATAACATTTGGGGTTTCATGGAGGGAATAGTAATATAAATCAATTCTTGCACTCGATTCGAGACACCATCGATCGTTGCGGCTTCATAAATTTCTTTATCCCCACCTAATACCCCCGCCATCATCGCTAAAAATCCTACACCCATACTGCCCCATAAACCAATCATTATCATAATCGGTAAGATGAATCGTTCATCTAAAGTCCAAACGACCGGATTATTTATTAGTCCTAAATTCATTAACAATCCGTTGATATAGCCATTTTGATTCCCTGAAAATAAGATTCGCCAAACAACGGTCATTGCTACTCCGCCAGTCATTGAAGGTAAATAAAAAATCAGGGAAAAAATTGTTCTCGGTACTTTTGGTAACTGAGCCAAAATCCATGCCAATAGAAACCCTAAGACATATCCTCCTGGCCCAACGATCAACGAGTAAATAATCGTGTTTGGCAATACTTTTTGCATGAATACATCGTCTTGAGTCAACAAATTAATATAGTTCATAAAGCCAACTAGGTTCGGACGTTCAATCGTATTGAAATTGGTGAATGATAAACTGATAGCAATGATTACTGGCAGAATAATGAATGAAAGAAAAAGTAAACTATACGGGAGCAGAAAAATATATGCCGCCTTGCTGTGCTTTTTTTTCGGTTGTTTAATCCTCTGCATCATGGGTCACCTCCGCTATCGAAGGATAAGGTTTTTGCATTTCGTTATTTGAGTAAAACCCAAATTCTTCTAATTTCCTCATTGTTTCTCGGTCAATTATCTTAGCAGAACGATCCGTCAGACGACGAAGATTTTTCCCATCAATCACTACTCCGTTATAAATTGCATTTACCTCCCGTTCAATCATGTAACTACTTACACTTCGTGGTACTTCTGCATTCCATTTTGTTTGTTCTAAAATAACTTGCTTATGCTTGGTGATAAATGGGAGTTGTTCAAATGCCTCAATGTTTGCCGTATTCCAGATATATTCTTTTCCATTTGTGGTCTGTAGTTCGATACCAAACGCAACTTGTGTTTCCGCCGAATGCCACCACTGTAGAAATTCCCAGGAATCTTCTTTCCTGTCACTCGATTTAAAAACAACACTTGTTTCTGCTGCACCTGAAGAATAACGACGTACAGTTCCTTCTTCGTCTGGGATTCCTGGAATCAAAGCTATATCCCATAGGTTACTGATTTCTGGAGCCGCATTTAAAATCATGTTATAGGTATTGTAATCAGACACCCCAATCGGGATCGAGCCGTCTCTAAATTGCTGATAGAAGCTAGGTACTTCTTTGGGCAGATTGTAGATTGTAAAAAGATCTGTTAAATACCGCAGGCTTTGAATTGTTTGCTCTTGATTGATCCCTGTCCTTCTTATATCGTCAGTATAAAAACTACCGCCATATTGATAAACGATTGGCATTGTGACCGGGAAGCCTTTGTACCCATTAATAGCTGTAGGGTAAAAAGCACTCATTCCTTGCTGACTTAACGCTGGCAACATATTCACTAATTCTTCTAATGTATCAGGGACAGTTAGTCCTAACGCGTCTAAAATATCTCTTCGATAAAACATGACATAAAAATTCATCGTTTCAGGTAAAGCGTAGACACTATCTCCAATTGTATAAGGTGTTGCAATATTATCTGGAAATGATTCCATCAATAAATCAAAATCATCCATAGCTGAAAGATCGACTAAAGCATTTCGAATGCCCATATCAAAAGGCAAAGAGGAGTTAACACTTAACGCTACATCTGGAGAAGTTCCCGATGCATTTACTAAAATCAATTTATTTTCATCTGGCATAATTGAAATGTCGACTTGAATCCCTGTAGTAGGGGTGAATTGTTGGTCGATCATCTGTTGCAGAACCTCAACGTATTGTCTTGGTCTGTTTACCCAAACTTGCAAATTCGCTGAATCCCTTCTAACCTCATAGTCATCATTAGTAAAAGAATGGAAGAAACGGGTAAAAAAATTTCTTATTGCAAGGATCACACTATTTCTTTGCTTTCCTAACGCTTCTTGATGGAAAGTGATTTCATCAATAGACAATCCAGTTCTTACTGATTCTTGTAAGAGAGTCGACAGATTAGCAGTAACTATTGAAGTAAGCTCATCATATCGATTCGCAAAATATCGATAGTCTTTTTCCAACTCCAACAATTGCCTTTCAGCAATAGCCAATTGAGAGTACGCTCCTGGTAGTCTATTGCCTCCAGCCAAGTCAGTCGCATACTCTCCCAATTCGGCAAGTTCATTGGCCCAGTTCACTAATTGATCTTTCGTTCCAGGTAAATATTCTTCGATATTGACATCTCGGTTTCGATCCACTGTCCCACCTAACAAATCAGTGATTTGCAACGATAGCTCTTGGATTTCTGAGATAATTGTTGTGACACCACGAAAAATAGCTGCAGAGGGCTCACCTGAAATTTCAAAAGTCACTTTGCGTGCCCCTGACTCTAAGTAAATCGGGATCATCTGCTCTTCTTTATTTGAGATAGTTTTGTGGGCAAACTTTGTCGTATAAGGCATTGGTTGACGAAAGAAACTTTCTGAGGGAATCTTTCCATCTATATAGATGTTTAGAAAAACCGGAAAATCAATCCGTGAATCTTGGCGATAATGAAGAGAGAGATAGTAGTACCCATCTTCAGGAATCACTAACTCATAAGTAACCGAATCACCGTTAGAATAGAAGGAAGCGCTATCTAAAATGTTTAAGACTCTTTTTTTCGGATCATAAGGTGTTACTGAACTATCAAAAATCGCTCCAGGTCTAATAGAGGAGGCATTTTGTTCCACAGGAAACTCACCTTGAGCGGAAACTTTGTTAGTACCAGCAACCTCTCCCACTTGATCTTTTTCAATATTAAGAATATTCAAACTTTTCTCCGAGTGTAATTGTAGTTCACTGATAGTCAGCTCTCCTTCAAGACTAGTGAAATGGAGTTTGTTTTCGCCTTTTTTCAAGTAAATTGCCAACGGACGATCATAAAGACCCGTACTATCATAAAGATAACTATTGATAGCTTCTTTTAGCTTAGTAATTTCTCCAACTATTTCATTGCCATATCGATCAGTTACAGTTTCCGATGATCGCTGCCAATTGCTTCTAAAAATCACATTGTTTAATTCTTTAAACTGTAGGGAATCATTCACTTGAAGGTGCATTTGGGTAGGTAGAACACTATCACTCTCGATGAGATAGGTAAAGAACGGGTAATACATCCCCTCCTCTTCCACAACTACGGAAATAGTGACTGATTCTTGATTTTCTACATAAATAGCACTTTCTAAAGAGACCACTATCTCATCTCCTTGGTAAAGAAGCGCACTTTGTTCCTGATAAAAATGGTGATAATCACTTTCTTCCGTCGCGCTTACCACAGGAATAAAAAATAAAATCAAAAAGCCGATCAATAAACGAGCACTTGCATTAATAACTGTTTTTTTCATTGACCCCATGCCTTTCTTCACATGTGACTTATTCATTAGAGAACGAAATTTTTAAGATATTTGATAGAATCATTCAGCTGATCCCCACTTGTGCTTTGATTGAGCCTATAAAGTTGCTTTCATTGTTAAAACAGCTCTCTCCTCAAAGCTGATTTCATTGTCTACCCACGATATAGGTGCCAAGGATTTATCGTCAGTAGTGACGACTGCTTCTTTGATTTTGTAACAATTTGGTAAATATAGTTTTTTATCTGTCAAACTGTTATTTATGACTACTAAGATCAATTCGTTTTGAGGATTAATGCATGCAACGACTTCTATGTCTTCGTCATCAACTTGCGCATCGATCCTCCGACAACCTGGTCGAAAATACTTACTAAAATTTCCAAAAACCCACAAACGTTTTGTCAGTTGAATCTTTTTACTATCGTTATCAACGTAGATTAAGCCATCACGGTAATCATAAGCACTCACGGCGATCCAGTACTGCCAATCTGTTACATTTAACAAAGTCAAGTCTTGAAGGATCACATTAGCCAGTATCAGAGCAGAGTCCATTGTCAAATCTCGACCGTGGCGCATTTCCGTCCATTCGCTCATTTTTACGCGGACATCTAGCTGGTTTTCTTTTAAAATCATCAGGAATGCTTTTTTATCCTTAGTACTAGACCAATAGGAGTGAATATCCCATGTTGAATAGTAGCTCATAAATTCAGGGTCCTTTATCATCGCCTCTAAATAACGTACGCTAGAATTTGACCATTCTCCTAATTCTGGTAGAGAAATTTCAACACCAGCTAACTTTTTCCGTTTCTTTTTCTCACGATAGATTTGCTTCGAAAAAGCAACCATTTCTTCAGGTTCATAATGGGCTCCTTCTTGCCCCTCAGACCAATCCCATTGAGGCTCATTGATCGGGGATAGAAATCTTACAGGTATTCCTATTTCTAAAAAATGCTCCGTCACATCAAACAAATAATCGATAAATGGTTGAAACTGACTTGTGTGTAAATTACTAAAAGAGTCTCCTTGTATCTGACCGTATGCAGCTTTGTTTTTCGTTAGCCTAGCTAAAGGGCTATTGGCAAAAAGATAAATTTGATCGATGCCATAAGATACGGCTTTTTTTAAAATATATTGTGCGTTTTCATCTCTATCCCAATCGTAAATTTTAGGCGCGATCTCAAAATTATGTGCTCTACGCCACGGATCTTTTATCTTCGGGCTGTGTTTATCATCCGCACTTCCAGCGCCTAAATTATACCGATAGGAAGATAATCCGATCCCTTTCTTTGAATCAAATAATAATTCCGCTATGAAGTCTCGCTTCGATAGTCCGTGAGCTTCTTCTTCAGTCCATCCGCCAATAACCTGTGCCCACCAGGCACCACTTGCGCCGAAACTATCAATGGTTTGATATTCTTTGTTTGGATCGAGGACTATCTCGATACGGTTTTCACCAGTAATGACACTATTTCTTAAATTGCTCAATTTTTTCCTCTTTCTTTTTATAAATAATAATTGACCGAATAATTGCTTTGGTGTTAGCATTCTTGGTGCTCATCTAGTAAAATGAAATGTGATGATAAATGAAAAGAATTGGGAAGCTGACGTCTTATTCTAAAGAATCGATTCCTTCAATGAAAAATTTTTGGAAGCGAGTAGGATAGGATAAATAAAAAAACTGAGGGACAGACGGATTTGTAAAACAGAAAAGAAAATTAAAACAAAGCCTAGAATTTAAACAAAATGGACGAATAATGATAAAAACGTTTTTTTGGTCATTAAAACTATTAATAAAAATATTAAGATAGTTTTAAGGATCAAGTAAGCGTTTTCTATTAGGTTAAAATAATTGTAAGTTTAAAATTATTTGCAAGCTATAAGATTCCGAAACAATAATTATAAGATAACGAAACAAATGTAACGAATAGAGACTCTTTTTTCAGAAAAAAACTGCAAATAAAAGGCTAAAAACAGCTTTTTCTTAGTTATTTTATAGTCCGTTGTATTGGAAAAAATATTCAATGCAGTTGAATTTCTCTTTGAACAGATTTATTCACCTTGTAATCAATCAGCTAAATGTGCTCAACAAAAACCATCCTCCCATAGGTTGTTTATGAGAGGATGGTTTTTGTTGAGCCAGTTGCAGGCAAATCGGAACTTGATATGTTGGAATAGGTTAGGAAAACGGATTTCATTCTCTTTAAGTTTAAGTTATCAAGTTTTATTAAAACCTGCATGGTATTTCTTGTCATATATAATTTGAAGAATCAAGTACTTTAAGACGATGTTCACTTAAAAAAGAACAAACGTTCGCAAAATTAAACGAAGAGGAGTGAAAATCATGCCTATAATGAAGCCATACGCGGATAGTAAAAATTTAAAACCGATAGACTTCTTTTTGTCTGTACATAATGCAGATCTAGTGAAAATGGGAAATAATCTAAACTATCTCTATCCCCTAGAACGAGAAATAGACGAAAAAGATTTCTCACAAGCAGCGATAAATCATCACCCCCCACTCCCCCATTGAACTATGCCGTAACTGAATTGTTTCAATCTGGTGTTGTGGGTTTGTTAAAGGGTCATGACAAAATCCGTGTGTATCTAGCGGACTCCTTAGCATATTACGATATGTATGAACAAATATATATAGACTTCGAAACGTTTATCAAGGAGTTTCCAGATACGATATCTGAATCACAAGAATGCATTTTTGGCATTACTTGTATTAATTTCTATTTTGAGCTGGTTCTAGGAAAAACCAATACTTGCTATTTTATTCAAAAATATGATTCTTGATTTTGTAATATCAGAGCAAAATGCAACTCATTTCTGTTAAAATATATGTAGCTGCTACATAATAAAGACGAAAAAGGAACATTATAGTACCTGCTTTACTTTAAGAACATACTCAGATCGAGAGCTCGATAGAATAATCAACGATCAGTCAAAACCGATGGAGATACAAGCTCACTAGAAACCAAAATCATTATTTAGAGAAGAAGCTCTCGCATATCCATTTGCCGATATTTCATCTGAATTTCAAGCGATTATTTGCACCTCTGCAAATTTACTTGCTGTTTTGGTTCTGATATATGAATTGAAAATGGAACCTCACCTTGTTACCTAAAAAAGTATGTCAAATCGAAGAATGAAGAAAAATAGCGAAAGGAAAATGTTGGCTACAGTTTGGAATTTGAAGAACGAAATTATACATGCCACCCCTTACTATGATGCGCTATCAATATAAGTTTGTGTATTCATTAACAATAACTTTTTTTGCGCTAAAAAAGAACTTTTAGTCAATAAACTACATTATAAACAATATCTTTAATTTTATTTGATAAATAATATAGGTTAATTAGAAACAATAATCAAAAGAAAAGGAGTGTATTATGGAGAAAAGGAAAATAAAATCCAAAAATGTTGGCGTTGTAACAAAAATCGGTAATGAGAAAGTCTTTATCGAAAAATTAGATGGCAAAATCGTAAAGGTTGATTACGATGACTTTGCTTATGATCCCGTCAAAGGTGACCGGGTTAGGATAACAAAAGATGAAGATGGTTCTAGAATAATTCGTAAAGTTAAACAGAACCCAAATAAAACAAATCGATCTAAAATAACACCTCGTCAAGTTCCAGTAAATGAGCAGCCAGTTCGATACCAAACGTCTTCACCCTACGATAATTACTATAACAAAAAGAAAAAAAGTATCTTTAAGAGAAAGGGCTTTTGGATTACCTTTATTTTCTTATGTTTTGTCATTTATGCTTTAGAGAATGACGATTCATCGCCAAAACTTGTTCCAACTGATGGTTCAAATGCCCCTAGTGCTGAAGCCAATGAAGATAATTCAAATGACGAAAAAACCATCTTTGTAATATGAGAAACAGCAAGCATTGATGGATACGAGATTCGCGTAAATAGTGTGGAATATTCGAGCGGTGGTGAGTGGATGAAACCAAGTGAAGGAAATGAGTATGTAATAGTTAACATTACAATCACCAACAACACTTCAGATAAGCAATCGTTTAATCCTCTGGATTACACACTTAACGTTGATGGTGTTTCTAGCACCATGGGCTTCACATTAACCGACGTGGTAGAAACGCTAAGTTCAGGCGATTTAGATGTCGGTGCCAGCGTAACAGGAAATGTTGTCGGTGAAGCTCCTCCTGGTACAAAACTTAAGCTTAGATATGAAGGAAATTTCTTTAGACCTCAGCATGAAGTAGATTTTGAATTAAGGTAAAAAAACACGCTCCTCTTTCTTGGAAGTCGGAGTGCGTGCAGCAGAAATAAACAACAGGCTTATTTAGTCGTCACTATTGTACCAAATCTAAGAAGTTGTAAAAATAATCTATCTATTGAGAAAGATACTGAAGAAAATTACCAAGCAGCACATTTAGGCTTAGAGTAACTATTGGCTATAAAATAAATTCTCTGCCCACGTTTCTGCCCACGAACGAAAAGAAGAGCATAAAAAAAGTCGTCAACATCTTGGATAAACCTTGATGTGACGACCTTTTCTAATTATGCCAGCTGCAGGATTCGAACCTGTGACCTACGCGTTACGAGTGCGTTGCTCTACCAACTGAGCTAAGCTGGCGTTGTATGGCACAAAGAAAATTATATGCAAAAACGGTTGTTTTGTAAAGAGGTCTGCTGAAAAAAATCTACTTACTGAAATTTTCCGAAAATTGTGATATAATAGAAGTATCAAGGAGGTTTTTACATGGCAACATTTGGTAAATTCGAAACAACAATTGTCCCGTCACAAGAAGGTTCAACGTTTGAGGTCGCTACTCCTGTCATGTTCACGTTCCATGGGAAGAAACAAACTGGTACCATCACAAAGCAGTTGAAAAACTCTGCGGTGGTCGAGCTGAACGAAACCCCAGAAAACCAGAAATTAGTTTCGCAAAGTAATGGTGTATTGATCATCAATTACAAACAATTAACCAAACTATAACCCGTTTAATGCAAGGAGAAAATCAGTTGATTTTCTCCTTTTTTCATTGTCTGATTTTTTAAAAAGCACAAAAAAGCCATGGATAACCGATCGAACCGTTTTGGCTGTCGATCTTCTTCCATGGCATCATTGACGAGGCAAAACTTCAGTTGCCTTTGTCTTATTTGTATTGATTTATTTTGTACCGAATAGACGGTCACCAGCATCGCCCAAACCAGGAACGATATAGCCGTGTTCATTTAGGCGTTCATCAAGATTTGCAGTATAGATGTCAACATCTGGATGGGCATCTTGCAATGCTTTTACGCCTTCTGGTGCAGCAACTAAACAGACGAATTTCATGTTTGAAGCGCCGCGTTTTTTCAGTGCGTCGATCGCCATGATCGCTGAGCCGCCCGTAGCTAACATTGGGTCAACGATAAATAATTGACGTTCATCGATATCTTCAGGTAATTTTACGAAGTATTCGTGTGGTTCTAGCGTTTCTTCATCACGGTACATCCCGATATGACCAACTTTTGCGGCTGGGATCAATTCAAGGATACCATCAACCATGCCTAGACCTGCGCGCAGGATCGGAATGATCGCTACCTTTTTACCAGATAGTGTTTTTTGTGTTGATTCTTCAATTGGTGTTTCAATCACTAGATCTTCAAGCGGCATGTCGCGAGACACTTCATACGCCATCAACATTGCGATTTCATTAACAACTTCACGGAAAACCTTTGTTCCACAGTTCTTGTCGCGGATCATTGTTAATTTGTGTTGGATCAGCGGGTGATCGATTACTTGAAATTTACCCATTTAAAAAAATCTCCTTTGGTTTTTCTCTTATTTTAAAGCAAATCGGCTCTTGTTACAACCATCTGCCACAGGCAATGCTGCTTTTCCTCAAAAAAAGGATTGTGTTAGAAGAAAGGAGACAAGACGGCATGTAACACGCCTCTGCGTTCATTCCAGCCCCTTTTTCACTTTCAGTGATCAAAGGAGCTGATGCGCAGGAAAAACGCGTGAGACGTCTTGTCTGACCTTAACTTCTGTCACAGTCCCATTTTATTTGTTTTTGTAAAGTGGATAGTTGTCCGTCAATTCTTTGACTTGCGCCGCTACTTCTGCCAAAACGGCTTCATCATTTGGTTTTTCTAAAACTTTGACGATCAATTTCGCCACTTCGACACAATCTTCTTCTTTAAAGCCACGACTAGTGATCGCTGGTGTCCCCACGCGAATCCCACTCGTTTTGAAAGGACTTAATGATTCGAAAGGAATCGAGTTTTTATTGACGGTGATATTGACTTGATCCAGCAATGCTTCTGCTTCTTTTCCGTTCAAGTCAAAGCCGCGCACATCGATCAATAATAGGTGATTGTCTGTTGCACCAGAGACCAAGCGGGCTTGTGGTGCTTGGTTGAAGACTTTCGCCATTGCTTGCGCATTGCGGATGACTTGTTCAGAGTACTCTTTGAACGACTCATCTTGTGCTTCTTTAAAAGCAACAGCTTTCGCTGCGATCACGTGCTCTAATGGGCCGCCTTGGATACCAGGGAAAACGGCACTATTGATTTTTTTCGCTAAGTCTTCATCATTTGTTAAAATCAAGCCGCCTCGAGGGCCGCGTAATGTTTTATGGGTCGTAGAAGTCGTGATGTCCGCATAAGGAACTGGGTTTGGATGAAGACCAGCCGCTACTAAACCAGCGATATGCGCCATATCCACCATCAATTTTGCGCCAACTTCATCAGCGATTTCACGGAACTTCGCAAAATCGATCGTACGTGAGTAAGCACTGGCACCAGCAACGATCAGTTTCGGTTGATGCTTACGCGCCAAAATACGAACGACATTGTAGTCGATGACTTCTGTTGCAGGATCAACACCATAACTAACAAAATTATAGGTCTTGCCGCTGAAATTCACTGGTGAGCCATGAGTCAAATGACCGCCTGCGGAAAGATCCATCCCTAATACTGTATCGCCTGTTTCGATCAACGCTAAATAAGCTGCTGTGTTGGCTTGAGAACCAGAATGCGGTTGAACATTGGCATATGCCGCACCAAAAATACTTTTCGCCCGTTCAATTGCTAAGTTTTCTACCACATCAACAAATTCACAACCGCCATAGTAACGACGACCTGGATAACCCTCAGCGTATTTATTTGTCAAAATACTACCTTGCGCAGCCATTACACCTTCTGAAACGATATTTTCAGACGCAATCAATTCCAAATTGTTTTGTTGACGATTCGTTTCTTTTTCGATCGCTTGCCACAATTCGGGATCAAACGTTTGATAATCCATGCTTACAACACCCCTTTACCTTAATGGTAGCATTGTATCACATTTCTTCATAAGCTACCTATAATGAATTCTGGTTTTTTGCTAATTTTCTTGAAAGAAACTTTGATTTGCAGCTTTTTTCAACCGATTCATATAAGCAGCCCCTAAGCCGCTTTCTGGAAACGTGGGTGCGAATAAGACATCTAGCTCAGCAATCGATTCATCTAACGCCCGTAAACCAGCAAACAGCCCTTTTGTCGCGGCTTCCACACTGTCATCAAAAAATAAATAGATGGCTGCAGCTTCGAAGCGGACCTGCTCGGCGATCGTCGGTCCAGCTAAAACACCTACCTTAAGCTGCTGTTCTCTCGCCCAAGCCATGGCTGCCGACCAATCTTGGTCATTGACCATCATGACGTTGGTATTCGGTGCATAGTGCTTATATTTCATGCCCGGCGCTTTGGGTGCTTCACTTTCTGTTACTAAATGCTGATCGACGAGGACTTTTGTTTGTAAGACTGCTTCAAGCTGTTCTTTAGAGATCGCACCAGGGCGTAAGATGATCGGCGGTGCCGTTGGGTCACTCAAATCTAAGACCGTTGATTCGACACCGATCTGTGTCACCCCATCGTCCAAGATGCCAGCGATTTTGCCTGCCAGATCATGCTGAACATGCGCAGCTGATGTTGGGCTTGGTTTACCAGATGTATTTGCGCTAGGACCAACCAATGGCTGTTGGGCTTGTTTGATCAACGCTAACGTCTTGGTGTTGTTGGGCATCCGAAACGCCGCTGTGGATAAGCCGCCAGTAACGATGCTAGGTAAGCTGTCTTTTTTGATCGAAAAGATCAAGGTTAAGGGCCCAGGCCAGAAAGTTTCCATCAATTTATCAGCAAAAGGATGCTTGTTATCCACAAACGGTTCCAACTGCTCTGGCTCGGCAATATGAACGATCAAAGGGTTGTCACTAGGTCGTCCTTTGACTTGATACACTTGCGCGACAGCCTTTGGCAAAAGCGCGCTAGCCCCTAGTCCATAGACAGTTTCCGTCGGGAACGCCACCAATCCCCCCTCAGCTAAGATAGCTGCTGCTTCGTTTAACTGTGATTGATCAAAAATTTTTGTTTCCACAATTTATCCACATCCTTTTTTGAGAAGTTTCCACACTTATCAACATTTTCTCATTTCTTATCCACATTTTGTGGATAAGTCGTTTGTCAAGTGTGGATAACCCTGTTTATAACTCGGTTTATTTAGAAGTCGTTCATTTCATAAGGTTTTTGCAATTTTTCTGTAGCAAAAAAAATTTATTTATCCACATCTTGTGGATGACTGACGAACACCATCCGGTCTTGACCCGCAAGATCTTTTACTACGGTGACTTCTTTGTTGGGAAAAGCGGCTGCAAAAAGCTGTTGAACAGCTAACCCTTGCTGAAAGCCGATTTCTAGCGCCATTTGCCCGTTAGGCGCCAAACAATTCGGTGCTTGCTGTGCCAATTGCTTATAGATCGCCAATCCTTGTTCTTGAGCAAAAAGCGCCATTTTAGGCTCTTTTTCTCTTACGCTGATATCCATCAGCGGCCACTCTTCAGCGCTGATATATGGCGGGTTGGAAACGATCAGATCCCATTGCTGATCTGCCACGGGTTCTAAGGTATCTCCTTGGAAAAAGCGAATCTCCGCGCCTAAGGCTGCCGCATTTTCTTTAGCAACGGCTAATGCCTCTGCTGAAAGATCCACGGCACTTACGGCCCACTGCGGACGTGCCAATTTTAAGGCAATGGCGATCGCTCCAGTACCTGTGCCGATGTCTACGACTCGCAGCGGCTGATCTGCTGGTAATTTTGCCAAACACTTTTCCACCAGCTCTTCGGTTTCTGGACGCGGGATCAAGGTTGCAGGGGTCACTTTTAAGCGATGCCCATAAAATTCTTCATACCCTAATAAATATTGCGGTGGTTCATGCTGCAACAGCTGTTCAAGATCTGCTGCGATCTGTGCCTCATCTTCCCTTAAGATGGGTTGGTCCATCTGCAGCAGCCAATCGAGTTGCTGCCAGTTTTTTCGCTGTAAAAACAGGTATTGGATCGCATACCCGTCCAGCCCTTTCGTTTCTAAAAAAGAAGAAGCCCGTGAAAGGACTTCTCGATAGGTTTTAGCCATTTTGCATCTCATCTAATTTTGATGTTTGATCGTAAACGATCAGTGCATCAACAATTTCATCGAGTTTTCCAGCTAAAATTTGATCCAATTTTTGAATAGTCAACCCGATACGGTGATCTGTTACGCGGTTTTGCGGGAAGTTATAGGTGCGAATCCGTTCAGAACGATCGCCGGTACCCACTGCTGATTTACGGTTTGCATCGTATTCACTTTGTGCTTCTTGCTGCATTTGGTCATAGACCCGTGCCCGCAAGACTTTCATCGCTTTCTCACGGTTTTTCAGCTGTGAACGCTCATCTTGCATCGCAACAGCGATCCCTGTTGGCAAGTGCGTCAGACGAACAGCAGAAGCTGTTTTGTTGACGTGCTGACCACCAGCACCAGAGGCATGGTAAATATCGGTCCGAATATCTTTGTCTGCGATATCGATTTCGACTTCTTCAGCTTCGGGCATAACCACGACCGTTGCCGTAGACGTATGGATTCGGCCTTGTGATTCGGTAGACGGTACCCGCTGCACTCGGTGGGCGCCGCTCTCATATTTCAATTTTGAAAAGACGTTGTCGCCAGTGATCATCATGATGACTTCTTTGTACCCACCGATCCCAGTGACGTTGGCATCCATGACTTCGACTTTCCAGCCTTGGTTTTCCGCATATTTTTGATACATATTGAAAAGATCGCCAGCAAATAAGGCTGCTTCATCGCCGCCTGCTGCACCACGGATCTCCATGATGATGTTTTTGTCATCATTCGGATCTTTGGGCAATAACAAGATTTTGATGCGTTCTTCTAAAACATCTTTTTCTTTTTTCAAGTCAGAGAGTTCTTCTTTGGCCATCTCTGCCATTTCCGCATCAAGGTTTTCCCCAAGCATTTCTTCGGTATCCTTGATTCCCTCAACGACTTCTTTGTAACGACGGTAGACTTCCACCGTTTCCCGTGTATTGGCTTCTTCTTTTGAAAGCTGCATGAAGCGTTTGGTGTCAGAGATCACGGCTGGATCACTTAGTAATTCGCCTAATTCTTCGTAACGGTCTTCGATTGCTTGTAACTGATCGTACATTGATTATTCTCCTTCTTTTTTCATTCCCGGGTGAAAGTAATGTTTGCGGCAAACAGGATAATACGCTTCGTTACCGCCGATTTGTACTTGGTCGCCCTCGTAAACGGGTTTTCCGTCGATATAGTGCAAGTTCATGGTTGCTTTTTTATGACAGAACCAGCAGATGGTTTTCATCTCTTCGATTTTATCTGCGTAAAGCAGCAAGTATTTTGAGCCTTCAAATAATTCATTGCGGAAATCATTTTTCAAACCAAAGGCCATCACAGGGATACCTAGCTCGTCCACGATTTTGGTGAAAGCCAACACGTGATGCTTCTTTAGGAACTGTGCTTCGTCGATCAAAATACAATAAGGTTTGTAACCGAGGTCTTTGATCAAATGGAACAGATCCGTTTCATCAAAAATCGGGATCGCGTCTCGTTCTAAGCCGATGCGGCTCGAAACATTTCCCACACCGCTTCTCGTGTCCAATCCACTTGTCATGATCACGACTGGTTTGTCTTGTTCTTCATAGTTGTGAGCAACTTTCAGTATCTCGATCGTTTTCCCACTATTCATTGCGCCATATTTAAAAAAAAGCTGTGCCATCTCGCCCATCCTTCCTCATACTCCTTTGGTATTATACTTGAAAAAGGAGAATTTTTACAGACTTAAATTCGACATCTGCCGCCTTTTACGCAAGAGTTTTACGAAAAATTAACGGATTTTTTGCCGCCAGCATCTCTTACTCGTTTCTGGCTTTTTGAGCAACTTCTGCCAATACTTGACAAGCCAGCGAATATTCTGGATTTTCATTCCCATTGATATCCGTTGCAATGATCACAAATCCGAGCTGCTGATACAGCGTGATTGCTGCATGGCTCCAGGTTTGCGTATGAAGATACATCGGCTCGTTGGCTGCCTCCAAGACAGAAACGACTTGCGTGACCAAGCCGCGAGCGATCCCTTGACGTTGAGCTTGCGGCATTACTGCTACCCAATGGACTAGTGGAACCGGTGTGCCGTCTTGCTTGGCTTTTTTCCAAGCGGTAGCCGTACCGACCGGTGTACCTGATTGATCAAGGGCAAAAAACATTCGTTGTCCTAGCTGTGCTTGCTCGGGCATAAATTCCTTTTCAAAATACGCCAATGCCTCGGCCTCATTGTCAAACTCTCCGACGGATGTTTCAATCCGTGCCCAATGCCTTTCGTCTCCTGTTTGGTAGCTGCGTAATGAATAGTTATCGGATTGAACAGGCTGGATCGGTGTGCTTTTGTGCGCTCGCTTCATCCAGATTTCTGCATATGGAATTGATTTATCTAACATTGGTTGTGCCTCTCTTTCTCATTTTGTTTTCTCGTAAAGAACTCATTTTCTGCTTTTTTCCTTCTTACAAGCATATCTCTTGTTTTTCTCTACTAGAAGCATACCATAGAAGCAAAGGAGGAATACCTATGAAAGATACGGCAATTTTTGCTGGCGGTTGTTTTTGGTGCATGGTGAAACCTTTTGACTCGCAGCCAGGCATCCTCAAAGTGGTTTCTGGCTTTACTGGCGGCCATGTGCCTAACCCAACCTACCAACAAGTAACGACAGGAACCACCGGTCACACCGAAGCAGTTGAGATCACCTTTGATCCTGAGGTCATCTCTTATGAAGAATTGGTTGCCATCTATTGGCAGCAGACAGACCCCACGGATGCGTTTGGTCAGTTTGCCGACCGTGGTGATTCCTATCGTCCAGTGATTTTTTACAATAGTGAAGAACAAAAAGCGGTTGCGGAAAAATCAAAGGCGCAGTTGCAAGCTAGCGGCCGCTTTGACCGTCCGATCGTAACGAAGATCGAACCAGCAGAACCTTTTTATCCTGCAGAAGACTACCATCAAGATTTTTACAAAAAAAATGCAGCCCATTACAATGCTTATAGCGAAGGCTCAGGACGAGCTGGCTTTATTCGCCAAAACTGGGCCTAACATTTTTGGAGCATGCCTCCCGATTCATCATTAACAGCCGATTTGCTCTCAAGGCAGATCGGCTGTTTTCTGTTTCTTTTGCCAAAAGGAAATTGACAGTCAGGGCATTTTCGCGCTACACTGATTAGAAAATTCTGACGATTATAAAGGAGTGTTTGTTTGATGTTAGCCAATGAAGTCCGTCCAGGTCCTAATCGGTATATTACTGGCGATGGGGTCTTAGCTGATTTGCCAGAGTATTTAAGTGAGTTCCAAGAAGTTGCTGTGATCACTGGGGAGCAGTCATTCGATGTGTTTTTGAACTATTACCCTCATTCATTTGACTACCCGATCTACCGCTACGATGGATCATCGAGTTATGAAAATGCGCAAACCTTAGCTGAAGCGATCCAGCAAGCAGATGCCGTGGTGGCAATCGGCGGCGGCAAGGTCGCTGATACAGCAAAAATCACCGCCCAAACCCTTGGCGCAGAGCTGATCGTGATCCCTACATTGGTTTCCAACTGTGCGCCCTTTACCCCGGTGATCGTCGCCTATTACCCCGATCATACGATTTGTAAAATCGACTATGCCAAAAAAGGTGCCTACATGACGATCGTCGACACCCGTTTTTTACTAGCCACACCTGTTGATTACTTTATCGCAGGGATCGCTGATACCTTAGCCAAATATTATGAAATGGAAGCCATTGTCCGCAACATGGCAGAAGACGACAAGACTGCCTTAGTAAGGCTAGGTTTCCAAAGCGCTCTTTTGATCAAAAACTTGCTGATTGCCGATGCGATCCAAGCTGTCAAAGACCTAGAAGCTGGGCAGCTGACACCCGCCTTTGCCCGCATCACCGACGCGATCATTGCTTTGGCAGGCGAAGTTGGCGGTTTTGCAGTAGAGTTTGGCCGCACGTCCGGTGCGCATGCGCTGCATGACGGCTTGTCTTATTTGAATGAGACCCATAGTGTCTTGCACGGCAATAAAGTCGCCTACTGCATTTGGGTCCAGCTTGCCTATACCAATGATTTTGATGTGATTGAAGAATTACGGCCGTTTTACGAAGCTTTGCACTTGCCGATGAAGCTGAAGGATCTCCACGTGACGCGCCTTGATCGGGATTACTTCGCCTCGGTTCTGACCTATGCTGTCAAAAAAGAAGAAACCTTTATTTTGATCGATCCTGCGATCACACCCGAAAAAGTCTATCAGGCGATCGAAGCAGTAGAGGCGCTGTAAACCGTACACATTGCTAAACAACTTTATATCAATAAAAAAACTGTTTCCCTAATGCATTTCGGAAACAGTTTTTTTTATTTGATCAAACTGACACGCAGTAGCGATCCTGGCTGCGCATGTTCTTAGCGGGCAACAGCAACTGGCGCATTGCCCATCACTGCACGACTTCACCCAGCAACCTGTTTTCTAAGCAGTATCGATAAATGCCTTCCTCGGCTACGTGACCAATCACTTCGTCGGCGATCGCTTTTAACTCATCCGAAGCATTGGCCATTGCTAGACCCCAGCCGACTGCCTCCAGCATCTCAATATCATTGTTGCCATCGCCAAAGGCAATGGCTTCGGATTTATCCAAGCCATAGTAAGCCAGCATTTTGGCAATGCCGCTTCCTTTCCCGCTGCTGGCTGGAATAATATCGACTGCCCGATCCCACCAGGCGGTGATTTTCGCCTCTGTGGTATTTGCCATCACTTTGGCGTAGTCTTCTTTCCCTGAACCTAACATCACTTGGAAAATGTCTTGCTGTTGGATCAACTCTTCAAAATCTTCTGCCACGATCACTTCTTGGTGAGCAAAGGAAAAATACTCAACTAAATCAGCATCTTTGCCATTGGCAACCGTTCGATCCTTCGTTGCGATTGCTACTGGACGCTTGAGCGCTGTCGCATTTTCTATGATTTGCTGAACATCTTTTTTAGGAATGGGGTTTTGGTGGATCCCCTCTGCTTGATTAAAACAATACGATCCGTTAAAGGTCAAAAACGCATCGAAGGTCACGCCTTCAAATTGCGGCAACGCGATGGGACTTCTGCCAGTCGCAATGCACAACAGGATCCCTTGCTTCTTCAAGGCTTTTAATGTGGCTAACATTCTTTCAGAGATTTGCTTTTTGCTCATATCGATCAGTGTGCCATCAACATCGAAAAAAATAATTTTTACGTCTTTCATGATACTCCCCATTTCCGTCTCGATTTTCAAAAAATTTGATGCGCTTTTTTGTCCACTTTCTCGCTATTGTTCCGTGCGGATCGTCGCTGCTATCTTTTTCTTCTTTTATCTTCTCATAAATTGCCAGCGTTTTCTTCTGAAAATCGAGAAAATTGATCGGACTACTTACTTTTTTTTAAGAATCTTAAAGAACACCTAGACTATCGGGAACAGCTGATCTAATGTGACTAATACTCCATCCTCATCATTTGAGGGACAGACAGCGGTGGCAACGGCTTTGACATTTTCTGGCGCATTATCCATCGCATAGCCTCTCTGGCAATAGGCTAACATTTCCAAATCATTGCCGCCATCGCCAAAAGCGACACATTGCTCAGGAGTGATCCCCCATCGCTCTACCAAGCGTGCCAATCCTGATGCTTTGTGGCAGTTAGGCACGATCAGATCCACGGAACCATGCCCACTGCCTGTTGGCACTAGCAAACCAGCTAGTTCTTTTTGAAACAGTTCCGAATAATACGCCGTTTTTTCGACAGGAACGGTTGGGGCAAATTTTAAGATCGTGTCCTCTACTTGAGCAAAATCATCGACCCATTGCAATTTGTGGTAATACTTATTTGTCAATTCAAAAAAAGCATCACTGACCGTTCCCCGTTCACAATAAGCGCTATTTAGCCCACACATTACATTTTTAACTTCGGGGTATTTTTTACACAACTCTAAGGTTGCTAGAACCGTTTCTCGGGGAATGTCCGCTGCAAAAAGCACTGTTTCTTTGTCTTTGACAAGTGCTCCGTTTTCTGCAACAAAACTCAGCTCGTGATCATAGCCGGGAAATTGAGCCCGCAACTGGTAATACTGATTGCCGCTGGCAACGACAAACTGACAGCCGACTGCTTTCATGCGGGCCAACACGGCCTTGAAGCGGGGAACATCATACGTATAATCCGTGCGCATAAAGGTTCCATCCATATCGACAGCTACTAACTTGATATCATAAGGGTTGGCATTCATCTACTTCTCTCCATTCTGGCTTTCTTCATTAAAGAAAGCGTTTTTCTTACATTATTATTTTAACATGTATATACAACTTCCGCATCCTTTTTCTTGCTAAAAAATCGATTGAAGGGATAGTGCCTCTCAAAAAAGCGACTACTGCTTTACACCATTCAATCGTGCCTACCTTTTCAAAAATCCTTACAATGATTGAAGATCATTCAAAGGCAGACCATCGCTGCCAAACACAAGGATTGATTGGCGGCTCCTTTGCCCGAATGAAAAGAATCACTCCAGAAACGTTTCCTTACACAATTTCTGCCCCACATAAATTCTATCCTGCTTTCTTTCAAATCTACTTGGTTCTTTGGTATACTGGGGATAGTTTATTTAGTGAGGGGTTTTTTGTAATGAACTTTACCCGCTTTGCCCGCTTGACGCAGCGCAGGAGCAAGACGTTTATTTCCCAGAATGTATCTTCAATCCAAGTGATTGTTTTTTATTATATCGTGATGACGGTGGTCTCTTTGGGGCTTTTTTCACTTCCCTTCTTTCGAGAACCCGGCTCTCATGTCGCGTTTATCGATCTGTTCTTTATGGCGGTCAGCACGGTCAGTGTCACTGGGCTGACTACTTTTCCGATTAATGACGTGTTTAACGACCACGGGGTCATCTTATTGGAAGTCCTCTTTCAAGTCGGCGGTTTAGGGATCATGATGATCTCGACCTTTTTTGCGATCGTCTCACGGCGCAAAATCAGTTTAAAGCAGCGCCAGTTGATCATGACGGATATGAATCAGCCAAAGCTTAGTGGGATCGTTCGGATGATTCGAACGACGTTTACAATCATTTTAGTTTGTCAGGTGGTAGCAGGTACGATCTTCGCTGTTTATTTTCATCTTTACGGCTATTATGACAATTGGCGAGATGCGATCTTTTATGGGTTTTATCAAGCGATCTCTGCTGTGACCAACTCAGGGTTTGATGTGACGGGCAATTCCATCTTGCCGTTTTCCCATGATTATTTCTTCCTGACGTGTATCATGATTTTGATTTTTATCGGGGGGATCGGATTTCCAGTGATCATGGACTTTCGAGAATGGGTTCTTTTTAAAATGAAAAAACAACGCCGCCGCTTGCCGTTTCGCTTTTCATTATTCACAAAAATTGCTGTTTTGGCTTTCGTGATCCTCTTTGTCGGCGGTACATTAGCGATCTTTTTCCTTGAGAAAGATTATTTATTCAAAGATTACAGCTTTAGTGGTATGTGGATGAACAGCATGTTTTATTCCATGACAACGCGGAATGCTGGCCTGCAGATCCATGACTTAGGCAACTTCCAAACCACGACGTTGATCGTTTTCTCCTTGCTGATGTTTATTGGTTGTAGTCCCAGCTCTGTTGGTGGGGGGATTCGGACGACGACCATTGCCATCATTGGGCTGTACCTCTATGCCTTCTTGAAAAGTGAGGACAATATCAATATCTTCGGTCGCCGCATCGATCAAGATGACGTCCGTAAATCAGTGGTGGTCTTCATGCTTTCGATGGGCATGTGCTTCTTTTGCGTCTTATTCTTGACCGCCATCGAGGATATCCCTTTGATCGCCATCATTGTTGAAGTTTCCTCGGCATTTGGAACCACAGGGCTTTCTTTAGGAATCACGGGCGATTTATCAACTATCGGCAAACTCGTGATTGCTCTTTTGATGTTTATCGGCCGTGTCGGTATGCTGTACACCTTGATGTTATTCGTACCAAAAGAAACACGTGACTTAGGCTACGAGTACCCAACGGAAAAAATCATTATCGGTTAAAGCAGCAGCAAACCTGGCAGAAGGTTTGCTGTTTTGCTTTTCAAGCCTTTGATCATCGCAAGTAAAAGAGCCATTTATCAGAATGGTCTTTGCAGAAATTTAAAGAATCGCAAAAGCAATTTAACCTTTTTCTTGGTATATGGTATGATAAATTGAATTTGCACAATGAAAGCATTCGCTCTAATGGAGGGTTACATTATGGGAATACGAAGTCATCTGGCTGTTTCAGTCGGTAAGATCTCTCAATGGGTATTAAAGAACTTTTTCAAAGGCGGCTCAAGCCTGCCTGGTAAATTAGCATTAAAAGTTGATCCACATATATTAGATCATTTGGCGAAAGATTACCAAGTCGTCGTGATCACAGGCACCAACGGCAAAACATTGACGACTGCCTTGACTGTCAATATTTTGCGCCAAGAATTTGATGAAGTATTGACGAACCCCACCGGCGCCAATATGGTCCAAGGGATCGTTTCAACCTTTCTATCGGCACGCCCTAAAAAAGGCAAAAAATTTGCGGTTTTAGAAATCGATGAAGCCAGTCTCAGCAAAGTAACGAAGTACATCAAACCGGAATTGTTCGTTTTCACCAATATTTTCCGCGATCAAATGGACCGTTATGGCGAGATCTATACGACCTATAAAATGATCGTTGAAGGTGCCGCAAACTCACCAGAAGCTACGATCCTCTGCAATGGGGATTCGCCACTGTTCAATTCGGTAGCAACTGTCAATCCGCGGAAATACTATGGATTTGATCATTTGCCAGATGAAGAGCAGATGGCCCATTACAATACGGATGGCGTGTTATGTCCTGAGTGTCATCACATTTTACACTATAAAATGATCACCTATGCCAATCTTGGAAAATACTACTGCCCAAATTGCGGCTTCCATCGACCAGAATTGGATTATAAACTGACGGAAATGACCGCAATGGACAACACCTCTGCTGATTTTGTGATCGATGGCAATGACTATCGCATCGAAGTTGGTGGGATGTACAATGTCTACAATGCGCTGGCGGCAACTGCGGTTGCAGAATATTATGGCGTAGCACCTGCAAAAATCAAATCTGGTTTGGCCTATGACGAAAAAGTCTTTGGTCGTCAAGAAGTGATCCGCATTGGTGACAAAGAATGTACGTTAGTCTTAGTTAAAAACCCTGTTGGTTTGAACCAAGTCATTGATATGATCGGCCTGTCACCCTATCCTTTCTCGCTAGTCAGCTTGTTGAATGCCAACTACGCAGATGGGATCGACGTCAGCTGGATTTGGGATGGCGACCATGAAGCGTTTGCCGATATGGGGATTCCTCAAGTGATCGCTGGTGGTGATCGTCACAAAGATATGGCGTTGCGGCTAAAAGTTGCGGGGATCCCTGAAGAAAAAATCATTGAAACCCCTGAACTTGACAACGTCATCAAGCAAATCGAAGACCTACCAACAGAAAAAGTCTATATTTTAGCGACTTACACTGCAGTCTTGCAGCTCCGCAAAAAGCTTGCGGAAAAAGGCTATATCAAAGGAGGAATGAGTCGTGACTAAGTATCAACTGAATGTTGCCCACTTGTATGGAAATCTTTTGAATACTTATGGCGACAACGGCAATCTCTTGATGCTGCGCTACGTGGCCGAAAAACTAGGCGTGACCTTCAACGCAGAGGTCGTCAGCATTCACGAGCCCTTCGATCCTGAAAAATATGATCTCGTCTTCTTCGGTGGCGGACAAGATTTTGAACAAGTGATCGTTTCACAAGATATCCAATCAAAAAAAGAAGCCCTGACCAGCTATATCGAAAATGATGGCGTCATGCTGGCGATCTGCGGCGGCTATCAATTACTGGGTCATTACTACATCGGTGCCAACGGCGAGAAAATCAATGGGATCGGTGCCTTGGATCATTACACCTTAAGCCAAGAAAACAATCGGTTCATCGGTGACATCGTGATCCACAATGAAGAATTCGATGAGACCTATTATGGCTTTGAAAACCATAATGGCCGTACTTTCTTAGGTAAAGGGGAAAAACCATTGGGGAAAGTTATCCAAGGACAAGGAAACAATGGCGAAGACCAAACCGAAGGCGTGGTTTACCGCAATGTGTTCGGCTCTTACTTCCACGGACCGCTCCTTGCAAGAAATGAGCATTTGGCAGAGCGCTTGATCCGCACCGCCCTTGCCAATCGTTATGGCAACGTCGAAATTTAAATACACGTACGTAGCAAACAAACCTGTTTTTCGCAGGTTTGTTTTTTTATGGGAAATTTCCCCGCAGTTGCCACTTTTTCTCTTTGTTTGCTTCTACGTTCCTATGCTGCCTCGCTTTATTGTAACCGCTATCTTTCTTTTCTATACTGAGGTTGTAGTAAAAATTGAAAGGAGATGTTAAGAAATTATGATGGAAAAAGTTCAGCGGTTTGGCGGTGCGATGTTTACCCCGGTCCTCTTGTTTTCCTTTTCAGGGATCATGGTCGCGCTGTGTATTATCTTTAAAAATCCGATGCTTGTGGGGAGCATCGCCACTGAAGGCTCTACTTGGTACAACATTTGGACGATCATTGAAAACGGAGCGTGGACGGTCTTCAACCAAATGGAATTATTATTTGTCATTGGATTACCGATCGGTCTCGCAAAAAAAGCCAATGCGCGAGCGGCAATGGAAGCCTTTGTCGTCTATATTACTTGTAATTATTTTATTTCTGGCATGATCGAGTACTTTGGTAACTTCTTCGGTGTCAACTTTGCAGCTGATCCCGGCGGTGAGAGTGGCTTGAAAATGATCGCTGGCATTAAAACATTAGATACTGGTATTATCGGAGCAATTTTTATTTCGGCGATCGTCGTCTATCTTCACAACAAGTTTTTCGATACGAAGCTGCCTGATTTTCTCGGAATCTTCCAAGGCTCTTCCTTTGTCGTGATCCTCGGTTTCTTTTTAATGCTGCCAGTTGCTTTCTTGATCGCATTGATTTGGCCGAAAGTCCAAGCTGGCATTGGGTCCATGCAAGGGTTTCTAGCAAGTGCTGGGGTCTTTGGGGTCTGGCTCTATACTTTCTTAGAGCGAATATTGATTCCCACAGGTCTCCATCATTTCGTGTATACCCCCTTTGTTTTTGGTCCAGCTGTCGTCGAAGAAGGAATCTCCAAATACTGGATGGCACATTTACAAGAATTTGCCCAATCCACCAGACCATTGAAAGAGCTTTTCCCTGAAGGGGGCTTTGCTTTACATGGCAATTCTAAGATCTTTGCTGCACCAGGAATCGCTGCTGCTTTTTATTTCACAGCCAAGCCTGAGAACAAAAAGAAGGTCTTAGCGATTTTGATCCCTGCCACTTTAACTGCCGTTTTAGCTGGTATCACTGAGCCATTGGAATTCACCTTCCTCTTTATCTCACCACCCCTCTTTGCGGTGCACGCTGTTTTAGCAGCGACCATGGCGGCAACGATGTTTGCCTTCGGGGTCGTTGGAGATATGGGAGGCGGCTTGATCGATCTGTTGGCGAAGGTCTGGATTCCGCTATTTCAAAATCATCGCAGTATGATCTTCACGCAGCTGGTGATCGGGTTAGCCTTTACTGCCCTTTATTTCCTTGTTTTCCGCTTCTTGATCCTCAAATTTAAGTTAGCCACACCAGGACGGGAAGAAAACAATAGCGAAGTCAAACTGTACACCAAAAAAGATTATAAAGAAAAACAAGCCAACACTGGAACGCCAGTGATTGCTGGTGCCAATCGCTACACCGAACAAGCCGCAGTCTACTTAGAAGGGTTTGGCGGTCGCGATAATATCGATAAAGTCACTAATTGTGCCACTCGCCTAAGAATCACCGTTAAAGATCAAGACCAAGTGCTGCCAGATGACATCTTTAAAGGCGCTGGTGCCCATGGTGTTGTTCGCAACGGCAACGCCTTCCAAGTGATCGTTGGCCTGGATGTGCCACAAGTGAGAGAACAATTCGAAAAATTATTAGCTGTATCAGACTAAGGAGGAAACAAAAATGAAAAAATTTTCAATCGTGATCGCCGGAGGCGGCAGTACCTTTACCCCAGGAATCGTCTTGATGCTTTTGGAACACTTGGATCGTTTCCCGATTCGCCAAATCAAGTTTTACGACAATTTGGAAGAACGACAAGAAAAAGTTGCACAAGCTTGCGAGATTTTATTGAAAGAACGCGCACCAGAAATCAGATTTTTAGCAACCACTGATCCCGAAACCGCATTTCAGGATGTCGATTTTGTGATGGCGCATATCCGAGTTGGCTTGTATGCGATGCGCGAAAAGGATGAAAAAATCCCTTTGAAATATGGTGTGGTCGGCCAAGAAACTTGTGGTCCTGGCGGGATCGCTTATGGGATGCGTTCTATCGGCGGTGTATTGGAGTTAGTCGATTACATGGAAAAATATTCCCCTGATGCATGGATGTTGAATTATTCCAATCCTGCAGCGATCGTCGCAGAAGCGACTCGTAAATTGCGCCCTGATGCCAAGATCATTAATATTTGTGATATGCCAGTGGGAATCGAAGAACGGATGGCGCAAGCGATCGGTTTAGCTTCTCGCAAAGAGTTGGTGGTTCGCTATTATGGCTTGAATCACTTTGGCTGGTGGACAGATATACGAGACAAAGCTGGCAATGATTTGCTGCCGCAGATCCAGGCGCATGTGGCAAAATACGGCTATTCATTGCCAGAAGAAATCGAAGCGAGCCAACATGCTGATGCCAGCTGGATGCACACCTTTGACAAAGCAAAAGAAGTGTACGAAGTTGATCCATCCACTTTGCCAAATACCTACTTGAAATATTACTTTTTCCCTCAAGATGAAGTGGCGCACACCAACCCATCTTTTACACGGGCAAATGAAGTCATGGCTGGCCGCGAAAAACACGTCTTTGGTGAATGCCAACGCATCGTAGAAAACCAGACAGCGACTGACACCACGCTTGAAGTGGATGAACACGCCAGCTACATCGTGGACCTTGCACGAGCGATTGCTTATAACACGCAAGAACGTATGCTGTTGATCGTGCCTAACGAAGGAGCGATCGTCAACTTTGATGAACAGGCAATGGTGGAAGTGCCTTGTATCGTCGGCAGTAACGGGGCAGAACCAATCACACAAGGCAAGATCCCTCGCTTCCAAAAAGGATTGATGGAGCAACAAGTCGCCGTAGAAAAATTAGTCGTGGAGGCTTGGGCAGAGGGTTCTTACCAGAAATTATGGCAAGCACTGATTCTTTCAAAAGTGGTCCCAAATGCCCGTGTAGCCAAAGAATTACTCGATGAATTGATTGAAGCAAATCAAGCCTTTTGGCCAGAATTACACTAGCCAGCGTTCTTCGCCTCCCCTCCTGGCTTTTCAGCTATACTTAATCAATAAGGAGGGGTTTTTGTGAAATTACAGTATTTGATTCAACAGCACCAATCAGAGTTAAGTGAACTTGATCGTGGCATTCTAAACTACATTCTTTCCAACGGCGACACCGTTCTATCTATGGGGATCGTCGAGCTATCCGAGCAGGTTCACGTCTCCAAGTCTTCTATTTTACGGTTGACGAAAAAACTTGGTTTTTCTGGCTATTCCGAGTTCAAATATTTTCTACGGCATCAGCAAGAACAGACAACAACGATTTCGCAGCAAAAAACGATTTTTGAAAAGCAACAAGAGGATATTTTCGCCACCCTCAACTATGTAAAAACGGTAGACTTAGCTGCCCTCAACCGCTTGTTTGACCGCAGCAAAACCATCTACTGCTACCCAACTGGGTTTTCCCAAAAGAAAGCACTGGAGGAGTTTTCCAAAATGATGCTTTCTATGGAAAAACGAGTGATCGTATTGCCGAACAAAACGGAATTTGATATGGTCATGCCGATGATCACTGCCGAAGATTGTGTGATCATCGCCTCACTGAGCGGCGAAACAGAAAACGTCAAAGAGAATCTGACGACTTTTGCGATTCGTCAGATTCCCGTTTTGACATTGAGTGCGCCAGGAGATAATTATTTTGCTCGCCATTCAACGTTTCACCTGACCTATTATTGCGATTTTTTTCAAATCGGTCGCAAGAAAATCCCTAGCCAGTCTTTGATTGGACTAAGCTGCTTGATTGATTATTTGATCCGTTCCTACGGACTATTCACTTTACAGGAGGGCAACCATGACTAAACGAAAATGGGCGTTTCCATTGATTTTACTGAGTTATTGGCTTTTGATCGCCGGTGCTTACTATCTTTATCTTTCCTTGACTGCCTTCAACCATGGGATGACCTTTGCCCAGTACCTCAACTCGCAACCGTTAGCCGCTTTAGGGGTCTTGTTAAGTAGTCTCCTTTTGCTGCAAGGGGCTTGCCTGTACTTTATTCAACGGTTTTCCATGAGTAAAAAAGGCCTTTTGGGTCAGTATTTATTCCTGATCTTCTTTCAACAGTTACTGACAGCGAATGTCATCGGCGCAGGACTCGTCTTTTTTACAAGAAGGAGTCTTTCGAGTCAGGAGGAAAACGCAACCTGGGGCGAAAAGAGTTTTACCTATGGGGCATTAGCATTCATTCTTTTATTGAGTTTATTCTTTTTCCTCCTTGTTCGATCAGCGATTTAACTTCCCCAAAAAGAAAAGCAGTGCCAGTTGGCACTGCTTTTTTGCTGTCGCTTCTGCTAGTTTGGCTCTGTTTTTGAAGCAAAAACCACTTTGATTCCAAAGTGATCGCTGACGATCGGAGTACGCGTTCCGTCAAAAACGACTTCATATTCCGTTGCTTGCAGGTCATTGGATGCAAAAACATAATCGATCCGCAATGCTTCTCGATTGTCTTGCCAACCATCAATGGCTTTAACGACAGAGGCTTCACCGATCGTTTCGGTAGCCGTTAAAAAGCTGTCTTGCAGCTGTAAGGAGCTGTCAAGGACGAGTTGATGACCAGAACTGGCCGCATCGTTGTTGAAATCTCCTAGGATCAATAAGGTATCTGCCCGTTCTGCTAAAAATGCTTCTGTCTGTTGCCACTCGTAGGCAAATTTACCGTCTTGCCACCAAGAAAAATGACAGCTAACGACTTGTACGATCTGTCCATCGGCTTCAGTCACGCCGCTCAGGTTTTTGCGTGTGGTATGATCCCAGACATCCGTGGCTTGTGAAGCAAGGTATTCTTTGGCAATGATGGGCTGTTTGGACAATAAGGCATTGCCTTCGTGGTAAATGTCATAGCCTACGTGACTGTAGGTCCATGACCAGTAGTAATCACAGTCTAACAGTTGTAGTTCTTCCACTAGACGCAAAGCAAAATTGTCCTCCTTGATTTCCACCAGCGTATCTGTGGGGCAATAAAGCCCATCAGGAACGATGGTTTGAGCAGCGATCGTTTGGTTGACTTCTTGCAAGGCGATGATGTCATAGTCGCCTGTTGCAATCTCTTGTGCGATCATCTTGCATTTTTCGAGCTGATTTTCTTCTAACCAGCTATGGGTGTTCAATGTTAATACCTTCATGAATAAGGCTCCTTCTCTCGGTTTGCTTGTACGATTCCTTAAAAAAATAAAAGAGAGCGGGTCAACAAAAGAGTCGACCCGCTTGTCATTTTATTATAGTTTTACGATTCCAACAACTGCGGCTGCTTGTTGCTTACCGATTTGGGTCAATTCAAAGGAATCGATTTGATCGCTGTTGGTCAACACTACAACGATGGTGGTGTCTTTGCCAGCAGCACTTACTGCAGCGAGATCCATCTCCGCTAACTTGTCACCCACCGCCACTTGTTGTCCTTCAGTGACAGCTACCGTAAAGGGGGCACCGTTTAAGTCAACGGTATCTAAGCCCATGTGAACCAATACTTCGATGCCTTCATCAGAAAGCAAGCCAATCGCATGTTTCGTTGGGAAGATGTTGGTGACTTTCCCGCTGATTGGTGCGACAACTATCGTCTGCTCTGGGCGCACGCCATAACCGTCACCCATCATTTTTTCCGCAAACACTTGGTCTTTGACAGAGGTGATCGGCATCACTTCTCCAGTGGCAACGGCAGCTAGTTCAGCTGTCACGCCTTGGCTTTGGTGGGTAGTGGTTTCTACTGGTGCTTGACTAGCCGTCGGTTCGGGAATCGTGACACCAGAATCTAAGATATCTTGAATGTCTGATTTTAAAACATCTGCTTTCGGTCCATAGACTGCTTGCACGCCGTTGTCTTTTACGATCAAGCCTAAAGCCCCTGCGGCTTTCCATGCTTTTTCATCGCCGACCGCTTCTCGATTTTTCACAGAGACCCGTAAACGGGTCATACATGCATCAACGTCGGCGATATTTTCACGTCCGCCTAATAAATGAATGATTTTCACGACTTGCGAATCTGGGTTCAAATTGCCATCCGCCGAAGCTGTTGCTGGCGCATCGCTGGCTCCTTCTGTTTCGTAGTTGCCGTTTCTACCTGGTGTTGCAAAGTTGAATTTTTTGATCAAGAAGTTGGCCAAGAAATACATCCCAACACCAAAGACGATGGTCACTAACACAAAGTTGATCAAATCTTGTCCTAAGCCGGCATTGATCGCCATTGGGGTACGGGTCAACAACTCGATATTCCCAAAAGAGTGGACCCGTAAGTTGACGATATCCGCCATCGCAAACGCAGCCCCTTGTACGACTGCATAAACGATGTAAAGCGGTACGGCAGCAAACATAAACATGAACTCCAACGGTTCCGTTACCCCTGTCAAGAAGACAGCGATAGCAGCTGATAAATACATAGAGGTATATTTGTGCCGTTTGTCCGCATCGACATTGCGATACATGGCATAAGACAAGCCCATCAAGATCCCAGATGAACCAATCATTTGTCCAACCTTAAAGCGGGCAGGAACAAAGTTTTCCAATAAAAATTGATATTGTGACGTATCGCCAGCATTGCGCATATTCACTAGATCCGTTGCCCAAGCAAGCCATAATGGGTCTTGTCCAAAGACTTGGGTGCCGGCTTGTGCCCCAGAAAGAATCGTGTAGGTTCCACCTAATTCGGTGTAATTGATCGGGATCGTCAACATATGATGCAGCCCGAATGGTAAGAGCAGCCGCTCCAAGGTTCCAAACAAGAACGGTGCTAAAACGGGCGCACTTTCTTGTGATTGCGCGATCCATAAACCGAAGTTGTTGATGCCGGCTTGAATGTAAGGCCAAACGATCGATAATACTAATGCGACGACTACTGAACGGGCAATCACCACGAAAGGGACGAAGCGTTTGCCGTTAAAGAAGGAAAGCGCATCCGGTAATTTGCGGAAATTATAGTATTTGTTGTAAGCTGTTGCCCCCACAAAACCGGCGATGATCCCGACAAAGACACCCATGTTCAAAGCAGGTGCTTCTAATACACTAGTAAAGAAACCGTCGATCATGATCTTTGTCCCAAACAACGTATGGGTAAAGGCGCCTTCTTCGGTTAACATCGCGCTCGTCACGCCAAAGATCGAACCAGTGATCCGGTTGATCAAAATAAAGGCGATCCCGGCAGCAAATGCCCCACCAGCTCGCTCTTTAGCCCAACTACCACCAATAGCTAATGCAAATAATAAATGCAGGTTACCAATAATTGCCCAACCAATGTTTTCAATGACGCCTCCTGTAGTGATCAAAAATGCCCAGTCGGCATTGATCATTGGGATCGTTTTCCCAATACTGATCATCAAACCAGCAGCTGGCATAACAGCGACAACCACCATTAGCGCTTTTCCGAATTTTTGCCAAAATTCGAAGCTCAATAATTTTTTCATCTTCCTTCTTCCTTCCCTGAATCGATTTACGCAATCGGTTTCTTAATGATTTCATTCTAACGGAGAAAAAAGATTTTGTAAACCCAGAAATATCAAAAGGGATTCTATTCGCTTTTTCACCTTTATATAACTGGATCTCTCTTTCTCAATGTTTCCTAACAGGAAATTCTTTAAACGCAACAACTTTCACTTGACGATGCAATCGTTTGCGCTTATGATAGAGATATCAAAAAGATTCTGGAGGGACTTTCATGAAAAAAATCCAACGATTGTTCGAGATCGATCCATGGAAAATCGCGACATCTACCTTAGATAAAGAAAATCGTCGACTGCAAGAGTCGCTAACAAGTATCGGGAATGGCTACATGGGAATGCGCGGCAACTTTGAAGAACAATACAGCGGCGATCATCACTTAGGTACTTATATCGCTGGTGTCTGGTACCCAGACAAAACCCGTGTCGGCTGGTGGAAAAACGGCTACCCTGACTATTTTGGCAAAGTGATCAACGCGGTCAACTTTATTGCAATGGACCTATTTGTCAATGACCAATTAGTTGACTTAGCAAAAATCAGCCCAAGTGATTTCCGTTTAGAACTAGACATGGAAACCGGGATTTTACGCCGCAACTTTACTGTCACTTTGGCAGGCGCCACCGTAAAATTCTCTTTTGAACGCTTCTTGAGCATCGTAAAACGTGAACTTGCCCTCATTAAGATGGACGCTGAGATCATTGAAGGCGACGCTGAGATCAAAGTCGTTTCTAAACTAGATAACAATGTCCATAACGAAGACAGCAACTACGACGAACGTTTCTGGGAAGAATTGGCTCATGGCCAAACCGAAACCTTCCATTATTTGACCACTCGGACCGTAGAAAATAATTTTGACATTGAACGCTTTACTGTCACTTCTGCTATGCGTCATAGCCAAACACCGATCGATTCCGTGAAAAGCGAGCTTTGCGTTGCTGATACCTTTGCCTTTTCTGGAACAGCCGGTGACACCTTCTCATTAATCAAAGAAGTCTTGATCGTTACGAGTCGTGATGTTCCCGTTCATGATCATCCAGCAAAAGTCACCGAATTAGGCACTTTATACAAAGCAGATTACGATGCATTGCGTGCAGAACAAGTCGCTGCTTGGAAAGCCCGCTGGGATTTAGCCGATGTGATCATTGAAGGCGATGCTGCAGCGCAACAAGGGATTCGTTTCAACCTGTTCCAATTGTTTTCAACCTATTATGGCGAAGATGAGCGCTTGAACATTGGACCGAAAGGCTTTACTGGTGAAAAATATGGCGGTGCGACTTACTGGGATACCGAAGCCTATGCAGTTCCATTGTATTTGGCATTAGCAAAACCAGAAGTGACCCGTAACTTGTTGAAATACCGTCACAACCAATTGCCGCAAGCCCATATCAATGCGCAAAAACAAGGCTTAGCAGGTGCCCTTTACCCAATGGTGACCTTCACTGGGATCGAATGCCACAATGAGTGGGAGATCACTTTCGAAGAAATCCACCGAAATGGTGCCATCGCTTATGCCATCTACAACTATACGAATTATACTGGCGATACAAGTTACCTGAAAAAAGAAGGATTAGAAGTGTTAAGCGCGATTTCACGTTTCTGGGCAGATCGTGTCCACTATTCAAAACGCCAGCAAAAATACATGATCCATGGCGTTACAGGACCAAACGAATACGAAAACAATATCAATAACAACTGGTACACCAATAAAATGGCTACTTGGGTCTTAGCTTATACCTTAGCCAGCTATGAAGCCTTCAAAGACGAAGCGACTGTCACGATCTCTGACGAAGAACAAGCCAAATGGCAAGACATCATCGACAATATGTACTTCCCAGAAGACCAAGAGCTTGGTGTGTTCGTCCAGCATGATACCTTCTTAGACAAAGACTTGATGCCCGTTTCCGATCTTGATCCAAAACATTTGCCGTTAAACCAAAATTGGTCGTGGGATCATATCTTGCGCTCTTGCTTTATCAAACAAGCCGATGTTTTGCAAGGTATCTACTTCTTCGGCGATCAATTCAGCAAAGAAGAAAAACAACGGAACTTTGATTTCTATGAGCCGATGACAGTGCATGAATCTTCCCTTTCTCCAAGTATCCATGCGATTTTGGCAGCGGAATTAGGCATGGAAGAAAAAGCGTTGGAAATGTATGAGCGGACTGCTCGTCTTGATTTGGACAATTACAACAATGATACCGATGATGGCTTGCACATCACTTCTATGACCGGCAGCTGGTTAGCGATCGTTCAAGGTTTTGCTCAAATGAAAACTGATCACGATCACTTAGGGTTTGCGCCATTCTTACCTAAAACTTGGAGCCGCTACGCCTTCCACATCAACTATCGTGGACGTCTGCTCTTTGTTTCCGTCAATGAGTCAACGGTGACTTTGAAGAAAATCAGCGGTGAGGCATTGCCAATCAAGTTGTATGGCAAAGACTATGTTTTAGAAGACGAAATCAGTACAGCGATCAACTAAACAAGCCTTCTGAAAGAAGAAATGTCTGCATTTCTTCTTTCTTTTGATTGGCTCTACCCTTGTGCCGACACTTTGTGATACTATAAGCTAAAAAAGGAGGGAAATCAGTGAGCATTACGGTCAAAGATGTCGCCAAAAAGGCTGGCGTCGCTACATCCACGGTTTCTCGTGTCGTAAACGATCATCCCAGCATTTCTGAAGATACCAAGAAGAAAGTGCGCAAAGTAATGGCAGAAATGGGCTATGTCCCCAATCTTGCGGCTCGAAATCTCGGCAAACAGATATCCAGTGCCATTGGCGTGATCTTGCCGCCTCTTGATTCGAAAGAACGACTAGGAAACCCCTTTTATTTAGAAACGATCGAAGCCATCAATGAAGAGGCCCGCCATCATCAAATGACGGTTGCCGTTGCCTCCGCCCGTGACTTTGCTACATTACTAAAAAACGTGGAACGGATGCACCTGCAAAAACAAGTAGATGGCTTTATCTTGGTCTATTCCGATGAAAAAGACCCCATCATCGACTATCTGGTCGAAAAAGAAGTCCCTTTTACTTTGATTGGTCAACCATACAGCAATGAAGACAAAATCGTTTTTGTCGATAATGACAACCAGTTGTTAGGCAAGCAAGCAACCGAGCATCTGATCGCCCAAGGGCATACGAAGATATTATTTGCTACCAATACGACCCATGAAAACCTGTATTTCGAGCGTTTCTTCGGCTACCAAAAAGCCATGATGCTGGCAAATCTCCCCTTTTATCCAGCATTGACCTTTGAAAAAGCGGAAGATTACGTCACGTTTGAAGAAACGATCAAAGAATCCCAAGCAACGGCCATCGTCGTGATCGATGATCTGTTCGCTGTGCGGATCATTCAATTAGCGACGATGTATGGCTACAAAGTCCCCGACGACTTATCCATCATCAGTTTCAACAATTCGATCTTTGCTACTTTGACCCATCCGTATTTGACTAGTATCGATATCAACGTGTTGTCCTTAGGAAAAATCGCTACCGAACGGCTGATGGCGCAATTGAATCACGAAGATTCAAACGGCGTACAGCTGGTCGTACCACATAAGCTGATCAAACGAGAAACGGTCTTAAACCGAAACCAGTTGAACTGATCCGCTGGGTCTGATCCACTTCCCCTTACATGCAAAAGCACCCGCTGTCCCTAAGGATAGCGGGTGCTTTTCATATTTTTATTTATACTCTTTGCTTTCCAGGCGGAACAATGGACTCATTGGTGTATTTTCGTGGATACGGCGAACGGCTTCCCCCATCAATTCGGCACAAGAAATGTAGTGCAGTTTTTCTGGATGGCGTTCTTCGCTGGTCCAACAAGAATCGGTGACACAAATACTTTCAATCGCTGATTGATCCAAAATTTCTTTAGCAGGCGGCGAAAGCAAGGCGTGAGAGACACATGCATACACTTCACTGGCACCAGCTTCCTTCAACAAGTCTGCCGCTTTTGCCAATGTATGGCCGGTATTTAAAATGTCATCAACCAAAATACATTTTTTCCCAACGACATCACCGATCACATAGCCGCTATCGGCTTCATCTTGATCGACGATCGCGATCGCTGTATCTAAGTATTCTGCCAAACTACGGGTCCGTTGGACACCGCTGTTTTTTGGTGAAACCACGACATAGTCGTCACCCGTCATTTTTTGTTCGCGATAATAATGGGCAAACAATGGGATCGTAAAGAGATTATCCACTGGGATGTCGAAAAATCCTTGAACTTGGACGGCATGCAGATCAAGCGTCAAGATTCGAGAAGCCCCTGCTTCCACCAGCATATTGGCAATCAATTTTGCAGTGATCGGCTCATGCGGGTTGGCGGTTCGGTCTTGCCGCGCATATGCGTAATAAGGCAAAACGACATTGATGGTCTTCGCACTAGCCCGTTTCATCGCATCGATCATGATCAATAGCTCTAAATAGTGATCATTGACGGGTTCATTCGTCGATTGAATGATATAAATATGGTCGCCCCGCACACTTTCTTCAATATTGATGGCAATCTCTCCATCACTAAACTGTGTCACTTTTGACTTCCCTAGTTCTGTACCGAAAACTTTCGCAATGTTTTCTGCTAATGGTAAATTTCCATTTAAACTAAAAATTTTCAACGAACTATCTTTATAACTTTCGCCCATGATTGCCTCCAATGAATGTGGTTGTTTTCTTCTATTCTAGCACAAAGTGACTGTTTTTTTAACCGTCTCGTTCAAGGAAGTGTGACGGTACCGTTTACCCAACTGGCGGGAATTACTTTTTTGTAGTTGCCCCAGTTGTCATGAACTTTAAAATAGCGTTCTCCGCTGGCGGTTTCAGCGTAGGCGTAAGCCACGACCCAATGATTGCCATACGTGCTGCCTAAAGGCTTCAAAATACCGATGATCACCGGTTTGCCTTCATCGATTCGTTTGCACGCTCGATGCCAGCCGCCAACAACAGTCGCACGTCCGCGGTAAGGCAATTGGAATTGATCGAAAAACCGAGTCAATCCATGACTGACCTGCCAAGCGATCGTCGGCAACCCATGAGGCTGAATCAGCACCCGCAGCATTTCCGTCACTACTGTCAGATCCCGCTGTTTTTTTCTACGAAACGCTTTCGGGATGATCGTTTCATCGATGTAATCTTGATAGTAGGCCAAAAAGACGGCTGCCGCATAGGTGCCGCATAAATACCCTGAAGGAGTGACCCACTGCTTATACGGACGAAACCGCTCTTCGGCGATCCCTTTCCACTCTACTTGTTCCATCTCGTTCACCTGCCTTTTTTCTTATTATACCTTAGATTCTCCTCCTACTTGGATCAAAACCCTTTTTCGTCTAGAAAACTTTTCTTTGCGTCCTTACAGATTTTGTTTCATAATAGTAGAAAGCGAGAGGAGCGAAAGACATGACAACCTTGTTAAAAGATGATTTTTATGACTATGTAAATGGCGAGTGGCTGGAGACCGCTGTTATTCCAGCAGATAAACCCGCTACGGGTGGATTCCAAGATCTCGTTGACGGAATCGATTCCTTAATGATCGCAGAATTTGAAAATATGGCACACGATCCCCATGCTACGCCAAAAGGCCGCATGAAGGATGCTGTGGCTTTTTACCGCTTAGCCAGCGATTTTGACCAACGAGAGGCAGCTGGCGCTACTGAAGCAAATGCACTATTAGCAAAAATCGAAGCGTTGCGTTCTTATGAGGAATTGAATCAGCAACTGGCAAGTTTCGTTTTAGAGGGCATTGCCTTGCCTTTCCAACTAGATGTCGATGCAGACATGAAAAATGCGCAAATGAATACTTTGTCGGTCTATCCGCCTGCTACTATTTTGCCGGATAAAACTTATTACACAGAAAATCCCCAAGCAAGCGAAATGCTGCAAGTCTACTTTGAGATGGCCGTCAACGTTTTAGTTGCTTATGGAAAAGACCAAGCAGAAGCGGAATCGTTGGTAGAGCAAGCGATCGCTTTTGATAAATTGATCGCCCCTCATGTCCGCAGTGCGGAAGAAAGTGCGGATTATAGCAAAAATTACAATCCTCGCTCCTTGGAAGAATTTGCAAAGCAAGCCAGCAAGATCGATTTTACACAACTCTTGACGGCCCTTTTACCAGGGACACCAGAAGAGCTGATCGTAACGGAACCCGCTTACTTTGAAGCCTTTGACATTATTGTTTCTGATAGCCATTTTGAACTCTTGAAAGGCTGGATGATCGTCAACCAAAGCTTGCGCTATACTAGCTATCTGAGTGAAGAATTGCGTCAGTTAGGCGGAACCTACAGCCGCTACTTATCAGGGATCGATGAAGCGGCTCCCCAACAAAAAGCGGCTTATTATTTAACGATGGGTCATTTTAGTCAAGTGATCGGTGATTATTATGGACGCAAGTACTTTGGGGAAACGGCGAAAAAAGACGTCAAACACATGGTGGAAACAATGATTGCTGTCTACCAAGATCGTTTGCGCAACAACACGTGGTTAAGTGAAGAAACCCGCCAAAAAGCGATCATCAAATTGAATCGTTTAGGCATCCATGTCGGGTACCCTGATCAAGTTCCTGCCATTTATGACCAATTGCATACCGATGAAGAGAAAAGTCTGCTGGCAAATGCCCTGCATTTCAATCGTTTGTTCCGAGAAGATGCCTTCAAAAAATGGCAGCAGCCCGTGGATCGCGAGGAATGGGAAATGTCCGCCGCTACCGTGAATGCCTACTATCACCCATTTAAAAACGTGATCGTTTTCCCAGCGGCAATCTTACAAGCACCTTTTTATAGTTTGGAACAATCCACCAGCGCAAATTATGGGGGGATCGGCGCGGTCATTGCTCATGAGATCTCCCACGCCTTTGACAACAACGGGGCAAAATTTGATGAATATGGTAATTTAAACAATTGGTGGACAGAGGAAGATTTGGCCCACTTTGAACGCTTAGCTCAAGCGATGATCGACGAGTTTGATGGACTGCCCTTTGCCGGCGGTACCGTAAATGGAACGTTGACTGTTTCTGAAAACATCGCCGATGCAGGCGGACTAAGCTGTGCGCTAGAAGCAGCGCAAAAAGAAAGCGATGTTTCTTTAGCAGACTTCTTCACCAATTGGGCGAAGATCTGGCGTACAAAAGCCAAAGAACAATACCAACAGCTCTTACTGTCGATCGATGTCCACGGACCAGCGAAACTACGTGCCAATATCCAAGTCCAAAACATCGATGAATTCTATACCACCTTTGATATCAAACCTGGTGACCCTATGTATCGTGCACCAGAAGATCGTGTGCAGATCTGGTAAACAATAGCGTAAGAAAAAGACAAACCATAGATAGCTAGGGTTTGTCTTTTTGCTATGGATTTTTTAGAAGTGATAGATGAACGAGACAACTAACGAAAGAACCCCCAGAAGAATATGAATGATACCTATGCTTACGAAAAAACAAAGCAAGACATGGTACATCCTGCATTTTCTATCTTCATAATAAAAGGCTTTATAATAGTCGAATGCCAATACACACCGCAGTAAAACATAGAACATCATAAAAAAATGAAGAAAGTAGAGCCGTTCCAGATGGTAGGTGATTTTCTCTAAGGGTATCGTTCGGGATAGTAAACCAATCAAGGGATCGGCAGTGAAAATCAAGATAAAAAAACCAGCCAAGAAGAAGAAAAAGTGCTCAATTCCAGCGAGATGCTTTTTGTATTCAGGAACAAGCTCATGACGGTTTAAACTTGAAGTTGTATTCCAGGCTAATATCATAATCATTGCACTCACAGCCGTTAACCCAATCTCTCGAATATCTGAAGTTCCAAGAGTTCCAATAGGTCTGATTGGGGGTCTATAAGGCCTGAGTGGGAATCTATGATATTTCTCAAAAATTATTGCGCTCCCAAAGATTACATAATCAATGATGGAATAGATCTTCCCTTTTCGCTGATAACTATCAAGGGGTTGATATCTTTTTTTCAACACATTAAAAACCTCCTCACAATTTAAATAAAGCAATCCTGTAACAAACTTATTCGATTGAAAGACAATCTTTTAATCAGCTGAGTCTTGTCTTTTGCTAATGGATTTTTTAGAAGTGATAGATGAACGAGACAACTAACGAAAGAACCCCTAGAAGAACACGAGTGATAACTATGCCTACGAAAAAACAAAGCAAGACATAATACATCCTGCATTTTCTATCTTCATAATATAAGGCTTGATAATAATCGAATGCCAATACACACCGCAACAAAATATAGAACATCATAAAAAAATGAAGAAAGTAGAGCCGTTCCAGATGATAGGTGATTTTCTCTACCGGTATCGTTCGCGATAGTAAACCAATCAAGGGATCGGCAGTGAAAATCAAGATAAAAAAACCAACCAAGAAGAAGAAAGCGTGCTCAATTCCAGCGAGATGCTTTTTGTATTCAGGAACAAGCTCATGACGGTTTAAACTTAAAGTTGTCTCCCAAGCTAGCAAAAACACCATTGCGCTCACAGCCGACAACCCAATCCCACGAATATCTGATCTCCCACGAATTATAGGTCTAATTGGGGAGCTATGATATGTTTCAAATAATATTGCAGCCCCCATAATTATATGATCAATGATGGAATAGATTTTTCCTTTTCGCTTGTATAACGTCACTTGATCCGTTTTCCCCAATACAAAGCCCCCTATGCTATTCATAACTGAGTATATTTTTGAAAAAACTTTTCCTACGGCACTGAGGTATGGACGTAAACTCCGAAGACACTATTTGCGAAATAAAAAGTTTATGGACATGATCCACATATAGAAGAGTGCACCTCCTACTAGAAATAAAAAGCTGTATACATAAATATAGCCCATGTAGCATTTTCTTTTTTTGTAATAAAAGGCTTGATAGTAATCAAAAGCGAATAAACACCGTATCAAAGCGAACAGTAACATAAGTAGATTGAGAAAATACAATCGATCTAAGTGATACATAATCTGTTCCAAAGGTAATTGGTTTCGAAAAAGCAAATGATTAATTAAGCTTTCTGATCTGAATAAAAGCAAAATAAAAGAGACGAGTAAGCCGAGAAAAAAACTGATTTCTATACTATGTTTTTTTTCTTTAGGAATGTTTTTATGCGCATTCAACAAATAGGTCTTATAAAGAGAGTAGGACATTAATACGCTAAATAAGCCACCTACCATATACTCGTTCGTCCCCGGAATATGTAAATACTTAGGAATCGTAAGCGGAAAAGAATGATATGCACTAAAACAAAGGGCTGAGGTGATCACTAGATAATCAATCACAGCATACAATTTTCCTTTAGTTGTATCATCGTCGAATATCTTGAATTTTTTCACTTCCCTCCTCTTTTAGCAAGCAAGGTTATCTGCTTAGGGATACCTTCAAAAATTAAGGCGAAATAACTAATCCTACATTTTTTAAAAAAATTAATCAAATTTAAATAAAATAATTCATTTTTGTCTTTTTATATGATAAATTTAACTTGTATAACACGTGTTGTCAAACTTTAATTATGAGGAGGAATTGAAATGAAGCAAAAATTGAAGCAAAAATATTCAGTTATATTGTTACTTGTCGTTTTACTGAGTGGTTTTTTCTCACCAATCACGGCATATGCTGTCAGTGAGAGTGGCAATTTTGCAGATGTTCCTGATGACCATTACGAAAAAGCGAATCTATTGGTCGCCCTTGAAGAAGAGCTAGTAGAAATCGGTTTATCTTTGGAAATCTTTGCTAATACGAGTATCGATTTTGAAAATTTACAGTACCAGTCACTAATGCCAACAGAGGAGCGTTCAGAAAGAAATTTACCAGCTGTTACGCCGGTCGTTCCTTTTGAGTTTCCTAAAGTCAAACAATTTGCCACCAGAATTTACGGGAACAATCCCACCAATGATCAACTTATGCACACATTTATGCTTTATTATTTTGATGTGCATGATTATGATCGCAATGCTGGGCTGGTGGGTGACAGACTTCCCCTTCGTTACTACCCTGAGTATTACACCTTCAATGACACCAATGCTTACAATGCCTTCCTTAGAACCACTACGGGAGCCAAGTACTTGAATTTTGCGTTATCATCTTATGATACGGTAACTAGTCTCAAAGATTATTTTTCAAATCTAGATATATATACCTTAGGAAATCATGTATCTAACGTAAAAAAATCCATTGCGAGATATAAAGACATAAAAGATCGGGAATCTATTATTGAGGATCTCCATGAATATTTCACTGAAGATATTCCTTCAATACAATCCATAAACTCCCCAGAAAAATTCATGGAAGAAATTTCCAAGATGATCGATACACAAGAAACCATCGATCAAGCTTCGAAAAAGGCTTTAAAAGGGATGTATGACACCGTTTTAGACTCTGTCTTTCTTCTACTTATGGGTGCAAATCCAATTGGGATAGCGGGAATCGCTACCATGTATGTTACCGCTATGGCGACAATGTACGTATCTATTATTGATCTTGCTGCCATCAATACTTTAGCGGGTACACGAAACAGCCGGCTAAACTTTAGACAGCTTAATAATTGGGGTATGTGGTAGCAAATAAAAATCAATTTGTTACATAACCCACCAATTAATATATAAAGAAGGAGCCTTCGAAAATCAATTGATTTTCGAAGGCTCCTTCTTCTATCGTTGTTTATTTCTGTAAAGCTTTTTTCATCATACTGATCACAGAATCAAATTGGGAATGCTCATTGACGACTTGATCGGCTTTTTGCCGATTGGGGCGGTCTTTTAGAAAGTCGAAGATTTGGTTTTCATTCTGGATGCCTAATTTAGCCATAAACTCATCCAAGTTCTGAAAATCCGTATACTTTTGTAAGAAGTCATTGTTCAACAACGCCTTTACATCAAGATCCCCTTTTTGATACGCTTGATAAAGGCTAGTCAGTTCACTGAAACTGAAATTTGCTTTTAATTGATCCATCCATCCCATTTATGCTTCCTCCTTCGCAGAAATGATTTTCGCGCCCAGGGTATTTTCAAAATGGCGTAGTGCCCATTCATGTCCGACTGCGTCAAAGCTGGCAACGGTATCTGCATCGATCACCAGTTGGTAGCCTAAATTATAGGCATCCACTGCTGTATGCAAGACACAGATGTCGGTACAAACGCCGGTCAGGTACAATTCCGTGATCCCTCTTTCCCGCAGTCGGATGTCCAAGTCGGTACCGCTAAACGCGGAGTAATGACGCTTGTCGATCCAATAGACATTTGGCGCTTCCTGATAGTTTTCATAAAGCGGTGCTAGACGGCCGTAGAGATGTCGCCCCGTACTGCCCGCAAGATTGTGGGGTGGGAACAAGCGGTTTTCAGGATGATAGTTGTCTGTTTCCTCATGACGATCAATGGCAAAAACGACATACTCACCGGCTTCGATAAAGGCTTGCGTCCGAGCCACTAAGGCAGCTTCAATCGCTTGCCCAGCAGCACCCGTGGTCAATCGTCCCTCATCTGCAACAAAATCAAACGTATAATCAATGGATAGTAATGCTCTCATGCTTCCTTCCTCCTCTTACGAATCGGCTCTCTTGTTTTTTAAGTTACTTTAATGTTTCAACGAATGCCAAGACCATTTCAGCGGAACGCTTGCCAGCTTCTAAGATAAACTCATCAAAAGAGACGGTTGCTGCGTGATCGGCGGTGTCGCTGATCGCGCGCACGATCAAGAAAGGAATATTGAATTGCTGCGCGGTCTGTGCGATCGCGGCGCCTTCCATCTCACAAGCCAAGGCATCTGGAAAATGTCCTAAAATCTCCTGTACTTTTTGCGGGTCATGAATGAAGCTGTCACCGGTAACGATCAGTCCCTTTTTCACGGTATGATGAGTCGCTTCTGCGGCTTTCGTCATCTCACTGATCAAATAGCGGCTGGCTTCATAATACAAAGGCATCCCGCCAGGCAGCTGGCCATATTCATAACCAAAGCCCGTCACATCGACATCAAAATAGGCCACTTTATCTGAAATCACTAAATCCCCTACTTGTAAGCCGGCACCGATCCCACCAGCTGATCCAGTATTGATCACCATATTGACCCCGTATTGTTGGATCAATAAACTAGTGGTGATCGATGCCAGAACTTTGCCGATACCTGAACGAACGACGATCACTTCATGATTGCCGATACTTCCTGAAATAAATAGTGCGCCGCCGCGTTCCCAAGAAAGCGGTGAAATCAACTGTTCCCGCAACGCCTTGATTTCTTCCTCCATTGCACCAATAATACCAATTTTCATGTGTTTGCCTCCTGCTTCTCGTTTATTTTTCACCCTTTAAAATGAAAAACAACAGAAATTCCCACGTATCTACTGACGTGTTTTTCTCCTTTCATGATAAACTAGTTTTGACGAAACGAACAGTTTTTTGTCATTATAAAAGGAGGCACTTATGTCTGAAATTTTCAACGCCATGGCAGCAAAATACGATACCCCTGAACGGATCGCGTTAGCACAATTAGTCACCCAAACCCTTGAACCTTATTTTAATGACAACCAGCACCAAACTCTGATCGATATCGGCGGCGGTACCGGCCTAGTAAGTCTGCCCTTAGCAGCTTATGTCCAGCACTTAGCCATCTGGGATACTGCCCCTAACATGATCGAGGTTTCTGAAAAAAAAATCAACCAACTGCAGCTGGCCAATGCTGCTGCAACTGTCCACGATCTGCTGCAAGAATCCTTACAAGCAAAAGCAGACGCGGTGCTGCTATCCCTCGTCTTGCTGCATATTCCTGACACAGCCGCTATGATGGAAAAACTATACACCTTGCTACAGCCAGGAGGAACCCTTTATCTAGTGGATTTTCTCAAAAATCCCGCCGTGTCTCACCCGCTCGTTCATAATGGGTTTGACCCTGCCGCATTGACTCAACTGGCAGAGACGACTGGGTTTACTGCCACTTCCTTTACCGTTTTTCATGAAGCGGATCATTTGTTCATGAATCAGCCAGCTGCCATGTTTTTAGCTATTTTGAAAAAGCCGACCGAATAACAAAAAAGCCGCACTTGCAGAAGATGCAGGGGCGGCTTTTTCTTAGTACTAGATGAATCACAACAAAAAGATCGCCAAACCGACGACGACTAACAATAAAGTGACGATCACGATGGCTTTCATTAAAAAACGGTTCAGATCCCGAGATTTCTGGTTCTCACCGGCACGGGTCTTCGTGATTTCTTTGTTTTTCTTGCGCACTTTTCGGTAGTGGTTATCAATTTGTTTTTCTTTTTGTTTCCATTCTTTCTTGCTTTGTTTTTCTACGATTTGCTGATTGCGTTCAGCTGCCGCTTGTTCTTCTTCGCGTCTGCGTCGAAGCTCACTGCGGGTGATCAATGGTTCTTTAGGCAAGTCCGTTCCTCCGTTTCAATTCCAGCAACTCCCAAAATTGGATCGCAAACACGGTCTTCGCATCACAGATCGTTCCATCAGCGATAGCGGCTTGTGCTTGCTCTAAGGTCAATTCATAGACTTCCAGCACTTCATCTTCGTCTTGCGGTAAGGGATTTGTCACTTTTTCCAGCTCTTTGGCATAATAGACGTGCAAGAGCTCATTAGCAAAGCCTGGTGAAAGGTACATAGAAGAAACGTGCTCCAGCGTTTTTGCACGATAGCCGGTCTCTTCTTCTAATTCCCGGGCGCCAGTCAAATCTGGACGAGCGCCTTCTCCTGGATCGATTTTTCCTGCTGGTATCTCTAAAATCACTCGCTCTAACGGTTTTCTGAATTGGCGAACAAACAGCATTTTGTTCTCACTTGTCAAGGCGATCACGGCAACACCACCAGGATGAAAGACTAGTTCGCGTTTACTGGTCCCGCCATTTGGCAAGGAGACATCATCAACGACCACATCAATGATCTTACCATGGAAAATTTCATTCCGTTGGATCGTTTTTTCTTCAAAATCTTTAAATTCTAACATCTATCGACACCTAACTTTCCTCATACGTCTTATCTATCAAACACTTTAGCATAATTTAGAAAAAATATCTTCTTAAGAAATAGCAAGAAAGCTTATGAATTTACTAAAAATCGGAAAATCCACCCCAAGTCTGATATTTTTCTTTTAGTGAACATGCTAAAATAAAGATGTCGAATAACCCAATCTACTTGTCCAAGAGATTTTTAGGAGGAGGAAAAATGAAAAAAAACATCTGGCTGATCGTTGGTGCGATCGTCCTCATCAGTATTATTTTTAACGTAGTAGGCGATTCATTTGCGAGCCTATTATTAATCGTCGGTGCAATTTTAGTCTACGTCGGTATTAGAGGGCGTAAAGTTCCAGCAGCCGATCCACAAGTTTTGCCTTCTTTAACGAGAGAACGAGAAGCCCATTACTTGAAAAGCGGAATGACTGCTCGTGAGATCGAATTGTTCCGTGAAACGATGAATCAGACGAAACACCAAATCGATAAATACCAAAAAAATATCACTAGCAATAACAAGTTAAAAGCCATTGACTTGCGTCACGATGCCTTGCGTGCCTCAAAAGCTCTTTTCAAAGAACTCGTGAAAGAACCGACCAAACTGCCTTTGGCAAGTCATTTCCTTTATACACACTTGCCCAACATGGTCGATTTGACCGATAAGTTCATTGAAATCAATAGCCATGAGATCAAAAGTCGTGAGACCTATGATAAAATCGAGGAAAGCACCCAAATCATCGAGCAAATGGCTTCCTTGATCGCCAAAGACTACTCCCAATTTGTAGCAGACGATCTTGATGACATGGATGTTGAGTTATCCATTGCCAAACAAAGCATAAAACGAGATAATGAATAGGGATAGATTCTGATTGGCAACAAGAAAAGAATCTAAAAAAAAATCTAGCCCAGGCTAGATTTTTTTCGAAAGCAGACAATTATTAGGAGGAGTTATTATGAGTGAAACACCAAATCAAGTAAAACCCGTAACGGATACGCTTGACGATTTATTGAACAACCCATTTTCAACCCCTGTCGACACTTTGACCACCACTCAACAAGCGGAAATCAGTCAGCTGAAAGAACAGCAAACGGCACCGCGTTTGATTGATAAATTACCGCCAGAGCGTCAAGCACAGGCCCAAGAATTAGCCAGCAAGATCGATGCGACCGACCAGCAAGCGGTCATCACCTATGGTGCAGCTGCCCAAACCAAACTTGGAGAGTTTTCCCAATCCATGTTGAACCATGTCCAAGCAGCTGATATCGGCCCTGTGGGCGACTCATTGACGGAGTTGATGTATCGCTTGCAAGAAGCCAATCCAGACGAACTGCGTGCAGGGGAAGGCAACTTATTCAAGCGAATGTTTGGTAAAGTAAAACAATCCATTTTTGAAATCACCGCTAAATACCAAAAAATCGGTGCCCAAATTGACAAGATCGCCGTCAAATTGGATAAAGAAAAAGACGGTTTGCTAAAAGACAACATGATGTTGGAACAGTTGTATCAAAAGAACAAAGATTACTTTGATGCATTGAACATCTACATTGCCGCTGGCGAGTTGAAGATGCAAGAATTGCAAACCAAAATCATTCCTGAAGCCATGAAAAAAGCAGAAGAAACGAATGATCAAATGGACGTACAGATCGCCAACGATTACACGCAATTTCTTGATCGTTTAGACAAACGGACTCATGACTTGCGCTTGGCACGTCAAATCACGATCCAACAGGCACCGCAAATTCGCCTGATCCAAAACACGAACCAAGCGTTAGCAGAAAAAATCCAAGCTTCTGTCAATACAGCGATCCCACTATGGAAAAACCAAGTGGTCATTGCCTTGACTTTATTGCGTCAAAAAGATGCAGTTACGGCACAACGCCAAGTTTCTGAGACCACCAATGATCTATTGAAGAAAAACTCAGAAATGTTGAAAGTTTCTGCTATTGAAACAGCGAAAGAAAACGAGCGCGGCATCGTCGATATCGAAACCTTGCAAAAAACACAAAACGACCTTGTGGAAACGATCCAAGAAACATTACGGATCCAAAAAGAAGGAAAAGAAAAACGTCGTGCTGCCGAAGTGGAATTGGGTCATCTAGAAGAAGACTTGAAAGACCGCTTATTGGATTTAACCAGCAACAAGTAAACGAAACGCCACACATGAAAGAAAGCCCCTCTTTGGTGACCTGAATGGTCAGCCAAAGAGGGGCTTTCGATGTTGAAAGTAGGAACTGCATTGAGCGTCTACCTATTTTTTCACCAACTCTAATGGTGAATCGATTTGTTCAGCGACTGTTTTTCCTTGGAAATGGTCAAACGCTGCCTGCAATGCAAGGCGGCCCATTTCCTCTGGTTTTTGAGCGATCGTTGCCGTCATTCTACCTTCTTCGATGGCTTTGAGGCCGTCTTCAGTACCATCAAACCCGACAATCACTACGCCTTCTCGGTTTCCCATCGCTTCGGCTGCCCCTAAAGCCATTTCATCGTTTTGAGCAAAGACGCCTTGAATGTCATTGTTGGCTTGGAGGATATTTTCCATAACCGTTAATCCTTCTGCTCGATTGAAGTTTGCGGATTGCTTTTCAACAACATCCAGTTTGTCTTTAGCATAATCATCAAAGCCTTTTCCTCGCTCTCTGGTTGCAGAAGCGCCAGGGACGCCTTCAAGTTCTACCACTTTTGCGTTTTCCCCTAATTGTTCGAGAATAAATTCTGCTGCCATTTTTCCACCTTCTTCGTTATTGGAGGCAACAGTCGTCAAAAGCGTTCCTCCATCGCTACTACGGTCGATGGCAATAACTGGGATGTTGGCATTATTAGCGGCTTCAACAGCTGGGACGATAGCAGCAGAATCAACGGGATTGATCAAAAGCACATCCACGCCTTGTTGGATCAAATCATCAATATCATTGCTTTGCTTGGCAGTATCATCTTGGGCATCAACAAAGCGTACATCGGTGTCATTTTCCTCAGCCAATTGATTGATCCCCTCTTGCATGGAAACAAAAAACGGGTTATTGAGGGTGGAGATCGATACACCAACTGTCAATTCTGAAGCTGCTTTTTCCTCACTTTGTGTCTCACTACTGCCACCGTTGTCCAATGTTGCCGCTCCACAGCCAGAAAGTACCAATACGCCTGCTGCCAATAAAAACATTTTTTTCATAATAGATCCTCCTATTTTTTATTTCCTTTTCCGATCCAGTAACACTGCAATTACGATCACGATCCCTTTAACGATTTGTTGATAAAAACTTGAGACACCCAATAGATTTAGACCATTGTTCAACGTACCAATGATCAATGCCCCGATCAACGTGCCAAAAATTCTGCCTCTTCCACCAGATAAGCTCGTACCACCTAAAACGACTGCTGCAATCGCATCCATTTCATAGGCTTGCCCTGCTGTTGGTTGCGCAGAATTCAACCTAGAAGTGATGATCATGCCACTGATTGAAGCCATCAATCCGGAGATCGAATAAATGATCAGTTTTATCTTATCGATTTTCACCCCAGCAATAAAAGCGGCCTTTTCATTGCCACCGATGGCATAGGTTTTTCGTCCGAAGGCGGTGCGATGAAGCAACAAGAACAAAAGAAAGAACACGAGAAACATCAATACGACTGGAAAAGGAATCCCGAAAAGATACCCACGACCAATAAAGCTGAATAGAAAGCTGTCACCTAGTCCAGTGATTGGATTTCCATTGGTGTACACTAAGGTAGCGCCCCGATAGATCGTCATCGTTGCTAAGGTTGCGATAAACGGTGCCATTTTTCCTTTTGAAATCAGTAGTCCATTCAACGCACCAAGGATCGCTCCACTTAGTAACCCAATCAAAATAGCGACTAAAGGTGACACCCCGTTGGCCATCATTCCTGCTGTCAAGGCACTGGAAAGTGCCAAGGTGGACCCTACAGACAAATCAATGCCCCCAGTCAAAATGACAAAGGTCATTCCGAATGCAATAAAGCCATTCGCTGCGACTTGCCGCAAAAGATTCAACAAATTACTGGGTGATAAAAAGCTTGGATTTAAGGCAGTGACAGCAGCCACTAGAGCAATCAAAGCGAGTAAAGGTCCCAATTTACTAATTGATTCCGAGAGTTGTTTTGTTTTCATACCACTTTTTTCCATATTAGTTTCCTCCTGTCGCATACGTCATGATCTTCTCTTGTGTGGCTTCTTGCCGAGAGAGTTCCCCTGATATTTTTCCTTCGTGTAAAACAATGATGCGATCGCTGACACCTAGCACTTCTGGTAGATCACTAGAAACCATCAAAATCGCAATACCACGTTCCGCTAACTCATTCATCAGCTGATAAATCTCTCGTTTGGCACCTACGTCTACTCCGCGTGTCGGTTCATCTAAAATCAATACTTTTGGTCCGACACCGATCCACTTCGCCAAAACCACTTTTTGCTGATTTCCACCAGAAAGCTCGCTGGCTAAATTCTGGGCACTCATAGTTTTGATGCGTAAGCGCTCGATCATTAACGCAACGAAACTGGCTTCAGTCTTGCTATCGACCATGCCTGTTTTGACAAAATTATCAATGCTGGGCAAACTGATATTATCGGTCAGGGAAAAGTCTAAGACCAAGCCTTCCGTTTTCCGATTTTCTGTTAGAAAGCCAAAGCCATTGGCGATTGCCTTTGAAGGCGAAGAATTTTTCACTTCTTGCCCTTCGACGATTAAGGTACCGCTTTCAATTTCATCTAAACCAAATATTCCTCGCATGACTTCTGTGCGTCCAGCACCCATTAAACCTGAGAACCCAAGGATCTCACCTGCTCTGACTTGAAAATTGATGCCTTGGTAAACTTTAGAAGCTGCTGTTAAATTTTTTACTTCAAAAACGACTTCACCGATCTGCGCTTGTTTTTCTGGATAATAATCAGCTAACTCTCTACCGACCATTTTCTTCACGACCTCATCCATCGTTGTATCCTGCGTCTTTTTCGTATCGATCGATAGACCATCCCGCATCACAGTGATCTTGTCACTTATTTTGAAAATCTCCTCCATTCGGTGAGAGATATAAACGATCGCTACGCCGTTTTCTTTCAAGCGACGAATGATTTGAAACAAATTATTAATTTCCTTATCCGACAAGGCAGCAGTCGGTTCATCCATGATCAACACCTTGGCATCAGTCATCAGCGCTTTCGTGATCTCGATCATTTGCTGTTGCCCGACTGAAAGTTCATCCACTTCTTTTTGAAGGGGGATCTGAATCCCTAACTGTTCAAAGACTGCCTGCGCTTTGCTTGCCATTTTCTTCGTATCTAGTAGCCCAAAGGTGGTTTTCAATTCCCGATTCAAGAATAAGTTATCCAACACAGTCATCTGTTCCCAGTTATTCATTTCTTGATGGATAAAGCTCACACCGGCTTGTTCGGCTTCCTTCGGATCGGCGTAGTTCGTTTCTTTGCCATCGATCAAAATCGTCCCTGCATCTTTGGCATGTAACCCAGTTAAAATGTTCATCAACGTTGACTTGCCTGCCCCATTTTCTCCCATTAGGGCATGGATTTCTCCAGGGTACAATGTTAGTGAGACATCCCTTAACACTTGATTCTTCCCAAAGGATTTCTCAATATTGCTCATCTCGACTTGCACATGATTTCCTCCTGTCTCTTTAGAAGATAACGGCTGCTTGTAAAATAATGTTTGAATAGGGTGTCGCTTCCCCTGTTCGAATAATGGCTTTGCTTTCCTTTGTTTCTTCTTTGAATGCCTCATGTGGAACAAAACGAATCGGAACATTCGGGAACGTTTTTTGAATCAATTGCCACTGCTCCGCATTCTCCGTTTTTATTTCCTCTGCTAAAACGATCGCCTCGACTGCCATCTCTTGTTGCATTACTAATAACACCTCTTCAAAACTCGGACTACCTAGTTTTAATGCCAGATCGATTTTTTTCACCCCTGTGGGTACTGGCAACCCCAAGTCCCCGATCGTAAGCTGATCGGTGTGGCCTAAATCCGCCAATAATTTGTCGATCTCACTATTTAATGCCCCATGCTTCTTCATACAATGGACTCTCCTTCATTTCCTTTAATGTAGGCATTCCGCCTTGAGCACCATATCCTTTGACGGAGATTGCTGCTGCTAAGTTGGCAAAGGCAATGGCGTTTTCTAAGGGAACACCTGCTAAAATCCCTACTGCTAATGCACCATTGAAGGTATCACCAGCTCCCGTAGTATCGACCGCAGCAACTGGAAAGGCAGGAACTAAGACCTCGGACTTCCCATTATGGAAAATCGCTCCTTTGGCACCTAGGGTAACGATCAATCGATTAGGGTAGGCTGCTAAAACGTCAGCAAGCTTTTGATTGGGGAAAAGTAACTTAAACTCATGTTCATTAGGGGTCAGATACCCCACCTTAGATAACATACGCGGATTGAGCTTTCTCGCAGGTGCTGGATTATATAAAACAGGGATTTTTGCTTCCCAACACCAGTCGATGATGGCTTCATTGGCTTCTTGCGGAATCTCGTTTTGCAAAATCACTAAATCAGCCTCTGTGATGTTTCCTTTTATTTCGGAAAAGCGAGCTAAATCAAGCGCATTATTGGCACCGGGTATGACAATGATGCTATTGTCATTTTCATGCAAAATGATATGCGCGGCACCAGATGGAAAATGTGTAACGGGTTCCACATTCTCCGTAGAAACGCCGTTCACGTTTAAGTTTTCGACGATTTCATTTCCGAAACGATCGGTTCCTACATGGCCTAGCATTGCTACTTCTGCGCCTAAACGGCTAGCGGCGATGGCTTGGTTTGCTCCTTTGCCGCCAAAATTCGTGTCAAATTTTTCCCCAAAAACCGTTTCTCCTTGATTGGGTTTCACCTTCGTAGTGACTACAAAATCTGTTGCCATACTACCAATGACGATGATCTTATTCAATTGGCGTTCCTCCATTTCTTACTGTCTCTCTTTCTTCTAAATGAACAGGAAGGATGATTTTTTTCTGTTCAATAAATTGATCGTTGATCAATGCAAAGAGCATTTCTGCTCCTTTGTAACCTACTTGATAAGCAGGCTGATGGATCGTCGTCAAGCGTGGCACCACCAATTTACTGATGGGAATATCGTCATAGCCGATCACTTGAAGTTGTTCTGGGATCTTTACGCCATGATGATAAGCCTCTTGCATGATGGCAATCGCATGGGTATCACTTGGGGCAATCACACTATCGACAGTGGGATGTTCTAAAAAAACTTGTTTCGCTGTCAAGGTCGCATCCTCTAAGAGAAAGGATGTAGATTTCACTAGTGCATAAGGAACTTGTGCTTTTTTCAATGTGTATTCAACACTCAATAAACGATCCCGAGCACGGGTGACAGATTCAGGCCCAGCAATCACGACTACCTTTTTGGGGTCACCTTTTAAGATCGCTTCAGCAGCAAGTTCGCCACCTTGAAGGTCATCCGAATAAACCCCATATTCGACATCTTGATCGATCCGATCCAAGACGACCATCGGAATATTGCTTTGGGTACGATTTTTATTTTCGACAGCGGAAAGAATCCCCGCCACATTGTTTTGCTCAAACGCACGTAAATATTCATTGGCTTTCTCATTGTCTTCTTGAATGTTGCCAAGGATGACTTGATAGCCTTTTTTTTGTAGAAAGTCTTCGACGCCTTTGGCTACTAGCGGAAAAAACGGGTTGGATATATCAGGAAGTAGCAAACCAATCAATTTTGACTTTTTCTGATACAGCGAACGTGCGACTTCATTGGGGGAATAATTCAATTCATTGATCGCCTGATGGATTTTCTCACGGGCTTTTTCGCTCACATAGCCAGTCCCATTCATGGCTCTTGAAACTGTCGCCACGGAAAGTCCAGCTAAATTGGCGACATCTTTAATTGTTGGCATGTTGCTCCCCTCCTGTGTAACCGATTACACACCTATCATAGCCGAACTTTGTGAAAATTGCAAGGAGAAATAAAAAAACTTTTTCCCTTGGTGTCCCCTTCTCCTAAAAATGCGTTTTGCTGCATAAATAGCCGCATTTCGAGAAAGCGAAACTTTCTCGAAATGCGGCAAAAGATTTGATGAGCGCAGCGACATATCTTTTATTTCCTAACGGTAAAGCTCATTTTTCAATGAAATAAAACTTCAAAGTGATTGACGCCCTCTTGATCCACCGTCAAACTGATTTGTGCCTGCAGCATTTCTGTGATGGCTTTGGCGATGGCTAAACCTAACCCATAGCCACCGTCTTGATGGTTGCGAGAAGGATCCCCGCGGTAGAAGCGATCAAAGACATAGGGAATTTTTTCTTCTGGGATCGGGCAACCACTGTTGGACACTTGCAGCACCGTTTTTCGTTGGCGTTCAACGAGAGCCACTGTGACGGTTTCTCCAGTAGGTGTATATTTCAAGGCATTGTCTACCAAAATCATGGTCAATTGCCGTAACGCTTGCTCATTGCTTTCAAGGCGCACCTGTTTAGCGATCTGTTCCTGATAGTGGATCCCTTTTTCCAGTGCAATGGCCTCCATGCTTTGATAAACACTTTGCACGACTTGACTGGCATCAATCACCGAACGCACGACTTCTTGCTCGGCACTTTCGAATTTGGTCAGCATCAATAAGCTATTTACTAGCTCATCCATCCGTTCGGAACCTAACTGGATGTTTTCCAGCCATTTCATTTGGCTTTCCAAGGTTTCTTCTGGACTGCCAGCTAATACCTCAGCATTGACTTGAATGATCGCCAGTGGTGTTTTCAACTCATGGGAAGCGTTAGAAACAAACTCTTTTTGTTTGCGCCAAGCCAGCTCAACTGGACGCAATGCCCGATTGGCGACATAAAAGCTAGCGATATAAATACTGACTAAGGCTAAGACCCCGATGATCAAAAGCGTGGTTCTTAAGTTGCTTAGACTGGTTTTGTAGTCGGTGACGTCAAAGAACAGCACTTGATAAAATGGCTCGTAATTATTGATACTAGTGGAATATTCCCCCGTCGAATCATGATTGATCGAATAATGACTAAAGGAAGTCACCAAAAAGAGCGCATACCGCCAATTTCGGCCATTCACCTTCACTTCGTTAGGGATCTCCCCTTGTTTCGCCGCTGCATCGACCAAGGCTTCATAAAGCTCGTTTTGATCGACGCTCTCATCAATACTTTGAATCACGACATCCATTTGATCCACGTCGACTAGAGCGATTTCTCTGAACTCACTGGTACTATTCGTGATGGTCAACATCATTGGATACTCAGGTTCTGTCAGTGATTGCCGTACTTCCTCCTCATCCATAGGTACCGCAGCTAAGGTGTTGGCTTCTTGCGAGATCAATGATTGGATCTCGTTTTCAATTTGGGTGGCATTCAAAATATAGATAAAGGTAAAGGCACCTAAGACAATGATTGAAATCAACGCCATATTGAACCACAGCATTTTATTCCGTAATTTTTTTAACATGGCGGCTCCTTGCTCTGCAAAATATACCCCGCATTGCGGATCGTGCGAATACCGATATCCGCTTCAAGCAGCGTCAGTTTTTTCCGCAGCAACGACACATAGATCTCAACGCGGTTTTCTTCCACATCGGGATCAAAGCCCCAAATCTTATTGATGATGGTTTCTTTTGATAAAATCACTTTAGGTCTGGATAAAAATAGCTCCATCAGTTTCATTTCTTTGGGTGACAGCACCACTTGATTGGTCGTCGTAGCCAACTGCAGCTCATTACGCGCCAAGACCACGTTGCCAAATGCTAACTGGTCTTCTTGATAATCCAAATCTTTTCTTCTGCCTAGCGAACGAATCCGTGCCAGCAGCTCTTTCATTTGAAAGGGTTTCGTCAAGTAATCATCTGCCCCTGCATCCAAGCCGAGTACTTTGTCATCGACTTCGCTTTTGGCCGTTAACATAATAATCGGCGTGCGAATATTTTGCTTGCGTAACGTCTTTAGTAATGTGATCCCATCGATTTTTGGCAGCATGATATCCAAAACGAGAAGGTCATACACCCCACTTGCTGCGTAGTCCAACCCAGTCTCGCCATCATACGCCAAATCAACGGAATAATGCTGTTTTTTCAATAAGCTGGCAACCGCTTCTGCGATCGATGGCTCATCTTCTACGAATAAGATCCGCATCGGTCAGTCCCCCTTTTACACTCATCATTTCTTTTTTCAATCACTTTTCGGTCAGCACAATCATTCCTGTAGGATCATTCCAATTGTTCTCCAATAAACCGTTCTGTTGAAACGATCCGCACGTGTTCGCTGGATTGATGAATCCACATGTGTAGCAACAATGCTACCATACCGCTTAACAAAAAGACAAACAGCTTTTTCCTAAGGTCTTGAAAATTCTCTTGATGACGCATGGGTTTCCTCCTTTTTGCAGGTCATCGATAAATCCGCTCGGCTATTCTGGATCAGTAGCCGCTGGGGCTGTCTGATTGCCTAAGCTGATATCGAAAGTGATCGTATCTTCTAACGGTAAAAACTGATTGAACTTGCTCATCCCCACGATTGTCCCGTAGGGTTCTGCTGAATTGACATAACGGACTTGATAGCTGATGTTCGCCCCTTTTGAACGGAATTCATCAAAGAAGAGTTTTTGCAGATCCCCTTCAAGGAGCTCGCTTCGACGGTAATCTTTGATATACGGTTGACCTGCTGAATAGACGACTTCAATGCCTTGGTCATCTTTGCTGGTTAAAACGGTCCCGGCGGTCTCACTTTGCGAGATCAATTGTCCGTAAGGCAGACTCTGAGTAAACTGCATCCGCATCCGCACAGTGACACCCTCAACAGCGGCCTGGGCATCATCTGGTAAAATCGTTGAAAAGTCTGGTACGGTGACCCCTTTCCCTAGAGAAATCGTTACTTGAAACGCATCCCGTTTCGCAATTTTTTCTTTTGGTGCCACGCTTTGTTCAATGACTTTGCCTTCTTCCACAGTATCCGAAGCCTGTTCTTTGATTTCAAGCTCCAGCTCATGGGCTTTCCCCCATGTTTCTACCTCTGCACGGGTTTTATCACGAAAGTCTGGTACTTCAATATCTTTTTCAAAGGTTTCTTCGCCTTTGGAATAAAAGACTCGTCCGACATCTCGACGATGATAGTTTTCTTGCGAGACTTCTTTATTGGTAAATTCTACTCGAATCGGTGCTTTTTCCTCGATCTCATCGTGGTATTCATCGACGATCGTCAAATTGCTGGCTTGATTTTTTTCGATCCACTCTGCTGCCTCGTCCCTCGTCATTTCCATAAAGTCTGGCAATGCCAATTTCTCTTCTGGATCTGGGCCTTGGCTCACCGTTAGATGCAGGGTGCTTCTTTTTCTGACTCGACTTCTGGCGGCTTCTTCTTGGGCGATCACTTGATTGGCTAGGGCTTCATCATAGGCAGGCGTCACATCGATCGCAAGATCATGTTCCGCCGCCCATTCCCTGACTTCTGAGATCTCTTTGTCCACAAAGTTATCCAGTCGGACGTACGCCAATTGGAAAAATAAAAAGCCGCTGAGTAGAAGTAGTCCGAGTAATGCACCAAGCCCCAGCAGTCGTTTTTTCCGCCGTTTCTTTTTGAAGGAGGGATCGTGTTCGATCCCCTCTTCTAAAGAAGCTGAACCTTTTTCTTTGCGGGAAGCACGGGAAGAAGGTGCTTTAGCTGTAGCTGATTCCTTGTCTGGCTCTTTCGGTTCTTCTTCAAACTTCGATAAAAAATCACTCATAGGCCGTCAACTCGCCGTTTTTCAAATAAAAGGTCTGATCCGACTGCTTGGCAATTTCAGTCGAATGCGTCACTACGATGATGCATTTGTTGTGTAAAGTAGCTAAATCTTTAAAAATATCCACGATTTCTTGCTCCATGCCTTCATCCAAATTTCCCGTCGGCTCATCGGCTAAAATGATATCAACATTGGTCGCTAAGGCACGAGCGATGGCGACCCGCTGTTGTTCCCCACCGGAGAGCTGATTGACGAAACGATCAGCTTTCGTGGAAGTGATTCCGATATAATCTAACAAGCGATACGCAATTTGATCGTGTTGATCGGGGAGCTTGTTGTCTGAGATCGCCATCGAAACAAGGACATTTTCTAATGCAGTCAAATATGGGATCAAGTTGTAACTTTGAAAAATCAAACTGATCTTGTTGCGGCGATACTCTTCATAGCCGATCGTTTTGATATTTTTTCCTTCAAAAAATACTTCCCCATCGGTTGGTTGATCCAATGCGCTGATCAAGGAAAGAAAGGTGGTCTTTCCAGAACCTGATTTCCCTAAAATCGTGTAAAATTTACCTTTTTCAAAGGAGATATTGGTTTTATCTAAAATCTTCCGACGATTCTCACCATCTTGGTAGTAATACGTCATCTCTTTGGTCTCTAAAATTGCCATGTTCTTCGCTCCTTACAGCATGATTTTTTTCGGATTCAAACGTAAAATATACAACAGCGGCACCACTGCCGAAAGCAAGATCGTCAAGATCCCGGTCGCTAAAAAGGCAATGATATAAGACAGGGTGTATTGAACGCGAAACGCTTCGTTGATCGTTGCTTGATCGATTTTCGGTACACCCACAAAGAATTGCTCCACCCCTGCTTGATTTGCCTCTAGCATACTACTGGATAACAAAGATTCAGAAACCATCTTGCCCAGCATATTCCCTGTGACCAAGGAGATCAACATTGCACTGACACCAATCAACAGGAGTTCGAGCACGATCTGTGCAAACACGTATTTCCGTCGTTCTCCTAACGAAAGGTAGATACCTAACTCATATTTACGATCGCGGGTAAACAGCACAATGATCAAGGAGATAATAATCAAGGAAGCAATCACCGCAATCACTACGACATATGATGAAATCTGTGATAAGCGATTCATGCTGGTCCCCACACGGTCATACTCATCCGTAGAGGCATTGACCTTATAGCCATTTGGCAAGAGCGGTGTCACCTCTTGTTTGAATTGCTCTGCATCTTCTGGTTGGTTCAAAATGAATTGTGGAGTGAAGAACTCCTCATCAGAACCGAAATCTGTCGCTGGAAACGCCGCTTGCTGTCCCGCACGTTCCTCTTCAACAATCGTTTTCACGGCATCATTCGGCATATAGATACGATTGAAGGGCCGATCATCAAATGCAAACGAGCTGGCCATGCCATCTTGTCCTTGATTATTTGCTTTTTCTAAGCTGGTATTTTTAAATATCCCGACGATTTCGATGGAGTAATCATTGCCTTTTTGCTTTTCAGGGTCCATCCCTGACGAATAATCGACAAACTGACCATCTAAGACCATAGTGTCTCCCACGGTCAAGCCGTTTTCCTGAGCCATCTCTTCCGATATCAAGCCCACACGTTTTCCGGTACGCTGTTCCTCTTCAGTAAAAAAGCGTCCCTGTGTTAAATCCACCGTATCTTCTTCAAAATCCAACGGCTTTAAGAGATTGGTTCCTGTTAAATAAACCCAAGGAGATATTCCTCCGACAATCATGACATTGTCGTCGTCCTCTTCAGGACTGAAACGATAAGGTTTGAAGTTTTCAACAGCAATCGCTGTTTCTCGTAAATAGTCATACTGTTTGACTTCGGACCGTTGACCGATCTGCTTGATCAGGTCCTCTGACAGCGGCTGAATCTCCTCCATACTCGCACCACCATCACTATTTGCCAACTTTTCATAATCGATCTCAATCGTGGCCAGTGAGCCTAATTGATTTTTGATCTGCTTTTCGACATTTTGAGTCGATTGATTGACCGCAATTGCGCCAGCGATCACATTTCCTAATATCAGAATAACAGCAAACAATATCGCAGATTTCCCTCGCTTTCTCGTCACACTCAGCCATGCTCGTTTCATATAATTCACTTGCCAACATCCTCTCTTTTTTTCTCTAACAAAAGCATACTGGATGAACCTTTAGTGAATCTGTCATTTGCAAATTTTTTCAAAAAAAGCAGAATCGTAGGGAACGTTAGATAAAAAAGACTGTTGTTTCAATGATCGACTCAAGCAATCATCGGAATGTGAATAACAAAAGAAAATACCTCCCAAAAGATTTCTTTGGGAAGTATTTTTACATTTGTTAAAAATAAGCTGTAACATAAATCTAATATTAATTATTATCCAAACTTTAAAATTATTTTACTGAGTCTAATAAACTTAAATTATTTCTTTATGAAGTCAATATAATACAAATTACAGTACATTGTACGAAAAATAAATCAAATGATAGATATTTCTTTGTATTGCAATTACTCTTATATATTCCAATTTAAAAAACAAAAAAAGGAAAGCAAACCTATAATTAGATTCGCTTTTATAGTTAGATTACTCTAAACATAGTTAACTTAAATGCTATTTTGTAAGTCTTTGTACTTTTAATATAAGCTTTTCCCATTTGTTTCAATTAATTTTTTATACCAATAAAATGAATCTTTTTTGTATCGGTTAAAAGTTCCGTCCCCCTCGTCATCGGCATCCACATAAACGAAACCGTAGCGCTTCTTCATTTCTCCTGTTGAAGCTGCTACTAAATCAATACATCCCCAGGGAGTGTATCCTATCAATTCCACACCATCTTCAATTGCTTCGCCCATAGCAGCAATATGCTCCTTCATATATTGAATTCGATAATCATCATGAATGGATAAATCTTCTTCTAATTTATCTTCTTGACCTAAACCGTTTTCTACTACCATCATAGGTATCTCATAACGATCGTAAATCTCATTCAAAAAGTATCTTAGGCCAATGGGATCAATTTGCCATCCCCACTGGCTTTTTTCTAAATAAGGATTTGCCACTCCAAAAACAAGATTTCCAGCTGTTTTGGCAATTTGATCATCAGTTGTCACACATCCAGTTGAATAGTAAGAAAAGGTGAAGAAATCGACAGTACCTTCACTAAGAATACACTCGTCTTCCAGATTCATTTTTATTTGTATATCGTTTTCTTTTAGATAACGTTTGGCATATTTAGGGTACTTACCTTTCACTTGAATATCCGGACAATAATAAAAAATATTTCTTCTTTCTTGTTGAGACAATAATACATCTTCTGGTTTACATGTATAAGGATATTGTGTTATACCCGCTATCATGCAACCAACTTGATAGTCGGAACTTGTTTCATGAGCAAGTTTTACTGCTAACGCACTTGCAACCAACTGATGGTGTAACGCTTGATATTGTTTTACAACATCTTCGTACTTCTGATCCTTTGTTAGATCATCCAACTCTCCTACCAATCCAGCTTCCATATTCTTTTGTGAAGAAGATAAGATTCCTCCAGAAAAATAGCCATTTCCATCTAAAATCAGACTGTTAATTTCGTTAAAGGTAAGCCAGTATTTTACTAAACCTTTATATTCAGTGAAAAGAACTTTGCAATAATTTAAATAAAAACCAATGGTTTCTCTTGCATACCATCCATCATAAGTTTCTGCCAAGTGATAAGGCATTTCATAATGTGAAATGGTTACCAGAGGTTCTATATTATATTTTTTTAATTCTTTGAAGACATTTCTATAAAACTCTATTCCTTTTTTGTTTGGAGTCTTATCATCTCCGTTAGGAAAAATCCTTGTCCAGTTAATAGACATACGGTAGATTTTAAATCCCATTTCTGCCATTAATGCAATATCCTCTTTATAATGGTGGTAGAAATCACTAGCTTGATGAGACGGATAGAAATACTTTTTTTCATCGATCTTCTCTGTGAATAATCGTGGGCTCTTCCTAGAACCCAATGTAAAATGATCTGCTGTTGAGTCTAGCTTTCCATCTTCATTCCATCCTCCTTCAAACTGATTTGCTGCAGTAGCTCCACCCCATAAAAAATCTTTAGGAAAATTCATATTATCATACCTCTTTCTCATCTATTCCAAAAATATAAGTTAATGCAAAAGTTACTATCATACCAATCGAAGCTGCAATAATGAAAAATATTAAATTGTTTCCTGGGCCTGCGAAAGTAACAGTTGCAAAAATACCTCCTGATCCAGGGAACGCATAACAGGCTACCTTAAGTAGTCCAGCAATTAATCCGCCCGCCGCATTGCCTATCATCGCAGCATATAAAGGTTTTTTATATTTTAATGTAATTCCGAACATAGCAGGTTCAGTTACACCGCCAACGATCGCCGTTACAGCACACGATAATGCTGTCGATTTTATTTTAGGGTTTTTTGCCTTTAAAGATACTGCTAATGTTGCTGCAAACTGATTAAAATTAGACAAAATCATTGCTGGGAGAAAGAATGGATCATATCCTAATGAAGCAAAAGCAGATGTCCAATAAGGAGTCATCATTGTATGCATTCCCGTCATAATCATTAGCGGTAGTAAAGCACATAAAATAGAGACGCCTAAGAATCCAATTGTTTCATAGATCCAAATAACTCCATTGGCAATATAAGTACCAATATAATATCCAATAGGAGCTGTCACAACTAACATAATTGGGACAACAACCAATAATGAGCCTAGTGGAACTACAAATGATTTAATTATATCCGGACAATATTTACTAATTGTTTTTTCTACTTTACTTAATACGTAAACAGTTAAAATAATAGGAATTACAGTGGTTGAATAGTTAACTACATAAACTGGTAACCCAAAAATACTTAAGCTTGCACCATCTGTTGCTGCTGTAATAAAGCTTGGATATACCAATAACCCTCCTAATAACATACCTATTCCTTGATTTGCGCCAAATTTTCTTGCAGATGTGGCACCTAGAAATATTGGAAAAAAATAAATGAATGCATCGCCTAACCAAAACAATATTTGATAGGTAGAGGTAGTTTCTGGTAAAATTCCTGCCAAATTCGCAATCAAATATATGACTTTAATCATACCCCCACCAATCATCATAGGAATCAACGGTGTAATACTACCTGATATACCATCCATCATTCCGGTAAAAAATGACTTGACAGTTAATTTTTTGTGCTCTCCATCTAGATTTTCATCTATTGCTGTTTCAGTTTCTATATTTCCATACTCACAAATCTCTGCATAAGCTTCTGCAACTGCTGGTCCGATTATAATTTGCAACTCTTCATTTGACCATTGAGTTCCTAAAACTTTGTCTGCATTTTCAATTGTATCCAAATCTACTAAGCCTCTGTCTTTAAGATTAAATCTTAGTCGAGTTGTGCAGTGTTGAAAATAATTTATATTATCCTTTCCCCCAATAGATTGTAAAACTACTTTTGACAATTCTTCGTATTTCTTAGCCACTTCTCCCACTTCCTTTCTTTGTTTTAAATCATGTTATGTGCATTTAATAATGTTTTTTTATAAAATAAAAAACCTCAAACACATTATTCTGTGTCTGAGGTTATGCCCTTTCGGTTACAGTCCTCTCTACTTATCACTCTATTCACATGTAAAATTAGATATAATTTTTCTTCATCATCTAGTTTCCAGTTCTTTTTACGCCTAAAATAGTTTTCTATTTTATTTACACATTCATTAGTTCTAGGGTTATTAATACTTAATACTTGATACATTTTGTGGTTTTCGCTAGCCATCGGTCTTTTTTCTGAGAGTCTTTTAAACAAATACCGTAGATGTGTTATAAATCTTGAAAAATTAAAAGAGTTTTTATTTAATTCTATATCGAAGTAATTTTCTACTATTTTAGTTAGCTCCTCTATCAAATCAATAAATTCTTTCTCTTCATCTTTTTTGGAAATAAAAGACTCTGCATTAACTATATTCATTGCTATACCTATAGATTCTGAGGAAGATAACTCAACTCCGAGGTCATTCTTTATAATCTTCATTGCATATTTAGCAACTTCAAGTTCTTTAGGATATAACTGTTCAAAATCATAACTTAAAGGAAAGGTAAAAATATTTCCCTTCTTATTTCGTTCAATACTAAAATTAATGTGATCTGCTAGCGTAAAAACCATATTAGGATTCAAACTGGTCTTCAACTTAGATTTTGCGTAATCAGTGATTTTCGCAGATACACTAATAATATCTTCTGGTAATTCATTCAACAATCCGATATATTTTTTATCAATATCATAATAAGTTCGGTTGATCATAGATAAATCCGTAATGTCCATAGGGAGTTTCAGAAAACCTACCCCTTTACCGGAAACTATCACCTCTTCTCCACTACTATCAAGGGCTAACGCAAAATTGTTATTAATCTTTTTTACAAGTCTCATTTTTTGACACCTCAATCGAATGTCATTGCTAATTCTTTAACTTTGACCTTTTTATGCAAAAGTTGTTCATTTATTTTACCACTTACCGCATTTGTAATCACCACCATTGTTGTTATATCATGGTTTTTTTCAACACTATTTTTATCAAATCTAATTACATCCTGACCTAAAGATACTTTCTCATTTTGTTTTACTAAACTTTCAAATCCTTGACCTTTTAAATTTACTGTATCTATACCAATATGAACTAGAATTTCTTTACCATCGGATGAAGTGATCGCAAAAGCATGGTTTGTAGGAAAAACCATCGTTATTATTCCATCACATGGCGCAGCTATTATTCCGATTTCTGGTTTAACAGCAAATCCGTCTCCCATCATTTTAGAAGAAAATACTTTATCCTTCACATCCTCTAAATTCAATAACTCTCCATCAACAGGAGAATATAGATTTTCATCATATTTTATTTTCTTTTTTAATCCAAACATATTGTCATTCCTCCAGTTAAACAAAAAAACTCCTCAAGAGCAAAACCTACAATGGTTATGCCTCCCGAAGAGTAACAGTCCTTATTTACAACTATAGATTAACACCCACAGAAAGCGTTGTCAATATTTTTTTTAATTGTTTAATAATAGAATTAGCTTATTTACATTTGAAAATTTCTGTCTTTATTCACTCCGAATAATTGACCAACTTCCCCTTGACAATAAATTTCCGTTTGCATCATCCTCTTTGTAAAATTTTACTTTCAGCAATCATCGGAATGTGAATGACAAAAGAAAATACCTCCCAAAGATTTCTTTGGGAGGCTTTGCTATAGTTAACACAAAAAAAGACAAAGACCACATCTGGGTCTTTGTCTTTTCGCTATCTTATTCGTCGATTTTCTCATTTAATTCGCTATTACGATAGCCATATACAAAATAGATCGCGATTCCGATCACTAAAGAGATCCCAAAAACGATCCAGGTCGCCGTTTTTAGACGGGTCATCAAGAAGAGACAGCTGGCAACGGACAACAAAGGCAATAAAGGTACCAGAGGTACTTTAAATTCACCTTTAGCAGGTGGCCCCATCATCTTCCTCAGCTTGATGATCCCTAAGGACATTAAGATCATATACGACAATGCCGCAATGTTGGTCAATTCTGCCAAGATATTCAACGGGAAAGCTGCCGCAAAGAAGAAAGCAAAAACACCAGCGATGTAGGTCGCTTTCTTTGGTGTTTTATGCTTAGGATCGATGGCTTGCATGGCTTTTGGCAATAACCCATCTTTACTGATGGCATATAACAGACGCGCCAAGGAGTACATCATAGCGATCGTCACTGTTAATAAGGTCAAGATCGCCCCTACGGAAATGATTGATCCGACCACTCCATGACCGACATAACGCATCGCAAAAGCCACCGGATCATTGACTCCTAATTCAGCAAACGGCACGATTCCCGTCATGATCAGTGTGACAATGATATAGAGGACTGTTGCGATCGCAATGGACCCAATGATCCCCCGAGGGACATTTTTCTTTGCATCTTCAACTTCTTCCGCCGCCATTGCGACGGCATCAAAGCCAAGAAAAGCAAAGAAGACTAACGCTGCACCATTAAAGACGCCTGAAAAACCAAAGGGCATAAAGGGCTGCCAGTTGTCTGGTTCCACGAAAAAGGCACCAAAGACGATAAACAAGAGGATCACGCCGAATTTCACCCATACCATGGCATTATTCAAACGCAACGCTTTTTTCGCTTCTTGGCTGACCCATAAGGTTACAAAAATAATGACTAAACCAGCAATCAGATCAATGTAGGTCCCCTTGCTTGGATCATAACCGCCCGTCAAAGCGGTTGGTAAATGGATATCCGCACTGGCCAAGAAGCCTTGCACATAGCCTGACCAGCCAGATGCCACCGAAGAAACGGCCAATAAGAACTCGCAAATCAAAAACCAGCCTGCCAGCCACGCGGTAAATTCACCAAAAACGACATACAGATACGAATAGGCGCCCCCTAAAACAGGGATCCGAGAAGCAAATTCCGCAAAAGAAAGCCCTGATAACACAACAACGATACCAGCTACAACAAAGGAAAGAATCAATGCCGGTCCGGCATACTCAGCAGAAGCAGTCCCTGTAACAACAAAGATACCTGTGCCAATAATGGCGCCGATCCCCAACATAATCAAATCTTTTAACTTCAACTCTTTTTTTAAATTCGTCACACTTTCCCGTTGTATGACTTTTTTTCGAAATAAATCCATAACTCCTCCTCAAAAATATAAGTTTATGTTGCTTTCATATACCCCAGCAAAACACCACCGATAATCACCAGCAGACAACCAATCACCACATAACGCAGTTCTTTCTTGGTTTTCTTTTCGCCGAGGATAAAAATCCCGCCTAGCGTTGAAATGATGATCCCCATCTGCGACAATGAGAAGCCCACCGCGAGTCCGACTTGCTGAACCGTGATCAGCATGCAGACATTTCCGATGCCCCATAACAACCCTGACAAAGTATTTTTCCCTACAAAACGGTCGACCTTCGTCTTCCTTAAAGCAAATAGGCTGGCACCGATCAGCATCCCGACACTTTGTGGCAAAATGATCGCCAAGGGGTCCAATCCTGCCCAAGTAATCAAAATCGTATAGGCGCCGTAACCGATCGTTGATGAAATCAATGCCCGAAATCCTTTAGGAAAATCAAGCATCTTGCTGCCAGCTTCTACCGGACTTTCGCCATCTTGACGAGCGGTCAGATAAGCCCCGATCACCAACAAGATCAATGCGCTAACACCTAGTGCATAATCACGGGTCTGTGTCCATTCTGCAAAAAACAATGCACCTGCGACTGTATTTAAAATCAGCTGCATGCCGGTTGAAAGCGGCAGTCCAACAGACACACCTAAATATTTCATGCCATGGAATTGACCGTTTTGACCGACGGACCAAAAGAGACCAGACAAAAGACCGATCAAAATCACCTTTCCATCAATCACTGGCATCGTCACAAAAAATACGACCAGCGAAAAGAAAAAGGCACCAATCGTCATTCCTAGCGTTTGCTGGTTCGCATCCCCGCCAAGTTTGGCACTTACTAAACCAATGCTGCCCCACGCAAACATTGGTACTAATGCAACGAGTATCTCCATTTCATTCATCCTTACCATTCAATTTTAAACACAGGCTTTAGTGTATCAGTGAAAACGTTCTAGGGACAAGTGATTTTTGTCAAAAAACACAAAAAGATACTCGAAAAAAAGCAGATTAGCGTTTTTCCTCATAATAACTCAACAACGGAAAGAACAGCGTCATGGTGGTTCCTTTTCCAACTGTCGACGAAGCCGTTAGCTCGATGCCTAATTCCTTCGCTAAACTTTTCGCTAAAAAGAGCCCCAATCCCGTCGAGTGGGTGTCCGTTTGGCGCCCATTTTCGCCCGTAAAGCCTTTATCAAAGATGCGCCGCATGTCTTCTTTAGGAATGCCGATCCCACTATCTTGCAAGTGGAGATAGGTCCCTTGGGCATCTTTTTCGATCCGAATCGTCAGCTGCCCATTTTGTGGTGTGTACTTCACGGCATTGCTGACCAGCTGTCGAAAGATAAAGCCGAGCCATTTTTCGTCGGTCAACACTTGCTGATCCTCGCCTTCAACGGCATAGTGCAGGTTCTTTTGGATAAAATAATTGGCCTGACTGCGTAAAACTGGCTGGATGACGGCTTTCAATGAAATTTCTTGCACCAGATAATCTTTTGAAAAGCTGTCCAAACGGGCGACGTACAAGACTTGCTCGACGTATTCGTTCATGCGGTTCAATTCATTTTCTAGTAAGATGAATTTTTCATCGGGAATATCAAATTCGATCGAATGCAAAAGCAATCGTGATGCAGCTAAAGGGACTTTGATCTCATGGACCCACGAATCGATGTATTCCTTTTGTTCTTCTTGATTGCTGACGACTTGCTGCATCAATTCTTGGTGCTCTCGGATCAACTGATTGATGTAGGATTCGATCCGTTCTTCTTCCGCCGAGCGTGCTCCTTGCAAGTAGTTTTGCAGCAAGCTGTCTCCAGGCTTGGGGGTGATTTTTTGCCAAAAACGCCGCTTAGATAAGTAGCTGACTGCTAAAAAGAACACCATCAAGACACTTTGCATCAAAAAGAGATAGCCGACTGTGCCCCAATCCATCGGGGAATGAGGAGTCAGCCAAAAAACTAAGACCGTCAACACGATAAAGACTAGCCAACCGATAAACAGCAGCCAACGATCTTTCAAAAAACTGCGCAAAACTCGCCACTTTGTCATGGTACGATATACCCTTGACCAACCTTGGTCTCAATGTAGCCGTTCATCCCCGCTTGTTCGATTTTTCGTCGCAAACGATTGATATTGACCGTCAAGGTATTGTCGTCTACAAATCGCTCGTCATCCCATAAGGCCCGCAAGAGTTTTTCCCGACTTAAAATCTTGCCGTGATTTTTCATCAAAATATACAGCAGGCGGTATTCGTTTTTGCTAAGATCGATGCTTTCGCCATTGATGTACATACTGCTATTGTCGATATTGAGGGTCAAACCGTTATGCACTAACGTTTCACTGCTGCTTTCTACATAGTTGTAGGAACGGCGCAGCAGCGCATTGATTTTTGCAATCAGAACGTCGATCTCAAAAGGTTTTGTCACAAAATCGTCCGCTCCCATATTCATGGCCATGATCATATCCATATTGGTGTTGCGGCTAGAAATAAAAATGATTGGTACTTTGGAAGCTTCGCGGATTTTTTGACACCAATAGTAGCCATCAAAAACCGGCAAGTTGATATCCAGTAAAATCAGTTGGGGCTCTTGTTCTTCAAAGTCAGTCAACACTTGATGGAAATCCGTCGTGCCAAAGGTCTCAAACTGCCATTTTTCTAGTTCTTCGATAATCAGTTGGCGAATCACCGCTTCATCTTCTACTACCATTATTTTTGCCATATCCGTGAATTCCCTCACTTTGTGTAATTTTCTCCTCTTTACTTTATCAAATATCAAAAACGAATGCGAACATTAATCGCCGTTTTTAGCAAACCCTAAAAAACCTCGCCACTGGCGGTAGAAGCCAGTGGCGAGGCAAAGCAAAAATGTCTATTGGGTTATTCGATGATCTCTACCGTCTCGATCAGTAATTTACCGATAAACAATAAGATTCCATCGAAAAAAAGCACACTCATGTTGACACCTAATAACATCGATAACCGTTCAACGACATCGATTTTTGGTCGTTTGTTCAAGTAACGAAACAAGAAAAAATTCACACCATACGTCACTGCCATGATCAGCAGCATCAAGATCACCATTTTAGTTCCCTGCTTTTCTTCAAATTTTTGGTTGCTGTGCTAAAAACTGTGTCAGTTTGCTTTGATCGATGGCTTCATACTGCGATAGGAAGCGACCGATCGCTTGAACGACTGCCGGTAGATGACCCGCTTCATCATTTTCGATCTGCAGCACCAGCAGTGGTTCGTGCAGGCTCATTCGCAGCAAGAACCAGCCTTGGCCATAGGGCGCTGCCAAGTTGATGCGAATGCCTTCCTCATTTTCTGGATCGATCTGCCAGCCTGGCAGCAAATGATCGGCTAAATCCGCGATCACTTGGCGACCATAGTCTTGATAGTCGGCTTGTTGGATCGCAAAGCGCAATTCTTGGGTCTCGGCGGGTTGTTGCAACGCCGCGATCAGCTCATCCAGTGTCGTGCCTTGCTGTTGCAATTGAGGCAGCATCATCAAGAGCTTGGCGATCACGTACGCCCCGTCATCTAAAAAGAAATTTTCTTTAAACGCGGCATGCCCGCTGGTTTCGATGGCTAACTGTGTGTCCAGTCCTGCTTCATTCAATTCGATCGCTTTGTTGATCACATTGCGGTAGCCAGAAATATAGCGTACTTGCTGCCCTCCCAGTGCTTCGATAAAGGTTTTTAAATGATTAGAGGTTGGCGAATTGGTGACGATACGCGTGCCAGGGTGTTCCGCTAAGATGATCTTGCTTAATACAGCGATCATATTGTTGCGGTTCAAGGGCTCACCGCTTTTGGTCACGACGGCCGAGCGGTCGACATCGGTATCGAAAATAATGCCTAAATCAGCTTGTTCCCGCAAGACGGCTTCGCGAATACTTGCCATTGCCTCTTTATTGTCTGGATTCGGGATATGATTGGGAAAATGCCCATCCGGTTCTAAAAATTGCGAGCCATTCGTATCTGCTCCCAGCGGCAGCAATACTTTTTCAGCAAAAAAGCCGCCGGCGCCATTGCCTGCATCAACAATGATCTTTAATCCAGCCAAAGGTTTTTCCTCATTGGTTCCAATCCCTTGGCGAATTTTTTGCAGTAGATCTTGGGCATAAGGCGTCAGCAAGTCTTTTTGCTGATAGCTTCCTTTTTCCGCTGCCTCATGAACGGTAGTGTGGGTCAAAATATAGTGGATATCCGTTTTTTCGGCACCGCCTTGGCGGCTGAAAATTTTTATTCCATTAAAGTAATAAGGCAAATGACTCGCTGTCAGCATCACACCAGCATCACAGTCGAAATCCGCAAACTGTGTACTCATAAACATGGCAGGTGTCGTTGCCAAGCCGCAATCGATCACTGCCACGCCTTCTTGCTGCAGCTGTGCCATCAACACTTCTTGCAGTGCTTCGCCACTCAAGCGACTGTCACGACCGACTCCCACGCGAAAAGGACCGCTGCCCTTTGTTGCCAACCAGTTGCGCAAGCCCGAAGCAACTTGCCGAACCGCTTGCTCTGTCAGTGTCACCTGCTCTTTTTCTGTTGCGATCGCAATTCCTCGAATATCAGAACCATTTTGCAAATCAACGATGTTCATTTCCTCCACCCCTTCTTGTAACCGGAATCAATTTTATTATACCAGAGAAAAAAGGAAATGAAATTGCTTTTTAGTATTTTTTACTATAAATAGTTTGCTTCCCTTACTCTTTAAACGGAATCCCTTCCAGTTGCAGTAGTCGGCGTTTGGTTGCTAACCCGCCCCGGTACCCCGTCAAGCGGCCGTTTTTTCCTAACACCCGATGACAAGGAACCACGATCATCATCGGGTTACGCCCCACTGCATTTGCGACAGCGCGGACAGCAGTCGGTCGTTGAATGCGCAGCGCCAAGTCACTATACGTAGTGGTTTGCCCATAAGGAATTTGGGTCAGTGCTTGCCAAACGGTTTGTTGAAATGGTGTCCCGACAAAATCAAACGCAAAAGTAAATGTCACTGGTTCCCCTGCAAAATAAGCTTGCAGCTGCGCTTCAATTACTGGATCAAGGTCAACTGTACTACTGATTTCAGCCAATGGAAAGAACTTGAGTAATTCATGATGATCCTGCTGCCGACCAAAATAAACTAGCCCTTTTTCCGATTGGACCACTTCATACCACTCATCATCTAAAACGATCTTTGCCAATGCTAGTTTCATATTTTCACCTCATGGAATCCATTTTTCGCAGCACAACTGCTTATGTGCTGCCGCCGTTGTGCGGCTGTCTCAGTGACAGTATACCATTTTTTCGAGCTGCGCAAAAAAACCGACTGGCTTACTGCCAATCGGTCGTTGCAAACAAGGGGAAAATAGGCAGATCGCCAGTCGCTGCAGCTTCAAGCCGTAGCAATGGCAGAATCAATCCAATTCGATTTTCCCAGTATATAGCTGATAATAGGTGCCTTTTTCCGCCAACAGCGTTTCATGGGTTCCCCGCTCAATGATACGGCCATGATCCATCACCATGATGGCATCGGAGTTTTGGATTGTAGACAATCGATGGGCGATCACAAACACGGTCCGTCCAGACATCAAACGATCCATCCCTGATTGGACGATCCGCTCTGTACGGGTATCGATGCTTGAGGTGGCTTCGTCTAATATCATCACTGGCGGATCAGCGATCGCTGCCCGCGCAATTGCTAACAGCTGACGTTGCCCTTGGGAAAGCCCTTCGCCATCGCCCGTGATCACGGTGTCGTATTTTTCTGGCAAATGGTTGATAAACATGTCGGCATTGGCTAGTTTCGCTGCTGCCAGCACTTCTTCATCACTAGCATCCAGTTTTCCGAAGCGAATATTCTCGCGAATCGTTCCAGTAAACAAATGGGTGTCTTGCAACACGATCCCTAATGAGCGACGGAGGGATTCAAGATGGATTTTTTCAATATTGATGCCATCATAGCGAATCTTCCCGTCTTGGATGTTGTAGAACCGATTGATCAGATTGGTGATCGTTGTCTTACCAGCACCTGTGGCACCGACAAAAGCAACTTTTTGCCCAGGCTCTGCATACAGATTGATCTCATGTAAGACCAGTTGATTGTCGACATAGCCGAAATCAACATCTTCAAATCGCACGTCTCCCGTCACTTCCGTATAAGTAATGGTCCCATCCTCGTGGGGATGTTTCCACGCCCACGTGCCTGTTCGTTCTTTGGTTTCAACTAGCTGACCTTGCGACCATTTGGCATTGACCAGTGTGACGTAGCCATGATCGATTTCTGGCGTTTCATCTAATAGATGGAAGATCCGCTCGGCACCAGCTAACGCCATGATCACAAAGTTGATTTGTTGTGACACCTGGCTGATAGGGCCATTCAATGAACGGCTCAGTTGCAAGAAAGAAGCGATCATCCCGACCGTCAGTCCAGAAACACCATTGATGGCAAACAGGCCACCAATGATGGCGATCAAGACATATTGGACATTTAGTAAGTTCATCATGATCGGCATCAAGGTATTGGCATTGACATTGGCTTTAGTGGCACTTTCTTGCAGTTGATCATTTAAGGCATCAAATTCTTCCATGACGATTTTTTCATGATTGAAGATTTTGACGACTTTTTGTCCGTGCATCATTTCTTCGATATACCCGTTGACAGCGCCTAAATCTCGTTGCTGTGCGCCAAAGAAGCGGCCGCTGCGGCGAGAAATGATGCGGATCACATTCAGCATCAAAATAACCGACAGCATCACGAACAAAGTCAATGGGACACTGATGGAGAACATGGCAATAAAGACAGAACAAAAGGTTACCGCCGCCATCATCAAGTTTGGAATACTTTGGGAGATCATTTGGCGCAACGTATCCGTATCGTTGGTAAAGTGACTCATGATGTCGCCATCTGAGCGGGCATCAAAGTAACCGACGGGTAGAGACTGCATATGCGTAAACATTTGGTCACGGATTTTTTTCTGCGTTCCTTCACTGATCTTGACCATCATAAAGTTATAGATCAGTGCGGCCAAGATCCCAATCAGGTAGATGATCGCCATTTGAACGATCGCCCGAAACAAGCCGCCAAAATCAGGATTGGCTTGCCCTAAAAGCGGTGTGATATGATCGTCGATCACGACTTGTAAAAACAACGAACCGCGAACGTTGGCAAAGGCACTTAATAAGATCATAACAACGACGAATAGGAGTTGTCCTTTGTAGTCGCCAAACATCGTCCGCAATAAGCGTTTCAATGTGCGCTTGGGATTTGCTGCTTGTCTATTCTTCACCTTCACCAAATCCTTTCTGCTGCGAATGGTACACTTCTTGATAGATGGCATTGTTTGCCAATAATTCTTCATGGGTACCGATGCCGTTGATTTTGCCATCATCCATTACGATGATCCGATCGGCGTCTTCGATCGAATTGATCCGTTGGGAAATAATGATCGTCGTCGTTCCCGGGATTTCTCGTTTCAAGCCTTCACGAATACTGCGGTCGGTTTTGGTATCGACGGCACTGGTAGAATCATCGAGAATCAAGATTTTCGGTTTCTTCAACAAGGCACGAGCAATCGTCAACCGTTGTTTTTGTCCACCAGAAACATTGTTTCCTCCTTGTGAGATCTGCGTTTCATATTTATCAGGAAATTCTTGAATGAAAGGATCGGCTTGTGCGATCGTTGCCACGCGCTGGATCTCTTCATCCGACGCCTCTTCATTGCCCCAACGTAAATTGTCGTTGATGGTGCCGCTGAAAAGGACATTGTTTTGCAAGACCATACTTACTTGGTTCCGCAATGCTTCTAAATCATAGTCGCGAACATCATGACCGCCGACGATGACACGCCCTTCAATCACATCATATAAGCGCGGGATCAGCTGGACGAGGGTGGATTTTCCGCTCCCGGTCCCGCCAATGACTCCAATGACTTCCCCGGATTCGATACGCAGATTTGCATCCGTCAGCGCCAGCTTGTTTTTGTCATTGGCGTAACTAAAGCCGACATTCTCAAAAACGATGGAGCCGTCTTTGATCTCTTTGACTGGATCGGCGGGATTTTTCAAGTCACTTTCTTCATCTAATACTTCTACGACCCGTTCTGCCGACGTTCGTGCGATCAAAATCTGCACGAAAGCCATCGACATCATCATCAAGCTCATCAAAATCTGCATCGTGTAGTTGAACATGCTGACTAACTCCCCAGTGGTCAGGCTGCTTTGTTCCACGATCAGCTGAGCACCAAACCATGACAGGAGCAGCATACACGTATAGACAGAAAATTGCATCAATGGCATGTTGAAAGAGACGATTCGTTGCGCAAGCGTGAAATTCCGATAAACATCGGTGGACACTTCGCCAAACAGTTCTTCTTGCTGTTCTTCCCGAACATACGATTTCACGACGCGAACCCCTTGTAAATTTTCTTGCACCACATTATTCAGGCGGTCATAAATGCGGAATACTTTTAGAAACAGCGGGTGGGCAAAACGTATAACTAAAGCCAGACCAATCGCTAAGATCGGTAAAACAACCAGATAGATCGTCATAAGTTCTGGACTGATGGTGCTAACCATTGCAAGTGAAAAAATCAGAACTAACGGACTACGGACCAGAATACGAATAATCATTTGGTAAGCATTTTGGACGTTGGTCACGTCAGTGGTCAAGCGGGTGATCAAACTGGAGGAAGAAAAGCGGTCAATGTTTGAAAAGGAAAAATCTTGGATTCGGCGAAACAGATTGTGCCGCAGATTGCGGGCAAAACCAGCCGAAGCGATCGCTGCCGTTCGTCCGCCAAGCGTTCCTAAAAGTAATGCGATCAAGGAACATAAAAAAAGCAAGCCGCCATCTCTTAGAATCACACCGGCGTCTCCTTTTTCGATCCCTTGGTCGATCATCATGGCCATGATCAGGGGCATAATGACATCTAAGGCAACCTCTCCTGCTACATACACAGGGGTCAGCAAGCTGTCCTTCTTATAGCTGCCAACATTCGCGAGTAATTTTTTTATCATTTGTTTCGTCCCTTCTATAGATGGCACTGCGGAGCCATTTTTTATCGTTACCATCAAGTTTACTTTATCGACCCAGCGATTTCAAGCGGCTCGCTTGTGTTTTTTTTACAATTAGTAAGTAAAAAGCACCCTTCCAAAAAGAAGGGTGCTTGCTTTTTTGATGCGGTTTGAAAAAGCACTTAGTAAGGATTATTCGGTAGCGTTTGAACCAGCGGTACTGATCGGTTCATCGACATCGTCACCGCCATCATCTGCCGGCGGTGTTTGGGTACTGCCTTGCAGATTGCCGCGGCTGATCCCGATGGTGATCCACGTTTCTAGGGGAATAAACTCGCCGTAGCGGCTCATTTCAACAACGGTTCCTTTTGGTTCCGCCGAATCGACATAGTAGATTTCATAATAGACGTTGGCGCCTTTTGATTTGTATTCATCAAAGAATAGTTTTGGCAAGTCGCCTTCCGTTGCTTGAAAACGGATGTCTTTTAAATATGGTCGGCCTAATGAGTAGACGACTTTGACGGTTGGCAAAGTATCGCTTTCGCTGTATTCTTTGCCTGCTTCTTCCGACTGGCTCAAGAAACTACCATACGCCACTTGATCGGAATAGACTGTGCTGACTTGCAGCGGGATTTTCGATTCTAGTCCTTGGGCTTCTTCGATCGTGTATTGTGAAAAATCTGGAACGGTCAATGCTTGGCCTTTTGAGACCTTCACCACAAATTCATCTTTTTTCGCGAGTTTGCTGCCTTTGACTGGTTCTTGTGAAACCACCAGATCCAGGGCGACACTGTCAGAAAAGACGGTTTCTTCTTTGTATTTCAAGTCATTCTTTTTCGCCCATTCAGAAGCTTCACTCTTGGCTTTGCCCGTAAAATCAGGTACTTCAATATTCTTTTCAAAGACCTCTTTCCCTTTTGAATAATAGACACTCAAACGGTCTTTGCGTTTGTATTCCGCCAAGTCAAGCTCTTTGTTGGCCGCCTCTTGTTTAATAAAGGCTTCTGCAGCTACGTTGTCGTCAAATTGTTCAATCAAAGAGAGGTTCTCGGCTTTATTGCTGGCGATCCATTCTTTTGCTTCGGTCACTTGCATCGCTGAAAAATCTGGCAGCTCTAAGCGTTCTTCAGGATCAGGCCCGAGACTCGCCGTCAGTGTCAATGTGGCACCTTTCTTGATCTTTTTGTCAGGATCAACACTTTGGTCGATCACTTGGTTGACGTCTTTGTCAAAATCATATTCTTGCTCCACTTTGATAGCGACGCCTTCTTCCATGCCCCACGTCCGCGCTTCTGACAAATCTTGGGCAGTGAAATCTGGCACCTTCACATGGGTCATTTGATAGTAGACGATCCCGATCACGGCAACCGCCAAGGCGGTCAGTAGGGCAATCAGCAAGATTTTTTTCTGCTTACGCTTTTTGTAGGTCGGATCAAATTCCGTTTCTTCTTTCCCAAACCGGCTGACTGGTTCCTTTGATGCTACCTTTTCCGTCGAAGAACTCGCCGCTTTTGCTTCAGTCGTCTGTGTTTGTTGACGGGCTGCCGAACGACTCAGTGGCTCACTAGCGGTCGACTCTTCTGATTGGTGAACCGTCGTCGGCTCTGCTGGTTTGCCCGCTTGCTCCGCGCCACTTGCGTTTTGATCTACGACAGGTTCGCTGTTTTTTTTCTCGCGATCGGGCGTGGGTTTCTTTTTGCCATCATAGTTGTCCGGGCTAAAATTTGATAAAAAATCACTCATGTTTGCTCAACACACCTTTACGTAAATACAAGACTTCATCCGCTTGTTGAGCGATCTCGTTGGCGTGGGTCACGACGATCACACATTTGTTGTGGACGTGTGCCAGCTCTTTAAAGATATCGATGATTTCTTGTTCCATTTCTTCATCCAAATTCCCGGTTGGTTCGTCCGCTAAAATGATATCGACATTGGTGGCTAACGCCCGGGCGATCGCTACCCGTTGTTGTTCCCCACCAGATAATTGATTGACGAGACGATCGGCTTTTTCTTTAGTGATGCCTATATAATCCAGCAAATTGTACGCCACTTCTCGTTGATTGTCTGGTAGCTGATTTTTCGTGATCGCCATCGGCACTAAGACATTTTCGACTGCACTCAAATAGGGAATCAGATTATAGCTTTGGAAAATGATACTGATGTCGTCGCGGCGATAATTCTCATGCCCGATTTTTTCGATATCGGTGCCTTCATAAAGTACTTGACCGCTTTTCGGACTATCCAACGCACTGATCAAGGATAAAAACGTCGTTTTTCCCGAACCAGATTGTCCTAAGATGGCATAGAAAGTCCCTTTTTCAAAAGAAACAGAGGTCTCTTTCAGTATATAGCGGCGCTGATCGCCGTCTTGGTAATAGTAATCGACTGCTTTCGTTTCTAATAAAGTCATCGTTGGTTCCTCCTACATCATGATTTTCTTTGGATTCAAGCGTAAAATATACAATAGCGGTAAAATCGCTGAGAGTAAGACAGTTCCTAGACCTAACAGCAGATACGTGATGATGTAGCCGGCTGAGAAGGATACTTGATAAGCATTTTTGATATCCATATAATCAATATCAGCTGCCATCAAGCCGCCATAGTAAATACCGCCCATCTCATTTTGATTACTCATCCAATCGTTTTGCATCAAGGTGTTTGAAACGGCACCACCTAATAAGTTCCCGGTCACTAAGGACAATAGCAGTGCGGCCAAACTAACCAGCAAGACTTCAATCACGATCTGTCCAATGACTTTCCCACGGCTTTCCCCTAAGGAGAGATAGATGCCCAATTCTTGTTTCCGATCTCGTAAAAAAAGCAAGACCACTAAGGAAATAATAAAGATGGTAGCGATCGAGGCAATGATCACGATGTAATTTGCGATCACCCCTAAACGATTAAAACCACCGGCGATCTGCTCGTATTGATCCGTATTGGCAATGACACGATAGTATTGCGGCAATAATGCACCGGATTCTTGTTTAAAGGCTTCGACGTCATCCGTTGAATTTAGGACAAAGATCGGTTGATAATAGGTATCTGCATCTTCATCGATTTCTTCACCCCAAAGCTTCTCTGCTTGGATCTTGGTAAAATCGAGGACTAAATTATTACTGGCATAAAACGTATTGATTTGATCCATCACTTGCCATATCGTATCGGAGTTTTGACTACCACTTTGATCCGATGAATCATTTTGATTGCTCTGATCTTTTTTAACTACCGAAAAAATCCCAGCGATCGTCACAGGATAATCAAAGCTGGCGCTGTTGCTGTCATCACTAGTTTCTTCTGTGCCATCGTTTTCTTCGTCATCCACGATCTCGCTTCCACCACCCATCATGGAATTTGTCCGGATATCCCAAACGAGCTGATCACCGACACTCAAGTTGTTCAGTTCAGCAACTTCTTTACTGATTAATACCGCATTCGTCAGTTCATTTAAATCTTTTTCCGTTAGGCCTTCGCCTTCATCCAGACGAATCAATCCTTCTTGCATATCTATTGGCTGTGTCAAATTGCCGCCTTTCAATGTGAAGTATTGACCGCCCATCTCCATTGAACCATCTTCTGGTACATACGCTTTCAGTTCTTTCGTTTCTAAACTGCCCATCATTTGATAGTCATAATGTTTGACATAGCTTAATTGACCGATTTGCTCATAAACATCCAGTGCTGGTGGTTTCGGATAAAAATCTTCTTGAGACCGCTCTTCGTCCGAAGCATCCGCATGATCTTTTTCAAAACCTTCCCAATCCATTTCCACCGTAGCTACGTTCCCCATCTTGCGTTTCGTCTCTCGTTCCACGTTAGCAGTGGATTGTTGAATTGCTACAGCACCAGCGATCACATTGCCTAAAATAAATAGAACTAAAAATAAAATAAATGATTTCCCTTTTCTTCTGGTGATACTTTTTAATGCACGCTGCCAAAAGTTCATTGTTTTTTCCTCCAGTGACATTATTTTTTAACAATTATTCCATACTTCTCCCTCAAGAACAATCGCAATAAAGGGTCGTTTTTCGAATTTTAAATATTAAAAAACGAGTACAAACGATATTTCCATTTAAAAACCCTTATAAAAGAACAAGAAAAAGATGTTAAATAACAAATAAAAGAATGGGATTTTTGCTAACAGTTTTGTAAGATTTCCCGATTTCAACTTAAATTTTACTTGGATTCCATCAAAAATGCTTGGCGCTTTCGAGAGTATAAAAAAACGAAGGAATTCTCTCACTCTTTCCCAGCGAGAAAATCCTTCGTTTTGTATCACTTATTTTTCTTTCGTATCGATCACAATCGTCACCGGGCCATCATTGACCAAGGCGACTTGCATATCTGCACCAAATTTTCCAGTAGCAACAGTGATCCCTTCTGCTTTTAAGCCTTCATTAAAAGCTTCGTAAAGCGGGATCGCAATACTTGGCGGTGCCGCTTGAATGAAGCTGGGACGATTGCCTTTCTTGGTCTCCCCATAGAGGGTGAACTGTGAAATACTCAAGACGGCGCCATTTATACTTTCCAGTGACCGATTCATTTTACCTTCTTCGTCTTCAAAAACCCGCAGATTTTTGATTTTTCTTACGAGATAAGCCACATCGTCGCCTGTATCCTCATGGGTGATCCCCAATAAAACCATAAACCCTTGTTGGATCGCACCGACGATATTCTCCTCAATCGACACACTTGCTTGACTGACTCGCTGGATCACTGCCCGCATTCTTTCTCATCCCTTCGTACGTCTGACGCTGTAAACATCTGGAATCTGCTTGATCTTATCAACGATCGATTTCAAATGGGTCAAATTCTGAATCGCCACCGTGATGCGGATCGTTGCCATTTTGTCTTTGTTGGTTTTGGCTTCGACACTCACTAAGCGCTTCGTGACAGTGTTGACTGTCTGTAAGACATCATTGAGCAACCCAGAACGATCATAGCCGTAGATCTCAAGATCGGCATCGTATTCTTTGTTGATGTCGGTGGCATCTTCCCACTCAACATCGATCAAACGGTTCGCGGCGTCTTTGTTTTGAACATTGGGACAATCGCTACGGTGGATCGAGATTCCTCGGCCTTTGGTAATGTAGCCGACGATCGAATCTCCAGGGACCGGATTGCAGCAGCGGGAGATACGGATCAACAAGTTATCGACCCCTTCAATGACAATGCCGCCTTCGTGACGAACCTTCATTTTTTCTGGTTCTTTTTTCGTCGGTTGATTGATCATCTCTTGGACTTGCTGCTTTTGCTTCTCGATTTGTTTCTCGCGCCGTTCTTCTTCGGTCAAACGGTTGGCTAAAGTCGTGGGACTAACTTCCCCATAGCCGACAGAGGCAAATAGATCATCTTCTGTTTGGTAGTTGAACCGTTCGCAAGCTTCCGCCATTTTGCTTTTCGTCAAAAATTCTTTCGGCACAAAGCCCATATCTTGTAAGGTACGAACCACTGCCTCATGCCCTTTGATGATGTTTTCATCACGATCTTGGGCTTTAAAAAATCGTTTGATCTTGTTCTTCGCTTTGCTGGTAGCCACTAGTTTGACCCAGTCGCGGCTTGGACCAAAGGAATTTGGTGAGGTCAAGATCTCGATAATGTCCCCATTTTTTAGCTTGTAGTCCAATTGGACCATCTTGCCGTTGACCTTGGCGCCGGTGGTTTTGTTACCGATGTCGGTATGGATGCTATAGGCAAAATCCAGGGGACTGGAGCCTTGAGGCAACTCCGTCACATCACCTTTTGGCGTGAAAACATAGACTTTGTCGCTGAAAATATCGCCTTTGACACCTTCCATAAATTCAGAAGCATCATAGCTTTCATCTTGCAGTTCCAAGATTTCTCGGAACCAGCCAACTTGTTGGGTCATCTTGTCGGCTCTGACTTTTTCGGTCTTGCCTTCTTTATAGGCCCAGTGCGCAGCAACCCCAAATTCAGCGATCTCATGCATTTCATGGGTCCGAATTTGGATCTCGACAGGATTGCCTTTGGGACCAATGACCGTCGTATGCAGCGATTGGTACATGTTGGCTTTTGGCATCGCGATATAATCCTTGAACCGCCCAGGCATTGGTTTCCATTTTGTATGGATCGTTCCCAAAACCGCATAACAATCTTTGATGGAGTCAACGATCACTCGGATCGCCAACAAATCATAGATTTCATTGAACTGTTTCTTTTGGTCTTTCATCTTGCGATAGATTGAGTAAATATGCTTTGGTCGGCCATAGATCTCAGCATAGATATCTAGTTCCTCGGTGGCGATCCGAATCTCTTCTACGGTTTCAGAAACGTAAGATTCCCGTTCTTCTCGCTTTGTCTGCATCAAATGCACGATTCGGTAATATTGCTGTGGATTCAAATAACGCAAAGAAATATCTTCTAATTCCCATTTGATGCGGCTGATCCCTAAACGATGAGCCAATGGGGCATAGATTTCCATCGTTTCTTGGGCGATGCGGCGTTGTTTGTCTTCCCGCAGATGTTTCAACGTACGCATATTATGTAAACGGTCAGCCAGTTTGACCATGATGACCCGTAAATCTTGCGCCATGGCGATCAACATTTTTCGATGATTTTCTGCTAATTGTTCTTCATGAGATTTGTACTTGATCTTACCCAGCTTGGTCACGCCATCCACTAGCATCGCTACATCGGCACCGAATTCTTCTTTCAGATCGGCTAACGTCACATCGGTATCTTCGACGACATCATGCAAAAAACCAGTTGCAACGGTATGAGGGTCCATCTGCAATTCTGCCAAGATCCCCGCAACTTGGATTGGATGAATAATGTAAGGCTCGCCGGATTTACGGAATTGTTCTTTATGGGCTTCTGTCGCGTAATCTAATGCTTTTTGGACAAAGGCAACATGCTCTTCACTCATATAATGAGCGACCAATTTGATGACATTGGGCCCGGTCAATATAACTTCTTTTGCCATTCATTCCGCCTCCTGCTTTTCTTTTTTGTGCTATCAAAAAGGCAGACAGAAGTCGCTGTTAACGTTTCGTCACGCACCCAAAGCCTTGCGGACAAACGTTCTAAGCATGGGACTCCTGTCTAACCTGCAGTTCTTATTTTAGTAGTATTATTATACAAATTTTTCAGCTATTTTTCAATCGCTGTTGTTCAAAGCACATCGGGCGACGGCTGGTCCTTAAGCAATTCTTCAAAAACATGATACGAGAGCCCGATTTTCTCAGCGCCAGCAGCCTGTAGTGATTGCAGCGCTTGTTCATCTACTGTGTCAGGATTGATCTGGATCGACAGTTGACTACCACCATCTAAGGAAAACAAGCTCACGTCATGCAATGCTTCTGCTAGCGGTTGTTTTTGCCCTAACACGATCTTTGACCAAGCTTCTTCTTTCAAGCGTTGTGCTACTTGGATCTTCGTCAATTCATTCATGATCTCGGTTTGCACAGCTAAGCGGATCTCTCCTCCTGTCAAGGTCAAGGAGCGGATCGTTTCAGTCAACTCCGCAAAGCCACGATCATTTTCCATGAAGGAAGAAGCTGGCAGCCAGACTTCCAAAAAATCGGCGCCTTCCATAAACGCCCGACCGATTTCAAACGCCACCTTTGCCAATGTTCCTTGGGCAAGGGGGTAATCGATCACTGCGCCGATTTGTAGGGAAGAGCCTTGTGCCAAGATTTTCGCCCGTCGAATGGCACTAGGCAAAACGACGACTTCCTTTAAGGTCGTCTTATATTGATTGATAAAATCCTTCAAGACCCAGTCGGTCAGATCGGCCGTCAACAAACGGACACTGATTGCTTCTTGGTTCTTATTCATCAACTCACATCCTCTTTAATTCCGTTAGCACACTGACAGCACTTAAAAAATAAAATGGTGCTGTTTCTGTTCGTAAAATTCGAGGGCCTAACCCGCATAATTTGGCGTTGTTTTGCTGGGCTTCTTCGATTTCGGAGGGGGTCAGACCGCCTTCTGGACCAAAGATCGCTAAAACTTTGCTGCCAACAGGCAATGCGGTGATCACTTGCAGCAGCATCGCTGCTTCTCCTTGTTTGGCTGATTCTTCATAAGCCACTAGGACCGCATCATACTGACTGAGGCTTTGCCAAAATGCTTTGGCGTTATCCAGCAGCGTGATGGCTGGTGCGATCTGCCGTTGGGATTGCTCCGCCGCTTCTTGGGCGATTTTTTGCAGCCGCTGCTGCTTTTTCTGTAATTTCTTTTGATCCCATTTCACGACCGAAGTTTGCGCAGGAAAACCGATAAAGGCTGCCGCCCCCAGCTCCGTTCCTTTTTGAACGATCAAGTCCAGCTTGTCGCCTTTCGGGTAGCCGCTAGCGATCGTGACCTGCAGCGGCAATTCCTTGTCCTGCTGTTCTTTTTCGACTTCCTCTAAGTACACCGTTTCTTCATCGGCTTCTTTGATCTTGGCAATGATCGCCAAATGATCCTCAAACACTAAACCGACTTTTGCCCCGGGAGTCATGCGCATCACTCGGATCATATGGTGGAAGGGTTCTCCCGAAACGGCAAACACCGCTTTTGCTTCATAAGGCTCCTGTAAAAAATATCGCTGCATCTTACTCTACCTCTGTTTTTTTAAAGGCGATCGCATACCAGTCTTTTTGATTGAACAATTGATCGATCTCAAAGCCTTGTGCGATCATGGCATCGATCACTAATTGTTTTTTCGTCTCAATGATCCCAGAAACGATCAAGGTCCCTTCTTGCTTCAATAGACGCCACGCATCAGGGATCATCAATAGAATGATGTCCGCTAAAATATTGGCAACGATAAGATCAGCAGGGACCGTCACTCCTTGCAAGAGATCATTGGCCTGCACGGTCACATCGTGAGCAATAGGGTTCATCGCCATATTTTCTTGGGCGGACCTCACAGCGACTTCATCTAGATCATAAGCGAACACGTCTTTGGCACCTAAATATTTACTGGCGATACTCAACACGCCTGAACCCGTCCCGACATCTAAGACGGTTTCACCGCCTCGCAAGTAGACTTCTAGGGCTTGTAATGTCAAGCGTGTCGTAGGATGCGTGCCGGTTCCAAAAGCCATCCCCGGATCAAGGGTGATGATCTTTTCCTCTTCTTGCAGCGGTTGATAGTTTTCCCAGCTCGGCACGATCGTCAGATAGCGGGAGATACGGACTGGATGGTAATATTTTTTCCAGGCCGTCGCCCATGCTTCTTCCACGACCTCGCTCGTTGTGATGGTGTTTTTGCCGATCGCCAAACCATATTCTGGCAGACGGTCGATGGCTGCTTTGATCGTCGGCAGCACTTCTGGTAAAAAGATCGTCTCTGGGAAATAGGCACTGACTTGGGCGCCTTCTTCTAAGGTCGTATAGGTTTCTTTATCCAAAATTTCGCCATACGCATCGCTTTTAAAATTTTCGATATCTAAAACGTCCTCGATCGCTACCCCACTTGCTCCGTGTTCCATTAAAATATTGGCGACTGCTTCCACTGCTTCGCTAGCTGTCGCTACGGTTACTTCATTCCATTTCATGTTCGTTCTCCTTAGTAACTAGGGTACGGGATCATGGTTTCCCCAGCTCCCGCTTGATAGTTCGTCATTTTCTCCACAAATTCTTCTTCGTTGAATCGCAATTCAAAGATCGCTTCTTCACTGTCATCGTTCAAGAAATCAAGCAGATCGCTTTGGCCTTCTTCTAAAATTTCTTGAATGTAATCAACCAATCCGTCTAACAAGGCTTTTTGGATCCCTTTTTTCCCTGCATAAGGGATCGTCGCTAAATAATCTTCTTCATCAAACGTTGATTTTTGTGGATCATACAGCAAAATCCCATCTTCAAATTCAATGATCGCTTCTTCTGATGCCACACCTTGTGCATCGTCGATCTGCACGTGGTGAGGATTTTCAGCAAACAAGCGCAGCACCAATTCGATCGTATGATTTTTGGCATCCCAATCGATCGCCACATCATAGTCGGTGATTTTTTTCGTTAATCGCTGATCTAAGTAAGTCAATATCGTTTCTTTCGCCATCACTATTCCTTCTTTCTTAACACCATCCATGGTCTTGCTGAACAGCGGTTTTTCGTATATTTGTCAAATACGGATTGCCAGCCACCGCAAAACGAAGCGGCATCTGGGTCCATTCCCCTTTATTTGGGATACCGATCCGAGGCAATGCCAAAATTTCTTTTGGGGTACGTCGGCGCTCAGGAACCAAATGCAGTGGGCTTGTAAAAATCGATTCTCCATAAAGCTCAGCGGGGATCTGCAGTGCCTGTACCAGTTTCCCGGGGCCGTTGGCTACATCCGGTCCTGTTTTTTGTCGTTGTTGCTCCATCAAAGCGATCCCATCCACCGGTTCTAGCCCGCGAATCATGATTCCTTGCGGGATGCCTTTTGGCTGCGTAATAAAGTTGACGATTCGATGCGTATGCATCGTATATAAATAAATCGTACCTGGTTCCTGATACATCGCCCGAACCCTTGGTGTGTTTCGCATGCCCACACTATGAGCCGCCAAATCATCGGGACCTAGATACGCTTCACAATCCACGATATACCCACCTACTGTTCCTTCTGGGGTCTCATGTTCCAAATACATTCCTAATAAGGCACGTGCGATGGTCGTTGTCGGCTGTGTCGCAAAAAGTGCCATTAATTCATCCATTCTCATCACCCTCTTTATTCTACACAATTCTCGACGAACTTACTATCTTTGACTACAGAGTTACGACGATCTCAACGATTTCTTTTCAACGAACCTGATTTTTGCTGACTGAGTGGAAAATAAGCGCCCTTTTGTTTCTGTAAAGACGCAAATCAGCTTGTTTATGAGAATATACGTTCTTATGTTATACTTACAGGAAAAGGAGAGGATCGTTTTATGCAGCAGCCACTTGCTTATCGAATGCGGCCACGGAACTTAGATGAAGTCGTCGGACAGCAGCATTTGGTTGGCCCGGGGAAAATCATTCGCCGAATGGTCGAAGCCAAAATGCTTTCTTCGATGATCCTATACGGACCGCCGGGAACCGGAAAAACCAGCATTGCCAGTGCGATCGCCGGCTCGACACGCTATGCGTTTCGCATGCTGAACGCCGCCACAGATACAAAAAAAGACCTGCAGATCGTGGCAGAGGAAGCCAAAATGAGCGGTACTGTCATTTTATTGCTTGATGAAGTCCATCGACTAGACAAGACAAAACAAGACTTTTTACTGCCCCATTTAGAAAGCGGCAAGATCATTATGATCGGTGCCACGACGGAAAATCCCTACATTACGATCAATCCAGCGATTCGCAGTCGGACACAGATTTTTGAAGTCAAACCGCTCCAAGAAGAAGACATTTTGACCGCCATTGATCAAGCCTTAGCAGATGAAACTCGCGGACTTGGATCAGAAACCATCGTATTGACCGATGATGCCCGCTTGCATCTCTCGCGAGCGACCAACGGTGATTTACGAAGTGCGCTAAACGGCTTAGAGCTCGCTGCTCGTTCCACCCCAAAAGGACCAGACGGCATTATTCATTTGACCTTAGCGATCATCGAAGAGTGCGTCCAGCGTAAAGCATTGACCCACGATAAAGATGGGGATGCGCACTATGATGTGATCTCTGCTTTTCAAAAATCGATTCGCGGCAGCGATGTGGATGGTGCGCTGCATTACTTAGGTCGTTTAGTAGAGGCAGGCGATCTGGCGATCATTTGTCGGCGCTTGATGGTCATCGGCTATGAAGACATTGGTTTAGCTAACCCAGCAGCCGCTGCTCGAACCGTCAATGCTGTGTTAGCCGCTGAACGTTTGGGCTTGCCAGAAGCTCGGATTCCGTTAGCCGATACAGTGGTCGATCTATGTCTGTCACCAAAATCCAACTCTGCCTACATGGCATTGGATGCAGCGATCGCAGATATTCGCAGCGGTAAAGCTGGCGATGTCCCGGATCATTTACGAGACAGTCATTACAAGGGTGCCCAAAGCTTGAATCGGGGTGTCGGCTATCAATACCCACATAATTTTGATGATGCCTGGGTCGATCAGCAATACTTACCTGATAAGCTGAAAAATACTCATTATTACCAACCAAAAGCCACTGGTAAATATGAGCAAGCCTTAGGTCAACGGTACCAACAATTGCAGCAGCGAAAGAAAAAAAACTAGGTACTTAAAAAAAATAGCGACTTTTTGGTATCGTTTTCAAACAACTTTATTGCACCTTCGTCATTCCTATGCTACTATAAGGGTGGGAATTCTGTGATGTACGAGTTGTCCCTTTTGTGTGTTGACCGAACATTTTTATTGATATCTTGGGATCCGTCTTGTGTCAATGCTGGTAACATGCCTTTTCCTTTGGTAGTTCGAAGCTTAGACCGTGGAACCCACCTGCTAGAATTTGCGGGATCAATACTATGGGAAAAAGAACGGCATCAACGGATATTACCCATTCTTTTTAGAATGTGCCATCTGTTTTTAACAGATGGCTTTTTTGCGTTTTCTAACCGATAGCAACAGTGAAACGTCCTTGCCTGACATCAGAGTAAGGGTGGCTTTTGCTATTCTTTCTAGGGTTCGCTATACTAAACTTATCAACTTAGGACAGGATGGCGTATGTTTATGATTCTTCTATTATTTACGATCGTGGCACTCGTATTATTCGGCACCAGTTATTTGCTTTATGCCAAACAAGCGATTTTTTTCACTTTGATCCCTACCACCGAGGCGAATAAGGTCTTCTTAAAAACCTATAGTCTCATTCATTTCCTTTTAGGCGTGGTGGCATTGGTTGTGGGCTTTGTCGATAAGGAGCTGATTGCCTTGTTTTATTTGGCTTTATTGCTGCTCTCTTCCGCATCTTTCAGCATCTTGCTGGCACAAAAAATGAAAAAAAAGAAAGATTAGGTTTTCTTTTTCCAGAAAAAAGCATTACAATAAAAGTAGAAGATAACAGATGGGAGTGTTTCTTATGTTACAACAATATCAACGAATCATGGTAGCCGTCGATGGGTCTAGCGAGTCAGAATTAGCCTTCAAAAAAGCCGTGAACGTGGCACAGCGGAATGATTCTGAATTGGTTTTAGCACATGTGATCGACACTCGTGCCTTTCAAACCGTTTCTTCTTTTGACGGCATGCTTGCTGAACAAGCAACCGAAATGGCCAAACAAACCTTGAAAGACTATGAGGATTATGCCCGCAAGCATCAAGTAACTGCGGTCAAAACTGTGATCGAATACGGCTCGCCAAAACCGATCATTGCCAAACAATTGCCAGAAGATCACGACATCGATTTGATTATGATCGGTGCCACTGGTTTAAATGCCGTGGAACGAATCTTTATCGGTTCCGTTTCTGAATATGTCATTCGCCATGCCGGCTGTGATGTGTTAGTTGTACGGACAGACCTAGAAAACAAAGTCCCAGCAAAAGACCACACGAAAGCTTAATAGTGAGACGACCTGCCGCTGCTTGGCAGGTTTTTTTGTGCAAAAAAAACCGTGACAAAAGCAAAAGAGTTAACGAGCACTTAGGTCTCATTGGTCTTTTTGCCTTTGGTCACAGCTCTTTGACAAGTCGGTTATCCAAACTTGTACAGCAAAAAATGAAAGCAAAGTAATAGGTACTCCTATCTAACCATGTTTCCTTTTGATTGTAAATAGTTTTTCTGAATTTTCTGAATAAATAGTTAATTTACCCATCCTTAAATAAAAAAAGCAAAGCGTCGCTTCCCTTAGGAAAAACGACGCCAAAATCTATGGTGATAATGGGCTATCCAAAGGACGCTGGTCAAGAGGATCACAAAGAAAACCGGACCATTCAATAACCAAAAATCAACCGAAGTCGCAGCAAAGCCATAAAGGATGATAACAATGACGGAAAGAAATAGCGTTGCGACTGTTCCAATGGCTAACCCAAGACTCCCCGCCCCTCTCGTAAACAATTGACTGATATTGGTCCAATCCAAAAGCAGCAATCGATAATCACGAGCAAAATATTTCAAGCACAAAAGAAAACTGCTCCAAAGTGCTCCTACTAGGAAAGAGATAGCCAAAATCAGCGGCATTTTGAATAAAAGCACTGCTGCCAGCACGATGACTGCCGTTAAGCTCAGCTGCAAAACGACGCCAAAGCGGAATTTTTCCCGCAAGTAGCGCTTCATCGATAGCGGCAAGGAGCGGACAAACAAGAAATTCTCCTGATCCAATGAAATCAAATTACTGATAAAAGAAGTCGGGTTGACCATCAGTGCCGCCAAGGCTATCCCCGCCACGAAAACAACACCGATAAACCGCTCATCCAATTCACTTAACTGAATCGCTCCTGTAAACACAAAAGACACTAAGAAAATGATGGGCATCAGCAACGAAGAAGAAAAGACTTGCATGATCAAATTCGGATCACGGATCAACTGCGAATTGTAATTAAACAACAGCTGGCCCAAGCCTTGATTGGGCTTATGTTTCCGACGAACACTCCCTTGGTTAGGCGCCGCGGCTGCCACTTGCTCATAAAACTTCGGCAAGATCAATCGATAGAGGGCAAAAAGCAGCACGCCTGCTGTGGCGATGATCCCTAGCAAGCTAAGCAAACCGGTCGTTTGAAACGGTGCCACCATCACATAATAAAAAGGCAATAAAAAGCTGATCGCTCCCCGGTCTACCACGTCTGTCTCATAAGTATTCACCTGATTCATCATTAAGACCCCGATCACAACAACCAGCATCGTCACGCCTAGCAATAAACTAGTGACCAATTTTTTATGCTTCAAGAAAAACTTGGTGCGGGTCAGGCTGAAGACGATCAAGCTGCAAATGCTGAAGATCAAGACTAAAAACAAGCCGAACAGCAAGAACGCCCATAAGATCGTCAGCAAGAAAAAGACGTTTGCCCGAATCCCTGTCAGGAGAAATAAGACCAACAAAGGAAAAATAAACGGCGCAACGGTAAGAAATACCACCACGATCTTTGCCAGAAAAATTTCACTCTGTCGAAAGGGCAGCGGCAAATACGCTGGCAGGTCTTGACTTTCGAAGAAGACATTGTAAATGGACGAAATCCCTTGGGAAAAGCCTAAGATTCCGAACAAAGCGACATAATAGGTAAAAAAGCCCGGCATCTGACTAAAATCCAATGTGATCATCGTCAAGCCATAGATTAGGAGAAACACTACCCCAGAAAGCGCATATTGAAACAACAGATAACTGGTCAAGGTCGAACCAGCCTTGCCTTTTTTGCGGGCTTTGTCTGTTAGTTGGGGATTGGCATACCGCAAATTAACGGAGGTCAGCGTCAGAAATTGTTGTTTTCGCATCTACGCTTCCTCCGCTTCTGCAAGAATCGCTTCTTCTTGACTTCTCCCAGTCATTTGCAGATAGATCGTTTCCAAAGAAAGCGACGGATGCTGTGCCAGCAAATCTGCCACTGAGCCATTGTACAGCAGCTCGCCTTTTTTCAAAATCGCCAATTGATCACACAACTGCTGGGCGGTGTCTAAGACGTGGGTGGAAAAAATCACGGTCTTGCCCTTGGCAGCATGCTGTTTCATCATTTCTTTTAAATCATACGCCGCTTGGGGATCTAAGCCTTGTAACGGTTCATCCAAGATCCAAATGTCCGGATCGGGGATCAATGCCCCAATCAGCAGCGTTTTTTGCCGCATTCCATGGGAAAAGCTGGCGATGGTCTCTTCTTCATGAGACAGCATATCAAACAAGCGCCCTAATTTTTGCAAACGCTCGGCCTTTTCCGCTGCTGGCACCTCATACGCGGCGGCAATCAAGTCCCAATACTCCCCTGCCGTTAGCTGTAAAAACAAATCTGGCGTGTCCGGCACATAAGCAATTTGTTTTTTTATCGCTTCGCGATGTTCCACGAGGGATTGGCCATCAAAATAGATTTCCCCACTCGTCGGTTGCAAAATACTCACTAAGCTTTTGATCGTGGTCGACTTCCCTGCTCCGTTGTGTCCCAGAAAGCCAAAGATCTCCCCTTGACGGATCGTCAGGGAAAGATCAGACAACGCTTTTTTTGGTCCATACTGTTTCGTCAGATTCTTGATCTCAATCATTTTCCTGCCTCCTTATTCCATACCTATTGTTATCTTACGCTGAAAAGCAGGAAATGAAAAATGTTTATTGCCATTTTTAACAAATCAATTGACAGGAGCTGTAAAAACAAAGATAATAAGAGCACTTTAGGGGAGTAGCACATGGATCGTTCCATGATCTTAGATCAACAGCAAGCGGGAATCCGCTGGTTTAAGATGTTTCTTGCAAGACCTAAGTGGCAAGGGGCCGCTTAGGTCTTTTTGCAGTTTAAAATGGAGGGAAAACAGTCAATGAGTTCAAGTAAAATGAAAAAAGTGACCGCCGGCGGACTTTTAGTCGCCATGGGGGTGGTCTACGGTGATATCGGTACGAGCCCGCTTTACGTAATGAATGCCCTGGTGGAGGATAATGGCGGACTCCGCACCTTAACGCCCGATTTTATCTTAGGCAGCGTCTCACTCGTCTTTTGGACGCTGACCTTGTTAACGACGATCAAGTACGTCTTGATCGCATTAAACGCGGATAACCATGGAGAAGGCGGGATTTTTTCCCTTTATACCTTAGTTCGTAAAAACAGCCGCTACTTGATTATTCCAGCGATCATCGGGGGCGCAGCCCTGCTAGCAGATGGGGTATTGACGCCAGCCGTGACCGTAACCACTGCCATCGAAGGATTACGGGGGATTCCAGCCTTTTTTGATCGCTTCGGCAATGACCAATCGATCATCGTCGGCATCACCTTAGCAATCTTATTGGTCCTCTTTGCCCTGCAGCGTTTTGGGACTGAGTTTGTCGGCAAAGCCTTCGGACCGATTATGCTAGGCTGGTTCACCTTCTTAGGCATCGTCGGGGTGATGAACTTTGCTGGTGACCTTTCGGTGATTCGCGCCCTTGATCCCCGTTATGCGATCAATTTGCTCTTTAGTCCCGATAACAGTGCCGGTCTCTTTATTCTCGGCAATATCTTTTTGGCAACGACTGGTGCGGAAGCCCTCTACTCAGACTTAGGTCACGTGGGCAAGAAAAACATTTATGCCAGCTGGCCCTATATCAAAATCTGCTTGATGCTGAATTACTTTGGTCAAGCGGCGTGGTTGCTGCAAGTCTATCAAAACCCGACTTATCAAGAAATCGAAAACTTGAATCCATTCTTCCAAGCGTTGCCGCAAGGGTGGACAGTCTTTGGCGTCAGCTTTGCCACCCTCGCTGCCATCATTGCTTCGCAAGCCCTGCTGTCTGGCTCCTTTACCTTGGTTTCTGAAGCCATCAAGTTGAAACTATTGCCGCGGATGCAAATCATCTATCCGGGGGCGTCTATCGGGCAAATGTACATTCCTGCCTTGAACACCTTGCTGTGGATCGCCTGTTCTGGCGTGGTCTTGTTCTTCCAGACCTCTACTCGGATGGAAGCTGCTTATGGATTGGCCATTACGGTAACGATGTTGATGACCACTATTTTGCTGTATTTCTACTTGCACCAAAACAAGAAGACCCGTTTCTTGGCACCGTTCATCACGCTCTTTTTTGCAGCGATCGAGGGGATTTTCTTTATCTCCAGTGCGACCAAATTTTTCCATGGCGGTTACGTTGCCATCTTATTAGCCAGCGTGATCATCGGCGTGATGCTGATTTGGGAATGGGGCAATCGTATTCAAGAAAATGCTGCCGAAGAAGTTACACTTTCTACCTACATCCCTCAATTGAAACAGTTGCGGGAAGATGATTCTTTGCCGTTATCTCAGACGAACGTCGTCTTCATGGTTCCTAAGCTGCAAGACGATCAGATCGGTCAGCAGTTCATCTATTCCATTTTAGACAAACGACCGAAGCGTGCCAAAGTGTATTGGTTCGTCAATGTGGAAGTCACCGATGAACCCTATACGAAAAAATATGAAGTTTCGATGGCAGATACCGATTTTATCGTTAAACTAAAGCTTTATCTCGGCTTTCGGGTGCCGCAAGAAGTCAATCTCTACATTCGCCAAATCATTCAAGAATTAATGAAAGATGGTCGCTTGCCGCTGCAGCCGCAACGCTACTCCTTAACGCCTGGACGCAATGTGGGCGATTTCCAATTCGTGATGATCGAAGAAGAGCTGTCGAATGCAACTGCATTAAGCAAATGGCAGAAGCAAGTCATGCAGACGAAGCTTTTTATCAAACGCCATACCATTTCACCTGAACGCTGGTTCGGCTTAGAATACAGCGATGTGGTTCATGAGACTGTTCCATTAGTCATCGGTCAGATGAAAGAAAGCTCTCTGACAGAATTACGCATCGAGGAACGCTAAGAAACCGCCAGTACTGGTTGAACTTTCTAATACTTTCAGGTACACTGAAAAGACAAAGACACAAAGGAGGGGAAACTACCATGATGCGCATGACTAAAATAACAAGTAATGAAAATTACCAACGATACCATATCGCATTTAGCCATGCAATTGGTTTTACAGTTGCTGTTGACGGGACGAGTCTGTCCAAAACAGTGAAATTCACGTAAAATCAATGGCCATCTCAAGGTATTTTTCTCAAGAGAATCTGAGTTTAAATAACACTGGCCATGGATATCCATGGCCTTTTTGAGTGGTCTCAAGGAGAGAGATCATGATCATACAAGCAATTGCTATTAAAAAAACCATCGGCGGGAATCCGTTATTTGAGGAGTTATCCTGCCAAATCGAAGCTGGGGAAAAAATTGCCCTAGTCGGCATCAACGGAACGGGCAAATCAACCTTTTTACAAATCTTGACTGGCAGTGAAGGCGTCGATAGCGGCGTTATCAGCCGCCAAAAAGGCTTGAGGATCGGGACGGTCGAGCAAGAGCTGACAGTTTCTGAAGCAACCGTTACCCACTACCTGCTCCATTCTGCTGCTACCATTCAAGAACTCAAGCAGCAAATGAGCCATTACGAAGCCTTGATGGCAGAACCCGATACTGATTTAGAGAAGTGTCTGATCCGTTATGGCGAGTTGCAGCAGCGCTTTGAAGAGCTGGGCGGCTATGGATTAGAAGACCGAATTTCCGCGATCTTACAAGGCTTAGGAATTCCCCATCGACAGAACGCACGCTTAACAGAGCTTAGCGGCGGTGAACGGGTTAAAGTCGCTTTAGCCAAAGTATTAGTTGCTGATGCTGACCTGCTGTTACTGGATGAACCAACCAATCACTTGGATCTTTCCAGTATCCGCTGGTTAGAAAATTATTTACAGAACACGAAAAAAGCGGTTCTAGTCGTTTCGCACGATCGGCACTTTCTCGATCAAGTCACCACCAAGACCTGGGAACTGGAAGAAGGCGCCTTGGTTGAGTATCCTGGAAATTACAGCCGATTTCGTGTCTTAAAAGAAGCTCGCTTGGCGGAGCTGACCAAAAATTACGAACTGCAGCAAAAAGAAGTCCAGCGGCTGAAAGTCATGATTCGTCGGTTTCGTCAGTGGGGCCATGAAGGAGACAATGAATCCTTCTTCAAAAAAGCCAAAGAATTGGAACGCCGCCTAGCGAAACTTACGCTGGTCAAACCGCCAGCGCCCCCGAAAAATCGGCTGCAAGGCTTGGCAAATGGCGGAAAATCAGGCAAAGAGGTGTTCATCGTTCGCGACTTGCACCAGCAATATGCCGATCAGCTCCTATTCAAAGACAGTAGTTTTGCAATCTACCGTGGGGAGCATCTAGCCATCATCGGCGACAATGGTACCGGAAAATCAACCTTACTCAAATTACTTCTCGGTGAGGAGCTTCCTAGCGGCGGCACTATCAAGCGCGGCAGCAGCTTACAAATCGGCTATTTGCCCCAACAGCTGCAGTTTGCCGATCCTGAGAGTCGCTTGTTGGCCTACGTACAGACGTTGACAGGAAACGAAGAGGCTGCTCGTCGGCAATTGGCCAAAAGTGGGTTTTATCAAAGTGATGTGGCCAAACGAATCAAAGATTTATCTGGTGGTGAAAAAATCCGTTTGGCGTTACTGAAACTCTTTTTAGAAAAAATCAACGTCCTGATTTTGGATGAACCAACCAATCATCTCGACAGCTATGCCCGAGAAGAAATTGAAGAAATGCTGCAAGATTATCAAGGGACCCTGTTGGCGGTCAGCCATGACCGCTACTTTTTACAGCAGCACTTCCAAGAAGCCCTGGTCATTGCACAGCAGCAGATCACGCGCCAGCCATTGAGCCCCTTGATTGATTAAGAGATTGATTCGCAACAAAAAAACTTGATTTTCCTACCGTATGCATGGGTTGTTCAATCCATGCATAGGCGGAAAATCAAGTTTTTATTTTTTGATCAATGAATGTTGCCGATCAAGTTGCGGATCGGTTTTCTAGCTAAATACAAGATGATACCGACAACAACGGCTACTCCGCCGACGATGCCATAGTACATCCCTTCTGTTTGCGGTGTGTAGAACCGAGCGATTTGCGCATTGATGGCTTGTGAAGAAGCGTCTGCTAACAACCAAATCGCCAAGGTTTGTGCTTCGAAGGCTTTCGGCGCTAGTTTGGTCGTCACCGACAGGCCCACCGGTGAAAGACACATTTCCCCTGCAATCATAATGAAGAAGCTCAATACCAACCATAATGGGCTGACCCGTTCTTCTACTCCAAACAAGAGGCTTGGCAGCATTAGCAATAGAAAGGACAAACCGGCTAAGACTAAACCGATGGCAAACTTCACTTCTGTCCGTGGCTGACGAGAGCCTAGTTTGGTCCACAACCAGACAAAGACAGGTGTCAATAAGACGACAAAAAGTGGATTTAAGGTTTGATACAAACTTGCTGGAATATTGATGCCGAATAACGTTGATTGCGTACGGTCAGCGGCAAACAATGCCAAGATCGATGAGCCTTGTTCTTCCAATGACCAAAAGACGATCGCTGACAAAAACAGCGGAATGTAGGCCAACACTTTTTTCTTTTCATCTGGTGTGACATCTTTCGAACGGAGCATTTTGGTAAAGTAGTAGATCGGTAAGAAAATACCTAGAACACTGATAAAGTTGATGAAGAAATCAACCGTCAGATGGCCAGTTGCAGCTGCTGCGCCAAACAACACTGCCAATGCGAGAAGAACCAGAACGACTGCTCGGAAGAAGGTTTTCTTTTCGGCTGCCGATAAGGGATTCGTTGGCGCGATCGCTACACTTTTCAACGTGGTTTTTCCTTGCACATAATACTGCACCAAACCGATGAACATCCCGATAGCAGCAATCGAAAAGCCTAAGTGGTAGTTGACCTCTTGTCCTAAGATCCCGACGATGATCGGTGCTAACAAGCCGCCAATATTGATCCCCATGTAGAAAATCGAGAAACCAGCATCCCGACGGATATCGTCTTTGCTGTATAAATGCCCCACCATACCCGACACGTTGGATTTCAAGAGTCCGGTTCCGATGACGATCAGCATCATGGACACAAACAACGCTGGAATCCCTAAAGGTGTTGCCAAAACGATGTGTCCTAACATGATCAAGATCCCACCATAAAAGACGGATTTATTTGATCCTAACAGACGGTCCGAGATCCAGCCGCCAACAATACTTGACATATACACTAAGGAACCGTAAATCGACATGATCGCCACAGCCGTTCCTTTTGGCAATCCTAAGCCGCCGTTGGCAACTGCATCGTACATGAAGTACACCAAAATCGCCCGCATACCATAATAACTGAATCGTTCCCACATTTCCGTGAAGAATAAAGTCGACAGCCCTCGCGGCTGACCTAAGAATGTTTTTTCTTTTTCCATATGTAATGGCCCCTTATAAAAATTAATGAAAATAAAATAGCGGAATTTTTCTGAAAATTCACAAATGCCAGTTTATTCCCATTTGGCAACTTTTACAAGGGTATTTCTCTGAGAACACCTTGTAAAAAAGGAGGGAAATTTAAATTCAAATGAAAGCAAAATGAGAAGCCCTCCACCTAGGTGCAGTATGAGCCAATTCTCATATGTATAATTATTAAATTATCTGTTTAAAAAATTAGAAAATGGTCTTCACCAATTTTTCTCTCTAGCCCCATTTTGCGGACTTTCCTACAAAAAAAACACATGCAAGCATTTCTCTTGCATGTGTTTCAGCTTCTATTTCTAAAGAATGTTTTCGCTTAGCCGCGTAAACGTTCCACATCGCGAGCGATCATTAATTCTTCATCTGTTGGGATCAAAAGTACTTTGACTTTTGACTCTTCAGTTGAGATCACTAATTCTTCGCCGCGTTTTGCATTTTGATCGGCATCTAATTCGCAACCAAACCAAGTCATGCCTTTGATAACTTCGCTGCGGACGTGGGCATCATTTTCACCGATACCAGCAGTAAAGACGATCGCATCAACACCGTTCATGGTTGTGACATAGCCACCGATGTATTTACGGATGCGGTCAGTAAAGACGTCATAAGCAACTTTGACTTCTTCTTTGTCATAGTTTGCTTCTAGATCGCGCATGTCGCTGGAAATACCAGTTAAACCTAATAAACCAGATTTTTTGTTTAAAACATCCACCATTTCATCGATATTCAAATCTAATTTTTCCATTAAGTAAGGCAAAACAGCAGGATCGATGTCACCTGAACGTGTGCCCATCGTTACACCAGCTAATGGCGTGAAGCCCATTGATGTATCTACTGATTTTCCGCCGTCAACCGCAGTGATCGACGCACCGTTCCCTAGATGGCAAGTGATGATTTTTAATTCTTCGATTGGTTTACCTAACATTTCTGCTGCACGCTCAGAAACATAACGGTGGCTTGTACCGTGGAAGCCGTATTTACGTACTTTAAATTCGTTATAGTACTCTAATGGCAAGCTGTATAGGTAATTGTGTTTTGGCATCGTTGCATGGAAAGAAGTATCAAAAACAGCGACACTGATGATTTCTGGCAAGATTTTTTTGAAAGCAGTGATCCCCATCAAGTTTGCTGGGTTGTGTAATGGCGCAAATTCAGCCAATGCTTGGATGCGTTCCATCACTTCGTCTGTGATCACAACTGAATCAGGGAAATCTTCTCCGCCGTGAACGACGCGGTGACCGACGCCAGTGATTTCATCATAGGCACCTAAAATGTTTAATTCGATCAGTTGATCCAATAACATTTTTACAGCTACTTCGTGATCGTTGATGTCGATGATTTGTTCGAATTTTTGATCTTCCCCATATTTGATGGTAAAGATAGAATCTTTCAAACCGATTCGTTCAACGATTCCTTTAGCGACAACTGTTTCCTCTGGCATTTGATATAATTGCCATTTTAAACTTGAACTTCCAGCATTGATTGCGATTGTTTTTGACATGATGATCTCCTTATCCGAATTATATTACAGATTTGCTGCTTTCCAAGCCGCAAATTGTTCAAAAAGTTTTGTGATGTTCTTTGGTTCTTTCAGTGAGGCTAGCTTGACCAGCAAGACTTCGTCTGCTTGTTTGCTTGTCCCTCCATGGTTTTGTAAAAGCAAAATACTTTTACGTGAATGTTCATTTTTAAAGAGTTCTTCAGGAAGCTGAATCATTCCTTGCAAATAAACCTTTTCTTTCAGCCATTTTTTCAAAAATTCACTCTGTTCCGTTTCCAAGAAGTTGCTTGGTACTAAGAACAAACCGTAACCGCCAGCTTTGACATAGTTCATCGCTTGTTCCATCAACAAATGATGGGCGTAACTGTGCCCTTCTGGAGCCGCCGTAATGAAGCTGCGGGCTTTGTCATCTTGTGGGTAATAGCCCACCGGTAGATCGCTGATCGCCAGATCCATCGGTTCGATCAAAAGCTCTTGCAAGCCATCTTGATGGAACAAATGCAAGGGCGCTTTGGTCCATTCGCCAGTCGCAGCTGCGATCGCCAACAAGGTTTCGTCAATATCCACACCGGTTCCTTCTACTGGACGCTTCGCTAATTGCAGATTCAGCAAGACTGTCAATAAGAGATTCCCCATGCCTACCGATAAATCAAGAAGTTTCACTGGTTGGTCGGCACTACTCAACTGCTCGATCAAATAGACGAATAAAAACCCAAGACTATCTGGTGTCAGTTGGTGATTGGCCTGCAGGCGCTCCGTTTGGCTGCCTTTCAACAAAACCAACTGCGCAAGCTTGCGTTTTTCTTCTGCCGATAGTTCCATTGCTCGAATTTCTTGATAGATGGTTTCTAAACGAGCAGCAGTTGCTTCATCTGGTACCCCATCGATCACGCGAACTTGGTATTGATCAACAAAATTTTCGATCGTCTCTACGTAAGCATCAAAAAAAGACGTTTCCAATGCGTTTTGAAGCAGTTGGATCGCTTCAACGGTCAAATGAAAAGACGTTTCCATTTTTTCTGCGGACATCTTGCACCTCTTTTCAAAACTATAACAACATATATACCTGTTTAATTTTAGCCGATTCATCCAAAATAATCAATCGCTTTCGTTTAGAATAATTTGTGAAGCTGTAAACATTCTTTTTCTATTTCTGTATGAAAAAGGATGGTCGAAACAACCATCCTTTTCCTGTACTATTCTTCTTGGTCATCTGTGTCTATTTCAGGCTCTTCTTCGGGTAACAAAAAGGTAAATGTAAAGCGGCGGCTTTTGACATGGCACTCGATCTGTAAGAGTTGTCCTTGCCGTTCATAGGTTAACTTTCCTACATTATAAAGTCGTGACCCTTGATCTGCCAATTCGTTTTGCAAGAATTCCGCATGAAACAGTTCGCTCATGATGCGGGCTTCATAGGTTTCAATGGTTTTTGTATAAAAAAGGGCTGTTGTGCGGCTGTTTTCTAACACTAGCAATAACATCAAGCTCAACAGCTGCACAAACAACAATGCTGTGAGTAAAATACCGCCTTTATGCCGCCTCTTGTGTGTGAATTTTCCATTGTCCAATTTTCTGCTCTCCATTCTCAAAGGAAACGGTAAAGCGGATCGCTGCGCCAATTTTCTCAAAAGACACATCCGTTACTTCTGTCAATAGTGGTTGATACCCATTGTTGTCCCGCTTTCGCAGCACGCGATTGATGCGATCGATGGTGACCGAATTGTTTTGACTGCTTCTCAAATACAGTGTGGTCTCACTGACCGATAGATAGGTACAGGTACTTAATTCCCGTTCCAGCTGAAACAAAAACACATGCCATTCTTGATCTTTGCGAGCCATGATCTGCTGATTGACGGGTGCGAGGTGCTTAACGATCCCGCTGATCAGCAATAAGCAGATCGCCAATACCCATAAAGACAACAGACACTCCAACAAAGTAAAGCCTTTACTCTTCATACACGATCTCCCAGAGCTGCTCGCAGCTTTGGATGCGTGCTTGTTGATGCTGCGCTGCTTGCCAAAAGCGAACTTGATAGACTGCCTGACGCTGCGTCGTGTAGGTAATGGTTGGCGCATCAAAGGAGTGGTTCTGGACTTCTTCATACAGCACCCGCAGCATTTGGGCTTTTTCTTGCAATGCCGCACTTTGCGTCAGTGAAGCGGTCTGCATTGCTAAAAACAGTAACACACAAGTTGCCAAGACCCCAAAGCCAATCAGGCTTTCTGCTAAGATGAACCCACTATTCAACGATTTTTTCATAACGGCCACTCCCAAATAAAAACTTATAGCTGATGGTTTGCTTTTTCTCCTGCCAATAGAAAATGATCCTTCGCAGACTGCTGTTGTTGCCGGATTGACTACTAAAAAGAATATCGGGAAACGCCTGCATCGCTAGTTGAGGAGGAACGTCGATCTTGGTGACTGGCTCAGTTGCAGCGCCGTAAAATGCAACAGTTGGTGTTGGCTCTGCTTGATAGATTGCTCGGGTTTGTGTGTTATCGATGATGGCCGATTGCTGCAAGGTATAAAGTCCTTTTTCTAAGCGAGCACAAAAGCCGAAAACTTCCGCAGAGCGTTGATAGTACTCGATAGCCACGACGGGGAAAAAGAGAAAGAGACTACTGACCAAGAGTACCAAGAGACTTTCCATCAAGGTAAACCCAGAAAATCCCCTAGTGCCATTGTTCTCACTTTCTCTGCTCATAAATCGCATATTGTTCCTCAGATACATACCCTTCTGCAATCAATTCTTCTTTCGAAGGCACCCGATCTTCATTTAGACGAAAGAGTTCGATCTGGGTTTCCACTACTTTTTCAATCGCCGCATTTCCTTTCTCATCAATGATTCCTCTTTGATTGGCAAGATTTGGGACAAACAACAAAACCAAAATACTGATCACTAATAAAACGACTAGCATTTCAACCAATGTAAAGCCTTTTTTGACACGCCAAATCCCCTGCTTGCGAGGAGATTCTACTTTCTTTTCTATCATTCGATCACTCCTTGGATATTTCCATAGATTGGTAAAAACATAGCGGCATAGATCCCAACGATCATTAAAGCAACCAACAAAAAAATCAGAGGCTGAACCCAGTGAATGGCTTTTTCGATTCGTTGAAACAAGCGTTCCATCAATAATTGACTGTATAAAAAAAGCTCTTCTCCTAACTTTCCTCGTACTTCTCCTTGAAAGACGATCAAAGAAAATTCGGGTGTGAGAAACGAGAAATGACGAAGTTTTTCTGGGAGTTCGCCCCCAAGTGTCAAGGTCACTCGCAGTTCTCGTGCTAATTCTTGGATCAAGGTAGCTTTATTGGTGTGCTCCATACACTCGATGATCTGTTGGATATCTAACCCTTGCTGAAACAACTTGCCCCATTCCAATGCGAAAAAACTCGTGTGATAACTCGTGTACAATGCTCCGAACAATGGCAGGTGGCTGAAAAACACAGCTTTTTGCAAGGCAGTGCGGCGGGCAAACACCCAGCGGCTGATCACAAAAAGCAGCACACTTAACAACAAGAAGAGGATAAGTACTGCTGGTGCCCAAGTGATGGCGCGAATGCCCCAATGACCTTCGTCGATCATGCCAGAGGCTAGCAATTGGGGCAATAAAAAGCGGTGCATCCCAAAAAGCGCAGTTATTAAAAAGACCAGTAACAAAAGCGGATAGGCAGCTACTTTGTACAGCAGCTGTTTTTGCTTGTTGACCAATTTATGGTAGTCGACCATCCGCCGCAAGGTCGCCGTGAGATCCCCATGATTTTCTGCTAAATGAAGCTGACTTTTTTCAGTAGCCGATATCGACAACGGCGCTACCGCTGCTGCAAAGCTTTGCCCTTGGGCGAGATGGACAATTAGCTGTTCGATCACAGGTTCAGAAAACTGGCGGCTGCGCAGCAGCACTTGGAGGCTTTCTTGTAGGGAAAAGCCACTCTCCAATAACACCGTGAAGGTGACTAAGAGGGCTTCAGTTGCACGGCGTGGTAGCTGGGGTTTCTTTTTCATAAACTTCATCGCTGATCCACCCACTTTCTTTCACTTGTTTTAATACCTGCTGCCACTGTTTTTCCACTTGCCCCTCATAAAAGTGATATGCCAGCAATCCATGAGGTTCATTCGCTTCATTTGGCAACAATCGCTGATAAATGATCCCTTGCAGCGCATGTGCCAGACGATCGTCTGTCCCGAGCAATTCCAGCAGCCGCGTCTTGGTTTCTGCTACACCTCGGGCATGGATCGTGGCAAATACTCGGTGACCTGTCAGAGCGGCTCGTACAGCGGCTTGCGCCGTTTCTTTGTTACGAATCTCGCCGATCAAAAGCAGGTCTGGACGATGCCGCAAGGACAAGCGAATCAATTCATCATAGTCTTGTTCGATCTTCAAATTGGTTTGCAGCTGTAAAAAGCGCGGCTCCTCGATCTCCACAGGATCTTCGATGGTAATGATTTGCCCCTTGGTTGCCCGAGCTAATTGATACATGAGGGTCGATTTCCCTGAGCCAGTGGGGCCAGAAAACAAATACAGCCCTCTTTGTTTGGTTGCCTGTTGGATCTGCTGGACGTCTTCTGCAAAAAAATAGCGCAGGTGCTCCTGAGTCAAAGGATAAAGAAACCGCATCACGAGACTTTCACGCCCTTGGTAATCACCGACTGCGGAGATGCGCAGCCGCTGCAGCTGATCGCCTAACGGATAACTGACTGCTCCTAACTGAGCTTTGCGTCGTTCTCCCACCTCCATTCCTCCTAAAAATTTGAAGCGAGTGATCAGCTGCTGGGCTTCTTCGTTGGTCAGTACTTGATAGGTCTTTCTGAGATAGCTTTTACTGAAAATCACCTCCATCTGTGTACCGCTCGGAAAAATGGCCAGATCCTGCATGCGTTCTTGTCTGCCATAGTGAATCAACTCATCTGAGAATGCTTGAATATCCACGACTTATCCCTCCTAAAAAGAAATACGCAAGCCTTTTGAGAATAGAAAAAAAAGACGAAGCAAATTTGCTTCGTCTTTCGTCACTTCTTTATTCCTGCGGGTCTTTTGCCACAAATTGGGCTTCCACCCGATAGATTCGCTGCCCGCGGCTTGAGAATTTTTCTTCATATTCCGTCATGATATTGTTCTCAAAGGTACTGTTATGCAGGTCCAACCAAACTTGTTTGATGATCATGCCATATTGAGAAAAGCTCGCTAAAGAATACTCAAACAATCCTTGGTTGTCCGTTTTGAAATGGATTTCGCCATTAGGTCGTAAAATTTGCTCGTCCACCGCTAAAAAGGCTTTAGAAGTCAAACGGCGCTTCTCATGCTTCTTCTTAGGCCATGGATCAGAAAAATTCAAATAGATCTGGTCTACTTCATTGTCTTCAAAATAGTTGGTCAAAGCCGAACCATCCACATGCAGCAGCTGCAAGTTTGGGATCTCCTGCTCGATCATTTTATCCAATGCGATCGAAACGACACTGATCTGCATCTCTACCCCAATATAATTGATTTCGGGATGAGCTTTCGCCATTTCCGTAATAAATTGACCTTTTCCCATGCCGATCTCGATGTGTAGCGGATGATCATTGCCAAAGCGTTCATGCCAACGCCCTTTCCATTCGGTAGGCTCTGCAACGACGTATTGTGGATGAGCTTCAATCAGCTCTTTTGCACCTGCACGTTTTCTTACTCTCATGTTTCTTCCTTTCCGAAAAAACAAGATGGAACCAAATTGCCTCGCTCCATCTTCTCTTCATTCACTATAAATTCGTTTTAATTGTAAAATCTCTGCATTCATGGCTTTGTAATCGCCCCGCAGATAATATTTTTTGACCTCTTGCAGCATACTCAACAATGCATACCAATAAATTTTTTCGATCACTTCGCTGCTGCTATGGATACCGTATCGCACCAGCCAATGGGACCAGCTGGATAGCGGCACATAGTGACCTAAAATAGTCCCGATATCGATTGCTGGATCTGCAAACATCACGGAATCCCAATCGACTAAATACAAATAGTTTTGACAAACCAGCCAATTTCGATAATTGACATCGCCATGGACGACCGCGGCTTTTTGCTCGTCAAAAGCTGGAATATTGGCTTTTAAATACTCGGTAACCAAATGAATAAAACGGTTTTGAGCCACCGCAGAAGGCAGCTGATCTTGATAATCCATCAGCATTTGTTCAGGCGATCTGACTTGTCCGCCGATTTTGCTTAGCATCTGTGCCAGCGTTTTTGAATGATGCAAGTGATACAACACATCAATGACGTCATTTCTTTGGCCGATCTCATCGGGATCTAAGACCCGTCCATCCAGCCATTCTTGTGCGGAGAGCGTATCCCCATTTCCCGTCCGTTTCGTCCAGACGAGTTTGGGTGCAATGCCCTCTTTAGAGAGTGCCGCAAGCATCGGGGTCGTATTTCGTTTGATAAAGACTTTGTCGTTGTCCTTGAGCCCGATATAGGCTTTCCCGGTGTCGCCTTTGATCGGCCGCATACGCCAATCTTGATCCAAGCGAATATCCATCCTAGCTTCTCTCCTTATTTCGCAGTACCTCTTATTCTAGCTTCCTAAAGGGTCGCCGTCAAGCGCATATGCGTTCGCTTTTTGTAAGAGAGGTTTCCTGAGGATCAGGCGTGCATTTTCTTTAATCGCCCTGGCAAGTAGATGCCTAAAAAAAGACCCGCAAAGAGGAAGAAGCCCACAAAAGCGATGCCCCCTTGCCAAACAACGGGCAAGCGCAAGCAACAGATCACGCCGAAAAAAACAGTCGTCACAAGCAAAAGTGACCCGATAATTTTTTTGATTGCTGCGGCTTTTTGTTTTTCTGGCACGGGATACAAATGGGTCAAAACCATGTATTGAAATTCATTGATCAAAGGGATCAGTTGGAAACCGATCAGATAAAGAAACAAGCAGCCGATCAGCAGACTGATCCAAAGCTCATCGACAAAGAATAAGACGAAGCCACCAATCAAGGATAACCGGACATAAAGACCGCCGTATTGCCCACCACGAATCACTCGGCGCAAGTAAAGATAAAGATACGTATTGCTTTGGGCTGGTTTGATCTTTGCCAGCAACCAGTCGAGGTATTTGCGTCGTTTGGCTTCCGTCGTGATTTGGGGAACATCTGTAAACAAGTTGATAAATCGATAGATCCGTAATAAGCGCGATTGCTCGGCTTGGATCATATAGTCCCAATCCAATAGCTGACGATTAGATTTCACGCCAAAGAGGAACCAGATTGCTTGGAGGATGCTGATCACCAACCCTAGCCAAGGTGCTACATAAATACTGGCAAGTGTGGCAGCTAACGCACTGGCGAACCAGATTCCTCGCTGCTGTTTGACTTGCTGCTGTGTTTCTTGATACAACCGAATCCGCTGCAGTGAAAGATCCCCCAGTTTTAACAGCCACATCATTCCTAAAAAGAAGGGAAAGGAAGCAAATGTACTGTTTGCGGTGACCACGACCAAAGGCATCGTTGCTCCTACGGCTAAAAATAAGACCCCAAAGGGCAGCCAGAGGGAATAACGCAGGGCTTGACTGAGGTAACTTCTCATTTGCCCTTCTTTGGCTAACAGAAAAATCAAATCTGCCGGTTTCGTCAGTGTCGCTAAGCGTCCCAGCGGTAAAACGAAGAGCCAAACAGCGACCACGATGATGCCGCCTAATGGAAACGGCCGCGGCAATGTTTTTAGCAATTCTGAATAATACAGCCCCAGACCTCCCACTAAGAAGGTGCTGATCAAAGCAAAATGATCATTGAAGACATAGCGCAAATAGCGTGTCATCTGTTTTTGATGCCGCTGTAAGCGTTGCGAGAAAAACTGCTTCATGCTTGACTCTCCTTTGTCAGTGCGAGGTACAGATCATCAAGAGAGGCTTCTGGTGCTTGAAATTGGCTTCTTAGCTGCGCCAATGTCCCTTGTGCGCGGATCTCACCGTTATGCAGTAGGATGAATTTGTCACAATACTTCTCTGCGGTTGCTAAAATATGGGTGGACATCAAAATTGATGCCCCGGTTTGTTTCATCTCATTCATCAGTTCCAATAACGCATTGATTGCTAAAGGATCTAATCCTAGAAAAGGTTCATCAATGATGTAGACGCTTGGCTCAATCAAAAAGGCACACAACACCATGACTTTTTGTTTCATCCCTTTTGAGAAGTTTGCTGGGAACCAATCGAGTTTGTTTTCTAAGCGAAAGGTTTTTAACAAACGCTCCGCTCGCTTCATGGCTTCTTCTTGCGGAAGATTATAGGCCATCGCTGTCACTTCAATGTGCTCTCTTAAGGTCAATTCTTCATATAAAGATGGGGTTTCGGGAATATACCCGATTTGTTTGCGGTATTGCTCTGGGTTTTCTTTAAGGGTCAAGCCGTCGATCGTGATGGTGCCGCTATGAGGTTGCAGTAACCCGATGATTTCTTTGATCGTCGTACTCTTCCCTGCCCCGTTCAAGCCGATCAAGCCAACGAGCTCCCCATCGCCGATCGTAAAATCAATATTTTTTAAGACTGGCAGCTGGTTATAACCGCCTGTCACATTCGCTACTTGTAAAGTCATTCTTTTCCTCCGATTCGCCTAATTACGGCTTTCTGTCAACGTAGGCTCTTTTTTCAATCCGCTAGCAAAACCGTTGCTTATTTTTCTCTATTCGTGACTTGTAAGATAAATTCGTTTTCTCCCACTGTAATGGTTTCTTGCGGCAATTCTTGGCTACCAAAGCGTTCTTGCCACAGTTGTGCATCACTCGCTGGAAAAATGACCATTTGGATGGCACCGGCGGCAAGACGGGTGGTAAAGGCTTGAACAGCAGCTGGTTCAGCATAGGAAACCAGACTGATCCTCAACTCTTCTTTTTGATACCCTTGGTCGATCGCCCAGGTCTCAACGGCTGTCTCCAATTCACTTTGCACCGTAGGGTCCATCGCTGTTTCAGTGACGATGGCGGCATTGACTACTTCTTCTTTGGGGCGCGTTAGCGAATAGGTGATCGAACCTGCGAACACCACAAACAGCGTGATCGCAATCAACCATTCTTTATAGGCATAAGCCAAGTAGCGGAGCTTCGCTGAAGTCGTTGTTTTTTTCTGTAAGGTTTCTTTGATGATCGGTTTCATAGGTTCCTTCTTTCCAATTGATTTCTGATATTAAGTCTAGGGTTGTTGGAATCTAAATGCAAGCGTTTCTCGCTCGCTTTTCGCATTTCTTTAAAAAAGCGCCTTTGTTGAAGGAACAGTTGCCTTGTTCCGACTTTTTCAAAGAGGAAACCAGACGAAAAAAAGCAAAATATGGTAAAGTAGAGGTAATAGATCAAGGAGGTTTTTTACAATGGAAAATTGTATTTTTTGTAAAATCAACAATCGTGAGATCCCTAGCTACAAAGTCTACGAGGATGAGCAAGTTTATGCCTTTTTAGATATTTCCCAAGTCACCCCTGGTCATACATTGGTGATTCCCAAAACCCATGTGACGGATATTTTTGAGTACGATGAAACGTTGGCAGCAGCGGTTTTTGCCCGTATCCCTAAGATTGCTCGGGCGATCGAAAAAGCATTCCCTGAGATCGAAGGCTTAAATATCATCAACAACAATAAAGAATTGGCGTACCAATCGGTCTTCCATTCCCATGTCCATTTGATTCCTCGTTACAGCAAAGACGATGATTTCAAGATCCATTTTGGCAATCACGCAGACAATTACACGGGGGAAGAACTAGCGGCAATCGCCGAAAAAATTGGAAAGCAGGTGGACTAAATGATCGGCAATTTTCTTAAAGGACTATTATTCGGGTCCATCGCCGGCGGCTTAGGCGGTTTGCTTTTTGCACCGAAAAGCGGCAATGAAACCCGTGAAGAATTGATTCGCTATTTAGATGACACGACAGAAGCGACCTTAGAATTCAATGACAGCGTCAAACAGCTAAAAGATGCCGTAATGGTAACCCGCAAAACGATCGACGAAACGATCCCTGTTGTTACGGAGTCTTTCACGAAAGATTTGGAAGCCTTCAAATTCCAAGCACAACCGCGCCTTGCTCGGATCAAGACTCAAATGGAGCAATTGAATCAACACATTACGACGATTCAAGCCCAAAGCGCAGAGGATACCAAACAAATTGAAAATTTGTAGTTTTTATGAATTTTGTTTGAAACATCCACTGTTTTCTTCCCAACCATTTCTAGAAGTGGTATAGTAGGTGCAGTGATTATTATGAATCTTTTTAGAATTAGGAGTGCTTAAACGAATGAAGAAAAAATTAATTTTAGTAGCAGTCAGTGCAATGAGTCTTTTTGCATTAGCGGCTTGTGGTAACTCAAGTGAGGAAATCGCAACAATGAAGGGCGGTAAAATCACTGTTCAAGATTTTTATGACAAAGCAAAAACAAGTACAGAAAATCAACAAGCGTTGCGTGAAATGATCGTCTTGAAAGTCTTTAATGAAAAATACGGCGATGACGTAACGGAAGAAATGATCGACGAACAATTCAACAACGTGGCTGAGCAATACGGCGGCAGTGATTCCTTTGAATCAACATTGACTGCCTCTGGTTATACGGTGAAATCTTACCGTGCAGAATTAAAACAACAACTTGCGTTACGTGAAGGCTTAAAAGCCAACATGGATATCACTGATGAAGACATGAAAACTGCTTGGGATTCTTTCCACCCTGAAGTAGAAGCACAAATCATCAAAGTAGCAAGTGAAGATGATGCCAAAGACGTCTTAGAAGAAGCGAAAAAAGATGATGCAGACTTTGGCGAAATCGCTAAAGAAAAATCAACGGATGCGGCAACAAAAGAAGATGGCGGAACGATCAAATTCGATTCTACTTCATCAGCTGTACCAAGTGAAGTAAAAACAGCCGCTTTTGATTTAAAAGATGGTGAAATCTCTGAAGTGATCTCTGCAACCAACACGTCAACTTACACGACAGAATACTATATCGTGAAAATGGTGAAAAACCAAGACAAAGGCAATGATATGGATAAATACAAATATGAATTGACTGAAATTGCTCAAAACACTTTGTTGAATGATTCAACCTTTATGGCAGCAACGATCGGTCAAGAATTGCAAGCAGCTAACGTGAAAATGAAAGACTCTGACTTAGCAGACTTGCTTTCTGATTACATCACAGCGGCCGAAACAGAAGATTCAACTGCTGACTCTTCTGCTACCGATGCAACGGACAGCTCAGCAGCAGATTCTTCTGCTACTGAGGCAACCGATGATTCTACTGCAACAAGTGAAAGTGCTACAGATTCTTCTGCTGAATAAACGAAAAAAGAAGTGCCGTCATAGCGGTGCTTCTTTTTTTGTGCCGATTAGATTTCTATCTAAGATTCAACTGCTTTTTCCAGCAGCTAAAAAAGCCACGCTAAGCAAGCCTAGCGTGGTTTTTGTTCTTTCTATCATTCACTTTGATCGCTCAAGCTGCAACATCACTGCTACACTTCTTTCGGTACATAAAAACTCCGATTGTCCATGCCGAAAATTCGGTCTGTGTATTGACCAGGTTCCGTCAGGCGGATCGAGGTCAGCATCATTTGCATGGAAGCATCCAAATTATCGATCTGATGGAGGATCTCCGCTTCCATTATGCGGGGCCGAACAGGTGACCCATATTCTAACAAGCCATGGTGGGCTAAGACCATATGCCGCAAAACAACGATGTCTTCTTGTTTGTCATCAAATTTCAAAGCAATACAGGCTTGCGTGATTTCTTCATCCACTAAGACCAAATGCCCTACTAGATTCCCCGCTAAGGTATACTCTGTCGTCATGGGACCTGTCAACTCGATCACTTTTCCTAAATCATGCAAAATAATGCCCGCATACAGCAGTGACGCATTTAATTCAGGGTATTCTTTGACGATCGCTTTTCCTAAGCGCAGCATAGTTGTCGTATGATACGCCAATCCACTAGCGAAGGCATGGTGATTGCGCTTCGCAGCTGGAAAGTCAAAGAATTCCTTTTTATACTTGTTCAGTAAGAAACGGACGATCCGATTCCAGTGAGGATTCGTGATCTCAAACAAGGTTTGACTGATTTCTTCTTCCATCTCTTCTTTTCGCAAGGGTGCTTTTTCCATGTATTGGCTTGGTTCATGGGGCTCTTCCGGTTTCGCTAAACGCAAATGCATGATTTTGACTTGCGGATTGCCTTGGTAGACCTCCCGTTTTCCATCTAGCAGTACTACTTTCCCGGGTTCAAAACGGGCGATTTCTTCATCTGATGCATCCCAGAACTTTCCATCGATCGTGCCGGATGTATCTTGAAAGGTGAAGGCAATAAATTTTTTGCCGTTTTTCGCGATCCGCACATCGGCATTCTTGATCAGTAAGAAAAGTTGAAACGTTTCATCAACAGTTAATTCACGAATTTTTTTCATGGGCTTATTTGGCCGATCAGCCAAATCTTTCACTTCCTTTACTCAGATCCTCGATAGGCTGCTGGTACTTCTGATAATAGCTTACCATTTCTTGGTCAGAAGACAAACAAATTACTTGATAACTTTGTCCAAACTCTTTTAATAGTGCTGCGAAGCGTTCCTTACGAACACTGTCATAATGCAACCAACCATCATCAATAATGATCGGGCACAACGGGTGATTTTTTTGCAGCGCTAGATAACCGAAACGTAACGCCATGATCAACTGATCCTTCGTTCCTGTGGACAAGTCAATGATCGAAAAGGTCTCGCTGGCATTTGCTGCTACTAACAGACCATTTTCCAGAAGAATCTTTTGATAACGTCCGTTTGAAAGCTGTTCAAAATAAGTCGAAGCGGCTGACAATAGCTGCGGCAATTGCTGTTCTGACAATTCAGTCGTGACATCCGTCAAAATTGAAGCCGCCAACTGACGACTGCCCCATGCCACAGCGAGTTCTTCAATGACCGCCTTCAGCTCACTTTCTTCTTGATAAAGCTGATTCAAGGTGCCGTTTTTTTGACTGGCTGCTGCTTCTAGTTCCAAGCGCTGTTTGTGCTCCGTCAACTGCTGCATTTGTGCCTGAAGCTGTGTTTGCTGCTGCTTGATCTGGTCTTTTTGCTGCAGCAATTCTGCTTGTGTGACTGGTTTGGGATAGATCGGTGTTAACATCCCCGCCAATTCTTCTGCTCGCTGCTGCGTGCGCTGCGCTGCTTCCCATTGCTTCAACCAGAGGCTGATTTCTGCAGGGTGATCTAACCCTTGCTGCTGCAAGAGCGCACTGGCTTGGGCAAACAGCTGGTCGCGTTCGTTGCGGGTACGGGTCAATTGTTGGGCCAATAACGTGCTAGGTTGTTGCAACCGCGAAAGCTTGATCGTTTGCATCTCTTCATGAAACTTCTGCAACATCGCCGCTTTTTCTAACAAGGTTTTGTTTTGCAGCGGCAGCCACTCCGCATACGGGCGGAATTGCTCTTCAAAGGGTGCCAACTCTTCCGTGACAGCTTGCCGTTCTTGATAAGCTTGCTTGCGCTGCTGTGAGTAGGCTTGATAGCTAGCAACATCTTCATCATAGGCCAATAGATACGACTGCCAGTTTTCCACCGGCAAATCACCAAAAAAGGGTGTCAACGCTTGGTGGGCACGGCTGATCTGCTGTTGCTTTTGCTGCTGTTCATTTTCCAGCTGTGCCAACTCTTCGCCCAGTAGATCCAACTGCATGAGGACCGTTTGCCATTCTTGCTTGATGCCTTGCTGCTTGTTTGGTGCTGCTTTCATCAGCGGCAAAATACTGCCGATGATCGCTGCGATCCCCGCACCTAATGCAAGCCAGCGCCAGGGACTCGGCAAAAAGATACCGATCACTGCGACTAGCCCACCGACGATCCCTAGCGGCCATAGTGGGCGAGAAACGGGCTTGCGGCCAATCAATTGAGGATGCTGCTGTTCTAAGCGGGCCGCGGTGGCTTGCAAAGGTTGCGCTTTTTCTTCTAAATGCCTCATGCGCTTTTCGAGCTCTTCTAACTGCACACGTTCTTGCAGTAAACGTGTGGTTTGTTCATGGATCGAAGCCGTTACTAGCGGCGGCGATTCTCTGCTCCAGTGGCGCTTTTCAATCAAGCGATTCAACTCTGTGATGGCGACAGTTTCTTGTTGATTGGCTGCTGCTTCACGATCTGCCAAACGCGCCATCGTCACTTGCTGCTGCAGCAAGTGATTGATCTGATGCTCGTGATCAAGGTAAAAGAAATACTTGTCTGATTCTTTTCCTTGCTCCAACTGATCTAATTCGGCTTCTTTTTTGCGAATTTCTTCCGTCAGCTGCTGATACTGCTGATAAAACTGTTTGATGGCTTGGACTTGCTGAGGATCGGCTAGCGTATCTGCTGGTGCCATTTGCTGCCACTCTTCATAAAGGCCCCAGTGACTCAGCTGTTGCTGATTTTCCTGATAAGCGTCATTCAATGCTTGATACTGGTGCCGCAAGTCTTGGATCTGTTCTTGCAGCTGGGCGATCTGTTGATACTGCTGTTGGATGCGGCTTTCTTCGCTTTCTTTTTCCGCAATCGTTTTTTGCAGTTTTTCTAATTGTTTTAACGCTTGGTTCAAAGGCAGCTTTTGCCCTCGTGGCTTGTATTGCTGCTGATTGGTGGTTTCATATTGCGCCACTTGCTGCAGCATTTTTTGACTGCCGCTGATCCCTAGAGAAATCAACGCTTGGTGCAGCTCATTTTCTTCTAGCTTATCGATCTGGGTCAATTGCTCTTGCTGAAAAGTAAAGACATCGAAGAACAATGCTCGATTGAGGGGCTGCAGGTGTTGTGCCAGCCATTGCTCATCGACCGTCTGGCCAGCGACATGGACTTTGGCACGACCACGGTCCACTTGCCGATAGCGTTCCACGATCACTTCGCCGAAGGGTTCCAGCGCCAACCATAACTTGCCACCGTAAGCAGCACCGTTTTTGGGGGTATAGTCTTTTTTCTTGGCTGTCTTTTTCGAAAAGCCAAACAAAATGGCGGCAATAAATTGATACAACGTCGATTTTCCGATCTCGTTGTGCCCAAAGAGCAGCTGATTTTGCGGATGAAAGGCAAAGCTTTGTTCATGGTATTTCCCAAAACCGGTAATCTCTGCTTTTAAAATTCTCATGACTGCTCCTCCCATTGAAAGTCGTCTTTCAACAATTGCTTGGCTTGCTGCAAGACTTCTTCTTGAAATGATTCATGGGTGATCCCCCGCTGGATCAGCGGATGCTGCAATAGATCCGACAGTCGGTCCGCAAACATCTCTGGTGACTCATACATCGCTAAAAACTGCAGCATATAATCTTCTGATACCGCCAATGCGATCTTGTCTTCATTGGCTTGCTCGACTTCAAGGGCATAGATCACTTGCAGCGGCTCTGTTTGTGCCAACCGTTCATTGAGGTAGGTCAGCCATTCATTTTTTTCCGCAGCTGGAAACCAATCTGGCGGCAGCTGCTGCACATCGGTCAACACCAGATGCAGCAAGCGCGAACCAGGACTTTTTAAGCGCTCAATGATCGCTGGCAATACGGCATTCGAGGCAGTCACATCCGCTAAGGAGACCACTTGCTTTTGCCAAGCGATCTCTGCGATCTCCAAGCGCTCGATCGTTGGTCCCTGCGGTGATAAGTCTGCCAAAATCACCCCAGTCGCCTGTTCTTTCTTGGTCTTTCCTTGAGGTGTACCGGGATAGAGAATCGGTGGCTGCTCTGAGAGCGTCTTAGGTACATGGATGTGCCCCAAGCCCCAATAATCATAGCCTTTTTGCTTCATTTCACTGATTGAAAAGGGGGCATACCGTTCACCAGCTTGGTCCCCGTGGTAAAGCCCGATATGGTAATCCACCGCTACTCTTGCAGGAAATTCTGTTACTTTATTTTCAGTAATCCAAGGATGTTGGTAGCTAAATCCACTGATTGCATAGGTTTCACCGTTTTTCGTTGTTCCTTGAACCGTTTGAACTTCTTCTGATGAAAAGAGAATGACGTTTTCTGGAAAAGCAAACCAATACCGTTGCGGATCATAATAATCATGGTTGCCGAAAATCATATAGACAGGGATCTGTGCTTCCCCTAGTCGTTGCAGTTGGGCAAAAAAGTCATGCTGCACTTTTAGACTCGGCCGTGCTTGATGGAATGTATCCCCAGCCAGCAAAACAAAATCGACCGCTTTTTCTAAGGCAACATCCACCAAATTACGGATGATTTTTTGATTGATGGCAGGGAGTTGGGTCTTCACTTTTTCAGATAACAAATGAACCCCTTCAAATGACCGGTCGATATGCAGGTCTGCACTATGTAAAAATCGCATTTCTTTCTCCCTCCTTAATGCTTCTATCATAACATTTCTCAGGCATTCCGTCAGCAAAATACGAAAATTTGTTCGCCTTTTTCATAAAAAAAACCAAAGAAGCGATTTTGAAACTTCTTTGGAAAAGGCTCTTGCAGTTGCAGCCGATTGCTCTGAAGATTCACTTGCTTCTTTGGTCTTTGTTTGTTGGCGATTACGCTTCGTATAGATCTCTTACAGGACCCATGATGATGCGGTTCAAGTCATTGGCTACTAAGCTGAAGGCTTGCTCTTTTTGCATCAAGTCAGAAACAATGCCGTCTTGTTGAATTTTTTGCGATAATTCTTGGGCTTTTTGCGCTTCTTCTTCTGTCATTTCTTCGCCAGCCATCATTTTTTGTTGCAGGCTTTGTTGCAACTCTTGAAACTCTTTGAATAACGCATACGCTTCTTCATTTGCTTTCAAGCGGTCGAAAGAACCTTTCAAATCTTGAAACTGTTCTGACTCGCGTAATTCACGTTCTAATTGGTTTGCTGTATCATAAATATTTGCCATTTTGACGCCTCCTCTTTTTTTCTAGTATACCATTCTTCTCAGGTTCTAGACTAGCAGTTGCCTAATTCCTTTAATTTCCGCTGATGGAATTCCACAAGCCGCCAAACAGTTCTTTCGTTCCTTCTTTGATCTTGCTGCCGAATTCCTTCATACCTTCTTTGGCGCTTTCGGCAAAGTCATCGATGGTTTTCTGCCAATCATTGCCATTTTGTGACGTACTGCTCTCAGGATCTGGTACTTCATCGGCTGCCATCAATTTTCCACCTGTCCAATAAGCGTCTGCAACTTGGAATTGGGTGCCTTGACTATAAGGCAGTAAGCTTTCGGCCTCTGCTTTGAATATTTTCCCAACGACTTGTCCGCTAGTTCCCGTTAAGTAATGATCTTCACTCACATGTTCAAATCCTAGCCAGGTTGAAAGAACCATATCAGGGGTATAGCCGACGATCCATTGGTCATTGACCTTAGAAGCATCAAAGTTGGTCTCTGTCGTACCCGTCTTACCGGCGATCGTAAAGCCGTACGGACTGGCACTAACACCCGTCCCGTTAGAAAAGGTGCCGAGCATCATGCTCGTCATTTTATCAGCGGTCTCTTTAGAAATCACCCGTTTGCCTTGCACAGACGTATTGTCAACGATCACGGCACCAGTTGAATCAACGATTTTGGTGATCAAATGCGGTTTGTAGTAATACCCGCCATTTGCGAAAACGCCATACGCTGCTGCCATCGTCATGGGTGATTCCCCTTTTTCCAAACCACCTAATGCTAAGCCATAATATTTGTCGGATTCGGTCAAGGAAAGTCCAAACTCTTGTGCTTTGCTGTACCCACGATCTAAGCCGATCTCATGCAACAGCCAAACTGCTGGCAGATTCAGGCTTTGGGCGAGGGCTTGATACATGACTGCTTCGCCAGCATAGGTCCCATCAAAGTTTTGAGCATCATAAAAATCGAGGGGCTCGTCTTTCAGGATACTGTCGGGTTCAAACCCAGCTTCTAGGGCAGGGGCGAAGACGCTGATCGGTTTGATCGTGGAGCCTGGTGAACGTTTCATTTGCGTGGCAAAATTAAAGCCTCTAAAGACGTGCTCGCCACGACGACCCACCACCGCTTGCACCCCACCGGTATTCGGATCAAGTGCGACAGAGCCTGATTGCACCATCGTGCCATCAGCGGCATTTTCAGGGAACAAGGCATCGTTTTTATAGGCAGCTTCCATTTGCGCTTGGTAGTTTTGATCCAGTGCTGTATAGATCTTGTAGCCGCGATTCATGACATCATCGGCGTCCAACCCATAGGATTCGGCTTCATCGATGACCGCATCGAAATAATAAGGATACTTATAGCCAGATTCTGAATTGCCAAATCCATCATACAGTAAATTAGCTAAGGCAACTTGTGATTCTTGGTCAGCAACGGACTGGTCCAACTTGCCGTTATCCACCATCAAACTCAAGACGGTATCGCGACGGTTCGTGGCGTTTTCCAGATTGTCGATCGGGTTATAGATCGAAGGACCTTTGAGCATCCCCACCAACGTCGCAGCTTCTCCCACGCTTAGTTCAGAAGCATTGACACCGAAATATTTTAGCGAGGCATCTTGAATGCCCCAAACCCCGTTACCAAAATAGGAACTGTTCAAATACATTTCCAAAATCTCATCTTTGGAATATTTCTTCTCGATCTCGATCGCTAAGAAAAGCTCCTTGGCTTTTCGACTAAAGGTTTGATCCAAGGACAGATAGGCATTTTTGGCAAGCTGCTGGGTGATGGTACTTCCCCCACCGCCTTCGGCACTGCGGTTGACCAGCATACGTAGGGCTGCCCGAGCGATCCCCTTGATATCAAACCCGTGGTGATTATAGAAGTTGCGGTCTTCGGTTGAGATCAAGGCGTTGACCACATCACTGGAAATGGCATCAAGAGAAACGTACGTGCCTTTTTGCGAGTACAACTGCCCTGCTTCATCGCCATTGGCATCAAAAATCACCGTCGATTCTTTCAGACCTGACTCTAATTCACTGACTTTCGTATTTTTGGCGATATAAAACAAATACCCGCTCATGATTAAGATAGCAACTAAACTAAGTAAAATAAAAATTTTATTTACGTGGTATTTTTTCCAAACCCGCTTGCGCCATTGATGAAATTGCTGCAAATACGGTTTTAACCAGCGCCAAAAGGTCAGCCAACCGGTCTTTATTTTGTGAAGGATGTGTTTCCAATCCATTACTTCACGCTCCTTTGGTTAAGTGTAGCATAAATGACTTTCTTTGTTATACGGCTCTAGACGTAATTTCATTCGAAAAGAATGCTTTATTATTCTAGCATTGAATGCTCTGTTTTTTATTGTTTTTTTTATAAGAAAAGCTTAAAGATGCTATAATAGTCGATAGCGAACAGCAAAGAAAGGACGTTTTTATGGAATACACCATGACTTTACCCGAAAATCACCCGCCCATGCCGCTTCGCGATTTGTTGGAACGGGAGTGGCTCGTCCCACGAAAAGTGCGCCATTTTCTGCGCACACGGAAAAATGTTACCGTCAATCAGCAGCCCGCGATGTTTCATCAAGAAGTTCGTGGCGGCGATCAAATCACTTTGATCATTGAAGACAGTGATTACAGCTATCAGCCGATCCAGTTAGGCCAAGCAGACAAAGTCGACGTACTTTTTGAAGATGAGCACTTATTGGTGCTGAACAAGCCTGCGGGGGTCAAGACGCACCCCAATCAGCCATTAGAAGCAGATACCCTATTGAATGATGCAGCTGCTTACCTTGCGCCGAAACAGCAGCAGCCTTATGTGGTCCATCGTCTAGACAAAGAAACCAGCGGTGTCGTTTTATTCGCAAAAAATCCTTTGGTGTTGCCGATCTTGGGTCGAATGTTGGAAAACAAACAGATTTTCCGCCGCTATCAAGCCACAGTTTGGGGCAAACTTACGCAAGATCAAACGATCGCCAAAAAAATCGGTCGTGACCGTCACGATCGTCGCAAGCGGCTGATTGACCCCCGCAACGGTCAATCAGCCGTCACCCATGTAACCATCGCCCACACCCAACAAAAGACGACCGATGTGTATTGTGTGTTAGACACGGGGAGGACCCACCAAATTCGCGTCCACCTTGCCAGTATCGGTCATCCAGTCGTCGGTGACCCGCTTTACCAAAACAAACCAGCGCCGCGTTTGCTGCTACATGGCTATGAATTGCATCTGGAGCATCCCTTTACCAAAGAACAGTTAGTGATCATCGCTCAACCAGGCTTGTGGTAAGCAACCAAAAAGCATGACGACTTGAGGAATCCCTCTTGTCAGTCATGCTTTTTGGTTTCAGATGATTTTCTCCATGCTTCTACTTGGTATTTTGGTTTATAGCGGTAAGTAAGCTGCTGGATCAACGAAATCTGACCACAACGTCTTACTCAATCCAAAGTGCAAATGGACGCCAGTCGAGTTTCCAGTCGTCCCCATCGTACCTACTTGCTCGCCAACTGCAACGGTTGCCCCCTTCGAGACACTGACAGCTGTTAAGTGAAAATAATACGAGTAAAAGCCGTTATCATGAGCCAAAATCACGTAATTCCCCGTGCTTGGACCATAACCAGCATCTTCTACCTGACCATCCCGAGCGGCGACGATCTTCTCCCCCGCTTGACCTGTGAAGTCGATCCCGTCATGCTGCGTCCCAGAAAAACCAGTTGGGTCAGCTCGAGTACCAAAACCGCTGGAGATCGACACGGCGCCCGTGATTGGCAGTGAAAATTCACTGGCTGCTGCTTTCTCTGCTGCTTCTTTGGCTTTTTGTTTTGCTTCTTCAGCGGCTTTTGCTTCTTTGTCCACTTTTTCTTGCAAGTCTTGTACTTGCGCTTGCGTTTGCTGCAGCTGCTCTTGTTGGCTCTGCAATTCTTCTTTTGCTGTTGCTAGTTGTTCTTTACTATGTACTAATTGGGCTTGCGTCAAGGTTTGGTACGAAGTGAATCGTTGCTGTTGGGCTTCTTTTTCCGCCAATTGTTGGTTCACTTCCCGTAAAGCCGCTTGTTGTTCACTAAACTTGCGTAGTTGTTGGATCGTGGCTTGTGGTCCGTCGACTACCGGGCTGCTTGGCGCTTGGCTTTCTTGATGCTGGGCTTTTTGGTCATTCAGAGCAGCGATCTGCGTTTGAACTTCCTGGCTTTCTTGTGCTAATTGGCTTAATTCTTCCTGATAATCCGCTAATTGACTTTCCAGCGCTGTGACTTTCTGTTGGCTAGTGGTGACTCCCTCTTCATACGTTGCAAGTTCTGCAGTCAAAACCGTCAGTTCCTCGGTGCTCTTCGTTTCAGCAGCATAACTGACAGCTGGCTGGAAAAGCGGCAACGTAAGGGCGAGCAATAAAAAAATCTTTTTCTTCAATGAGGCAACTCCTTCTTTTTTTTAGTAGCTTGGCTACTTTAACATGCTTATTCATGAAAAAAAAGAGGGTTTTTCCAACAGTTTAAAGTCTATTGTTGCAAATTTTCATGTAAATTACCTATAAAACGGGCTTTTTTTACAAATATTGCAGCCGAATAACAACTTTTATAAGAATTTCTTTAGCTCGCCTAATGGTCTTTCTTATCGATGAAAAAACGAATATTCTAACACCTGGAAAAGAAAAGGTTTTCAAAAGGTCGTGGGTATCGTAGAATGGGGAAAGAGATCACGTTGAAAGGAGAAAAATATGGATAGACCAACATTTTCTGTTAAATAATTCCACATTATTTAACAAGGAGAAACGACATGAAACTGATAACACTTAATGAATCTACTTTATCTGAGAATAAATTATTAAAACGATTGTTTATTGAATCAAAAGAACATTTTTTTAAAATAGAAGGACGCGAGCCTCTTGCTCCCTTAGTTGATATTAACAAAGTCATTCCCGAGATTCCCAAAGAAGCCTGCCACTGTTTGAGTATTTACTACTTTGAGCAACTGATCGGTTATTTATGGGTATTTGATGACTCTCCGACAAGTTTCTATATTCTGCATTTTTATATCAGTGAACAATATAGAAATTTAGGTTTTGGCAAACTTGCTCTTAGGGAACTTGAAAACAGCTACTACAATCAACAATTAAAAACAGCTGAATTGGTCGTATCTGGCGTAAACTTTGTTGGTCTAAAGTTCTGGCAATCAGTCGGTTTTGACAAAATCATCGATGTTTATAAGCCCGACGAAATTGGGTCGTTTTCAACAGAACTTGAGCTACAAAAAAATTATTCATTTCATGAGAAGGATATTGTCCTTCTGCTGCCTTTTGAAAGAGTAAATAATTTATCGAGAAGTGAACTGATTCTTTCAGAAAAACAAACAGATGCTACTTTTGCATTATCCGTACCCGAGGCAATCAAAGAAGCGAGTAAAAATCTTACTATGATCTCATACTTGATTTGCTTAAATAACGAAGTGGTCGGTTATACTTCTCTTGCTTTCGATGAAACTGATTTAAAATCAGAGAATCGAAACTGGTTATGCCAGTATACTATTAAGAAAAGTGATCGAAGTAAAGCCTATGCTGCAAAAGTAATGCCTATAATCATCAATCACTTTCTCCATCGAGGAGTACCAGACATAACTTTGTCGATCAACGCCTCAAACGAACAAGCCAAAGAATTTTATCAAAAATTCGGTTTTGTTCATGTGGGACACCAAGGTGTAAACAAAATTTTGATGAAAAAAACACTATTTTAATAAAAGCCTCAAACTCTGCAATGAGTTTGAGGCTTTTAATCATTTAGTATCTCTATCAAAGCGTATACTTATCCTCGCTCTTGCAACTTCGCCAATTCCTCAGACGTTAATTCCCGATACTCGCCTAATGCCAAATCATCTGGCAAGGACAGCCCGCCCATGCGAATCCGTTTCAAATAAACGACTTCTTTTCCTACTGCATGGACCATCCGTTTGACTTGATGAAACTTGCCTTCATGGAGGATCAGTTTGATCTCGCTGCGCATTTCTTCTTCATCGACGTTGAGGATCTGCAACTCAGCCGGCAAAGTCCACTCGCCGTCTAATTTGATGCCTTTGGCAAAGATTTTTTGATCCTCCGCTGTCATGATTCCCTCGACTTGAGCATAATATTCTTTTTCCACATGCTTTTTAGGCGACAATAATTGATGCGCCAATCCGCCATCGTTCGTAATCAGCAAAAAGCCTTCGGTGTCTTTATCCAACCGTCCTACTGGAAACAGATCTTCGCGAAATGCTTCTTCAGAAAACAAATCTAAGACCGTCTCTTCATAGGAATCGACGGTTGCCGAAATCACGCCGGCGGGTTTATTCAGCAAATAATAAAACTGGCTTTGATAGGCGATGGGTTCCCCCTCAAAACAAACGGTATCTTGTGTTTCTTGTACTTGTGCTTTGTCACTTTTGATGACTTGTCCATTGACGGTCACAAGCCCTTTTTTGATCAACTGTTTCACTTCTTTGCGGGAGCCATAGCCCATATCCGCTAAAAATTTGTCCAAACGCATCGGTTTCTTCCTTTCATATAAAACAGCCGCCAAGGTCTCACAAAGGAGGCTCAGCGGCTGCTTCTAGTTTTATTTGATGTGTAATTTCTGGCGTAAACGTACCATTGATGAGCCGAGTAGTTTTTCAGCTAAACGCAATTTCAGCGCAATGTAGATGTATACACTGCCGCCGACTCCTGCTACTAGCAAGCTCAAGATAAAGGCTTGGACTTTTCTTTCAGAGCTCAAGACAAGCCCAAAGAGTTGGCGAGCGATCAACGCTGCGATCACCATAATGATCGTCATCGCGCCAATCAATAATGTCCGTCGCAACGTTAAGTTTACATTGAAATGGCCTTTGCGAATCATTTTGCGAATATTTAACCAGCAGACGATCCCTAAGGCAATCGTGGTAGAAACCAATGGACCGTAGACTTGGAACAAACGAATCGCTGGATACTGCAAGATCACTTTCACCAGTAATCCTACAAAGAAGAAAACAACCGCTTCTTTGTTGTGGTACATCCCTTGCAACATACTCGAACTAAGCATAAACAAGCCCAAGACCAGACCAGACAGACAGGCAGCGACTAAGACGCTCGCCCCTAACGCATCTGGACGATAAAACAAGGTGTATAGAGGATAAGACAGTACGATCATCCCAAAAGTCGCTGGAAACATTACAAAGGAATACAATTGCAAGTTGTTGCTGATCAATTTGGCTAAGTTCTTTTTGTCTTTTTTGGCGACTGCTTCACTGATCAAAGGCAGTCCCGTTGAAGCCATGGAAGTAGCTAATCCGATAACCACCATCGTCAGCTTATCAGGGTTGCTGCCGAAAATCGCCATTAGTTCTAAGAGCTGATCATTTGAAAATTCGGTAAAACTGCTCATCATTCGAACAAAGGTGTACTGATCCACCAATTTTAAAATCGTGATCCCTGAGCCTACGATAATAAAAGGGATCGCTTCTTTGATGGTCGCTAAAACCAATTCTTTGGTTTGCAGCACCGTTTCTTCTTTGCTCATATCGACTAAAACATCCATCCGCACCCGCTGCTTTTGGAAGTAATAGCCTAATACCAAAATGCTGGCTAAGACACCGATAAAGGCGGCAAAGGTCGATTGCGTCACGGCTGCCGTGTATTCGCCTTCGATGACCCGCATAATGATGAAGGTCGCTAAAAGCATATAACAGACACGAGCGATTTGTTCAACGACTTGCGAGATCGCAAAAGGTTTCATGTCTTGGTTTCCTTGGAAATACCCTCGCATGACACTCATACAAGGAAAAACCAATAAAGCAATACTCAATGAGCGCATCGCAGGAATCAATTCTGCGCCTCCGCCTGAAGCCGTTGCCAACCATGGGGCTGCCAAATACATGATTCCAGCGGTCACCACGCCAAAACCTGCCATCAATTGAAACGCTCTTAAAAAGAGCTTCTGGCTCGTGCGGTATTCTTGGCGAGAATTGTAAAAAGAAATCTGTTTGGCAATTGCTGAAGGGATCCCCGCAGTGGAGATCATTAAAAATAAGGCGTAAACATTATAGCCCATTCCAAACAACGCATTTGCTTTATCCGCATTTGCGCCCATCCAATAATACCAGGGTAAAATGTAAATGGCGCCAAGCAAACGTGAGCCGATATTTCCCATCGTCATCCAAGCAGATCCTTGAGCCATTTTTTCTTGTGTAGTTAATTCTTTTGACACTGAACGCATGTGTTTATCCATCGCCATTATCTCCAACTTTCTACAAACATATCCCTTCCATTTTAATTCGAAAAAGGGTTGGTCGCAATCTATTTTTGCAACATCTTAAAGTTTCTTCAAAATAAGGAGAAAAAAAAGAAAACTTTTCCCTCCCAAACGGCGGTTTTTAGGAGTTATGCTATAATAAGAGAAATCTTTAGAGGAATGAAGGAGAACAACGATGCAAAAGGAACTCATTACCGTGCCACAGATCCGCAAGCTCTTATTGCAGGAAAACCTATTGAAAGAAATCATCACCCCCACTGATTGGGTTTATACCGTGCCGCAAGAAATGACTGATCTTGCCTTTACCTCATTAAGCTACGACTCGCGAACAGCCGATGCGGCGACGCTTTTTTTCTGTAAAGGGGCTTCTTTTAAAGAAAGCTACCTGGCTGCCGCCATTGACCAAGGGATTCAGTGCTACATTTCAGAAACGCCCTATGACAACTTTGCAACTTATGGAATCATCGTCACCGACATTCGAGAAACGATGGCAGTGATCGCTCAAGCGTTTTATGGCCATCCTCAAGAACAGCTGGTGACCATCGGCATCACGGGAACAAAAGGCAAAACCAGCTGCGCCTATTTTGCTCGGGCGATTTTAGCAGAATCGACGGGTCAAAAAGTAGCATTCTTTTCATCTGAGGAAAACTCAGTCGACGGAAAAACCTTTAATGAAGCAGTGTTGACGACCCCCGAAACACTGGATCTTTATAAGATGATGGCCGAGGCTGTCGCAAACGGCATGACCCATCTTGTGATGGAGGTTTCTTCCCAAGCCTATAAAACCAAACGGGTCGCCGGTATTACCTTTGATATTGGCGCGTTCTTAAATATTTCGCCTGATCACATTGGACCAGTGGAACATCCAACTTATGACGATTACCTTTACTGCAAACGGGAACTGATCCGCAACAGCAAACAGATGATTTTAAATCGCCAAAGCGATCACTACCACTTGCTGCGAGAAACTTGTGAAGTCCATCAAGTTCCTTATATTACCTACGGACGTTCAGACGCCGATTATGTCGTCCAAGAAGGGACAGATCTAAAAGGCTTTGCGCTGTCAGCTGCTTCTGATGTCTTGCAAGTCTCTGGTGAATATCAACTGGGGATCTTAGGTTCTTTCAACCATGAGAACGCTGCAGCTGCGATTTTAGCTGCCTGCTTAGCGGGTGCCTCTCGTGAAGACGCTCAGAAAGTCCTGCCGACAGTGATCATCCCTGGACGAATGATCGTTTTAGAAAAAGAAAATGGTGCAGTCATGATCGTTGACTATGCTCACAATTACCTTAGCTTCCAATCATTAAGTGAACTTGCCCGCCAATTGCGTCCAGAAGGCCGCCTGCTTTTTGTCACTGGCAGTGCTGGCGGCAAAGCCCAATCTCGCCGAGCAGATATGGGACGAGCGCTAGGAGAATATGCGGACAAAGTCTACCTGACCAGCGATGATCCTGATTTTGAAGAAGCAGATGCGATCGCAAAAGAAATCGCAGCTGCGATCACCAATCCTGAAGTTGCCATCATTCATGAGATGGATCGGGCTCAAGCCGTCAAATCAGCGATTGCTGAAGCAGACAGTAAGGATATCGTGATTATTGCGGGCAAAGGCGCCGAACAATACTTGAAAGTCGCTGGAAAAAAAGTCCCTTACATCGGTGACTTGACCTTAGCGCAGCAGCAAGCCAAACACCAATAGCAACAAGTTGCCTCAACAAAAAAACTTTCAGATGATTTAACAGATCATCTGAAAGTTTTTTTTCTGCGTGACTAAGGTTGTTCGTCTTCGTAAGTCTCATAGACATAGGGTGCGCCATCATAACGGAATTCTGTTGAAATGGCGGCGTCAAGGTCTTCGGTAAACATTCGTTTGCTGAAAGGAAACAAAAAGACTTGCCCTTCTTTGGCATCTTCGGCTGCTAAACGGTAAAACAGCTCTTCTTCTGTTAATTGTTGATTCAACTGTTCCAAGACATCGGCAGTGACTGCCTCTTCCTCATAGCCAGGTTTGGCAATCCGTGCATAATCTTCAAAAAAAGCCGACTGGCCTTCAAATGATTGATACTCCATGTAAGTCCCCTCTTTCTTTTCTCTTACTTTATTATACGAGAGTCCGTGAGGATCAGCGAATAATATGATCGGTCTACAGGGGAATTTTTACTCTTCTGGTGCTTAAATATGTCAGAAACATTTCAAGTGTATTACGAATCAATTATTTGACAAAATCAGATTGAACACGCATCCAAATTTTGTATAATGATACATAGAGACTATAAAAGGGGCAAATGTAATGAACAACGCAAAGAAAAAATTATTCGTCGGTACTGGTGCTGCAATTGGTTTTGTCGCAATCGTTGCTATGATGGCTCAGTTCATGATTTCCAATCATCTATTTGGCGGAAGTGATGCTTCATCAGAAATTTTCACTCGCGCTACGTATCCAAACGGCTTTCTACTAGTGATCTTGATTCCATTGGTCGCAACAGCCGCTTTGTTCTATGGGATCATTCGCAAAAAATAACAAAAAAGTGTTGCTGAGAACCACTCAGTAACACTTTTTTTCTTTGTCGCTACCAAAAAGCTGCCTAACAGACCATTGTCCTGTTAGGCAGCTACTTTTTTAGCGTTTAGTTTGCAACGATATTGACCAATTTATTCGGTACGACGATCACTTTGCGGATCGTTTTTCCTTGGAGCTGTTCTTGGACAAGTTCGTTTTCTTGCGCCAATTGTTCAAGCACTGCTTTTTCTGCGTCTGCTGGAACCATTGCTTTGGCACGAACTTTGCCGTTGACTTGAAAGACGACTTCGATCTCATCTTCCACTAGGGCACTTTCGTCATAGGTTGGCCAAGGCACATAAGAGATCCCATTGTCATTTCCGAGGATCGACCAGAGCTCTTCACCGATATGTGGTGCGATTGGAGCCAATAGCTGCACAAATCCTTCGACATACTCGTAAGGTAAGGCATCAGCTTTATACGCTTCATTGACGAAGACCATCAATTGGGAAATCGCCGTATTGAAATGCAGCTGCTCAAAATCTTCCGTCACTTTCTTAACGGTTTGATGGTAAACTTTCGACAATTTGCCATCGTTGAATGTCGTGATGCGGTCACGCATTTTGCCATTTTCATCGACGATCAAGCGCCACACACGATCCAAGAATTTACGACTGCCTTCAAGACCATTCTCATTCCAAGCGATCGATGCATCCAATGGTCCCATAAACATTTCATATAGACGCAAAGTATCCGCACCGTATTGATTGATGACATCATCTGGATTGACGACGTTGCCGCGGGATTTTGACATTTTTTCATTGTTTTCCCCAAGGATCATCCCTTGGTTGAACAATTTTTCAAATGGTTCTTTCGTTGGCACGACACCGATATCATACAAGAATTTATGCCAGAAGCGAGCATAAAGCAAGTGCAAGACAGCGTGCTCTGCGCCACCGATATAAATATCGACTGGCATCCAGCGCTTCAATTTATCATAGTCTGCCAAAACAGACTTATTATGAGGATCGATAAAGCGCAAGAAATACCATGAACTTCCAGCCCATTGCGGCATCGTATTGGTTTCCCGACGACCTTTTTTCCCGGTTTCAGGGTCGGTGACATTGACCCAATCCGTGACATTGGCTAATGGCGATTCCCCAGTACCGCTTGGTTTGATATTGTCGGTTTTTGGCAAACGCAACGGCAGCTGATCTTCAGAAAGCGCTGTGGTCGTACCATCTTCCCAATGGATGATCGGGATTGGTTCACCCCAATACCGTTGGCGAGAGAACAACCAATCTCGAAGACGATAGCTGACTTCTTTTTTCCCAACATGGTTTTCTTCCAACCATGCGACCATTTTTTCAATGGCTGTCTCTTTGTCTAGCCCATCCAAAAAGTCTGAATTGATATGCAGTCCATCTTCGGTATAGGCAGATTCTTCCACGTTGCCCCCTGCCAATACAGGAATGATCTCTAAGCCAAATGTTTTGGCAAATTCGTGGTCACGTTCGTCATGGGCAGGAACCGCCATGATCGCACCTGTTCCATAAGAAGCCAAAACGTAATCGGCGATCCAAATCGGGATCTCTTTGCCATTCACGGGATTGATGGCATAGGCACCAGTGAAGACACCAGTTTTTTCTTTGGCCAAATCTGTTCGGTTCAAATCAGATTTTTTCGACGCTTCTTCTACATAGGCATCAATGGCTGCTTTTTGTTCTGGTGTAGTGATTTGGGCCACTAGCTCATGTTCTGGCGCCAATACGGCGTAGGTCGCACCAAACAAGGTATCTGGGCGAGTCGTAAAGACGGTAAAGTCTTTTTCCATCCCTGCCACTTTAAACGTAACGTTGGCTCCGACCGAACGTCCGATCCAATTGCGCTGCATTTCTTTGATGCTTTCTGGCCAATCAACTTCTTCTAAATCGTCCAACAAACGATCAGCATACGCCGTGATTTTTAGCATCCATTGTCGCATCGGTTTGCGGATCACATCATAGCCGCCCCGTTCGCTCTTGCCGTCAATGACTTCTTCATTGGCGATCACGGTCCCAAGCTCTGGTACCCAGTTTACCGGAACTTCGGCTTCATAAGCTAACCCTTTTTCATAAAGCTTGGTAAAGATCCATTGGGTCCACTTGTAGTATTCAGGGTCTGTCGTATTGACCTCGCGATTCCAGTCATAGCTGAACCCTAGCGCATTGATTTGACGGCGGAAGGTCTCAATGTTTTTCTTCGTAAATTCCGCTGGATCATTTCCAGTGTCTAGTGCATATTGTTCGGCAGGCAGACCAAAGGCATCCCAGCCCATTGGGTGCAGCACATTGTACCCTTGGCTGCGTTTGAAGCGGCTCAAGATATCCGTTGCCGTAAACCCTTCTGGATGTCCGACATGTAATCCTTGTCCGGATGGATATGGGAACATATCTAGCGCATAAAATTTTGGTTTGTCCGGCTCATCATGGGTGTTGAACTCATTTTTCTTTGCCCAATATTTTTGCCATTTTTTTTCGATTTCTTTGTGATTGTAATTCACGATGGACTCCTCCTAAAAATTGGTGTTTTGCTCGTCAAATCAACCAGCAAAACTTAAAAAAAGTCCTATAAAAATCGCTATGATTTTTATAGGACGTTATCAACGTGGTACCACCTAAGTTTATCTGCTCCTCAAAAAAGCAGACCTCGATGTTTTAACGGCCATCGCCGTATCTGCCTAGCCAAATCAGGTTCAGTCAGATATCACTCGAAGACGAGTTCGAAAGGTGTGCTGTGCATTTCCACCAACCATGCACTCTCTAAAAGTCCCACCGTACTTCTACTATTCCTTCTCAAACGTGAAAGTTTCTTTGCACTTATCCTAACAAAAATCATTAGGAATAGCAATCTATTTTACCCTAACTGTTTGTCCTGGGTAAATAAAGTTATTTTGAATATTGTTCCATTGAATAAATTGATCCGTCGTGATGCCAAACTTATCTGCGATCCCCCAAACGGAATCCCCCGATGCGACCTTGTACGTACCATTTTTCGCTGAAGTGCTGGTAGTAGCTGCCGTGCCGCCTTGCTTGACGACCACCTTTTGTCCTGGATAGATAAAATCATTTTTGATGTTGTTCCAGTTGCGGAATTGGTCCATCGAAATCCCGTGTTTATTGGCAACTGACCAGACTGAATCACCCGCTGCCACCGTATAGGTGTTGCCTGCAGCACTGCTGCTGGTTTGGCTGCTGACGGTCGTGCTCGTTGTTGTACTTGTACTCGTTGCGGAACTACCACTGACGACAACTTTTTGTCCTGGGTAGACAAAATCATTTTTGATATTGTTCAAACTGCGAAATTGATCCATTGAGATTCCATGTTTGTTGGCGATCGACCAGACTGAATCACCCGCTGCCACTGTATAGGTACCGCCACTGCTTTGGCTAGCCGTTGATGCTGTGCTGACGGTCGTGGTACTGCTGGTATTCGTAGACGAACCACCGCTGACGACAACTTTTTGTCCTGGGTAGACAAAGTCATTTTTGATATTGTTCAAACTGCGGAATTGATCCATTGAGATCCCATGTTTATTGGCGATCGACCAGACTGAATCGCCAGAAACTACGGTGTAGGTATTACCTGATGTAGTTGCTGAAGCATTGCGATTGACGATCGATACCGTTGAAGTTGCCGAAGTACTTTGGGTGCTGCCGTTAACTTTCAACGTTTGCCCTGGATAAACAAAATCATTTTTGATGTTGTTCAAACTGCGCAGCTGATCCATGGAGATGCCATGTTTGTTGGCGATCGACCATACAGAGTCGCCCGAAGCGACTGTATACGTTTGACTGCCGCTCGTGCTGACAGCCGCCGTTGTAGTCGTAGTATTGGTTGATGCGCTAGCTGTGGCGCCACCACCGGCATTGCCAGAAGCTGGCGTGTCATATTTCGTCAACCCAAATTGCTGGATCACGGCATTCAGTGAAGAGGCATAGTTTGGTGCAGTCGCATAACGGCCTGCTAGCCATGCGGTTGCATCAAGATATGAAGTCGTATTGCTTTTCCAAGCGCCAGAATAATACGCGACACCGCTTTGTAAAGAAGTTGAGCGTAAAGTACGTGCGTTATCTTCAAATGATTGCGTGTAAGATGGGTAACGCTTAAAGGGTTCATTCATAGTCAACCATTGGTTGTTCAAATATTCTAAGGTACTCATATAAACGGTTTGACCGTTATAGCTGCCTTTGATTCCGAAAAGATTGTAATTCGGTGCTTTTGATAAGCTGCTTCGGCCCCAACCACTTTCTAAAATGGCTTGCGCGATCATCACAGAAGCATATAGATCGTTGGCGTTTGCCACAGGTTGGGCGTACGTAGCGATTTCAGCAATAAACGCGGAAGTATTCGGCGCGGCAAAATTGCTAGTAGAAACTTGGGCGATCGAGGTCTCTACGGCTTCTGCTTGAACCGATGACACCAATGGAGCTACAACAGAGCAAGCAGTCAGTGTTGTTCCTAAAACAACTGCACTTTTTTTGATCACTCGATACTTATCGCCCGATTGGTCTGCTTGACGATGTACTTTTCTTGATTGACTCGTGTTCATGTCCGTTATTCCTCCGTTTTTTCCTTATAGTGAACGTAGGTTTAGTATACAATTTCTTAAGAATTTATAAAAGGTATTTGAGCCGATTTCAGAAACTGTAAACTCTTTGTAATCAAACGAACATTTATTGCAATGAAGCAATTGGCCTGCTCCCGATAAACGTATCGCTTGCTCAGACGAGTAACCCCTTGCTCGTTCCCTGCTTTTTCCGACTTGTGATAAATGCTATAATACCTTCTAGATGTCTCTTTGACTTAATGACAATAATTGACAGAAATTCTCTAGAAACGAGGCTTATCCATGCATAAAAAACTTTATTTTCAATTTGCGGGCAGTTGCTTTTTACTGCTGTTCGTTTTTCTCGGCTATGTCGTGAAATTTTACCCTACTTGGTTGGTCTCCTTTGACGAAACCTTGACTCGCATCATCCGCAGCGGCTACCCGTTTTGGACACCGTTTTTTCTATGGGTCACAAAATTTGCGAATCCTACCACGATCATCTTGCTCTTTCTCGCTGTTTTAGCTGTCTTAGTGATCAACAAGTATTATGCTGAAGCTCTATGGCTCAGTATTGGTACCATCGGGATTGCTGGGCTCTTTAATCCATTGATCAAACTGGTCTTTTTACGGGAGCGCCCAACTCTTGAACACTTAGTCACGGAATCAAGTTTCAGTTTCCCCAGTGGACACTCGACGGGCAGTATGATTTTTTATGGAACCTTGCTCTTCTTGGTCCCAGTTTTCTTCAAGCAGCCTTTTTGGCAATGGGGCATCCGCCTTTTGCTGGGCCTTTTGATTGGCTGCATCGGCATCAGCCGTATTTATGTTGGTGTGCATTTCCCCAGTGATGTGTTAGGCGGTTTTTGTGTTGGCCTGTCTTGGCTGCTGTTGACCTATCCGTACTACTTGCAAAAACGCTTTGTCTGGCGCTTCACGCGTAAACAATTATAAAAGAAGGTAAAAAAATGAATCCATTTCCTTATGCAGAAGATAAAAACAAACGATACCATTCGTGGAACTTTGCTTTGCGGCAAGAATTTGGCGAAAAAATCTTTAAAGTCCCCATCGATGCGGGCTTCGACTGCCCCAATCGTGACGGCACCGTTGCCAAAGGCGGCTGTACATTTTGCAGTGTGTCCGGTTCTGGCGATATGATCGTAGCTCCTGAAGCCCCACTGCCAGAGCAGTTTGAAAAAGAGATCGCCATGATGCACAAAAAGTGGCCGCAAGTGGACAAATACATTGTCTATTTTCAAAACTTTACGAACACCCACGCACCGGTGGCAGTGATCCGCGAACGCTTCGAGCAAGTGTTGACACTTCCTGGTGTTGTTGGAATCTCCATCGGGACCCGACCAGACTGCTTACCAGAAGATGTCGTTGACTATCTAGCAGAGCTCAATCAACGCTTTTATTTATGGGTCGAATTAGGACTGCAAACGACGTTTGAAACCACGAGCAATGCCATCAACCGCGCCCATGATTATCAAACTTACTTAGACGGCGTCGCCAGCCTGCGCAAACACAATATTCGTGTCTGTACCCATTTGATCAATGGCCTGCCAGGCGAGACGATCGAGATGATGCAAGAAAATGTCCGCCGCACCATTCAAGATTCTGATATCCAAGGCATCAAACTGCACCTGCTGCATTTGATGCGCAATACTCGGATGCTGCGGGATTATCATGAAGGACGTTTGCAATTGATGCGGCGCGATACCTATGTGTCATTGATCTGCGATCAGTTAGAAATGATCCCCCCAGAGATCATCATTCATCGCTTGACAGGCGATGCACCATGGGATTCTCTGGTAGGTCCAATGTGGAGTTTGAAAAAATGGGAAGTCTTGAATGAGATCGATCAAGAAATGCTGCGCCGCAACTCCTATCAAGGAAAATTCAACGTGCGAAAGGAGCCTGTCAATGCTGCCGACCGCCATGCGCTATAGCCACACCCTTTTAAAAGAAGTTCTACAACCGGGACAAACCGCCGTTGATGCCACGATGGGCAACGGCTTCGACACGGAATTACTGGCTTCCTTAGTTGGCCCAACTGGTCAGGTGTTTGCGTTTGATATTCAAGAACAAGCCCTGCAAGCTACCAAAAAGCGGTTGGCTGAAAAAGAGCTGTTGGCGCAAGTCCAGCTGATCCATCAAGGCCATGAGACGTTGGCAGAGGTTGTGAGTGGTCCGGTTCACGCCGCCATTTTCAATTTAGGCTACTTGCCGAAAGGGGACAAAGCGATCATCACGCTGCCTGATACAACGAAAACGGCTTTAGAAGCTTTACTGACACGTTTAGCCCCGAAAGGTAGAATCATCCTCGTCTGCTATTATGGACACACTGGCGGCGAAGCAGAGCTGAAAGAAGTACACTCCTTTTGTCAGCAGCTGCCGCAAGAGGCATTCAATGTCCTTTCCTATCAATTTATCAATCAGCGCAACCAACCGCCGATCTTATTTTGTATCGAACGAAAAAACCATCAGTCCTCGGCACGTTAAGGTGTCGATCGACTGATGGTTTTTTTATTCACTAAAAAGCCATTGCAGGACTCGTTGGATCCATTGATCCCAGAAATTCCAATCATGATCCCCAGTTCCCGATTCAAACGTTACGGCTAGTTTGCGTTTTTGCAGCTTATCCACCGCATATTCACTTGCCGGATACAGCTGATCCTCGGTTCCGCAGCTAATAAAAAAGCGCGGCGCTGTGCTTGGATCGATGGTCTCAATCAGATGGATCAAATCATTTTCTGACCCTTTGAATTGCTCTAATGGTCCAAAAATTCCTTCCCAATAAGCTTGGCTTCGCAGCTGCAGCAAGGAATCCATGCTTTCAGCCAGCGCTAATGCCCCAGACAAAGACGCTACCGCCGCAAACTGGTCAGGCTTTCTCAGCCCGAGTTTTACTGCCCCATAGCCCCCCATAGAAAGCCCAGCCGCAAAAGTTTTTTCTCGTTTTTGCGTCAGCTGAGGAAACAGCTCATGGCAAATCTGTGGTAATTCTTCGGCGATAAAAGTCCAATACTTCATCTCATAGGTCGTATCGGTATACCACCCCAGATCAGTAGACGGCATGATGACCGCTAGTTGATACTCTGCGGCATACCGCTCGATCGACGTCCGTCGCTGCCAGACACTATGATTTCCGTTCATCCCATGCAATAAATAAAGCACCGGGAGATCTATGCCCGTTGATTGGCTTTGCGTGCCGATTTTTTTCTTGGTACTTTGAGGCAAGATCACATCGATCATTACCTCCATTTCAAGAACATTTGAATAGATATTTGCTTGTAAAAAAGCCATACAATCACCTGCGATCCTTTTTTTATATTGTACCAGATTCTCGCGAAATCGTGCGGGTCAAACCAATCGCTAGCACAATAAGTAAAACACCGATCCCAAAAACCCAGTGTAGACCGCTATAAAGAATCTCCCGTAATTGCCCTAATAATGCGGTTGGCAGCTGGCGCGCAGCGGCTGGATCTACTAGCTGATTCATGACACTGCTATCATTGACTTGTGCCTGTGCTAAGCCTACGCTATTACTGGTGTTTAAAACGATACCGAAGACCGCTACCATGATGGTTTGCCCGATCGTTCGCAACAGAGTATTGAAAGAAGTCGCCACGCCGACTTGTGTGGGGCCAACGCTGGTTTGGGCAGTAACCGTACAAACCACCATCGTTGCCCCTAACCCGACGCCAGTAATAGAAGAAATGACCAAGAACAACCAGAATGAGGTCTGTGCCGGTGTCAAAAACAGCCACAAAGCACCGGTAGCCGTGATCAACAAGCTAACCGTCAAGACCCAGCTGACACTGTGCTGTGTCAACCAACGGCTGGCTAAGAAGGAACCAATCATCCATAAAATCGATAACGGTGCCAACACAAGCCCGCCAATCCCCGCACTCATGCCTAAGACCCCTTGCATCCACATTGGGATATAAACATCGATCCCCATCAAGAAGCCGCTAGCCAAAGCTGCTACGATATTGACCACCACAAATAATTTTGAATGAAACAGCTTCAGATCAATAATCGGATCTGCTGCTTTTTTCTCCACCCGAACGAAGCCGATGAACATAAGGACAGAAAAAACGAACAGACTGAGGACAGGCAGACTCACACCATAATCTCCCAGCAACTGGAAGCCTAGCAGGAGCCCTACTAGCGTCAACATCAACAAGAGACTGCCTGCATAATCAATGTTGACTGCAGCAAAGGCCTTTTTTTCTTCATGAAAATAAAACCAAATCAAGGCAATCAGCCCTAATCCAATGGGTACGTTGATAAAAAAGATCCAATGCCACCCGATCGTATCTACGATCAAGCCACCGGCTAAGGGACCAACGACACTGGCGATCCCCCAAGCCGTACTATTGAGCCCTAAGACTTTCGCCCGCTTTTCAACGGGATACAGGTCCGCAATGATCGTTAGGGCAACGGGCATCATGGCCCCTGCGCCTAATCCTTGCAACGCTCTGGCAATGATCAACGTCAACATCGTGTTGGCCATCCCACAAAACGCCGACCCGATAATAAACAGCAACGTCCCAAATAAAAAGACTGGTTTGCGGCCGATATTATCGGCAAACTTGCCGTAGATCGGGGTCAACATCGCACTGGTCAAAAGATAGATCGAGAAGACCCAGTTCATGATCTCGATCCCTTTCAATGAACTGACGATGGTAGGCATCGCTGTCGTAATGATCGTTCCTTCGATTGCGGTCATAAACGTTGCGACAAAGACCGCAATGGTGACTAATTTTACATTGGTTCGCATATAACTCCTCCTTTTACTCCAAAAAAAAGAACCTCTATTGATAGTCATCAATAGAGGTCGCCTCTTTTAATCCTTCACACTTGCCAAAAGTGCCGACACCTTGTCGGTGCGTTCCCATGGCAAATCGATATCTGTACGACCGAAATGTCCGTAAGCGGCAGTCTGACGATAAATCGGACGGCGCAAATCTAACATTTCAATAATTCCTGCTGGTCGCAAATCAAAGTTTTCCCGTACCGCTTGGATCAAGCGCTCGTTGCTGACGGTTCCTGTACCAAAAGTGTTGATGCTGATCGAAACGGGCTGTGCCACACCGATCGCATAGGCTAATTGTACTTCCACTTTTTTGGCTAGCTTTGCTGCTACGATGTTTTTGGCAATGTAGCGAGCCGCATAGCTGGCTGAACGGTCAACTTTGGTTGCATCTTTTCCAGAAAACGCACCGCCGCCATGACGTGCATAGCCGCCATAAGTATCAACGATGATTTTTCTGCCAGTCAAACCGGCATCCCCTTGAGGACCGCCGATCACAAAACGACCAGTAGGATTGATATAATATTTTGTCTGCTCGTCTAAAAGATCGGCAGGGATCACTTCTTTGATCACTTTTTCGATGACATCACGGTGGATCGTTTCATTATCAGCCGCATCATCATGCTGGGTACTAATAACGACGGTGTCCACTCTTTGTGGTTGATCGTTATCATCATATTCAACGGTTACTTGTGATTTTGCATCTGGACGCAAGTAGCTTAGTTCGTTGTTTTTACGCAACTCTGCTAAGCGACGTACCAGCCGATGGCTCAAGGCGATCGGTAAAGGCATCAATTCAGGTGTTTCATCAACAGCAAAACCAAACATCAAGCCTTGGTCGCCGGCACCGATATCTTCTTTATCCGTTTCTCCACGACTTTCTAAAGCATCGTCAACGCCTTGAGCGATATCTGGTGATTGCTCATCGATCGCTACCAAAACAGCAACCGTATCGCCGTCAAAGCCGAATTTTGCTCGTGTATAGCCGATTTCTTTGATGGTTTCTCGGACGACTTTTTGGATATCTACATAAGCAGAAGTAGAAATTTCTCCAAAGACTAAAACCAATCCGGTAGTAACTGACGTTTCGCAAGCGACCCGTGCCATTGGATCTTCGGCAAGCAACGCATCTAAGATGGCATCACTGATTTGGTCGGCTACTTTGTCTGGGTGTCCTTCTGAAACGGACTCTGATGTAAATAAGTGTTTCTCTGTCATTTTTGTATTCCCCCTAATATATGTTTCGGTTACAAGGCATCTTCGCAGCTGCGAATCCTTTCGGGAACTTGCAACGGACTGATTATAACAAATTTTGACTACTCATGCTTGAGAAAATGATAAAAAGATCGTTTTTGGGCAATAAAAAAACACTCTCAAGAGTGTTTGCATGATCCGTACGGGATTCGAACCCGTGTTACCGCCGTGAAAGGGCGGTGTCTTAACCGCTTGACCAACGGACCAGTTTAAAAATGTAATGGGCCTAAATGGACTCGAACCATCGACCTCACGCTTATCAGGCGTGCGCTCTAACCAGCTGAGCTATAGGCCCCAAATAAAAAATGCAAAGCGGGTGACGAGAATCGAACTCGCGACAACAGCTTGGAAGGCTGTAGTTTTACCACTAAACTACACCCGCATTCCTATGGCGCGGGACAGAATCGAACTGCCGACACATGGAGCTTCAATCCATTGCTCTACCAACTGAGCTACCGAGCCAAAAACAACGGTCTGGACGGGACTCGAACCCGCGACCTCCTGCGTGACAGGCAGGCATTCTAACCAACTGAACTACCAAACCAGAAGCTTTGTATTGCTGCTTTGCCGTTAAACAAAGCAATTGCGGGAGCAGGATTTGAACCTACGACCTTCGGGTTATGAGCCCGACGAGCTACCAGACTGCTCCATCCCGCGATAAGTAATTACTTTACAGTAATTAAAGGACTGTGATTCTTTTGCTCGCAACAAAAGAGACAGTTAAGGAGGATAAGGGATTCGAACCCTTGCACGGTTTTACCCGCCTGACGGTTTTCAAGACCGTTCCCTTCAGCCGGACTTGGGTAATCCTCCAAAAGTAAAAAATGATCCGTACGGGATTCGAACCCGTGTTACCGCCGTGAAAGGGCGGTGTCTTAACCACTTGACCAACGGACCAATAAAAAACGGAGAAGGAGGGATTTGAACCCTCGCGCCGGTTTCCCGACCTACACCCTTAGCAGGGGCGCCTCTTCAGCCACTTGAGTACTTCCCCAAATGTATGACTACATTTTGATGGGCCTAAATGGACTCGAACCATCGACCTCACGCTTATCAGGCGTGCGCTCTAACCAGCTGAGCTATAGGCCCCAAAAAATAAAAGCTAAAGCGGGTGACGAGAATCGAACTCGCGACAACAGCTTGGAAGGCTGTGGTTTTACCACTAAACTACACCCGCATGGCGGTCTGGACGGGACTCGAACCCGCGACCTCCTGCGTGACAGGCAGGCATTCTAACCAACTGAACTACCAAACCATATTTAGCTTTTATTGCGCTTTTGAAAACAAAAGCAATTGCGGGAGCAGGATTTGAACCTACGACCTTCGGGTTATGAGCCCGACGAGCTACCAGACTGCTCCATCCCGCGATAAGTAATTACTTTACAGTAATTAAAGGACTGTGATTCTTTTGCTCGCAACAAAAGAGACAGTTAAGGAGGATAAGGGATTCGAACCCTTGCACGGTTTTACCCGCCTGACGGTTTTCAAGACCGTTCCCTTCAGCCGGACTTGGGTAATCCTCCATAATAAAACAGATACAATGCCACAATGGACCTTGTAGGACTCGAACCTACGACCGGACGGTTATGAGCCGTCTGCTCTAACCAACTGAGCTAAAGGTCCAGGCTCTTAAAAATCGCGGCGGAGGGGATCGAACCCCCGACCTCCCGGGTATGAACCGGACGCTCTAGCCAGCTGAGCTACACCGCGTAAAAAAGAATCATTTATTCAAATGATATGGAGCCTAGCGGGATCGAACCGCTGACCTCCTGCGTGCAAAGCAGGCGCTCTCCCAGCTGAGCTAAGGCCCCTTTTGAAAAAGTATCGGGAAGACAGGATTCGAACCTGCGACCCCTTGGTCCCAAACCAAGTGCTCTACCAAGCTGAGCTACTTCCCGTTATTAAAAAGCGCGCCCAAGAGGAGTCGAACCCCTAACCTTTTGATCCGTAGTCAAACACTCTATCCAATTGAGCTATGGGCGCATATTATGAAATGCCGAGGACCGGAATCGAACCGGTACGGTGATCACTCACCGCAGGATTTTAAGTCCTGTGCGTCTGCCAGTTCCGCCACCCCGGCTGAAAATTGCTAAGGCAAAGCGGAAAACGGGGTTCGAACCCGCGACCCCCACCTTGGCAAGGTGGTGCTCTACCACTGAGCTATTTCCGCATATTCCTGATGCCGGCTAAAGGACTTGAACCCTCGACCCTCTGATTACAAATCAGATGCTCTACCAACTGAGCTAAGCCGGCAATGAAGTGCGGGTGAAGGGACTTGAACCCCCACGCCCGAAGGCGCTAGATCCTAAATCTAGTGCGTCTGCCAATTCCGCCACACCCGCATAGGTTATTACTATGAGTCGTACAGGGCTCGAACCTGTGACCCTCTGATTAAAAGTCAGATGCTCTACCAACTGAGCTAACGACTCATATGGGGGTTAACGGGATCGAACCGCTGACCCTCTGCTTGTAAGGCAGATGCTCTCCCAGCTGAGCTAAACCCCCATAAGGTAAAAAAAACGCGTGGCGACGTCCTACTCTCACAAAGGGAAACCCTTCACTACAATCGGCGCTAAGAAGCTTAACTTCTGTGTTCGGCATGGTTACAGGT
>NZ_JBIOSY010000001.1:3452500-3755000 GCF_051715005.1 Enterococcus sp. AZ067
CTTTTCACCTTTCCCTCACGGTACTGGTTCACTATCGGTCACTAGGGAGTATTTAGCCTTGGGAGATGGTCCTCCCGGATTCCGACGGAATTCCTCGTGTTCCGCCGTACTCAGGATCCTCCTAGGTGTTATCCAAATTTCGTCTACGGGGTTTTTACCCTCTTTGACATACTTTTCCAAGTATTTCGACTATCTGAATAGACTACCATATCGGAGTCCTACAACCCCAACAAGCAAGCTTGTTGGTTTGGGCTTTTCCCGTTTCGCTCGCCGCTACTCAGGGAATCGAATTTTCTTTCTCTTCCTGCAGGTACTTAGATGTTTCAGTTCTCTGCGTCTACCTCGACTGCGCTATGTATTCACGCAGACGTAACATCCTATAAAAGATGCTGGGTTCCCCCATTCGGAAATCTCTGGATCATAGCTTACTTACAGCTCCCCAAAGCATATCGGTGTTAGTCCCGTCCTTCATCGGCTCCTAGTGCCAAGGCATCCACCGTGCGCCCTTATTCACTTAACCTTTGACCTTACGGTCGGTTTTGAGTACTTCTTCTAGCGATAGAAGGTTGCTCAAGAAAATAAGCGTTGAACTTATTAAAAAACTCTTTTAACATTTCAACTCGGTGTGTGTTACTTGTTTTGATTATTTCTTCGATATCCAGTTTTCAATGAACAAAGCTTAACGACCATTGTCGTTAATGGAGCCTAGCGGGATCGAACCGCTGACCTCCTGCGTGCAAAGCAGGCGCTCTCCCAGCTGAGCTAAGGCCCCGGGTATTTACTTGAGAGTAGACCTCTCAAAACTGAACAAAGGCAAACGATGTGTAGTCTTCCGAAATATTCCTTAGAAAGGAGGTGATCCAGCCGCACCTTCCGATACGGCTACCTTGTTACGACTTCACCCCAATCATCTATCCCACCTTAGGCGGCTGGCTCCAAAAAGGTTACCTCACCGACTTCGGGTGTTACAAACTCTCGTGGTGTGACGGGCGGTGTGTACAAGGCCCGGGAACGTATTCACCGCGGCGTGCTGATCCGCGATTACTAGCGATTCCGGCTTCATGTAGGCGAGTTGCAGCCTACAATCCGAACTGAGAGAAGCTTTAAGAGATTAGCTTAGCCTCGCGACTTCGCAACTCGTTGTACTTCCCATTGTAGCACGTGTGTAGCCCAGGTCATAAGGGGCATGATGATTTGACGTCATCCCCACCTTCCTCCGGTTTGTCACCGGCAGTCTCGCTAGAGTGCCCAACTAAATGATGGCAACTAACAATAAGGGTTGCGCTCGTTGCGGGACTTAACCCAACATCTCACGACACGAGCTGACGACAACCATGCACCACCTGTCACTTTGCCCCCGAAGGGGAAGCTCTATCTCTAGAGTGGTCAAAGGATGTCAAGACCTGGTAAGGTTCTTCGCGTTGCTTCGAATTAAACCACATGCTCCACCGCTTGTGCGGGCCCCCGTCAATTCCTTTGAGTTTCAACCTTGCGGTCGTACTCCCCAGGCGGAGTGCTTAATGCGTTTGCTGCAGCACTGAAGGGCGGAAACCCTCCAACACTTAGCACTCATCGTTTACGGCGTGGACTACCAGGGTATCTAATCCTGTTCGCTCCCCACGCTTTCGAGCCTCAGCGTCAGTTACAGACCAGAGAGCCGCCTTCGCCACTGGTGTTCCTCCATATATCTACGCATTTCACCGCTACACATGGAATTCCACTCTCCTCTTCTGCACTCAAGTCTCCCAGTTTCCAATGACCCTCCCCGGTTGAGCCGGGGGCTTTCACATCAGACTTAAGAAACCGCCTGCGCTCGCTTTACGCCCAATAAATCCGGACAACGCTTGCCACCTACGTATTACCGCGGCTGCTGGCACGTAGTTAGCCGTGGCTTTCTGGTTAGATACCGTCAAGGGATGAACATTTTACTCTCATCCTTGTTCTTCTCTAACAACAGAGTTTTACGATCCGAAAACCTTCTTCACTCACGCGGCGTTGCTCGGTCAGACTTTCGTCCATTGCCGAAGATTCCCTACTGCTGCCTCCCGTAGGAGTCTGGGCCGTGTCTCAGTCCCAGTGTGGCCGATCACCCTCTCAGGTCGGCTATGCATCGTTGCCTTGGTGAGCCGTTACCTCACCAACTAGCTAATGCACCGCGGGTCCATCCATCAGTGACGCAAAAGCGCCTTTCAACTTTCTTCCATGCGGAAAATAGTGTTATACGGTATTAGCACCTGTTTCCAAGTGTTATCCCCTTCTGATGGGCAGGTTACCCACGTGTTACTCACCCGTTCGCCACTCTTTTTCTTTCGGTGGAGCAAGCTCCGGTGAAAGAAAAAGCGTTCGACTTGCATGTATTAGGCACGCCGCCAGCGTTCGTCCTGAGCCAGGATCAAACTCTCATAATGATTTGTTTGAATGACCATACGGTCATTAAGCTCATAAAAATTAACTTTGCTAGCTATTGCTTGCATGTATTTGTTTCAATAAATTGAAACGTCCTACACATTGGTTCGTTTGCTTGCTTTGTTCAGTTTTCAAAGGTCTACCGTGCTGTGTTAGCAACTTTTATATCATATCAGAGCGACGTTTGTTTGTCAACTCTTTTTTCAAAAGTTTTTTTCGCTCGTTGTTTTTCAACTTCGTAGCGGCTGTCTCAGCGACTTAATTAGGATAACAAATGATTCGTTATTTGTCAACAACTTTTTTCAATTAATTTTGTTGATGTATCAACATCAATTAACTGTTTTAAAATTGCGACTTCGTTATAATATCATCTGTCGAGCTATGCGTCAACTACTTTTTTCAATTCTTTTTAGGAATTCATTTAGTCATTTGGCACATGTAATAATATACCAACTAAATCCCTTGCGGTCAATCATTTTCTATGGCTTTTTTCAATTTTTACAAACCCGTCTAATCGCATTGGATCCAGCTTTTATCGTTCGCATTTAATCCGTTTTCTGGCGACTATCGTGGCGTTTTTTCCTCTAATTCCTCGCTGTTTTTCTCCCTGATCCAGCAGACAAGAAAAAAAGCCGCCCATCTCTTGCGAGTGGACGGAGTTTTTTATCTCATTGTTGGGAATAATAAAACGTCGCGAATCGATTGCGCATCTGTCAACAGCATCACTAAGCGATCGATCCCGATCCCTAATCCACCAGTTGGCGGCATACCGTATTCAAGTGCTTCTAAGAAATCTTCATCCACCCCATGGGCTTCATCATTTCCTGCTTCGCGCTCTTTTTCTTGCCCTTCAAAACGTTCTCTTTGATCGATTGGATCATTTAGTTCCGTGAAGGCATTCGCAAATTCACGACCAACGATAAATAATTCAAAGCGGTCGGTAAAGCGTTCATCTTCTGGATTCTTTTTCGCTAATGGCGAAACTTCCACTGGATGACCGAAGACAAAGGTTGGCTGCTGTAACGTTTCTTCAACAAATGTCTCAAAGAATTCATTGATGATATGGCCAACAGTCATGGCATCAGTGATTTCAACATGATGTTCTTTCGCTAAGCTGCGGGCTTCTTCAACGGACATTGGTTGCCAGAAATCAACACCTGTTTGATTTTTGATTGCATCGACCATATGGATTCGCGCAAAGTCGCTAGCTAGATCGACTTCTTGTCCATCGTATTGGATCGTTGCTGTGTGCAAGACTTTTTCAGCAGCATTACGGATAATGCCTTCGGTCAGATCCATTACATCTTTGAAATCTGTATATGCCGTATACGCTTCTAGCATTGTAAACTCAGGATTATGGGTCGTATCGATCCCTTCATTTCGGAAAACGCGGCCGATCTCATAGACTTTTTCCATGCCGCCCACGATCAATCGTTTTAAGTGAAGCTCAAGAGCGATCCGTAAATACAGATCCATGTCTAAGGCATTGTGGTGGGTAATGAAGGGACGAGCCGCTGCACCACCTGCTTGATTATGCAATACTGGCGTTTCGACTTCGATATACCCATGACCGTCAAGGTAACGACGAATTTCGCTGATGATTTGGCTTCGTTTCATGAAACGATCAAAGCTTTCTTTATTACTGATCAAATCCAAGTAACGTTGACGGTAGCGTTGTTCTACGTTCGTCAAGCCATGGTATTTGTCAGGCAATGGACGCAATGCTTTTGATAAGATCACGATTTCTTTGGCTTTGATGGTCACTTCACCGGTATCGGTCTTCATGATTTCACCAGATACGCCGAAGAAATCACCTAAGTCTGCGTGTTTGAATACTTCGTAAGGTTCATCCCCTACTTGGTCTTTACGTACATATATTTGAATACGGCCTTCGCGGTCTTGTAAATGTGCAAAACCAGCCTTACCTTTTCCACGTTTTGTAACGATTCTTCCTGCAATGCTTGCTGAAAGATTCATTTCGGCTAATTCTTCTTTGGTTCTTTGATCAAATAACTCATGTAACTCGGCAGAATTATGGGTGCGTTCGAATCGCTTGCCAAAAGGATCAATGCCTTCTTCCCGTAGTTTTTCCATCTTTTCACGGCGAACCAACATTTGATCATTCAATTCTTCTTGTGTTTGTCGTTCCTCTGTCACGAGTTTTCCTCCATTCTTAACTTGGGTTTCCTTCTTATAATGCCAATGATGACGCAAAAAATCAAGCCGAACTTTCGAATCGACTTGATTTGTTTCTTATTCCTTAAGAGTTGCTAGTGGCTGTTTTTCGGTCTTTTCCACAAATGCATCTAATAAATCAAAAATCGTCTGCTTATCTTCCGCTTGGTTGATAGCTGCCTTCACTTTGGCTGCCCGCGAAATACCTTTTAAGTAGTACGCAGCATGTTGACGAAATTCTCGCGAAGCGATTTTTTCCCCTTTTAGATCAGCCAAACGTTGTAAATGAAGTTTCGCTGTCGAAATTTTTTCTCGCGGTGTTGGTTCTGGCAATAACTCGCCTGTCTCCAAGTATTGCTTGGTGCGGTGGATCATCCATGGATTGCCTAACGCTGCCCGTCCGATCATCACTGCATCTGCACCGACTTCTTCCAACATTCGCTTGGCATCTTCAGGGGTTTTGACATCGCCGTTGCCCATAAAGGGAATCGTGATACTTTGCTTCACTTGTTTCAACACGTCCCAATCTGCCGATCCTTCATACATCTGTACACGGGTTCTGCCATGCATACCGATCGCTGCGGCACCCGCTGCTTCTGCGGCTTGGGCATTTTCAACCGCAAAGATGTGCTGCTCATCCCAGCCGATCCGCATTTTTACGGTAACGGGCTTGTCGATCGCACTGGAAACAGCATGGACCATTTCATAAACCTTGTCGGGATCTAAAAGCCACTTCGCACCAGCTTCTGCTTTGATGATTTTGTTTACAGGACACCCCATGTTGATATCAATGATATCGGCAGTTGTGTTTTCTGCGACAAATTGCGCTGCTTCTACTAAGGATGCTTTATTCCCACCAAAAATCTGAATACTAAGAGGATGCTCGGTCTCGTCAATAAATAGCATCTCAAGGGTCTTCTTGTTCCGCAGTTGAATCCCTCGATCACTGATCATCTCACAGACGACTAAACCCGCGCCAAATTCTTTGACTGTCACACGAAACGCAGAATTGGTGATCCCTGCCATTGGCGCAACGACGACGCGATTAGGAATCTCAACCGACCCGATCTGCCATGTTTGTCTATCTTTCACTTACGCTTCCGCCTCTTTCTTCAATGCCGCCAATTCCGTTTCATCAAAATGATACTTGTTGCCACAAAACGAGCAGACTGCCTCTGCCCCGTGGTCTTCATCGATCATCGCTTGGATCTCATCAGCCCCCAAGGTAATGATCGCCGTCGCAAATTTTTCTTTCGTGCAATCACAATGGAACTGGACTGGCATTTTTTCTAGTACTTCGATCGTCGTGTCTGGCAACAATGTCGCTAAGATCTCTTCTGGTGATTGTCCTTCATCGATCAAGGTTGATACTCGAGGCAATTCTCCCAAACGTTTTTCGATGGCATCAATGATCTCTTCACTGGCACCAGGCATGATCTGCAGCATAAAGCCACCGGCTGCCCGAATCGAATCATCGGTTTCTACTAATACACTCAGACCAACAGCAGAAGGAATCTGTTCTGACACTGCTAAATAATAAGTAAAGTCTTCCCCAAGCTCCCCAGAGACGATCGGTGTTTGTCCAGAGAAGGGTTCTTTTAGCCCTAAGTCTTTGATCACGGTAAAGATCCCTTGGTCACCCACTGCGCCCCGAACGTCCAATTTTCCTTGAGGGTTCAACGGCAGACTGATCTGCGGATTTTTTATGTATCCTTTTACGTCCCCACGGCCATTGCTGTCTACGACGATTGCCCCAGCAGGACCATTTCCTTGAATTTTGACGGTCAATTTGTCTTCCCCTTTTAAGGTACTGCCTAATAACAAACTTCCCACCATCGCTCGCCCTAAAGCAGCGGATGCCGTATTCCATGTTTCATGGCGTCGTTGTGCTTCGGCGATCGTTTCTGTTGCCGATACTGCATATGCTCGGACGAAGCCGTCATATGCTAGTGCTTTTACTAAATAATCCTTCATCTTGATTCTCCTTTTTATTCATTAATGAATCATACTAGGAAGCGCCGCTTTTTTCAACTGAATGTGTTTGAATTTAAGGAAAGTCTTCTTAAATAGAAACAAAAAGGCACCGAGTTTCCTCGGTGCCTTGATACGTCTTGTTTTAGGCGTTATCATCTTTGTTTTCTTGATCAGTCGGTTGGCTTTCGCTATTGCGGCGAACGTCTTCCAATTGTTGATCAAAATCGTTTGATGGTGCATCTTCGCTGTGTTTTTCTGCAGCTTGCTTCTCTGCATCTTTTTCTTCCAGCGCACGTTTCGCTTCTTCAAACGTTTGAGCTTTTTCACTAGGATACTCAGAGCTTTCGGTTCCTTCAGGCATTTTGCCTTCTTCAAACAAGGATTTGATTGCTTTGGCATCTAATGTTTCATGTTCAAGCAGTTTTTCAGCGATCAATTTGTGCTGTGCACGGTGTTCTTCAATGATTTCATGGGCTTTTTGATGAGCATCCATTAAAATCTTGCGAACTTCTTGATCGATTTCAAAGGCAACTTGTTCAGAGTAAGCTTTTGTTTGACCATAATCACGACCAACAAAGACTTGATGGTTTCCTTCATATTGAACTGGACCTAACTTGTCACTCATTCCATATTCTGTCACCATGCTTCTTGCAAGCGCAGTTGCTTGTTCAAAGTCATTGGAAGCACCCGTTGATTGTACACCGAAGATGATTTCTTCAGCCGTACGACCACCAAGCAACCCAACGATTTGTTCAAACATATCTTCTTTGGTCATCAAGAATTGATCTTCTTTCGGCAAGGCGATCATGTAACCACCCGCACGTCCCCGAGGAATGATCGTTACTTTGTGTACCACACGGGCACGACTCAAGACTAACCCAACAATGGTATGTCCTGCTTCATGGTAAGCAACCATTTCACGTTCGCGTTTGTTGATGACCCGATCTTTCTTCGCTGGACCAGCGATCACGCGATCTTCTGCTTCATCGATATCTGAAGCATCGATTTTTTTCTTGTTACGACGAGCAGCAACTAATGCCGCTTCGTTCAAGACGTTTTCCAGATCCGCACCAGCAAAGCCTGGTGTTTGTTGGGCAACGACTTTCAAATCAACATCATCTGATAAAGGTTTGTTGCGGGCATGGACACGGAGGATCGCTTCACGACCTTTCACGTCTGGACGACCAACCAAAATCTGACGGTCAAAACGACCTGGACGTAGCAACGCTGGATCTAAAACATCCGAACGGTTCGTTGCGGCAATGACGATCACGCCTTCATTCCCATCAAAACCATCCATTTCAACCAACAACTGGTTCAATGTTTGTTCCCGCTCATCATGTCCGCCACCCATACCGGCACCACGTTGGCGACCGACTGCATCGATTTCATCGATAAAGATGATGGCTGGTGCATTTTTCTTCGCTGTTTCAAATAAGTCACGCACCCGGCTTGCACCGACACCGACAAACATTTCAACGAAATCTGAACCAGAGATCGAGTAAAACGGTACGCCAGCTTCACCAGCAACGGCTTTGGCTAGTAACGTTTTCCCGGTTCCTGGAGGCCCCTCAAGTAAGACACCTGCTGGGATACGAGCACCTAATTCAACGAAGCGTCGAGGATCTTTCAAGAATTCCACGACTTCGACAAGCTCTTGTTTTTCTTCTTCTGCACCGGCTACGTCTGAAAAACGCACGCGGTTGGCTTTTTTATCCGCTTCTTTGGCTTTTGATTTGCCAAAGTTCATCACACGGCCGCCACCGCCACCGCCGCCACCTTGTTGGCTCATCATCATGTAGAAGAAGAAAATGATGATCACAAGTGGTAAGAAGCTAACCAAAAGCGATAACCAAATGCCGCTGTTGGATTCTTCTTCGATCGTGGTTTTGACCCCTTCTGCCGAGGCCAAACTGGTGACTTCGCTTAGTGTGGAATCATTCGGTAAAATGATCGTTGAAAAGCGGGTCGAACTCGCCTGTGTATTACCTAAAACAGACAAGCTGTTGTCATTGCTGACGGTTTGTTCTTCATTGTATTCACCCACGATTCGATACACACCGTTAGCGGGTTGAACAGTAAACTGTTTGATCTTCCCGTCTTTCAGCTGCTCTGTAAACGTGGAGTACTCGATCGTTGGGGTCTGCTGATTGCCATTTCCAAAAATGAAATATACGACCATGACCATCGCCAACAAGACAAGTACATAATATAAGGTATTTTTTACCATACCGTTATTTTTCTTATTCATGCGTACCTCCCTGGCTATTTTGTTTTATCAATCCTGACCATTTAATTGTATCACAATTGATTTAGAACAGTCACTAATTTGACTGATAAACACTAGGTTTTAAGACGCCAACGTAAGGTAAGTTTCGATATTGCTCTGCATAGTCCAGTCCATATCCAACAACAAACTCATTTGGCACATCGAAGCCGACATAATCTGCATCGATCTCAACGACACGACCTTCTGGCTTATCTAATAACGTTACGATTTTCACTGATTTCGCTTTACGGTATTTGAATAGATCCACCAGATAAGCCAATGTGCGACCGCTGTCAATGATGTCTTCAACGATCAAGAGATCACGGCCCTCAACATTTGTATCTAAATCTTTGATGATCTTGACTTCCCCAGATGAAATCATGGCATTGCCATAACTTGAGACATCCATGAAGTCTAACTCCAAGTAACAATCCATCTCACGAACGATGTCTGCCATGAAAGGAACGGCACCTTTCAGCACACCAACGACTAGAGGATTTTTATCCGCATAAGCCGCCGTTAATTCTTGACCAAGTTCCACACAACGATTTTTGATTTCGTCACGGGAAATCAAAATTTTCTCAATATCTTTATCTAGCATAAAGTTCTCCTTCCAACTCTTACTCCTGGTATTTATAAAGAAGTATGTAGTGTATTTTATCAGTTTCTGGCGCAATACTCAAATAGGAAAATGTATGAGGTAGTAAGGCAATCACCTCTTTTTCAAGGTTTGTGACGACCCAACTTTTTTCTCGCACTTCATTAGGAATTTTTGAATCGATAAAAAAACGACTGATCTTTTTGGTCAGACCACGCGCCAAGCGGATTCGGTCTCCCGGCTGGCGCTTACGCACCACCAGCTCAGAGGAATAGTTTAGCGGTAAATCTTGGGAAAACTCTGACCAATTTGTGATTTTTTTGGGAATATGCTGTTCATTTATCGGAAAATACCCAATCCATTCCTTTTCAGAAAGATAGATCCCCTCCCCTAAAACCAGTCGCTGACTGACTTCTGTCAACGGCGCTGCAGGCTTTTGGGGAACAGTAACAGGTTCCAATAACAATTGGTCATAACTGCGCCGTAGCTGCCACTGTTTGTGCAACGCCAATTGCCATTGCCCTTTCTTTTCATCTAGCAGACGCAATAACTGCGGCAGCTGTTTTTGATTGAGGGGCTGTTTCGTAAAAGCCTCTGCTTGCTGTAAAAAACCCGCATAGAAAAAATAGCGTTGCGCTGGCGAAAACGTCGGCAGCTGCTGCAGATTGATCACTAAGCGAGCAGCTTGCTGTTGAACGAACGCAGACAACAATTGCTGCTGCTCTTGTTGGATCAGCTGATTGGCGAACTGTACTTCTTCAGAAAGCTGTTGAAAATGCGGCAGCAGCTGCGGATTTTCCGCTTTTAAGGCTGGCACTACTTGCTGGCGTAGTCGGTTTCGCAAATACAGCGGTTCGTGATTGCTTTCGTCTTCAAAGTAGGGAATCTGCTGTGCTTGCGCATAGTCGTAAATCGCTGCCTTACTGACAGTAAGCAGTGGACGCAACAAGATCCCTGTGTGAAAAGGCTGCTGCTGTTTCATCCCGCCAGCCGATCGCAAGCGACCTTCTCGCATCATCTTCATCAACATCGTTTCTACTTGGTCATCACTGTGGTGAGCAGTCAGCAAAACATCATAGCCTTCTTGAGACATGACGTCGGCAAAAAATGTATAGCGAAAGTTTCGAGCGCTAGCTTCTACGCCGGTTTCTGGCGGATTTTCCCAGCACCGTTCATAAAAAGGAATGCCGCGTTCTTGGCAGTACTGCCGTAAAAAAGCCGCTTCCTTGGCAGATGCTGGACGCAATTGATGGTTCACATGTGCCACACCAAAACATGGCTCTTTTTGCATTTCAGGAAACAACTGACAAAAGATCTGCAACAAGACCATCGAATCGACGCCCGTCGATACCGCAAGCAAAAAGCGGCGTTTTTTTTCAGGATCGATGGCAGTGAGTTGCCCTCGAACGGTTTGAATGACCATCGTTTGACCTCCTTTTCATTTGGTAATCCCACAAGAAAGAAAGCTGAAACAAAACGAACCAACAGTTTTGTTCCAGCTTTTTCCAACTTGCTATTCATGTTTAGTTACGGCGTCCGCCGCGGCCACCGCGTTTTCCTTCTGTATTTCGACGTAATGACGAAAGACGATCATCACTATCTTTTAGAAAAGAACTCATCAATGAATCGAAGTCTTGTTTATTTACATTCGTATTTTGATTGCGTGAAAAAGATTTTTTCGGATTTGGTCGATTGAATTCTTTTTTCGGGTATTCACGTTTTTCTTCCGGTTTATCTTCTGCTTTGCGGATCGATAGGCCGATTTTTCCATCGTTGCCGATTGCCGTAACAAGTACTGTCACTTCATCCCCAACAGACAACACGTCGTGAATGTCTTTGACGAATCCGTTTGATACTTCACTGATATGCACCAAACCAGTTTTCCCTTCACCAAGATCAATGAACGCACCAAAATTTGTAATACCAGACACTTTGCCCTTTAGTTTCGCTCCAACTTCGATTGACATATAAAAAATGTTCCTCCTAATTTTTACCCATTTAAAATAATTCAAACTACTACGCTGAGTAGGTATGACATTGCTTAATCTTGTGACTCTGTGGATGATGATTCTTGTCCGCTTTGCGAAGAACGCTCATTGGTGTTTTGAGAATCCGTCCCGTCTGGCAAGACTGGATAGATTTTTTCGCCATCTTTTGAGTAGAAGAATCTGCTGCGGGCCAATTTTGCCACATACTCATCGTCTTGCAGCAAGGCAACGTCTCGCTCCAGTGAAGCCACCTTTTGTTCTGCCTCTTTTTGTTCGGCAACTGTTTCCGCCTTATATTCCTTTAGCTTTTGCAGGCGCATTTGATCGTTGAACATTTGAATCCCTACGATCGCAAATATCGCTAATGCCGCCACGAAAAACGCCACCAGCCGACGTCGGCGAAACACGACTTGCCGCCGCTCTTTTTCAAACTTGGCAAATTGCTCTTTCGCATAATCGGTCTGCAATAGTTCTATTTTTTTATTTGATTCTTTTGCCACCTGAACTCGCTCCCGTCGCTGTCTTTGTTTTTTACATTATACCAACATCCGCAAAGCTTGTCTAACTGAAAATGCCGTAAAAATCAAGCATTTTCTGAGATTCTTTCCTCTGAAACGATCTCATACATTTTTGCAGCGTCTTCTTTTTTCGTCGATTCATGCAATTCATTGACTTTTACTTCCAAGACCTTATTCCCGAATTGAATGCGCATGGTATCGCCTACTTTGACGTCACTGCTTGACTTGGCTAATTTGCCGTTGATCTGAATGCGTCCCTTGTCTGCCACTTCTTTGGCCACAGAGCGACGCTTGATGATACGGGAGATTTTAAGAAATTTATCTAATCTCATGTTTTTCACCTCTTCTTAATAGTTTCTTTCCAAATGGAACTAACAGCCATTCGCGAATCGTTAACAATTTGATTTTGATCGCTGCCCCGATAAAGGCTGCGCCTCCCAGACCTACACCGCCTAGGCAAAAAAGCAGTGCCTGTAGTCGATGGGTCAAAGGACCGTTCAATAAGATCGCAACGAAGCTATAATATAAGAATAGCACGCTTGCCATGATCCCTAAACAAATAAATAGTTTTTTTCCATAATTTCCTTCATGCCAAAAGTGATTGATGCTGCTTTGTGCTCGACGCTGTTCGGAAACCACAAAACAGCATAAGGTCGCGCCTAACCCCAACAGTGTACTGATACTCGCTCCTGCAGTCCCATAAGAAGCAGTCAGCGGCCACATCGATAGACATTTGATCAAAAGACCGATCCCCGCAGCGAGCAAGCCGAAGGTATAGGTATTGCGACTTTGTTGAATGCTTTGATAGGCTTGGATCGTCGCCATCAGAGCGATAGAAAAGACAAACAATACCAGCGCCGCATTGCCAGAACCGTCTTTGAATAAGGCAAAGTTAATATAAGGCAGCAAAATCGCTAAGCCCACGGCGGAAGCCGAAGCAATCCCGATCGTCAGGCGCAAATACATTTTTGCCGACTTTTCAAACAGCTGCTGATTTTTTACCGTCAAATACTTGGTCAACGTTGGCAAAAACGTCGAGCTTAACGCCATCGCCACCACAAGACCTAGTTGGACGAGGGGTTGTCCGCGATCATAGATCCCTTTTGAAATTCGGGCTGCTTGTGCCGTCATCCCCCCCGCTTCTAGCGCATTGGTCAATAAAAACGAATCCGCTAACTGGAACAAGATCAAATAGCCGCTATAAATCGTCAACAGACCGCCTTCTAAGAAGAACCGTTTCTTCAACGAGGCGGATAAACCAGCGGGATTTTCTCCTGTACTGGTGACCGGTTTGTGCCATAGCGACAGGCGTTTGCCGTTGATTTGTCGGCTATAATAACTTAAGATCCACCACGCCGCAAGGCCCCCGACTAAGGCACCCATCATGGCGACAGTCCCCGTTTGATAAATCGTCCAGCCCAATTGCTGGAAAGCTGCCGCAGCACCTAAAATCACACCAACTCTAAGCAGCTGCTCTACGACTTGGGAAACTGCTGTCGGCACCATTTGCAAATTTCCTTGAAACATTCCTCGATAAAAGGTCAAAGGCGGGACAAATAAGAAGGTAAAAGAAACGACACGAATCAAGCCCGCCAGTTGGTGGTCCCCCATCACTTGTGCGATCGGACCAGCAAATAAAAAGGTCACCGCCCATAAACCGATCGCAGACCAAAGTACGAAAGGCGTCAACGCTTGCAGCCGTTCCTTGCTTTTCAAAGGATCGGGTTCTTCAGCGACGATGCGGGAGATAAACTGTGGCAACCCTGACAACGCTAACGTCATCGCCAATCCATAAATCGGATAGACTTGTTGATACACATAAAACCCTTCGTCCCCTACCAGGTTCTGAAAAGGGACCCGATAAACGGCACTTAAGATTTTTGCGATAAAGGAAGCGATCGTTAAAATAAACGCCCCTTCCATCGTACGCTTCAATTGTGATTTCGGCATCCCGCTGGTTCCTTTCTAGCCTTGGCTGGCGTATTTTTGTTCCCGTAACGCTTTGACAAAATCTTGGATTTCTAATAGCCAGGTGCTTTCCTTCATCACTGGCGGAATCTGTAATTTGATGGTCATTTGCTCATGATCGACACCCATCGTGGCTTTTAATTTAGTAGCTTTCAATGCTTCAAACAGCTGCTCCACCGAATAATTTTTCGTGCCGACTTTACTCAAAGTAAACGACACCGTCTGCTGCTGCTTGCGGATAGTTTCTAACAAGGCACGATCGCCGTTCATTTTGATCTCGCCCACCGTTAAGAGATGTGCCACTTCTACAGGGTATTCACCGAAACGGTCTAACAGATCATCTTGAAGTTCATCAACTGCTTCTTGGGATTCCAGCTCACGAATTCGTTTGTAGATCTCGATTTTTTGCCGTTCGTCTTCAATATACGAAGTCGGTAAGTAGGCATCGATCCCCAGATCGATCTCGACGGTCGTTTTTTCTGTTTGGGTATTTTTCCCTTGTTTCCGAGTGACTGCTTCAGACAGCATTTGCGAGTACATGTCAAACCCGACTGCATCGATAAAGCCGTGCTGCTGCGCCCCCAATAGATTACCCGCTCCACGAATCGAAAGATCTCGCATCGCGATTTTGAAACCTGACCCCAACTCGGTAAAGTCCTTAATGGCTTGCAGCCGTTTTTCACTGACTTCATTCAACACTTTTTGCTGTTCATACATGAAATACGCATAGGCGACCCGATTGCTTCGACCGACACGGCCACGCAGCTGATACAACGTCGAAAGTCCCATGTAATCGGCATTTTCCACAAACAACGTATTGGCATTGGGAATATCCACACCGGTTTCAATGATCGTCGTCGTCACCAACACATCGTATTGACCTTCAATAAAGTCAAATAAGGTGTTTTCCAATTGGATCTCGGTCATTTGCCCGTGGGCATAAGCGATTCGTGCGTCTGGCACTAACGCCTGCAGTTCTTCGACTTTTCGCTCGATCGTATCGACACGATTATAGAGATAAAACACTTGACCTCCCCGTGCCATCTCCCGTTGGATCGCTTCTCGCACCGCTCCTGGATTCATCTCCATCACATAGGTTTGGATCGGGTAACGATTTTCTGGTGGTGTTTCGATCACAGATAGGTCCCGTACCCCCAGCATCGACATATGCAATGTTCGTGGGATCGGCGTTGCCGTCAACGTCAACACATCGACTTGCGAACGCAGTTGTTTCAAGCGCTCTTTGTGTTTAACCCCAAACCGTTGTTCTTCATCGATCACCAACAAGCCCAAATCAGCAAACTCGACATCTTTTGACAATAATCGGTGGGTCCCCACCAAAATATCTACTTGCCCTTTGCGCACTTGCTCGATCGTTTCATTCTGCTGTTTTTTCGTCCGAAAACGACTCAGTACCCCAACATTGACGGGGAATCCTTCAAAACGATCGACCATCGTTTCATAGTGCTGCTGCGCCAAGATCGTTGTCGGTACTAAGAAAGCCACTTGTTTGCTTTCTTTGATCGCTTTAAAAGCAGCCCGCAGCGCCACTTCTGTTTTCCCAAAACCAACATCCCCGACTAACAAGCGGTCCATCGGCTTTTCTTTTTCCATATCCCGCTTGATCTCTGCCGTACTGCGCAGCTGATCATCGGTTTCCGAATACGGAAAGGCATCTTCAAATTCTTTTTGATAGGCATCGTCTGGTTGAAAAGCATAGCCTTTTTCTGATTCGCGTTTGGCATACAATAAAATCAAATCATCTGCGATGTCTTCAATTTTAGCCGTCACTTTGCGCTTGGTCTTCGCCCACTCGCTGCCACCTAATTTATTGATTTTCGGTGTTTTCGATTCGGAAGCCACATATTTTTGAATCAAATTCAGTTGGGTGACTGGAATAAAGAGCTTGTCTTCGTTTTGGTACAAGATCGTCATGTAATCTTGGTGGACGCCATCGACTTCTAAGGTTTCCATGCCGATGTACTTCCCGATCCCATGATTCGCATGGACGACATAATCGCCCGCTTTTAACTCATTGTAGCTTTTGAGCCGTTCCGCATTGGTGACATTTTGCCTGCGGGCTCTTTTTTTGTTCATCTTTTGGAAAATTTCTTTTTCCGTAACCACCACTAGCTTGTCTTGCGGCATTTCAAAGCCGCTTTGCAAACGTTCCACCACGATTTGGGTGCGTCCTGTAAACAGGCGGTCTTGTTGCGTCTGCACGGCATAGATATCATGATCTCGCAGATCTTGCTCTAACTTCTTGGCCCGCTCTTGGTCACTGACCAGAAAAATCACCGTCTGCTGCTGCTTCTCCCAGCGATCGATTTCAACTTTCAAGAGACCCATTTGGCTGAAAAACTGCTGCATCGGCCGGTATTGGAATTGATGGATCGCTTGGAAGCGAATGTTCCCCATTCCTTTTTGGAATAAAGAAAAGAAGCTGGTCACAAAGGTTTCTTTTTGCAGCAGCTGATGGACATCGATCCCGAATTGCTGTTCAGAAAAGACCCGCAGCTCCGCTAATTTTTGGGTATGCCACTCCGCCTCTTCCCGTTCGATCTCACGATTGGTCTCCATGATCCGAGCATAATCATCGATCATCAAAAAGGCATCTTCAGCAAAATAATCTAAGACACTCGTTTGCTGACGATACAGTAAATCCGTGTAATAACGGGCACTTTCACCAGGAATCCCCGCTTGCCATTGAGAAGCCAACTGGCCAAAATAATCTTCTAAAAAGGCGCGATCGGTTGCTTCTTTGGTGACTGCCAACCGTTTGTTCAATAATTCTTGCAGCTGCTTTTGCCCCGCAGCTAAATCTTCCGCTGAGAAAACCAATTCGGTAGTGGGTAAAATAGCCACTTGCTGCAGCGTTTCCACTGAGCGTTGCGTTTCCACGTTGAAAGAACGCATCGAGTCGATTTCTACATCGAATAACTCGATCCGTACGGGATATTCGGCGTTTAATGGATAAATATCGAGGATGCTCCCACGAATACTGAATTCGCCAGGTTTGCCAATCATTGACTGACGTTCGTAGCCCATCAAAATCAATTGTTGCGGCAAACGCTCTAAATCGATCTCATCGCCGATCTGCCATTGAAATTGATTGGCTAACCAGGTTTTCTTTTCAGGCAAATACTTTCGCAAAGCCGCCACCGGCAACACATAGATCCCCGTTTTCCCTTTAGAAACAGCATTCAGCGCTGCCACGCGTTCTTCTCTGGCTTCTGGTGAAGAAAAAGCCATTTCGGCTGACAACACTTCATCCACTGGAAAAACGTAGACATCTTCCGTCACATTGCGCAGATCTTCGGCTAGTTGATTTGTATAATAGAGATTAGGTGTCACGACGATCACTTGTTTTTGAAATGCCTGATACACACCAGTGATCGCTAATGTTTTTGCCGATCCAGCTAGACCGGTCAGTAATTGCCGGGGGGCCTGTTCACGTAAACCTGTATGCCAAGCCGCCACTGTCGGCACTTTATTTATTAATTCAATTAAATCCATCTCGGCCCTCCTTAGTTAAATCGATTCATTGTGGCAAGAAAGTCGCCGTTGGTCAAGTAATCACTACTTGCCTCGACCGCTTTATCAATACTTTGTAAAACGATGGGCAGATCGTCTTTTGCAAAAGGACTCAGGACATGATTGACCACGGTTTGTCCTGGACGTGGACGATCGATCCCGATTTTGATACGGTCAAAGACTGTTGAATCCAAATGAGCGATCAAACTCTTGATCCCATTGTGGCCACCTGCACTGCCTTTTTGGCGCAAACGAATTTTCCCTAATGCTAAATCGAGGTCATCATAGACCACCACTAGTTCTTCTTGGTAGATACCAAAATAGGTCATCAACGGGCCTACCGCACGACCGGATTCATTCATGAAGGTTTGTGGTTTGACCAAAAGGATTTTTTCACCCTTCAAGAAAAACTCTGCCACCTCTGCTTCAAAAGCCGACTTTTTAAAGGTTGCTTGGTACTTTTGTGCCAACGCATCCACTACCATAAAGCCAACATTATGTTTGGTTTTTTCATATTTTTTGCCAGGATTTCCCAAGCCTACAATCATTTTCATTTTTTATTTACGCTCCATTATTTCTAGTTTCAAGCTGATTCTTCATCTATTTTATCGGTTTTCTTATCCAAACACAAAATACTGGGCACACAAATGCGCCCAGTTCTTTTGCTTAGGTAATTATAACACGAAATGGACTGTTATGGTGGCACCCTCTTGCTCAGTTTTTATCTTTCTTAACGAATCTTAATAAAACCTTGATATATCTTCTTTTTGACGTAATAACAAAGAAAGCATTTACAACTGAAACAGCGATATTTTGTGTAATATTGTTGTGCAAATCACATGACAAACATACTTGAAAATGGTAGGATGATAGCGAGTAAAACAATTATGCGGAAGGAATGATACACAGATGACTGCAAAAACGAACAAAAAAGATCACCAAAAGGTAATTCTTGTTGGAGACGGTGCGGTTGGTTCTAGTTACGCGTTTGCGCTGGTGACCCAAAACATTGCGCAAGAAGTCGGAATCATTGATATAAATACAGCAAAAACAGAAGGCGACGCAATTGACTTGTCCCATGCTTTGGCATTTACTTCCCCTAAAAAAATCTATGCCGCTTCTTATGAAGATGCACATGATGCTGATTTAGTCGTTATTACTGCTGGTGCGCCTCAAAAACCAGGCGAAACCCGTTTAGACTTAGTTCATAAAAACTTGAAAATCAACCGTGAAGTAGTTACCCAAATCGTTGATTCAGGCTTTAACGGAATTTTCTTAGTTGCAGCAAACCCAGTCGATATTTTGACTTATTCTACTTGGAAATTCTCAGGCTTCCCGAAAGAACGCGTTATCGGTTCAGGTACCTCATTAGACTCTGCCCGTTTCCGTCAAGCCTTGGCTGAATTGGTCGATGTCGATGCCCGTAACGTCCATGCCTATATCTTAGGGGAACACGGCGATTCAGAATTCCCTGTTTGGTCTCATGCCAACGTAGCTGGCCTACAAATCTATGAATGGGTCAAAAACAACCCAGACATCGATGAAGAAGCAATGGTCAACATTTTCTTCAGTGTTCGTGATGCAGCCTACACCATCATCGAGAAAAAAGGTGCGACCTTCTACGGGATCGCGGTAGCCTTAGCACGGATCACTCGTGCGATCTTAGACGATGAAAATGCTGTTCTCCCATTATCTGTGTACATGAACGGCGAATACGGCTTAAACGACTTGTACATCGGTGCGCCTGCAGTCATCAATGCCCAAGGGATTCAAAAAGTAATTGAGATCCCATTAACAGATGGTGAAAAAGACCGGATGGCCGCTTCGGCAAAACAATTAAAAGATATTCTTGATGAAGCTTTTGCAAAATTAGATGCGGAAGACAATCAATAATTTCTTTTCCCTCGTGTTAAATAGTCAATTTTAGTTAGTCAATTATGCGACTGAACGAATCCTCCAGCTCACTCTTTTTCAGAACCCTTTGATCAAGATGGCTTGCTGCCGATTCGTTCAGTTTTTTTATCGTAAGAAATGCGTTTCTACAGCTTGCCTAAAGATAGTTTAAGAATTTTCTATTTTTCATGGAAGTTTCATTTGCCATATTCGCTTTCCCGTGGGAATATGGTATGATTTAAGCGTTATTATCTATTATGCCATTAGAAAAAAAGGAGTAGTTGAATGACTCGTTCAAACAAACATACTGACGCCAAGAATAATACGAAGAAAATTGTTCTGATCGTTGTGGCTGCTTTACTCGTAGTGATCGCTGGCGGCTATACCTACCGAAGTACATATTATGCAAACCGTTTTCTACCAAAGACTGAAATCGATGGGATCGACATCAGCAACAAAACCGTTGCCGAGGCCAACGACCTGCTGCATGATCGCTATTCACAAGAAGACTTTACCATCAAAGATGGTGATAGCGAATGGAAAACAGTCAACCTTGCTCAATTTGGTTTGCAGACGGATTTCACCGATGAGCTGCAATCATTAAAAGATGAACAAAATCAGTGGAGCTGGGGAATGGCTTACGTTTCGGCTGCCGAAGAAAAGAAGCTAGACAATCTCTCAGTAGACCAAGACACCTTGACTAGCGAGACCAACACGATCCAAAAAGAACTCGAAACCTTAAATGAAGATCGTACCAAATCGGCTGATGCCACGTTGGAAAAAGGCGAAGACGGCTTTTCTATCAAACCAGAAGTTGACGGCGATGCCATCGATGTTGACAAAGCAGTGGCAGACTTGCAAGAAGCCATCGTCAGCGGCGAAAAAGAATTGAATCTCGTTGATTATGTCACAAAACCAAGTGTGACCGCCGATGATCCAGACTTAACGAAAGAAATGGATTCGTTGAATAAAATCGCCAAAGTAACCGGCAATTATACGATCAACGGAAATACGTTTCAAATCCCAAGAGAAACGATCATGGATTGGCTCTCTTATAAAGACGGCAACACAACGATCGACGAAGACAAAGTACGAAGCTATGTCACATCGATCGGCGAACAATACAATACTAGCACCAACTCTTCGACCTTCCAAAGTACCAAGCAAGGTGAAGTGACAGTCCCAGCTGGTACTCTTAGCTGGACGATCCAAACCGATGCGGAAACAGAAGCATTGATCGAGGCGTTAAAAGCAGGCGAAGACTTCACCCGCACACCGATCGCTCAAGGAAGCACCGATGCAGGCAGCCCGCTGTTTGGCAACACCTATATCGAAGTTGATCTAAAAAACCAACACATGTGGTATTACAAAGATGGCGAGTTAGTGTTGGATACGAAAATTATCTCTGGGAAACCAGCCACACCAACACCAACTGGCGTCTTCTATGTCTGGAACAAAGAAGAAGATGCAACCTTGACTGGTGAAGATTATGCGTCCCCTGTTGATTACTGGATGCCCATCGATTGGACCGGTGTCGGTATCCATGATTCTGATTGGCAGACGGAATACGGTGGCGATCTTTGGAAAACCCGTGGTTCTCACGGCTGTATCAATACTCCGCCAGGCGTGATGAAAGAATTGTACAGCAAAGCCGAAGTCGGTACACCCGTGATCGTGATTTAATCAAAAAAAGAATCAAACCTTTTTATAGACGAACCAAAAGCTGCAAAAGAAAGATCTTTTGCGGCTTTTTTGTTGTCTCCCAAATGTTCCTGTTTACAAAGCGCCATTTAATTAATATACTTAATTAATCATATTAATTAAAAAGGAGAATCACTTTGGAAAAAGTTGACTTTATTGATCGTTCTACTTTAGCTGGAAGTCTGATTAAAATTTTCGCCCGCAACATCCAACTGCTGTCCGAGGATCAAATCAGTGTAACTGTTCTGCCACCAGAACGTCTGGCGAATTATCGTTTTGCGCAAGAAAAACTCGTTTTGGTCGATCCCTTGCTTTCTTTAACAGATCCGATGATCGAGCACGCCATCCCACCACGCATCAAGCGCCTTTCGTTTCCCGTCAATCATTACAGCGGGATGAATACTGAAGCCATTCTAGAATTGATCCAACAAGCATAACCTAAAAAGGCGGACGGAAACCAATGGTTTCTGCCGCCTTTTCTCATGCCACTTCCCCTTTGTTAGACAATCGCTTCTTCTTGTTCTAACAAAGTAACTTGCTCTCCTTTGTCTTGCAGTGCAGCAACGTGCATCGTGCCCCACTGGCAAAGAGTATCCAATAAGCCGCCTAAGGTTTCTCCATATTCACTCAAGGAATACTCAACTTTGGGTGGTACTTGATTATAGGACTTGCGAGTAACGATGTCAGATTCTTCTAATTCCCGCAATTGCTGGGTCAACATTTTTTGACTGATGCCAGGGATCTTCCGCCGTAAATCACTGGGACGTAATGCCCCATGGCGCAAATTACAAAGAATGATGGGTTTCCACTTCCCGCCGATGACATCCATGGTTGCTTCAACACCGATATTATAAATTTTTTCTGCCATTTTTTTCACCTCATTATGCTTGATACCACACAAAGGTTACCAAAAGGTGGGTATCAAACAAAAAAGTACGTACTATACAGTATTACCACCTCATTATATGATGATACCAGAAAAAAATAAAGGAGATGTTTTTATGATCGGAAAATTATCAGATACCGTTACCCTGAACAATGGCAGCGAAATCCCCGGGTTGGGGTTAGGTGTCTTTCAAATCCCTGAAGCTGACACAGCAGAGGTCGTGAAGCAAGCGATTATCAATGGCTATCGCCTGATTGATACAGCAGCGATTTACGGCAATGAAACAGGAACAGGGGCAGGAATCAAACAAGGCTTACAAGAAACGGGGTTGGCTCGTGAAGAACTCTTTGTCACTTCCAAACTTTGGAACGATCATTTAACTTATGATGAAACGATCCACGCCTTCAATGAAAGTCTGGCCCGCTTAAACCTCGAGTATCTCGACTTGTACTTGATCCATTGGCCAGGAAATCAAGCATTTCAAGAGTCCTGGCGTGCCTTGGAAGACCTCTATGCGGCAGGAAAAATCAAAGCGATCGGGGTCAGCAACTTCCAGATCCATCATCTGGAGCAATTATTGGCCATTGCTAAGGTCGTTCCTGTTATCAATCAGATCGAGCTGCACCCCAAACTGACGCAACAAGACCTGCGGGCTTTTTGTGGCGAAAAAGCAATTGCGATCCAAGCTTGGTCGCCATTGATGCAAGGCAAACTGCTGAAAGATGACACCGTCTTGGCGATCGCCGACGCGCAGCAAAAATCAGCGGCACAAGTGCTTTTACGCTGGGCTATTCAACAAGGGATCTTAGTCAATGTCAAATCGACACACCCCGAGCGAATGATCGCTAATGCAGCGATTTTTGATTTCCATTTATCAGAAGCTGACATGGCCCGCTTAAACGCATTAAATGAAGACTTACGAGTGGGTCCAGATCCAGACACATTCGATTTTCATTAACCAAACGATATACTAAACAAAACCTTAGGAGGAAGTATAATGACAAACACAAACACAGGCTTTTCAATGGTTAACCACGTGGGAATCACCGTCAGCAATCTCGAACATTCCATCCAATTTTATGAAGCATTAACGGGAAAGAAAATCGTCAATCAAGATACAATTGGCGGCAAACGCATGGCGCAAACGCAAGGATTAGCAGATACACTGATCAAATATGCCAATCTTCATTTAGACAATCTCAACATCGATCTTTTAGAATACGTCGAACCAAAATCCAACAAAGCTAGCTATTCCAATGAGCAAATCAGCGCGATGCATCTTTGTTTTGAAGTCGAAAATATTGATGAAGCCGTTGCTCGTCTAAAAGCCATTGGCGTTGAGCCTGACGGCACCCCCATCGTTTTTGAAGCACAAGACGGCTTGAAAAGCGGCTTTGGGACAGGCGTCGCCTACTTTACAGATCCAGACGGCACCAATCTTGAATTGATTGCACCAAAAGGCCCTTTTCAACGGGGATAAAAAAAATGGATGGCGCTGCAAATCGCCATCCGTTTTTTTGCTAGAAGCACGTATTTTTCGATTGTTCCCCTTCATAGAAGCGTTCATAGCGGATACAATAAGTATGTACTCATCTTTAGCGGCTTCACTTACTTATCCAACAAATCGCACGTGAAAGGTAGTGATCTCGATCGATATTGGACTTTTGTTGTTGATTTTTACGGGTATTTTTTTCATCGTCTTCTGGTGCTTTTACCGAGAAGAACCCAATTATGTATTCGGCTTTCGCACCAAGCGCAGTACAGCCAGTGTCAGCAATTGGCGTTTTGCCCAGCAGTGGTTCTCCTTGTTAGCGATGCTCTTTCTAGGCGGAGTCGTTTTATTGCAGCGCAACGAGCTAATCGCAGAGGCTTTTTACCAAGTAGCCGTTTTTGGCAGCTATCTTCTAGCAGCGCTACTCGTAGAAACGGCACTGTATCTCAAAGATTCACGCACAAGCACCAAAAAGTAAGACAAAAAAGACATTCCAGCGAATGTCTTTTTTCTATTGTTTATTTTGATGATGGATCGTGATCCCCAACACCAAGGCTAAAATCCCTGAAACCACCCAGATGGTGCGGTGGAATAAGAAAATCCCTAGCAAGCTGCTTAAGACTGCACCAAAAAAGAAGCCGCCGATGATTAAGGAAATAGAAATAATCTTGGGCGTCACTGATCGGTCCTTTTTAAACCAGCGCATGTACACATAATCAGCCAGTGAACGTAAGTTGCCGGTGGTCATCGTGGTGGCATAGGGCATCCCTGCCAATCGACGATAGGCGGCATATTGAATCGCTGCAAAAAAAGATAACCCCGAATCGATCAGGACATTGGGTAATGATCGAGCAAAAAAGCCCAGAACCAAAATACCGATTGCTTCAAAGATCAATGCGGCATTTTGCCAAACGATCCAGCCCCCTGTCGGAAAATGATGCTGCAGATAATTCGTCACTACGATCCCCACTAAAAACATGAAGATTGGCGGCAGATATCGAAAGGCTTGTTCAAACTGCCCCGTTGAAAGATTGATCCCTAACAAAATGACATTCCCCGACTGCATACTTGCAAACACTTCCCCGTGAAACAAGTAGGTATATGCATCTAAAAAACCGCCCGCCATAGCAAGAAGAATCCCCACCGGTAAACTTTCATGCACGACAAACTCCGATTTGCTTTTGACACTGCTCAAACTTTTTCCCATTGGTTTCGCCTCTTGTTTTTATACTTTCTGACAGCTTACTGCTTAAAAAACGCCGACAACTCGTTATGTTTTGCGGCGTTTAGGTGACTTTTTCGATAGCTGACAAATCAACCACCCCAAAAGAACGGCGGTCAGTGCTCCCGCTGAATCCAGCATGACATCTTGAAAAAGCGGCGTCCGTCCTCCCGTCAGCATTTGATGGTATTCATCGATCCCAGCGTATCCGGTGGCTGCTAACCAAGCAAAAAAAGCGGCTAGCCAATAGGGCGTACGGCGATAAACGAGAACGAAGAACAAACTGCCCCCTAAGACAAAATAAGTGAAGAAATGCGCACCTTTGCGAATGAAAAATTCCACAAATGAGAAATAGCCTTTTTCCGCAATACTGATCTCCGACCCAGCATAGGAAAAAGAGATCGTCTCCAACCAATCTTTCAATGGTTCGTTTTTTAAGATACGTGAAAGCAACCCGATTTGAGATTGCTGCTCATAGGTTTGTGAAGAGCTGATAAAGAGGATGACCATTACCGCAATTGCGATACAAAAGTAAAAGTTCGGTTCTTTCAGTAATTTTTTCATAGTTTTCACTCCTCATTTTCCTATCTTACCATTTTCATTTGGTGATGCAACTGTTTTTCCAGCAAACCGTGGAGACATTGCACACACAAAAAGAGTGCTTCCGTCAAGTTTAGAAGCACTCTTTCTTTTTAAAAATAGCCATCGGTATGAAAAGCCGTCCCCCGTTTGGTTGTGAGATCTTTGGGCTTGTGACGTTCAGCTTCCTCAACGATTCTCAGGGCTGTTTTGCGTTTTTTTCTCCAGTAAATAATGACGAACCCATCTCGTAGCCTTCTACATAATGATTCAACCGCTCGACGACCTCTGCTGCCGCTTCTTGTGACGGCGTGATGATCAATAAAATATCAAACCCTGCAATCGTGCCGACAATTTCTGGCAGCTCCATTTCATCAAGATAATTGGCGATCACATCGGCGCCATTTTCAGCCGTATGAACGACAACTAAAAAGTCAATCTGCGTAATCTTTTTTAGATACTCATACATCGAAAACGCAATTCTGTCTTCTAGATCCTGCTCTTTGGATTCAAAGATTGAATAATACGGTCGGCCATTTTTGGCATACGTTTTAGCGATGTTCATTTCCCGCATGTCTCTAGAAATCGTGGCTTGGGTAGCTGAAACATTTTCTTTTTTTAATAAATTCATCAATTCTTCTTGAGACTCAATCCGATGTAGGACAAAAAGTTTTTTGATAATTGCTTGTCGCTCTTTTTTTTTCATTTACTTGATCCGCTCCTCTCAAGTCGCCTCGCTTACTGAAATAGTTGATCCGTCTCGTTCACTTCTTGAAACGTAGCTTACAAGAACAACATCGAGAAGATTAAAATGGCAAGATTGGAAATTCCGATAACCAGTAACGGTTTGCGCATAAAGCGAGTCCAAGTAGAATAGTTGACCCGAGCCAGCTCCAATCCGCCCATCACGACGCCAGAAGTTGGTGTGATCAAATTCACTAATCCGCAACCAGCAGTAAAGATCATGACCATGACGTTCGGATTGAGTCCGATGCTTTGCGCCAAGGCACCCATGATAGGGATCGATACATATGCCAGTCCTGAAGTCGATGGAATCAAGAACGATAAGAGCAGATACAAAATATAGGCGCCAATTACGAACAGGACAGGTGATAACCCTTCTAAAAGATGGGAAGCCCGATCCAAAATAAATAGATCCAAGTACGTCGTTTGCATAATGTAGGAAGCCCCCCGTGCCACAACGATGATCAAGACAACGGATAAAATGTCTTTGACCCCATCGATAAAGTTGGTCACGATTTCTTTTTCTGAGAATCCTTGAATCAATGCAATGATGATACTGACGTAGAAGAACCACATAGCCAAATCACCAAAATACCATTCACCGAAGCTATTCCCGGTCAAAAAGGCGGTCCAACCGTCAAACACATGGATATCAAAGTCGCCCCAAGGAATCAAGGAAACCACCATGATCACAAAGGATAAGCCAAAAATCGTCAAAATCAGGCGATGCTTTTGCGTAAACGCCAAGGCTTCGTTCGTGTCTTTGACAAAATGCTCTTCCATTTCTTTTTGCTCTTGCAGCGATAAGATCGTGGAGCCTTTGTCGGCTTTAACTTTTTTGGCATAAGACATCACCACAAAGATACAATACGCGGTCGTGACTAGCCAAAGCAATGCGCCAACTACTAGGATCGTGCCATTATTCGGAGCAATATCGATGCTTCGTAAGGCATCCATTGCCACCCCAGTAGCGAAAGGGTTAACGGTGGAGCCGATCACACCGGCACCCGCCCCCAGCATGACGGTTCCTGCTGCGACGATCGTATCAAAGCCCGATGCCACCATTGTGATTGCTAATAAGGAATAGAACGGAATCGTTTCTTCCGCCATTCCATAAGTTGAGCCACCAATTGAAAACAACACCATCAAAATCGGGATTAAAATCAACTCGTTGCCTTTGAGTTTTTTGACCAAATGCTGAATACCAGCTTCTAAAGCGCCTGTTCGTGTGACAATATTCAAAAAGCCACCCAAACAAAGAATAAACACACAGATCTCGATCGCATCACGAAATCCGTTAAAAGGCGCCATAAAGAAATCAGAAAACTTGGCACCGACGACTTGGCTGACCATCTCTTCTTGGCCTGCTGGTAATGAAGGTGCAAAGGGCTGACCGGCTAGTAGCCAAGAAGCGACCGTCAACGCAATAATGATCAGAAATAAGATACTGAACGATGTCAGCGACTTTTTTTCTTTTTGCTTTTTTTTCATCTTCGTTCCTCCTCTATTGAATCAATCTTAGGTGCAAATTGCCAACAGCTAGTCTGTCTGTGGTCAATTCGCAACATGGGAAAAATAATCTTTGTCATAAATAATGAGTTCTTTGTAACGATAATAAATCTTTCTTTTATGCACGAGCGCCTTGATGGTTTGACTGACCGTCTCTCGCGTCGTTCCACTGTATTTAGCAATATCATTGATAAAAACTGGAAAAGGAATGCGAATCTGCTCTCCTTGTGACTGTCCGTGCTCGATCATCAAGAGACCGATCGTATTGACGACTCTTGTCTGCGCGCTAGAGGTGACACAGTACTCCACTCGGCGTCTTTGCTTCTCCAACTGCTGGCTCATTTGCTGATTCAGCCACAGCAACTGACTTGTAGATGAAACAACCAGCGGTTCAAACAGCGACATCGCTGCAAACTGCACGACAATGTCTGTTGCAGCGAATGCCGATACATCATAGTTGTCTCTTTCAAACAAGCCAATCAAAGGAAATAACTGATCAGGCCCAACAAAATCTACATAACAATAGGAATCAGTTCCGTCGGTTTTTTCGATCCGTACGAGACCTTCGATCACATGGAATATCCGATCTCTTACGTCGCCTTCATAAAAAAGCACTTGGCCTTTTTTGTACGTACGGCAGTAAATATGCTCCTTCAATCGCTGTTGATTTTCTTCTTCCAGCCATTGAAAGCTATTCGCTCTTGTTGATGGATCTTTTATTTGGTAGTCGATCATTTCTCTCACTCCAATGTTTTGGACTTGCTTTGCTACTTCGCTTATTTCCAGGTGATCTGTGTACCAGCGTCTTCAATTTCTGCCAGCTTATCTAAGGAAGTAATCACTGCCCGTTTTTCCGTGCCCATTTTGACAAAATTCAAAGCTGCTTGTACTTTCGGTAACATGCTTCCCGGTGAAAAATGTCCTTCATCGACATAGGTTTCCAATTCAGCGGCGGTCACATGATCCAACCACTGCTCATTTTCCTTGCCAAAGTTCAAAGCGATTTTTTCCACGCCCGTCAAAATGATCAGCTGATCCGCATCGACTAAACGAGCCAATTTTTCAGAAGCAAAATCTTTATCGATCACGGCTTCAACCCCCAGCCCATTATCTAACACGGGAATGCCCCCGCCGCCTGCGCAAATAACGATCGTGTTTTGTTCAATCAGCGCCTTGATGCTGGCAACTTCTTGAATCGCTTGTGGCGCTGGACTGGCAACGACTTTCCGCCAACCACGACCAGCATCTTCACGATAGATGGCATCTGTTGCCACCATGGCTTCTTTGGCAGCTGTTTCCGTTAAGAAAGGACCGATCGGTTTGGTCGGATGGGCAAATGCTGGATCTTGGGCATCGACTGTAATTTCCGTCACCACTGTCACTACCGGCTTAGCCATTTGGGCTTCTTTCAACTGGATTCTCAGCTCATTTTGTAACCAATAGCCAATACTGCCTTGCGTCATTGCCACACAGGTATCTAAAGGCATCGCTGGGTTTTTGCTAGAATCACTGGCTTGTTGCTGCAAAACCAAATTTCCCACTTGAGGCCCGTTCCCATGGGTAATGATCAAATGAACGTCTTTTTGGATCAGGGGAATTAAATACTCGACGGTCTGTTTAAGCCGTTCTTTTTGCCCTTTGGCACTGGCATCATCTGCTAGGATAGCGTTGCCGCCAAGGGCGACAACGATCGTTGGTTTCTTTTCACTCATCTGCTCACTGCTCCTTCTTACACTCTAGGAATAAAGAGATCGCCTAAGGTTACTGCCATGATTGCTTTTATCGAGTGCATTCGGTTTTCAGCCTCTTCAAATTGACGGCCCCATTGACTGCGGAAAATGTCGTCTGTGATCTCCATTTCAGAAATGCCGAATTTTTCTTCGATCATTTTTCCATACGTCGTATTCGTATCATGGAACGCTGGCAAGCAGTGAAGCACGATCAAGCCATCGTCTTGTTTTCCAGTCGCCATTACCATTTCGCGGTTGATTTGGTAATCTTTCAACAGCTTCACCCGTTCTTCAAACTGGTCTTCTTCCCCCATTGAAACCCAAACATCGGTATACAGAACATCGGCATCTTTGACGCCTTTTTGAATATCGTCTGTTACCATCAGCTGACTGCCAGATTCTTTGGCAAATTTGTTGGCATAGTCTGTCACTTCTTCAGCTGGGAAAAGTTCTTTTGGTGCACAGATGCGAACATTGACACCTAAAATCGCCCCCGTCACTAACAAACTATTCGCCATATTGTTTCGGCCATCGCCCACATAGACTAACGTAATGTTTTCTAATGTACCGAAGTTTTCTTTGATCGTCATGAAGTCAGCGATCATTTGGGTTGGATGCCATTCATCGGTTAAGCCATTCCAAACAGGAACGCCAGAGAATTTGGCTAAATCTTCAACGACTTGTTGGCTGAACCCGCGGAACTCAATGCCATCAAACATACTGCCTAAAACTCTGGCGGTATCTTCAACGGATTCTTTTTTGCCTAGCTGGATATCATTCGCACCTAAAAATTCTGGATGGGCACCAAGATCGATGGCAGCCGTCGTAAATGCCGCCCGTGTACGAGTCGACGTTTTTTCAAATAAGAGGGCGATGTTCTTGCCTTCCAAATAGCGATGAGAAATATTTTGCTTTTTCAACTGTTTCAAATAGATGGAAAAATCAATAAGGTATTCTAACTCGGCTTTCGTAAAATCTTTTTCTGCTAAGAAGCTTCTTCCTTTAAATACTTGTTTCATTAGTAATTCCTCCTCTAGATTAAATATCTTCTCTGATAAATGGCATGCTCATGCAGCGAGGGCCCCCACGGCCGCGAACCAATTCACTGCCGGATATTTTATGCAATTTGATGCCGGCTTCAGTTAATTTTTGATTGGTGATCGTGTTACGGTCATAGACCACGACTTCACCAGGTGCGATCGTCAAGGTATTGGAACCGTCATTCCATTGTTCCCGAGCTGCAGCGACCAAATCGTTCCCCCCACAGCGAATCAATTCCACTGCATCTAATTCTAAGTAGCGGCACAAAATGTTTTCTAACGTATCTTTTTCTTCTTTGATGGTTACGCCATCCCCGTCACGTGAGATTGAATAAACGGTCAGTTCTCCTTCAATTTCTGGATGGATCGTAAATTTGTCATGATCAACCATTGTAAATACCGTATCTAAATGCATGAATTTGCGTTCTTGACCAATATCAAAAGCTAAGACGTACTCAAAACTTGGTTCATGGTGGAACACATTACGAGCCAACTGTTCAATGGAAGTGGCATCTGTTCTTTGGGAGATCCCGATCGCTAACACTCGTTTTGACAGAACCAATTCATCGCCACCTTCAATTCGTGTTGGCTGATCACGGTCATAAAGCAAGTGTGGTGGCTGTTGTTGGAACATTGGATGATGAGCAAAAATGTATTTGCCATACAATGTTTCACGACGTCTTGTTTCTGAATACATGCGATTCAAGGAAACCCCGTTACCGATCGTCGCAAACGGATCGCGAGTGAAATACAAATTCGGCATTGGATCGATCAAAAACGGATACTGGTCATCCACAGCACCAGCTAAGCTTTGACTATGGGGCAATTTCAATTCATTTTTCGCTAGACCTGCCATCGTTTTATCGATGAATTGACGGTTATCTTCAAAAGATAAGAAATAATCGGTAATTTCAGCAATGATTTCTGGGCTTTGTAACGTTGTTTCTTCTAAATATTCCTTGATAAACTGCTCTTTGATTTCTTGACTAGTTAACGCTTCTGCTGCTAAATCTTCTAAATACAACACCTCCACATTATTATTACGCAATACATCGGCAAATTGATCATGTTCAGCCCTTGCTTGTTCCAAAAAGGGAATATCATCAAATAACAAGCGATTTAAATGATCGGGCACGAGGTTTTCTAATTCTCGACCAGGGCGATGGAGCATGACTTGCTTCAAGCGGCCGATTTCTGAAAAAACATGAATAGCATTTGACATTTCTTTACATCCTCCTTTGTTTTGATTACGCCTACATAGTACAAGAATGTATGCGCTTACCAAGCGACGTATTTCGCCTTCATTATGCAAAGCATTTGTCATTATGCAATAAAGAGTGAATATCTTCTTGCGAGCGTTTTTTTACTCGTTGTTATTTTTTTTATGTAATATTTATTCAGCAATTTTTAAATAAGAATTTGATGAGAATGATAAAATGATCGATTTTGTTCTTTTCTTTGATTTTGACGTCCCCGACCAATGCAGGCAAAGCTTACGAAAGAAAAGAACTTTTTCAACCAACAGCTTTCCTTTTTCGATTAAAAAAATCCGATGGTTGCGACTAAATGTGGCTATGCTATACTTAATAAGATCGTAGGAAAAGAAAGGGGTTTGATAGGAATGACCTATTCAATCAATTGGGATCTAGAAACAATTTTTCCAGGAGGCAGTGATTCTGTTCAATTAAAAGAACGCATGAGCCAGCTGGAAGAAGAAATCAAAACTTACCGTGAAAAAGTTGACGCTTGGGCACCAAACGCTACAGACAATGCGACAAAATTAGAGGAATTAATCGAACTTTCTGGCACAATCAATCAGGGATTTTCACAATGTGGCAGCTTTATCAATGCCTTGCTTTCAGCGAATGTCAACGACAGCAAAGCCAAAATCCTGACAGGCGACCTCTACGCAAAACTGCCAGCATTGCAAGCAGCACAAACCGTTTTCTCGAAAAAATTGACAGAAATTTCTGAGGATGATTGGACTGCGTTACTTACAGCGGAAAACTTAGCACCAATCGCTTTTCGTCTAAGCGAGATTCGTCGCGACGGCAAAGAATTGTTATCTGAAGCAGAAGAAACCATCATCAACACGTTAAATTTAGATGGCTTAAATGCTTGGAGCCAACATTACGATACGATCGTTGCCTCGATCGAAATTCCTTTCCTTCAAGAAGACGGCACGACGATCAACTTGTCCGCTGGTCAAGCCTTCAATAAAATGATGGGTGATCCAGATCCAGAAGTTCGTGCACGTTTATTTGACACTTGGGAAAAGACTTGGGCAGAAAAAGAAGACCTCTTTGCAGATACCTTGAACCATTTAGACGGCTTCCGCCTTTCTACCTTCAAGCTTCACGGGGTCACTGATTACTTGAAAGAACCATTAGAATACAATCGTCTGCAAAAAGCGACATTGGATGCTATGTGGGGCACGATCCAAAAGAACAAACAGCCGATCGTTGATTTCTTGACCCGCAAAGCCCAGCTTTTCGGCAAAGAAAAAATGGAATGGCAAGACCAAGATGCGCCAATCATCCTTGGGGACATGGAAGAAAGAACCTACACCTTTGATGAAGCAGCTGACTTTATTTTGACCAACTTCCGTAAGTTCAGTCCGAAAATGGCTGACTTTGCCCAAGTTGCTTTTGAAAAAAGCTGGATCGAAGCAGAAGATCGTCCCGGCAAACGTCCTGGCGGCTATTGCACCAGCTTGCCAGAAACCAAAGAGTCACGTATTTTCATGACCTACAGCAATTCAGTCAACGAAGTAGCGACGCTTGCCCATGAGCTAGGTCACGCGTTTCACAGCAGCGTTCTTTGGGAGCTGCCAGAATTAAACCGCAACTATGCCATGAACGTTGCCGAAACAGCAAGTACCTTTGCTGAATTGATCGTTGCTGATGCAACCCTCAAAGAAGCAACGACAAAAGAAGAAAAAATCAATCTATTGGATGCTAAAATGCAAAATGCGATCGCGATGTTCATGAACATCCACGCACGTTTTATTTTTGAGAACAGCTTCTATCAAGCTCGTCAAAAGGGCTTGGTTTCAGCGGAACAAATCACGGAAATGATGACTGCGGCGCAAAAAGAAAGCTATGCGGATGGGTTAGCGACTTATCACCCACATTTCTGGGCAGCCAAATTGCACTTCTTTATTGACGATGTGCCGTTCTACAACTTCCCTTATACCTTTGGTTACCTCTTTAGTATGGGGATCTACGCGTATGCCAATGAAAAAGGGTCTAGCTTTGAAGAAGAATACATTGCTTTATTGCAAGATACTGCTTCAATGACGACGGAAGAACTGGCGCAAAAACACCTTGGTGTCGATTTAACGAAACCAGACTTCTGGCAAGCAGGGATCGACATGGTCCTAAAAGATGTTGCCAGCTTTATGGAATTGACTGAAGACTATATCTAAAAGAAAAAACCCTCTTCCAACACGACGCTTGGAAGAGGGTTTTTCTATCAGGCATTCAATAAAGTTAAGCCAATCGTTAAGTAGCCGGCGTATAAACACCAAATCAAATAAGGAATAAACAAGTACATCGCTTTTTTGTCGATACGAGCAAAGAGGATCATACAAATAATCACTGATAACACTAACAAGACAATAATGACCGTTCCTGCCCAGTAAGCATTCCAGCCAAAGAAAACGATACTCCAAAAGAAGTTTAATACTTGCTGGATCGCAAAGAAGATGTAGGCATTCTTTTTAAGCGCTGGATTGACTTTGGCGACGATCAACAGATACAACGCCGTTCCCATAAAGGCATACAAAATCGTCCAAACGATCCCAATGATCCCGCCAGGAGGGGCTAAAAAGGGTTTTTCCATTTGCGCATACGTTCCGGCAATGTCCCCTGCAAACAAACTCGAGATGATTCCTGTTGCTTCAATGCCGATCACACAGACCAGCCAAATTAAAAATTTCATGTTCTCCACTCCTTCTTTTTTTCATAACTCACTAGTTTCATCGTACCATCGAATCGAAAAAAAGCAGAATAGAACGCTTAAAAAAAGAAACGGCCGTGTGGACGTTTCTTTCTTATTCCTTTCGATTTATACTGCTTGTTCCCCTTCTTGGGCTTCTTGCTTGACTAGGCCTGCGTCATAAGAACGAGCGAATGGGAAGTAGATCAAAAAGGCAACGCCTGCACATAAGAAAGCACAAACTGCGGCTTTCCAATCACCTCCACTTCCAATAAATGCGCCGATGCCGATTGGAGAAGGCCATGGCATTTGGGCGATCATCGGTCGAATGATTTCCAATTCGATCGCAAAATAGGCAATCGATGCGGATGCCATCGGTGCTAAGAAAAAGGGAATCGCTAAGAAAGGATTATAAATCAAAGGAATCCCGAAAATCAACGGCTCGTTAATATTGAATAATGCTGGAATGATCGAAGCTTTTCCTAACACTCTTAATTGTTTTGATTTCGCCAGATAAACCAAGAATAAAGCGAGACCTAGCGTTGCCCCTGAACCACCGACGGTCACATACGCATTGTTAAACTCACCAGCTAATGCAAAATTGGCGCCCTCAGCATTGGCTGTCAAATTGCCTAAGGTGATTGGCGTCAATACAGAGAAAATGATATTTGCGCCATGAATCCCTACTAACCATAATGCACTGACTAAAAAGTAAATCACCATCAAACCTAACCAACTGTTGGTCAAATTGGTAACAAACCCAAAAGGTACCGCAATGATTTGGAAAATATCCGTTCCTGCTGCAACCAAAGCCCCATTGATAATAAGGACCGTGAATGCGACGACAAAGGCAGGGATCAATGCTGTAAAGGCACGGGCGACTCCCAATGGTACTTCTTCGGGCATTTTAATGACCCATTTTTTCGTTACACACAAGCGGTACAACTGAACAGCCAACACCGCCATGATAATACCGGTAAATATCCCGGTCGTTCCTAAACGCTCCACCCCGTCGCCACCGATCGCCCAGCCATTGATGATGGCATTTTCTTGATCGGTGATTCGTGACATGCTGCCATCCACGATCATCAATTGTGGGATCGACATGAAAAAGGCAAACATCGATAGTAACGCCCCACTCATAGGCGCAAGATCCAACTCTTCTTCTTCCGCATAGATCTTGGTGTATTCATAGCCGAGAACGATACAAAAATATAATGCCAAAAGTCCCATTGTCGTGCTGTTTGCCAGCATATACAAATCACTGACTCTGAAAAAAGTATTATTGAAGAAATCTTCTAAAAAGGTAAAGGTCTGCGGCAATACATTGATAACTAAAAACATCGAGCCAACGATTGTAAAAGGAATCGAAGCCATCCCAGCAGCCATGATGGCACGTACGATTTTGAACTGTGCCACTTTTCCTAACGGTCCCATGACGGCCGTTTCTAAGAGACCGAACAACTTGCTATTTGATTGTTCCATAATGTAACTACTTCCCTTCAATGAGTTTTTGGTATTCTTTAATATATCCATAATACGTATCTTTTTTGCGACGGATCTTATTGACACGCTGCAAACATAACGCAGCTAACATTAGCCCCACACTAAGCCAGAGTGTAAGAATGCCTCGATTGATCGGCGTATTTTCAAGAAAAGGAAAAACGAATGAAAACAGATGAGAGAAGCAGCAGATGGCGATTAACAGGAGATTCATCGTCAGTTGACAAAGATAAAACAAGCGCGTCCAGCGCAGTTTTCCAGCTATTTGCTCTGAATAGCTGCCATAAAGACGCACGTATTCCCCGATCGCCGAAATGGCCAAAATCAGCAGTGCCAGCGGGAGGATCAAGAGTACGGCATTGCTGACCATCGCTGCTAAGAACCAATAAAGATTTGCAAAGAAAAAGACTGCTAATACATACCTTAGAAATAAAAAGCGGTGAAACCGAAACGTTTTTTCTGCCATTTTTTTCTGCTGTTCTCGATTGGTCATTTGATCCCTTCCTTTCTATCGCTCTCGCTGGTATAACGCCAGCATTTCAATCGCCACTTCTCGCAAAGTCATCGTTGTCATTAGATGATCTTGTGCATGGACCATGATGATCTCCATGTCGATTTTTTCGCCGCTGGCGTATTCTTGTAATAAGCCCGTCTGTGCTTTGTGGGCTTCTACTAGTGCTTCGTTTGCTTGATCCAGTTTTGCTTGTGCTGCTTCAAAAGTTCCTTGACGCATCTCTTGGAATGCTTCATGAACGATCGTCCGAGCATCTCCGCTGCTAAGAATAATTTGAAAGGCTGTCTCTTGTAGTTTTTCTGATTTCATTGTTCTTTCTCCCTTACATGTGCGATAAATGTGTTCCTAGGTGATACCCGATAAAGCATTCCATAAAATGTTCAAAATCACCACTTGTTATGAGTGCATCTTTAAATGACTCATCTTCAATGATCGGTACTAACAGTTGGCTGATTTTGTTCAATTCTACTTGCCCCAATCGATCTGGGGAAAGTAAGAAAATCAGCTGGATCTGGTCATGCTCGTCATCCCATTTTATGCCTTGTTCTAGTATAGCAACGGCCGCATAAGCATCATTGGTGATCGGTTCAATAGGGTGCGCCACCGCCAAATGATCGGAAAAGGCTACTGAGCTATAGGCTTCTCGTAAAGCAAGCTGCTTGCCTAGCGCTTCTTTCACCGCGCGCTTTTCCACGCTTTCGATCCTCGTCAGCAGCTGGTCTAAAACAGCCTCTTTATCGGTCTCTTCGGCGAGCAAAAGAAAAAGTTCTGGGCGAAAACTAGTCTCAATCAGTTCCCGCTCTTTGTCAGACAAGGTCTTCGGTCGCTGTTTCAGAACGCTACGGTACTGTTTTTTCGTTTTATACTGTTTCAATTGGCGATTGATTTTTTGGATATCTTTTTTATCTAAAAAAACACTGACTGTGACGATGGGGATATTTAGAACCACATCTGGTACTTTGATAGATGAAATGATCAAATCAATCCCTGCTAGTTTTTGTTCACTGATTTCGTAATAGCTGATCATCTCTTCAATCACGAGTTTTGAACCAAGTTCGTGTTCCAAACGATTTTTTAACATTTGTGAACTACCGATTCCTGTTGCACAGATCACTAAGACCCGTGCTTTTTGCTGATTCGCTAAGCGTTCCATCGCAGCAGTCAAATGGATCGTCAAGTAGGCGAGCTCTCCTTCAGTCACTTTATAGGGGGCAAAGAAGGGAACATCAGAAAAATGCCGAATCGTTAGCTGAAAAAAGTCGCTGTAATCTTTTTTGATGGTCTCTAACAAAGGATTTTCCATACTCGTACCGTTATTCAATCGTTGCAATAAGGGGGTGATATGCATCATCAGCCCATCTATCAATAAGGGATCTTCGGCTAAGCAAAAGCCCGTTTCTTGATCGATCTTTTGTAAAACGACTAGCAGCTGTTGTTTGACCTCGTTATCGTCTAAATCGATCTGTTCACGAATGGTTTCAGAAACTAGTTTGTTTTTTAAATGAATGGCGATATAGAAAGCCTCTTCCGGTGGCAAGACGATGCCCATCTGTTGGCGGATCTTCTCGACGATCTCTAAAGCTGATTGGTATTCCACTTCCTGCGCTAAGTTTGCCTCTTGCGGATGCAGCTGGATCTCAAAGCCCGCCTGCAGCCGTTTTATTGCTAGACCAATATGAAGGACGATCGTATAGATCATAAAATCAGAAAGTTTCAAAAAATACTTGCGGCATGTATCCAAAACGATGATCACGATTTCCTCGATCGCTATCCCCTCTAATAGATGTTTGTACATGGAGAAGGCATACAGATTGTCTTGCAGGCGATTCATGAAAAAGTAATTCATGATGAAATGCCGTAGACTATTTTCAGATCCTGCAACGTAGATCCCCTGACTGGTTCGATGTTTCAACTCGATCGTATAAGGCTTTAACAATTGCTTGATTTCAACGATGTCGTTGGAAATCGTTGAACGAGAAACACATAGATCCGCCGCCAAGTCATCAACAAAAACAGGCTTTTGCCCAAATAACAATTGATTTAACACAAAATATTGGCGGTCATTGGCTTCATTGATCGTCGTAAGGTCGGCAGCTGTTGGTCTGGTGTTGGTTTTCTCTGTATAAAAACGATCAAAGGAACGCTGGTCGGTGATGATCAGCCGATAGCCCTGCCCTTGCTTGGCACAAATCTGACCAAGCTTATGGTTCTTCAAGATAAGCCCCAACCCTTGAACATACTTGCGCGCAGTCCGATCTGAGACCCCCAGTTGCTTTGCGATCTGTTTACTACTGGTATACGTGTTACGATTTTGGTAAAGCATTTTTAGCATGATGATCTCTTTTTTACTCAACATTTTTCATCAACCTTTTTCATCAACCTATTCTCATGAAGCTTTTTGTTTGAACGACTATTGTATATTTTGCTCCACCACAGCAGCTAATTTTTCAATGCCCATCGGTATCGGCACATAAGCTTGGGGCGGAATATTTACGATGGGTCGTTGGTACTTGATGGCAGCTTTTTCAAGATTCGCAAAGTACATTTTGGTTTGCGGGCTGACTAAGTATAAGTCGTATTCATCTTTGGCGATCGTGGCTGCTCCTTGAGAGGCAGACGTTGCATCTAGTTCAATTTCTTTTCCTCGCTCTTTAAAATATTCCGTCGTTTTTTTGGCAATGACTGATGAAGACATACCGCCTGCACAGATGATTAATGCTTTTTTCATATAGTTTTCCTCCTTAACGATGACACTCTATTTCACTATCTATGTTCAGTAGTTGCTAAATGATGGCGTGGTTCTGACCATTCTTCCGCTGAATAAAAAAGTTGTTCACTGACTTAGCATTGCGATGGGTTGATACTGTCATCATAATAGATAGCGCTTTCTTTTTGAACACAAGGTGTTTCCTTATCGATGCGGAAACAAACTAGATGCGTCTACTTGATTTTACAAGAATTCCCTTCAAAAAATGATCGAAAAAAAAGCTTTACTTGTCTTTTGTCCAAGTAAAGCTTTTTTAATCATACGCTCTTTGATTGTTCCTCTTCAAACTTCCGCCGTTCATTTTCTACATATTTGTATAACGAACCGTAGCGGCTGCGATAGCCTTTCTTCCATGGTTTCTCTTTGCCGCAAAAATGCAGCAGAACGGTATGTTCGATGACCCAATCCAAACTCCATTCCCCTAGGCTGATCGTCTCATACGTACGGTTTTTCCGTACATCATAGTTATAGAGCTGATCAGGAATCGCCAGCACCCGATCGCCGTACAACCCATTCAAAATGTCTTGATCTGGCAAAAAGAGGTTCAAATGATTTTTCTCAATGAACGCTGCGATCTCTGCTTCTTTGACCTCTTGCCGCAGCTGGTGCACATTCATCAGCAAAACGCCTGAATTGTAGTAGCCTTCCGACTCATAATTGCGCAAACGGACTTTATTGATGACTGTTGTTACTTCTGTCAGCTTAGAATGGCTGGCGGCGGCATACAGAAAATCCCCTAACGTCAGCTCATACAAGGGGCGCAAATCATTGATGCACAAAATATCCGCATCCAGATACAGGATTTTTTCCACTTGCTGCGGCAAGTAATTTTGTGCCAATAATCGATAGTAGATCGACTCAGGGTAGCGATCACTGACTGGCGCGGTTTTAAAAATCGAGCCAGAACCGATGATGATGGGATGATAGGTCATCGCCAGCTTTTGACAAAAAGCCTCCAGCTCTGCAGCATGGCTCAATTCTTTTTCTTGTAAGACATAGACATCAAAGGATGCTGCTGTCGTATGACGTTTGATTGAATATAACGTTGTTTTTAATTGTTCACTGAATCGATCATCAATCGCAAAAAGTAGATTCATGCTCTTGTTCACTCCTCTGTTACTGGCTGCGTGCAGGTTTTTGGAAAAAATCGATTGCTGTTGCACGCAGCTTCTGTTCTTCTAGTATACCCGATTTTTGGTCTTTCTTTCAGTGAAACACCCTTGCCAATCGAACCCTTGCTTGGCAGACGCCAAAAAAGCTGTTCCATCCATGGGATGAAACAGCAAAGGATCGCTTATAAATGATTGTGTCTTAAAAACAGATCAGCGGATCGTTGCAAAAGCTTTTGACCACAACAACAATTCATCTAGCATATCATTGACACCCGCAGCCATGTGCTCACCGGGTTTGAAGGTACTAAAATTTTCAAAATCAGTAAATAAGTTGAAGGCTGGGTTGGTCCGCACGGTGGCAACTTTTTGTTCAGCTAATACGTTGCGCAATTGTTCAGCGGCCCGAATCCCACCGCCAGAACCGTAGCTGACGATCCCAGCAGCTTTATCAAACCATTCTTCCCGAGCAGAATCTACGGCATTTTTCAAGGAAGCTGCAAAACCGTGGTTGTATTCTTGCACGATGAAGATATAGCCATCTAATTCAGAAATTTTTTTGTTCCATGCTAGGTTTGGCTCAGCCGTTCCCATAAACGGTAAATCAAATGCCTTTACATCAACGATCTCGAACTGATGCTCTGACTGTTGATTAGCAATTTCTTGAATATATGCTCCGACTTGCGGACTTACGCGTCCTTCTCTTGTACTGCCTAAAATAATACCAAATTTCATGATAGGTTCCTCCTAAGATTGTTTTCGTTTGTTTTTTTAACGATTGGCAAATGTGTCTGCCCAGTCCAATAATTCCGTCAACATGTCGTTCATTCCTGCAGTCATATGCTCGCCAGGGGTAAAGGTGGTAAAGTTTTCAAAATCAGTAAATAAGTTGAAGGCAGGATTGGTGCGCACCGTGGCTACTTTTTGTTCCGCCAAAATCAAGCGAACTTGCTCAGCGGCACGAATCCCTCCTGCCGAACCATAGCTGACGATCGCTGCTGCTTTGTTGAACCATTCCTCGCGAGCGCTGTCCAACGCATTTTTCAAGGAAGCTGATATGCCATGATTGTATTCTTGTACGATGAAGAGGTAGCCGTCTAACTCAGCGATTTTTTCGTTCCACGCTTGGTTCACTTCACCTGTACCCATAAATGGCAAGTCATAGTCTTTGATATCAATGATTTCAAACGAGCGGTCGCTATGCGCGCGTGCTGTTTGTAAAACATAATTGGCTACTTGCGGACTCACGCGGCCTTCTCTCGTACTGCCAACGATGATCCCGATTTTTTGCGCTTTTTTCTTTTCAGGGGTGCGATAGACCTCTTTCATTACTTCTTTTTCAATTATTTGTTCTTTTTTCCCAAATCCAAAGACCATTCTTTTGTACTCCTTTTGTTGTGGTTTCTTTAACGATGGACTCAGCATACCAAACTTACTTTTAGTAAGTCAATCATTCTGCTTACTTTTTGTTAGAAAAAATCTCAGCTGCTTCTTATTGACATTCGTTCGGTACCGAACTATAATCAACTCATCGATATCGTTAGGTACCGAACGATAAACCAAAAGGAGTGTACACCATGAGTACAATGACCGACCACTTAATGAAACAGCTTCGTTTTATCAGCGAAGCCAGCAATGCCTTTATGAGTCAAAACAACCAGCGCCTTTCGGGACAGCAACGTGTCCTGGCCGTTTTAAATTTAGAAGACGGCTTGGTGCAAAGTTATCTTGCAGAAGTCTTAGACCTACGGCCAAGCTCTCTAGCGGAACTATTGAAGAAAATGGAAAATAGTGGCGATATTCATCGCAAAGAAGATGCTGCTGACAAACGGATCAAACGAATCTACCTGACAGAAACTGGAAGAAAAAAAGCGGAAAAATTACTAGCACAAAAAGAAGCCACCAGCAGTCAGTCGTTTTTTGCTGGGCTCTCAGAGGAGGAACAAACCGAATTTGCTCGTCTGCTTGAAAACATCGCCGCTGGGTGGGAGACGGACTTCCAACAGCAGGCACAACGCTTTATTGACCCAATGGATCGTTTGCAAGCCATGCAAGAGATTCGGGAAGAAATGATGAAGCAATGGGACGGAAATTGGCAGGAAATGTCGAATGAGGATCGTCGAAAAATGAGGCAACAAATGAAAGATACTTGGCAAGAAATGGGCGTTGATGAGCGACGCAAAATGAAAAAACAGATCAAGGAAGCCATGCGGCAAATGCCGTTTCCTGGACATCGCGGCATGGTTGGCAATCGACCATTTGAGCCGTTTGGGCCGTTTGGGCCGTTTGGGCCGTTTGATAATAGCGAGGCGAATGATCCACGGTACACATGGGTAAAAGGCAACTTTTTTGATGCCTACGGGTTTGGACAAGACCGCAAAGCAAGACCGACTTCCGCTTCTAAAGACGAAGCAGCCGAGGAGGATTGGCAGGATTTCTAATAACACCTAATTAAAAAGAAAAAGCGGTGAGCCATCTTGCTTGCTGCGGAGGAAAACGAATGGAAACAACGACACCAACAGTGAACAAAAACAAATTTAAAATGAAAGACTTTATCCACCTGATCGTCAGTGTCAATCCTAAGAAAGGCTTGTTTCTTTTAGGGATGCTCTTTAGCCTGATCACAAGTGCCGCCAGTTTGGTCGTGCCGCAGCTGACGAAAACACTGGTCGATGCCAGCGGCACCCCCACGTTCAGCACCTCCATGCTGGTCGTTTTGATCCTAGCCTTTGTGCTGCAATTAGGCGTAGGGACTTTAGGCGGCTTTCTCTTGCGCTATGTGGGAGAAAGTGCTGTGAAAACGTTGCGGGAACGTCTTTGGAAACATCTGCTGCATTTGCCAGTCAGCTATTTTGATGACCACAAGTCGGGGGAAAGCAGTTCGCGACTCGTCAATGATACGTCAGTGATCAAAGAACTAGTCACCTCGCAATTTCCCAGCTTTGTCACTGGCTTGATCCAATTGATCGGTTCGATGGTCATCTTGTTTTTGATGGACTGGAAGATGGCTGCGATCATGTTCAGTGCGGTGCCTTTGATCACCTTGATCATGTGGCCAATCGGCAAGATCATGTCAAAACTGGGACGCCAGTTGCAAGCAGCGACCGCCGATTTCAATGCGGATGCCAGCGAAAAGCTCTCAGAGATCCGTTTGATCAAAGCCAGCAACGGAGAAGCCAGTGAACAAGAAAACGGTCGGCGCAACATTGGGGCAATTTTAACCCTCGGGGTCAAGGATGCGAAAGTCAGTGCGATTTTGCAGCCAATCATGACGACGGCCATGCTGGGCTTACTCGTAGGAATCCTCGGTTATGGCGCGATCCGTGTGCAAGCCGGCACCTTGACGAGCGGCGCATTGATCGCTTTTCTACTGTATCTCTTTAATATTATTGCGCCTGTAACGACGTTTGCGATGTTCTTTTCACAAGTCCAAAAAGCGATGGGTGCTACGGAACGGATCCAAGAAATTTTGGATACGCCGCTAGAACCAATTCAAGCAGCACCCAAAGCCGCCATCGATGGCGCAGTCTTACGGGCAGAACAGATCGATTTCAGTTACGATCCCAAACGGCCGATTTTGCAAAACATTTCTTTTGAAGCCAAACCCAACACCGTGATTGCTTTTGCAGGACCAAGCGGCGGCGGAAAATCCACAATTTTTGCTTTACTGGAACGCTTTTATGAGCCCACCAGCGGGCGCTTGCTGATTGGAGATCAGCCGATAGCTGACATTGATCTGCAAAACTGGCGGGCACAGATCGGCTATGTTTCCCAAGACAGTGCGGTCTTTGCTGGTACGATTCGGGAAAACTTGCAATACGGATTGGGCCGGACGCTGTCAGAGGAGGAATTGTGGCAAGGACTGGCATTGGCTTATGCCGATCAGTTCGTCCAAGAGTTCCCCGAAAAATTAGAAACACAAATCGGTGAACGCGGCGTCAAACTATCTGGTGGTCAAAAACAACGGATCGCCATCGCTCGAGCATTCTTGCGGGATCCCAAGCTGCTGATGCTGGATGAAGCGACTGCCAGCCTAGATTCTCAGTCAGAAGAAAAAGTCCAGCGGGCGTTGGATCATCTGATGGAAGGACGTACGACATTAGTGATCGCTCATCGCTTATCGACCATCGTGGATGCCGACCAAATCTACTTTATAGAAAAAGGCACCATTACCGGTCAAGGTACCCATGCACAATTGATCAACAACCACCCGCTTTATGCTACCTATGTCAATGAACAAATGATCAACTAATCGAAAAAACTGCTTATTGACGGATAAGCAGTTTTTTTCTATTAACCAACGGCTGAATGTTGCTTCTCTTCACGCGTCCCAGGCACTTGATTTACTCGCTGCAATTCTTTCAACACCTGATTTTCTGCCCGCAAAAAATCCCGTTCGCTTTGGGCAGTAGCAAGCTTTCCTTGATAAACTAAGACTTCTTCTTGGTAGGTTTTAGTGGTCTTTTGGACTTCTTCTTCTAACTGATCGATTTTATGGGTCAATTCTTGATTGATCTGTTCATATTTTAGGTAAAGCTTCTGGGCATTTTCGATATTCGTTTGTTCCAAATTCGCTTTGCTGGATACTCGGGTAGCCAAATAAGTAAGTACACCAGTAATGAGTGACGGCAAGACAACTGTTACGATCGATGTATCCATGATCCTCCCCCATTCTTTTCGATACGATTCATATCATCTGTTTCCAGTATAAAAGATACGATTCGTATCGTCAACTGATGTGATATTTTTTATATCAAATAATACAAAAATTGATACAAATTATATCTAACGTGCTATACTACAAAAAAGGAGGCGATCACTCATGCTTGGCGAACGGCTAAGAACACTCAGACTACGTACCAATCAAACCCAACAGCAGATCGCAGATCAGCTGGGAATCACCCGCGCAGCGTATTCTCATTTCGAAAATGATCGTAACGAACCCGATGGCGAGACCATCGTCAAACTCGCGGAGATTTTTCAAGTATCCACCGATTTTTTGTTAGGCAGACAAGTCCCGGCAGGCTTTACGCAGCCCTCTGCAAAAGTTCAAACCGTTGCGGCCCATATTGATGATGACGTCACCGATGAGCAGATGGAAGATATCCTCAGCTATATTGAATTTATAAAACAGCGGCACGCCCAAAAGGAATGATGGAAATGGATAAAGTAGAAGAACTGATGGCCGCCTACCCAGACTTGCACTTTATTTTCGATAAAAATATGCCTGATGGTCAGCAAGGATTGTACATCGATCACCATATTTACTTGAACCCTGACCAATCACAAGAAGACCTCTTGAGCACCATCGGTGAAGAAATCGGTCATTATCTAACCAGTGCTGGCGACATTACCGCCCAAGATACCAACGAAAAACGCAAACAAGAACGCAAAGCCCGCGACATTGGTTCTGCGATCGTGGTCACGCCCTATGATATCATCGCTTGTTTTGAAGAAGGCTGCAAAACATTGGCGGCATGCGCTGATTTTTTAGGGGTTCCCCCACAAACCTTCAAAGACGCGGTCACGTATTATGCCCGCCGTTTTGATGGCATCAAAACCGAAGAAAATTATACCTTGTTTTTTCATATCGACGGCACGATTGAAGTTGTCAAAACCTTTGGCAAACAAAGTTAAGCCTTTTTCACACAAAAACAGACGTTCCTTTCCTGCTGCTAAAGGCAGCGTTGACGGAACGTCTGTTTTTTATCCTTGCATGTTGACCCGCATCAATACACGGTTCGGTCGATAGTTTTCTGAGGATTGATGAACCAATGCACCTTCCTCGAAACGATACAAATTGTATCCATAGCGTTCTTCAAAACGGACCATCCCATCGCCTTCATCTTCCCCGACAAACGACATACTTGCCACAGTATAGTAAGGAATCCCTGCGATCGTTCCCGTAAACGCATGATGGGTATGTCCACTGAGAATACAAGAGATTTGATACTGCTGCAATAATGCCACCAAACGATTGGCACCGGCCCATGCCCGCGTGCTTGCTTGGTCGGGCAACAAATGATGGTGCGTCACAAAAACGATCTTTTTCTCTTTGAGCTGCGCCAGCGTGGCTTGCAGCCATTCAAACTGTCGCTCATCTACGATACCGTCGGCATAGCCATAGCAGGAATTATCGAAAGTCACGATCGCCAATGTCTCCGTTTCATAGACTTGATTAAAAGGTGTATCACTGGCGGTTTCTACTGACTTGCCTTGCCAGCCTTGGCGAAAATGCCGTTTGATATCATGATTACCTAGCGTTACTACGATGGGCACTGAGCCAAAGGCTTTTTCTAAATATTGCTTCAAAGAGGCATAATCGGCAGGCGCGCCATCTTCGGTCAAATCGCCGCTGATCACCACCAAATCGATCGCTGCTCGCGCCTTGGCATCTTGGATACACTCTTCAAGAGGAATCAAAGGATTTTGCATGGCTGCCAGCATTCCTTGATACCCTTCTTCACAAGGCAGGTAACTTTCTCGAAAATGGATATCTGATATATGCAATACATTCATAGGTTTATCTCAATTTCTTTCTGATGATTCCAGTCAACTGGTCTAATAAGAAGACGGTCACAACGACGCCCAACAAAATAATACTTACCTTGCTCCAGGTTCTGGTTTGAATAGCAAAAATCAATGGTGCACCGATCCCGCCAGCACCGACTAACCCTAACGTTGCCGCACTGCGGACCGCAATTTCAAAATGATTCAGTGCAAAGGAACTATAGATAGGCGCTAAGTAAGGGACCCGCACGAAAAACATCGTCTGCCAAAAGTTGGCACCGACGGCTTGCATCTCTTCCGTCAAGCGCTCATCCATGGCTTCCATTTCTTCGGTGAACAACTTGCCCAGCATACCGATCTGGTGGACACCGATCGCCATAACTCCAGCAAAAGGTCCTGGACCTACCACACGGACAAAAATAATCGCATAAACCAGCTCGGGAAATGCCCGCAAGATATTGCAGATCATTTTGCCGATTTTTGCGACCCAGGGTGTCGAGGTCCAAAGGTTGGCGGCACTCAGCAAGGTCACTGGAATCGCGCAGACTGTTGCGATCATCGTTCCTAGACAAGCGATCCCGATCGTCAGTAACAACAAGCTCCACAGATCTTCCCCACTGCCGTCATAAAAGAAGGACCAGTCTGGCTGACTCAGCCCTTGCAAGACATCTCTTCCCATCGCTAAGGAAAAGGTGCTTAATCCAGAATAATCCAGTGTCGCAGCGGATAAAACTAGTAAAACAGCAAAGAGTCCCCATAACAGCCAAGTCGTTTTCTTCACTTCTCTGATCATCATAGGAAAGACCTCCTTACCCGCTCACTGAGAAAATCAACGATCGCTACCGTCAGCAAAATCGTCAAGATAATGATCGAGACCCGCTCATAATTCAACAATGCCAATGAGGCGTTCAAGATGACCCCGATCCCGCCGGCACCCACATACCCTAACACCGTCGAAGCTCGAACATTGACTTCAAAGGCATAAAAAGTATAGCTGGCAAACTGGCTGATGACTTGGGGAATGATCGCCCAAACGGTCACTTGAAATTTATTCGCTCCTACCGCCGCTGCTGCTTCAATCGGCGCAAAATCAATGGTTTCGATCGCTTGGAACATCAGCTGTGAAACCATACCAAAGGTAAAGACCGCGATGGTCAAAACACCAGTGGCTTCCCCGATCCCAAAAATCGCTACGAACAATGCCGCCAACAATAGATTGGGGATCGTCCGCACCAGCCCTAAGAGAAAACGCATTGGCACCGAGACCCAACGGCTTTCTGTCACGACTGTTGTCGCCAACAGACTCACCGGTATCGCTGCGACTACTCCTAAAACGGTGCCTAAAAAGGACATCTGCAATGTCTTGATCAAGGGCATCATCAGTTGCGGTAGATAACTAAAGTCTGGGTGCAAAAAGCGAGCCATGAAAGCCGTCATCTGGCTGCGATTCGACCACACTTGTGCAAAATCAGCCCCTGTGATCCAGGCACTGCTTTGAAAAAAGAGCAGCAATAAAAGAACCAGCAGCAGGTGTTTGTACCAATTAAAATGAACTGTTTCTTTCAGTTTCATCGATTTCTCCTGCCTTTTCTTCAAAAATTGCTTTGCCATAGATTTGTTCTAAACGCTGATCTGTCAAAGCGGCTGCGTTGCCGTCAAAAACGATCGCACCTGCTTTTAAGGCAATGATCCTTGTCGCATACTGACGAGCCAAGGGAATCGAATGCAGATTGATGACAATCGTTTTGCCCATTTCTTGATTGATCTTCTTCAGATCCTCCATCACTTTCTCTGTAGTGATGGGATCTAGTGATGCCACAGGTTCATCTGCTAAAATCACCGGCGCTTGTTGGACCAAGGCACGGGCGATGGATACCCGCTGCTGTTGCCCACCACTCAACTGGTCGCTTCTCGTTTGCAGTTTGTCTGACAAGCCGACCGTCGCTAGCGCTTCTTTCGTTCTTTCGTAGTCTTCTTTCGTAAACAACCCTAAAATACTTTTCCAGGTCCCGTAATACCCCAAACGCCCAGACAAAACATTTTTTTGAACGGTACTGCGTTTGACCAAATTGAAGCTTTGCGAGATCAATCCGATTTGTCGACGAATCAAGCGCAATTCTTTTTTATTGGCTTTCGTGACTGATTTGCCGTCTACTCGGATATCTCCTTCAGTGATTGGTACTAAGCGATTGATCGAGCGCAAAAAGGTACTCTTACCAGCACCGCTCAAGCCAATGATGGCCACAAATTCACCTTGCTCAATCGTTACATCTATGTTCTGTAATCCTTTGACCCCATTCGGGTAGACTTTGGATACATTCTCAAAAGTTATCATCTGTTTTCTCCATTATGTAGGGACCGCGGCAAAGTTTCCCCAATCGGTCACGGTCTATCTCACTAAAAAATGCACTGATACTGCGTATTCCACCTATTCCCCTAGTAAATCGCTGCACATCTCCGTGTCCCGTTATCCTTCTACCGCAATCCCTGATTTTTTACTCTGCTGCTCGTTGTGTATAATCGCGAATGGTATCGTAAGCAGAATCTGCTGCTTCTTCATACCCTTGGTGTCCCCACAAGCTCATTGCTTCGGCGCCCTCTTCATCATCTGCCATGTTCAAGAATACTTCTTTGATCTGCTCTTTTAGTTCAGCATCCATTGATGGTTGGACGGCAATGGCGTCATTTGGAATATCCCCTTCAGTCAAGTAAAGGACTTTTAGGTCTTTGAATAAATCGTTGTCTGGAAAGCTTGATGCAAAGACATTTCGTGCCCCTTGGAACACAAAGGCGGCATCCATCTGACCATTCAAGACTGCAGTGATTTCACTTGGAATATCATTCACGGTCGTTAATGTAGCATCCGTCGTTGGATCAACTCCTGCATCTTTCAACTCGGCAACTGGGTAAATATAGCCGCTGGCAGAGTTTGGACTCAATGTGGCGATTTTTTTCCCTTTTAAGTCCGTCAATTCTGTCATGTCACTATCCGCACGGACCAAGATTTCCCCTTTGAAGGTATTGGTTTTTTCCCCTTCTAATGGCAAGCCCGTCTCTGGATCATAAGCACCTAATTGAGAAGTCAAAATCGCTTCAGCTGCATCCATGTCTTTGGCTTGAACATAAGCGGCTGGCGGCATGATCCCTAAATCAACTTGTCCAGAAGCCATCGCTTCTACGATCGTCGAATAATCCGTTGCTAACGTTACTTCTACTTCACGGTCTAATTTTTTTGATAAATACTCAGCAAACGGTTTTGCTTTGGCTTGCATCGAGCCGTCATTATTGGTCGGTACGAATTGTACCACCAGCTTTTCTTTTTCGGCTGCGGCACTGCTGTCGCTGCTGCTGCTCCCATTCCCACAGCCGGTCAATGCGGCAACTAACGCAATTCCTAACATTCCTTTAACAATTCGTTTCAATGGCATTTTTTCTCCTCCTAATGGTTTGAAGCTTTCTTACATTCAAATCATACCAAGTATCCCGTCAAAATGAAGTGACACATGTCCTATTTTACCTTATTTTTACATACAATTTACATTAGATTTTATTTATCGTTCGTGTTGAGTCAAAAGGGGAACTAAGCTATACTTAAAGAAAACCATTCAGGAGTGGCTGATTTCCATGAAAAAAATCGATGATACCGCACGCCTCAGTAATTACATTGACACATACGATCTGCAATCTTATATGGACAATGATTTGTTAGCGATGGCCACTTTGCATTCCTTTGAAAAAGAAGAGCACCTGATTCGAACGGGCACGCCTTCTGAATACTTGTATTTTCTCGTGGAAGGAACCGTGATGGTCTATTCCTTCTCTTCGGATACCCAAACGATTTGTATTGATTACGCCAAGCCGGCTGCACCTTTAGGGGAAGCTTCCTCTTTATGGGAACTCTTGCCGAAAAGCAGTGTCAAAGCCGCTTCTGCTTGCGTCTGCGTCTGCATCCCTTTGAATCGCTACCGTAGCACCTTGCAACAAGACGTCCGCTTTTTGCAAACCATCTGTCAGTTGCTCAGTTCCCGCTTGAATTCGGGGATCAACTTGGCGAATTCATTGACGGAACCTGTGGAGACACGGTTGGCCAAATTTATTCTAGCCCATCAAGAAAACCAACACTTTTCCTTTCAGTTGACCACCTGTGCCGCGATCTTGAATGTCAGCTATCGCCACCTGCTGCGAACCTTTACCAGCTTTCGTGAAGACAAGCTGATTGAAAAACAAAAACAAGGCTATACGATTCTCGATTTCCCCGCTTTAGAGTCACTAGCCGAAAATTTAAGCCATGTGTAAGGAGCAGTCCCGAATAATGTTCGGGTTTTCCCTTAGCACTCGTTTCGGACGTTGGTCTTGCTCTTATCTAGCGCTGTGACAAGCGTTTGCCACCAAATAAGGCAAGCGAGAAGGGCAACTGCGCCTTATTTTCTTACAAAAAACCCGATCCTTGCTGATATTCAGTCGAGGATCGGGTTTCTTTTGCTTATTTTACGATGGCTAAGAAGTCTTCTCCTTGCAAGACATCGGTTTGGTTCATATCCATCACATCTAAATATTGCGGGGTGTTCGTCACGACGATCGGTGTGATCGTGGATAAGCCAGCTGCTTTGATCGTATCTAGATCAAACTTCACTAACAAATCGCCGCGTTTGACTTGATCGTCTTGTTTAACAAAGACCTCAAAGCCTTTGCCGTCTAGCTCCACAGTATCCATACCAATATGCATCAGAACTTCGGCTCCATCCGTGGTGGTCAAACCAACGGCATGGCCAGTAGGAAAGAGCGTCGTGATGGTGCCATCTGCTGGCGCATATAAAGCCCCGACGGTCGGTTCGATAGCGATACCTTTTCCTAATGCACCAGAAGAAAAGACTTGGTCTTTGACTTCTGCTAAGGGAACCACTTTGCCTTCTAACGGACTACTGAGGATCACTCGTTCTTTAGACGAACTCTCTGTAGGTACTGCTGGCTCTTTTGCTGGTGCTGCACTGGCATCAGTTGCTGGCTGATCTTCAAAACGTAAGAAGAAGGTCAAGACAAACGCTGCGCCAAAAGCGATAGCCGTGCCGATCGAAGCTGCGATCAGACCACTTAAATCTTTCGTATCTTGTGGGATAAAGGACGGCAGACTTAGTAAGCTGACTAACCCAAAGGTATAGTTTTCGACTTGGCTGAAGCCAATAAAGGCACCACCGAGGGCACCACTGATACACGCGGCGATAAATGGTTTTTTCAATGGCAAAGTCACCCCGTACACCGTCGGTTCTGTGATCCCAAAAATTGAGGTGATCGTTGAAGAAAGGGCCAAGCCTTTCAATTTCACATTTTTTGTCATAAAGAACACTGCTAGCGCTGCACCCCCTTGAGAAAGGACAGCTGGCAATAGCATTGGTACCATGGTATCGACACCAGTTTGGCTGAGATTCAACATGATGATCGGTACAAAGCCCCAGTGCATGCCAAACATCACAAAGACTTGCCATAAACCACCCATGACAGCGCCAGCGATCAGTGGGCTGAAGTGGTAAATGCTGTCATAGGCACTACCTAACAAGTTTCCTAAAATCGTTCCTAGTGGACCGACGACAATAAAGGTCAATGGCGCCATGATCAAGAAGACCGCTAAAGGCACACAGATGATCTGTAAGAAGCTAGGAATGACTTTTTTAAAGAAACGCTCCACATAGCTTTGTAAAAAGACCGCTAAAATAATCGGAATGACGGAAGACGTATAAGCACTCGCACCAATAATGACCGGAAGGCCTAAGAAACTCAACGTTTGCCCAGCCAAAGCGGTGATGTCTGGATGAACCAACGCCATCGCTAAGGAAACCGCTAGAAATTCATTGGTACGAAACTTCTTCGCTGCAGTAAAAGCCAACATCACTGGTAAATAGGTAAATAACCCATCGGCAATCGCATACAATACGGTGTAGACCCCAGACTCAGCCGCTAACCAATTCAAGGTGACTGCCAGCGTCAAGAATCCTTTTAAGACCCCGGCACCTGCCATTGCGCCTAAAAATGGCGTAAAGATCGACGAAATAATATCCACCAGTTGATTCAACAAATTGCCTTTGTCGCCTTTGCTGTCTGCTTCGCCATCAAAGTTCGCTACTCCATTCAATTCACGGTAAACGTCACTGACATGACTGCCGATCACCACTTGGTATTGTCCGCCGCTTTGAACGACTTGGATCACATCGTCGTCTTGATTCAAGCGTGCCGTATCCGCTTTGTTCTCATCTTTTAATTTGAAACGCAAGCGGGTCGCACAATGCACCACGCTGTTGACATTTTCTTTGCCGCCCACCGCATCAAGGACGCGAACTGCAATATCTTTATTTGAACTCATTTTTTCAACACTCCTTTTTTTAATAAAAAAACCCAGATTGAAAAAACGACCGTCTAACGAGTTTTTTCCTCGCTGACTGTTGTCTTTTCAATCTGGGTATTGCCTGCCTGACAGTAACAATCCGTTAATGATTGAATGTTAATTGGTTTGATCATTGACGACACGTTCGATGTGGATCGTTAAGTAGATCATTTCTGATTCACCGATCGATTTGTCGTAGGTTTTGATCAAGTACTCGTTGATCCGTTGGACCGTTTGAAACGCTTTAGGGTACTTCGATTGCACAAGGGCAAATAAAAATTCATCTTTTTCCCCCGAAAGTTCATCGCTTAAATAACGCTGCGCAAAATACTGCAAATGCGTGGTGATCCGTTGATAATTCAAGGAATCTGGGTTAAAGACTCGTCCATAAAAGCGACTGATGATCGCCAGTACGTCACGTACGATTTCTACCGCTTGCATCGTGGTTTCCATCGTGCCATTGGCTTGTTCGCTATTGACGATATGAAAGGCGATAAAGCCGATCTCCGATTCTGGCAATGTAATCCCGAAGACTTTTTCAAAATAAGCAACGGCATCTGCTGCAACCGCATACTCTTTCGGATAAAATTTGCGGGTCTCAAACAACAATGGATTCGGCAGCTCAATGCCTTCACGTGCCCGAACCAGCGCATAATGGATATGGTCGGTCAGGGTCAAATAAATATTTGGCGACAGCTCGATCCCCAAGGATGCTTCTGCATCATCCACCACTTGCTTGACGGCTTCGACTTCTTCCACAGGAATGTCTGAAAACAATTGCTGAAACTGATTTGCAGTAAAGGTATCCTTTAACACAAATTCTTTTTCGACAAAGGCTTCATCCACTGGATCGCCGACTTTTTTCTTAAACGCAATGCCGCGACCCATATAGATCACTTCCTGACCGGCATCATTGGTCGAGATGACGACATTATTATTTAAAATTTTTCCAATAATCATCGCTTTCCCTCACTCCAAAATAAAAAAACCTAGAATCTCCCCGTTAGCGCGCTGCGGTCAATTCTGGTTTTGCCTGCCGAACAGTAACAATCCTTGTAACTGAAAGAATAATAACACACCCCTGTGGCAGATGCAACCCTTTTCAAACAAAATTTCTACAACGGGTTTTTCCTTTGTTATACCATTGAAGGGTTCTCCTTGCAACATCCTTCACTACCTAAAATATTTTGTTTTTTAATAAAAAAAGGAACGGCCCAGCTGCAGCCATTCCTGATGCATCAGAGTTGCTTTCTTTGCTGTCCCATGCGCCGCTCTTTCATCGCCGTCCCTAACGTACCATAGGTGAAGACCGCGATCCCCAGCCAAATAAACGCAAAGGCGGAAAATTGGGCCAGTGAATAGGTTTCGTGAAACAAAAAGATGGCTAACAAAAGCATGATCGTCGGGTTGACGTATTGAATAAACCCAAGCGTAATGTAAGAAACATTTTTCGCGGCTTCCGCAAACAGCAGCAGCGGAATAGCCGTCACGATCCCAGCACCCATCAATAAGAGATTGGTTTGCAAGGGATAATTCATAAAGCCGACGGTTGAAAATCCTAAAATATACACGAGGGCAAAGGGGAAAATCACCATCGTTTCGATCGTTAACCCAGTAACCGAACTAATGGGGATCCTTTTTTTGATCAAGCCATACGTACTAAAGGAAAAGGCCATGATCAGTGAGGCATAAGGAATCGTTCCTGTTTGGATCGATAATAAGATCACCCCGATACTTGCCAGCAGACACGCCAGCATGCCAGTACGACTAAGACGTTCCTTCAAAAAAACGGTCGCTAACAAGACATTGACTAGCGGATTGATGTAATAGCCTAAGCTGGCTTGCATCACGTGGCCCGCACTCACCGCGAAGATAAAGGTGAACCAGTTGATGGAGATCAGCACAGAAGCTAAAACGATCAGTCCAGCAAATGCTTTGTTCTTCCACAGCAGACGCGCTTCTTGTAAAAATTGCGTTTTCTTCCCAGAAAGCACGATAAACAACACCATAAAAACAAAGGACCACACGATTCGGTAGCACATCGTTGCTAATGGCGAAACCCCAACGATTATTTTCCAATATAGTGTGACCAAGCCCCACAAGACATAGGCAGACAATCCAAAATAAACGCCTTTATTCTTCATTTTCTCCCTGATTTTTTTCCATTAAAGCAAGCCTTTAATGAAAAAAAATACTCCTCCTAAACCATAAGTTATCTTATTATATCGAATTTTTTGGTTTTTCATAGAGTTTCATGAAATAAATCAAGAAAAGCACCCTTCAAAGAAAGGTGCCCCTCTTTATTCCAGTGGTTCTTCTGCCCCTTCTAGCCAAACGGCTTCTGGCTTCTGATCACGAATCAAGAATAGCCCCGTTGCAAACAGCAGTCCAGAAGCGATCGTCATCAATAAGAAAGAAACATTCATCCCATGAAGCAGTGCACTTGTTCCTGTTAAGGTCGTGCTTTTTTGCGCCACACTATTCATGATCCCGACAAATAATGCTGTCCCGATGGCGCCTGCCACCGTTCGCAAAGAAGTCAATAACGCTGTTCCATGCGCCGTCAGCTGCGGCGGAATATTTTTATTTCCCCATGTCACGAAGGGCATCAACAAACAGCCTGTAGCGGCACAACGCAACATGTTCAAGACCACTGCTACCCAAATGCCCGTGTGCATATGGATGAAGTACATGCCAATGTTGCTCAAGACCAGTGAGCCGCCGCCGAAAATCGTCAACAGCCGGATGCCGACTTTGTCATAGATTCGTCCAGCCACGGGACTTAAAAAAGCCGAGACCAGGGAACCTGGCAAAACGACTAATCCTGAGATCGTCGCTGATTTGCCTAAAATCGACTGCACGTAAAGCGGCATCAGCATCGCCGAACCCATCAAGACCAAGTAAAGCATGATACTGCCAAAGACACTGATGGCATACTCTTTTGTTTTTAAGACCCGCAGATCCAAAAATGGAGTTTCCGCTCTTAACTGACGGAAGACAAAGAAGATCCCTGCTACCAAACCGAGCCCTAAGGTTCCTAAAACGGGGAAGCTGAGAAAGCCATAGCTGCCGATATTGCCAAAGCCTAAAGTAATCCCACCAAAGGCGAAGGCACTCAAAACAAAAGAGGTCTGATCAAATTTGCTGTTGCTTACTGGCAACACATCATCAAAAACCTTTATGGCCCAAATCAGTGAAATCAAAACAATCACGGCAACGATATAAAAAATCGCATGCCAGTTCAAGCGGTCCACGATCACCCCAGCAAGAGTCGGTGCGATCACGGGTGCCGCGGTGATCGATAGTCCATACCAGCCCATCACGACACCAATGCGATTGATCGGATAGATCGATAAGAGAATCACTTGCGCCATTGCGGTCAAGATTCCATTGCCTACGGCCTGCAAAATACGAGCAAGCATCATGACTAGAAAATTGGGCGCTGCAGCACAAAGCAGCAAGCCCACCAACGCAATTCCTAAGGCAGCGAGATACAGCTTTTTGGTTGGCACACGATTCATAAGATATGCCGTCAAGGGCATAACGATCGCCATCGCCAAGGAATAACCGCTAGTCAGCCATTGTCCCGTAGTGACGGAAATCTGCAGGTCAGTGACGATGGCGGGTAAAGCCGTCGTCAAGGCGGTCGCCAACATGGATACGGCAATACATGTAATCATTAAATTAATAAAAATCAGCGTCCGCTGACGTTCCGTTCGTTGGACTGTTTCACTCAATCAACGTGCGCCTCCTTCTCAAGATAAAACTGTTCGATTTTTGCTAAGGCTTGACCAAAGGCTTGTTTTTCTTCTGCCGTCAAATAGGTCAGCATTTCTTGGTGCGCCTTACTGCGTTTTTCTTTCATTCGCTGTGCCTCTTTTTTGCCCGCTTCCGTCAGCGAAATCAGATGGCTGCGTTTATCTTTCGGATCGACTTCTTTTTGGATCAGCCCTTTTTCAGCCAGTTTTTTTAGTAGTTCGCCAGTGGATGTCGAGCGAATCGCTAAATACGCGGCGAGATCTTTTTGGGTCAACGTCCCTTTTTCGTCCAATACCAGTAGGCAATTGAACTGTCCCCGACCTGGCATAAAACGCCCATATTTTTGTTCCGCATACCGCCGATTTAATTTATACACTTCAAACAATCGTTCCACGATTTCTTGTTCGGAAACCATCGACCTTCAGCTCCTTTCGCCTCTTCACTATTTAGATAGGTACCTAGTTAAAAGTCCGCTCTCCATTTTACATAGGTACCTATCTATTGTCAAGAAAGGATTAACAATGCGAGCGGGTACAGCAACCAAAAACAAAAAAAGAACAAGCGACAGACCACGTTTCATTCATCCTTCACAAACAATTGCCCATAGAAAAACACCTACAGGAAAGAACATTTCCTCCTGTAGGCCTTTGGTTCCACTCGTTAGTCATTGTTGAACATCTTTTTGTTTCTCGTTTATTTTTAATTGCAGCAAATAAAGCGCCCCTAGAAGATTGGCTTCATTACCAAATTTACATTTTTCGATAACAACAGAAGTGATGGTTTCCTCAACCAAAGAAGACTGCTTCTTGACATTCTGGTAAAGAACTTTAATTTCCCTGATCAATTGCGGTTGCTGACTAATACCTCCACCAATCACTACTTTTTCAATGTCTAGCACAGCTTGCAACGTCAAAATAATATGAACAACTTCTCGACAATAATTTTTAAATAGCTCTTTTATTCGTGGATCCCCCATTTCTAATGCCTCAAAAACAGCTTTTCCATCATCTAAATCTAGTAACCCTAATTCTTTTGCGGCACGCTGAATAAATTGAACAGCTGAAGTCGTAACTCCCATGAGGTTCTTTGTTTCGCCAGATTCTGGTGTTCGTGGCAAAAAACTCAATTCCCCTGCCTGAAAATGCTCTCCCTGAAGAATCGCTCCATCTAAAATGATTCCACCTCCGACGCCTGTTCCTAAAACGATCGCTGCAGCGTTCTTCTTTCCTTTTAGATTACCCAACCATAATTCAGCTAATGCTGCTGCCTTTCCATCATTGCAGACTAAGCAAGGGAGATTAAATGTTGTTTCAATAAAATCACAAATAGCAAATTCATGTAGAAACGTTAATGCCCCTCCATTAAATATTATCCCTTGAGTATGATCGATTTTACCAGGGCAACAAATTCCTACACCAGCAATATCTCCTCCTTGTGCAGCTATGATCGATACTAACAATCGCTTTAACCCGAACAAGGTTTGCGGCGTTTTCTCTCTTTGGACGTCTTGCATTTTTCCAAACGCATCGATTAGCGCGAATTTCAAATATGTTCCACCAATATCAATTGCCAAATAAGTTTTCATTGCTATCTTTCCTTTCTCTTGCTACTTTTATTACATACCATGTTTTAAATTAATAGGAGGATATCGCTCTTGAATCAACAAGAATTAGAAACCTACCTTAGAGAGATCAATGACTACGAAAAAGAACAACGAAAAACAGGGACGAGCATCAATAATATTCCGAACCTTTCAGATAATGGTAACGATTTATTTGATTCTGCGACAGGTCATTTCCGACTGCCCAAAGCCCCGTTTTTCCAAGGAAATCAGGTATATATTGCAAAGCACAATCGTTTTGGGCCGATGATCGAACACATTCATGACTTTATTGAAATAAATTATGTTTATAGTGGCGAATGTACCCAATACATCAAAGGTCAAAAAATACTCCTGACTGAAGGCGATTTTTGTGTGTTAGATCGCGATGTTCCCCACTCTATCGATCCATTAAAAGAAGACGACTTACTCATCAATATATTAATTAATGATCAAACCTTTACTTCATTATTTTGCCTACAGTTAGAACGTAATAATAGCTTGATCGGGAATTTTTTGGCTACTGCATTTGATGAACAAGCCCAACATGATCAGTTCCTACTTTTTCATACCAGCTCTACGCCGCACTTACATACCCAAGTTCAATTACTGTTGCAAGAGTACTGGCGATCAGAAGTCATCGATTTTCGTTTTATTAGCCAATATTTACAACTGATCCTCTCAGAATTGATGCGGCTTTATACGATCGAAGTTAGTAGAAATCAGACCAGTCAGTTTAATGCGCTTGATGTTCTTGAATACATTGATGAACACTACCAAAGTGTGTCCTTAAACGAGCTTAGTCAAGTCTTCAACTTCAATGCAAACTATATCAGCAACGCGTTAAAAAAAGGAACTGGGAAAAATTTCCAAGAGACGCTCCTCCAAAAAAGGCTATTAGTTGCGAAAGATTTACTGTTGCATTCGACTTATTCAATAGAAGAAATTGCTGCTACTGCAGGCTTTCACTCCACAAGCTATTTTTATCGGCAATTTAAACGAGTGTTTCAAACGACTCCCAAAAGTATGCGGAGCCATGAAAAAACTCATTAGGGTGTGTTCAGCAAAATCATTTAGTTATTGGCTACCTGCTTTCTTTTTCGTAAAATATCCACAAAGAAAATCACCGTTAACATAAGAAAGCCAGCACCAGCAATTCCTAAAGCAAAACTTGCTGTGGTGTTTCCAAAAATACGAGCGAAAAAAGAGCTAATATAAGGGGAAGAAAAAGACCCTAGATTCGAGCCGACCATCCCCACCGAAACGGCTAATGTTTCTGATCCTTTTGGTGCAGCGCCCAGCAAAGCACCAAAGATGTAAGGAATGAACAAAGATAAACAAAATCCAATCAACACAAGATAACTTGTCACTGCATAGATGTTAGTAGCCATCGAAAGCAAAAAGAAACTGATCGTTGCCACTACCCCACCAACCACAGGGGTAAATTGGCGAAAAATCTGAAAGAACTTTCCGTACACTAAGCCACTAATAAACCCTGCTAACGTCATTAAGGAGAGTGCTGTCCCTAGAAAATTAGCATGCGCCATCTGCTGTTCGCTGACCAAAGAGCCTACTTTTGTAAAGACGACCATTACCATTGCCAAGAGCGCAAAGAGGCCAGCTGCATAAAAAAACGTTGGCAGATTGATCTGTTGTTTTGTCTTTTTCGTCTGTTGAGAAGCTCCTTGAGTCTCTGGTACAACAAACTGAAATAAGATCAAGAGAGGCAATGCCAATAAGTAGACGGCAAAAGCATAATGCCAATTGACAGTTGCAAGGATCCCTGCTAAAAACGTTGCAAAACTTGATCCTAAACTTTGGGCAGCGCTTTGAAACCCAATCAGCGCTTGCTTTTCATCACCTTCATAAAAATCGTTGATCAAACTTACAGCTAAAGAGTTGTAACAGCCTAGACCTGCCCCAAAAATAAAGCGAGACAGATAAATCAACGTAAAATTCTGGGTAAATAGGGGAAACACACCACCAACCAAAGAGAGCAACAAGCCTAGCATAACAGTTTTCTTGCTTCCAATTTTTGATGAAATAAAACCGCTTAACAAGACAAAAATCATCATGGTAAAAGAGGGGACGGTCACTAAAGATTCAATTGTCGTTTGGCTGATATCTGGAAAATTAGCTTGAATCATAGGAATTGTCATGGAAATAGCATTCGCCGATGTTAGTAATAAAGAGATTGACAAAAGCGTTATCTTAAATAGGAAACCTCGTTTTTTCGTCATTTATTTTCTTTCCTTTCTAATTCATAACGTATATGATAGGTGCCTGATCCCACGAAGACTGTGAGATCATTTGGTCCTTCTTGTACCGATGGATACTCTGCTTCATGTTCCACATATTTCGCAATGCCGATATCAACGACTGTGCGACCTGATCTGTGACCAAATCGCTTTGGCTGCCAGGTTTCACTGATTTCTCTTCGCACGTTCTCTTGATCAGCTACTGATGGTAAAACGATCTCTGCTTCTGTATTAGCAGGTACTACAACCGTTAGTTCATAAGTCTCTTCGTTTCGTTTCCAACTACTGCACAAGGAACCAAACATCGTTTCTAATGAAGCATTGCAATGTGTTAAGTGCTGAGATAATTTAGGAGCAATAATTGATTGCTGATAACCTGGAGCTTTTACCTTAATGCCGGCGATTGTTTCATACATCCAATTACCAATCGATCCATATGCATAATGGTTAAACGAATTCATCCCATCATCCCAAAACGTTCCGTCATTTTTGATTCCATCCCAATGCTCCCAAACCGTTGTCGCTCCTTTTTCTACTTGGTACAACCATGAGGGAAGATCTTTGTTAAAAAGTAACTGGTAGGCTAAATCTAAATGACCATTTTCCGAGAGAACGTGGCAGATATAGGGACTCCCAATAAAGCCTGTATCGAGGTGCCGATCTTTTTGTTCAATCAATTCTACTAGTCGATTGACAATAGAAAGCTTTTGCCCTTCTGGATAAAGTTCGAACATCAGGATAAGAATATGGGCTGTTTGAGTATCGCTAGTTAACCCATTATCTGTAACATATGTTTCTCCTATTTTCGTTTTGACTGTGCGATACAGCTCATCATAAATCTTGTATTCTTGATACTTCCCTAATATGCGAGCAGTGTTTGCAACGATTCTGGTAGAATAAGCAAAATAGCAAGTAGCAACGAGTGTTTCATCCGTTGCGCCAAAAAAACTGCCTTCTTCTGCATCCAGCGCTAACCAGTCCCCAAGTTGCAATCCCGTATTCCACAGCGCTTCTTCGGGCCCTTGTCCTCGGATGTAATCCACCCAAGCTTTCATACTGTCAAAGCTTTCTTCTAAGATTTGGCGATCCCCGTATCGTTGATACATTTCCCACGGTACAATCGTTGCAGCATCCCCCCAAGCTGCGGTTGTTCTTGCAGCATTATCTGCAAAGACCCCTTTTAAGACATCCGGAACAACAAAGGGAACTGAGCCATCTTTCATTTGAGAAAAGCGTAAATCTTTCAACCACTTATAAAAGAATTGATACGTATCCATATTAAAGCTAGCCGTAGGAAAGAAAATTTGTGCATCAGCAGTCCAGCCTAGCCGTTCATCTCTTTGCGGGCAATCGGTAGGGACATCTAAAAAATTTCCTTTTTGTCCCCAAAGAATATTGTGCTGTAGTTGGTTAATTGCTGCATCAGAGGTCTCGAAAAGGCCAGTCTTTGGCATGTCAGAATGTAAAACCACACCTGAGAAATCTTCTTTTTTGATGCCTTCAGGAAAGTTTTCTAAATGAACATAACGGAAGCCATGAAAGGTGAACATCGGCTCGATCGTTTGAACAGAACCGTCTAATGTATACGTATCTGTTTGTTGGGCATCCCGTATATTGCCACGATAAAAATTACCGTCTCGATCTAACACCTCTCCGTGTATCAAACGAACGACTTGATTCTTTTCTCCTTTAATCGTAAAACGCACCCATCCCACCATATTTTGTCCCATGTCTAAAACCAGACGCCCTGAAGGATCACGGAACAAATCAATCGGGGTCAATTCCTCTTGCTTTCGTACTGGCTCATTTTCTTGATTGGTTAATTGTTTTTTCGAATAAGATATCGCTTTCAAATGACCGTTATACTTTCTTTCTAGAAGAAGATTTTGCTCCTCGCCATTGTATAAATCAGCAAAAAGCCATTGATTGCTATACTCCTGCCACGTTTCATCACTACCGATTATTTCGGTGGATCCATCTGCATAAGTCAGTTCAATCTGAGCAATAAATGCATTAAAGTTTCCATAAGTGTCTTTCTTTTTCTCCCAACCAAGATAGCCGCTATACCATCCTTCCGCAACGGTTATTTGCACTTCGTTTTGGCGCTGCAACTGCGAAGTGATGTCATAAACTTGATATTGAATACGATCGTTATAGTCCGTCCAGCCTGGAGTAAAATAATCATCCCCAATTTTCATTTGATTTAATTCTGCAAAATAGATACCCAGAGCACTGAGATAAATTCTGGCTTTCACAACTTCTTGTTGAATCGTAAACTTGTAAGCACCTGTAAACGGTTTTATTTTCCCTTGTTCAACAATGGGACATTTTGTTGTCACCCAATCGGCTTGCCAATCGCCTGCTTCAAGCAAGCCTGTCTCAAAATGAGTTACTCCCCAATCACTTTCTTGTCCAGTGCTCGCCAGACTTTTTACCCGTACATGATAGGTTTGTCGAGAAGCCAGCTTGGGGCCTTTATATTGGATATTCGTTGATTGCTCGCTCCACTCATTGTGATGCCAGATAACCGTTTTAAACTCATTGTCTAATGATAGTTGCAAATCATACCGTTTTTGTTTAATATTCCTATCTTCCGAATCGATTTGCCACGAAAAACTTACTTGTTCTCCGCCAACACCAATTGGTGCGTCTAAGTGATTGATTATTATCTTCCTGATATTCATGGAATTCCTCCTTTTTTTCTTATTTTAAGCAAGATAGAAAACGGATACAATTCACTTTTCACCGATATTAATTGAACTATCTACAGATAAGAAACATAGTTGCTTCACTATCGATCAATGCAAAAACAAAAAAGCAGTCCCATTTTTCGAATAAAAGAAAAAGGGAACTACTTTATTATGTTTACATTTATTAATAATCACCCGTTCAGCAAACGATCATCTTACTTTCGATCTATTTCACTCGTCTTTCTTTAAGGAGCAGCCTAAGTTATTCTGTCTTTCCCTCAGCAAACTCTGCCAGCAGTTGCCGAACTTCATCCGTTGATTTCGTATTCATCAATTTTGCCCGCAAATCACTGGCTCCAGGGAAGCCTTTGACATAGATTTTAAAGAAACGATGCAATCCTGCGATCGAGCGTGGCACCATTTTGGCGTAATGGTCCTGCAGGTCTAATTGCAACTGCAACAAGCCTAATAGCTCTTCTGAGGTATGCTCTTTCGGTTCTTTTTCAAAGGCATAGGGATTCTTGAAAATACCCCGACCGATCATGATTCCGTCTACGCCATATTTTTCTGCTAGCTCTAAACCTTTGGTACGATCAGGGATATCGCCGTTGATCGTCAGCTTCGTTTGCGGGGCGATTCTATCCCGCAAGGCAACCACTTCAGGAATCAATTCCCAATGGGCGTCGACCTTGCTCATTTCTTTGCGGGTTCGCAAATGGATCGAAAGGTTGGCGATATCCTGTTGCAGGACATGGGTCAACCAAGCTTCCATTTCTCCTAGTTCGGTATAGCCCAAACGCGTCTTGACGCTGACCGGCAAGCCGCCAGCTTTGGCTGCTTGGATCAGCTCAGCAGCAACTTCTGGTCGCAAGATCAAGCCGCTGCCTTTGCCTCGTCCAGCAACGTTCGGCACTGGACAGCCCATATTTAAGTCGATCCCTTTAAAGCCCATCTCCGCTAAACCGATACTCATCTCACGGAAATACTCTGGCTTATCGCCCCAAATGTGTGCCACCATCGGTTGCTCATCTTCGGTGAAGACTAAACGTCCTCGCACACTGTCGCGTCCTTCTGGATGGCAGTAACTATCGGAGTTGGTAAATTCCGTAAAGAAAACATCTGGTGCGCCGGCAGCTTGAACGACATGTCGAAAAACGACATCGGTGACATCTTCCATTGGTGCTAGGATAAAAAAAGGCTTCGGCAATTCAGCCCAAAAATTTGTTGTCATGATTTACGCTCCATTTCTTTGTCCAAGGATCTTCTTTTATGACCCCCACTTGCAAAACAAACCCCATTATACTAAGAATGCGTCAAAGAAGCAAAAGAGCAAGACGACACCCGCCGGTGCTTCGCCTTGCTCTTTTGCAACAGACGCTTAATATTGCCGAATAACTGGCGGTTCGTAGGCTTGAATAAAAGCTTCAAGCTCCTGAGTTGTTTGTGCAAAGCCGATTTTTTCACGATCGGCTTGCGTCAAGAACTCATTTTCCACCATATTGTCATACAAAGCTCTTGTTGCACGGTAAAAGTTGTTCACATCATAAAAAGCACACGGATTCGGGTTCTGACCGATTCTTGACCATGAGATCATCTCCGTGATTTCTTCCAGCGTACCAGGACCGCCTGGTAGTGCGACAAAAGCCTGCGACAATTCGAACATTTTTCGTTTTCTTTCTGACATCGTCTCGACGACATGGAGTTCGGTCAACCCAGGATGTGCTAGTTCCCGATCCTTTAAAAAGGTTGGGATCACCCCGATCACCTGACCGCCATTTTCTAGGACAGCATCTGCCAATACGCCCATCAAGCCTGCTTTTCCGCCACCATAAACCAGCGTATTTTTTCGTGAAGCGATCCACTGCCCCAATTCTTGGGCGGCTGTTGCAAAACTAGGTTCATTACCGACACTGGCACCACAATAGACTGCAATTTTCATAAAACTCTCCATCATCCTTCTCAATCATTTTGAAATAGTATATCATGATTCTGATAAAGGTTCTGGGAAAGGATGGAAAAAAATTTATGAACATTGAGGAGTATCAACGATTTATTAGTGACTTCTACAAAGCCCGCAACTGGTATCAGTACGATCCGTTTATTCGGGCGAATTTTTTAGCAGAAGAAGTCGGGGAAGTGAGCCGTGCCATTCGGACATTGGAGATCGGTCGCGACCGTCCCGATGAACAAGAAGGCTTGCCAGAAGAAAAACTGGCAAACCTGACGGAAGAATTAGGCGATGTACTGGATAACTTATTTATTCTCGCCGATAAATACGATATTTCTCTAGAAACGATCATGCAAAAACACAAAGAGAAGCTATTGTCTCGCTATCAAATGGACCATATGACAGAAAAAAACAGCTAACGGGCTACTTGTTGCGGAACGGGCAGCGGCAAAGGTTGCTTTTCTTAAATACAAAAAACCAACGTTTCTGTGGTCGATCGGCCAGTGAAACGTTGGTTTCCTTCTATTATATAAAAAGTTGGTTCTCCTTTTTATGCAATAGGAGGTGTTTATTGTGCCATTTGCTCTACCAGTTCTTCCAATCCAGTCAAGGCTTGGTAGCCGTAGCCAAAGAGATAATTGTAGTCCATGCTGTAGACTTGTTTGTTTTTGATGGCTTTCATGCTGGAGAGTTTGTCATTTTTGTACAAGCCTTCAATGATTTCTTGACCAGAAACACTGCCTTCGATCGTTGACCAGTCACCGACGATCAAGACATCGGGATCCGTTTCGATCAAGGTTTCAACACTGACTTCTCCTGAATAGTCTTGAAACACATTGTTCAGTTTGATCATGTCAAAGTTGCTGTTGAAAAAAGACTCGTCTTGAGCGGCATAGACACTGACCACACTTGGATCAGACATAAAGAGATGGGCAAAGGTTTGCTCTTCTTTGTCTGCTACTTTTTCTTCCAAGGCACTCTGGCGATCCTTTAATTCTTTTTCAAAAGCAGCGGCTGCCTCAGGGACATTGAAGAGCTTGCCAAGGTTTTCAATGTCTTGATAAACGGAATCAAATGTCGCCCCAGTGACAGAGGTTTCTTGGACGTAAGTCGGAATACCCATCTCGTTCAATGAATCAACGGTGCCGACGCCCCAATCTTGGTTATCGAAAAGTCCCCCGCGACCAAAAATCAAATCTGGATCCACACTGAGCGCCGTTTCTTTACTGATATAGTCGCTGCCCAGGTCGTTTAGTTCTGCATAATCAGCAGCAACTTCCTCATCAGCGGCACCAAAGGTTGCACCGACACCCGCAATCTGATCCTTGAGGCCGAGATGCAGCAGCAATTCCGCTGCTGGTCGTGTGTTGGCTACGACTTTTTTTGGTGCCTCATTAAAGGTTTGGTCCTTGGCAGTCCATTGCGTGCCGCCTTCTGCTTTGGTGTAGTTGCTGATGGTTAAGGGATACGTACTTTCTGCCTGTGAGGAAGAAGCCGAAGTTCCTTCATCCTTCGTATTGCCGCAAGCGCTTAATGTAAAGACTGCCAATCCTACCCCAATCATTTTTCCCCATTTATTCATCTGTTTGCTCCTTTTCAAAATAATAATGAAACCCTAATCCGCCTGTAATCGGATGATGGTAAATACTGCATTTCACGCCATAGATTTCTTCGATCAGTTCTTCTGTCAGCAACGTTTCTGGTTCGCCATACCCTACGACCCGACCATCTTTTAAGGCATAGATGATGTCGCAATAATTGGCTGCTTGTTCCAAATTATGCAGCGCCGCCAACAAGCCAATCTTCAGATGCTTGACGGTTTCTAAGATTTCCAGTTGATATCGGATATCCAAATGATTGGTCGGCTCATCGAGAATCATAAATTTCGGTTCTTGGGTGATGGCACGAGCAAGGACGACCCGCTGTTTTTCGCCTCCTGATAATGAGAGGTAGCTGCGTTTTCTGTAGGCACTTAGCCCTGTTTTGGCTAAGGCTTCGGTGACCAGCTCATGATCGGCTTTGGTGTCTTGTTCCAACAAACCCTTGTGGGGCGTGCGGCCTAAAAGCACCATCTGTTCTACTGTTAAATCAAAGCTCAACTCATTGAACTGACTGACGACGCTGACTTGCTGGGCGACTTTTTTTTCGGAACTTTTCAAAATATTCATCTCACCCAAATAAATGTCGCCGCTGTCAGGTTTCAACGTTTTGTAGATAGCTTTTAACAATGTAGATTTGCCGCTGCCGTTGGAACCAATCAAGCCGACAAATTGCCCCTGTGCGGTTTGGACGGAGATGTCTTTTAGTATCTGCTGATCCCCGATCGTCAGATTGAGCTTTTCAACTGCTAATTTCATTCCGTCACCCCCCAAAGTTGTATTGCCGTTTGACAATGATATAGATAAAGATCGGTGCACCGATCAGCGCTGTAATGATCCCGATCGGCAGTTCGACTCCTTGCAGGGTCGAGCGGGCGATCACATCCGCCCAAATCAAAAACAACGCGCCTGTCAAAGCGGTCAAAGGCATCAACAGGCGATGATCCGACCCGCTGACTCCACGTACGATATGAGGAATGATCAAGCCGACAAAGCCGATCATACCAGAATTCGCAACGATGATACTGGTTAATAGCGCTGCTAGCAGCATGTAAAAACGACGATAGAAAGTCAGCTTGACCCCTAAGGTGGAAGCAACTTCATCTCCCAGCAAAAGCGTATTCAAAACACGGTATTGCGTCAGGAAGAACAGCGTGATCAAAGAAACCAGAACCACGATAAAGCCTAATTTGTTCCAAGAAGCCGAGGCTAAGCTGCCCATCGACCAAAACGCCACAGTCTTCATCCCTTCTGCATTGCTAGCCAGATAGATGATCAAATTTGAAACAGAGCTGCATAAGGCACTGACGATCGTCCCCGACAGCACAAGTTTTGTGGAAGTCATTTTCCCACCGATACTAGCAAGCAGCAGCACCAAAATGGTGGCAATCCCCGCTCCTGCAAAGGCACCAAACGATAAGCCCAGCTGCAAGACTAGCGCCGAGCCGCCAAAACCGACTAAGATGGCGAAGGTCGCCCCTAAGGATGCGCCAGAAGAGATCCCAAGGATATAGGGATCTGCCAGCGGATTTTGGACCACTGCCTGCATCACTGCCCCGCTGATCGCTAACCCCATGCCCACAAAAATAGACAACAAGACCCGGGGTGCCCGAACAAACCAGACGATATTGATGTTTGCGTCTGAAATGCCTGAAAGATCACCAACCAATCCATGGCTGATTTTATAGAAGAGAATTTGGTAAACTTCGCCAAGGGTGATATTGGCTTGGCCGTTTGCCAAAGCAACTCCTGCAGATAAGAGAATGGCGACAACTAAAACACAGCAAATGATTGTCGAAACCATCCAACGATTTGATTTAATCAACCCTACCGACATGTGATTCTCCTTTATTCAGCACGACTCCCTCCTGATTTCACAGCAAAAACAACCTTGACTGTTGCCTCGCCGTCATCATAAAAGAAGCATCTGTGCGTTTTTTCGCTTATAACAGTTCTTCTCATGAAAAGCGCCAAAGCCATGTGCTGCTTTGACATCTATTTGCAAATGAGAATCACTCTCAATGAATAGAGTCATTATAAGGAACCTTTTGTGAAATGTAAATAATTTTCTGAAAATTTCCTTAAATAAGAGTTATTCTAATGTTCGTGATTGATTGGGCGTTTTCCTCTCCATTGACCGATCGAAAACACGGTACCCGTGAAGAAGCGAATCCTTTGGCATAATAATCAAGTGTTTTTTTTATGATGAAAAAAAGACAGACTTCATTTTGTACGAAGTCTGTCTCCAGTCTGATGCCTATGCTCAGGCAGGCTTGTTCTTGCTAGCTTCCCTTTGTTCGAACGTGAAACCTATGCGTTGCCAAGGATTTGCTGATTCAACGAAATCATCTCCAAAAGACCTTGAGCGGCTTCGCTGCCTTTGTTGCCAGCTTTGGTTCCCGCCCGTTCAATGGCTTGTTCGATCGTTTCAGTCGTCAACACACCAAACATGATCGGAATGTCGGCATTCAGACCAATTTGGGCTACGCCTTTCGCCACTTCATTTGAGATCAATTCATAGTGGGTCGTTGCTCCGCGAATCAAGGCACCTAATGTCACGATCCCATCGTATTGTTTGTGGTCAACGATTTTTTTGGTAATATACGGAATCTCATAAGCCCCTGGAACCCAATACACATCGATGTTTTCTGCTTTGACTCCATGACGCACCAAATTGTCTTTGGCGCCTTCCACTAACTTGGAAGTGATAAACTCGTTGAATCGTGAGACCACGATCCCTACTTTGACTGCCTCTCCCTGAAACGTTCCTTCAAATACTGTCATCGCTCATTCTCCTTTGGTTGATTAAATAGATAGGTAATGGTGAAACTTTTCTTTCTTCGTTTTCAAATAGCTGCTGTTTTCTTTATGCGCAGGCATCTCCAGCGGTACTCGTTCTGCTACCTTGATCCCTAAGCTTTCTAATTCCTTCACTTTGTCAGGGTTGTTGGTCATCAATTGAATCTCCTGCACTTCTAAGGAACGTAAAACATCAGCGGCAAACGTGTAATGACGGGCATCTGCTGCAAACCCTAATGCAATATTTGCTTCATAAGTATCCATGCCTTGTTCCTGCAGCTGATAGGCACGGAGCTTGTTCCGCAAGCCAATACCGCGGCCTTCTTGGCGTAGATACAAAATCGCACCGCGGCCTTTTGCTTCGATCTGCCACATCGCTTCTTGCAGCTGTTCGCCGCAATCACAGCGATGAGAGCCGAAGACGTCGCCTGTTAAACACTCTGAATGGATCCGTAGTAACAGCGGCTCGGTAGTATGTTGAATCTCGCCTTTGGCTAGTAAAAGGTGTTCATTGCCGAACTCATCTTCAAATAAGGACAATTGGAACGCCCCATAAGCCGTTGGCAGATCCACCGTGATAGGCGTGGTTCCTCGTAGATATTCCGCCAACTCATCAATGGTCAAAAACGGCAGCTGCCATTTTTCTGCTAATTTTTTCAATTCTGGGACCCGAGCCATCGTGCCATCTTCATTTAAAATCTCACAAATGTAGGCTGCTTCCACGCTGCCAGCAAGCTTTGCTAAATCCACAGCCGCTTCTGTATGTCCTCTGCGTTCCAACACGCCGCCAGGTTGAGCGGTCAATGGGAAGATATGTCCAGGGCGATAAAAATCCGCAGCCTGTGACGCAGGATCAGCCAACTTTTCAATCGTCACTGCCCGGTCTTTCGCAGAAATTCCCGTACTCGTCGTCACGTGATCGACACTGATGGTAAACGCGGTGCCAAAGGCATCCGTATTATTGACGGTCATCTCAGGCAATGCCAGCTTTTCAGCGATCGCTTGTGAGATGGGTGCACAGATCAAGCCGCGGCCATAAGTCGCCATAAAATTGACGGCTTCTGGCGTTGCGTATTCAGCGATCCCAATCAAATCTCCTTCTGATTCCCGATTTTCATCATCGGCGACAATCACTAAGCCGCCTATTTTTAACCATTCCACTGCTTGTTCTACTTTATGCATCGTCTGCCTTCTTTCATTTTCGTTGGTATTTGACATATTTCCCGATCATATCCGTCTCGATATTGACCCACTCCCCTTGTTTCAACTGCCCCAGCGTCGTCTGGTCTTTGGAATGGGGGATCAAGCTAACGGAAAATGCCTGTGCCGTCGTCTGGGTAACCGTCAAACTGACGCCATTGATCGCAATCGACCCTTGCGGAATGATTTCCCCTTGCACACTGACAGGATAAGCAAACGTCAAGATCAAGGCATTTTCCAACTGCTTTTTCTGGATCAACCGGGTCGTTACATCAATATGGCCTGCGACAAAGTGGCCTTCAAAACGCTGCGTTGCTGCCATCGCTCGCTCCAAATTGACTTCGGCACCCACCGAGAGTTGTTTAAAGGTGGTTCGTTGAAAGGTTTCTGGCATGATATCCACCGTAAACGTCGTCGCTTGTTTGGCGATCGCCGTCAAACACGTCCCGTTGATCGCCATACTGTCTCCGATCTGGTAATCCGCCAGTAATCCTTCGGACGCACTGCAGGTTAGCTGGATCGTGCGGCTTTGCTTGCGGATCTCTTTGATGCGGCCTTTTTCCTGAATCAATCCTGTGAACATTCCTCTGGTCTCCTTCCTCGGATGCAAACATCTTCCCCAACTGCAGTCACCGTCACCTCTGTTAGCTGCTGCAGCTGTTTCGGGGTACGCTCACTGGTAAAACTTGCGAGACTATTGCCCCCAAGAAACTTTGGCGCCACATAGGTAATGCTTTCTTGCCACAGTCCGCTGGCTAAAAAGGCATCATGGATCGCAGCGCCTCCTTCTACGTAAAGCGATTGGACCTGTCGTGCGGCAAGCTCCTTCAGCAATGAAACAATTGTCAACTCTTCCAGCTGGATCACTGACACATGAGCTGGCAAATCACTGACAGTTGTCTGCTGCGTAAAAATCCACACAGGTGCCGAATCATCGGCAAACAGTGCCAAATGGGGTTGCCACAGCGTTCGCCCCCGACGGTCTACCACGATGCGAATCGGCGGAAAGCTGGTTTCAACCGTGGTCAATAAGGTGGGATCATCCGTCAACACCGTCTGACTGCCCACTAAGATTCCTTGATAGTCTCCACGTTCTTGATGGACGTTTTGCCAAACCGCTGAACCAGTGATCGCACTGCGGGTCAACGCATCATGAGCGATCCGGCCATCTAAAGTGATCGCTTGCTTCAACGCCACGTAAGGTCGCTGATGCCGATGGTAAAAATTATAGTGTGGATTCAAACGGCGCACCGCTGTTTCTTCGATGCCCACCAACACGTCGATGCCCTGTTCTTCTAAAAAGCGCTTGCCTTGTCCAGCCACGATCGGGTTAGGGTCTAACTGGCCGATGACTACCTTTTTGATGCCGCTGTCGATGATCAGCTGGGTGCAAGGCGGCTGTTTTCCTTGATGGTTGCAAGGTTCTAACGTCACGTATAAAGTCGAATTGATTAGGTCTTCGGAGGAATGGCATTGTTCGATGGCGTTTCGTTCCGCATGGGACTGCCCATAGACTAAGTGAGCCCCTTTGGCAATGACCCGTTGCTCTTTGACGATCACAGCGCCCACTAGCGGATTGGTAAAGGTTTGGTAACGCCCTTTTTTGGCTTCTGTGATCGCCAAACGCATGTATTCGTTATGCATCTTCCTTCCTCCTTTCAATAAAAAAATGCCTCGTGAGAATCTCACGAGGCATAGACAAACAAGACCAGCAAAAAATCAATTTTAGACGCACTGCGCCCCTTGAAATTTTGTGGTTTTTCTTCTCCCATCCAGACTTTCACTGTCGGTGCCAGATTCACACTGGCTCCACCGCATAGCTATGCGGGTCACGGACTTCAAGCATTGCGCTTGTCACCGTCGGTCGGGAATTACACCCTGCCCCGAAGAATACTATTCAATTCATGTGCATTTTAGCCCGACCATTTTTGTTTGTCAATAGGCCTGATTACAAGCCAATAGGAATTCCTCTTGGCTTTTTCTTTTGGCAACCCCAAAGCAGCGACAGCAGAAATCCCTTGTCGTTCCGCCACTTTCCTAAGCTGCAGCAAGGCGATTTTGCCTGTAAAAAAACACGAGAAAACCTAGGTTAAATATTTTTTCTCGAACGAAGCCATTTATCGAACTCCGTCACGAGTAAGACGACCATCCCGGAAGCTGCTGAGATGACCCAGCCGATCAAGGACATGTCCTCCGTATGAAAGGCGCTTTGCATAAATGGAACATAGGTCAATAACAGTTGCAGAACTAGCATCACACCAATGATCACGAACGCTTTTGGATTGGTGAAGGAAGCTTTAGAAAACGCTGGTGCACTGGTACGGATGTTGAACAAATAGAAAATCTTACTTAAGACCACGATATTGACCATCATGGTACTAGCAACGGCTTCGCTGACGCCTTGCAGCAAGAGCCAGTCATGGGCGATCAAACTGATGACTGCCATCAAGATCGATACATACGCCATCTGCCAAATATCGTGGCGATTCAACAATTTATTGCCTGTCTTTCGCGGTTTGCGGCTCATGATCCCAGACTCTGCTGGTTCAAAGATAAACGCAAACTGGATCGTAATAGCAGAAACCATGTTGATCCACAGCAGTTGTGTCGCCTGCAGCGGCAATTCTTTTTGCATCATGATCGTAAAGGCAATGATCAGCCCTTCGGCAAAAGATGTCGGCAACAGAAACAGAATGCTCTTTTTGATGTTGTCATAGATCCTGCGTCCTTCGCGAATCGCTAAGGACATGGTACCGAAATTGTCATCGGTCAAGATCATATCAGCAGAGTCTTTGGCTACATCCGTGCCGCTGATCCCCATCGCTACACCGATATCCGCCCGCTTCAACGCAGGGGCATCGTTGACTCCGTCCCCTGTCATCGCCGTGACTTTGCCTTTGGCTTGTAGCGCTCTGATAATGTCCAATTTATTTTTCGGCGTGGTTCGTGCAAAGACTTGATTCGTCAAGGCAGCATCTTGAAATTCAGCTTCACTCATCTGATCCAACTCGGCACCAGTCACGACGTGAATCTCATCCGCTAAGCCAAGCTTTTCCCCAATCGCTTTGGCGGTCAGAGGGTGATCCCCAGTGATCATTTTCACTTGAACACCGGCTTGGTTCATTTCCTTCAGGGAGGCAATCACTTCTTCTCGCGGCGGATCGATGATCCCAGCGATCCCTAGTAATTGCAGCCCTTGCTCAAAAATCGTTTCATCAATGTGATCGATCGAAACTTTCTGATAGCCCACCGCTACCACTCGTTTGCCTTCTGCCGACAAGCGGCGGACATGGCCTGTCCAATAGGCTTCATCAAAAGGCGCCGCTTGTTTTTGCACCATTTCAAACAATTTATCTGGGGAGCCTTTAACAAATAACAAACGTTCCCCCGCAGGGTTTGCCACTAGTTTCGCCATGTAGCGGTTGTCCGAATCAAAGGGCAGCATATCCAGCTCTTGGTAAGCAGGTGCTTGCGGATAGGCAAATTGCTTATGATACAGCGTCAAAAAGGAGCCGTCTGTTGGTTCCCCATTGATCGTCCAGTGATTTCCTTCTGGGACCAGTACCGTATCGTTGGCTTCGTAACCAGCTTCCAAAAACAACTGCAAGGTGTCTTGCGCGTGGACGTCCTCCTGCTTTGGACGAATTTCTCCCACCGGCGCATAGCCGTCACCCGTCACTTCATATTCCTGCTCAGCCAATACGATGTCTTTGACCGTCATTTCATTTTTGGTCAGGGTACCTGTTTTATCCGTCGCGATCACATCCACTGAGCCTAGCGTTTCAACCGCTGGCAGCGTTTTGATGATGGTGTGCTTGTTTTTTGCCATGTCGCTGACACCCATCGCCAAAACCACCGAGGTCGTTGCTGGCAATCCTTCTGGGATCGAGCCGACGATCATGGTGACAACGGCTAAGGATAAGACAGAGATCGCATAGGTTTGCTGGAACAAGCTGACGACAAATAGCAAGACCGCCACGCCCATGATCACATAGGTGATGCCTTTCCCCAGTCCATCGATCTCTTTCATCAATGGCGTTTTTCGTTCTTCCGTTTGATTGACTTCAGCTGAGATTTTCCCGATCTCAGTCTTGACGCCAGTAGCGATCACGATCCCTTTCCCGCTTCCTGATGTCACGGAAGTCGAAGCAAACGCCAAATTCCGTTGTTCCGCTAATGGAGTTGCTTCATCCATTAAGGCATCTGTTATTTTTTCCACCGAATCGGCTTCACCAGTCAAGGCGGATTCTTGGATACGCAAGTTGTCGGCTTCGATGATTCGCAGATCTGCGGGCACATTGTCACCAGCTTCTAGGAATACGACATCCCCTGGAACGACTTCGGCAGCTGGAATATCTTGACGAATCCCATTCCGATAGACCGTGGCTTCTGCTGATAGCATCTCTTTGATCCGTTCTAATGCATCGGAAGCATTCGCTTCTTGGTAATAACCGATCAACGCATTGACCAGCACGACGATGCCAATGATCACGGCATCAGAGAAATGCCCCATCAGCAGCGTTAAGATGGCGGAGAAAATCAAAATGTAGATGATCGTGTTATGGAATTGTCGCAGCAGCAACTGCCACTTGGCGGTTTTTTTAACCGCTAATTGGTTCAATCCGTAGGTTTCTAACCGCTCGGTTACTTGCGCCTCATCTAATCCTTGATCGATAGAGGGGACCTGATACTGTTCGATTGTTTCTGACACTGATAACTGAAACTCTTTTTTATTCATTTTTTTCTTCTTCCTTTTCTTTTTCATTGATGGATAACACAAATAAGCCCCCTATTTAGAAACTGCTCCTAAATAACGCGCTGTTGTTTGTCTCCTATTCAATTAAAAAGTAAGGCAAGTCAAAATAGTGTTTCTGCTCACCGTCACTCGAGTCGCTTGACATTCGTTTACCACCCCCTCTAAAGTTAGCAATAAGCGTAACAAACTATTTTTCCAAAGTCAAGAGTCACCGCTTTCAAAAATGAAAAGTGGCTGGCTTCTTCACAAAAAAAAGCCGCACGCCAACGATTCATTGCCGTGCAGCTCCTTCAGTACATTCTCTTCAAGCCCAAAGGCTCGCCTTAAAGCTGATCCAGTGCCTCGCTAATGGGGGTTTCCCCAGCTTGGACTTTGATGACTTTTTGATAAGTTGCTGGACGTTCCAGCATTTCACCTAACAAGACGGCGACATCCTCGATGGGGATCGCACCAGAGGTCGTTTCACTGATCTCGATCAAACTAGAACCTGGTGTTTCTTTCAACGCACCCGGCTGCAAAATCGTATAGTCTAGTGCGGTGTTGTCGATCAGCCAGCGATCAGAGAAAAATTTGGCGATCGTGTAATCCATCAATGACGCCATGCCTTCCCTTTGCCACTGTTCAGGTTCTAAGGCATAGGCTGAGCTAAGGTGGATGTAGCGCTTGATTCCTTTTGCTTCAGCGGCTTGCATCACTTTGACCGCACCATACAGATCAGATTGCAGCAAGTCTTTGCCTCGGGACCCCGCCACGAAGTATACCGCTTCCGCATCTGCGAATTTCGCCGCCATCTCTTCCGGTTCCGTGTGTAAATCAAAGAACACGGGCTTGATCGTCTCCGTTTCTGTGATTTTCTCACTGCTGCGCGCACCAGCATAAACGATGTGTCCTTGTTTTTCTAGAAAGGTGATCAATTTTTGGCCTACTCGTCCAGTAGCACCAACGACAAAAATTTTCATTTTCTTTGCTCCTCTCGTTTCTTTTTCCAACTCTTGCTAGTATCATCGTAGGACAAAAACCAAGATCCAACAACTATTCTGTTTCTAAACGAAGGGGAAAAAAGCACAGCACAAACCAATTCTTGCTGTTTTTCCCCATAGAAACCTATGTTTTTTAAAAAACACCCAAAAAAATGAAAAAAATTTTCTCAAACGATTGACAAAGCGTTGACTCTTTTGTAGACTAGGTAGAAATAATTTAAATATTCAGAAAATTCAAAATAAAGAAAAGGACGGTGACGTATATGACCCGCACCAATGTTAGCAAACGAATTATTTTATTATTATAGTCGGGACTGTTTGATTTTATACATTCAAAGAGTCTCTATTCACATTGCATCCAAAAAGAAGAACAGCTTCTTGAGATGGAGTGTTTTTTTATACCCATTTTCAAGAAAGCGGCCTTTTGCAAGCTGACACCTTGATGTCAGATAGATCCAAAACGCTCGTTGACCAACTGCTGCCGATTCCCCGCGGTTATGCACTGCACTTATTCTAAAGACCCCTTCTGTTTGGACACTTGATTTGTCAAGCAGAAAAAAGGAAGGATGATTTTTTATTATGAAAACCGTCAACACGATCGCTGCTTTTGTAAACAAGTATTTGATCTACATCATGATTTTATTGATGATCGTCTCTTATTTTTTCCCGCAACCCTTCTTATGGATTCCGCCTCGTACAACGATTCTTTTGAGCATCATCATGTTTTGTATGGGGATGACTCTAAACGTTGCTGCGTTTAAAATGGTCGTCTTACAGCCCAAAGCATTCATCTTAGGGGTGCTTTTCCAGTTCACCATCAGCCCTTTGGTGGCTTACGGCTTAGCGCAGCTGTTTGGTCTTTCTTCCGGTTTGATCATCGGTTTTGTCTTACTAGGCTGCGTTTCTGGCGGAACCGCCAGCAATGTCATGACCTTCATCGGCAAAGGCGATGTCGCCCTCACCGTTTCCATGACCACGGTATCGACCTTGTTAGCGACCGTCGTTACACCCTTTTTGGTTTATGTCTTGGCTGGTCAGTACACCGAGATCTCCTTCTGGGAAATGCTCTTGTCTGTCTTGCAGATGGTGCTTTTGCCGATCATTTTAGGGGTGATCGTCCACAAACTCATTGCCAAGCACATCGAGCGATTTCTGCAATCATTTGTGTTGATTTCTTCCGTCAGTATCTTATTGATCGTTGCCGGAACTGTCGCTCGCAACGGCGCCGTCATCGTCCAATCGGGCTTGATCGTGATTTTCTTAGTCTTGCTCCATAACTTGATCGGCTACGGCGCAGGCTATGGTCTGAGCCGTGTGATGGGCGTCAGTGCCACCCAAGCCAAATCCATCATGTTTCAATTAGGAATGAAAAATACCGGCCTAGCGATCTCGTTAGCCAATGCCCACTTTGCCGCCATTGCTGCAGCCGTTACCCCTGCCGCAGTCGGCATGGTGATCCATCAAATTACCGGACCAATTTTAGCCAATCTCGTGGCCAAGAAAGAAGGAGAAAAGTATGAGTCAAAGTATCTTTTTGCCAAACTACACAATCGGGGCGGACGCCTACGAAAAAGTAAATGACATCGTAAAACCATACGGCACCAATGCCGTGATCATCGGCGGAAAAACCGCCCTTGAAAAAGCCGAAGACAAGATCAAAGCCGCTTTAACGTCAGCAGTCCAAGTGACGGATACCTTGTGGTACGGCGGCAACTCGACCTATGAAAACGTCGATCAGCTGTTCGCTACTCCAAGTGTCCAAGCCGCCGATGTTCTATTCGCCGTTGGTGGCGGCCGCGTCTGCGATACCGTCAAAGTGGTTGGGGAAAAAGCTGGCAAACCAGTCTTCACCTTCCCAACGATCGGCTCCAACTGCTCACCAGTCACCGCGGTCTGTGTCATCTATAAAGAAAACGGCGAGATGCAAGGGCTGTTTTTCCCTTCGCAACCACCGACCCATGCCTTTATCGACAGTGAGATCATCGCCCAGGCCCCCGATAAGTACTTATGGGCAGGAATCGGCGATGCCCTCTCCAAAGAGATCGAATCGACGTTTTCAGCGCGGGGCGATCAGTTAGACTACACCGATGGGTTAGGCATCCAAATCGGCAAAATGTGCACGGAACGCTTATTGCAATACGGCACACAAGCCTTGAAAGACAGTGCCGCCAATCAGCCATCTTATGCCATTGAGCAAGTCGTCTTGGATATCATCGTAACCACCGGCTTAGTTTCCGTCTTAGTCGTCAATGATTACAACTCCGCCCTTGCTCATTCCTTTTACTACGGAACGACCGTTTTGGAAAAAATGGAAGACTATTTACACGGCGCATCCGTTAGTTACGGCGTTTTGGCCTTGTTGCAGCTCGATCAGCAAGATGCCCTCTTCCAGCGCATCTACGCCTTTATGAAGGAAAACAAACTGCCGGTTTGCCTAGCGGATATGGGCCTTAACGACACCAGCGATCTTGAGGCAATCTTAGACAAAGCAATGACCACCAATGACATCGTCCACGTGCCTTATGAGATCACGCGAGAAATGTTTAAACAGGCAATCCTAGACGTGGAAGCCTATCATGCCAAACAAAACCAAGCAGCATTGACAGCTGCCAATTAAATGAAACCCTCCAGCAATTCGTTGCTGGAGGGTTTTTGTATGGCCTTTTTTTCTCTTACGTTTGATTGCAGTCGGTTTGGATTTCATAAAAAATATTCATAGCAAGTTAATACGATACTACTCATTATCTAGGTCTTTAGAAAATATTAAAAAGCACAATCAGCCTATGATACGACTGAGAGACTGCTTACCTCCCTAATTATCTACTTGTGAATAAAAGCGCATGAAAAAGCAATCCTTGTTATACTTATAAATAACACGAATTCCTTAGAAAAGGAGGAATCCTTATGACCCGTTACAAACGATTTCGCTTTGTTCATTTAGGCGCTCTTTTGGTGTTGGGCTTACTCCTCACTGGCTGCAGTGCGGATACGGCACCAATTGAAGAACAACCGACTACCAACACCGCCACTTCTTCTGAACCAGCAATTTCCTATGAAACCTTTCCATTGCCGCAACCGATTTTAAACGGGGAAACCAGTGTGTCGGAAGCTCTCTTCGAGCGGCGCTCGCAACGGGATTTTCTTGACACTGAGCTAACACAAGAACAGCTGGCACAGCTTTTATGGGCCGCTGCCGGTGTCACTACAGAAGATGGTCGCCGGACAGCGCCTTCGGCTGGTGCCTTGTATCCCTTAGACCTCTATGTCGTGGTCACACATGTAACGGGGCTTGAGCCAGGGCTTTATCTGTATCAACCAGAGCAGCATACCTTAGCAAAAGTTCTTGCCGGTGATTTTCGGACCGCATTGGCGGAAGGTTCGTTGGACCAGCAAGCGATCCAACGGGCACCTGCCACATTGCTTTATACAGTGGTTTATGAACGACTGATCGAGCGCTATGGAGACCGAGGAATCGAACGCTATGCCTATATCGAAGTCGGTCATTCCGCCCAAAATGTCCTTTTACAAGCCCAAGCGTTAGGCTTAGGCGCTGTGCCGATCGGTGCCTTCACAGATCATGAACTCACAGAGCTGCTGCAGCTGCCAACAGAAAATGAACCCCGCTATTTGATTCCTGTAGGCGTTATTGAGTAGCACTGCCGACGAACGAAACCCAATTTTCATGGGACTGACGAACTGCCGTTAGAAAACGGCAACTGGCAAGGTTGATTTTCCCAGAAAAACCAGTAGAACCGAAAAACCACCTGCAAAAACAGCAGGTGGTTTTTCGATGGGCTTATAGTTTGTATGCTCGGACTTCTTCTGGTATTTCTTCTAGCGGCAACTCTTTCACCACCGCTTCGGTGCCTGCTGCCATCGCGGTATCGTAGTACCAACATTTGTATTTGATCGTATTCATGGTTTCTTGCAAGGCTGCCATTTGCTTTGTGACTTCTTCCAGACGTTCATGAAACAGCTGCTGCCGTTTCTGCAAAGACGCATCGCCTTCCTCGCCCCAATCCAAGAAATTCTTGATGTCTTTGATAGGCATACCAGTATTCTTCAAACAATCGATCACTTTGATCGTCGCTACTTCTTTTTCTGAAAACACCCGAATGCCGCCATTACTGCGGGCCAGCTTCGGAAACATCCCTTCTCGATCGTAATAACGCAGAGTCGAGATGGGGATATTAGTCGTTTGTGATACTTCGCCAATCGAGTAACTCACTTGCATCGCTCCTAAAAAAAATTTTGTTTATTGCTTGACCTAAACCTAACTTCAAGTTCTACAATTAAAATACACCGCAAACACTGTACTGTCAATCACCTATCGTCTCACAGGTTCACCATTGGCAGTAGCAGGATTCGCTGAAAAAATCATTCATTGGAGGAAATACAAATGACAGAAATCAAAGAAAAAGTTATCGTAATTATGGGAGCATCTTCAGGAATTGGGGAAGCAACTGCCGTTAAACTAGCCGAGCAAGGGGCAAAAGTAGTGATCGCTGCCCGCCGTGAAGAGCGCATCAAAGCACTGGCTGAAAAATTAGGAGAAAATGTCTTGTATCAAACAGCTGATGTCACCAATCGCGAACAAGTCCAACAAGTCATTGATTTAGCCATGACCTCCTTTGGTCGGATTGATGTCCTTTTCAATAATGCTGGCATCATGCCTCAAGGAAACTTGGCAGAGTTGAACTATGACAGCTGGCAAAAAATGCTGGATATCAATATCATGGGGGTATTGAACGGGATCGGCGCTGTGTTGCCCATCATGCAAAAACAGCAAGACGGTTTGATCATCGCCACTGACTCAGTTGCCGGACATGTCATTTACCCAGGTTCTGCCGTGTACAACGGGACAAAGTTTGCAGTTCGTGCAATCATGGAAGGCTTGCGCCAAGAAGAACGTGAACATGGCATTCGCTCTACCATCGTCTCTCCAGGAATGGTCTCCACGGAATTGTTTGAAACCGTCGGCAATGCTCAACTAGAAGCAGCCTTGAAAGAAACCTCTCGCGTAGAAGGCAACAGCCTAACGCCAGAAGATGTAGCAAATGCAGTGGTTTATGCCATTCAACAGCCCAAACATGTGGCGATCAGCGAAGTCTTGCTGCGCCCAGCAAAACAAACCGTTTAAGCTATTTCTACTTATCTACGAAACCTGCGACCGCTTCAGGCTGGTCGCAGGTTTTTTTGTCGTCAAATCCCACCGTTTTCCAGGACAAAATTGCTTGATTTTCTTGTAACACCCGCTTGTCCAAAGAATGTAAACCAATGGTTGCTTTATGTAAACGACTAGGTTCTGTTGCTACGGTGGAAATTTTTTTATACTTAGTACAAAGCTTCCGTATAAAAACGACCAATCAGAAACAAACCGGACGTTCTCCTCATGAACGATGAATAGCCAAGCAAGCGCGCAGCCCTACCTTCACCGTTGACTTGCAAGTACTGCCTTAGCTGTCCTCTTCTTAGTACTTGCTTTTTATAAAAGAATGGAGTGTGTATATGAATGTAAAACAGCTACTCATTATTGCCGAGCAACGAAGAAACATTACGAATCAAAAATTGACCTATGCCGAAAATTTCTTGGCTGCCGGCTACTCTGCTGCCGAATTGCTGGCAGACGAAACCTTTCTTGAATTAGAGCGAAGGGAAACCCAACTGATTGCAGAACGCAACGCCATTTTTTACGAAGAAGTCAGCCACAATTAATCCCCCTGTCCAATTGTAGGCGACGAAAAAGCGAAGGCTCAGCAGCACCTTCGCTTTTTTAACCCTCAAAGGCGTCCTTTGCCCTGAGGATCACGCTGCTTGATCGTCCAATAAAACAATCCTGCAAAGAAACCACCGAGAATCAGGAAATTCATGCCATATAGACAGTAGAGGAAGAAAAAGTTCAGCTGCCCACTACTCCAAAAGCCCATGATTCCCATTAAAACCAGACTGTTGACGCATCCTGTCAACACACAAACCGTGCGACTGCACTCCAAGCTTTGTAATAGGTATTTTGTAATTTCATATAACGGACTGACGAGCATTATCCCCAGCATGATTGGTAGAATAGCTGGCAACAAGTCTAAAACAGCGACATCTGTAGTAAACAACTGAAAAAAAGCAGGACGAAAGACCCAGATCAGACTGGCGATTCCAACATAAGCCACAAAAGAAGAAGCGAAGGCAATTTTCCCCACTGCTAAAATCTTCTGACGGTTTTTCTGTCCATTCGCCTCACTCGCAAAGACGGTCACTGCGTTGCCATACATCAAAGCAGGCAACCGTGCGATCATCAATCCTTGGCTGCCGATCGCATAGGCTGCCAGCGTACTGACACCCAATCGTGAGACGAAAGCTTCAAAAGCAATAATAAAGACTAAGCCTTCAAAGCATTCCTGAATCATTAAGGGGACCGCTTTTTTCAATAAAAAGGTGCGTTTTCGTGGTCTTTGTTTCAGCCCCCTGGCTAGACTTTCTCGTAAAAGAACCCCATAAATCCCCAGCAAGCACAAAGTCGCAAGCATATTTGCGATGCCACTGCCTAATACCCCCATTGCGGGAAAACCGAGATTGCCGTTGATCAATAGATAGCTAAGCAACACCTGTACCAACGCACTAATAATGGAAACACCGAGGATGTAGTTCGTTTTCTTTTCAATTTTTAAAAGGCTAGTAAAAACAAACGTGACTAACGTAAGTAAAATATAGGGAGACATGATTGCAAGATACAATGTTGCGGTCCTTAGCAGCTCCTCACTAAATCCGTAGACAACCTGCAAAATGCCGTGTCCAAAAAGCAGGAAAATCAGGAAAAAGCTCACGCCGATCGCGACTACTAGAAAAAGAACCGACGACAGATAATCATTTAACTGCGTCTCTTCTCTTTGTCCGACTGCCTTTGCGCCATAAATATTAAAAGCAAGGCCAATCGCACCTAAAATACCCGCAAAAGCATAGAGAAACCCGTCGATCAGCGCGATCGCCGCCAACGCTTCCGTGGATCTTCTTGAAATAATCGCTAATGAAACTTGCGCAATAATGATTTGAAACAAATTGGAAGCAATCAAGGGCAATGTAAAAGACTGTATTTTTTTGTTCAAAAAGCTCTCCTCTCTCATTCGTCATAACTGCGCAACACCCACTCGCTTATTGTGATTTTAATCACAAGGAAAGCGATCGTTGGTCGCTACATATACTCAACGACCCATCGGGCTTTTTGACGTTTCTCCCTCCATTTAACCATACAGCCTTCTCGGTGTATATTCCTTCGTAATTAAAAAACAAAACATACCGACAATCTCCGCTTATTTCCTCTATTGGCGTCGACAAGCAATCGCTGATGAAGAGTAAAAAGGTTCAGAAGAACATGCTGCTCTTCTGAACCTTTTCCATAGGATGATAAAAAACGCGACAAACCTTTCAAAAATCCCGTTATTTCTTCACGATCAGCTGAACGGCTTGATCGATTTTCTGCTTTTGGGTTTCCGTGTCGCTGTCTGGATTTTCCAAACAATTTTTCAAATTTTCAGCGACAATGATTCCCATAATACGGTTAACACTGGAACTGACGGCGGACAATTGCGTGATGACATCGACGCATTCTTTCTCGTCTTCGATCATTTTTTGAATCCCCCGCAACTGGCCTTCGGTTCGTTTTAACCGATTCAAAATATCTTTGTTGCATGCGGTCATCGTTTGATTTCTCCTCTCCATGCTGACATGCCGCCGAGGACATTGGTCACTTGAAACCCTTGCTGGCTCAAAAACTCAGATGCCATTTGCGAACGAGCCCCTGAATGACAGATGACATAGTAGTTTTTATCCTTCTCTAAGTCGCTGATTTGTTCTGTCAGCTCGCTCAACGGTAGGTTTTGTGCTGTTTTGATGTGTCCTTGTGCAAACTCATCGACTTCTCTGACATCAAGGATCTCAAGTGGTTCACGTTTTTCTTTTTGGGCAAATTCCTCCATAGATATTGCTTTAATCATGAATAATCATCTCCGGCTTAATAGTATTATACAACGAAAAGGCACCATCGAGGTTTTGACAATTGATGCCCGCTTGTTTCAAGATGCGTTCGGCAATGTAGCTTCTCAATCCGCTATGACACGTAACGACATACGAAACGCTTGGATCCAATTCAGACAACCGATCCCTCAATTCATCTAACGGAATGTGGAGCGCCTGTTGAAAACGTCCATTATTGGCTAATTCCATCTCTGAACGAACATCCAACAACTGCTTACCGTTTTCTAAGGCATCCGTCAATTCGTGCCACTGAATATTCTCACTGATTCCTTCCGCCAGATTGATCGCTGCATAGCCAAGCATATTCACTGGATCTTTGGCTGAGCCAAAAGGCGGTGCATAGGTGAATTCCAGTTCAGGCAAGTCAAAGATCGTTAAACCGCCTTTGATCGCTGTTGCCAATATATCAATCCGTTTATCGACCCCTTTGGCACCGATGCCTTGCGCACCATAGATTTTTCCAGTATTAGCATCAAAAATCAGTTTCAAATAAATATCCGTCGCATCAGGATAATACCCTGCATGGTCTTTGCCTGAAAGATGAACCACCTGGGGATTTAGCCCTGCCAGTTTGGCGCTGCGCTCACTCAACCCTGTGGACGCTGCCGCAAGATCGAATACGCGCACGATCGCAGTCCCGATACTGCCTTTGTTTTTGCGAGCCAGTCCTCCCAACACATCGGCTACTTGCCGACCTTGGCGATTGGCTGGTGAAGCCAGGGAGATCAACGTGTCTTCGTTGGTGATTTGTTGTTTCACAACGATGGCATCACCCACCGCGTAAATATCTTTCTTGCTGGTTTGGAATTGCTCATCTACCAGGATACCCCCCCGGCGTCCTAATTGGATACCAGCACGTTTCGCCAAATCCGTTTCTGGTTGGACACCAACCGAAAGAATCGTGACATCTGAGGCCAGGACCGTGCCATCCTCCAGAACGATTTCTTGCCCTGCTTTTTCAAAAGCGGTCGCTGACTGCGAGGTCAAAACATTGACCCCTTGCTTGATCAATTCATTTTTGACATACGCAGCCATTTCTTCGTCCAAAGGTGGCAATACGTGGGGTGCTTTTTCTACGATCGTTACTTCGAGGCCTTTTTTATGTAAATTTTCAGCGACTTCTAACCCAATAAACCCAGCGCCAATGATCGTTGCTTTTTGAGGCTTTTTGTCTTCAAGATGCGCCATGATTTGGTCCAAGTCAGGAACATTGCGCAAAGAAAAGGCGTTGGTTGCTTCTTCTAGACCTTTGATCGCTGGTACTAGCGGTTTTGCCCCCGGCGATAAAATCAACGCATCATAAGATTCCGTGAAGACGTGTTCGCCATGTTTGACCGTCACCGTTTTCTCCTCTGGCTCGATCGCCAGTACCTCATGAAAAGGTCGCACATCTAAGTTGAACCGTTTCTTTAATGCTTCAGGTGTTTGGACCAATAGGGCATCTCGCTCTTTGATCTCACCAGAAATAGCATACGGCAGCCCACAATTCGCAAAAGAGACAAAGGGACCTTTTTCAAAAACAATGATCTCCGCTGCTTCTTTAAGCCGACGTAAGCGCGTGGCTGCAGACATTCCCCCTGCTACCCCACCGACAATAACTATTTTTTCCATCATTACTTTCCTCCCTTGGTTGTTCCTCGCCATTGATTCATGCCGCCACGAACGTTGACCACATCAAAACCTTTTTTACTTAGGATTTTGGCTGCTTGTTTGCTTCGCATCCCCGATTGGCAAATGACTGCCAGTTTCTTGTCGCCTTTTTGAGTAAATCCAGCAATCTTGTTTAACGGTACATTTTTCGCATAGGCAATGTGCCCACTGCGGTACTCCGCCGGCGTGCGTACATCCAGAACCGTCCATTCTTTGGCTCCTTCTTTTTGTAAATCTGCTGTTGACATACTTGGTATGCGTTTAAATAGTGAAAACATTTCTTGCTCCTTTCGTATACCCCTTGGGGTATATTAAACAAGATGTTTTACTATTTGTCAACTAAGTGATTTTCTTTAAGAAAAGAAACTTGCTGATGCGCTCCTCCTCACTTGATACTCTCGTCAGCTGTCGGACAGCTACCGATCAAGCAGCGAAAGACCAGTATCATACATTTCCCTCCCATCGATCACAATGCTATAATAAAAGAAAAGATACATTGTAAAAATAACACGTATCAAATCGTTTACTTAGCAGCTGATCGCTTCGATTATTAAAGATGATTGGCTCCCGCCCTAAACAATAGCGATCAAAAAAACGACGCAAGCACCACTTTCCCTTGATTTATCAAGCAGCAAGCCCTGCTTTCTTGGAAACAACGCGGGTTTCGACTATGCTTAAGTCACATCAGCGAAAGGAAAAAAAGATGGAATTTGGCGAAAAAATCAAAGAAGTACGCACAAGAAATAACTTGACCCAAGAACAATTTGCCACTCAACTACACGTGACGAGACAAGCCGTTTCGAACTGGGAAAACAATCGCAATCTACCAGATTTAGAAATGTTGATTGCCATCGCCACGATTTTTCAACTCTCGCTTGATGAATTGATTTTAGGAGGAACTCAAGTGAACAAGATCACTGAAAAACTAATCAAAGACGGCAGCGAGACCCGACGCGCCAAACTCAATTTGATCACGACCTTGATCGGAACATTTTTACTACTATTCGGCTTTGCCTGCTTCTTCATCAAAGCAAGCGCCGTAGAATACATCGATCAATCCGGCATTTTACATGAAAATTTCTACCTGATTCCTGTAGGATTTTTGTTCCTATTGGCTAGTTTCGTAGTATTTGCAGGAACCGGGATCAGTTATTTTCGAGCTGTTAGGAGAAAATGACGCGAAAAAACTCGATTCCAGATGATGGAATCGAGTTTTTAACTTTTGTTTAATAAAGAATAGTCCCTTCAATGAACACTGTCCTTCAACCAAGCAGCATTTCCAGACTCTAACGGATAATCCACCCCTAAACGAAAATAGTCCCACAGTTAGCTATTCACCGCATAAAAACACAATTTCTAGGCACAAGCTCCCCTTTCAGATATTCCGATACTTCAAGTAAGAGGCACGTAAGTTCTCAATGTTTTCTTCATAGCGTTCTTTAAAGAATACAGAGTAGATGGAATCAAACAAAAATTGAAAAATGATCGTAATCGCAAAATCAGCGATCTTGTCTTTTTCATGATCGATCGGGCCTACTACGAGGTTGCGATCGCCATGATGATTGAGTAAGTGGTCATCAGATGAGCTGATGACCACCATTTTCACTTGATTGCCTTTTAAAATCTTTGCTAGCTCCAAGTGACGCTTTTGAACAGGATGATAGGAAGCATATATCGCAATGTCTTGGGTGCCTGCTGATTGTGCAAGTGAAATTTTTTGATAGAGATTTGCAGGGACTGTGACTCTGGCACCACAGCTCTCCATTCGATCTTTAAAAATTTTTGCTACATGCAGCTGCTCATCATCGACAAACACAATAATATTGACAGCATTGATCAAGTCCACGGCAATCTGTTGCAGATCTTTGACACTAATAAAAGTCGTTGCCAAAAACAAAGAACGCTCGTACAAATCTCTCAAGCTTGAGATGATGGTAAATGCAGAGTCCGTTTTTCCAAAAGGAATATTCAAATCTACTGTTTTATCTGCATGCTGTAATTGATCGGCGTATGAGGCAGTAACCATCAACTTTAATTCATTCAACCCAGAATAGCCCAACTTCTTGCAAAAGCGATAAATAGTTGCTTTAGAAACAAACGCCAATGAACTGATCTCCTGAATAGTCATCTGTGTAAAAGCAATTGGGTCTTTATTAATCAAATCAATAATATTGTGTTCTGTATCAGATAAATATTTAACACAATTCAGTTTTGCAAATAAATTCATGTCTGTATCTCCCAAATGATTTTGCATCGAACGATTTCTGGCATTTTTCTAAAACGCAGAGTGTCTCGCGTGCTTATAAAAGGTTTTGTTTTATTTTTTTCACTTTATTTAAATGATGATTCATCAAGGCACCGATCAAGTTCGCATCATTTCGAAATTTGCACGGAACGATCTTCGGCACCGCAAGCTGGTATGTGTGTTTCTCTTTCAACCGATCAATACTTTTTTGGATTTCTTGGATAAATCGTTTTTGCTCACTGATTCCACCCCCAATAGCAAATATCTCGGGATCAAAAATATACTGCAGGTTGAACAAATGAAGGGCAATCGTATCACAATACTTTTCTAGAACGCCTTGCAGTTCTTCGTCGCCTTCTTCAATCAGTTGAAACAGCAACTCACCACTAAGTGAGCCTTTTTCCACCCCTTTGACTCGTTCTGCCTCACTAACCAGTGAACGGACACTGGCGGCGGCACCGAAATAAACAGTTGGTTGTTGACAGGCATCGGTTTGCTGGATAAAACTGAACTCGCCAGCGATTCCGCTATACCCTCTATGCAGACGATTATTGATGATCAATCCGCCCCCGACGCCGGTACCAAAGACCAAGACGATACCATGATCTGTATGCTCTAGCGCTCCGACCCATGATTCTGCTAATGCCGCACATTTGCCGTCATTTTCGACGGAGATCGGCAAATCAGTAAATGTATGAAAGACATCAACAATATTTGTCTGCTCTAAAAAGGTCAGCACACCAGCTGAATGAGCATAGCCGTTATATACATCAATTTTCCCTGGCATACTGATGGCGATACCATCGACTTGCCCTTCGAATTGCCGAAAAATTTCTTCGACAGCGACTAAAAAGCAGGCTTTCTCTTCAAGAGGTGTTTTTACTTTCCCTTTGAAGAAAATCTCACGATCCCCCGTCATTAAACAGTATTTGATGTAACTGCCTCCTATATCATAAACAAGATAATTCATTGTTTACCCAACTTTCTCAAAAAATATTTCACCTCGGAATATATGATATCTTCCGAGGTGATAACCCATTATCGTTTTTGCTTTGCTAACCAGTGAAACAACGACTGGGTTTCATTCGCAATCTCACCATTATAAACTGGAATCCATGCCCAATGATCATTGTATCGATATGGTTCGCCCGTATCGTCCTGATAGTCGCCTGTTTCGTCTGTTACTGCATCCAGAGCAGTCAAGTGAAGATCTGGATGGTTCATCGCTTTTAGCGTTTCATATAATGGCTGACTATGCTCGTTAAAGGAAACGACTTGATCGTGAATGCCATGAGTCAACCAAAGTGGGATCTTCTTGAGGCCTTCAAGTTGTCTTTGATCGAGCCATTGTGTCTTATAGGACTGACAAATAGGAAAAGCTGCCGCGAAAAAATTGGGCTTTCTTAAAAGCAGATTGATGGTCATAAAGCCGCCATTGGAGCCGCCGCCTAAATAGATCCGCGTTGGATCGAACGTTTCAAAGGTCTGAACTGTTTCATCAATCAAACGGCTGACAGCTCGGGTATACTTGCTGGTGCCATCTTGAGTGTAACCGCCGCTTCCATCGTTCATCCACATATCTGGCACTTGAGGAACCAGAACATAGGCGCCACCAAACATCGCTTGTACTTCGGGATCAGCCCAAGCAACCACTTTATTGCCCAAAAGCGCAATTTCAGGATCGGTTCCGCCTTCGCCCGCGCCGTGCAAAAGAATGATTAGGGGATGCTTCCCTTTATCCTTCGGTTCAAAAAGTGCATGGTGTAAAGTGATCTCACCAAACTCAGCATCTTCATAAAAAAATTCTTTTTGCAGAAATTGCTCGGTCCCTTCATAAACGGTTTCTTCAAACTGTTGGTTCGTCAAAACGAGCTCGTTCAAAGAAGAACCATTAATACACAGAGGATTCTTTAGCGTGATCGTATACATCGTCTGTCGCTTTTGATTCAAAAACAGCTGTGGATTAAAGACAAAGGGTGATGTCAACGGGGCATCGGGATGAACCTGCAACGCCAATGTAACGCACGTCGTCGGCAGATCGACGGGTTGCTTTTGTCCTGTCGAATCAGATAAATAAGCCTCTTTGAGTTCGATCTTGCCTTTTATCTGCTTTGGCATTTTCGTCGACCAATCAAAGCCTTCTTTTTCTCCTAGTACTTCAAAAAACGAGGCATCTACTTGCTCATCGATCACTTGTCCAAAATCAATCACAATTTTATGGTTTGCCGGTCCCCAATCGTATCCTTGGCAATGGACGGAATACGTAATCTGGGTAGGTGTATCAGTCTCTGTCTTTGTCATAAAAAACCTCCAGGTTGAATCAAGACTTTGCTTGGATCGAGGTGCCATTAGACTCAATCACTTTTTTGTACCAGTAAAAAGATTTTTTCTTTTTGCGGGCAAAAGTCCCTTTTCCAGCATCATCCAAGTCTACATAAATGAACCCATAACGTTTTTTCATTTCCCCTGTTCCTGCAGATATGATATCAATACAGCCCCACGGTGTATAGCCCAGTAGTTTCACGCCATCATGTACAACCGCTTTGATCATCTGCTCAATATGGGCGCTGAGGTAAGCGATACGCCCATCATCGATGATCTCGTTTTGTTCGTTAAAAGTGTCAAGTGCGCCTAAGCCGTTTTCTACAATAAACAACGGCAGCTGGTAGCGATCATACAATTGGTTCAATACGATCCGCAAACCTGTCGGATCAATCGGCCACCCCCACTCCGATTCCTCTAAGTAGGGATTCTTTACCGCTTCCATCATATTGCCACGGCTCGTTTTTTCTTGTTCTTTTGTGGAGATGACCGCTGAATTGTAGTAGCTGAAAGAAAGAAAATCGACCGTCCCTACGCGTAAAAGATCAAGATCATCTGATTCCATGACCAGCTGCCAGCCGTTTCGTTCATACTCCCTCAAGGCATATTCAGGGTAATAGCCACGGCACTGAACATCGCTATACAGATACTTGAACATTCTAGAAACTTCGATTTCCCGCATACTGTCGTTTGGATTACAGGTTTCTGGGTACATACCAGCACTGGCAAGCATCATTCCAATTTGAAAATCGGGATTGATTTTTTTCCCTTCCATCACGCAGCGGGCACTAGCAAGAAAGACATGATGCAATGCTTGCGCCCTTTTTCCTAAGTCTTTTCCTTTGATCCCTAAAAAAACATAGCCATTCAAAAAATTGATTTCATTGAAGGTGATCCAGTACTTCACTTGCTCTTTAAAACGCTCGAACAACAAGACTGCATAATCGAGAAAATCTTCAATCGTGCGCCGATCCAGCCATCCTTCACGGCTTTCAGCTAAAGCCAGCGGCATATCAAAATGATTTAAGGTAACGATTGGTTCAATGCCGTATTTGAGCAGTTCATTGAAGATCCTTTCATAGAAGAGAATTCCTTCTTCATTAAGCGATTCTTTCGTTCCATCAGGAAAAATCCGTGTCCAGCTGATCGACATCCGATAAGCCTTGTAGCCTTGTTCAGCAAATAAAGCAATGTCTTCTTGCCAATGATGGTAAAAATCTGTGGCGCGATGGCTAGGATAATACTGATTTTCGTCTAAGTATCCTTGGCAATCCGCTGGCATTCCTTCATACATAGAAATGTTGCGGATTTTGCCTTGCGCATCTTTCACGGTAAGTTGACGGGGCTGTTCCTGACTGCCGCTGGTAACAATATCCAATGTAGATAGTCCTCTGCCGCCTTGATCAAAGCCCCCCTCATATTGATTGGCAGCAGTAGCGCCACCCCATAAAAATTCTTCTGGTAAACTCATAGTAACTGCTCCTCCTTTATTTCTAGACTGCCTCGGTAACTTTCTCGGTCATGATCTCAGTTTCGATTGCTTGCTCTTCCTCAAATGCCAATTTGTCCGCTTTTAAGAAAAATGGTAGATAGATCAACCCATTGATACAAATCGCAATGACTACCGCAATCACCCCTTTGATCCCAATCGTCAGGATAGGTCCTATGAAGGCGGGCATGATCCAAGGCAGCGAGATCGAAGGATTCAGCGTATCATACACCCCGAGATTGTAGCCGATGATCCCTAAAATTCCATTTACTAAAGAAGTACTGACCATCGGAATAAAGAAAATTGGATTCAGCATCAGTGGCAAACCAAACACTAGTGGTTCATTGATGTTAAAGATCGCTGGTGCCAAACTGAGTTTCCCGAGGGTTTTATAGCGCTGTGATTTTGAAATAAAGGGAATCAACAAAGAGATTCCTAATGTGTTGCCGGCACCACCAAGCGAATAAAAGGCCATTGCAGCTGTGAATGCCAAATGCGGCATCGGCTCCCCATCCATAAAAGCAGTAAGATTGGCAACCCCTGTAGCCATTAAGACCGGCAAGTAAATACTGAGGATCGTATTGGGATGGATCCCAAAAAACCAGAAGATCGAAATAGTGATCATAAAAATAATCGCCGAGATCGGTGTTGCCCCCAAGTTCATAATCGGTGCCCCGACCACGCCATTGATAAAATCAAAATAATCGCCCCACGCAGTTAGACTAAAGCCAATGCGGGTTAAGCAAACAAGTACAAATATAATAATGGCAATAAAGGTCGGTGAAAGCGACTGGGCAACCATTGGTGGCACCGAGTTTGGCAGTTTAACGACCAAGCCTTTTTTGTCCAATACACAATATAGACTAGACACCAATAGCGCAACGATCATCCCGCCGAAAATACCATTACTGCCGATATAATCGAAATTTAGACCTGCTACTTCGCCCCCATCATAGGGAATCACTTGTGGCATCAAAACGAAAAACGAAGCAAGCGATAAAATTCCACCCGTCACAGGATTCGAATTTCTCTCATTTGCGTTGTGGTAACCAATCATAAACGTCATATACAACGCAGTAATTTCCATTGTCACCTTGATAGTGGCACGCATATGTTCATCGATCCCAGTTTGCGCTAACCAAGCCAACCAAGGCTCAACGGGCAGATTGACTAAAATAGCTATCAGACTGACCCCCAATGTCAATGGCATGGTAGACATCGCCCCATATTGAATCGCTCGAATCGCTTTTATCTGACTAATTTTCCCCATTACAGGCATTATTCGATCATTGATGATAGATTTTGATTCACTCATAGTTTTCCTCCCTGAAAAAAATTGGCTTTTAATCACATCAAGTTTCTCCGGATAAAACTCTTGTAACCGATTTCAATATCTCGTAAATTATTGCTTATTTCAATAGGCAGCCTTGAAACTGAAACGTTTGTTTCACGATTCGTCATGAAATAGCGTGGAACATGAAAAAGAGGTCTCATTGTTCCCCGCTTCTTCAAAAACGATCTTCTGAAGACACGAGCAGCTCCTAGCATTCCCTCCTCACATAAAAACGGGGCATTACACACAAAAATCGAATGATCGTGGACAGATTCAGGTGAACGCACCGTCTCACTCACCCCCATCGCTTAATCACTACAAATCCTAGCAATTCGCTAGACTCTCCATCCATGCAGCCAATAGATTAGCACAAACAAAAAATAATCCCTAGCTGAGAAGATGCTATCCGCTAGGAATCATAGGGCAATCATATATGAGACTGATGGATCAGAAATAATTCATTCTTTTGTTCACTATCTTCCTTCAAAGAATCGGAACAAACAAGCCACTGATTTTTTCTTTTGTTTTCGTCAAAAGGCTTCTGGCTTGCCATTCTTCTTTTTCTACTAATTTTGCATGAGCTAAGTCTTCCATAAATTGCTGATTTAACTCTGTGATTATGTTAGACGGTCCATAGATGAACATAGATAACTCATGGTTAAGGTAAAAACTACGAATATCAAAATTTGTTGACCCGATCGTTGCAGCAAACTCATCGACGATCATATATTTACAGTGAATAAAAGCAGTCTCAACATAGGTGTAGACTTCGACGCCGGCAGATAATAAATCATCAATAAACGAATTCGTGCCATGAAAAGAAATTCCTCGATCCCCTTTTCCCGGCACAATCAATTGCACGTTGATCCCACACCGTGCTGCTCTTCTAAGCGCACCTAAACTTTCTTCATCAGGAATAAAGTAAGGCATGGCGATCTTAATCGAATCCGTTGCCTTTCCAATGAGATCATTAAAGGAATCCTTAATGATTCGCTCGCTATCATAGGGTCCGCCGTAGATTACCTGAACGATTTCCGAACCGCTTTGAACGTCGGTCTTCAACGGAAAATACGTAGCTGTCTGTGTCAAAAAATGAGTGACCGTTTCTTCCGTCTTATCAAGAAAGAGCCAATCATAAATAAAACACTCTTGAACTTCTAGAACAGCAGGTCCTTCTATCCGGATGTTTGTGTCTCGCCAATAAGAAAACTTACTGCCTCGCCCACTATATTCATTTCCAATATTCATGCCTCCTGTATGTGCAATCTCCCCATCAATAACGACCATTTTACGGTGATTGCGCCAGTTCGCTTTATTACTTAGCCAAGGCGAGTTCAACAAATCATACGTGCGCACCTCTACCCCATTCTTTCGCAACAATAATAACAATTGATTAGGAAAGGCGATCGACCCCACGCTATCATACATAAACCGAACTTCCACCCCTTGTTTAGCCTTTTCGACCAGAACATTTGTCAGCTCCTCCCCTGTTTCATCCCCTTTAACGATATAAAAAAACACATGCACATGATGCTTGGCTTTCTTGATATCTTCTAGCAAAGAAGCGAACGCCTCAGCGCCTTCATTTAATACAGTCAGATGATTATTGGTTGTGGGATATTTGCCTGAAAGATGAAAAATCTCAGTGGAGAGATCATGTTTCCCATGAATGACCTCTGAATGTTCTTGCAAAATAGCCGAAACCGTTCGCTGCACTTCCCGTTCATTTTGTATCTGCTGTTTGGGCAACTTCCTTAATCGAGGTTCACGACCAATTAAATAATACAACATGACTCCTACAATCGGTAAAAACAATAAAGCTAAGATCCAAGCAATCTTCGAAGTTCCATCCCTTTGATCAAAAACCACTAAGTAGCCACAAAGAAGAATCGCCAAAATTTCAATGGCCTGCCAAGCATAAATCATCTGATTTAAAAAGAGAATTAATCCAACCGTCACAAGTATCAGTAAAATCGTTAAAATTTTATATTGCTGTAATTTGTTTTTGATCATCCTTCACTCCATCCAAATATGCGCTTATTAATAAACGCTAAAGTAAAAAGCCTCACTATATACTATGATTATATACGTTCTCGTTACGCAAATGTAACTCATTTCATCCCCTACTACTCATTTTTTACCTATTATTTATTAAGAAGAGACGATTTGCAGAAACGAAACGGTAAATGACAAGCGCCTATTCAAATCGGTGCACCAATTAAAACAAACCCTGTAAGCATCCCTCGACTTGTTGCAACAGCAATTTTCTTTACGCAATCGCCAAATTTGAATAAATCCCATCTTTCCATTACTATAAACGAAATTCGATCGTTTTTTTGTACGGTTATACTATCAAGGAGGTTTGTATGGCAATTCATGTGATGTGGTTTAGAAAGGATCTTCGCTTAGAGGACAATACGGCGCTTACTGAGGCGCTTTTGTCTCTTCAAGCAAACGACCATTTGTTGTGTGTATTTCATTTCAATGAAAAGCAATTTCTCCCCGAGGCGCCAAGCCATGATTACTTTTTTAGCGCAGTTGCTCACTTTATCGAGGCTGCCAAAAAGCAAAATCTGACGATCCACCTATTGACAGGGACTTTGACAGAAGCCTTTGATCAGTTGTTCGCTTGCTATCCAGAATGGAGCCAGCTTTACTTCAACTTTGATAACCGTGGATTTGGTCGTAAACGTGATCTCTACATAAAAGAACTGGTCGAGCAAAAAGGCATCACTGTCCATTCTTTTGAAGACCATCATCTGCATCAACCAACAGAAGTCACCAAAGAAGATGGGACGTACTACAAAAAATTTACCCCCTACTATAAGAAATGGCTTCAATTGCCCAAACCGGTGTATCAAAAGCAGGACCTCGATTTTGAAAAAGCCGTTCATTTTGATGATGCCTCTCACTTCAGAGCAGGGACAGCGCTGCTTGCTAAGCTGCTAGAAAATAGAAAGACCGATTTTTCAACGATCGTTGGGGAAGACTATGCGCATAAACAATTGCAGGCATTTGTGCAAAAGCGTTTGGCCGCCTATGAAAAAGACCGTGATATCCCTTCGATCAAAGGAACGAGCCGCCTGTCCCCTTTCTTGTCTTTTGGACAAATCTCCATTCGGAAGGTTTGGGCCGCTTGCCAAGGAATGCCATCAAGCACTGGCAAAGCGACCTTTTTAAAAGAACTGGCTTGGCGAGATTTTTATCATATGATCTACTTCAGCCATCCTGAACAAAAAAACTATGAACTCATTGAGAAATATCGAAACATGGATTGGCAAAAGGATGAAGAGGCGTTTAACAAATGGCAAGCAGGGCAAACCGGCTATCCGATCATTGATGCCGCGATGCGGCAGCTGAATCAGACCGGTTGGATGCATAACCGTCTACGGATGATCGTCGCTTCCTTTCTAACCAAAGATCTACTGATCGATTGGCGGCAAGGAGAAGCCTATTTTGCTCGACAATTGATCGACTACGACGCTGCCAGCAATATCGGCGGCTGGCAGTGGGCAGCTTCGACCGGCACCGATGCGGTTCCTTACTTTCGAATTTTCAACCCCATCACTCAGGGGAAAAAATTCGACAAAGAGGGGACGTTTATCAAACAATTTGTTCCCGAACTCGCCCAGTTGCCGCTAAAATTCATCCATGAACCCTACTTGATGACTGATGAAGAACAAGCCGACCTAAAGGTAGTTTTAGACACCGACTATCCGTTGCCTGTAGTTGACCACAACGAAGCCAGAAAAAGAGCCCTCGATTTGTATAGTAAAATCGAACCATAAAAAGCTGCCATGGACTGCTCTCAAGCATTTTCGGTAGAAAAAACCCGCAAAGACGGTCTCTTACGGAGCGACTTTGCTGGTTTTTTATGAAACTGGTGCGCCCTTTTTCGCCTTTCAATAGTGAAAAAACAAACGGCACGTCTCATCAAGCTGTCTGCTGCTGGGCATACATAAAAGAAACATTTTCCATGCTGTGTTTTTTAATTAAGGTCTTGCTGTCTGCTTCCCCTCTTATTTCTAGTCGCTCTAAGCACCAATCCCCTGACGATTCATAGATCGAACCCCTTACTAGCGGCGTTCCCTGCTTTTTCACGACTGGCTAGCAACGTTTCTCCTTGCAAAACTGTTCGTCTGATGAAAGGTCATCTATAGAACCATTCTGTTATAATAGCTCCATATTTGAGGATAAGGATGGTTTATATGAAAAAAATAATCGGATTCATCTTAGTCGTACTTTTAGGGTTTGTTGGATACAAAGGATATGAATATTATCAATCCACCTACTCAGGACAAACAGCTTACGCGTATGTCCCGTCTGAGATTCCGCCTAAGGTCCAACACGAAAGTAAGAGCGGCATCGGCGACCAGTCTCCTTGGTATTCTTACGATTACACATTAAACTTTGTAAAAGAAGATGGCAGCACCCAAACCCTTGAGGTCTCACTATCAGAAGATAACGCAAAACCATTAACACCAAATTCTTATATAAAAGCGGTGATCAGTGAAAAGCGTGCAATAAAAGGCCCGAATGGCGTGGAAAAAGACGCAATTCCCAAAAAGGTTCTAGAGAAATTAGAAAATCAGAACTAACGATGCCAGACTCACATCATTATGTGGGTCTTTTTTTACCTCCTTCCAAAATCAGCATTTTGAATCCCTTCTATTATTTTCACGCTTGATGTCTTCTGCTCTGTTGCGATACGTTATACAAGGATACTGGACATTTTTATCTAGCAGAAAGCTGCTTGACTGACTCTGTTTTCATCTCGGCATCAATGACAAGAGCAATTCAAGCGCCTTTTCCTTTCCCTACTTCGCAGATAATTGAAAAAGCAGCGAATCACCTATCCGTTGACTCGCTGCTTTTTAACTAACAAGTGATGGCTCACACCACAAAAGAATGATATTTAGAATAAGCAATTTGATCGACGATCGCAGAAACCTGATTGACATCTAAATCGGCACCAATGGCGGTCACTTGATAAAATTGGTCATAATTGTTCCCTAATTGGGGGAGATTGGCATTGGAAATCAACAAGTCAAATGTCTCGTCCGGAGTATAGGGTAAAACAACAACATTTTGCTTGCCTTTTAGTTCATTTTTTAACAAGTAAATCGAAGCATCCGCCAAAAGACTAGAGCACATATTTAAGACCCCGATCCGTACCCGATATTCTTCTTTAGGCGATAACATATAAATTAAAAAGACTAGGCGTTTCTTGAGATAGTTGAGTTTCGTGGGCGTAAACAAGTTGGTCGGTGCAATAATGTGTTCCAGAATGTCTGAGATCACTTGATCTCGCAAGGAGTTGTGAAACAGCTTGTGGTAATAATTTAGCGTGACTCGATCGATGGAATAATTCACTCCATGAAAGTAATAAACTTGTGCGATTAAGGAAAAGACATTGGCTTTGATATCGATCGTCGTATGCGAGGCATCAAGACGATAAATGGACTGGATTGCTGCCATGACTTCATCGGTGATCTCAAAGACGGGATTTTTATTGGTGTACAATCCTAAGCGAAGTTCCTCGTAAGGAATCCCGCCCACCGTAATGAGGAAGAGACAGATAAAGAATGGCACGATCTTCGCTTCATCTACTGAGCAGATACATTTTTTAGAAGCATAGATCTGTCGAATAAAGTGACAGAGGGGCATCTCTTGGCAGCGCTCGATTTTGGTTTGTTCTTCTGGACTTAAACTTCCCAAGGTCGTGTGAGGCGTGACTTTTTTCATGATCACAAATAGCCAGATCTTCAACTGCTTTTGTTGCGCAATCGAGAGGGTTATTTTTTTCGCTAGCTCCGCCACCAGGTCATCGATCAAAACAGAATCGATCGCTGTTTCCCCCATTTTTAAAAAATTATAGTAAAAATAAATGCGTTGCGTCATCGTTCCCGCTAGCTTTTTGTTCTTTATCTTTAATTCAAAATGCTGCAGCAGCTGATTGCACTCTGCAATCACACGATTCAGTGTCCCGACGCTTATTTTTAATTCATCAGCTAATACGAAAGCATCATAGCCTGCATGTTGAAACAAATAATGGATAATTTGATATTTTACAGATTTTTTCAATAACGTGTCGGTCAAATCATCCAATGAGACGCTGTCGTTTACTTGCAAATCAAGGGTATAACGGTTGATTGCAAAAGAGACCTTCTCATTTTTTAGTTGTTGCTGAAGATTTTCTGATAGTTTCGTCAAGGTTGGCATCGTAATCTCTAATTCCCGACACGCATCACTTTTTTTGATATGACCCGTCGATAAATACAAGAATTTGAGCAAGATATACTCCAATTTCAAGTCTTTATCCAGTAAGTCTTCTTTATACATGACTGTTTTTCCTCCTATGTAAATCCTTATTCTTTTCGAATAGTTACAACCAATTTACAGAAAAAGATAGCAGTACATTCCTATGAAACAAACAAATGCAGTAAAAACATGCCCTTTTTACACATACTTTTCCTTCACTTACTCCCCAAATAAACCAAAACGAACGAACAAAAATGCGCCACGCCAGACGAACTTTCCTCAGAGTTTCCTCGCGACAATGTTCTCGGATTTTCTTTTTGTTTATGTAAAACATTCTTCTCTAAAAAAATATATTTAGACCATAATAATTAATACTATCACAAGCTAGAAATGTCAATAAATGAAATTATCAAGCGCCATTTTTTTACTTTCTCTTAAAAAATGACCCTATCAAGTACTTACCCGTTCTTATAAGCAAAAAAATCAAAGGCAGTCGATGCGACCGCCTTTGATTTTTCTATAAACCATTGTTCATTCAGAATTGCAAAAAACGTTTCATAAAGGGTCTTTTTATTCATTGAAAAAAGCAATGAACGGGTTTCTAGCGATACCGTTTCTTAATGGGAAAAGCCATAGGTTTGATCAGATGAAACATGACGGCTTGGTCGCTTGTTCAAGCGCTCGATTCCTTCTTTCATGTCTTGCACCAGATCCATTGCCATTTGCATACTTAAATCTGCCCGGCAGACAAAGCGTTGGATATTGATATGTGATAGATTATCAGGTAATGGATAGGTAGGGACTTGCCAGCCTTTCATGGCAAATTCATCCGTCAAATCATACAGATTCCAAGAAATGTCGGCATCTTCTTTTAATTTGTAGCAGACGATCGGCAACCGTGACCCATCATTATAAATATCGAAGTAGCCCATGTTTTCAATTTCTTTTGCCAAATATTGGGCAACATCGCTGGTCTTTTTGTGGATCAAGCGGTAGCCTTCAAACCCATTGCGGATAAAGGTGTAATATTGTCCGATGATTTGGCTGGCACTTCTTGAAAAGTTGATGGCCATCGTTGGCATTTCACCGCCAAGATAACTTACTTTGAAGACCAATTCTTCTGGAAGGAAATCTTTTTCTTTCCAAAGCACCCAACCGATACCAGGATAGACTAACCCATATTTATGTCCAGACGTACTGATGGAACGAACATTTTTCAAACGAAAATCCCATTCAAGTTCTGGTTCCATAAATGGTGTGTACAATCCACCACTAGCCGCATCCACGTGGATGTAGACTTTGTAGTCGGTGTGTTTGTTGTATTCCTCTAATTTCTTGTCTAGTGCTTTAATATCATCGTATCGTCCAGTGTAAGTGATCCCTAAAATACCGACGACCCCGATCGTATATTCATCTAAATAGTCCGTGACCTTTTCAACATTGATGCTGCCATGTTCTTCATCAATAGGGATCGTTCGCATTTCAATGTCCCAGTAGACACAGAATTTTTCCCAAACGACTTGATAGGCAGAAGAAATCACTAAGTTTGGTTTTTGTTTATTGATATCTAAGCCAAGTTTTTTTGCCCGATTGCGCCAAGCAAATTTTAAGGCCAATCCACCTAGCATACACGCTTCACTTGAGCCTACCGTTGATGTACCGATAAAATCGGACGCTTCTGGGGCATGCCATAAATCAGCGATCATGTTGACACAGCGGTTTTCAATTTCAGCCGTCCGTGGGTACTCGGTTTTATCGATGGCGTTTTTATCAAGGGTTTCACTCATAATTTTGACTGCTTCTGGTTCCATGTAGGTTTGACAGAACGTCGCCAAATTTTGTCTTGAGACCCCTTCATCGATCAATTGATCTTTGACTAATTCATAGGCATCCCGCGGTACCAAGGACTCTTTTGGTAATTTGTACATAGGGATCGCTTGATCCATTGCCTCATTCCCATAGATAGGCTCCAAATATTGGGCTTCTTTTCGATTTTTTTTACTAAATAACATGCGGCTCTCCTCCTCATAGGTTGTGCTTTTTATTTTTTATCGCTTGCTTTTTCACCTACATATTTATAGATGACAAACGGTATCACGACAATAATCAGCCAACTGATGATCAAGATGGCTAAATAGGTTCCGCCCTTTCCGGAGCCGATATCGCTCGGTGGAAAGAAGGAAATAAAGAAAGAAAAAATAGAAACAAGCAAACCAACCATCGCAACACCAATTTTCACATTTTTCCCACCAGGAATATGATACGTTCTTGTTAAGTCGTCTTTTTCTTTGACTAATTTAATATAAGAAAGAAACAAGAGGACATAAGCCACCAGATAGATGCAGACCGTCAACGCCATCGCAACGAAGAAGGATAGATTGGCGCCTCCACCGCCTAATGTCAAGACAACCGCCCAAATGGAAACAATGATGCCTTGTACCAAAACGATATTGATTGGGACATTGTGTTGATTGACTTTGGCCATTTGTTTTGGCAGCAAGCCATTTTCAGCTGCTTCAAGCATCGCAGTCGATGGGCCGACCACCCAAGCAGCAATTTCTGCAATGACACCTAAACAGATGACCACGGCAATCAAACGAACCAGCCATTCTCCGCCGCCAAAATGATGGATCAAATAAGAATAGGCTTGAATCACGCCAGTATCAAGAGACAATTGATTTTGGGGAATCGTGGCAGCCACCGTTGCCCCACCTAACGTATCCAAAAGAATCGTTGCTACAACTAAAATCAAAATAGCTTTCGGGTAATTCTTTCCAGGATTGTCCATATCTTTTACGTGACTGGCAGAAGATTCAACCCCTGCATAGGCTAAAATAAAGGAAACAAAAACGACCAGCGTATTGATTTTCGTGAAATCAGGAATCCAAGCGCCTGATCCAAAAGAAACTTTGACGGGATTCCCTTGAGCAATGTAGACAATTCCTAAGATAAAAAGAATGATCCCTGTTGCGACGATCCCCACAAAGAACCCTACTTTGGCAATCTTCGCAGTATTTTTTGTTCCGCCAAATTGCGAGATCGTGATCAGCCAAAAGATCACTAAAGTGGCAATCAGCTTCAGCCAAACATTCGTATTAAGAGCCGGCCAATTTAGGGCATAGGAAAGCGCCCCGACAATAAAGTAAATCATCGTAATAAAGCCTACCGTGATTTGGAACCATTGGAAGAAAATGGCAGCAAAGCCCCATTTTCTTCCTAATGTTTTTGAGACCCAGGTATAGAGTCCCCCTTTTTCCCATCCTTTTACAGTAGCCATCTCCGCAGAGCAAAGGGCTACAGGGATAAACCAGAGGAAACCGCCGACGAGTAAATAAAAAACTAGATTCATCTTCGATGTCGCAAAGGTTGGATACTCATATACCGTCATCACCATTGAAGCAGTTATCGCAAAAAAACTCAACAATGATAGTTTTTTCTTGCTAGTATCCATTTTTTTTACCTCCTATCGTTAGATACTATTTTTCAGCAGCGGAAGATAGATCAATATGGTACGTATGTGTCAAATCTCCATCTGCTTTAAATTCGATTTCGACCGCTTTGATCGCTGGCAAACTTTGTTCTTGCGCCACTTTAAAATGAATAAAGCCATCTTTATGTTTGTCATGGGTCAAAATCTCATCATCTAAGTAGTCCACAAACACTTCCGCTTCTACTTTTTTGCCATCATTCAACACCAAATAGGCTTTGTCAGGTTTGATTTTTTTGTCTTTCGAATCTTCATTAAACAATTGATATTTCAGTGAGAGCAATGTTTTGTATTCTTTGTCTTTGTCTTTGAATTCTTCTACATTCACGATTTTTACATGGTTCACTAAAAAGCGAATGTGATCCCAACCAGCATTTTCATAATTCGTTTCATACCAAACAACATCTTTGACTTTCGGATCGATTCCCTTGGTTACGATTTCTTCAAAATACCCGTCATCACTCAATTTTTCACTTCCCACGATCACCTCATCTGAAGAATCACTGATCAACGTTTCGGTTCCTGACCCAGAGACCACTTCCCCTGACTCTTCCACTGTTGAGCACGCACCTAGAGTGAACAAAACGCCTACACCTAAAACGAAACCTGCAACTAATGATGTTTTTTTCATTGTAAATCCTGTCCTTTCTTTTATTATTTTTATTCCATCTCAGGTATACCATTTATCTAAAAAAAGCGAATATCTAATTTTTTATTTTAAAAACAAAAAAACGCGAAAAATACTTCGCGTTTCGGTGCTATCATGAAGTGCAGATAAGAACAATGACCATTGAAAAGAAAGGACTGAGTTTTTTGAGAGCGCTTGTGGTCGTCATAACCGCCTTTTTGTTGGGTATCCGCCCACTTTCAGCTGCCTTTTGTCTGGAAAGTACGGACGGACCTACTTCTAGCGCAACGATTTCTCGGATAGAAGTTGCCCAAAATGAGTGGGCGCCTACTGGGTCACAAAGATTCGTCGGAACGTTGATGCTTCCTGATGCAAAAGACAACGTGCTGACAGCTGACGGGCATTTTCTGAGAAGACCTTCCAAGCTTGCGACGAATAGACGAGGAGTAATAGCAGCTTGTAGGGTTCAAAAAACACCAAAAACCGCACGGGGCAGCCAACTTACTCAGCGTTGCAGCTCTTCAGCCCTTACGACTTTGCGGTTAGAAAAAGCGTGTCAGGCACAGGCAATCAACCGTCCTTAGCTCTCATCCGAGTATCTGGTGTCGTACATGACGCCTTCATCCACAGGGTTTTCGCAGTGATGGCACATAGGTAAGTCAAAAACAAATGATTCTCAAAACGTTTATCCTCGGGCGTATCCTAGACAAATCTACTTCCCCATCCTGAACACAAAAAATAGCCACTACCTACTTTCCACTTACTTGTGCCATCCTCTGCTTGATAAAATGATCAAAATTTTTTGATTGAAAAGAAAAAATTGCCTATTCTGTTTTGATCATTTTTTAGTGATCGATCATTGCTTAGCTAGCTAAGCCCCCAAACCCAAAGCAGTCTCCGAAACTGTTTTTCGGGGGGCTGCTTTGGGTTTACACCTTGTTTGACTCCTTATAATTTTTAGTACAGCAGCTAAGTCTCTCTTTGAATATCATTGAACTCTATTAATGATCTATCAAATTACCTATATAAATCCATTTCAACTAAATATTCTCATGCTCCTTCATTCGTTTCCCTCAAAATCTAAATTTTGCTTTTTGTTTTATAAGGTTCAATAGTGACTATTACATGCGTCAATACATTGCAAAAAAGAGCTTAAATACCTTTAAAATTGTATCTTTCTCTCATTTTTAGTAGCCGCACCATCCACAAATTATTAATTATACATTTTTTTAATTTGTGATATAGTTTTTACATAGGAGGGAGAGAATGAAAAAAATATTAAAAAGAAACCAACCACTTTTCTTTTTGCATGTGATTTTATGCGCAATTGCAGCGCTCATTCAAGTTGGGGTTGCTTTGGTGTATAGACAAATCACTGAGGTTGCTATGTCAGGAGATGTAAAAAGACTTTTATTTATTGGTATATTCGCCTTCTTTTACATCTTATTGAACACGATGAGCGATTTTATTCCAAGAAGAAGTAAATCCATCTTAGTTCAATCAATAATGAATCAACTGAGAGAGAGTCTCTCGCAGAAAATCGTTCGAATGAATCCGGTACTATTTCTTAAAAATGAGAAAAACGAGTATCTCTCAAAGTTGGCAAATGAAATGAAAGTCGTTGAATTAGAATTTTTAAAGCCCGGATTTGGACTGATTTTAAGCATTTTTACCTTTCTATTCTCTCTTTTATTCACACTAAAATTAAACACTTCTTTTTCATTGATTATGCTGCTCTTAGCTTTTAGTCCTTTGCTAGCCCCTTATTTCGCTAAGCGAATCCTTAGTGATCGTCGCAAGTCCGTTGTTCTGGAGCAAGATCGTACACTTAGTTTATTTGACCAACTTCTCTCAGGATACATGACCTTACGTGTCGGCAAAGGTTTTCCAAAATATACGAAAATTTTTACTAACAGTAGTGAACGATTAAAAAAGGAAAGTATCACTTTTGAAACCTTACAAGGACTGACTTATGCAATTTCTTTTGGACTTGGGGATCTTGCTTATTCGGGGACATGGATCGTTGGTGGCTTCTTTGTTGCTGCCAAAATAATCACCATTCCCGATCTTATTGCGATGACTACACTAATGAGTACGATTGCCGGTCCGTTAGAGTATTTCAGTACTTCAGTTACAGATATTTTAGCGAGCAAGAAGGTCGCGGACGATCTTATAGCTTTCATTGATGGTACCGATGATGATGAGCCCAATCGCTCACTTGAACTTGCAGAACCAATAACTACTTTATCGATTGAAAATCTGCATTTCCATCATGGAAATCGTTTGATTTTTAATGGTTTTACTCAAACATTTGAGCGTGGAAAAAAATATGCTATCACTGGCGCAAGCGGTAGTGGGAAGTCGACACTATTGAATATTTTAGCGGGAATTTACCCTATCGACGATCATCAAGTATTGGTTGACCAGCAAGAGATGAATCAGCTATCTAGAGACTCCCTTTATGAGAAAGTCGCACTTGTCCAACAAAAAACTGCTATCTTCCAGACGAGTATTGCTTACAACGTTTCTATTTTTAGTGAATACGAACTTGAAAAAATCGTTGATGTTTTAAAACGAAGTGGATTAGATGATCGCTTTGATAACAATGATTTAACCGATACGCAAGATAATACATGGATAAACTTTCTTTCTGGCGGCGAGCTTAGACGGCTTGAGATTGCTCGGGCAATCTTTAAAGATTCCGATGTTATTCTTTTTGACGAACCAACATCTGGTCTAGACAGTATAAACGAGATGATTATCAGTGACTTAATCTGCTCACTTACAGATAAAATAATCATTGTCGTTACTCACTCAACAAATCAGGAATTTCTAGGTTCATTTGATGAGCTAATTCAGTTAAATAAATCATGAATTTAGATGATATAGGCCTACCTTATGTCATCTGGAAATATAAAAGAAAGGAGAGGTATACAATGAAAGTAATCTCTGAAGCTTCAAAAGAACAAATCATCACCATGTGTGGAAGTAATCAGCATTCCCATCATCCACCAATCATCTTACCTGAAGAGACTGATACACCATTTTCAAATCAGAAAAAAGAAGAGATAAAAAAAGAAGAGAAAGCTAGTTAAGAGAAAATCATTTGATCCTTACTTTACTTATTAATAAGGATAATAGCAATCAAAGAAGGGGTCGTGACTAGCTATATATGTCTCGACCCCTTCTTACATATTTCCCGCAAACACAAATAATTTTTAACAGCTACTTTTTATCAACTTTCTTCATATAAAGAATCGGATAAGGATTTCCTTGTTCGTCCAACTCGCTTCTTCTGTATACCTCAAATCCCATATGTTCATAAAATCCTTTCGCTAGAGGATTTTGTTCATTTACTCCCAGTTCATTTACAGCATAGTTTTCCATCCCGTATGCCAAGAGTTTCTTTCCTAGGCCCTTGCCTCTTTGTTCATTTGCTATAAACAGCATTTCAAGATTTCGATCCGAGATCCCCATGAAGCCAGCTGGCTCTCCATTTTCACTTTCTACGATAATCAAATGTGGCACATGATGCAATGCCTCTGGAATGTATTGCTTAATGGCTTGGATTTCATACTCTGACAAAAAGGTGTGCGTCGCCTTAACAGAACTCTCCCAAACTTCAATTAATTGTTGCTCTAACTTTTGATTCATACTACTTACTTCTTTTATATTCATGGATAGTCACACTCTCATCAGCTTATTTTCGTTTTTCATAACAAGAACCGGTTGTTTCCTTGATCCAAGTTAAAAATTTTCATCATCATCATAACATGAGATGGATTTATTTAAAATCTATGGACAAAAAATGCCTCGCTCATATAGATAACGAAACAATCAATTCTAAGAGAGTATGACTTGCTTTGAAAAACACTAAGAAAGGAGCTTTCAATACTGATGATTGCTCAAATCATTCTGTTGAAATAAAAATGCTTGAAACTTTTTCATCCTATATAGTCGTCCTGACGAACAAAATATATTCTTTTAAATAAATAATTTTAAACCACTTGCCCTAGAGTCCACTTTAGGGTTTATGATTACTTATAGAAAAAGATAAGGAGAACCAACGATGAATATAAAAAAAGCAGCGGAAATGTTTGATTTGAGCGTAGACACATTGCGCTATTATGAACGAGTCGGTGTGATTCCACCTGTTCAACGCAATGAGAGTGGCTATCGGGTGTACACAACGAATGATCTAAACTGGATCTATTTAGCAAAACATTTACGAAATGCAGGATTGTCCATCGAATCGCTAATTGAATTTGCACAATTGGCACAAGTGCGTGAAAGTCAAAATGTCGAAAAAGCTCAGAAACAGATTTTATCCGATCAACTCGAAGAATTAGAGAAAAAGTTAGCAGAAATGCAGGAAGTGCGAGACCTGCTTATTTATAAGATAGAAACGTATGATGAGCATATCGCAAAATTCAAAGCAGGAAATATGACCCCTGATAAAGTGGAAAAATTATGGGAACGAAAAAAGTAACATCTTTTACTTGCTATAGACCTAACTCCAAGGTTTAGGATAGAACATGTAATGAAAATTAGAGGAGGAAACACTATGCAAACAATCACACTCAATAATGGTGTCACCATGCCGCAACTAGGATTTGGCGTTTATCAAATTCCTTTGGAAGAAACAGCCGAAGCTGTTTACCAAGCAATCAAAGCTGGGTATCGACTGATCGACACTGCTTCTATTTATGGAAATGAAAAAGAAACCGGCGAGGGAATCAAGCGTGCCATCAGTGAAGATCTAGTCACTCGAGAACAACTTTTTGTTACCTCTAAATTATTTATTCTACAAGCTTCCGAAGATAAAGCTAAAGAAACGATTGAGCATTCGCTTGAAACAATGGGATTGACTTATCTTGATCTCTACCTTATTCACCAACCATATGGAGATATTTATGGTGCTTGGCGCTCAATGGTTGCTGCTCAAAAAACAGGGAAATTACGTGCAATTGGCGTTTCAAATTTCAAATCAGCTAAGATGATCGAGTTTGTCGGCTTGAATGAGGTGAAACCTCAAATCAATCAAATCGAAGTGAACCCTTGGAATCAACGAGTGGAAGATCAGGAATGGCATGAAAAATACGACGTTCAAGTTGAAGCTTGGGCACCTTTTGCAGAAGGACGCCATGACCTATTTACCAATCCGACATTAGCAGAAATTGGCAAGCAATATGGCAAAACGGTTGGTCAAGTTGTGCTTCGCTGGTTGATGCAAAGAGGGATCGTCGCTTTAGCAAAAACAGTTCGTCCAGAACGGATGGCTGAAAACATTGCTATTTTTGACTTTGAGCTTTCCCAGGAAGACATTGAAAAAATAGCCGCTTTAGATAAAAAAGAGTCTGCATTCTTTGACCACGATGCCCCCCAACAAGTGGAATGGTTTATGAATCGGATGTTAGATACTGAAAGCTAATAAGGAAAACAATATAAGTCCGCTCCCCTTGCAAAAGGAGGCGGACTTATATTGTTTCTTACTGAATGGTAGGTCGTCAATTTTCTTTGTAAAAATGAAACTGTTTTTGGAACTCCGGCTAGTGAATCTGCACTGATCAAGTAACTGCCTTTCATATTAATAGTGGGACCTAAATGATGACCTACAAAATGACGAAAGACAGACATTCGTAGATAAGAACTGTGCAAAACAACAAGCCTAAAACGTTTATCTGGCCTCTCAAATTAGCTTCAGCCAATCAAACTTTAGAAGTTCTACGCACATTTCTACGGTACCATAGATTTATTTTACGCTTATGGCTATCGTCAAGAAATAGTAATCTTTAAATGAACATAACAGCTTCCAACACAGCACAAGGATAGACAACATGTAATCAAGAGATTCCCCCAATTGTTCCTGCATAAAAAACCCATCCTTTCTATCTATTAACTGAAAATGATAAAAAGACCGATCAACACAATCCCAAAAGTGATACCATCTAAAACAAACCATTCTTTTTTACCATAAGACGCCTTGGTAGCAAAAAAACAACTTATTCCATAAAGAATAAATAGGATTCCTACTGTTATAGGAAACGTTAACCACTCTGTCCAGCCATTAACAAATAAAAGAAGAATCAATGGTAAAATATAAAATAATGCATACCACTTTTTTAAATAGTGCGGCAGCTTCTGGTAATTTGAATACATCTATTTATCCTCACAATTCATTTCATATTGGTCATTTATTTCTGATATGAGCAGTAAGTACTTTCGTTATAAAATGAGACAAAACAAAGCTTAGGATGATAATCCCAAAAGTAATAGCAAAAGATAAAATCGTATTCTCCAGTAAATTAGCAAATAAGGGCAGCTTAATATACAAATAACACCCAATTGCCGCAATAATACTACCTGCTAAATAGAAACAAAGCATTTCAGCGACTGTTTTTGAAGAATGAATGTTTCGATCAACTGATGAAAAGTCGCCATTTTGAAAAGGTATTGGTGATCCAGTTTGTGAAGGATCAGATTTTGTATTCATTACGTTAAAGGAATTACTAGATAGATTGCTAATTGAATGTTGTTTTCGATTCTTTTCGTGATTGTTCATAGCTATTCAGACCTGCTTCCCTAAAAAAATTCATTATTTTCAATTCCTTCAAAATAATCTCAATACCATGATTTCATGCATTGTGCTATTGCATCTATTCAAAAAACTCTATATTTTCAAAACCAAGTCGAATCAACAGCACGTTGTAGGGTCATCGGTCCATGTTTTGCTTCATATATAAAATCTTTTGACTGTAATCCAGTACGCTCCTTAAAAATTTTCTCAAACATAGAAGAATCGTTAATGGGATCGTCATTGTGTGTCAAAGTCAATATATAATGTTTCTCTTTTGGATTACTCCAGACCCCCATATTACTTAAAGAAGCTAAATCAAGCGGTGGAGTATTAGAAGATAAATTAATCGTATACTGGCGTCTATGCAAAACATCATTTATTTTCATAAAGCACTTCCTTAATTAGTTAGTATTTCCTCAAACATTACAGATCCAAACAAACAATATTTACCTTTTCATTTAAATACAAACATACATCATATTATATTGCGTTCCTCTTAAGCATTTTTTTCAAGATAAGCTTCAGTTCTTCCTATCTCTAAAATAACAAAAAACCAAATAACCACTCGAGCATACTAACAAAGGAAGCCCGACATAGAGCATACCAGTTCCTAATGGATAATTAATAGCAAGATCAAGTTGGATATTCTTAAGTTCTTCTTTGCTGATTGTGTCAAAATCTTGAATAGGGATCAAAATCGTCTGTAAAAAAAGGCCAACGATCGTCATAAAAAGGCTGATCCCAAAACAGCCAATTGCAAATTTTTTCATAAGGGTCCTCTTTTCAGCATACACTTTCTTACTGTATGTTCTTATTATACATACCAATCATTAAAAAAAGAACCTTAAATTATTTTTTAACATTAATTTTACAACAATAAAAAGAAAATGAATCAATCGGTAAACAAAAAATTGACAAGACTCAATTAGTACTATATAGTTCTATTATGACAAATTATAAACATTCAAATAAAAACCGAGTGATCGAAACAGCCGCCAGCCTTTTTCTCAAAGTCGGCTACACGTATACCAGTATGGATGAGGTCGTGCAGCAAAGCGGTGTGTCAAAATCAAATGTCTATTACCATTTCTCAAGTAAGGAGGAATTATTACTAGCAGTGATTGATTTTTGGATCACTGTATACCGAGAAAAACTAGCAGACATTTTGAAACAGACTGATCTAACTTTGGAAGAAAAAATGCTGACCTTTCTAGAAAGTTTAGCTGAAGAAATTGAAGAGCGGGACTATCAAGGCAGCTGTCCCTTCATTACTTTCATTATGCAAGCACCGAAAAATGATCGGCTGGTCCAAGAAAAAATCAATCATTTTTTTGATTATTTAACGCGTATCTGCGAGGGATTGATTCAAGAAGGAATAAATACTAAAGCATTTCGTGAAGACATCAACGTCAAAGAAACGGCGGAGATTTTTGTGAATAACCTTGAAGGGGCACTCTTTTTAGCAGAAGTAAAAAAAGAGAGTCAGTATCTCACTACTACAGCCAAAAATTTATTTAAATTACTCGTTTAAGAGTAATTTTTTTATATAAAATTAGGACTAAACAGTTCTAAAGAAGGAGAAAATAATGAATATTTTAATTATCGGGGCAACTGGGTTTATTGGCAAAGAAATCGTCAAACAACTCGCAAGGGAAGATGTTTTCTTAACATTACTTGTCAGAAATCCAGCGAAAGCAAGACCATTACAAGCATTAGCCCCTGAAAAAATAGCGTTGGTAACAGGCGATTTAACAAAAGAAAACTTAGGCCTAAATGCGATCGACCACGAACGAGCAATGCACTGCAACATGATTCTTCACTGCGGCGGTCCGATGGATATCACTTTATCAGAAGCAGCCGCGAAGAACTCCTTTTTAGAAGGCAGCAAAAACCTCATGACCCTTACAACAGAAATCAACAAGAGAAACAAATTGAAAAAGATCATCCACGTAGCTGGGTACATGAGCCCATTCACGGATGATTCTTCTGTCTGGGAAACGACGGATGTGTTCAAAGAGGTGCATCCAACGTTACTTGGAACCCCGCCTTATGAGCAGATGAAGTTTTTATCTGATATTTATATTCGACAAGAAGCGAAAAAGCACCATATTCCTTTAGCAGTAATCAATCCGCCAACCGTCATCGGTGATGAGCAAACCGGCAGCACCGAACAACTCGAAGGCTTTGGCTTATTTATAAAAATAATCCGAAGTGGAGCCTTACCTGTTATCCCCGGAGGAACCGACTATCGACTGCCGTTGATCAATAAAAATGTACTCGCTCAATTTATTGTCAAAACCATATTCAATGAGACAAAAGACGAAATGACGTATCCCCTTGTTGCCGATAAACACGCCGATAAAGAGATCGTTCAACTGATGGGACTGATTTCTGAAAGTCTTAATCGAAACAAACCTCGTATGACTGTTCCTTTTGGTTTACTCAAGTTCGTTATGGCAGCTGGCGGAAGCAAATTAACGGGTATTCCTGAAAGCAGTTTAAACTTTTTGACCAATAGAACCTTTGACAATCGGCTGACAAAACGCGATTTTGAATCGGAACTGATTAAAAAAATAGCAGCATCAAACATCCCATTAGCAGTAGCTGACATTGATTTTCGCTTGACCTATGGGGAAGAAAGCCTAACACCCTACACACGAATAGCTGTCAACGAAGCGACGGTCTATCAATTGGAGGGCTCTGCTACTCCTCTCGTGCTTTTGCATGGCTTATTTAGCGATGGCACCGATCTCTTTCAACTGGGGCTAGCATTGAATAAACAAACAGGCAGAAAAATTATCATTGCAGACTTACCAGGATTCGGAAGATCTCCGTTTATTAAAAAGCAACAGCTGTTGACACCATATCTTGAGTTGATACGTTCACTAAAGAATATCCTGCCTGATGGCTCTGTCTTTATCGGCCATTCTTTTGGTGCCGCCTTGTTACTAACAGCCGCTGAACAGCGCTTCTTTTCAGAGAACGATCAACTGATTCTTTTACAACCACCTGTCCACAAAACCGATTCGGTCCCTGCAACATGGCTCAGTAAACTAGCTTTAAAGCATGCATCTGAACGACAATTACTCGCCTATTTCACAAAAAAAGGACTGCTGATAGACGAAGTAGCCTCTTCTAGCGAGTACGTAAAAAGAGTGAAAAAGAGTGTTCGTTCTTCACGGATAGTCAACACAACACTTCAACTAAATCGGTTGTTAAAAGAAATGACCCTTCACCAAAGAATAGACCCTTCAATTCCAATCGTATGGGGAACCGAGGATAAAAGCTATTTACCACCAAGGGAAGCGACTAAAATAGTCGATCTGCCATTGGGTCATCATTTCCCAATCAGCCATCCGCAAGAAACAGCTGATGTGCTGGTAGAGTTGATCGAAGGTTGATTTTAGGGAGGCATGCGATGATTCGTTATCGTAAGCTGAATACATTCTTCTACTATTCAACGAAAAATTCTATTTCGCTCCCCATCAGTCTTTTGAAATTCAGACAGCTAAATGACCTTTTCCTTTTCATAGATAGTTACGGTGAAATCATTCTGATAATCAAAGGTACAACTATAGCGAGAATGTTTCAGCATTGTTTTTACAATATACAGGCCCAAGCCTGTACCAGCATTTTCTCCATAAGAAAAGAAGGGCTTCGCAAGATCTGATTGTTTCATTACAACAGCTTGCTTGACAGGGTTTTTAATGATTATTTGTTTACTTGTAAAAATAATGGTAATTGTACTTTCAGCCGGGGAATGGAAAATTGCATTGCTCAATAGATTGGAGAAAATCTTCTTCGCCAATTTCGGATGATAGTAAAATGTTAGCTCTTGCTGTTGATCGATTTCAATGGATAATCCTTTGTCTTTCCATAAAACATCATATTCTTCGATTAACTGATCTATCATGTTTCTGACTGAAAGTGGTTGTTCTTCGTGGGTTTGCTTGTTATGAAAAACGAAAAGGATTTCTTTGATCAGCTGCTGCAGTTTTTTTAGTTCATTCTCTGTTGTGAACAACGACTCTTGCTGTTGCTCCGTTAAGTAGCCATCTCTGATGTTCGCTAACAGTAACTGACTAGCCATAATTGGTGTTTTCATTTCATGAGTAAAGCCCTCTAGGAGGCTCTTTTTTTCCAGTTCCAGCTGCGTGATCTGTTTTACTTGTTCCAAAGCCTCACGCTGAGCACATTGTAGCTGTTGATACAAAAACATGATTTGATTTTCGATTACTAGGTAATCGTTCAACTTGATCATCGCGTTGACTTCACGAATGTCTTCATAAGGGATATTTTTTCCCATCATACGAAAGATCGAGTCCAGTTTGTTTTTTTCACGACGGTACAAGTATGTGTATAAAGCGCTACCCACCAAAGTAAAAAGAGACACTAGCAGTAAGATATAAGGGGTTGCTAACCAAATTATCTCTCTCACATCAAGGGCACTGATTTGAGTAGGATAACTGATATAGACTTTATAGCTATTGCTTTCAAATGTTGCTTGATAGCCATTAGTCAGATGCAGGATCTCCCCATTTTTTGCAGAGAATGATTGCTCGATCGGATAAACAGTATTATTATGAGGGTCAAAAATAATAATTGTATAACCCTCGATCCGATAGCTATCTAAATGTTGAAAAGAGAGCTCATCCGCACTGACAATGCCTTTAATAGCGCTGACTGCTGAATCAAAAATAGCTTGCTGCTTCTTCTCAATTTGAGGACCGATATTGAACAGGAAAAAACCGGCCACGATTGCAAAAGTCAAAAAAGACATTGTCAATGTAAATAAGCAGATGATTCGACTGATGCTCCACTTAATTTTTCTCTTTTTCAATTCGATAACCGATCCCCTTAACAGTTTGAATACTATCTTTCCCTAATTTGCTACGGATATTTTTGATGTGAACATCGATTGCTCTAGAATCAACAAAGGAATCATATCCCCAAATAGCATCCAAGAACTCCTCTCTTGAAAAAACTTTCCCTTGGTTTAGGAGCATCATCTGCAAAATCTCAAACTCTTTCGAGGTCAATTCGATCGGTTGGTTTTGTCTACGAACTTGATAGTTATTGACCTCCAACCTCAGATCGTTATAGGTGATAACCGTGTTTTCCTTTGCCCCCGCTCTACGTAAAATTGCATTGATTTTTAACGAAAGGATATTGATAGAAAAGGGTTTGACTACATAATCTTCAATCCGTTTATTATATAGGTTTACTTGAGTAAATTCATCATTCAATGCACTGATAACAATGACTGGTATCTGATTGCATCCAACTAAATGGTTTAAAAACTCTTCCCCACTCATCTTTGGTAACATTAAATCTAATAAAATCAAATCGAATGTTTGTTTTCCCAAAACTTTTAATGCGGATTCTGCTCTGTCAAAGGATGTAACCTGATAGCCTTCTTTTTTTAAACTCAGCTCGATTCCTCTTCTGATTTCATTGGTGTCCTCGATGAGAAGAATTTCTTTGGGCATGGCGCTCCTCCTTTAGTCTTTAAGCAAGGTCAGTTGTCCGTTTTTGATGGTATATACACAATCAGAAATCTCTTTGAAGGTCAGGTCATGACTAACGATAATGATGCATTTGCCAGCGTCTCGTAATTCTTCAAAGATTGACATAACATTTTCGCTGTTTGCCAGATCCAGACTGCCAGTCGGTTCGTCTGCAATGATTAGATCAGAATCCAACGCTAATGCTCGGGCAATTGCCACTCGCTGCTGCTGCCCACCAGATAACTGGTGGCATTTTTTTAGTTGTATATCACCGCAAATTCCAACTTTATTCAAATAATTACTGGGTGACTGTGTGCTTTTTACTTTATGAATATTCGTAGCAATCGTGATGTTCTCTAGAGGCGACATGTAAGGAATCAAATTGAGCGACTGAAAAATATAGCTGACTTTTCGGCGATATTGAACTAAATCGGTCATCGGTTGACCTTTAAATTCAACAGTCCCGTTTTGTAAAAATTCCAGACCGGAAATCAAAGACAAAAAGGTGCTTTTTCCAACACCAGATTGGCCGATGATTGTATGGAGTTTGCCAGAGTCAAACACCTGAGTGACATTTTCTAAAATCGTTTCATTTTTATATGAGTAACTGATATCTGTAATTTTGAGCATCAAATCTTCTCCTTTAGTATTAATGAAATCCATGAATTTTTCTTGAATAAATGTAGGCACTTTTACTATTTTTCATTGGTTTATTCATTGTTCGATAAAATTTCTTTGGGACTTTTTTTAACGATCTTTAGAGACGGCAGAATCGTTGTGATACACGTGATTCCTGCAAGCAATAAAAAAAGAATCGAGGAGGCAACCACTGAGTTTTTGAAACTGGTTCGTGTAACCGAAACATCCGTTTTAAGCTTGGTACTTTCGTCTTCTACATAATTTTCTCCTCGTGGCATGCTTGGACCGTTCTCCTCACTTAATTCCTTCATAGAGGACTGCATCTGCTCATTAATGATCTCACTTGCTTGAGGGGCTATCACTGCTGTCGATAAGGCGAAGCTGATTCCAAAACTAACAACTAGAACAATAAAGACCTCTAAAAACATTTGCATCACGATTTTGTATTTCGTTTCCCCTAAAGATAGTAATAAGCCGACTTCATATTTACGTTCACGTAAAGAAAGCAGCATGATCAAGCCAATGACGATTAGGGCAAACAGAATTAAAAAGAGTTGGATAAAGTTCAAAATTGAAGAAAAGTCAGCAATCATTGATTGGATCGTCTTGTATTGGTCGTAGGAGCTTTTGAAGGCAATTTGCTGGTATTTATTGTTATTGGCATCCAGTTCGTTCAAGAACTTCTGTGTATCCATTGGATCGTTCAAACTGACTTTGATTTTGTCAAATCCTGCCATCAATGGCGTATTATCCCCGAATTGTAATTCTTTCACTTCCTTGAGGACACTCCTCGTAGAAAAAAATAGATGCTCTTCGTTTTCTTTGTAGGGACGAGGATTATTGGTAGCCAATTCATAGATACCAGTGATAATTCCGTCTTTTTTCAAAGTATCTTTTTCTTCATCAAAACCGGAATTGAAATCCAGATCTAAAGAGTTGCCAACACTCAGATTGTTTTTTTTCGCAAATTTTTTTGAGACTAAGATGGGATACTTTTCTTTGATGTCATCAGAAAGCTTACCTTCTATGATCTCCAACTGGTACTTCGCTAATTCAGGATTATTGTTATCATAAACTTCAAGCTGATTAGTGGGTTCAATAATCCCCCCAGGCACCTTATCCTCGTGTTTCGGTGTGCGGTCGGAATATTGGGTGAACAACTGTGCCACTGCACTGACAGAAAATTCTTTGACATAGCTAGAATGTTCGATTTTTTCAATCAACTCTTTATTTAGCACATCATGTTCTGCCTCTAGTTCACCAGAATACATGGCCTGCAAGACCTTCTCATAATCCAATTCGATGGTCACTAGCGAGTTCAAATCTTTTTGGACATTGGATAATACTTTTTGCAATTCAGTTTGAGTCAGTCGAGCTGTGATTAAAAAGGTCGATATGACCAGAAACAAACCACCGATAATAGCTGTTCTCTTTTTTAGACTGACAATACTTTTGAAAATACGGTTCAAAAATTTCATAAAATTCCTCCTTTAATAAACGAAAGTATACAGGATGAACGTTAGTCGAATATGTTGTCAATATGTGTTTTACATGAAGTTAGCCGTAGTAGTAAATGTAGAGTCTTTAGATTTATTGCAATAATTTTGATTTTTGAATCCTCCGAATAATATGAATATGGTTTTTTCTATCAAATCTATCTTTTCATTATTCGTTAGATGCATACCTCCACTATTCAGCAGGATTAAACACCATTCTTTTGACACGCATCTTTTCTTCGCTTAAATTTAAACGGAAATTTAGACTTTACCTTCAAAATGTAATGAAGCTGATCTGCAATTGTTTATTAATAAGTAAAGCTATGAGATACATCTTGATAGCTTCGTTTCGCTAGAATTATTTTAAGGAGTGGAAAGGCCTGTATATAAAACCTGTCAGATTGCTTTGAAGAACTGTCTAAAACCCAATATGTTCCTAATCAGACGAATAAAAAAAGACCATTCAGAAAGAACTGTTTTCTGAATGGCCTTTTTTAAAGGTTGCTATATTCTAATCAAGATACATTAAATATGATCGAATGCTTGGTTTCCATACTTAGATCATAGCCGCAAAGTTCTTTGAAGTAAGTCGCATAATCACTTTCAGCGATGCGAATGATTTCTTCCTCCGAAAAATCATCCAACCGAATGAGCTCAGCAACTAAACTCATTCTTGCATCAATACCCAGGAGCTCTGGAAATACTTGCCAGAATCGTTCTTCTGATATTTTTTCCAATAAACGCTCAAAGTGGTTCAGCTGGTCATTCAGGTAAACTGCTAACTGCTTATGTTCTTTTCTTTTTTCTATCTCGTTAAAAATAGTATAAAAACCTGCTAAGTACTCTTCTTTACTTGTAATCATCAGCAATTTTTCACCTTCCTTTTGTCATTTGTCTATTTATACAAAACAGCTTCTATCGTAACTTTCCTTATTGGTTTCTTCCAGCAATTAGCTGTCGAAAGAATTTCTGATCGCCTGTGGTTTACTAGTTAGATGATAAGAAAAGTTTTGTCCTATTACCTAATTGCTTAAGGCTTGCTTGTTGTTGAATCACTTTTTAATAGAGGATTTAACTTTTGTTTGATCCCCACCCAGTCTTTTTCAAGCGGGATCGGGTTTAAAAGAATATAATCTTCTCTTAACCCATAGTCAAAAATATATGGACGATAGTTCGTTACGATCAAATCTGTTTTCTGGGATTTCAGTCGTTCTTCTGTTAACTCATGTAAGGGGAGAAAAATGAGCTGATAATGCTCACCCAATAGACGCTGAGCTTGAAGCTGGATAGTTTGGACGACCATTGAATCCCCCTCTAATAAAAATAAAATTGTTTTTTTAGGTTGGTGCGCATGTAGCAACAACTCACTAAATATTGTGAAACTCACCACTACATCTTCAAACAAAGCTTCCGAAAATTGTAGTTTTTCCTGCTGTTTTTTTAGAAATACTCGATTCTTTTCGTAAGCTGCTTGACCAATAACGAGTTGTTCTGCCTCTGGTTGTTGTTTGTTCCAAATCGGCCAAAGCGTATCATTGAGTTTTCGAGAAGCCAAGAATGCACTTAGAAAAGTCTCTAAGTGGGGACGATCCCAATCTTCAAAGAATTCTTCTGAAAAATAGGCGGTAGCGGTGCCTTCCAATTCTGGCCATTGGTTGAAATGAGTCAAGAACAGTTGCTCTTGATCCGGACGATTAGTGGTTCGTCTTGAAACAATAATCAAGTGCAACCATACTAACTCTTCATCTGGCAAGATAATGCCGTACGCCCTTTCAATGATTGGAACAAGTAATTGTAACAGCTGAAAATCTGCTTCTTTGTACACCAGCTCTTGCGCCCATTTTGGTACCGAAAGAAACTGCCCTTGTTGAACACGCATCATCGTTAAATACAGCAGCGAATAGAATGCCCCAATCGATAGTCCCGTTCCTACTTCTTTCCTTTCTATTTTCCCAGAAAGTCCCTTTAGCACCACTTGATGTAAGCCATGAGGGGGTCGCACCGTTTGAGGAGTCAAGTCTCCACCGTAATAGAAATCAAAGAAGAATTTCCGAATGTTTGCTTCCTCCCCTATAAATGTTACTGGATTGAAGCTAAGTGATAGTCCATATTCTTTTAGTATAGGCTGGATTTTACTTAAGAAACGGCGTAAAGTCGTTTCAGCATAACAATAATGATCAGCCAATTCTCCTAGTTCTGTTTCCTCACCATAAAATATTTTTTCTAAAAGATCAAAAAGGACATCTTGTTCCAACAATTGCTCTTTTCTCGCTTGATACAAGAGACGGTCCTTTTCTTCAAAACGAAACCCACTGTTATTAGAATAGATAGCGGCACTTTCAAAAAAATGTTCTTTAATCGAGTGAATATCCTTCATTAAAGTCCGCTGGGAAATACCCAAGCGTTGTGCTAAGGAAGTTGTCGTGAAGGTCTCTTCTCGTTCAATAATCTTTAATATTCGCATCCATCGCCTAGTCACTGGATTTGTAATAAAAGCAATTTGGAGTTCACGCATTCTATGCCCTCACTTTTTTTATAATGCTTTGATTCCCTGTAAAACCCATGTTATCCTCGCTATTTTAAGTAGACAGCGAGGGCTTGTTGGATTATTTCTTTACTTGGTAATTGAGGTAACTCGATGGTGGCTTGATTCGTCTCAAATAAAGTCTGATTTGTTACTTTTACATGACGGACAAATCCTGGCTGCATAAAAATCGGTGCCTCTACTAAATAAAACCCAGCTTCTTGAAAAGCAGCCAGCATTTCCAGTTTGATCCACCGTTTCAAAGAAGTAGCGCCAGCTAATTGATAGGTCACATAAATAGTATTGCTGTATTGGTTTTGCTCAGCTATAAAGCGAGTAATTAAGGCTTCTAATAAAGATTGCTTTTCTCCAAGTACGAGATTTTGATCATCAATGCCAGCAATTTTAGGTAATTGAAAGAAACATTCCATCAGAAGTAGGATCGTTTCAAATAAACGATACGCCAATCCCTCTGTTTCTCTTATAGGAAAACTCATATCAACCGTTGGGGAAAACATACGGATAAACTCTTTTTGAATCAACGGATTTAGAAACTGCTGCTCATTGAGTGACAGGAGAAAGAGTGCTGCTTTTTCCCTTATAGGAAGGGGAACTTTTACTTGTTGATCCAACGCAGCAGCAAGCGCCACTTGTTGTGTTCGATGATTTGTTTGTTCAGGTAATAGATGGTCTTGATCGACACGCAGTTTCGTGATTATCAGCCATTGATTCATAAGCGTAGGTTCCAATTGCCATTTTCCGCTCTTAATTGCTGTTTTTTTCATCTGCATCTGCTGTACCTGATCAGCTAGTACTGTCGGATATAACGGCAAAGTAAAATAAAAATCATACAAAAACTGCCGGATACTGGGTTCTTCCCCCGTCAGCTGATTGTGTTTCCCAACTAATTGGCAATCATATTGGGTTAGTAATATCTCCTGCAAGCGGTGTTTGATGCGACTGAAGCTGCCAACAGGGATATCCAAATAATAGCCCCATTGATAATTCTCCATTTGCTTCCCCGCTGCCAGTTGATCCACGAAAAGAAACAAGCTTTCTTCGACCAACAGTGCTTGCTTTTTTTCATAGTAACTTTGCGGATCTAAAAAAGAAAAATGATAGCCTTTCTCATCACCAATCAGCTGGATGGTTTCACCAAAGTAGTCTTTGAGTTCTTTGATATCTTTCATGATCGTACGCCGACCGAATCCAGTGTGTTCAACCAAACTAGGGGCAGTCGTTTGTTCGGTCTCTTCTAAAACTTCTAACAGTTCAAACCAACGTTTGGTTTTGACATTAAAGATCAATTGATAAAAGAGCGTAGACACTTATCCCCTCTCTCCTTTCTATGAAAAAGGAAAAGAGCCGAGGCTCTTTTCTCGTTACCTTTAATTAGCAGGAACAGAACTCAATTCCCATGTGAGTGTCGTCTGATAACTGGCAGTACTTGGGGTCGCCCCTCTAGGTACCTCTAACACGACACTTTTATCCGCTGATTCCGCATCACCAAAACGATAGATCCACGTCCCTTCCCCTTCGGGACCTTGGGCTTTTAGCAAGGTGCGTTTGGCGCCTCCAGGGTTTAGGGTCATCGGATTGGTGTGGGCCAGACCCGGTGCGGTGCCACCTTGTGCAGAGGCGATCTGTTGGTTTTGTAAGACCAAGCGTGCGCCAGTCAACTCCTGACCAGTTGCTCTGTCTGTAAATTGATCGTTTTGACGCACCGATAATTCCCAGCCGTCTCGTTCTTGGGTCGGACGTCGGTCACTGATCTGGACATAGTTCGGTCGTTCTTCTCCTTCAAGCACGGTGCCGTCTTCGGCCAATAGCCGTTGCAGCTTGGCATAGTACGTTTGGTCTTGCGCAGAAATCGCTTGGACCCCGAAATCAAACTGGGACACGAAATCGATACTGAATAGTCCCTGGTCTTCTGGCAAAGTCGGTGGGTTTTCTGGATCGACTTCTTTTTCTGGATCCAATGGATCCACTGGACGGACATCGGTCGCTTCTTCTTCATAATTTGCCTGTAAGACGACATCGGAACTGCCCATGGTAAAAGTCGTGGTTTCTGCGTTTACATTTGTGATTCTTGCATTTGTTCCTGAAACAATTTCCCAGTTTACGAAGCGATAGCCCTCATTTGGATTTGCAAAAATCATAGTAGAGTCACCTTGTTCTAGCACTGTCGAATTTGCTGTAGGATTACCAGCTTCAAGAATGTTTGTCTGAAAAAACAGTTTGTATGACTGAGTTGGAGGGGGGACCCATCCTCCACCACTAGCATTAAAGAGCATACCGGCATATAGAGGATTATTAAACGTAGTAAGATATCTTTCATTAAAATCGTTTGGATTACTATTGCTATTCACAACAGTCTCTCCATTTAATCCACTAAGGATGACATCTATACTATTCCATGAATTTAAACCTGAATTCCCTCCACCAGTTCTCACTGATATCATAGAAAATCTATTTGTTTGAATAATTATTGTACTCCCTGCATTTGAAAGAATAGGTCTCAAATCAGAATTATGGGTTGATTGAATCCATCCTACTTCATTATTAGGCATGATTTTCAGAGTACCACTTCGAACCAACTCTATTCCTGTCGCACGCACTGTTGCACTAGCTCCAACAGCTTGTGCAGACGTAATGCTTATAGCTCCATTTACATTTATATTCTGACCAGATATTACAGAGCCTGCAGTACCAGTCTGTATAGCAATATTTGAATCATTAATTTCTATTAGCCCACTCCCATTATGAAGAATGATAGGAGCTGTACGAGAGTCTCTTCCAATTAGTGCTGGATGATCAACTATTCGTGTAGAATTTATAGTTAGCCCTGCTACACCACTCATTACTAAACTATATCCTGAATTCTCAAATCCCAGAGATCCCCCATTAATTGTTATGGATGATGATCTTGTATTAAGAGAATCTCCAAAAATGGAACTAGAAAAAGATATATTACCAAGATTGATTGTCGTAACAGTAGACGAGTTCCACGAACTTCTAAATTGAGACCAATTGCTAGCTCTAGCTACTCTTGTAATAGGATCAATTATTTCATTTAAAATACGCGCTTCTTCTTCCGCAATAACTTCATCAGGGATAGATAGATTTTTCTCAACTGCTATCACTGGTTGAATTGCAATTGGACTATGATTCATTCCATCTTTTTCTTGAATATCTTGTTTCTGATCATTCACATCTATTTCTTCTAGATTAGTGAGATCAGTTTCTTTTTGAACAGCTGAATCAATCGTCCCGTTTTCTGAATTACCCTCCTCTACTTCCAGATAGAAATGATCTGCGTCATGGTCAACGGTCAAAAAATATTGCCCAGCGGTTTCAAAGACAACCGGTAGTTCAAATGTTGTCTGTTGTTTATTTGTTTTTAATGTCCAATACTCCCCGTGGGAATGTTGAATTGATTCTCCATTTAGAAATTCAGATTCAACGATTTCCCCTTCTTTGGGAACCCTCACCAATACTTCGTTGGCTGGCAACGTACTCGTGAAACGCAAGAGAACTGGTTGTCCCACTGTCGTTCGAAAGGTCTTATCCATGAATGAAAACTCTTGTACCACTTCTGTTTCCTGTTCCGAAGGAATCATGGATTGGTTCAGATTGAGATACTCCGGTTGGTGCGAGCGAAACGCTTCAACCAATTGTGGATCCACAGTGTCGTCCGTTTCGGCATAAGCCTGTGTCAAAGACAGCGAAATGGCTTGGAAAATTAAAAGAATTGCGCCAAAATAAGCCGCTTGCTTGCGAACTTTTATCATACATCCTTCACTCCTTACTTCTCTTGCTTCGTTGCTTGTTTTCTTCGTTTGATGATCAAGTAAAGAAGAACAACTGCTAATAAAAGCAATAAACTGATTGCACCGATCATCCACCAATTTAGACTTGAGTCGATCGTCACATCTGCACGGTTAAAACTGCGTGCTTCGTCGGCCTCAATCGTGAATGTTCGTTCCCATGCCCATTCTTCTTCTCCAGAAGTTGCTTTTAGTTTTAAGAGATAGTCGCCGGCCACAAAACGATCACCTTCTAGGGAAATTGGAAAATGAAAGTGTGAATTCGGCGCCATCTGCATCATTTCTTCACTGGCTTCATAGAGAATATCGTCTTCGCCCACTCGTTGAACCGTTGCCTCCACAGCCATGCGGTTCACAAACGTCGGCGTGAAGTTTTGGATCGTCGCACTGATCACATTGCGGTAGTTCAATTGATCCGCAAACACATCTAACAACTCAAGGTCGGGTTGGACTGAATTCCGAGAGTTACTGACAATAACGCCGATGACATAGGCAAACTCATTCTTGATCGCCAGACCTTCTTCATCCGTTGGATCTTCTTCACTTTCTTCTTTGACTTCACTGATTCGCAACCCGCCAGCTAAAAAACCATCAAAAGAAGCCTGAGGCATATGTAAAGCAACGTCGACCGTTTTGGTCTCATTTCCTGCTAAATCGATCACCTCCGGTGATTCAATCACTTCATCCAAAGCATAGGGTAAGGTCGGATCAGCTTCCTCCGCATCTTTCCCATACTCCACCACACCATGCACATTGGTATACGCCGTATGAGGCGTGATTCGTACCTGAATGGGTTCGTCACTGGCATTTTGCAGTGTTAAGGTCAAAGACTCAGTGGCACCTGGTTTCAGGTTCAGATCAAAATAACTAGTTGATCCTTCTACTTGGCTGTCTGGAAATTCGGGGGTGACGTAAAAATTCAAGTTCGCCTCTTCTGCTTTTCCACTCACTGGAAACAAGGCAATCAAAACAGTGACAAGGGCTAAAAACAGAATCCGGTTCTTTTGTAGATAACTAGCGATACGTTGGTGGTTCAAATCAATCGTCCTTTCTTAAAAAAACAGCGCTACACTTGCATGCAACGCTGTCGAGAGTTTCTCATCAAGTTCATTCAGGTACCAATTTCACTAAGTCCAGGTTCTATTTTACAGGCTCATCTCCTGGGGTTGATGTTAAGTCCCAAGTTAACGTTGCTTTATACGTTGTCGCATCTTTGGTGGTAGAACCTGGTACATGCAATTGGATCGCACCGTTTTCGACAACATCATTTTCTGGATCAAAACCGTCTGCTTCAAATTGATCCATTAATTCGGCTTGATTTCCCCAGACAACAGACGATGCACCTGCACCTTTGCCTGGTCCTGCAGTCATCACTTTTTGGGCGCCTGTCGTTGGGCTCAATGTAAGACCATCTGCGTGAGAAGAAGGGGCATTTTCTGGCGTTCCTTCATATTGGATGCGAGAACCGACAAAAACGACTTCTGCACCGGTTAAAATATTGTTTTGGGTTTGAGATTCAAACTCACTCAACGAAACAGATAAATCCCAGCCGGCATTGTTTCCGCGGATATCTTGAACATGAGCGAAACTGACATAAGGTACTTTGTTTTCTTCGCCCGTCGTGCCTGCTTTTTGTTGCATCTCTGCGACCATGTTGTACTCTTTGTTTTGGTTTGAGATCACTTGCGTCCCAAAGTTCATCGTTGGGGCCATTAACAGAGAGAGTGGTCCAGCCGTTGGAATCAATGGATCAATGTCCACATCTGGGTCTGGATCAGGAATAATAATCTCCATTTCATCATCTTCATCCGTTGCGGGACGAAATTCGACTTGACCGTCGGTCGGAAGGTTGCGAACTTCTTGTAACTCCTTTGTTTCTGTTGCTTCATCGGCAAGAACGGCACTTGCGCTCCCGGCTAAAATGGTTGTTGATAATGCGGCAATCGTTGCTAATCGAATAAATTTCATAAAATACTCCTGCTTTCTTTTTTGTTTTCGTTGGTGTGTTGTTGCTTGTTTCGTCTTCTTAGATAGAACACAATCCCTACAAGTAGAAGCCCTAACCAAAGGAGCCATACAGTTGTCTCACTATTGGTTTGCGGTAAGGAACCGCCAGGTTTGGTTGGTACGGGCGGTTTAACGATGTGTTCCGGCGGTTTCGGATCAGGCGTCCCGATGGGTTCATATCCCCCGGTAAAGCCGATCATCCCTTCCGTTTCTACAGAGCGGACTTGAGCTCCGTTAACCGTTGTTGGAAATTGCAAGGCCAATAAAATACCTATAATCCCAAATAGCTGCCCCAGCTTTCGTTTCATCTTCCCTCCTCCTTTATTGGTTCAGCTCAATAACCATCGTTTGTGGGAAGACGACAAAAAAGACATTCGATTCAATCGAATGTCTGAAAAAAAGTTGTTAGATTAGGGTTTCTAGAAAATAGAATACATACAGAATCGCCATTCTAAAAAACGATGGTTATTGATAATCTTTAATACATAAGTACCGCACATCTAATGCTTGTCTTACACCTATTAGATTACAAGCTGTGATCAGAAAAAGAAAATCGATATTTTCATAGCATCCTGCATATTTACGCAAACGTCTGAAAACAAAGAACTTATTTAACGAGTCGTTTCCTAAAGAGAAGAAAAGATTCGAGTAATTTGAATCCCCAAACAGAAAATATTTCTGTCGTAGGAATTGATAATAACACGCTCATTCATGAACGCACTTTGTTGCAGAAATCAAAGAACTCGCAAAAAGCACCATTTCTCTTAACGATTCCGTTTCTTTCTCAAATGAGGTAAGTGAGTGTAATCTTACTTTTCATCTGGATTCTTGATTCTCATTTCCTTACACTCAGGCAGCTATGGTCCTTCTATACTGTCTAACTTTCCTTATTGTTTATTATTCTCTTTTTCCATAATCCAGTTAATCAAAGTTGTTTCTGGCATGTCTAAGTACCTATTGAACTCAAAAAAACTAATTTCCATTTTTTCCAGAGAATTCATTTTACTAACTTACTCAATCAAGCTGTTCCAATTCAATCACTCATTTTTTATCGCTCACTATAAATGAACGCCTCTCTCAACACACTACAAAAAACAACCGAGAGAAACTTGAATATAACCATCTAAACTTTTTTTCATAAGCTATTGACTGTGTGGTTACCCGACACGATATACTTATCCTCAGGAGGCTGCTTATGAAATTACTTACAACAAGTGAACTAGCATCATTGTTTTCTATTTCGAAACACACCATTCGACACTATATTGATATCGAATTGCTCATACCAAAGGAACGGAATGAAAACGGGTATTTTTTCTTTGATGAAGAAAATATCTACAAACTCTATCAGATTCTCGTTTTTAAAAATATTGGGTACTCGCTTCGTTCCATCAAAACCATTTTGCCCCAATCAAACATGGCACCTTTTTTTATTGAAGCCGAACAAACGATCCAAAAAAAGATCGATGAATTACTAGCTATAAAAAATACCGTACACGCCGTTATCGAGGCCCAAAATTCCTACAAGTTAAACGAAATAAGTTTCTTCGAGAGGTCCGATCGTTATTTTCATTCTTTTCCAGAATCAGTTGTGGAAAATGGCGAGGTGGATTTGATAAAAGCCAATAATATGAATCTATCCTCTCTCGATCAAATTTTTTATGTTCATCGTGAAAATGAAGATATCCCTTGTCTTGAAAGTAAAAAGGAAGAAGGGGAATTTGCTTTTACTAAAGGGACTTATGCAAGTATGAGTTTTATCGTGGAGACGGAAGATTGTATCAAACAAAATATCGACCTTTTTTTAACGGACAAACTGCTGTCTGTCAGAAATATTTCTCAAAATCAACTCTTATTTTTTGAAAACGTCAATTGCTCATTAGCCTATAACAGCGCCACTATTTTTACTGTAGAAATGAAATTGTGAAAGAAGGAATCTATTATGTATTTAGTAACAACCGAGACCATTGCAGACCAAAAAATCAGTGAAGTAAAAGGAGCTATTTTTAATGAACAAGTGATTTCCGTGAACATCGTAAAGGACGCCATAAGTGGGATAAAAGGAATATTTGGTGGAAAATCTACTACCTATTCTGATGAATATTCTAAAGGAAGAAAGTTAGCTCTCGTGGAGTTGGAAGAACAAGCGCATCGCTTATCAGCAAACGCCATAGTCAGTACGCATATCAGTTACAATCAATTTGTAAATTCAGATATTATGTTAATTGTGGTGACAGCCAGTGGAACAGCGGTTGTTGTTGAAGACTAGAGAATTTTGTATGTTTCTATAAAACGCGTTTCAAAATAAAGAAGACACGGTACGGATCACCGTGATCTGATTTATTTTCATTGCGCTTAAAAGATCATTTATTTCATTAAAAAAGCGACCGCATAAAAACGGTCACTTCTGAGATCAAATGGAAAATTCTACTATAGCGTTTGTTTTTTCCGATTTAATCGATGCTCATTTATTACAAAACCAGCTATCCCTACCAATATAGCTACAACAGAAACGATTAGGTCATAGACAGTTAGGTCATGAAATCTAAGAACCGGCGCTACTAAAGTAACGAGGCTAAACAAAAACGCCCGTTCACTTTTATGAAGATTTGGTTCATAAGTCATACTTGTCCAAGTGACACGAATAACGTTATGACGAAGCAAAGACCCCCATAAAATGACCAGTACGAGGAAAGTGAGAATGATCATAAGCATCGTCGTTATGCCATAGTACTTCACTTGTCGTATAAGTGCGGACACTGTAATTAAAAGTAAATAAAGACCCACCAATCCTAGCCGCCGCTTCTTTTTGATCGTATTCATAGTCACACCCCCTCTAGACAAGATTTAAATAAATTACCAGAAAAATGACGAAACAAGTGACGGTCAGTTCGATTATATTTTCTGTACGTCGCGTACGGTTCTTTAAAAAAATACCCGGAGCAGTCGAAGAAAATTGTGAGCGATATTTTTCGGGAATAAAAAATCCTACTAATATTCCTACTAGGACCAAGTAGAAGGGCCAGTTCGGTGAGATCCCACGATTGAGAAAAGCCATGGCGAATGCAATCACGTAAATCACTACCTGAATCATCGTAATACTGTAAACCTTTTTTAAATCTTTCGACATCGTTGTGCCCCTCCATTTGAAGAAAAAATTGATTGTAATAGAAGTTTTACGGAGTAACCAAAGTTTATAATACTAACTGACCAGATTACAACATCCTTTTCAACCGCATAAGCTGTCAATGAAGCGAATCTGCCTCCCTTTTGAAAGGCTGGTGTTGGCTGATTCCCTATCCGCTATCTCTCGGTTAACTCATCCCTGAATTTCAGGAATAGCTCTTTCGCTTGTCCTGTGCTCATGTTTGTCAGGTCTTTGATTTTCTTGACCATGCCAATATCATTTTCGTTTTTTGAAAGCATTTGTCGTGCCATTTCTTCTTTGATCTCTGCTGCTTCTTCCTTCGTTAAATTTCTGACTTCTTTCTTTTTACCAAATAATCCCATTCTGCTCTCTCCTTCTTGTAAAATCCATACGCTTTTCACACCAGCCAGACTGCGCACGCTTTTTTATCTAAAATGCCGTTTTTCTGTCCATGACTTGATTCCTCTACCCTAATCTACCATTTCTGTCGGAATCGAGGAAATGGTTCGTTCTCTTTTTTATTTTTTGGGAAGATATAAAAATAAAACACGCAGCCAATGATGATTGCTGGCGGCACAGAGATACTCAATAATTTTAAAGCGGTGGTTAAAAGTACGCCTAATTTTTCTTGAATAGAAAGATTCATAATCCTGCTGAAGTCTTGATTGAACGAAGTTATGATCATCGTGACAAAAAAGATCAAGCAAAAACTAATCACCCCATACTTGATACTTACTTTTAAATCCTCATTGTCTTTCTTAGTTTCTTCCAAAAGTAATGTTTCTAATGAGATATCCAATTCTTCGGCTATTTTGATCATATTTTTTTTGCTCGGGTACGTAGCACCTAACTCCCATTTTGAGATCGTCTTGTCACTTACTTCTAATAATTCTGCTAGCATACTTTGCGTTAGCTTGTTTTTTTCTCTATATTCTTTCAGCTTCATTGCTAATATCGTTTCTTTCATTTCAACCACTCCTCATCCATTTCTACCCTTCATTTTGACATAAAACCTATTATTTAACAGGAATTCTTGAAAAAGAGAGTAGAATAGAGAGGATTTTTTGGCTATTTCTGGCGATTTGCCTGAAACATACTACCGAATCCTTCCTTACAACAATAGTTGCTGTGCATTCTAATATCTTCTAAATACTATCAAACCAGAAATCATAAGTATCTGTAAATAATTAAAGGAGAAGCAAAAACTTCCCAGTTTTTGCCCTCCATCATTTCTCAAGAAAATTTGTTAATAGAAGATTTTCTATCTATCATTCTTATTAGAAGAAACCAAAGTATTTTTTCACTTCAATATACACTAAAGAAAAAATGGATAATCCGATTACCCATAGCCAGTCAACTGCACGAAGAGAGACAAAGCCAAAAATGGTTTGCGTGAATGGAATCGTTACTAACAAGATAATGATCAATGCACCTATGAAGGTTGTCATTACTAACAACGGATTGCTCAAAAAACGCAGCTTCAGGATAGATTCTTTACTTCTACAATTAAACATATGCACAATAGTTGATAATCCCAATACAATAAATGTCATTGTCTGCGAAACCTCTATCGATTCTAGACGTCCAATTAGAATCGCGCCTAATGTGACGACTGTAAAAACAATTGAGATTTCTACAATTCTTACCAATAATCCTTGCGCAAAAATGCTCGTGTATTTAGTGACAGGGGCTTCCTTCATTGCTTTTTTATCGACTGGTTCAATGCTAAGACTCATTCCTGGGATTCCATCTGCAACTACTTTTATGATTAACAATTGAACCGCTGTAACAGGTGCTCCCCACCCAACGAGCAAGGAAATTAAAACGATCGTCAGTGCAGAAATATTGCAACCAAGCATCGCGTATAATGATTTTCTGATATTGCTGTATACCCGTCGTCCTTCTTCAACCGCCTGCACAATCGTCGCAAAATTATCGTCTACTAAAACCATATCAGAGGCTTCCTTTGCTACTTCTGTGCCTCCTCCCATTGCGATCCCTACATCAGCTGCTTTTAATGCAGGTGCATCATTGACACCATCGCCAGTCATGGCGACAATCTCATCATTTTTTTGGAATGCTTTTACGATTCGAATTTTATCTTCTGGGGAAGTACGGGCAAAGACTCGATAGTCATCAATCACACGGGCTAGTTTTTCATCGCTCATTTCATGTAAATCCGCTCCGGTCATTGCTTTCTTTCCATCGGTGAGAATTCCTACATCCTCTGCGATTTTTTTTGCTGTCAGTAAGTGGTCCCCTGTGATCATTACGGTTTGAATCCCTGCTTGTTTTGCAATAGAAACAGCCGGATAGCTTTCGGGCCGAGCTGGGTCGATAATCCCAACAAATCCTGCAAATTCTAACTGACTTTCAAGAATTTCTTCAGTAAGACGTGTAGGTCTTTCATCGTATCTTTTATAAGCAACGCCCAAAACACGATAGGCTTGATTGGCCAACTCATCATGCTTGCTCACGTAGGTGGGGTTGTTCGCATCAATGAGATCCAAGCGATCAAAAGCCCCTTTTGTGACAGAAACATATTGGTTGTTTACTTTATATAAGACAGTCATTCTTTTTCGTTTTGAATCAAAAGGAACTTCATGAATCTGTTCAAAGGTTGAAGCGACTTTACCTAGTTCCTCTTTAGTGAAGAGCGATGCCAGTTTTTTTCTGATCGCCAACTCTGTTGGATTACTAGTTACTGTTGTATTTTCTTCCATCGAACTAGCAAGATAGAAGAGAAATAAGAGATTTTTATCCTTCTCTTCTGTTATTTCTAAGCAGGAAGTCAGTCTATCCTTCATGATAATAACTTCTTTCACGATCATCTTATTTTCCGTAATCGTTCCAGTTTTATCTGAGCAGATGATTGAAACACCTCCAACGGTTTCCACTGTTGAAGGAGTCCTAACGATGGTTTTCTTCAGTGCCATATTCCTCATCCCAACTGCTAGAGAGATTGTTACTACGACTGGCAAAACCTCTGGAATAGCAGCAACAGCCATGGATATTGCGGTCATGATACTGGTCTCTAAAGACAATCCTTTGCTGATTCCTATAGCAATCGCTAGAAAGCCAGAGAGAATAGCGATTAGTCCTAGAACTTTCCCAAGTTTTTGCATTTTTATTTGTAGAGGTGCTACGGTTGTTTCTTCCTTGCTTAATAAGCTCGATATTTTACCAATTTCCGTATTCATTCCTGTCTTTTCCACTCGAACGTTTGCTTTTCCTGTGACGACCAATGAGCCAGAAAAAACCAAGTCTTTTTTGTCCCCTAAAGAATCTTCACTAGAAGAAATATAGGTGGGATCTTTTTCACTTGGTTCACTTTCACCAGTTAGAAACGATTCATCAACAAAGAAATTACTACTCGTTAAAAGCTTAGCATCTGCTGGAATACGGTCCCCTAACGCCAACTGAACAATATCACCAGGAACAATGTTCAAACTTTCAATCTCTTTTAACACCCCATCTCTGAATACTTTACTTACGGGAACACTCATCTTATTTAATTCACTCATTGATTTTTCCGCATTTTTTTGCTGTCGAATCGACAAATATAGATTAAGAATGACAATTGAAAAGATGACTATCGGTTCCGTAAAATCATCCGGATGGTTTTGAAAAGCAACATAATAAGATAAGAGCGTTGCAACGATTAAAATCAAGATGGTAATATCCTTCATCGACTCTTTCAAATAGTCATAAAAGTGCTTCTCATCTTTGCTTTCTATGGAATTAAATCCATATTTTTCTAGCTTCATTTCTGCTTCTTTACTGGAAAGTCCCGACTGGTTAGGGCCCTTTCCGTATTCTTTCAATTGTTCTTTTAACATCTGCCTATACCTCCTAAAACAAAAAAGAAGTCAGACAAACTAACCATAAAAGCCTAAGGTTAGTTTTTCTGACTTCAATAAGATTTATTCCGGCGAACAAATCTAATGTCATTATTTAAATTCCACCTAATTATTGCACATCCGAGTATTTGGGTCAAGATTTTCACGATGACCGAGTAATCAAAATGAGAGAATCGTATGCAAAATCGAGAAAAAGTAGGTGCACATCCTGATCCTAGAGACAAGAAGCTTCCCTCTACAAAATGATTTCAGGACTTTCTTTACTTAGCAAATAATCATTACCTGTTACGTTAAAATATTCTTGAATCAACAGACTTAACTCTTTGATTGCTTCATTTGCACGAGCCCGTTGCGTTTCATTGATCGACTCGATGAATAAAACAGCATGAGTGGTCTCTTCTGTTAGCATCGTACGTTGGGCTTCCCGCCAATTCAAGCATCGACAAATTGCACCTTTCTCATCATAGTAAATGACTTCATTTTCCAAAGCCGGGGAATCAGTATCTGCACCTAAGGGAAAGAAAGATTCGCCGCCTTTTGCAACGCCTAAATGAAGGTCGCCAACGATTGTATCGAGGTCTTCTCCGCCTAAAGGGACACCATATTTCAAGGAAATACTATTATAGATATCTACTAAAGGATTGATGGGAGAAAATTCTCTGTCTTGATTCACCCGCTTCAACAGTGCTTCGATGGAAGAGCGTACCCCTTTTTTCGTTTTAAATTGCTGAAAAGCACTTCGCCATTCTTGGATCACCTGGTTTTCACTGAAGGTGTCGGTCGTTAAGTAACGCTTTGCTTGTTCTTTACTATTTTTTAGCAAGTCAGTAAAAAACGTTTCGTGTGCAGCATCGGCAACATTGTTTATATTTTTTACAACAAGGCAGTTGACTTGTGCTTCTGGAAATAGTGCCCAAAATTCTTGATCGATCATTATTTTCTTCACTTTCTCTACACTCCTATTTAGTTTATTTGAACAAATTCATGTCCTTTATTTTTCAGGCTCTCTGTTTTTTCAGCAGCCAGCCGAGCTATATCCTTTTTAACAAAATATCATCTACCTGTGCTTCTTTTCCCATGTAGAATGAATGTTGCCCTACTTTGTGAAAGCCCATGTGCTCGTAAAAAGAACGTGCGTTGAAGTTCTTTTCCCACACACCTAACCATATGTATGATTTGTTCCATTTTTTTCCTATAGATTCAGCTAACTGGATGAGGTATTTTCCATACCCGCTTCTTTGGAATTTCGATCGAATGTAAATCCGCTCAACTTCCATAGCGTTCTCTTTCATGCTTTCTGTTTGAGCATTGCCCACGTTTAGCTTTAAATAGCCAATGATTTCTTCCGATTTTTCTATCAAATAAAAATGGCTTTCATCCTCAGTGATCTCTTCCCTTAACTTTTCTGTTGTATAGCTTGAATTGATGTAGTCCATCAAATTTTCTTCTTCATTTTGATTTTTAAATGTATCCGTAAACGTTTCAATACTTACCTGTTTCAGAATATCAACGTCACGTTCTGTGCATTCAACCAAGTGTAAGCTTTCCATCTGCCTTCTCCCTTCAATAGTCTCTTTTGATCCCATTCTTGACGTTGACCCAATCAACTTCTACCGAAGATTTTATTTTTGCCAGCATTTCCGCAAGATTTTTTCTTTCTAAAGCAGATAACTGTTGAATCGCTACTTTATTTGAATAGTTATTTTCTCTTATGATTAATTGAACTGCCTGTTTTCCTTTGGAAGTTGTGTATAAGTGTTTGATTTTTTTATTTTCTTTATCTGACTCTTTTAGGATAAAACCATTTTCCTCTAACTTTTTTACCGCCCGAGACAAAGTCGTGCGATCAACTTTGATCCGTTCGGCTAATCGTTCAGGAATAATTCCTTCATTTTCAAATATACGAACTAAGTAAATGTATTGCCCTTTACTGAGTTGAACCTCTTTAAATTCAATATTAGCAATTGATTCCAACATTCTACTGATCGAACCTATCTCACGAAGTATATCCTCCACGAACTATCCCCTCCCTATCTAGCACTATAATAGCCCATTATTGTTGCATATGCAACAATAATGGGCTATGTTTATTTTATCACCCTATTCTTAAATAAAAAAGACCAAATAAAATTTGGTTTCTAAAATAATTATGTCTTACTATCACTCAAGCATACCCAATGGTTTTCTTGCAACCCCCATATCAATATTCTTTGTTCTTGATATTTATTTTTTCAATTGCTGAATAGGACTCTTTGATAGAAGGTCATTTAATTGCTCATCATATTCAAAGGATTTATTTTCTCTATTTAGCAGATTATTAAACCAATTCTTGACCTCTAAAGGATAAATATTTCCCCATACGGTGGAAAGACGTGTAAAGCCTAATTCGATTTTTTTGTTTAAATCCTCTTCTCCATCAGAATAAAGATATATTTCTTTTCCTTGAGGGAAGACAGATTCTTTTATTTTATTATGATCTCCAGCTTCTTTTATTCCTATTATATTATGAATTTTGAGGACTTCATTAATGACTACAGGGCTGCAATCAATTCCAGTGCGCTTAGGGTTATTGTATAAAATAATAGGTTTCTTAGTTGAAGAAGCCGCTACTTCAATAAAATTCTGCTGCCCAATACAAAAATAGAGGTGGCGTAAACCACCTCATAAAATATTCATATTTTTGAAATTGACTTATATAAATCAATAATCTCTTTTGCCAAATCTTTAAACGCAATTGCAGTCATTAAGTGATCTTGACTATGAACCATCAAAAGAGAAATTTCTATGTGGTTACCTCTGGCTTCTTCAGATAACAAACTAGTCTGTGAATGATGGGCTTCCACCAAAGCTTTATCAGCATTCCGAATTTTCTGGTAAGCTTCTTCAATATTCCCTGTTTTTGCTTCCCGAATCGCTTCCATAGCGTGACTCTTTGCATCACCGGCATTGACGATCAATCCCATGATTACTTCCAAATTATTATCCGTTTCGCTTCCTCTTTCGTTCCTAGATTATTTACTAGATCGTATCACAGATAACAGAAATTAAGTTATATTATCATTACTCTAAAGTCGTACAAGTAGAAAGAGCTAACCTTTCATAAAGTTTTTGAATAATAGTAACTGTGCAGGTTAAACAAAATACACTTAAAAAAGAATATAAAACTTTTTCACCAGGAAATACTATTAGACTACTCAAAACAATGCTCCCATCTATAAGAAACAAGATAAATCCTTTGTTTAGTCTCTTCATATGGCTTATGATTAAAGCGATTGCTGCAGATCCACCTGTAGAAGCATTTGCATAATATAGTATACTGACACCAACTCCAGTTAAAGTTCCTCCCAAAACAGCATTTACAAAATTATCGAATGGTGACACAGGTATGCCTTCAAAAGCTAAGACTAAAGCAGGTTGTAATAATCCTCCTAAGAGTGTTCTAATCGAAACTGATAGTCCAAAATATACGTAACACCAAACAAGTACAGGAACATTAGCTAGAAAAATAATGTAGCCTACCTTAATCGTCATGAATTCATTTAAAACAGTTGCTAAACCAGCGACACTTCCTGAATTTATTTGTGCAGGGTTTAGAAAAGAATTATAAGCAATCGCTATAATGCTAACGCCTAAAATAATTAAAGAAAATATGCCCCAAGTATTTCTACTAATTTTTTTCTTCATGCAGAGAGATTCCGTTTGTTGCAATAGCTTTTTGATACCATTCAAAGCTGTCTTTTTTTATACGTTGTCCTGAACCATTACCATAGTTATCGTAATCGACATAAACAAAACCGTATCTTTTTTCCATCTCAGAGGAAGAGCAACTAACAATGTCTATTGGCCCCCATGCATAAAACCCTTTTACATCAACACCATCTTTTATTGCTTCTTCTACTTGAATCAAATGATCTTTGTAAAACTGTACTCTGTAGGGATCATGTATTTTACCAGATTCTAATTTATCAAATGCACCAACACCATTCTCAGTGATATAAATCGGTTTCTTCCATCTATCCCAATACTCATTAAGCGCAATTCTCAACCCAATTGGATCAAAACTCCATCCCCAATCACTTTCTTTAAGGTTAGGATTTCTAAATGCTGATTTCTTATTCATATATGTTTCTGCATTGGTGATTTTAGAATAATAATAAGAAAAAGACATGAAATCAGCTGTATTTTTTAAATCTTTCTTATCTTGTTCTGTGATCTCAATATTAAATCCTTTTTCATCAAAAAAACGAAACGCATATCCAGGGTATTCACCTCGTAAGAGAATGTCTCCAAAGAAATACTCCATTTGATTTCTTTTTAAAGTTGCCAAAACATCTTCTGGTTTACAAGTTTCAGAATAAGCTAGTTGATGACATAGCATCATTCCAATTTGAAAATCCGGATTAATTTTCTTAGCAATTTCAGTTGCTTGCCCACATGCAACCATTTCATTATGAACACCTTGATATTTCGCTTCTTCCAGATTATTCACCTTATCCTCTGCTATTCCTAAGTGATTAAAAGATTCATGAACGATTAAGTTAATCTGATTTACAATAATCCAATATTTGACTTTATTTTTATAACGATCAAAACATGTCTCACAAAATTTTACAAAAAAGGCAATGAGTTCTCTACTATACCAACCAGTATAATTAGTAGTTAAATTTAATGGCATTTCATAATGCGATAAGGTAATCATTGGTTCCATATCATTTTTTATGATCTCATCAATTAAATCATCATAAAATTGCAAGGCTTTTTCATTTGGTGTGCTATCATCTCCATTAGGAAATACCCTAGCCCAGCTAATGGAAGTACGAAATGTTTTTAGTCCTAATTCTTTCATTAATTTCAGATCATCTTTATACGTATGATAGAAATCAATAGCTTCTCTTTTAGGATAGATTCCTTTTGTATCCTTCATTGCAAATGTCACATACTCAGATGTTATTTCTTCATTATATTTTTGATCTAATGGAATATCAGCTTCAAAACGGTTAATATCAGCAATACTCCATCCTTTACCGTCTTTATTCCAAGCCCCTTCTGCTTGATTGGCAGCAATCGCACCGCCCCATAAAAAATCCTTTGGAAATACAGTACTATTCTTATTCATAATTTTCTCCTTTCAAATATACCTAATCCATTGATTCTTTTATTAATTTAGACTCATATGCCTTAAAGAAAGGATAATAAATGCCTAAACTGATTAGAAAATTAATTATCACTAAAACTAAAGCCTTCAGACTCGTGGTAAGAATAACCGATCCGAATATAGACGGAACAGTCCATTCTACTGCTAGAGGATAGGCCATACCAGGGATAATCCCTGTTGAAAAAGCTAGGTATGTCACAAGAACGGTAATTATTGGTGCTATAAAAAATGGAATAGCTAATGCTGGATTTAATACAATTGGAAGACCAAATAGCAATGGTTCATTTATGTTAAAAAATCCAGGTAGAATTGAGAGCCGCCCCAATTTTTTAAGATAAGGTGCTTTTGAGAAACACATTAATGTGCACAATGCCAAAGTTCCTCCTCCTCCACCTATCCAAATAAACGTAAAGATAAACGGTTTAACACCAATATTGGGTATAGCTTCACCAGCTTGAACTGCCAACATATTTGCTTCAGCATTCATAATCCATATAGGAGTCATAATTGCTGACAATACATTGGGATGCATTCCGAATAACCACATTAAACAGGTTAGAAAAACAAATACTAAAGGTGCCCAGATCGTATTTGATCCCACACTTAACAAAGGTGAGACAATTTTACTAATCAAGTCATTAATATCAAATCCTAAGAAGTGAACAACAAACCACACAAATCCTATCGATAAAAAAATTGGAATCATGGAAGAAAAGCTTTGCATAACATTAGACGGCACTTCTTCCGGCATTTTAATCCCAACATTATATTTCTTACATAACCTCATAACTTCAATAGCAACGATTGCTGTAATGATTGCTGTGAACATACCTTCTCCGCCAAGATACTTAGTTGATAGAAATGTCCCTTCATCAAAAGATGTAAAATCCAAAGTAACTAAAAATGTAAAAAATGCAGCAATTCCTCCAGAAAGGCCATCTAATCTATAGCTTTCCGCTAATCGCTTCCCAATTGAGAAAGAAGCATATACAGAAAGCAGCCCTACACTCATTCTAAATGGAATCTTCAATTGGGAGACTAAATCAGGATTATCTGCAAGAAAATCCACATAACTTTTCGGCCATGGCAAACTTGCAACTAATAAAAAAATTGAGCCTATAACAGTTAATGGAATTGTGGCAATTAATCCATCTCTCACTGCTTTTAAATGTCGTTGATTAGCCAATTTAACCATTGGAGGCATCAATCTCTCTTCAATGAAACTCATAGCATTATTCATTATTTTTCCCCATCTCTTAAAGTTTGTAGCTACAAGTAGATTATACTAAGCAAAAGAAATCGATTTCAACGGTGTAAAGTTTCCAAATTTGGATACAAAAAAACCTTCTGTCAAGAAGGTCATAATTCATTGATATCAAGATAATAGAGCAACGCTACAAAATAGTTTGTATATAATTTAGTCGAAATAAAATTAGAAGATGAAAAAGATGTTTTGTCAAGAATTACTAGCTCTTTGAAAGAGTCTTTATGTGAGTGAGTCCGTTCGTTCAGATTAGTAGTGATCAAAACAGATTTATCTTTAATTCGCTCTAGCTGTTCTACTTTTTCTCTATCCATCCATTGTCCTGTCATAGAGATAAATATTGATAAATCAGCTTCATCAGCCATATCCAATAAAGTCCCTACAGGTGTGGATCTATTTAATAAAAAAACTCTGTAACCACTACTATGGAGGACTTCTTTCAATAAGTTTACAGATTCAAAAGTAAATGCGGGTGAAATCAGTGCTACTGAATTTGCTGATTGAATCAAGCTGGCTATTCTTATAATTTGATGGTAATCAAACATCGAAAAAATTTTTAAATCTAGTTGATAAGAATTTTGGATGAAATTTTGAATACTCTTTTGTGGATTGTCTGATTGGATTTCATGGAATAGATGAGCTTCTTTAGATAGTTTTTCTTGATCATGCCTAAGGTCGAAAAAACTTTCGTAACCGAGTTTTTTACAGAACTTTGTAACTGATCCCTTGGAGGTAAAGGCATTCATAGCAACTTCTTGGCTAGTTAAATCAGGAAATTTATCTAAATTATCAAGTAAAAATTTTGCAATATAGAAATCTGTACTTAATTTGTCACACTTATAAATAAAATCCACTAATCTAATATAGAGATTATCCGATATTTTCTTTCTATCCACTGTTTGTTCACCTTTTTTATTTTATATATATTATAACACTATTAACCTTCCTCTTTAAACTCCATTTAAAGTTCATATAGGATATGCTCAAAATTAATAGAATTCATGTTAAATCAAAACAGTTTGAACATATTTTCCAATGAAAAAACTATATTAATTCGATTTGTATTGGACAATAATTTTTTAATATTTTTACTAACAACACTATATCTGTCGTTCCAAATTTCACGAATCTCACTGTTAAGATACAAAAAAAAAGGATTTTTTTTCTTCCGATCGTAGGTGCCATTTCCTTCATCATCAGCATCAACATAGATAAAACCATAACGTTCACACATTTGCGAAGTCGAGGCACTGACGATATCAATGCAGCCCCATGAGTTATGATCCATCAGTTCAACGCCTTCTTTTAGGGCTAAATTGATTATTGATTTCTCCCTTCTCATCGATTTCATCTGCTGCGCCCATGCCGTTTTCTACAATAAACAAAGGGATTCGATAGCAATCATACAGGGAGAGCAATGAGATTTAAATCATTATGACAATCTTTTCAACTCAGTCCAATTTTTATCATAGAAATGATTTTTTCATTAGCGATTAAAATCACAGGAACTTTGTATATATATTCCTCATCTTCAATTGTCACTATTGCGGATAACATTTCTTCATCCTTCACTCTAGCACTTATATAATTTTCTGGATTGTTCTCTTCATTTAAAAACAACCGATACTCGCCACTATCAATAGCACTAGAGGATCTTTCTTTGATAAACTTTTCTAATGCAACAGATCCGTTAAAAATTAAAATACTAGATTCAAATATGTCATTGGGAAGATACCATAATAGATAACATCGCTTACCATCTTGTTTTTGTTTAGTAGTAAGTATATGCAATAGCTTATCAAATAACTCAATTTTATATGAGGAAGATATTTTTCTGTTGAAATCTTGGAAGGATTCTTTAATAAAAATTTCATCGTCAGTAGAATCAATTGTTTCAGCCATATTATCCAAGTTTTTTAGCATTAGTTTCCATCTGCGCTTTAATCCTCTAAGCTTTGTTTTCATTTAGGACCTTCCTAATTTTATTTTGATAAAATTTTGTATAGTTGCTATATACTTCTCTTCATCTGACATCTTTAAAAAAAAATCCCAGTAATGTAATTGTGGGTATTTTATCCCTGTCACTATTGTCGATTGGAAAAGTACAAATTTTGAGTATTTTTCATTTTTCTCTCTTATGTTCTTTAGCCTAACTTTCATTCTCAGAAAAAATACTCCCTTGTTGGATTTACTATTACGGTGAGAGCCAGAAGATAGGAAACTAGCATTTTATATAGTAGGTAATGGCAGAGAAAGAATATATAATTGCATGATTAATAACATAACACATACTAGCAACATAATATTTTCTCTTCTGTCATGAATTGGATGCAAATACCCATCTTCTTTTGGTCTATAATTTATTGTTCCATACAGGATTTTCCTTCTTATTAATACAACTGCAGCCCCTGTTATCCATATGAGTACAATAAACAAAAAAATTTTAATTGCTAAATACGTTTGCCTTCCAATCACTAGATATAACAAAAAAACATCGATAAATTTAATAGTAAATAGCAAAAATCTTCTAACTTTTCTACCATAATAAATCAAATTGTAATTCATATAAAAACCTTCCTCTTGTTCATTGTTTTAAGGAATGTCGGAATATTCTGCATTTAATTCATACCATTCTATAGGGTATGTGCTGCTATTCTTTCCGCAACTTGAGCATTTATCTTTCCACTGACTAAATGACCCAAAACAAAATTAGAATCACAGCCAGTATGAACAATTACCTAGTTTCAAACATATCTATATTTATTTAGTTCTAGTTAATCATAACATTGCAAATGTATAAAAACAATCACAGTGTTTAAAAATGACATATAGAGAAACGTACTAATCGAAAGGTCCATGTGTTAGATTGAAAGTTTAGTCCTTACATGTAGTTGAAGCTTTCCTATTCCAGTTTTATCTTTTATTTTTCCACTTTCTTCCGCCTGGTCCTACGTTATCTTCTTTAGCATAGCCTGTTTTAGGATCTTGTTAAGCAAAGCATTTTTCCCGTTTACTTTTTGGTTAAAATTCCTAAAGTTGATACGACTATTCGAATCTAGTAAACCTTTAGGAATACCATGAGCTTTAGCAGCATTATTTTGTGGATTCTTTAGCCCATCATTAATTGTTTTATATGCTCGGTGCTTACATCGATCATAATTTCACCTAATACAATCGCTTCAGACGCAGACAAAGCAATTTGTCCAGCACTAGGAATAAAGTAAACTCCTGCAAAGGTAGAAAATTTCATTTGTCATTAAGAGGTATGTATACTCATTAATCGTGAGGTTATTATCCAGTAAAAAATTGACAACTTCTAATGCTTTTCGTGTATTACGGGGAATCAAACAAGTTTTGTAACAACGATTTCATCTTCAGGCTTCAGACCAACTATCAGCTGATTAAATGTTGGACAATCCCGTATCATACCTATAAATGTTTCAGAAAAAATGCTCCTTCTCAACACCGTTCACAAGTTGTTGTTGAATCTACTCTTTCGTAATTTAAAAAGTGGTTCAGACACATGCATAATCATATTTTGTATCTCTCCTACTCTAACAAATCATCTATCGTGTATGTGGAGAAACCTTCATAGAAATAGCTGACGTCGATTCCTTTCATATACAACTCGCGATCATTAATTTTGTCAGTCAATGCCTTAGAAATTAGATAGCGTATCTCTAAATCATTTATGGGACTTCGCTCCATTGCCGAAAGGTAATCTTCTTTATTGATCAAGTTCCAATCTACAACCTTTTGCAATTCTTTTTTTAAAATGAGAGCCAGCCAAATTCTAGTAGTCCGACCATTTCCTTCACGAAAAGGGTGAGCGATATTCATCTCTACATATTTCTTGATAATCTCCTCAAAAGAAGTTTGCGGTAGCTGATCAATATGTTTTAAAGAATGCTCCAAGTACATGACCGGCGCAAATTGAAAATTTCCTTTTGCGATATTGACCGTTCGAATATTTCCAGCAAAATCATAAATCTCTGAAAAGAGAAATTCATGAATTTCAGCTAAGCCTTTAAAAGTACCCACTTCGATTTCATTTATTTTCCCCGAATCGTATAATTTTTTCGCTTTTTGCTTGCTTAGTTTTTCTTCAGCCCTGTCTAATGCAGCTTGATTGGTTAAACCCAAATTGTTATCTAAAATCATGCAAAATCCCCCAACTTAATGACATTAGTTTATAAACTACTCACAAGTCTATTATACTGAGCATTTATTTGTGTATCAAAATCTATTAAGTTTATGTCACCATTCAAGATTTGTAATTAATCTCATAAATTTAATTTTTAATTGAGCAGTGAATAATTTATGAGTTTATGGACACGAAAATATAATAATGCATATCAATCATAGTATCTAAAAAGAGTGTCCAGAAAATGACTAATTTCTGGACACTCTTTTTAACAATTTAATCATACACATTCTATTATTTGAAATCTAATTTTCACAATATATCTGGTCGCCAAGAACGGTTTATATAATTCATTCAGAAGAAAGACCAACAGCGTATACTCTGTTGGTCTCGTAAAAAAATTGGAAATAAGCATATTAAAAGAGACGCCCCCAATTCTTGTCTCTTTGATTGGAAGATAATCAATCCTTTATTTTAAATCAACGATTGAGAACTTTTTTCGACTTTCCGATTTTAGATAATTTAATAGCAATTCTTTTTTGTAACATATTATTTGTATGCTTACTGATTAAAATATGAAAATAAAATAAAATTTTAAATCTTTTAATTTTACCCACAAAGTCACATTTCAAAAAAAAATTTAACAATTAATTAAAAGGTAGAAAAATTTTAGGAGGAAAAAGAATGGAATTCATTGCTAATTTGTTTCGAGAAAATAATAATTTATTGGATATTTTTTTTCTTGTAGCAATTATGGATATAGTAACAGGATGGATAAAAGCGAGTGTAAAGAAAGTCTGGCTTTCAAGCCTTAGTTGGAATGGCTTATGGAAAAAAGTAAGTAGTTTTGTTCTTATAATATTAGCTAAAATATTGGACTTTATTATTAAAGAAAATGGAATTCAATTTCAGTTTTCAGTTTATAATTTGTTTATATCTTTATTAATTCTTACAGAAATAGGAAGTATAGTAGAAAATCTGTATGAAAGCGAATTTGTAGAATATTTAAAACAAATACTGAAAAAAGCAAAAGATACGATTACCAAGGACTTTTAATGTCACAACATAACTCATTTTACGACATTTGTTTATGATTCGAATCAAATAATTTATTGAGGTGAAATAAAGTATGGATAATTTGGATACAAAAAGTAGCGGAGATCCTTGGGTTGAAAATGTTCAGACTTGGTTAAATGAAGCATATGGATCTATCCCAGGATGGGGAAGTGTCCCTAAAAATGGAAAAACTGGTTGGCCAACAATATATGGCATAATTAGAGCTGTACAGTATGAATTAGGAATTTCTACATTTGCTGATAACTTTGGAACTACTACACAAACAAAATGGGATGAGAAAATTGGTAGTATTCTTGTTGAAGGAAATAAACATAAAATTATTCAATTAATCGATGCTGGAATGATTTGTAAGGGAATGGGAACAGGATCTTTTAGCGAAGAGTATGGTCAGGCATCAAGAAATGCTATCTTACAGTTTAAATATGCTGCTGGAGCATCTGACACGACTGATAGTTTCTCATCAATGTGGGCTAAAGCTTTGTTTGATATGAGCGCATTTAGCTTAGTATATGGGGGCAGTTTAAAAATTCAAAAGGTACAGATGTATTTAAATCAAAAATATAGTAGTTATACAGGTATATTACCATGTGATGGTTTGTATCAAAGAGATACTAACAAAGCTTTAATTTTTGCATTACAAGCAGAGATGGGTATGTCTACAAGTGTAGCTAATGGTTTTTTTGGTGAAGGAACGACTGCAAATTGTCCAACTTTATCACCTTCAAAAGGTACAAAAAATAATATTGCCATTTTGCAGGCTGCTTTGACTGTTAATGATGAATACAGTGGCAGCTTAGATGGAATCTGGAATTCTGCTTTATCTACAGCGACAAAGAATTTCAAAAAATTCATGAATATATCTCCTATTGATGATACCGCCAATATGCCTGTAATCAAAGCATTATTGACAACAACTGGAGACACTGCACGAAAAACATTTGCATGTGATACTTCTTATCAAATACTAACCCCAGACCAAGTTGACATTTTGAAAAATGCTGGATATACCACAATTGGTCGTTACTTGACAGGTACTGTTGGAATCGGTGATACTGAACGCCCTAAAAATTTGAGTATTAAAGAATTAAAATTATTAGAGGCTAATAATTTTAAAGTTTTCCCAATTTACCAAAATGGTGGAGCCTCCTTATCTTATTTTTCTAGATACGGCCAAGGAATTAATGATGCAATCCAAGCAGGTGCAGCTGCTAAATCTCTAGGTTTCAAAAATGGAACCACTATATATTTTGCTTGTGATTTTGATGTTTTAGGAAACGAAATTCCTGTAATCGTTAGTTATTTAAGAGATGTTGTTCATACGATGCAAAGCAAGTATCCTGAGTATGGAGTTTCTTTATATGCTCCTAGAAATGTATGTACACAAGCCATGGATTCAATTATACAAATTCAAAATTGTTTTGTGTCAGATATGTCTTCGGGCTTTAGCGCAAATCTCGGATATAAAATGCCTAAAAATTGGTCATTTGATCAATTTTATGAATATAGACTTAACGGTATTGACATAGACAAAGTTGGTGTTTCAGGATATTGGGATAGCGGTCAATCTTCTTTTAATTATCCGACAGACTCTGAAAGTTCTTTAGAATTAGAAGAAGCAAAAAAAGCTGCCATCGCAAAGAAAATCACAGATGCTCTACCACTATTTAAAGAAACTTTGACAACAGAGTTTTCCTCTGAAGTCGAACAAACAGCAGTTGTTGGTAATATAGTTTTGCAATTAAAAGTATCGAATAGTCTGGATGTTTTTGATGGAAAATACGCAATGTTTAAAATTGAAAATGGAAAGCCAGAGCTTAAATTTCAAAAAGATATGCAGCTAATTCAAGACCTTATTGATTTAACTGATAAAAATAACCAAGTAGTAGATATTGTTAATAGAATTAGTGGAATAATGAATAACGGGAATATTCAGATTTCTATGGATATTAATGATGCTGGTGCTATTGGTGTAGTAATTAAATCTACTGGGAATGATACTATAAAAGTTAACAATGAGTCATTAAACTATAATTTTTCTGTATCTTTAGGGATTTATTTCGATCCAAGGGAACTACCACCTGGACTTTCTCCGGAACTAGACAAATACAAAGTTGAAGTAGCCGAAATGGATCGTCGAATTAGTTTAGCTTTAGGTTCTATTGCTCTAACACCAGTTGTTGTACTTGCTTTCTTAGGGCTCTCCGGAGCAGCAGCTGGAACTGGAATACTAAAAAGTGTTGCAGTAATAATTTCTACAATGCTAACTTTATTGGCAAAACCTTTTAAAAAATAAATATTTACTATTAAATAAAATTTACGATAGAAAGTATGCTGTCGCCTCCTATAATTAATAGATTGTAGGAGGCTCTATTAGTCGAATAGTATCACACAAGACATCACTAATTATTTAGATAAGGAGTTGAAATACATGGGTATTGAAAATATGATTGGATGGATGGAAAGTCGAAAAAATAAAGTTAGCTATTCATTGAAAAATAGATTGGGACCAGATAGTTATGATTGTAGTTCAGCGCTTTTCTTTTCACTAATTGCGGGCAATTTTTTACCAACGAATAGTATGGGAAATACTGAAACTCTATTTAAAATGAATGGCACATTACTATACAAAATAAGTCGAAAAAATGTTAAACGTGGAGATATTTTTATTTCTGGAATACCTGGTTATTCAAATGGTGCTATGGGGCACACTGGAATTTTTATTAATGAAAATAGTTTTATTCATTGTTCATATACATGGAATGGTATCCATATTGATAAAGATGATAGTTATATGGGAACAAATTTGAAACATAATTTTTATAAAATTACCGATACTAAAAATAATATTCCAAGTAAAAAGTCAATAGAAACTGTAGCAATAGAAGTAATCCAAGGATTATGGGGAAATGGATCTTCTCGTATAAAATTTTTAGAAGAAAATGGATACAATCCAATAACTGTTCAAAATATGGTAAATGAAATTTTAAAAAAAAATTATTAATTTCTATTAAATAATCAAAGATAGATAATTATCATAGGTATATTTTCAGTCGTGTTTATTAAACACTTCGATCTTTAATCGCTCATAAAAGAATCCACATACAGAGTTAATAGACGAACAATCTTTTTTTGTAAAAAAGCAAGTAGTTACTATTAAAATCATAACCACCCTTCAAAAGGGTGGTTTGCTCTGAGGCTATAAGCCTCTACTACTATCCAGCATCTCAAGGCGCTAGCTTTCACTTTGTTCAAGCCACATTTGGTTTTATCACTTTTGCTACCTCTTAAGTGGTAGTATTATCACTTCTTAACCCTTAAAAGGGTCGGCATATTCTCGAACACTTAATTTATCTAACGCTATATCATGCTTTTATTGCTCATGAATATATTTTTTGATGGTCGCTTCGTTGAGCCCTGCTGTACTAACATAGTATCCTTTTGCCCCAAAATAGCGATTCCCAAATTTATACTTTGAATTGGCTTGTTTATCAAAAATCATCATAACGTTTTCCCTTTTAAATAACCCACAATACTTGAAACACTCATTTTCGGGGGAATACTTAAAAGTAAATGTACATGATCGGACATCATATGCCCTTCTATAATTTCAACTCCTTTATAGCTACACAATCATTTTATAATGTCTTGTAAGCTTGCTCGATATTGAGTATAGATGATTTTTCTTCTATACTTTGGAGTGAAGACGATACGGTATTTGCATAACCATTTTGTATGGGTTAAGCTAATTGCTTTATTAGCCATTAAAATCTTTTCCTTTCATTACTGTGTGGCCTGAAAAACTAAATTTTAACGCTAATGACGAGATTTTTTTGTAGAACTTTTTAACACTCCACCCGCAAAGCAGGTGATTTTTTGTTTCGCACGCTATACGAGCTCAACTGGGTCTGAAGACATAACAAAAATAAGATCCATTTAAATACTCTGTTCAAATGGATCTTATTTTATTTTCTGTTGAGCTATATTCAACAATACTAAATGTCGAAAATCCATAGCTAAGAACCAAATTTTGAATATATATATTGACTTAAAATGGTAGTCACAAAAAAAGCAATAATTAGTACGACTCTATTTTTAATAAGGAAATTGGATTTTGGAGTATAGTACCCCCCCTCTATAACAACTTTTAAAGAATTATTGGGTTGAGCATTGAGGTAATTTTCCCAAAAAATTTTAATTTCTATATTTGAATATACTTTTTTTAAATATAAGAAAATAATCAATTCAGCTAAAAGATACACCTGAAAGAGAATTAAAAGTGCGCTTATCCAATACAATGAAGAAAATAGTGGAGTTAAAAAATATATGATTATAAAAAAAATCTGAAATATAATTGGTAAATAATGTATTATAAATCCTGATTTAGGATTATTTTTAAAAAAATAATTACTTTGTTTTTTTAATGTTTCCTCGCCATCTTTTAAAGACAATGAACCAAATTTATTTGCAATTTCTTGATATATTTTTTGATTTTCAGTTTTATTAAAGTGTAAAATTATTGCGCTTATTATTAGAAACATCCAATATAGTAGAATATAAATAAACATATTGTCCTCCTTGCTTATTATTTTATATGATGGAGCTAAGCCTGCGCTTTTATTAAAGAATAAAAAGCGTAGCGATTAATTGATATCTAATCCGATTTTTATGTATTTACTTATAGAACCTTTTGATTTTTTTATAATACTATGTGGTAATTCTTAATATAATTTACGTAGTGACTTACGATAAATTTTTATAGAAATCAAATATTCTTTGTCACATAAAGTAATTTTTTGCTTGTTTCAATATTTTTTATTCTCAAGTTTGGTTAAAAAATGAGATTTTTATTTTTTTTATAAAAGAAGAGACTAATCAGAAATTTGTCTCTTCTTTTATCTATTTACTTGTGATTTTTGGTATAGTATATTTCATTAATAAATATACTATACCAAAATTGTCTGTATATAATTGTAATTTTTTTTTATGAATCATCTTAAAGCATAATCATATGTTCGATATTCAAATTTAGCTACTATTGTCCTATCTGCTTCGGATCGGGGTATACTAATAGTTTTTGTCACTCTATAAGTTCTACTAAAAGAGTTTGAATAGAAAATTGTTCTCCATGATAACACATTTTCATGATCAAAAGTGAACCCTCCTGCCGAATTACGTACTAAAAAGGCTTCTGAAGTACTCGGAACAGTTGCTTCTTTTTTTGCTGCGCGGAGAACAAATAATAATGGCTCACTATTATCCCCCAAAGTTACATTAAATAAAAATTTTTTACCATTAATATTAATACTTGCATTAGAGACTCCTAATGGATATTTTTCAGCTTCTTGTTTAATAGCCGATTCTACTTCTTCAGTTATACTTTCAGCAGTAATAGATTTTTGCTCATCTGCCCAACTTGTCTTATAAGAAAAAATACATATTGTCGATATTATTACTAATAACCATCTTAACATTTGCTTTTCCATAATGTAATCACTCCATTCAAATTAAACAAGAATAAAAGTTAGTATTTATCTTGTCCCTAATTTAACTTGCAAGTTTTAGTAGATATCTATATATAGTGTACTCTACTTCTTCTACCTGGAGTATTGATGGTAAATAATTAGTCCTTTTCTTTTAGTTGAAATTCCTCCTTCCCTATATAGATCATTTTAAGATTATCAATATCAGAATAGTAAGCCAAGTAAGAATAGTCTTCTGACATATAATATTTGTCTTGATTTAGTTTTATCAATTCTGTTCTACTTCCCTCTGAATCTTGTCCAATCACACTTGTTCCTTTTAATTCAAGATCTTTACTAGTATCTATACTTACCGAGATAGGTGAAACTTTAACTAATACTGTTCTATCTTTATTTACAAATAATTTCTGAGGTAAGTCATCAAAAGAACCCAGTTTGAGTGTCCAGTCAGAGGAAATAACATCAGTATATAACTCACCATAGATATTTACTTCTTTTATATCCTCTTGATCCTCATTAGAAAAGACAAATTCTCTAGCATATTCTCGATTAGTTGAATGATATCTTTCAAACATATAAGTATTAATAGGATCTTTAGTAATATTGTTGGTTGAATTTGCCGAAACTAAAATATTATCTATTGACTGATGTTCACTTTGAATTTGAAAGCGGAATTGATTGTTATCGCTGTTAAAACCAACTATTTCTATTTCATTATTTAAAAGGTGCTGAGTTTCATTTACTTCATATTTCAAAATAGATAACTCTTTACCATCTGACGCTAGCCCAGTACTGCTTAAAATAGAACTTCGTGAAATATACTCATATTTATTAGTCTCTAAATTATGAAGATTGCTTAAACTTATCTTTTCACTTACTATTTCTGGAGAAGTTTGTAATTCCTTAATCGCTATTTCCGATAGTTTATCAAAGCTCGTCAAAATAAAATATTGTTTATCACTTTCATCTTGCGGTGTAATTTCCTCAATCATTGAAACCCCTGAGATACTACCTGGTTCAATTCTAATAGATTGATTATTACCCTCAATAGATATTATATTATAATAGACGCTATTATCTTTAAAACTTTGCAACAAATTTATGGTTATATTCTTTTTCTTAGCACTATTGTCCCCTTTATTTGTTAACAAAGAACTAAAATTATCTCCAAAATAATTATCAATTATTTTATTTATATACGGATAGCTAGCAAAACCAACTAAGAAAAAAAGGACTACAGATATTATTAACGTGTGTATGGTATGCTTTGAGCAAATAGTATTTTTTCTCTTACTTGCCAATATCACTGTATCATAAATTTTATTTTTATTGATTTCATCAAATAATCCCTGCTCACTTAAAAATTCATCTATTTTATTTTCTTTTATTTTATTTTTCATAATTAATTCAATTCCTCCTTTATCATTTTTCTCAATTGTTTTTTATAGTAAAAGAGTGTATTATTTATTTCTTTAATTGATATAGAAAGATCTCTTTGTATCTGTTTTGGCTTTTCATTCAATATAAGTCTTCTAATCATTATGTTCCTCGCTTTTTCTGGCATATTGATAAACATATCCAGATAAGTATCATCAAACCATTCGGGTTTCGAACTAAATTGATATAGATTAATTAACGAAAATGATATTTTCTCTTCTTTTTTTTCTTTTTTTCTTTTATTCTTTGAAAGACTGATTACTTTCCAAGATAAGTATGTCTTTAAAGATGATCTTTTAGGATTGTACTTTTCAGGATAATGCCAAATAAAAACAAATGCATCTTGAACAATTTCTTCAATTAATTGTGGCCTTTGTCCAAAATCTTGGGAAATAATAGTAGCTGCTACACCATATAAATAGTGAGAGTAATCATCTATTATAATTTTTATGGCTTCATTATCTTTCTTTATTAGCATATCCTTTAAAATTTCATCATTTTCATTCATTTTTCAGTTCCTCTCCTTTATATATATATACAAGACTTACCATTCAAATTACTGAACAAATTTTAAAAAATTTTTCTAAATATGCAACCAAATCATCTTCACCAAGCAGTTTTAGATTTTTAAGAAATTTTTCTAAACTCTCCCCTTTTATTTTTCCGAGTTTATACTCGCAACACATATGAATATAATTGATTATAAATTTTTCTCTCAACGAATAAGAGAAACTAGAATCATTTCGTGCAATTTCCAGAAAATATAATACTAAATTGAATTCATTTGATTCAAAAAAGAGAATACTACAATTAATACAAAGTATTAACAAAGTTCGATCAAATTTTCTATTTTGGCTATAAAATTCTGCTTTGTCTAAAACCTTCTTTAATTGATGGCTAATAAAAGCGGTATCAAAAATGTATAAGCAGTTCATAAATATAGTTATCTCGAAATATCCCCATGTCTCTATACTATTCAAATAATCCTTCAAATAGTTAATGTTTAGATTTTCTATTTTTTTGAAAAATTTCACTGTGTTTTGCTTTTTTGACATAGCTCCTTTAAGTTGAAGGTAAGTTGCTAAAAATAAAATATCATCTGTATTAGTAAATTTTTCAATTAAAAATGTTAATTCCTCGTTACTTACCATCTCATTCTTCATATACTTCAAATACAGTTTGTTGCTACTTTTGTATTTATCCTCCAAGGTATGTTCATTAATATACATATAGAATTCTTCTATAGAAATATTCATTTTTGATATAAATTTAAATAGTTTTTTTACTGGTATGTCATGCGTTTGATTCTCATATGAAGCCAAAGTGTGCCTATCACATATACCTTCTGCTAATTTCACTTGGGTATAACCTCGTTCTACTCTCAATTTTTTCAACATTACTCCTAAATTTGATTTCATATTCATTCCATCCTTTTTGCCTAAATTTTAACCATTTTATTTTATTTAAACTAACTAATTGTATTATTTAATTATATCAAATAATAATTTTAGGAGATGGTATTATGTGGGAATTAAACCCTTGGTTTAATCTAAAAAGAGGCAAGTTAATAGTTTTACTATCACTCACAGTATTTATCTTTATCTCGTTTAGTCGCAATGTTACGGCTGAACAAACTGTTGATAATAATTCTTATCAACAGTTAAAATTAGCATCGTGGAAATTTGAAGCAACTGTACCAAAGACAAAATATATTGAAGAAAAATGGCAAAATGGTAAATGGGTTCAAACTTACTCAACTACTACTGCTTGGTTAACAATCCGTTGGGATAAAGGATATGATTCTTATAAGAATAATTATAACGAAAAAATTTGGTATAACGATAATGGAACTTACAATAAGCGAAGTTATTACTCTGCCTATACATATACAACTTGGTAGATTAAATAATGTTCTTTTGAACGAAGAATAAAAATATAAATAAGTTTGAATGGTATTCCTTTGTCTAAAGGAATACCATTTTTCGTTCAATGTTCTTTAAGTTAAATAATTTTTTAGTGTTTATACTTCAGTCGCTATTTATTTTCAAATGGAGATAGATAAAAAAATAATTCTGTCACAAGGAGCATTTTCTCACAACATACCTTCTAAATTAGTAGGAGTGTGTTTAAATGTCATTTTGGGAAGAATTAGAAATTAAAGTTAATATATATATAAGTTCAAGAAAGAGTTATGATATGGATGATATTATTTTATGCTCATCTAAGTATTTAAAAACTTGCGCTCATAATTCAAGAAAAAAAGCTGAAAATCTAGGAGTCTATATACCTTTTGAGGATTTTTATAGTGAATATTTATTGTCATTTTGGCAAGGTATAGAAACATTTTTAGATTCAACAAATCTTTCCTTAAAAAATATAATCCTTAGACGATTATTTATTGCAGAAAAAAAAGTTTGGAGATTGTACAAGAAAAAAACTAAAACAGAATGGGACAAAAATGGTGTAAGCTATGCATCAGCAAGATGGGAAGAATTGAATAATGAAAAAGTAACAAAAAAAACGTATAACCAATTTACAGATTATATGTTAATTATGAACGATGATTTTCGTAATTTCGCAAACGAGAAACAAGAGAATTCTCAACTAATTTCTTTGCTATTATTTGGATATTCACCTTCTGAGACAATAAAAATTATGGGGATAAGCGATAATTATGATACCGCATCTAGAAAAAAAGTCGAAAGAGCTAAGAAATCTTTTGAAAGGTATCTTAATTTAAATAAGTATTCTATTTTTATGTAAACAAAATACTATAAACTATTGTTTAAGTATCAATTCATAAAGAAATATGGTGCTTCTCACTTTTATTTTAGGTTTTTGGACCCGTTGCTGTCCTTGAGGATAATAGACCGGCTTTTTCACCCAAAGATGTACAACACAGAAGACATAACTGTAGCTAAAAGTTCTTTCTACTGCCCATTCGGTGCAGCCATGAGTATCTTGGGTTATATTTTAATATTCCCTTCAAACCAAGGAAGAGCAGAGATATTTTGAAGAAGTGTCTGCTATAGCCTTAATAGACGAGTCAAATCCTGATAGATTAAATACCGATTTCAATTATGCAGAAAAAGAAAAATAGATCTATATATCCTTTAGAACAAGAAAATTAAAAGGTCTCACAATATAAAATCGATAAAAAAACAATTTTTTATTTAACGCAGAGTATTTCCGCCAATATACTAACAAGACTCTTTAGATTATTCTAAAAAAGAATAGGCTTTTGCTTATTCTTTTTCTTTGCGTTGAGAAGTAATCTTTTACAAAAATAATCGCATTCATCTTTAAATTTATTTACACATAGCACAAGAATTTCCGATTCAAGTTTTTTGACTTATCTGATTTAATATCAAATTTCCAATATTTACATAATTAGTTGATGAAGTCTAAAAATTTTTTTCGTTCGCTTGACCTCTAAAGCGAACATATATTCTAATGAATGTAGTTAGTTTACACAAATTGATTGTTTTTTACATTTAAAAGATTACAAAGGTCGGTTATTAAAAAGCAGATATTTTATATTCATCATATCTTACTAAATAGTTTTATCTGAATAAACGATCTGAACCTCACATTGAATGGCTTTGACAAAGTAAACTACGCAAAAATTACTTAACAACACAGTAAAACACATAACAGAGATGTAACTACGTTTGGAGTTGATTTTATGGATTTTTGGAATGACTTATAAATTATTTTGGAAACGGATACTAAGATACGGGAAAGTACTACATTGAAAAATGTGATTAACCATCTTACTCCCTATTTAAAAAATGCAAGAAGCGCACAATTTCGTGCACGAATGACTGGTGCCTATGTACCATTTGAAGATTTTTATAGCACGTATCTTGTGTCAGTCTGGAAAGTTCTTGAGGACCTGCACGCGGAAGTAATAGATATCAAAAAAATTAAGACTATTGTTTTATATCGATTAAAAATAGCTGAAAAAGACGTTTAGAGAACTTATAAGAAAAATTCAAATAGCGTAACAGATATAAATGGCACTACTTATGAAGCAACTCATTGGAAATCATTGGAGTGTACCTTGCTTGATTCAATGTATGAAGATTTCAATGATTTTTCTCTTATTTTCAAAGAATTGTTTTTAAAATTTAGTCAAAAAGAACCCACTGAAACATACTTTTTCTTGTTGTTAATTCAGGGATATTCTACTTCAGAAGCCGCAAAAATTGCTTTTGGAGAAAAAAATATACTAACAAATTTCGCAAACAAAAGAACGTAGTAGAAAAAAATTTAAAAACTATCTCTATGAGGAAAAATTTTTAATAAGTTAGTGTCACATATTCAAAAATACTACGACATATACTTATGATTCGAATCAAATACTATTATTGAGGTGATAATTATGAATAATTTAAATGTAAAAAGCAATGGGGATCCATGGGTTTTAAATGTGCAGAACTGGTTAAATGAAACATACAATACCGTTTCAGGTTGGGGAAGTGTTCCTGAAGATGGTAGAACTGGATGGCCTACTATTTATGGAATAATTAAAGCTGTACAACATGAACTTGGAATTACTTCACTTGCAAATAACTTCGGTGTTACTACACAAGCGAAGTGGGATGCGAAAATTAGTAGCCTTCTTGTTCTAGGAACAAAACATAGGATTATTAAGTTGATAGATGCTGGTATGATTTGTAAGGGAATGGGGACGGGTGCATTTAGCGAAGAATATACCCAATCAACAAAAAATGCTATTCTCCAGTTTAAGTATGCAGCTGGAGTCAACGAATCAACTGATAATTTCTCTTCTATGTGGGCTAAAGCATTATTTGATATGAGTGCATTTAGTTTAGTGTATGGAGGAAGTTTAAAAATTCAACAAGTTCAAATGTATTTAAATCAAAATTATAATCGTTATACTGGAATTCTGCCATGTGATGGTATTTATCAAAGAGAAACAAATAAAGCTTTGATTTATGCTCTACAGGCTGAAATGGGTATGTCAACAAGTGTCGCTAATGGTTTTTTTGGTGAAGGAACTACCGCAAACTGTCCAACTTTATCTCCTTCAATTGGCTCAAAGAATAATATTGCCATTTTGCAAGCGGCTTTAATTGTTAATGAAGAATATAGTGGAAATTTAGATGGGATTTGGACGTCGTCACTTTCTGCAGCAGTAAAAAACTACAAGAATTTTATGAATATTTCACCTGTAAACGATACCGCAGACATGCCTGTTATAAAAGCTTTGTTAACTACTACGGGGGATACTTCTAGGAAAACAACTGCTTGCGATACATCCTACCAAATACTAACTATGGATCAGATTAATATTTTGAAAAATGCAGGTTATAATACAATCGGTCGTTATTTGACTGGTACTGTTGGAATTGGAAGTAATGAACGACCAAAAAACTTAACTATTCCAGAATTAAAATTACTAGAAGCAAATAATTTTAAAGTATTCCCCATTTATCAGAATGGAGGTGCTAGTCTTGCTTATTTTTCTAGATATGGGCAAGGAATTAATGATGCAGTCCAGGCTGGTGCCGCCGCTAAGTCTCTTGGGTTTAAAAATGGAACTACAATTTATTTTGCATGTGACTTTGATGTTTTGGGTGACGAAATTCCAGTAGTTGTGAGTTACTTAAGAGATGTAGTCCATACCATGCAAAGCAAATATCCTGAGTACGGCGTTTCGTTGTACGCGCCAAGAAATGTATGTACGCAAGCAATGAACTCAATTATCCAAATTCAAAATTGTTTTGTATCAGATATGTCCTCGGGGTTTAGTGCTAATCTAGGGTATAAAATGCCTAAGAACTGGTCATTTGATCAATTCTTTGAATATAGTCTTGGGGGAATAGATATTGATAAAGTCGGTGTATCAGGGTATTGGGATAATGGTCAGTCATCGTTTGAATATCCCACAGATGCTGAACGCCTTCTAGAATTAGAAGAAGCTAAAAAAATCTCTATCGCAAAAAAAATTACAGAAGCACTGCCACTATTTAAAGAGAATTTAACCACTGAATTTTCTTCTGAGATTGAACAGACTGCAGTTGTAGGTAATATTGTTTTGCAGTTAAAAATATCAAATAGTATTGATGTTTTTGATGGAAACTATGCAAAGTTTAAAATTGAAAATGGAAAACCAGAGCTTAAATTTCAAGAAGATCTGCAGCTGGTTCAAGACTTAATTGATTTAACGGGTGGAAATAATCAAGTAGTAGATATTGTCAATAGAATTAGTGAAATCATGAATAGTGGAGACATTCAGATTTCTATGGATATAAATGACGCTGGTGCTATTGGGGTGCTCATTAAGTCTACAGGAAAAGATACTATCAGATTAAATAATGAGCCTATAAATTATAATTATTCTGTATCTTTAGGTATCTATTTTGATCCAAGAGAGCTTCCACCAGGACTATCTCCAGAGTTGGACAGATACAAAATCCAAATTGAAGAATTTGATCGCCGTTTCAGTTTGGCAGTGGGACTAGGTGTTGGTCTTACTCCAGTAGCTGTATTAGGCTTCTTAGGTTTATCAGGTATTGTTGCTACACAGGGAGTATTACAAGGTATTGCAGCAATACTAGCTACTATGATAGCTTTTTTTGAAGAAACGTTTAAAGACTAATTTCCATTAAAGCGACCGGATGATGTTATCACATTCTTTGTTGTAGAGATGATGGACGTGTGAATTGAAATTTAGAACACAATTTTTATAAGCTGACTGACGAAAAAAGCTAAGTCCTTCTAAAAACATGACAAATTTTTGTGGAGGACTTAGCTTTAACATTTGACATCGTTTATAACATCAAGTATTTCGAGCAATATTAAGATATGATTCTATACATACACCAGCATTATAAACACCCTTAAAAATCCCTAAATCATTTTCTCATACACCAAAGTTGTGATAGAAGAATTGAATTAACGCTACAGTAGCTGAAAAAACAAGCAGCAATATAGAACGATTAATTAATAGGACATTTGACTTAGGTGTGTAATATCCATTATCTAACGCTACTTTCAATAAGTTTGTAGGATGATTGTTTAAATATTCTTTCCAAAACAATTCAATTTCGTTCTTCGAATATACTTTTTTTACATATAAAATAGCTATAATATCCGCTATAAGAGTTAACTGAAAAAAAATAAAAAGGACACTTAACCAGTACACCATTGATAAGAATGGCGTAAAAAAATATAGGAGTATGAATATGAATTGAAAAAAATACGCTAGGTGACGCAAGAAAAAACCAGTTTTAGGATTTTCTTTAAAAAAATAATTGGTTTGTTTTTTTAACAATCCTTCAGCCTCTTTTAAAGACATTGAGCCAAACTCATTTGCAATTTTTTGGTAAATTTGTTTATTTCCTTTTTCATTTTGTCTAATTAGTACACCACAAGCAATGAGTAACACCCAATAACATACTATATAAATAATCATTATATTATATTCCTCACTCACCTAATCTAATAATTTAAAATTCAAAATCATCCTTGTTACTCTTTTCGAATCGATTCAGCTCTCTTATTAATTATTAGCTTATATATTCACTATATTGATACCAGATTTAATGTTGTTAGTTAATGGAAAAACTAAGGTTGATTTACTGTGACTCTGAGAATTATTACTTCTATTATTATTTTGATTAATATAAAGTGACAACGTTAGTTCATCATCATTTCCATCGAGTAAATATGATTCTTCATCATAGTTGTTCAATTCATTTTTCAGTTCTACAATTAATTGTTTATCAGCAATTGAGACTTTGTTTATATTCGATCTATCAATTAGTTCTTGTTTATTATCTGTAATAACTTCTGTAAAATAATGAACTGGAAGGTAGCTAACTTCTTTTTTTGGAATCTGATTATCAACAAAGCTGAGACCATTATTACACTGACAAAAATAATTTTTGATAGTTCTTTTTCATTATTAAACCCCTCAAGTAATTAATTATCTTGATTATATAAAAAAAACACATCTTAGTCTAGATAACAGTTTGAAGATGCAATAAAACAACACTGTAAACGATTACTGATATAGAAGGGAAATACATTATTAGGTAAATTTTATAAAGTAGTTGCATCATCTTCATAAAAAAAACACTGCACTATTAGCAATGCTCCAAGAATACATGGATTAATAAATTTTTTAATTTACCTTATCTCTCACTAAAACAAATCGATTAGTACCATCAATTTTTCGATACTCTCGGTCACAAGTTTTGCATAGATAATGTCCATTTGAGTAAAAAGAATTTCCTTTCCTTACCGTAATTTTTTCTAGATCACCACAATCGCATTCTATCCAATCAGGTGGCCAATACCATCGTTGATTATACGGTGTAATAGGTACTTTCCCTTGGTCACCGTAACATTTCCGCTCAAAAACCATATGAATCATCCCTTCGTGATAAAACACTATAACGTGTATATATTTATTATATAGTGTTTTTCAGAATAGACTTTTCTTGTTATAAATTTGTCTCTATAAGGGCCACTGGAACATTAGTTTTTGGCAATCAGTAAAATAAGTTATAAAATCTTATTATAACAATGTTTTATAGTTTCAAAAAGTCATTGTCAAAATGATTCTAATTAATCATTCCCAAAAACTACCGCTATTTTCTGTACGGATGTTCCAGTGCCCCCTTAAACGAGGGATCAAAAAAGAATCAAAAACTATTAAGTTTCTGACACCTTTTTTATCCTGAAATACATCTTATTTGGTGACTAATAACGGGAAGTATAAATACATCAACTTTTTAAAACGGTTCAGAGAAAATATCGTTGGCGCACTTTAAACATAAGATAGATGCATTTTGATTCTCTAAAGCCTTGAGGGATTTTTCTTGAGCGCTATTGATTTTGGGAGGAAATTGCCATTTAGTCCAACATGTTTCATAAGTACTTATTTCTTTCTTACATCTGTTACAATAAAATTTTTTTGACTTTACATCGTACATGTTAAAGCTCCTTTAATCTGTATTTGGACATTGGTTAACCATCTTTTTTGTAATTCTAAAAGATAGGTATATCGATATAAGCAAAAACAATAAACAAACTAAGAACAAGCAGAAAAAGAGAATGTAATTTGATAATTTAAATATTTCATTTATCATAGAAGTTTTCAATAAGTTTTGAACTAACATGAATATAACAATCAGTATCAGAAAAACGATTGAGCTTCCGTTTATTCCAGCTAAATAAACCGCTGGTACTAAAAGGGAAGTGTATATTACACTAATAGCTATTGATAATCCTATAACACTTAAGTATACCAAAATTGAGTATTGGTTGTAAAAAAGTAAAAATATAGAATTTACAATCAAATTGAATAGTGAAATAGTTGCTAGAACAACTCCCATAACAGTATATCTTGATAGGACTATATCCGTATGTCTAATAGGCAAAGTAGTAGAAAAATAGTACCAATCGTCTTTATGATCATCTGTGAATAATGGTAGTACAATCGATACAGAAATAAATATACTAATAATATTAGCTATTATAAGCCCAGTTTCTTTAAATATCAAAACAGCAGTAAAGTATATGATCAAAAATGAGATAACATACATTACTTTAATCTTATTCCTTAAGGAATAAACACAGCACATCCAGTTTCCTCTGAAAAATCTGATATATAAGATAGTAATGTGTTTCTAAATACGGGATCCAATCCATTAGTTGCCTCATCCAGCAACAACAATTTGGGCTTTCGAAAAAAAGCATAGGCAAAATTTAATTTCACTTTCATACCATGTGAATAATCGTTAATTTTTTTATCTTTTGGTAAGTCGAATTCCTTTATGTATGAAAAAAATAGCTTCTTGTTCCAGTTTTTAAAAACTTTGCTAAAAATAGAGTTTATATCAATAGCTGTAAATGATGCGTTGAAATGATTTTTGTCTAGAATAATGGCCATTTCTGATTTGTCTGTTTTTGTGTGCTGATCGCCCCAAAAAGATATTTCTCCATTGGACGGCTCTAAATTTTTAAATATTACGTTAAATAAAGTTGTTTTCCCTGCACCATTTTCACCTATCAAACCAACAATATCCCCACTGTAGAGTTTAAAACTTATGTTGTTGAGACTAAAGTCGCTCCTCTCAAAATTAACATCTGTTACTTTCAAAATTTCCTGCATAGTAATTCTCCTTATTTAAATCATTAAAAATAGTGGTGATATATGCTTCTACCAATGCACCTAGAAAAATAGCGATAATTCCTAATAATAAAATTAATTTTGTATTTTTGACGTTTGCCACATGATATTCAATACTTTTCAAACCAATAAGTGCACCCAAGAAAAAACCAAAAAACTCGATCCCTCCATGAAGTAGAACGGATACTGCACCCATTTGTAACATAATAATTAGCGGCGTATTAATGCCTAGAAGATAAGCATTAGATATTATTACAACATAGGTAACATACTTATTTAGAACACATCCGCTACATAATATAAAAAAAAATGAAATTATTGAAAAAAACTTTTGTGAAAAAGTAAAAATCATTTTCGCCCATTACTACTTCTGGCCGATCTAAGTTTATGAACATCAAACTAATAATAACAATAATAAAGTAAGTTAAAAAAAATAACGCATTAATTTTGCATTTCTTTCTTGTAATCTTGGAACATCAGAAAAGTAACCCCTCTTAGTTAGAAAAAAAGTAAAGAATAAGCAAATCCAGGATATACCATATAGAAATAATAAGTGTAAAATCTTTTTTACTTCCTTCTATTTTTTTGTAAACAGATATGCGAGTATGATTATACTGATAATTTCAAAAGGATTGACCTTGGTTATTAGAATATTTACTAAGTGATTATCCGACTTAATCAAACTATTCAATCCTATAAAAGACTCTTTACTAACTCCAAAAATGGCGCCCAGAAATGTGTTCCTTATTTAGAAATAAATCATCCATTGTTGTTCCTCCTCTAATTGGTTTTGACCATTCCTTCAGTAATTATTCAAACGTTAATTTTGCAATCTCAAAATCAAAATACGTTCCAGATACCCAGTCAACATGACCGCTATCTGTAAAAGTTTTGCGGATCACATCCTCTTCATCTTATAGTGCATGTATGGCATCAAGGATTGCCTTTGCTTCGTTCTTCTTAAAAATACCTAACTCTTCTTTTCTTTGCGTAAATTGCAGATTCTCAACCGTCGCAGCGTTACTTAAAAAGCCCATCAGGATAGAAAAAATCCCCTTTTTTCACATAAACTTGTTTTACTAACTCACCGCAATCACATTTTGTACAGCTAGGCAGCCAGTATAAGCGCCGATTGTAGGGCGTTATTGGTATTTTCCATTGTTCATTCAGTTTCTTCATGCACATGAAAGATATTTTAAGTACCCGATAGATTAATAATACCGAGAAAATGTGTTATTAAATTATGGAACAATGGTAGTACTTAGAAATTTTTAAGAAAGAAAAGCGATCTTTTTTGCCCTCCACCTTCCAGCTGCTCCCCACCACTTAGGAGGGCAAAAAAATAGACGTGCAATAGCACGTCTGTAGCGTCAATGATTGATATCTCACCGAAATCTTGCTATAATTACTGTGTAAAGAGGAGTTGCGTGAACAACTCCCCTACAGCACCGTTTAAGACGGTGGCAAGTTTTATATTATTTTAGTAATCAGTCAACTCGCCAAAGTTTAGTGACTGGTTACTTTTTTTTGTCGTTTTTTGCTGCAGTTAGGATGCCAAAGATAATCGTTGCGATTAAAGAACCGAAACTAATCATTAGCCCTAATGCTTCAGCTACAGACAAAAGGCTTCTCCTTTCTAAAGAGTGAACACTTACTTTCATAAGCACCACCACCTTTCAAAAGATAGCCACCGTCACAAACTTTACTGTCCTACTATTATACCAAAAACACACGCTATAAACCGATAGTTATCAAGGTTTTTAGCGTTTTGTCATGCGATAAGAGCGGTCTAAGTAAAGGAATTTTTTTCTCGTTTCATTGGTTAAAGGAACCATCCATTCGTCTTGTCCCGCATTGAAAGATCCCTTTTATTTCAACATCCGAAGAACACGCACCTGCACCATTTTTCTCTGACCTTACCTCAAAAAATCCCCACTCCTCCCTCTTCCTCCTCCCAAGACAGCTCATCCAAGATCCTAATCAACTTTTGAACCTCTTGATTCAACATCGCACTCTTTAAATAGGCATATTGAATATAAAAAATTTCCTTATCTTCAGGGACTAGCGGTATTTTCACTAAGCCTTCCATTTCTTGAAACACAGGAAATTCCGTCATCAAGGTAATGCCGATATTGGAACTGACCAGCTGGCCAATCGTCTGGACGTCTGAAAAATAAAAGGGGACTTCCGGCTTCTTCTTTGATTTCTCACTTAAATTCTGAAAAGCGCGCATGTGGGTATAGCCTTTTTCCAATAGGATAAAGGGATATTCGGCAGCTTCTTCAAATGAGATTTCCTTTTTCTTAGCTAACGGGTTTTCTTTTGACACAAAAATAAAAAACTCTTGCTGATGCAATAATTTCACCTGCAGATTCGGGTGGACGAGGGGATTGACACTGCCCAGCAAGCTAAAATCGATTTTTCCTGATAATAGTTTTGAAAGCAATTCATTGGATCCCCCAGATACCAAGTGAAATTTCGAAATAAAGCGGATGATCTCTTTTTCATCTAAGAGTTTTGAAAAGACTTTGGAACGAATGATCGGTGGCAGGCCGATGTGGGTGCGGTTGTTTTTGGCATGGTCGATGGCTCTGTCTAAGGTCACAAATTCATCTAAGATATATTGCGCATGAGCCTTCAAAATTTCCCCTTCCGTGGTCAATGAGATGGAGCGATGTGAGGCTTCTCGCACGATCAAATCACAGCCATAATGCTCTTCCAAGCGTTTGACAGCGTAGCTGACGGTTGGTTGACTGACCGCAAATTTATGCGCCACTTGGGTAAAAGAAAGCATATCTGCCAAAGCGTTAAAGTATTCTAAATCTCGTATATTCATCGTCTGATTCCTCCCTTAACCGGTTTAAACTAGCAGCGGTTTTGTTATAAATAATTTTTATTATACCACCGATAGTTGACTATAATTCTGTCCGAGGATTAAAGTAGCTAATGGAAATGAACGAGTACTCAAAATATATCCATTGGAGGAACATAATGAAAGCACATGACATCTTAAATAACCCATTTTTGAACAAAGGAACCGCGTTTACACAAGAAGAACGAAAAGAACTAGGGCTGATCGGTTTATTGCCCCCACACGTGCAAACGATCGAAGAACAAGCAGAACAAGCTTATTTGCAATATGTCACCAAAGAATCAGACATTGAAAAACGTCACTTTTTAATGGAAATCTTTAATACCAATCGGACATTGTTCTACTATTTGTTCAATCAACATATCGTTGAATTCAATCCGATCGTCTATGATCCAACGATTGCCGATACCATTGAAAATTACAGCCGCCTATTTGTGGATCCTCAATATGCAGCATACTTAGATATCAATCATCCAGAGAACATCGAAGAAACGTTGAAAAATGCCGCTGGCGATCGGGACATTCGCTTGATCGTAGCCACTGACGCTGAAGGGATTCTTGGGATTGGTGACTGGGGTGTCCAAGGTGTCGATATTTCTGTCGGTAAATTGATGATTTATACAGCTGCTGCTGGGATCGACCCTGCTTCTGTTTTACCAATCGTGATCGATGCCGGTACCAACCGTAAAGAATTGTTAGAGGATCATTTGTATCTAGGCAATCGTCAAGAACGTGTCTACGGTGATGCCTACTACCAATTCATCGATCAATTTGTTCAAACGGCAGAATCATTGTTCCCTAAACTTTACTTGCATTGGGAAGACTTTGGCCGTTCAAATGCTGCAACGATTCTGGACAAATACAAACAAACAATTCCAACTTTTAACGATGACATCCAAGGAACGGGAATCGTTGTACTTGGCGGTATCTTCGGTGCACTGGATATTACAGGTGAAAAATTAACGGATCAAGTCTACTTATGTTATGGCGGTGGTTCCGCTGGTGCCGGGATTGCCAGCCGTGTCCATGCCGAAATGGTCAGCGAAGGTCTTTCAGAAGAAGAAGCCTACAATCATTTCTTTATGGTTGACAAACAAGGGCTTTTGTTCGATGATATGTCCGATTTGACTCCTGCACAAAAACCATTTGCCAAAAAACGGGCTGACTTTGCCAATGCTGGCGATATGACGCAATTGATCAATGTCATTAAAGTCGCAAAACCAACGATTTTGGTCGGTACTTCAACCAATGCCGGTGCCTTTACCAAAGAAGTTGTGGAAGCGATGTGTGAAAACACTACTCGTCCAGTGATTTTCCCTATCTCGAATCCAACCAAAAAATTAGAAGCAACGGCTGAGCAAGTAATCGAATGGTCTGATGGAAAAGCCTTTGTGGCAACCGGTGTCCCTTCAGGAACGATCCAATACAAAGGAGTCGACTACCAAATCGGCCAAGCAAACAACGCCTTGATTTATCCTGGTCTAGGGTTAGGTATGTTGGCTTCAGAAGCCTCTCTCTTGACCGACGAAATGATTGGTGCCGCTGCTCACTCATTAAGTGGTTTGGTTGATTTGAGCCAACCCGGTGCACCTGTTCTTCCACCATTTGAATACGTTGCGGACGTTTCTATCAAAGTGGCTGAAGCAGTTGCCAATAAAGCCAAAGAACAAGGACTAGCCCAAGCGCAAGAAACCGATATGGCAAAAGCTGTCCAAAATCTTAAATGGTATCCAACATACTAGGAAGGTCTGAAAAATGAATAAATTAAAAACGATGACGATTTCGGGAATTAGTCTTCCCTTGTATCTCTTTTTCATGGTTGTCATATTCAGTGCGATTGCCTTAGACAAGTTGCCATTAAATATGGTTGGGATCACCATTTTACTGGTTGCCTTAGGACACCTGCTGTATTTCATTGGGGAAAAACTCCCGATCATGAATTCTTATCTTGGCGGTGGGTCAGTTTTTACCCTGCTTGGTGCCACCCTTTTGGCCTCCTTCCATCTCGTTCCCACGAAAGTCATTGACGCGGTCAGTGACTTCATGGGGGGCGGTTTTGGTTTTCTTGATTTCTATATTGCCGCTTTGATTTGCGGCTCGATTTTAGGTATGAACCGCAATTTGTTGGTGAAGGCTTCTACGAAATTCATTCCTGTTGCTTTGATCACCATGGTAGTAGGCTTTTTCTCCGTCGGCCTTGTCGGTATGCTGCTAGGCAATGGCTTTGCTGATTCGGTGATGTATGTGTCTCTACCAATGATGTCTGGCGGGATGGGGGCGGGAATCACCCCACTTTCACAAATTTATGCTGATGGCTTGGCAAACGGCAATCAAGCCGCCATCTTTTCTCAATTAGCGCCAGCAGTTACTTTCGGGAATATTCTTGCCATTATTGGTGCTTTATTTATCGCAAAGGCCTTTGCTAAAACCAAATACAATGGCCATGGCACCCTGATCAATGCCACGAAAGAAGAATTAGAAAAACCAAAAATAACGCTTGATGCCCAACAAATCGGGGTCGGGATGCTGTTTTCCTTTTCACTGTTGGTCGTTGGTGCGATTTTAAGCGACTTTTTCCCTAAAATTCACGAGTATGCCTTTATGATCGTGATTGTCTTTATTCTGAAAGCCTTGAATATTGTCCCTAAGAAACTCGAAGATTCTGTGGTGATGTTCAACAATGTTGTAATGACGAATTTGACCCACGCAGTCTTGGCGGGGATTGGTTTGGCATTGATCGATCTGTCAACATTGGCTTCTGCCTTTACTTGGCAATTTGTCGTGCTTTGCCTAACCAGTGTCGTATCTATGGGGGCTGCCAGCTGGTTCTTCGGGATGGTATTGGGGATGTACCCCGTTGAAACCGCAATTGGCGCCGGTATGATCAACAACTCCATGGGGGGAACAGGCAATATCGCTGTATTGTCTGCCTCTGATAGAATGGAAATGATTGCTTTTGCCCAAATGGCCAACCGTTTATGCGGTGCGATCGTGCTGATTCTAGGTGGAATCTTGATCCGTTTCTTCTATTCTTGATCTAAAACAAAAAACAGGTGCTGCTACGCATGATGCATAGCAGCACTTTTTGCATTCCTCAAACGAATTCGTCCAATTGGTTGCACGAATCAAACAAAGGTCCAACCATTTCCTCATAAAAGAGCCAAAAAGAGCAGTGCCTCCGCACTGCTCTTGCTTTCCTGATTCATTCAAGGGTTACAACTTCTGAAACAAGGTTGGTGCTTGATCAGGAGACCAAGTGGTGTCCCCGTAATTTGAGTGGGTGTTGATCACGACATAGTTGCTGCCTTTATGGCTCACGATTTCACCGCTTGTATACACTTCTGGTGCAGAGAAAGTTCCTAGTTTCCACACACGGTATTCTGACTCCCCGCCTCCAGGTGTTTCCGTTTCTTCTTTGGCATTGGTTTTCACGCTCAGCTGGTTACTGAAAGCGGATTGTTCGCCCGTTTTGCTGATTGCTTTGATTTGGTAATTGTAGGTTGTATCCGCTGCTAGATTCGTGTCTTCATAGGTTGTTCCTGTGGCCGTAGCAATTTTGACGCCATTGCGGTAAACATCATATCCAGCGATCCCATTTGTATGAGTCGATGCTTGCCACATTAAGGAAACGCTGCTGTCTGTCACGCTCATTTGATGCAGGTTGCCTGGTGTCGAAGGGGTTTCGACTTGATTGTCTGCTGAGGTAGTCACTTTCACTGCAGCACTTTTTTCTGAAACTAACGCAGTAAAGCCGACTGCTTCTACTTGATAGCTATAGGTTGTATTGGCTTTTAATTGTGTGTCGGTAAAAGTTGGCTCAGTAGTCGTTGCCACTAAGGCACCATCGCGATACACGTTGTATTCTTTCGCATCGGTTTGACCGTTCCATGCTAAAGCCACCGTGCTGCTAGTCACTCGTTCTGAGCGGACATTTGCTGGTGCTGCTGGTTTTTCGGGAATGACCGTTGAGCCGGAAACGTTGACGTCGATCACGTTATAAAAGGCATTTGGCGTATCTGCAACATCCCAGACCGCTAAAATGACATGGTAACCGAGACGATTTTCTGGAATGGTAATGGTATGGCTTGGGCTATTGCTGGCAGCCGAACCATCGTGATTCACAGTAGCGATCAATTCCAAGCTATCTCTTGAAAGTGGCGCATTTTGATCCCAACCTGGTTTCGTGATATAGTAATGCCATTTTGTGGTCTTGTGAGGCGCTGTATAATGCCAATTGACCCGCAATGGTCCTTGATTGATGTCTTGTTTGGTCCAACGATTGGTTCCTTGTTCATCAAGAACAAAGTCCCCGATTTGTCCGAGTCCACCATCTGCCGAAGCGATGCGACCATCTACTGGTCCTGCTTCTGGAAAGCCTTTTTTAGTTTCCAATGATTGTGGGTTTGAAATGACATTGCCATATTTCTCAAACGCAGCGCTCCACCCTAACGTATTGCGATCCAAAGACCCTTGATAGCCCCGACTGACCGGTGATTCCACATAACCATGAGCAAATACTTGTTTCCCCGTGAAGAACAAGGTCCCTCCAAGTAAGATTGCCACCCCGACCGACCATTTTACCAATGCGTTTTTCATACTCTGCCTCCTAAAATTTTTTATCATCGAATAAACCAATCCTATCCGTTTATTCCTTGATTCCGATTCATTGAAAAGCAAACCCTACATTTATAAATAGTTTATTTATATATGTATGATAAACGACTTAATCATTATAAGATTATAATGACTAGTTTTCCGTCCTTTCAGTTAGAAATACAAAAAAACTTGAAACGATTCTCCTCCCTAATCGCTTAAGAGGATTCGTTCCAAGTTTCTTTCTTTATAGACGATCTTTTTCAGGAAAAAACAGCCGCTTATTTCCCGTTTTCTTTCACATAGTCAGAGGATTGCGCGCCTGCTTGGCGACCAAAGACCATAATGTCGGCTACAGCATTGCCGCCGATTCGATTTTGTCCGTGAATACCGCCGGTCACTTCACCTGCTGCATACAAGCCAGTGATTGGTGTGCCATCTTCTTTCAATACTTGGGTCTTCGTATTGATTTTGACGCCGCCCATTGTGTGGTGGATCCCAGGTGCGATTTGAATCGCATAGAATGGCCCTTCCGTCAGATCATAGTCCATCGCCGTTTCACGACCGAAATCTTTGTCGGCTTTGCCTGCCACTGCTTGGTTCCATGTATCTAAGGTTTTCTTCAAGGTTGCTGGATCGACATCGATTTTTTCAGCTAAGGCTTCGATGGTGTCGGCTTCTACAACTACACCTTGTTCTTTGTAGTAATCGACTTGTTTGGCTCTACCTGCTAACGCATTGTCAAAAATTAAGTAGGCATAGCTTTCTGGCAGATCTGTGATAGCAGCAGAAACATTGTCGCGGGTTTCTAATTCATTGTAGAAACGTTCCCCTTGTTGGTTCACCAAGATGGCGCCTTCTCCACGAACGGTTTCACTGATCAACATGCCTGTATCTTGAACTACTGTTGGATGGACTTGGATTTGATCCATATCAACCGTTGCGCCGCCTAATTCTTCGATCATCTTGATGCCATCGCCTGTACTTCCTTCAGAAGTCGTGCTGACATAGCCTTTCAAGTCTGGACGATATTTTTCGATCAGTTCTTTGTTGGAGCCAAAACCACCAGTAGTAACAACGACCGCATCGCCAGCGATTTCTTTTTCTTCGCCATTGATTTTCACGTTGACGCCAGTGACTTTGCCGTCTGTTTCATTGATTTTTGTCACATCAGCATTTACAAATAAAGGAATTTCTTGCTCATGAATGTTTCTCAACAGGCCATCCACCAAATACGTACCGACTGCTGAACCGTCGTGAGGACGATGGATCCGTTTTACACTGGCACCACCGCTATAGCTGATATTGTCTAAAGTGATCCCCATTGAATCCAACCAATCAATCGCTGAAGCAGAGTTGTCTACTAAATAATGTAGCAATTCTTGATCGTTGGTTCCTTTACCACCTTTAAGGGTATCTTCAAAAAATTGTTCATTCGAATCTTCAATGTCTTGGGCTTCTTGGAACTTGGTTTCTGATGCGTTCATTCCGCCAGAAGATTTCAAGGTATTTCCGCCTGCGATCGGCATTTTTTCTAAAATGACTGGATTCATTCCAGCATCTTTAGCCGACAAGGCTGCTGCCATCCCTGCACCGCCAGCACCAACGATGACGATATCATATTGATCTTTTAACTCTGCTGGATCGGTATACTCTTGTTGGGAAGCACCTGAAGTGACTTCACTTTCTGAAGAAGAGCTTGCCGCACTGCTGCTGGCTTTTGTTCCGCCATCGGCACCACATGCACTAAGCAACAATAATGAGGCTGCCCCAATCACCCATTTTGACCATCCACTTTTTTTCATTTGTTTCCCTCCGTTTTTCTTGCTCTTTTCTCCTCACTGATCCCCGTCATATACAATAAGAAAAGCAGCATTTTTCTTGCGAACTCTGCCAACTTGTTACTTTATTAACAATGATAAACATCTTGCGATCGGACTATTTTTCTATTCGATAGCGACAAAAACATTGTTTAAGCAACATTTTAACAGCGTTCTATTTTATTTAACCATTGTAACAAAAAAAGAAACTAAGTGTCCCGTAATAATTTGTGTATATTTTAACTATTCGTTCTCATTGTTTTCTAATTTTACCAAAAAAGATACTATATTTTTCTCGCTACTTTCTGCTATTGAAAGCTATCACAAAAGACACGCCCATAGAAGGATCGTTAAGCTTACGGTCAAAAAGATATGGCCGCGATTGTTCTTTCTCTGTTCTTTTCCCTTTGTCCTACGCCTTCTTTTGTATAATAAAAGAAAAAGCAGAAATGGAGTGGCGAATGGAAAAATTGACCCGAATGTTCGAGCGAGTGATCAGTATTTGCATTGATAGCATGTTAGCGATCTTAGTTGTTATCGTCTTGATTTTTATGGGAAAAGCGATTTTTATGATCAGCACGACGCTCTTTCCCTTAAGTGAAGCGCCCCACCTGTCCTTTTTGATTGAAGAAATTGCCACGTTATTCATTTTATTAGAAATCATTTTGATGTTGCTGCGGTATATGAAGGACGGACACCATATTCCCGTCCGTTACTTGATTTTGATCAGTATTACTGCGATTTTGCGCGAGCTATTGTTAACGCAAGGCATGGCGAACGATGCCCTATTTTTTGCTCTAGCGATTTTTGTCTTGGTACTGGTCTTGCTAGTCCTGCAAAAAATCAATGCCTTCCAGCATGCCCAAGAAAAAGACCACTGAAACTAGCCCGTCGGATCAGTTGGGTTCAGTGGCTTTTTCGGGATCAGTTAGAGGAATACCAATATAAAAGGTGGTTCCTTTAGGCGTACTTGTAACATCGATCAACCAGTCGTTTTTTTCCACGATTGAAGAGACAGTGAAGAGTCCTAGACCAGTACCGCCAGTGGCACTCTTGGTCGTGAAAAAGCGGGTAAAGATTTTTTCTTGGATTGCTTCTGGTATGCCGGGACCGTTGTCGACGATTTCAATCAAAGCAAACTCCTGTTGTGCGGAGAAAGCTTGCTTACGAAACGGAAAGGTGGCGCTTTCTGTCGAAGTGCGACTCAATCGAATGCTGCAATCGGCATTTGCTTGGTACACATTCATCAACAAATTGTAAATAATGACTTGCAGATCGATCTTCTCATAGACGGCATATCCTACTTCTTGGATATCATACGTAAGGGAAAAGGCTTTTGGCAACAGTGCGCGCATAGTAGCGATGGCTTCTGTCAAGGTAGTAGCGATCGACTGCACAGTTTTATCGGCACTTTCGAGTTTCGAAAAACGTAGCACATTGCTGGATAACTCTTTGCCTTTTTCCGCCGCTTTGCAGACTTCTTGCAAGTCCTCCACTAAGACTTCATCGTGTTGGTTTTCCTCGATCAGCAATTGCAGATGACCAATCATTGGCGTCAAAAAGTTGTTTAGGTCATGGACGATCGAGGTCGTTAGCAAGCCAATGGTTTCCAGTTTTGATTCTTGCAAAATGTTTTTTTCGATTTCGTGCTTTTCTTTTAACAGCCGTTGTCGTTCTTTCAATGCTTGGTTTTCGACATAGGCTTGATTGCGTTTCATGTAGTTTTTGATCAGGACGGTCAATAAAATCATAATGACAAACAACAAACCTAGTAGGCCAATCAAAATCAAGTTGTCTTGTAAAAAGAGACCGCTTTGCTCCAAAAAATCGGCATTGCTAGCGACGATCAGCCGACTGTCGCCGATGGTGATCCATTGATAAGCAGCCAATTTCAGCACTTTTTGCAGTGTTTCTTCGTTCCACCAATAAGAATAATAGACGGAGGTGCCTGCTTCATTGTCGATTTGTTCTTGCTCCAAGCGCTCAAGATCGGTGAAATCCAGCTCTGGAAATTCTTTTTTGCGGCTTTCAACGATGGAAAAACCAATTTGTTCGTCCGATGGGTGCATAACGATCCGCATCTCGGCGTTTTTGACCATCGTATAGCCGGAGACATTGCGATCGGTGGTAAATTCATGATGGTACATGCGCTGTAGATTCAAAGGCATCACAAGAATCGCTTCTTTGTCGTCAAGGGTTAAGGACTGATACACATTTAGATAGGCCTGCTTGCCATCAAAATAGACTTGCCCATTTTGTACCTGCCGTCCTGCCAATACTTTGTCTAAGGATGGGTCTTTGAATAACAATTCTTGCACCGGCGGGTCTTCTGGTTTATTGACCGCCGTTGCGGTATTTTGAGCGATGATCTGACCTTGTTGGTCGATCAAAAACAATCCGACCATGGCATTGTTCGCGGAATTGATCACTGGTAACGTTAAAGGCCGCTGCAAATCAGCCAAGGCGGCGCCTTCAAGGTGGTCATCGGCATAATTGGCAAGAGCCATATGGTACGATTCGATACTGCGGCTGATCAGCTTGATCGCCGCTTGATTGACCGTTTCCAACTGCCGCAACCCGACGGTTTCAGCTTGTCTTTGTGCGCTTTTATAACTTGTAAAGGTAAAAATAAGTCCAATCAGTGTAATGAATAAGGTAGCGACCACACTTAAATACAGCCAAAACTTTGATGGCGGTTTCATTGTAAACCCCTTTCATATTTACTATAATACTATTGATACAGGAGGCGGATATTTTGCGAGATGAAAAAATTTTAATCGTTGATGATGACCCTGCTATTCGGCGGCTAATTTGGAAATCTTTACAATCGACGGGTATTTTGATCTACCAGACTGATTCCGTTGAAAAAACGATTGCGATCAATTCTCGTGTCAGCTTTGATCTTTTTTTACTGGATATCAGTTTGGAGCATGAAAATGACGGCTATCATTTGGCACAACTGATTCGAGAAGAAAACCCCACGGTGCCGATCGTCTTTTTGAGCGGTAAAAGTGACGAAAAAGATATGATCAACGGCTATGAGATCGGTGCCGATCACTACATTACGAAACCTTTTTCACCGGCACTCTTAAAAGCACAAATCGTTTCGATTCTTGATCGCCGCAACGTGCTGCGAGAAAAAGGGATCGCCAAACCGGAAGGGGATCTGTGCAGCGGCATGTTTCGTTTTGACCAAAAACGCTATCAGTTTTTCAAAAATGACCAGCCCATCAAGTTGTCTTCAAAAGAAATCATGCTGATGCGCTTTTTCATGGAAAATCCGGATCAAGTGTTCTCGAAAGAACAGATTTACAGCAATGTCTGGCAAGATGGCCAATTCGATGCCAATACCGTGATGGTTTTTATCAATCATCTGCGAAACAAAATTGAAGATGAGCCGAAGCACGCCCGCTTTTTGAAAACCGTTTGGGGGATCGGCTATACCTTTTTACCAGAAGGAGACGCCTTCTAGCTGCAAGAAATAAAGGGCCAAGGCTAAAAGATCCGCCGAGCCGCCGGGACTCAAATGGCGTGCAATCAATACTTGATCATAGGTCGTTAATTCACGAAGCAAGTCTGTATCCGACAGATTGGCTTGGTGAATTTTTTGCATCTCCTGCTGCACGGTCTTCATCGCCTCGTAGCCGCCTCGGTGGACGAGGTTGCTGTCTTCGGTTTCACTCATTAGATAGACCAACCCGCGTAACAAGGAAACGGAGGTTTTTTGTGGTTGCTGCCGTAAGTACTCCAGCAGTTTTTTAACCGTTGGATACCCAGCTGCGGCTTCTCCACGAATTCCCATCGTGCCATAGGTCAAATAATTTTTTTCTCCGTAAGACAACTGGTCTTTGTGGGTGATTTGCTGCAGGTCTTGCTTGACCAAATGCTGGCAGATGTCGGCGGCAAGCTGCAGGATCTGATTGGTATCTTCAGCCGTCAGCTCCGCCTTGCCATTTTGTTGATAATAGACTCCTGTCGCCCCCAACAAAACTGCAAAGGAAAAGTTCGCCCCTTTGTGGGTATTGATGCCTTTGGTTGCCTGAAGCATCGCTGTTTCTGCTTCTTGACCGATCCCACGTAACTGGTCAAACAGCTGGATCAGGGCGCCTGTATGGGCAAAGCCAGCTTGGCTATAGCGCTGAAAAAAAGGCGCCAAACAAGTGATACTGTTGATAAAGGTAAACACATTCATGTCCTGATGCGCACCAGAGGAGCAAGGATCTACTAAACCAGGCTTGGGTGCTAACGCTACCTCATAATGCAGCGCATTGACTGCATAGCTGCTGGCGATAAAAAGACGGGAATCAGTCAATTTTTCTTCGCTCCATTTCAGCAAGAATAAATTGCAGGGAGTGATCCAAATGTTCATGGGTCAACAACGTGATCTGTTCCGTGTCATTGGTTCTCATGCCGCGATAAATCAGCCAATGTTCCGCCAATGCCGCATCCCTTCTTCTAGAAGAGCGAATCGCAATGTCACGAAAATACACGAGGTACGCTTGCAGATCTAGCACGATACTTTTTAACCGCAGCATTTGACTTTTTTCGTAAATAAACGCATTGAAGTCCGAAAAGTTTTTCAAGACCCCATCCACATCATCCTCACGATTCAGCTGTTCGCCATGTTCTAACAAGCAGCGCATTTCTTGGAAATCTTCCTCAGTCATCAAGTCCATCGCTTTGATGGTCGCTAACGTATCCAATGATTTGCGGATATCGTAAATCTCATAAGCATCTTTGATACTGATCCCTTTTACGACGATGCCGATTTTTGGCACATGCTCCACCAGTTTTTCAGCCACGAGCTGAGTCATGGCGTAACGAATCGGGGTTCGGCTGATATTTAGCGTATCGGAAAATTCTTTCTCATTGATGCGAGAGCCTGCGGGAATATCTCCTAAAATGATGGTTTTTTTGAATGCTTCATAGATCAAATCTTTTAATGGTTTATTTTTGGTCAGATCCAGATTTTTATTTACTGCATCAATAATTGGATTCATGATTTACTCCTATCATACTAAAAACAAATGAGATTTTTGGGAAAAAATAAGTTTATCGATAAACAAGGAAAACTACCGAGCAAAATGGCAGCCTGCTCGATAGTTTCTGTATGAAATTACTGTGGAATATAAAACGGCATGTGACCTAATAGCACGATCGTAACGACGAAAATCACGAAAATCCCCAGTGCGTATTTCGCAGCTTCTTTTTGCCATTGCCCCATATCTAAGCCCGTCAAGCGCAACAGCAAGTAGATGAAGGCAACCAATGGACTTAACAAGTGGAACGCTTGGCCCATTAAGGACGCCAAGGCCATCTGCATATTGGTGAAGCCATACGAACGACCTGCTTCTGCTAAGACCGGTAGGACCCCAAAGTAAAACCCATCATTGGAAATAAAGAAGGTCCCAGGTGCAGAGATCAGGGCGATAACTATGCCCCAGAAACCAGCCAATTGTTTAGGAATGATTTGCGTGAAGCTATTCGCCAAAGCCGTTGCCATCCCTGAGCCTTGGAACAAGCCCATGAAGACGCCTGCTGCAAAAACTAAAATCACGACTTGCACGGCGTCGCCGCCGTTGGCACCGATCCGTGACGACTGGTCTTTCAAGATTGGGTAGTTGACCATCAATGCAATACACGTACCTACAAGGAATAACAAGATTGGTGGTAAAGCGATACTAGAGATAAAGGAGCTTGCTACTAACCAGCCAATCAAGACGATCGTTAAGATACCGTTGAAGACAAAGTTTTTCGGACGGCGGATCGCTAATGTATCAGGATCAGTCACAGTTGTCATTTCTAAAATCTCATCGTTCGTCAGCTCGGTAACTCCTAAACGTTTCCGTTCTTGGATCCCCATTCTGCGAGCTACAAAGAAAACCACATAGAGCAGAGACAAAATCATTCCTGGCAGCAGATAAGAAAGAATATCCGCATCAACTTCCAGCACGGCCATTGCCCGAGCAGTCGGTCCGCCCCATGGCAACAAGTTCATGATGGTGTTTTGCAAAATGATCAAGACACCAAGGTTCATCATTTTCATATTCAACTTCTTATAAATGGGAATAAACGCAGAACAACAGATCAAGGTCGTGGTCGTTCCATCACCGTTCAAAGAGACTGCAGCGGCAACGACTGCCGTTGCCATCAAGACTTTCATCGGATCGCCTTTAGCAAAATAAATCATTTTTTTTGTGATTGGATCAAACAATCCCGCATCCAACATAATGGAAAAGTACAAAATCGCAAACAGCAACATGATCCCTGTGTTGGCTGTGGTGGAGATTCCCTCAAGGACAAAATCACCGATATTGCCTTTTTCTGAAACACCAGCAACCATCGCAACAAGGGTAAATAGTAATGGGATAATTACTAAGGATGTAAAGGGTGACATTTTTTTCTTCATGATGACGAACATGAAGACAATAATCATAGCATAGGATAAAATCGTTAAGAACATTTTCTTCTTCCTTTCATGCATCGAAATGTGTAAGCGTTATCAAAAAACATTTTAAAAAAATTACAGGCCCGTAATTTGTTAGCGACAAGCGTCACTAGTTTGTGAATCTTTTTCTTTTCTTAAAGGAAATAATGTTATTGAATGCTTTACACGTCTAAGAATAAACAATCAAGAAATAGAAAAAAAGACCCGTTTTAAAAAAGAACAGCAAAAAAACAATTTCTCTTTTCAAATCTTATTTTTCGTTTAAAAAGTTCTTAATAGAATATTAACGCAATAAAAACCTTGATAAATCAACGTTTAATAAGGTTTTTCGCTCTTTTTTCAAAAAAGGAACACTGAAAAAACAATTTTTAGCCGAAATAAATCTCGCTGATTGAACGGGAGTTTCTATAATGAAAGGGAACGAATCATTGAGAAAGGAGAAACCCATGAATCTTATTAAAAGATTGTTCAAAAAAACGCATGATGAACCTGATGCGCCTGTCAGCTCCCCTTTGAAGCCCGAGGAAATGATAACGGATCCACCCGCGTCTGATTGGCAAGAAGTGTCGAGCTATCAGCCAGCGCCTGCAGAAGATTATCCATTAGTCAGTCTGATAGCCGCCGCACTAGGGGCTGAATGTTACCCTGAAAGTCAGTTTGTCATTCGAAGAATTGAGAAACGCAATCCTGAATTTAAGCGAGTCGCCCTGATTGCTGCCAGTATTGCCGCAGGAGAGCTGCCTGATTCTCAGTTCACAATCAAAAAAATAGCAAAAAAAAATGAAAACAAGTGAGGGAAAAACATGTTACGTAAATTTAAAATAGCGATCGATGGGCAAGAATACCTTGTCGAAATGGAAGAAATCGGTGCGCCGCAACCTACCGCTCCTGCCCCAGCAGTGCCAACACCGGCTCCTGCAGCGGTACCTGCTCAACCAGAGGCAGTCAGCACACCAGAACCAGAAGTAGCACCGCAGCCAGCGCCAGCTACGCTTCCTGCTGATGGCGAGCCGATTCATTCTCCGATGCCGGGAACGATTTTACGTCTCTTGGTCAATGTAGGTGATACTGTACAAGAAAACCAGTCGTTGATGATTTTAGAAGCCATGAAGATGGAAAATGAGATCGTGGCACCAAAAGCAGGAACCGTGGTTGCCATTGCAGTCAATGCGGGCGACATGGTCAACCCAGGAGAACTGCTGATTACGATCGGCTAATTTATTGAAAAGGAAGTGACGTAGTGGAAACGTTAATTGAAGGTGTAGTCGGGTTAGGATCGGAGCCGGGACGGATCGTTATGATGTTCATCGGTGGTCTATTAATGTATTTAGGGATCAAGAAAGAATATGAACCGACCTTATTAGTACCCATGGGATTGGGCACGTTGTTAGTGAACTTCCCGAACTCAGGTGTGTTAAGTGCTGGCGGAGAAGCTGGCCCGTTCCAAGTATTGTTTGATATGGGGATCTCAACTGAATTGTTCCCCTTGCTTTTGTTTATCGGGATTGGCGCCATGATCGACTTTGGTCCCTTGCTGCAAAATCCATTTCTTTTGTTGTTTGGCGCTGCTGCGCAATTCGGGATCTTCTTTACGATCATCGTTGCCGTGTTGCTTGGTTTTGATTTAAACGACGCAGCTTCCATCGGGATCATCGGCGCTGCTGACGGTCCGACTTCGATTTTTGTCGCAAATACGCTGAACTCGAAATATATGGGCGCGATCATGGTAGCAGCTTACTCTTACATGGCGCTAGTACCGATCATTCAACCGGTAGCCATCAAAGCAGTGACGACCAAGCATGAACGAAAAATTCGTATGTCGTATCGTGCCGGCGAAGTTTCGCAAACGGCCAAAATTTTGTTCCCGATCGTGATTTCGATCGTAGCAGGGTTGATTGCGCCTGTTTCATTGCCATTGGTCGGATTTTTGATGTTTGGAAATCTCTTACGGGAATGTGGTGTCTTGGATCGTTTGTCCATCACTGCTCAAAACGAACTAGTGAATATCATTAGTATCCTCCTAGGTTTATCAATTTCTGTGAAAATGCAATATGAAGAATTCTTACAAGTCGATACATTGATGGTTATTGGTTTAGGGCTGGTTGCCTTCATTATGGACTCGGTCGGCGGCGTGTTGTTTGCGAAAGTGCTGAACTTGTTCCGTAAAGAAAAAATCAATCCAATGATCGGTGCCGCTGGTATCTCTGCGTTTCCAATGTCTAGTCGGGTCATCCAAAAAATGGCGACAGATGAAGATCCGCAAAACTTTATTTTGATGCATGCAGCCGGTGCCAACGTTTCAGGACAGATTGCTTCGGTCATCGCCGGTGGCTTACTGCTGGCACTGATTGCTTAGGTCACTAGAAAGGAGAGGAAAACTATGAGTCAAGATTTACTGACTTCATTTGAATTGTTGTTATTCGGTTGGGGCGGCGTCTTTGTCGTGATCCTGATCATCTACTTCGCATCCTTGCTTTTGTCGAAGCTCTTCCCAGTAAAAAAATAAAGAAGGCATTGTATGTATACCCTAAAAAGAATCTGGCTGCAAAAAGATCCAGAAGTCTTTTTGCAATGGCAAAAATTGATCACCCGTGCTGGCTTAGCCGTCGGTGAAGAAGTAGCCTATACCGTCGGCATTTTTGACCAGCAAACCTTGATTGCTACTGCTTCTTGCTATGCCAATATCATCAAGTATGTGGTGGTCTGTGAAAAAAGACGCTCCGAACAGCTGTTGACGCAATTGATTTCACACCTTAGCGATCATATCAAAGACGAAGGCTTCACCAAGTCCTTCGTCTATACAGCACCGAAAAACCGCCTGTTTTTTGAATCCCTCGGGTTTCGTGAAGTGCTGGCAGCACAAGACATCTTGTTCATGGAACAAGGCGTTCCTTCTTTTGAAAGCTATGCCCAGCAACTGCAACGGCAGCGAATTGGACAAAACAACGGCGCGATCGTCATGAACGCTAATCCTTTTACCAAAGGACATTTGTACTTAGTCGAAACGGCTGCGAGTCAAAAAGAACAGGTTTATGTGTTCGTTTTATCAGAAGACCGCTCGCAATTTTCTACCAGCGAACGGCTGCAGATGGTGACGGATGGTGTGGCTCATCTGCCAAATGTAACGGTGCTGCCGACCAACAACTATCTCGTCTCTTCGGCGGTCTTTCCCAGTTATTTCTTGAAAGAGCAAGCACCTGAGGCGATCGCCAAAAAACAAGCCGCCTTTGATGCAACCCTCTTCAAAGAAAAAATTGCCCCGCTGTTGGCGATCACTACGCGTTTTGTAGGCTCAGAGCCTTACTCGCCCGTGACCCAACTCTACAACGAGGCCATGGCTGCCTTTTTTTCACCCGAGCTTGAACTGATCGTGATCGACCGTCTGAAGATCAACCAATCAACCGTTTCGGCTACAAACGTTCGGAAAGCGATTGCAGAAAAAGATTTACTTTCCTTGCAGCAATTTTTACCAGAAACAACGTTCTCATTTTTAATGCAGCATAACTATATTTAGAGGTGATAATAAGTGGAAATCAAAAAAAGTGCGGTTGCTGGCTCTGTTGAATCCAGTGATATCTTGATCGCGATCGAGCCTACCACAACCCAAACCATCGAGCTGACCCTCGATAGCAGTGTCGAAAAACAATTCGGCAAACAAATTCGCGCCGTCATCCTTGAGACGCTGAACCATCTAGGCGTGACACAGGCCAAAATCACCGCCACCGATAAAGGCGCATTGGACTGTACCATCAAAGCCCGAACTCTGACAGCCGTTCATCGGGCAGCCGAACAAGAACAGTATGCTTGGAAGGAGATCGACACATGGAACGTTTAAGAAGAACGATGATGTTTGTACCAGGAGCTAACGCTGCCATGCTACGGGATGCGCCATTGTATGGCGCCGATTCCGTTATGTTTGATTTAGAAGATGCGGTCTCCTTGAATGAAAAAGACTCTGCTCGGACCCTGGTGCATTTTGCCTTAAAAACCTTTGACTATTCTGCCATCGAAACCGTCGTGCGCATCAACGGCCTCGACACGTTGGGTGCCCTTGATATCGAAGCGATGGTCCTAGCGGGGGTCAACGTCATTCGACTACCGAAAACCGAAACCGCCCAAGATATCATTGACGTTGCCGCTGTGATCACACAAGTAGAAGAAGAAAACGATCTGCCTGTAGGAACCACCAAAATGATGGCTGCCATCGAGTCGGCCGAAGGCGTTTTAAATGCCCGAGACATCGCCACAGCTTCCGATCGTTTGATCGGGATCGCTTTAGGGGCAGAAGATTATGTCACCAATATGAAGACTCGTCGCTACCCAGATGGGCAAGAATTGTTGTTTGCCCGCAGTATGATCTTGCATGCAGCTAGAGCTGCAGGGATCGCCGCCATCGATACCGTCTTTTCTGATATCAATGACACCGATGGCTTTATCGCTGAAACGACTCGCATCAAGCAGCTTGGTTTTGACGGAAAATCAGTGATCAATCCACGGCAGATTCCCCTAGTCAATGGGATCTATGCGCCTTCAAAAGCCGAGATCCAACAGGCCAAAGAAGTGATCTGGGCCATTCGCGAAGCCGAAAGCAAAGGTTCTGGTGTGATCTCCTTGAATGGCAAAATGGTCGATAAACCAATCGTTGAGCGAGCGGAACGCGTGATCGCCCTTGCCAAAGCAGCGAAATTGATTACCGAGGAGGAAGTGTAATTATGGTGTTAAACAAAGCAGGAAAAGACATCCCTGAATGCTATGCCAACCAATACGGGGTCTTTGAAAATGAAACGGCCAATATCCATGCCTACAAAGAAGCGAGTCGCAAGATCGAGCCAGTCCTGCCAGGCAAGAGCAAGGTCTTAGGCAGCATACGTGAAGCCATTGAAAAAACAGGTTTAACGGACGGCATGACGATCTCCTTCCACCATCATTTTCGCGAAGGGGACTTTATCATGAATCTCGTTTTGGACGAGATCGCAAAAATGGGCATCAAGAATCTTGCGATTGCCCCTAGTTCCATCGCCAATGTCCATGAACCATTGATCGGACATATCAAATCTGGGGTCGTGACCAATATCACCTCCAGCGGTCTGCGGGACAAAGTCGGTGCCGCAATCTCCGAAGGCATTATGGATGCCCCAGTCATTATCCGTTCTCATGGCGGTCGTGCTCGTGCGATTGCCGCCGGCGATATCCACATCGATGTCGCTTTCTTAGGAGCGCCTAGCTCAGATGCGTATGGCAACGCTAATGGCACCGTCGGAAAAGCAACCTGCGGCTCATTGGGCTATGCGATGGTCGATGCAAAATACGCCGACCAAGTCGTGATCATCACCGACACCCTGGTGCCGTTTCCAAATACCCCAATCAGCATTCCTCAAACGGATGTCGATTATGTCGTGGAAGTCGACGCCATCGGTGATCCTGCAGGGATCGCAAAAGGTGCGACCCGCTTTACCAAAAATCCAAAAGAATTGCTAATTGCTGAGTATGCAGCCAAGGTCATCACGAGCTCGCCTTACTACCAACAAGGCTTCTCCTTCCAAACTGGAACAGGCGGTGCCGCATTAGCCGTTTCTCGTTTTTTACGCGAAGCAATGATCCAAGATGAGATCAAAGCCAGCTTTGCCCTTGGCGGCATCACCAATGCCATGGTGGAACTGTTAGAAGAAGGATTAGTGGAAAAACTGATCGATGTCCAAGACTTTGATCACCCTTCCGCACAATCGCTAGGAAAAAACGCCAATCATTACGAGATCGATGCCAATATGTATGCCTCACCGTTAAGCAAAGGGGCGTTTATCAATCAATTGGATACCGCCATTCTTTCCGCACTGGAAGTCGACACGGATTTCAATATCAATGTCATCACCGGTTCTGACGGTGTGATCCGCGGTGCTTCTGGCGGACACTCAGATACCAGTATGGCGTGCAAAATGAGCTTAGTGATCGCTCCTCTCGTGCGGGGACGGATCCCAACGATCGTCGATACCGTCAACACGATCGTCACGCCAGGCGCCAGCATTGATGTCGTCGTCACAGAAATCGGGATCGCCATCAATCCAGCTCGCAAAGACCTGATCAGCCATTTTGAAGCATTGGATATTCCCCAATACACCATTGAAGAATTAAAAGAAAAAGCCTACAGCATTGTCGGTCAACCCGAACCAATCAAGTACGGGGAAAAAACCGTCGCTTTGATCGAATACCGCGATGGCACGATCATTGATGTGGTCAAAAATGTCTGATGCCCTATTTTCAGGAACCCCTGTGACGCTAACCGACATGCTGCAGGCGCGAGAAAATAGAAGCTCCCTTCAACGGGAGCTTCTCGCTGCAGATGAAAAAGCGGCATTACTTGTTGCCACCATGAATATTCCTGGTCCTGTGAAAAATTCTGCCTCATTGACCGCCGTTTTTGAAGAACTCATTACGGAAATCGAAGAGGTCGTCAAGGAACTGATTCCACTGGCAAACCTCTACCGCAGTTTGGAGACCGGACCAGAATATTATCTCGTACTGCCCACAGATCCTTATGAACTAAAACGAATGATGGTTCAAATTGAGACCAATCATCCTTACGGCCGGTTGGTGGATCTGGATGTCTTAACCAAAACCCAAGACCAGCTTTTACCTATCAGCCGCACCGAAATTGGACTGCCTGCAAGAAGCTGCTACGTCTGTGAACAAGACGCCAAAGTTTGTGGCCGTTCTAGAACTCATAGCGTGGCAGACATGCAGCGGCAGATCCGTAAAATCATTCAGGAAAGAGTGAAAGAATGAAAAAAATCCAATTTACCGAAACCGTCTTGCGGGACGGCCAACAAAGTCTGATCGCTACACGAATGCCTACCAGCGATATGTTGCCGATTCTAAAAACCATGGACCAAGCAGGCTATCATGCCCTAGAAATGTGGGGCGGCGCGACCTTCGATGCTTGTCTGCGTTTTTTAAATGAAGACCCATGGGAAAGATTGCGGGCGATCCGCAAAGAAGTGAAAAAGACCAAACTGCAAATGCTCTTACGGGGACAAAATCTCTTAGGTTACAAAAACTATGCCGATGACGTCGTTGCTGACTTTGTGACCAAATCGGTCGAAAACGGCATCGACATTCTTCGTTTGTTTGACGCTTTAAATGATGTCCGCAATTTGGAAACTGCCATCCGCGCCACAAAAGCAGCGGGTGGACACTGTCAAACGGCGATCTCTTATACTACTAGCCAGATCCATACCGTGGATTACTTCGTTGACCTTGCCAACAAAATGGCAGACCTCGGCGCAGATTCTATCTGTATCAAAGATATGGCAGGCGTTTTGACGCCGCAAACCGGCTACGAATTGGTCAGCCGAATCAAAGACGCGGTCGATCTGCCGCTGGAAGTCCATACCCATGCCACCAGCGGCATTGCTGAGATGACTTACTTGAAAGTTGCGGAAGCTGGCGCAGACATCATTGATACTGCCATCTCCTCTTTTGCTGGCGGCACCAGTCAGCCAGCGACCGAATCTGTGGCGATCGCCTTAGAAGATTGCGGCTTTGCTACTGGACTTGATTTGCAGAAAGTCGCTGAGATTGCAGAACATTTCAATCCCGTTCGTGATCGTTTCCGTGAAGAAGGGCTGCTGAATCCGAAAGTCAAAGACATCGAACCCAAAACCTTGATCTATCAAGTACCTGGCGGCATGTTGTCGAACCTACTCAGCCAATTGACGGAACAAGGATTGCAAGACAAGTATGAAGAAGTCCTAGCAGAGGTACCAAAAGTCAGAGCGGACTTGGGTTATCCACCGCTAGTGACCCCATTGTCGCAAATGGTCGGCACTCAAGCCTTGATGAATGTAATTTCAGGAGAACGCTACAAACTTGTCCCAAGTGAGATCAAAGATTACGTCAAAGGACTTTATGGACAATCGCCAGCACCCATCAGCGACGAAATCAAAGAAACAATTATCGGAGATGCCGAAGTGATCACCGTCAGACCAGCTGATCTACTGGCACCGCAATTGCCAGCCTTCAAGGAAGAAATCGCTGAGTATGCCAAAAGCGAAGAAGACGTGCTGATGTACGCCCTCTTCCCTCAGCAAGCCCAAGACTTTTTAGGCCGACGAGAAGATCCCTTTTATGACGTCCCCTTACAGACCGTATCTGTGAGGATTGCGGTGGATTAACAATGAAACCAGAAATAGAGAAAACAACTTAAAGTGCCCCTCACAAATTCGCTTGCTTTAGCAAATTTGTGAGGGGTATTACCATCTATAGGCTGTTTCTTCTTTTTTACTAATCAGCAGTGCAAAAATACGTACGCCACGGCCACTCCACCAATAAGCTTGCATTAATCGCTTCTCACTCACGTATTTTGGGTAGCTGAGAAGCCAGGATTGTGCTTCTTCTCCATCCATTCTATAATCAGCTAAAAGAAGCGTTTTAAAGGAGGGGTTATCCATGCAACGATACATCGCTTTATTAAGAGGCATCAATGTCGGTGGAAAGAACAAAATTTCTATGAAAGAATTAAAAGCCGGTTTTGAAGAACTGGGGTTTAGCAATGTGGTCACTTATTTGAATAGCGGCAATGTGATTTTTTCTAGCGAAGATGATGATCCACAAGCCCTTGCCGAAATGATTAAAGCAATGATCAAACGGTACTTTTCCTTTGATATCGCTATTTATATCATTCGCCAAAGAGACCTGCAGGAACGCTTGACCCATAGACCTGACTGGTCAGGAACGGAAGATAAAACCATCTATGACAACCTGATCTTTTTGATGCCTTCACTGACCTACGAGGTGTTATCTGAAAAACTCGGGGCTCCAAATGCCGACCTTGAACAGGTTTTCCCTTACAAAGACGTCGTTTTCTGGTCCTACATCCGCAAAGACTATCAAAAAACCAATTGGTGGAAAAAAACAGCCAGCACCAGCGTCGGTAAACAGATTACGATTCGGACTATCAATACCGTGCGGAAGATTGCGAAGATGTGAGGAATAGCAAGCCTTCTAATAATTATAAAACCCGTCAGGCAGACTCTTCTGACGGGTTTCTTATAACATTCTAATGTCTCATTAGTTCTCGTTACTACTATTCGTGACGCGCTTTAACTGACGTTAAGTTTCTACGCAATCATCCCAACTAGAAGCAATAAACTACCGAGAAGAATAATAGATTTTCACATCGTGTATTTCTATACTGAATATCTATGATAAAACAAAACCCAAGCATTAAGAATCAATTTGAGGCAACTAGACAATAGTATAGAACGAAAGAAAAAATTCTTATTTGCGACATTCGATTACGCAAAAAATATATATGAACATCTATTATTAGCCATCCTTTTTACTAGCTCTCATTTTAGTTAACCTTTTTATCTATCCTAACTGCTATAAAAACTCTCTCACACGTTCTTTAACATGCTGCTATTGTTCCAACTTCTTTATTGCTAAAGCTAAGCAGCCGATCAAACCTGCATCGTCAGCAAGCATTGGAGTTAGTAGGTATTCTTCAAGAGCAGGGGTATCCACATAGGAACCCATTTTTTCTTTAAACGCTTGGCGAATCAACTCGAGTAGTTGCGGCTGTTTCATTACACCCCCACCTAAAATTATTACTTCCGGTGCATATAGTAAAGTTGTGTTATACACACACTGAGCAAGATAATCTGCCTCAATCGCCCAATAAGGATGATCAAATGAAATGGTCTGGGCTTTTCTTCCAAAGCGTTTTTCAATCGCGGGGCCTGAGGCTAACCCTTCCAAACAATCATGATGAAAAGGACAGATTCCTTCAAATTGATCTTCATTATGACGTTGTAAGAGCATATGTCCCATTTCAGGATGACTGAAACCTGTGACTATTTTTCCATCGACTACAGCACCACCACCAACACCAGTACCAACGGTGTAATAAAGAACACTATTTTTACCTTTTCCATACCCTGCCATATATTCTCCATAACAAGCAGCATTTACATCGGTAGTCCAATAGATGGGAACCGACAAGGCGTTTTCCAAAGCTCCTACAAAATGATAATTTTGCCAAGCTAACTTCGGGGTGTTGGTGATATATCCGTAAGTTCTTGATTCGATTTGAATATCAATAGGCCCAAATGCTCCTACACCAATTGATGCGATATTTCCTTTGTACTTATCAAAGAAATCAAACACTTGCTTCATCGTTTCTTCTGGTGTTGTGGTAGGAAAACTTTTCCGTTCTATCACTTGTAATTGTTCGTTACCAATCCCACAGACAAACTTTGTTCCACCAGCTTCTATCCCGCCATATAACATTTTATCTACACCTTTCATTCACTCATTTTCAAAAAAAGAAACGTATTTGCACTAAGCAAAATCGTTTCTCACTAAAGATTTCGTTGTTCCACCTTCACCAAATTCAATCGGCAATACGGTACGTTTTTCTACTGTCTCTCCATTAATGACAGCAATTAATTTTGCCACTGCCACTTCCGCCATTTGCTTTGTAGGTTGGGCAATTGTTGAGACGAGATAAGGGTCTCCTTCTGTCATCTTTTGACCATCAAATCCGATAACTTGGACATCCTCTGGTACGTTTTTCCCTATTTTTTCAAGCATACCAATGACAGCTAATGCCATCGGATCGTTGATCGTAAAAATCCCATCGATATCGGGATTCTCTAACAAAAAATTTGTTACACGTTCTGAGAGATGGTCTAAAGGTTCTAACATATCTAACGCTTTATAGGAAATCCCCAGTTGACGGCACTCGATCTCAAAATATTTTCGACGACTCTTCGTTTCATTCGGTGTTTCTTGGTACCCACCGATATATGCTACATTCTGACATCCTCGGCGATAAAGTTCATTTGCAGCCAAACGTCCACCGGCCGCATTGTCAGCGGTCACATAAATCACCTCTTCAGTGAAATAACGGTCAATACTAACAAAAGGCAGATTACTCGAAATGTATTCATCGATATCTGAATAAGTAATTCCAATGATGCCGTCTACTTTATTTTGGCTGACCATCTGGATATATTCTTGTTCTTTTTCACTATTACCACTGGAGTTACACAAATAAAGCTTGTAGTTTTGTCTTTCTAATGCTGTTTCTACATGGTAGGCAAATTCGCCAAAAAATGGATGCCATACAGTGGGTAGAATCAAAGCAACCGTATTCGTATGCTTCATCTTTAACCCCCGGGCATAAAAATCTGGTTGATAGTTTAACTCTGTCATTGCTGCTTCAACTTTTTCTCTAGTAGAAGCTTTAACAGAGCCGTTATTCAATACCCGGGAAACAGTTCCTACTCCGACACCTGCTAATTTTGCGACATCTTTCATTGTTGCTTTCATAGTTGATCCCTCACATTTCTGCACAAGTTTAGTATAATGAATTTTGTCATAAATTACTAATTTTTTCAAAATACTAATAGCAAAGCCATGGGAAATCTAGCTATCTGTTCTTTTCTAAAAATATTATCCTTCAAAACCTATTAAATAATTGATACACCGCCTAAGCAATCAAACATTTATTTCACACTCGCTGTTTCAAAAGCTTGAATACGACTTTCTCCAATCGAATGAAACAAGATATCTCGAGCTTTTTCCAGCTCATAGAAAGTAGCCGTCATAACTTCTAAACCATTAATAAAGACTTCAACTGATGAGGTATCTCTAAAAATCTCAAGAACGAGCTGATTATCAATCAAAGGTACTTCAACTTTTCGGACATTCAGAGATTCTTCTTCCGCCCCTGTAAGCTCTCTTCCTAGTTTCTGACGATCCAATTCAAAAACCTGTTTAGCAGTGTCATAAGTTAGTTTGAGACAATCCGTCTTAGACCGCAGTAATTCAATTGTAAAAACTTCTGCTTTCTCCAAATCTGCGACTAGATGTAAATATGAAGAATCCGACAGTGCGTTTCGAAATACGACTGATGTGTCAGTCACTGCGATATTTTCACTGCCTTGTTGATAAACTAAATGACTATATACAGTTGAGATGGGCTTTTGTACCAATCGATTTTTTTTCACTCTTAACTCTCGGGGCAAACTCATAGAGCCTGCCCAAAGATGGCCTAACTCATGTGTAGGCAATGTACGATCCCACATCTGCATCCAAGCAATCATCACCCGTCCACCATTAGGATCTGTTGTTGTTTGTGGTGCATAAAAATCCATTCCAAAATCCATTTCATGGAAATTATCAACTATCATCTGACCTGTTTCCCAGTTTACCTCACCAATACAAGCCATGGTAGAACTGATATTATGATATTCCAGTCCGTTCTTCTTGATTTGTATCGGAGACATGATTAAGACATCTCGTCCGTCTAAATGGAATAAATCAGGACATTCCCACATTATTCCTTGCTCTGAAGTCCCTTCTAGCAACACAGAGTAAAAGTGCCAAGTATACAAATCTGACGATTGAAACATCACTATTCTACCAGTAGACTGTGTAGATTTAGTAGCTACTACCATATAGTAAGCATCGTTGTGAACAATTACTTTAGGATCACGAAATTCTTGTATCAGCCCATTTTCACCTAGCTGTTTTTCTGCTACCACAGGATTACCACTGTATTTGCTAAAATGAATACCATCTTCAGAGACCGCCAAACATTGATGCTGATGGCTAATACCATCAATTTCTTGACAGCCTGTATAAAATAAATATAGTTTTCCGTCTCTTTCAATTGCACTTCCTGAGAAACACCCGCCGCTGTCATAAGGTTGATCTGGGGCTAACGCTACTGGTAGATCTTCCCAATGGACCAAATCACTACTGCGCGCATGCCCCCAATGCATGGGCCCCCATCGACTATCGTAAGGATAGTATTGATAGAAGAGATGGTAATGCCCTTTGTAATATATAAACCCATTGGGGTCATTTATCCACCCGATGGGTGCGGAAAAATGATAGTTTTGTCGATACTGAGGGTTAACTTTTCCTCGCATCATTTCAATAAATCGATTTGCTTTATCCAAAATCGCCGTTTCTTCTACTAACACTTATTGTGCTCCCTTCAAAAAATTATCATAGCCAGTTTGTTTTATTTGAATCCATTCTTCCAAACCTACACGTTCCAATTCAGCAAGGTATTCTTCCCATTCTTCATCGATTTTACCGCCGGTGATCCACTCTGCTCTTTTGCGATAGATGTAATCCCACATATCTGTTTCAATTTTTGCTAATCGATCTGTTTCTTCTTTTTCTAAAAAGACACGTGGATAGATATTGTCTTCTGTAATATATGGCAAATACGTGTCATGCATCAAATCTAAACGCCACTTCGCATCATCTGGCATAGTAGTGACTGTGCCGTAATAAGAATCAAGAACTGCTAATGGTCCTCCAGCTTCGGTTTTTTGTCTTAGTTCCCCCGGTGCTGTCCCCTCTAAAGGCAAATGTTTTAACATACCATCCTTTAATTCAAAAATATTCGCCTGTGCTTCATCACCGTAGGTTCCCCAGTTATTTTGGACAGACTGTAACGGTTCATACATTTTATCTATCCACCTAGCTGTAAGTTCCAAGTTTTTATTCGCACTAGTAATTACGAAACGATCTCTTGAGAAACCCATGCCATTCGTACGAGTAACGTGTTTCGTTCCATCTGGTCCCGCTAAGACTGGCAAGACGTCATAACTATCATCTGCACCCGTGATATTTGCTTTATCCCAAGTAAAGTACACGCCATACTTATGTTCTTTCCCTTTGGCAACATACGTATTCCAATCTTGTTCGAAAGCCTCTTTATCAATAAGACCTTTATTATTCATTTCGTTGAAATATTTGATGGCTTCTTTATACCCTTCTTTGTTAGCAGTAAATTGTACTTGGCCATCGTTATCAACGACTAAGTGGTCATCATTATCACCTAGACCGAATGCCCCCATTAAAAATTTTAAGTCTTCGTTTCCTCCATTGTTAATAAAGCTAAAAGGAATTTCATCTGCTTCACCATTACCATTTGGATCTTGCGTCTTGAAAGCCTCCAACACAGTCATCAACTGATCAGTGGTTTGCGGCATTTCAAGACCCAAATTATCCAACCACTCCTTGTTGATCCAAGCCATCCCATTTACTGTATGAATCGACTCTTTTCCTTCGCCTAATTCTTCAATCCAAGGCATAGAGTAAATGTGACCATCAGGTGCAGTAGACATTTGTCGGTATTCGGGGTTTTCATCAAAAATTTTCTTCAGATTTGGCATATAATCTTCGATCAAATCTTCAATCGGTACAATAACACCACTTTCCGCCCAGTTTAATAAATCATAGTCACCTGCAGCGGCGTTGAAGATGGCATCTGGTAAATCACCACTAGCGATATCCAAATTTCTTTTTTCGGCAAAATCACTACTGTAGTTTGTCCAATCAATATGGAGATTGGTCTCTTCTTCTAATCGCTGGAAAATCAATTTGTCATTAGGATCATTGGGAGCCAAAGGGGCACTTTGAGACATCATTTTTAAAGATACTTTTTCTTTCAATGGAAAAGAGACATTTTCTAATTCATAATCAGGGCTTGATGTACTCTTTTCTTTTGAGCCTCCACAAGCCCCCAAAATTAGTACGGAAGTAAAAACGATTGGCAGCATCCATTTTGCTTTCATCTTAAAATCTCCTTTATAATTTTTATTCATACAAATAGTGAACAATACTTATCCTTTAACAGAACCAACTAAAACACCTTTATCAAAATATTTTTGGAAGAAAGGATACATTATGATTAATGGCAGACTAGAAATGACGATCGTTGCGTATTTAATCAACTCAGCAATTTGTTTCATTTCTGCCATGGCTGTATTGGCTCCCACCATGTCTTGTGAGGGTTGGTTTTGGATCAAAATATTTCTTAATACAAGTTGCAACGGCTGTAAGTCGGGATCTTTGATATAGATCATGGCGTCAAAGTATGAATTCCATTGTCCAACAAAGGCATATAGAAACAACACGAACATAATTGGTTTAGCTAATGGAAGCATGACTTTGAACAGTATTTGCAAGTCATTGGCCCCATCGATAGTAGCAGCTTCAGAAAGTTCTTTTGGCAAAGCACTAAAATAGGTACGCGCTAAGATAATATTCCACACATTTATAGCACCTGGTACGATAATCGCCCATACACTATCTAACATGCCCAAGTTCTTTACCAATAAATAGGTAGGTATCAAGCCGCCACCCACGAACATTGTAATGACAAAAAAAGTCATAATAATCTTTTTCCCAGCCAAGTTAGGTCGAGACAAAGGATACGCAGTGATCATCGTAATAAATACAGTCAATAAGCTGAAGCTAAAAGAGTAAAACAACGAATTTACAAAACCGCGTAAAATGGAATCATCTGCAAATACCCGCTGATATCCTTGTATTGTCCAATCTTTCGGATTGAAGCTTATACCTTTATTGATCAAAGTAGCTGGGTCCATAAAAGAAGCTACCAGTACATAAATCAGCGGAACAATGGTGATAACGACTAAAAATGTTACAATCACTCGGTTCAACCATAAGATTTGACGGTCGATTTTTGATAAAGCACTATTCATAATTTTCTCCTTTCATTACAAGCCTTGACCATCGTTTAGCCGCTTGGTTATATTGTTGACAATCAGTAATAAAACGACATTAATAATCATATTGAACAGACCAACAGCAGCAGAGTAGGCATAATCACCTGATTGCAAGCCGACTTTGTATACATAAGTGGAAATGATTTCTGAGGCAGGGATGTTCATTGAAGTTTGCATCAAGTAGGCTTTTTCATATCCTACATTCATAATACCGCCGGCGGCCAAGATGAAGCTGATCACCATCACAGGCCTCAATGCAGGCAAATCGATATGCCAAATCTTTTGTAAAATATTTGCCCCATCGATATTTGCTGCTTCATATAAATCGGTACTGACTCCCGCCAGTGTTGCGGTGTAAAGAATGGATGACCAGCCGATTCCTTGCCAAATTCCAGATAAAATATAAATCGTTCTGAAATAAGCTGGATTAGACATGAACATAATTGGTTGCCCCGTAACCTTTTCTACTAACCCATTAATAGGTCCATTTGCGGATAGGAACAAAAACAGCATACCCACGATAATAACTACTGAGATAAAATTCGGCGCATATAGAATCAACTGGATTTTCTGTTTTATTTTTTTATTGATAATTTGATTCAAGCTCAGTGCTAAAATAATTGGTGGAAAAAAACCTAACAATAAACCATAAATGCTAATTTTTAATGTGTTGCTCAGCAAAAGTGTAAAATTTGGTGAACTGATAAATTCCCTAAAGTGATCTAGTCCTACCCAAGGACTTTCCAAAATTCCTAGCATAGGATTATAGTCTTTAAATGCAATCACAGCACCGTACATTGGCACATACTTAAAGATAAACGTCATGATGATACCTGGTAAGAGCAACAAGTACATCCACTTATCACGCCGCAACTGTTTCTTTAATTTTTCCCACTTCGAGATATTTTTTTTATCCCGTTGTACCGCCCTTATCTCACCACCTGGTCCCAATGTCTTTTCCAATTCAATCTCCTCCCAATACATTTTAGAAACGTTTCCATTTTTGTTTAAAAAAATAAAAATTTAACGAAGACGCTTTTTGGAAACGTTCCCACTATTTTCGTTTATAGATTACCATAGCCATTTTTTTAAGTCAATATTTTTTTGTAATTATTCTTTCACCCACACTAAGCTTCCTTCAATTCATTTATGGTTTTCGAAAATTGTTAAAAAATAAGGATCTCGATTATTTCATTAATCCTATTTTTCTCTACTTTTCTAGCATTCTTCTTTTATGAGTTTACTTATCACAACTCGCATCCTCTAATCTCTTTTCTACCAATCATTCACTATTTAACCGTTCCAATCGGAAGATTATCTGGTTAATTATTTAAAAATAGCTCGGATTCACATTTATTTTTTGCTTTTTAACTAACTAAAAGCGAAAAGATAAGAGTTAGATATGTAAATGTATATAAGGTTAGGAGCTGTTAGATGAGCTTTTAGGGGAATCTCGGAAAACTAAGGTCGCCAATCAGGATTGAAAAAAATGCAGGAATTAGGAGTATTCACTTTTCATCCGCCAACTGAAAGAAATTAGCGAAAAAAGAGTAAACTCACAAAAATTGTGAATTTACTCCAAATCGATATACGGATCTTCTTTTATGGAATCAAATTTTCTAACGATGAGCTAGTATTTTCTCGCATATAGCTTTTCCCTACTTCACCGATCCCAGCATCCCAGCCACAAAATACTTTTGCAGCGAGAAGAAGACCACCATTGTTGGCAGAGTTGCGATCACGATTGCTAACATCATTAAGCCATAATCTGGATTATTGGCGGCACCGATGGCAGAAATCATCAGGGGAAAGGTTTGCTTTTCTGGTGATTGAAGGGTGATCAACGGCCAAAGGTAGCTGTTCCAACTATTGATGAAGGTAATGATGGCAGCTGCCGCATAAGTTGTTTTCATGGTTGGCATGTATATTCGGAAAAACAAGCCTAGTTCCGACAGACCATCCATTCGCCCAGCTTCAAGCAGTGACTTGGAAAACATTTTTGTGTTTTGTCTGAAAAAGAAAATCAGAAAGGCGGTCGATAGTGTTGGCAAAATGACTGAAGCTACTGTATCGAGTCCAATAAAAGGAATCGTCGCTGAAAAGCTGCCGAAGATTCGAAACAGCGGAATCATGGTGGCGGCAAAAGGCAACATCATCGACAAAAGCAAAATATTAAAAAGCATATTTTTTAATCGGCTTTGATAGATCTCAAATCCGTAGCCGGCCAACGAAGCGATCGTCACGGATAAAATCGTCTGTAACAACGCAATTCTTGCACTATTAAAGAATACTTGTTTCAAGTCATAGGTTGCGACTAGGTTACGCCAGTTTTCTAGCAAATGTGTACTTGGCAATAGTTTGCCTTGCATGATATTTACGGTAGGATTGGTGATACTCACTAACATGAAATAAAAGGGAAAGGCAAACAGAATGGTAAAAACACCTAAAAATACATATGTGCCTACTTTTTTCATTTGTCCTCTCCTCCGATCTTAAATTGGATCATGGAAAAGAAGATGACCATGACGACAATGGCATAAGAAACTGCAGAGGCGTAGCCAAAATCTGGTGTATAGCGAAAGGAGAGATTATAAATATATTGGGAAATCGTCGATGTGGCGTTTCCTGGTCCCCCTTGGGTCAAGTTCATCGGTTCATCAAATAACTGTAGTGTGCCAATCGTTGAGGTCACGGCTGAAAATAAAATGACTGGCTTTAGCAAAGGGACGGTGATTTTAAAAAATTGTTTCGTTGGAGAAGCACCATCGATTCTAGCAGCTTCATAAATTGCTGGGTCGATATTTTGCAAAGCCGATAAAAAGAAAATCATATTGTAGCCGGTCCAGCGCCAAGTGATGGCTAAAATGATAATGACTTTTGCCCAAAAGGGACTGGAGAAAAAGGCGATTGGCTCAGAGACAATCGACAGTCTCACTAAAAGGGCGTTCACCACGCCATTTGTTGCAAACAGTGATTTAAAGACCATGGAGTATGCGACTAATGACGTCACTGCTGGTAAAAAAATGATCGTCCGAAACAGGCCTTTCAGCTTTAGGGTTTTCTGATTGAGCTGGACGGAAAAGAACATGGCCAGCAAGACCATGACAGGCACTTGAAAGCCCAAAAAGATCAAGGTATTTTTCGTGGCTGTCAAAAAGGTTTGATCCGAAAACAGCCGCCGATAATTTGCGAGTCCGCTAAAGGTCAGCCCGGTGCCGCTTCCTGATTGCAAGGATAATAGAAACGCTTGGATCATTGGATAAAAAGAGAAAAAGAAGATTAAGAGTGTTGGGATAGCAATAAATAGCCACCCCGTGATCACTCCTTTTTTATAAAATAATTTATTTTTCATCGTACATGCCCCTCAGTCCGTGTTAATTCAATTGATTGTCAGCAATCATTTGCGTATTTTTTAAGACTTCATCCAAATCTGCTCCATTGACATAGTCCAAAAAGCCTTGATTCATGATGTCTTCCAACGCATAAGTGTTTTTCCCAAAGTTTACCGAAGGAATTTCATTTGCCCAGTTCATGAAATCTTGATAGATAGCCTGATCGTCGAAGAAAGGATCTGGTGCATGATACGCATCTCCTTGTGAAGCGGGAACGTAAGAACCGATTGCTCCGACGGTTTGAATCAGCTCTTCGTAAAAGGCGATATTTTTGCCGAATACGTCAGCAATATAGCTCAGGGCTTCTTCTTTCCCATCGATATCTAACACATAAATTGACGAACCTCCGAGATTGGTCGCATTGACAGAACCTTCGATCGATTCTTGCTTTGGTACGGGAACGACTGCCCAATCGCCACTTTGGCTTTCTTCTGCTTTCACCGATGGAGTGATCCAGTTGCCTTGTAAAACGCCCGCTACTTCGCCGCTGTTAAAACCTGCTAGCATTTGGTCCCAGCCATTATGCGTTGTCATTACTCCTGAATCAAGCAGCATTTTCAAATCTTCAAGCCCTTGTTTCAAAGAAGGATTGCCGTCAATAAACGGCGTTTCACCATCCTCTGCGGTATACCAATAACCACTGGAATGCATCATCATTCGCAAATGTCCTAGATCGTTCATATCGATAGACAGCAATCGTTTGCCAGTTGCTTCTTTCACACGGATCCCCAATTCATTAAAGGTTTGCCAAGTGATATTGGTGAAATCTGACAGCTCCAAGCCCGCTTCTTCAATGATCGATTTTCGCAAGTAAACGCCTGCTACCCCTGAATCAAACGGCATCCCATACTGCTCGCCATCGATCGAAGACACCTCGATTTTGTAATCCATAAAATCGTCAACATTTATATACTCAGTCAATGGAACGAAATACTCTGGAAACACTTCTAAAAAATTACGAGCGCGAAAATCTTCAATCAAGACGATATTAGGCAATCCTTGGGTACTGCCTGAACTAAAGATGGTATTCATTTTTTGTACGCTGTCTTGTTGGGAAATCTCAGTGACATTGATTTTAAAATCAGGGTTTTCTTCTTGATGGTATGATTCCGCCAACTCAAAGGCTGCGATATTGAATTTTGGGTCCCACGCCCAAATGGTGATTTCCTCTGCGCCGTTTTGATCGCCCCCCTCACGCTCTGGCGTATCGCTGCCATTCCCACAAGCAGCTAAGCCTCCTAGTCCTATCATTGCCATACATAAAGCTATTTTTTTCATTGTTTTGCTCCTTCCACTTTTTTTTGATAATTCATATGAAAATCAAAGGCAAATGCCTGATTTTTTAATAAATACTTCGGTAAAATGCCGGGACCGCAACTGGCACTTCCTAATCCTTGCACCCCATAGTCAATGTTGAGGGCAACTGCATCGCTGGTTTCTAATTGATTGGCATGGGTCGCTTGTTCCAAATTGTTCTGGGTGTAGTGATGCACACTAAAATTCAACGATTTGCTGAAAATAGTCAGTCCCGCTCCAGAAGGCTTAGACAAACGGAAGAATTTGGTCTTCATGCGGTTGCCATTTTCTTGCGGCCGCACATACGGCGTGTGCATCTCTGGAACGGTTCTTTCCCACCAATCGAAAAACCCGCTTTGGCAACTATCAGGATAGGTTTCATGCGGCCCAAGTCCCAGCCACTGCACGTTCTGATGTTCTTTATCCATCATCAGCTGCACACCGATTCGCGGCAGGGTTTTCGGCCCGTTGCCAAACGGGGTTCCTTGGACTGCTACACGAATATCGCCTGCCAATGAAAGCAGATACGTAAAGGACAATTCAATTCCCCAGTCGAGAGAAATAGGCATGCTGTTGCGGCGAATCTCGACTTTTATTTCATCAGGGCGCTGTTCATAGGTAAAGGCGAGCACACGCTCCTTTAAGTGGCGAATACGAAACGCTTCCCATTCCTTGGCGATGCTTGCCGAACCAAACTCTTCACTACCTAACAAGTCGTTGTCAGTCGGTGCCCGCCAAAAGTTCATTTCAAGCGGTTCAGTAAGCAAGGCTTGCCCTTCGATGAGCCACTGGCTCAAGGTACCTGTTTTCTTATGAAAAATATAGGTCTGCTTAGCCAAAGTAATCCTCAGTTCATCGGCCGTTTCTGAACAGTGAAAGGCATCCGCTTTAGGTATTTGTACGCTTTTTACTGGTTGATCAATGATGGCTTGTTCCCAAGCAATTGCGTGTTCTAAAGACAAATCTGGCGCACTTTCTTCAAAGAAAAACAGCGTGACCACTGCCTGTGCTCTTCCTGCTAAGCTCAGCGTAGCTTCTTCTGGTAGGGAAATGATCGTTTCTTCCTGAGGCAGGAGATCGATTCTTGGCAACTCTTGTAAGAAAATCACCTGATCGTCTTCTTTGATTTGCAGGACTGGCTGTAAAGACGCTAAATTTCGAAAGTCGAAACGGTTAGTGATGCGACAGGTCTGTTCTGAGAGCTGGAAGGTGATTTTGACAGGCTGAATCACTTTCTTATACTCAAACAATGCTGGCGATGGCGTACGATCTGGAAATAGTAATCCATCAATCACAAAGTTGCCATCATGGATTTCCTCTGCGAAATCACCGCCATACTTGTAGTACGTTTCACCAGAAACGCGATCTATGCTCTTGATGCCATGGTCGATCCATTCCCAAATAAAGCCGCCTTGCAACCGAGGATAGCGATAAAACAATTCCAGATAATCACTCAATCCACCGGGACCATTGCCCATCGCATGATCATATTCACATAAGATATGCGGTTGTGTTAGTGAACGTTCCCCCTGTTCTGCCATTTCGCCAACAGATGTATACATAGTCGAAACGACATCAGATGCTTGGCACGCTTGCCATTCTCCCAAGGCTTTCAAGTGCCGTGCTTCTCCTTCATAATGAACCAGACGACTGGGATCTAATTCCTTGATCAGCTGCGCCATCTTCAAATGGTTTTTCCCATAGCCAGACTCATTTCCTAACGACCAGAAAATGATCGAAGGATGGTTTCTATTTTTTTCGACCATTCTTTTTGCTCGGTCTAAATACGTCGGCAACCATTCCTCACTACTGCTCAATTCATTGATCCTTTGGGTGATATCCATCCCATGGGTTTCAATGTCTGCTTCGTCAATGACGTACAGCCCATAACGATCACACAGGTGATAAAAACTTGTGTCTGCTGGGTAATGAGAACACCGTACAGCATTGATATTAAATGCTTTCATCATCTGCACATCTTGTTCCATCGTCTCAACTGTCAGACTTCTACCAGACTCACAATGCCATTCATGGCGATTGACGCCCTTTAGCACCACCCGCTTTCCATTAATTTGGAAAATACCGTCAACTATGGAAATCTGTCTAAAGCCGACTTGGAACGGAATGACCTCCAACAGTTCCTCGCCTTGATACTGTTTCACCAACAGATGGTATAGATATGGTTCTTCTGCGTTCCAAGGAATTATCCCTTCAATGGTTGCGGAAATCGTCCAATCCGCTTTTGCTCCTCTTTGGGTTTTCTCAGCTTTCTTTAAAACGGTTACATTTTCTTGATCTAGCAATTCGATTTCTATCGTTCTTTCTAACTGCTCTGGCATTGTAGGCTGAAAGAAAAGCGAAACTTCCAAGATGCCATCTTTGTATTGATTGCATAAATCTGCTTGGATCGTTACATTTTGAATCGACTGCGGCTTACGGGAAAACAAGTAGACTTCTCTAAAAATTCCACCAAGCCACCACATATCTTGATCCTCGACATAGCTCATCGCGCTCCACTGCTTCACCTTTACACTAAGGACATTTTTGCCCTTTTGAAGATATGGTGTGATATCAAACTCAGATACCAAGCGACTGACGGTGCTGTAGCCAACATATTGCTCATTGACATGCACTTCAAACACCGATTCCACACCTTCAAAGTGGAGCACATGCTCAAGATCAATGTCCTCCACAATAAATGCTTTTCGATAAAAGGCGGTTGGATTCTCCATCGCAACAAATGGCGGATCAATTGGAAAAGGATACTGGACATTCGTATAAATTGGTTTTCCATGCCCTTGAAACTGCCAATGAGCAGGCACCTCAATTTTTTGTTCATACACAATTTGATTTTCTGCCTCACCCAAATAAAAATCCCACAGTCCATTTAATGACTGATACCCAAAAGATGCCTGCGGATCTCCTTGCATAGCTGCTGCGACCGTTTCATAACTAAAAAAACTGGTTCGAGGTGACAAGCGGTTTTCATGTAGTATTGCTGGATTGAATATTTTTTCTTGGAACATAGCTTCCTCCTTAAATAAATATATTATTTTGTTGCATCTAAGAAACTAAGGTAGTTTATTTCCATTTGTGATTCTCTCTTCTTATGGTGACTAGCTGAACCAATATTTGAAATTATTCTTATAAATTTAGCTAGAAGCATTTTCTCTTTTAAAAAGCTAAACAAAAAAACTGTCTAATGATTGCTTAATGAGTAACACAACAAGAAGTGTTTTATTCTACGATACTTATATAAGCATCAATAAAAGGGGTGATTTTGTGTATAAGGAAAAGATATTGGTGATTCATATTCAAGAACTTGTGAAAAAACATAATATTTCTTTACGGGAGCTTTCTAGGCGAGCAGATATAGACATTGCAAGACTAAGTGAATTATCCAGTGGAAAACGTCAACGGATCAATATTGAATACATCGAGCGAATAGCTGAAGCTTTGAATATAGATGATATTCGTGAGATTTTGACGATTGAAGATAAATAAAAGTTTTCATAAATAGAAAAAGATAATAATACTAGATGCGATTGATCATGGAAAACCTCTTGAGTTCCAATCAAAATTATTCATCCATAACCTCCGAAATAAAATAATAAGCACCGAATGATACTTATATAAGTATCATTCGGTGCTTATTATACTACCTGTTACTCTTATAAGCAACATTTTTTATGTATAAATGAAAAAATTGCACTACTAAGTATCTTTATAAAAAATAAGCTCCTTATTATATGTTATAAATACAAGAAACTATCATCATAAAAAATCATCCATGAGAAACCAGAAATTACTATATTCTGATTTCTCATGGATGAAAACTAATAAAATAAGCAAGGTAAAAAAAGAAAAAAATTTCTTACACTCAGTTTTATTTGTTAAGCATATTCATAAACTTTTGCAATTCTTCTTGAGATTCATCTGTTGTGCCTTGTAGTTCATTCAGCATTTCAAATAGTTTATCGGTTGATTCCGCGATTTCCTGTCTCACTTCTGCTAGTTCTTGCGCTAACTGTGGCAATGGTGTAACTTCTTCTTCTTCAAAGGTATCTACATATCTCGGAATATTTAAGTTGTAATCATTTTCTTTAATCTCATCTAAAGACGCTACATATGCATATTTTTCAATATCTTCACGATTCTCATATGTTTCAATAATTTTCGCAATATTAGCTGACGTAAGTTTGTTTTGGTTTTTCCCTTTATCAAATTCATTGGATGCATCGATGAATAAAATATCCTTAGTTGTACGTGCCTCTCTTCCCTTAAATACCAATACACAGGTAGGGATGCTTGTTCCGTAAAAAAGATTCGGTGGCATTCCAATTACAGTATCCAATAAGTTATTATCAATAATATTTTTGCGAATTCTCTCTTCTGCAGCGCCTCTGAATAATACTCCATGCGGCAATACAATCGCCATTGTCCCATTTTTGTCCAAATGATATAGTCCGTGCAAAATAAAGGCATAATCAGCTTTTGATGCTGGTGCAACACCAAATCCTTTAAAGCGCGTATCTTTTTCACGGTCAATTCCTTTTACGTCCCATTTGGCTGAATAGGGAGGATTGGCAACGACAGCATCAAATTTTATCGGAATCTGCATCCCCTCTTTTTCTGCAAATGGCCAATCTGCCTCAAGTGTATCCCCACGTTTTAAGTTCATGTTGCGATAATTAATGCCATGCATCATTAAGTTCATACGAGCTAAGTTATATGTTGTAGTATTCAATTCCTGACCATAGAAATCAACACTACCTGATTTATGTCCATCAGGTAATTCATTTTTTACCGTTAGCAATAATGAGCCTGATCCCATCGCGGGATCGTACACACGAAATTGATGACCATCAGCTTTCGCATCTTTGGTAACGATTTTTGCTAGGACTTGACTAACTTCATGTGGTGTATAAAATTCGCCACCTTTTTTCCCAGCATTAGCTGCAAATTGTCCGATTAGGTATTCGTAGACATCTCCTAAAATATCGTGTCCCGATTCATCTTTAAAATTAAAGTCGTTCACCATTAATACAACATCGTTTAACGCTTTTGCACGCTCATTTGTATTTGATCCTAAACGTGTATCACCGAGGTTAATATCCGAAAAAACATTCGCAAAATCATCTTCAGCAACAGGATTACGTTTTGCATTTACATTAAATGAATCTAGCATGTCTTGGAAATCACTGGCTTTGATTTGATGGTTTTCAATCTTAGATACTAATTGATCCCATGTATATTCGGGATCAATAGCATAGCCAATCCCACGACTAATATCTTCTAAGTAATCTTCTTTTTCTTCTGGATCTGTTACTTCGTAGTATTCTTCCAAACCATTTTTTGTTAAATAGGTATCTTGATTTTCGGATAAGTAACGATAGAACATAAATGGTAAAATATAGTTCTTATACTCGCTTGCGTCCATAGTTCCACGTAACTTATTGGCCATTGCCCATAGTTTTTTTGTAATTTCATTTGCAGTACTCATTTATTTTTTCTCCTTTTAGACAAACATTTGTCGTAGTAATGATTTTTTCATTTCTTTTAATGCGTTCAAATTGTGTTGATGAAGAGCGATAGTGTCGTCGAGTTGTTTGAAGAAAGAGCCGATTTTTTGTTGTTCGCTAAGACTTGGAAGTAAAATACTGAAAGTTTCAACATCTTTCTTTGATACTGATGGGATATTTGCTGCTTGTTGATAATCAGTAAAAAAATGTTGTTTATTTTTCATAAATTGATAAAGATAGTCTAAATTAATATCTTTTTTATTAATAATGTCAACAGAGTAGCAACTATTTCCTGCCCAATATTTGGTTTTTACAAGATTTATAAACCCTGCATTAGCTCCACGTGCACTAATAACAATCTTATTTGATTCATTATTATACTCATCATAAAATCCGGTATATGTCTTACCACCATTATAAACAGGATAATCCCCCGCCGGGTTCTGCTTACTTCTAATTACAAATTCACCAATTGTAGTTTTAGTCAGTTCTCCCAACTTACGCTGTTCCCAAGGTTCAGTAAATCCAGTGAAACGAATTTCTGGTCTATCTTCACCTGTTTTTGGGAACATTTTTTGAAGATATGTCTGTTTTGTTTTTCTTAACAGATCAAGCTCTCGCTGATGAAGAGCGATCGTGTCGTCGAGTTGTTTAAAGAAGGTGCCGATTTTTTGTTGTTCCTTTACATCTTTTGGAAACTGAAATAGTCTTTGTTCCATAATCCCTTTAGTCACATGCACCATCGTAGTTCCGTTTGTTGTTTGCTTAATTTTTTCTTTATCAGTCAATAGCCAAGTATATAAATACTGTTTGTCGAGTTCATTAGTCAAAAATTCAAGTTTCCAAATATGATAATGGTAGATTACAGTTTCTTCATTCCATATCTCAGGACCAAAGCTTGTCGCCCATAAATATAAAAGATCACCTTTGTTAGCATACTTATTTTCTTCAAGTTCTAAGTCTGAATAATACCACCTATCATTAGTATTAAAATTACCCACTCTTAAAACTCTGTATTTTCCTGAATCTAGTAGTTCTTGTTGTTTATATGCTTTACCATTTAAAAACCTTATCACTTCTCCCAACTTACGCTGTTCCCAATCTTCCGTGTATCCTTTGAACCTTATTTTCGGTATATTTGTTATTTCATCATTCATATTTATTCTCCTCTGATCTTCCTTATTTCTTTGTCAAAATCAGAAGCAAATTACTGACGTTTACCTAACTTCTATTCGTCACTTGCTTTTCTTTTGGCATCTGTATAGCTATTATGACTGTCTACTGATTATTTTCAACCTTTGGTCCTTATTTTTTAAAAATAATATTCATTATTCTTCTTTTTTGATTTCATCCGCCATTTTATAAAAGGCTTTACGAAATTCAATGCGGTATTTAACCCATGACAATGCAGCAATATCAGCTGCGGCGATTTCTTTATAGTCAGATCTTGCATCATTCATGATTGCTGTGAGTTCCCCTTGCTTGTCCATATCTTCTTGTCCAATTCGGTGACGTCGAATTAATTTATCCAACTCTTTGGGCTTCGTACTATTGTCCAATCCCCATTTGCGAATAAATTCTGTTAGTAGTTTAATGTTTCCTTCTTTTTGCGATTGTTCCATTGCTAAATTCATTTTTTCAATATCGCGCGGAGCTGGATACTTATCGAAAACAAATTCTTTGGTAAAAATTTTGGAAACAAAACTACGAACTTTTGTTATTTCTTTATCACTGTCTGATTTTGCAATTTCAATGTCAATATCCTCTTTCGTTCGTTTAGCTTCATCCATTTTATTTTCATGCACTTCATCAGCCATGCGCGCAATCAGTTCAATCAAATAATCATAGTTAATGGTTACATCGTGGATATGAACCATTTCTAAATTGACTTGAGAAATATCAATTTCTTCTATTTGAGCACGTCTTTCCCGCAATTCGTTGGCCAGGACAGTTGTCAGCATAACTTCTTGATCTTCTGTAATTCCCAAACGCTCATAAAATACTTCTGGCTCATCATAAGCAGATACTGGATTCTTGTCATCATCTTCGGTAAATTGCTTCAATTGATTGAGTAACCGGTTGTAGTCCTTCAATCCATTAAATACTTCTTCTTGCGCTTTTTCACTTGGAGGCAATTGAACAAAGTTATCTGTTAACTCGGATAATTTTTCAATGACTGCTTTGGTTTCAGCTTCGACTTTACCAAATGATTTTGCTAAAATTCCAGACTCTTCATTGCTCTCTTTTAGCTCATCTAGTGTAAGCTGCTCTGCTGCGGATTCGCGGTTTGAATAAATTGCGAATGATTCATTCATTTCATACTCATTTTGCACGGGCCAACGGTAATTCACAATATTTCCTTGTGGTTTTGCATCACGATCATGGATACGATTCGTTCGTGAGTAGGCTTGAATCAAATTCCCGCCTTTTAATGTGCGATCAATATAGAGCGTATTCAGCTCAGGGGCATCGAATCCAGTTAACAATTGATCCACGACGATCACTAGATCTAAGTAGTTTCCATCATCAGCCGTTTTGTTCAAACGCCTTGTCAAATCCTCTGTGTAAGCTTTGACCGAGGTCATATCGAAAGCTGTGCCAAATAATGCATTGTAAGCTTTGATAGCTCGGTGAAGACTTTCATTGGTTCGAAGTTGATGAACACCATTTGTCGTATCAACTGAGAAGCTCACAGCAACTTTCAGTCGTTCTTCCATTGGACGCTTGCTGTTTTCTTCCATAAATTTATCAAAATACTCCATCGCACGTGGAGTGCTGGCGCGATTTCCACCAACATGGACGGTGAGTAACGCGTTATATCTACGATTATTTGAACGCTCTTTCCAATTTTTAAAGATGTCGTTGACAACAAGTTCTACATGTTCTGGGCTGTAATCATATACGCTCCCACGGATAGTGTCATCGATTTCTTCTTCTGTTGGATCTTTAGGTGCTTCAATCGTTTCTTTAAATTCAACTTTAAATCCTAAGACATTTCTATCAGCGATTGCTTCTTTTATAGTATAGGCATGGAGTAAATCACCAAAAATCTCTCTTGTTTCTGGAAACTTCGGTGTCCCCGTATAACCCACCCATGCAGAATTTGGCAATGCTTTTCGAATGGTTTCAAGCATTCCTTCATTTTTTAGCCCATCCCCTGTTGATCGGTGAGCCTCATCGACAATAAATAAAATATTTTCGGTCAATGGTTTGTAACTATCTCTTGCTACATAACGAGACATTTTTTGAATACTTGTCACAATAATGTTTTTATCACTTTTCTTCGTCAGTTTCCGATGTAAATCTGAAATATTGGCTGTGTCACTAACTACCCCTGTTTTCCCTTCAAACCCAGCAATGGGATCGTATGCGCGATAAGCATCTGCAGTTTGATTAGTCAGAGCTATACGGTCAACCAAAAAAATCACTTTATCCACATTAGACAATCGGCTTGCTAACCATGCTGTTTTAAAACTGGTAATGGTCTTTCCAGATCCCGTAGTATGCCAAACATATCCTAGTTTTCCATCGCCATATTTAAAATCAAATTTACGTACTTTATCTAGTACTCGCTTCGTTGCATATACTTGATAAGGCCGCATAACTTTGATACTTTCTTTGTTCTTTGTCCCATCAAGGATCATATACCGAGTAGCTAAATCATGAGCCATTGGAATGGAGAGCACTTTATCAGCAAAAATCTTCCACGAACGCACTGGTTGTGCCGTTTCTTCATCTTGCCAATTGAAAGCAAATGCACGATTAAAGCTTTGCAAAGTCGTATTTGCCATATAACGAATGTCAAATGGTGTCATTGCAATTAGTATTTGTAACGTAGAAAAGATACCGCTAAATTGTTTTTCAGCAATATATTGTTCCATTTGATTTAGCGATTCCGTTGCATTATGTAATGCTTTTTTCAACTCAATTTGAATGATAGGCAGTCCATTGATCAAAAGTGTTACATCAAATCGCCGATTTTGTTTGCCGTCAACCACTTTGGGTCGTTCAATTTGATTCACTACTTGATAAACAGTGTTCCCCCCACCAACTTGTGCCTGATCGAAAACCGTAAGGAATACATGTCTACCATCATCGAGATCTACTTCAATTTCGGAAACCCCATTCACACCATATAGAAACTGTCCAGCGGAATAAGGAGAATCGATATTTGTGATGATCTTTTTTACTTGATTAAATTCAGTTATTGATAGTGGCTGTACTAAACGAGCTTGATTATTTTGCTCAAGTATTTTTTTGAAGTTGTCCCACAATTGTTCCGTCGTTTTTATTTCCTTTTTGTATTCCCACTGCTTTACTCCACCAATTTTTGTTAAGTGATCAATCACTTCTTGCTCGAATTTTAATTCAGATAGGCTCTTTACACTCGAGTTCTTTTTCATCTCTCTACTCCTTTAGTTTATTTTCCAGCATGGTGCCTGTAAATTTTTCAAGTAAACGCGCATATTCACTCAATTTACTTTGTGCTTTTAGTGATTCAACATAAATCGCTCCAATTTTTCTTTGTTCTTTTAAAGGAACGATTGGAATAATAAGTTTCTCCAGAGATTGCTTTGTCAACCGAAGAATTGGTCCTGTTCCTTGCAGTTCACGTTCTTTTTGACGTTGGATATCTTGATAATTATTGAACAAATATAAAAAATAATGCTTGTCTAACTCCTCATTAATAAAATTTACTTTAGTAAAATTGATAGAGAGTACTTTTCCAATGTTCGTCTCGCCCACCATGGTCGCACGTTGCAGTGAATTGCTAATTACAATATCACGCTTATCCAAGGTTACTTCACTCGTAAAAGATTCATTTATTTTCTCTTCCTGATTCATTTCGTTGTAATGTCGATAGTCATCTTCAAAGGAGGCTTGATCGTAATATGGTATTTCTTGATCCCCAAACTGCTTTTCAGCTCTCGACTGGTTAACCCCTTGAACAAAGCTAACAAAATCGGACAGTTTTCTTTTTTCCATTTTGGTTGTCTCCTTTAAAAAGAACTTTTTTCAATTCGATTATTTGAAATATATTTATATAACTTATATTCATGGTGTTATGATACCTTTTTACTGATAACATGTCAACCGCTTTCTTTTGAAATATTTTCATATTACAAAAAACCGCATTAAAAAAATGCGGTTTTTATCTGTATAGTTTACTACCGAGATCAAAACCACTATCTTCAAATAACTCTTTTAATATTCCTTATTTCAATATCATTCATAATGGGAGAATATCCTTAAATCCCAGTAGACTTGTACTATTAATCAGCATCCATCAACTTCCTAAATTCATAAAACCATAAACAAGAGCATAACTCAGCCATATTCAAGATGATTAAAAAAATAATTTTCATTCCCAAATATTTGTATTTTCAGGTAAGCGTATATTTGCTTCCCTATCAATTTCTCCTGCAAAAGTTTGTCCATTGGGCAGACGGTATCCATATGATTTATATCCTAATTCTCGAGCACATTCCATGAAATTTGACTGATCTATGGGTATGCCTTCGCGACATATATAATTAACTAATTCAGAAAATTTGTATCTATGCATATCTTTACTTGCATAAAACAATTTATAAAGAGAGGGATTTATTATAAATTGTTTTGCGCCTGTCTCATTGTTTATTTCAAAGACGCCTAAAATATTCTGTGGAGCAATACTGTCTTTGATGATTATCTCTGAATGAATGTCTTCATACCAATTTACATTCATCATGCCTAGATTTCGAGATAGTTCTTTTGTAAAAATATAGTTTCCACTATCATATATATTCGTAAATCCCCAAATTACATATGAATTGATATCAGTATTTCTAGCTTGGGCAAAGCGAAGCGCTGTCTCAAACCCCTTACTCCCATAAGATGCAGACACAAACGGACTTCTACATTTGTTTTCCCATCTTCCCCCAATATTATGAGCCAAATTCAATAAATACATATAAGTACCTAAAGTATCTTTCTCGATCAAAGAACGTATCTTCTCAGGTTTAATTTTCCCAAAATTGTTCTTTTTTAGTATTGAATTTATTAACTGAAGTAATTCATCTATTTCTTCACTATCTGGTGTATCGTAAAAATAAGTTGGTATACCATCATCTAGGACATTCTCTCGATAGGCCTTTCCTTTTTCGCCAACTTCGAAATAATTGTGGAAATACCTAGATATCACTTCCTCATAATTTCCATGATTGAAGTCAGGTCTAAATCCTCTAAAAAAAGATACTACATTCAACTCATGGTTTTCATTTTTTCTTGCGTACCCGTAGATTCCAGATCTAACCCCTCCATGATAAATACTGTTCAATAGGTTCCGAATTCTAGTTACTAAAATTGAATCTACATTTATACATCTATACTCACCTGAATAATCCAATTCTATTGTCTTTAATGAAGTACGCTGCAGTATTTTAAACATCAACTATTCTCCTTAATAGACTATTGTTCAACTCATCTATATTGAAATCAACATAGTTTTTTACTAAAGTTTCCTGCCTAAAATTTTACTCGAACAAAATTATTCTTAGTTGTTCCTAAATTGTACTTATCATCACATATTCCACAATAGGGTGGCTAAAATTACTATCATACAGTTAGATGATATGCGCAGCAACATTCGACCCCATTTTGAGAAGGGACTTAATTTTGAATATTCCAATAAAAGAAATCAACTTAGAGACGAGCTAAATAAAAAATTTAGTTTTCTTCTTTTTAATCTCATCTTATACTGGGATAGTTCTTTAATTAAAAGAATGGTGCTTATAAGACATGATTTATTTACTGTATTATATGGAAAATACACATAGCTCATTATACCTAAAATCTCTTATAAACGATTTTAGACTACGGAAGTTATTAATATTTTGAAAGTTAGAGGCTTCATGAGTTTTTCTAGGACTTGATTTAGTATATTTATTTTTCATAGCATTTTACAGAATTATAAACATTATGAATTTGATTTTTCCATTTCATGGAATTTTACTGAACTATATAAAATTATATGCTGTTATTGTCTATTACAAATACCGAAACTTTTCGAGCTGACTGTTTAAAGAATAACACCTTCTATTTTAATCGTGTCAGACTTTTTATGACAAGAAGGTTACGCCTTAATCCCTTAATAAATCAATAAAGATTCCTAACTCAGAATAATTGGGATTTTGTTTACTCCCAAATAAAACATTTACCTTTCTCGCAAGCGTTTTAAATTTTTGTGGATTGCTCTTCCCTTTGGCACTATATATTTTTTGTTGACTACTAACATACTGATATAATCTTACAAATACTAACCACCATGCAGAGGACCCTATTCCATTAAGATTTGATGTTTTAGGAGCGTATCCGCAGCTTTCCATATAATTATCTTTTACAAAATTGTATATAGCAAAATTTTCTTCAAGATTTGATTTTATAAAAAAACTTAAAATAATAGTATCAGTTGAATGAAAATCAGTTTTACAGCGACGTAACATTCTCCTGAAGAGTTTTTTTCTTAAATCTGCAGTACAAAAAGAAGTAATTATATAATAGTGCCAGATTTGTATTTCTGTTTCTGCATAATGTGATTCAACATAGTCAATGTTTTTATACAGAAAGCTAACGACTCTTTTTAGTTCTTTTCGCTCTGAATATTTACATATTGAAAAAATCAATCGATTAACATGTGTTGAAACAACTGGAAATGAGTATTCCAATTTTAATAGTAAGGGAATCAAGTAAAGTGATTGTTTGATATGCATTTTTTTCGTTTGATAATTTCGATCTACGTAATTTTTAAGAATAGTAAGTAACGCTCTAATCTGAGGTATTCTTTCTTCATTAACCAGTTTAAATACATACTGTCTTAAAGATGAAGTATTTTCTTCGTCTAACTGATGTTTATTTGATTTCTCATTCAGAAAAGGAAAATAATAGAATATTTCATTTAAATCTGCCTCTTTACTGATTGGGAAACCTTTTTCCAAGACAGTTTTTTCAATTTTCCTTGATAGGCCCATCTTCCTTAAAATTCTATCAAATATTTCAATTTGTTTCTCCAATTTTGAAACCTCTGTTGAAAAAAATGTGAAGTCATCTACATAACGAACAAATGCAATATTAGGTGTAATCTCTTGAATTGTGAAATCTAGATATATTCCTAAAAATTCTGCACTTATAGAAGACGAAATAGGTCCTTGTAATATTCCCTTCGTATGGTTATCATTAATTCCCATGTTGTATTCATCAAGAAAATTAAAAAACTCCTTTAAAGAATCTTTTTTTATTGATAAATAAGGCTCTCGATCGCTAAGCATGGAAAATTGATGAGTGTATATATTCTGATAATAGCTCTCGATGTCAGTCTGCATATATAGCGGATTAATGCCTTCTATTCTCATCGTCTTTTCTTGATTTTTTTTGAATGCTGCATTCTTTTGCTTTTCATTGGTTAATCCACTCAAAAATTCTTTTATTATAATCATGTCTCGTTCATCATATTCAAACTTGTTTATATTTTCTCGTCCCAAAATTGGAGAATTTGAATGAATCAAAAAACTACTCATGTTTTTCTCATCGTGATAAAACGTTTCAAGCCAATCGATCTCAGCTCTAAGAATATTATACGCAAAACAAAAGAACCAAATTGGATTAGCTATTCCCATTGGCCGCTTACTCAGATCATTTTTAAAAGAAAAATATTTAATAGATTCTGATCCCTTATTGAAAATATATTTCGGTATATTAACTTGACTCTTATCAACAGATACATAGTTATTTGTTGCACTACGCTTATATATCTTGATATGGTTATTCTCAATTTTTTTGATTAATTCTTCAGCACCTGAGAAACAATCTAAGAATGGTGGCAAATATGTTGACGCAAATTGTTCTACTAAGATTTCTAAATCATTGGTCACTTATGAAATCAGCCTCCTTTATAATTTCACAATATACATAAGATTTTTCCATATAAAATTTGATAATGATAAATTTTTTAGTAAATTATCTATCCTTTCCGATCAAAAATCAATCCTTACTCAAAATAATATACTTACTATGATTAGATACTGAATATAAGAGCAAAAAATATGTTTATTGCTCTTATATTTAACTAATATTTATTTTTTTATCTCTAAAAACTTCCATAATACTTCTTTTGCTTCATCTACACTCCCTTCAGCTCTTCTAATATTTCAATAAATTGTCTTTTTAATTCTAATCAAATGTATCAGCATACTATCTTTATGTATTATTTCTTATTATACCAATATTTTTTGAAATTTAATGAAGAAATTTCATCTGAATGAAATAATTCCTTTTTTTGAATTAAATTATAAACTGTCATGAGTAAGTATTGAGGGAATAAAAATCATTTCAACACTTGTTTTTTTATTTGATATTTAACATACATCAAAAACCTATTCCTTCAATGACCGAAGATTCTCTAATGGTTGATTACAGTAAGAATAAATTTTTTTATGTTTCCTAAAAAATCTGAATAACTTTCTCTACTAAAATAATTATAATATCTGCTTTCTGTTAACTTTTTTTCTTTACTCATTCCCTTAATTCAAATAAATTTACAGATTATTCAAGTAATATAACGAAATATTTAAAAAAAAAGTATAATTTTAAGCGTATTAGTATTCTCGGAATTTGACTCACTTATGACCCTCCCTTACTAGAAAGTTTTAAATAAGCAAAAGATCGATGGGGACTTAAAATAATGAAACTACGCTTATCACTTATTCTCATGTCACTGAAAATCTAAACAAAATGCAAGAAAAAATGCATTGCATACACTTGTTTAAAAGCAAAAAAATTATTGTCATTACCAGAACGAAAAAAGACACCTTCTCGCAATGAGAAAGTGTCTGAAACCTTTAGTATAGCAACGATTAACATTTTGAAAACTATGAAGCTTTACGAGCTTTCTTAAGACCTGGTTCGATTGATTGGGTTTTGAATAAGGTTTAAAAGCCTTTAAAAACAATAGATATAGCGCGATTCACGTTTTAAAGTTTCAGTGAATTTCAATAAATTTGAAATCAATGGTGTCAACTTTTAAATAAAAACATGCGAGCCGAAACAAATACTTTAAAAGATAATTCATTTACTTTCTTAACACTTTCTAAATCAGTATAAAAATTAATTTGATCAAATTATCTATAGTAACAATTCACCTTTATCTTCTCTAATAGCACTTTCTTTTTCCAAAAAAGAAGATAATGTAAGAAGTTCTTCATTCCTTTTGAAGGCAGCGGTTTCCTTATATAATTTACATAAAATATTATTAGAAAAAATAAAGTCCACGTCTATAGAACAAATAATATTTACTATACCTTTTATTTTTTCTCTAACCATCTTACTAATATCTCTGATGTCTTTTATATCATCCCATTCTTCTAATATTACCCTATCTTTTTGATAGCGATTGTCATCTTTTGTTTGAATTGTAATTCTCAAGTCCAATCGCTCTTGACTTCTCAATATTTCAATAAGTTCCTCTAGTTCTACCATAGTGATTCTTAGTTCTCTTGGTTTGAAACCAACAACTACACTTGTATTAAAATTCTTATATATTCTATATAAACGATTTAGTGTCACTTCTTTTATTTCAGCATATTGCGGCCGAATAGAAATATAAATATCATCTCCAGATATGCTTATATTAAACTTCCTAGCTCTACTTAAATGATGATAATCAATGAAATCAGGTTCTGATTCTATCATTTTCAATAATGGTAACAATAATTCATATGAAATAACATTCTGTTCTTCAGCATTATCAAGTTCCCCAATATAGTCAAATGTTGTTCGAAGCAGTCTCTGATTAATTCTACTTCTTCCATCTTTTCTATCAGGATTATTCAAAATATACTTTTTTAAAAATTTAACCTTAAATTTTTTATTGCTATTGAATACATAATATGCTGCAAAAAATTCCTGAAAAATATTATGTACAAAATAAAATCTTTCACCTTCTTTATAAAGAAGGCACATACATACTCTAAAGTCATATAATAAACTTTCAACATTCACATTTGGATCTTCTGAAAGCCAAACTTTACTTTGGATAACTTTTTCCAAGTTTCCCAGAATGTATTTTTCAGTGAACTCTCCTTGAGATCCATTGGTATCAAAATAAGTTAAATAGCAAAAAGCTGAGAAAGTTTTCATCATCTGTCCCTGTCGCAAGTTCTTACTCCGAAATTCTCTCGAATAACCAATTTTTCTTCCGTCATGCTTATTGAATAATACAGTAAACGCCTCAAGTAAGAATGCACTTTTTTCTTTCGGAAAATTTGAATTTTCTCCAAACAGATTCATCATCAATAATAATAATGTTGGATTTGATGCTATACTTTCATATTCTTCAAACAATCCATCAGTTAACCTTTCAATAAACTCTATCTTGATCTCTTCATCTTCAATTTTTGTTTTTTTTATCATTTCTATTGCTTCATATTTAGTAAGTCCATTGGTTTCTAATTCATGTAATTCCAGTAAATTATCTAAGTTTCCTCGTGGCATAAATCTACTTGAAATTATCATTTGATTTTTATCATACTTTGTCAAAAAATTTTCAAGCTCTTGTAAAAATTTAAAAGATTTATCTGAGACAATCTCATCAAAAGCATCAAATAAAAAAAGAAATCTCCCTTGTTCCAACATATACTCAAATAAATTTTGTTCAAAATTGAATCCTACACAGCTCATTTCATGATAAATAAAATCAAGAATCCCCTCCCGTTTACCTTTCTCATGATTGTATTTTCTAAGCTCAATATATACAGGAATTTTATTCTTACTTTTTTTCTCATCTCCAAGAATAGTTAGCATAGTGTGCTTCATTAATGTCGATTTCCCTATCCCACCATGCCCTGTAATCCAAACGTATTTTTTACTTTGAATGTAAGGTAAAAATTCATCTGATGTGAGTCTTCTTTTTTCAGATCGTCTCTTTTCCCTGTCTATTTGTTGTAATGATGTCGGTTGAAAAACCTCTGTCAACTTTTCAACTTTACTGCTATCAATTATTGTACGAATTTTGTTATATTTTTCAAAAGACTTTCGAAAGTATTCTTCAAAGCTTTTATTGTACTTAGTTTCAAAATGTTCCCATGATTCAACTAGCCCACCTACTGTTAGTCGGCTTAATTCTCCAAGATTATATTCTAATAACGCACCACCAATTAACTCACCTAACATAAAATATTCTCCTTTTAACTATTATAGTATTCATCTCCAAATTAACATCACTCATCAAAATAAAATCTACTCCCGTTATTTTTAATCATCGTTAACTATAGAAGCTTCAATTGTTTGTTCATATAAATATATAATTTGTTCTATTCTCTTCCTTGCCTTGTAAAAATAGCTCTTTAGTCCAACTAATACTGTTCTATGAATTTAACTTAATATGCGTTCCAAGACAATAAAATTACTAAGAACAGTATTATGTATCATTATTCTTGATGGATCTTTTTCAGCTTTTAGTTCATTATTTAAATAGTTCCATTCAGCACGGATTGTTGTATAATTGATGGCTGATTAAATAATATTTTCCCAGACTTCTTGAAAATCTTTATTTTCTGTATCTACATTAACTATATTTTTTTCATGAAATTGTATCATTTGCTCAATTCTCAACGACTCTTCCTTACTCGGGTATTCTTCAAAATTGAAATTGTCATGCTTCATTCCTGTGATCTCCCTTATTTATTACTACCTAGTATAACTGTATAAATTGCGGTTCTACAATATTTAGTTTTGATGGAAAGTCTATGGATTTTCTACTGACACTTTTTTTGCAAAAAATATAGAAAAAGAGATAGCCTAACTGGTAGAATTTAGTCGACTAAAACAAAACCAAACCAAGAAAGGATATCTCCATGGATCATTGTACTAGAAAATTGTTAGGTTTAACAGATGAAAATTTATTCTTCGAAGAAGAATGGTTAGAGACTAAAGAAGAAGAGGGGTTTCGCACCAATCTTATCCATGCCAAACTTAGCTATATACCAAGTCATTGCCGTAAATGTGGCATCAAAAATGAAGGACAAACCATCAAAAATGGCTCCCACAAAACGAAGGTCCAACTTCTGCCTTATCGAGCAACCAAAACAGAATTACGCTTGGTACGTACGCGCTTTTACTGTAAAGAATGTCAGTCGACATTCAATACTCAGACAAATTTGGTAGATGAAAACTGCTATCTTTCAAAGGAATTAAAGGTTCAAAATGCCTTGGAACTGGCGAAGAATACAACAAGAAAAGAAACTGCCGATCGCTGTTTTGTCTCTGACTTAACCATCCTGCGTGTCCTGCACATCTGTTTAAAAACATAACCTACAGCTATCGAAATTTCTACAACTTTCGAGCGAAAATTCACCTCAGTCAAGGCTTAATCTTCCAAGTGAAATAAAAACCAGTTAAACACTCTGTCTAACTAGCTATGACTAAATTTTCAGTTGTACCTTTCTCTATAAATACAAAATGTTAAAGAGCAAAAAAAACACCCTCCCAAAGGAGAGTGTTTTGAAAATATCGATATAAAAAGATTAACGTTTTGAAAACTGTGAAGCTTTACGAGCTTTCTTAAGACCTGGTTTCTTACGTTCAACCATACGTGCGTCACGTGTAAGTAAGCCAGCACGTTTAAGAGCTAAACGGAAATCAGGATCAACTTGTAACAATGCGCGTGCGATACCGTGACGGATTGCACCTGATTGTCCAGCGTATCCACCACCATTTACGTTTACAAAAACATCGTATGAACCTTTAGTTTCTGTAACGCCGAATGGTTGGTTGATTACTTCACGCAAGTCTGCGTGTGGGATGTATTCTTCAACATCTTTTTTGTTAACAGTAATTTTACCAGTACCTGGTACTAAACGTACGCGGGCTACTGCATTTTTACGACGGCCAGTGCCGATATATTGAGCTTGTGCCAATGAAATTCCCTCCTATTAGATTAAGTTTGTGATGTCCAATACTTCTGGTTGTTGTGCAGCATGTGGGTGTTCAGCGCCAGCATAAACATGAAGTTTCATTCCTTGTTTACGGCCTAAAGTGTTTTTAGGAAGCATGCCTTTTACAGAAGTTTCGATCAAACGACGAGAATTTTTAGCACGTAATTCTCCAGCAGAGACTGATTTCAATCCTCCTGGGAAGTTTGAGTGACGGTAATAAATTTTATCGCTTGCTTTGTTACCTGTTAATTTGATTTTTTCTGCATTAATGACGATTACGAAATCGCCTGTATCCACATGAGGTGTGAATGTTGGTTTATTTTTACCACGTAAGACAGATGCTACTACTGCTGAAAGACGACCCATAGGAACATCTGTTGCATCTACTACGTACCATTTACGTTCTACTTCGCCTGGTTTGGCCATATATGTTGTACGCACAATTTTTTCCTCCAATTCAATTTCACGAATGTTTGACATACACTTGAGTTTCCGGGGCTCTTGTGGGGCAAACAATACCATATAACATAATACCTTCTATAAAGCCTAATGTCAACGTAATTCCGCCTCTTTTTGAAAATTTTCTCCATTCGTTTTCTGCCATTTTCTCTGAAAAACGAAACTTGTTGTTGCAGGTTTCTAAAACTGAATACCATAATGAATATTATGTATAAACTTTCATTAACAAAGTGAGCATCCACTTCTTTTCCTTAACCATCGATAATAGTATAAAAACCTGATAATAACCACTTTTATGTATAAATATTTAATTTTACCCTTGATTTATTATTTTTATTCTGATAAGATAGCTTCAATCACTTGAAAACACGCGGAAAAGGAGTTAATAAGTATGAAAGAAAAAGTAATATTGGCCTATTCTGGAGGATTAGATACCTCCGTTTCAATTAAATGGTTAACGGACCAAGGATATGATGTGGTGGCTTGCTGCCTAGATATCGGTGAAGGTCGCGACACCCAATCCATTAAAGACAAAGCTTTGGCAGTTGGCGCGATTGAATCTTATGCCATCGATGCCCGCGAAGAATTCGCCCAAGATTTTGCTTTGATCGCTTTACAAGGCAATACTTTTTATGAAAATTCTTATCCTCTTGTTTCCGCTTTGTCTCGTCCATTGATCGCCAAGAAATTGGTGGAATTGGCATTAGCGACTGGCGCAACAACCGTCGCCCACGGCTGTACTGGTAAAGGCAACGACCAAGTTCGGTTTGAAGTAGCGATCGCCGCTTTAGCGCCTCACTTGAAAGTCATCGCGCCGGTTCGGGAATGGAAATGGTCCCGGGAAGAAGAGATTGCCTATGCGGCTGAAAAAGGGGTGCCGATTCCCGCTGACTTGGACAATCCGTATTCCATCGATCAAAACTTGTGGGGACGTGCCTGTGAGTGCGGCGTCTTAGAAGACCCTTGGGCAACCCCGCCAAAAGGAGCCTACGCCATCACGCAAGAATTAGAAGATACTCCTGACGTACCGACGATCGTTGAGATCACTTTTGATCAAGGGATACCGACCGCCATTGATGGTGAGACGATGAATCTAGCAGAATTGATCATGAAACTGAACCGGGTGGCTGGCGAGCATGGCGTTGGTCGGATCGACCATATCGAAAATCGTTTGGTGGGAATCAAATCACGGGAAGTTTATGAATGTCCGGGAGCGATCGCTTTGATGACGGCTCATAAAGAATTGGAAGATTTGGTCTTCGTGCGGGAATTGGCGCATTTCAAGCCAATCATTGAGCAGCAATTAGCCCAAGTCATCTATGATGGTCTTTGGTTCAATCCATTGACGGAAGCCTTGATTACCTTCCTGAAAAGCACGCAAGTCTACGTCAACGGGATCGTGCGTTTGAAATTGTTCAAAGGCAACGTCATTTGTGAAGGACGGAAATCTGAAAACAGCTTGTACGATGAAAACTTAGCAACGTATACTTCTGCAGATACCTTTGATCAGCATGCGGCTATCGGCTTCATCAAATTATGGGGACTGCCAAGCAAAGTGCACGCTGAGATCCAAGCACAACAGCAACTAACAGAAACATTGATTTAAGTATGCACGGCTGAAGCTGCCGCTTCAGCCGTAATCTTTTTTTGAGGTGAGAATATGGCAAAATTATGGGGCGGACGTTTCGATGGGAAAAACGAAGCATGGATCGATGCTTTTGGGGCTTCCATCACGTTTGATCAAAAGTTAGCAAAGCAAGACATTCTTGGCAGTTTGGCACATGTCAAAATGCTGGTCCATACGGGCATCATCAATCAAACCGATGGCGAAGCGATCATTGGCGGCTTGACCACGATTCAGCAGCAATTAGCCGCTGGCGAATTGACCTTCACGATTGAAAATGAGGACATCCATTTAAACATCGAGACATTCTTGCATGAATTGATTGGACCAGTGGCAGGCAAATTGCATACTGCCCGTAGTCGTAATGACCAAGTGGCGACCGATATGCATTTGTATTTGAAAGAAGTCGTGCAAGACGTGATCACTTTGATCGCTGAATTGCGAGAAGCGCTGGTTTTACAAGCCGAAGCCAACATCTACACCATCATGCCCGGTTATACCCATCTGCAGCATGCACAGCCGATTTCTTTTGCCCATCACCTCTTAGCCTATTACAGTATGCTGACGCGTGACCAGGAGCGTTTCAAAGAGAGTTTGAGCCGCATCGATGTGATGCCTTTAGGCAGTGCTGCTTTGGCAGGAACTACCTTCCCTATCGATCGTGCTTTCACTGCTCAAGAGTTAGGGTTCAGCAATATTTACAGCAACAGCCTAGATGCGGTCAGTGATCGTGATTTTATCTTGGAATTTTTAAGCAACGCCTCTTTATTGATGATGCATCTGTCTCGTTTTTGTGAAGAGCTGATTCTTTGGTGCAGCCACGAGTACCAATTCGTGGAACTGACCGATACCTTCTCCACCGGCAGCTCCATTATGCCTCAAAAGAAAAACCCTGACATGGCGGAGCTGATCCGTGGAAAAACAGGACGTGTCTATGGGAATCTCTTTGGCCTTTTGACGGTCATGAAGGGCTTGCCGCTGGCGTACAACAAAGATTTCCAAGAAGACAAAGAAGGCATGTTTGACAGTGCCGAAACCATCACGAAAAGCTTGCAGATCATGACGGGCATGATCGCAACGATGAAGGTCAATCAAGCACGAATGCAAGAATCCACTGAAAAGGATTTTTCCAACGCAACAGAATTAGCGGATTACTTAGCTGGCAAAGGCGTGCCTTTCAGACAAGCCCATGAGATCGTCGGCAAGCTCGTCAGCGAGTGTTTGAGTAAAGGCATCTATCTACAAGATGTTTCCTTGGAAGAATACCAAGCGATCCATCCTGCCATCGACAGCGATATTTTTGAAAAACTTGACTCCTATACCGCCGTCAAAAATCGTCATTCTTATGGCGGCACCGGTTTTGATCAAGTGGCACAGCAAATTGAAGCCGCTAAAGCATTATTGGCGGGCAAGTAAAAAAACCAGCGAAGAAAATTCTTCGCTGGTTTTTTGTTGATTAATGACGTACGCGAGATTTCGCTGGATCGATCAATGGCGCTTCGCCTAAGTGCGCTTGGATCATCCAAATACGTTTTTCGATGGCTGTTTTGAAGCCGATGAAGATATCTTGGGTTGGATCGTCGCCTTCTTCACCAGATACTTCGATCCCTTTTTGGTATAAGTCCGCTAAGTAACGGTAACCTTCCACCAATGTAGCTAAGCGTTCTGGAATCGTGCGGTCCCAGTTACCCACTTCATCAGGGATTTGAGTGTGTTCTGCCATTTCACGCAAAGTTGAATATGGTGAACCGTCTAATGTAATCAAGCGTTCAGAAACTTCATCCAATTGCTCATTTAGATCATCCATGAATTCGTCCATCATTGGATGCAATGTCAAAAAGCCAGGTCCACGCATGTACCAGTGTGTTTGGTGAACGACCATAGCCATTTGGCTTAAATCAGCAACAAGTTGGTTTAATACTTCTTTTGTTTGTTCAAATTTCATAACGATTCCTCCTCTAAATTATCTATTTTAAGGATAATACGAAACAAATAAAAAGTACAACAAAATCATCTATTTGAGAAAATTTCTCACTCTCTTACGTATTTCTTTATAAGGGGGGACGAAAAATGACGATTTTCGTGTTTTTTTTAGGTGCTTTACTCGGCTTCTTTTGGCTTTTGCTCTTACAAACCCTGTTTTGGAATCTGCCAAAAAGTGATTCTCGTTCTCACTACCAGAAAGTGAACAAAGTTTCGGATAACCATTGGTTTCTTCGCCTTCCTACAAGATGGCTTTCACCCCCGTTTTATTGGGTCTTCGCTTGCATATGCTATGGCGGACTTTGCGGGGTTGCCTTTCATGTTTCGGAAAGCTTCCTGGCTTTTGTCTGGCTGACCAGTGCCTTTTTACTCAGCTTGACCGACTTGATAGACTATAGCGTCTACCCGCAACTGCTGTACCCCGCCCACCTACTGCTAGCGCTGGCACAGCTTAGAAGCGGCGCTTCTTTTCAATGGCTGTCTTTAGGCTTGCTGGTTCCACTGGTCTTTTTTGTCTGGCAGGAAAAAATGGGCGGCGGCGATCTCTTAGTGCTGGCAGGCTGGGGCACTTGGCTATCGCCGTCGACACTTTTGGCCCTCTTACTAGTAGCCAGCAGTCTCGGGCTTCTCGCTTTTTTTAGCTATCAAAGCATCTGGAAGAAACGATTGGCGCAGTTGCCCTTCGTCCCCTTCTTGAGTCTGGGTTTGCTGATTGTTCGCTTTCTAGTGTTTCATACTTTTGACGCTTTTTTTCTTTGAAGTGAAGAAAAACAGGACAGGAAAAAGCGGGACAAGTTGGCCTCATCCCGCTTTCTCTTTCTGCTCTGTTGCTTCCCCTGCCTATGATAACGGCGTCCTTTTTTTGCGATCAAGGTAGATGCCTACTGCGATCACTACTAACAACAGTCCCAAGACGACCCAACCAGCGGTTGTGGTGTCATTGGTTTTCGGTAAGTTGCCAGTTCCCGGTTTCGTTGTTTTGCCTTCTTTGACACGGTTGTTGAATACCATGTCTGCCGTTTGCTCCGCTTCAGCTACTAATTTTCCTGCTTGATCTTTGACGGTGACCGTTACTTGATAGGTGGTTTCATCATAGATGATCGTGGCGTCGTTGCCAGCTTTTTCACGAATCGTGTAACGATGTTCCCCAGCATCGTCATACGTCAATGCATCAAAGGTAATCGTTCCATTTGCGTCATTGCGTTGGGTTTGCAGAACCTTTCCAGCTTCATCCACTAATTCAAATGCGAATTCGTTGGCCTGCAAGTCTCTACCCGTCAAGACTTTCTTAGCACTTAGTACGACACTGCCTGCTTGTGGTTGGTAGCTGTTTTCGAAGACTTGATCGCCTTCGTATTCGGCAACTGCGGTCAACTGTCCGTCTTCATCAGTCACAGTCACAACTACTGCAAGCTCTTTTGTATCGTACGTGATAGTGCTGTCAGTTCCTTTTTTCTCACGGATGGTGTAGTGGTACTCACCTGCTTTGTCATATGCAAGAGCATCGAAACTGATTTGTCCGGTTGCGTCGTTGGCTTTTGTTTGAAGAACAGTTCCGTCTTCATTGACTAGTTCAAAATCGAATTCATTTGCTTGTAGCGTACGACCAGTTAAGACTTTCTCGGCACTTAGTACGACACTGCCTGCTTGTGGTTGATAGCTGTTTTCAAAGACTTGATTGCCTTCGTATTCCGCAACTGCCGTGAGCTGTCCGTCTTCATCCGTTACAGTGACAACTACCGCCAGTTCTTTCCTATCGTACGTAATTGTGCCATCGATTCCTGCTTTCTCACGGATGGTATAGTGGTACTCACCTGTTTCCTCGTAAGGGAGCGCGTCAAAGTAGATCTTGCCAGTGGCATCATTGGCTTTTGTCTGAAGCACATTGCCTTCATCATCGACTAGTTCAAAATCAAATTCATTTGCCTGTAACGTGCGACCAGTTAAGACTTTCTCGGCACTTAGCACGACACTGCCAGCCTGTGGTTGATAGCTGTTTTCAAAGACTTGGTTGCCTTCGTATTCGGCAACTGCCGTGAGCTGTCCCCCTTCATCCGTCACAGTCACAACTACTGCAAGTTCTTTTGCATCATACGTGATCGTACTATTGTTGCCAGCTTGTTCACGGATAGTATAGCGGTATTCGCCCGCTTCGTCATATGCAAGAGCATCAAAGTAGATCTTGCCAGTGGCGTCGTTGGCTTTTGTTTGAAGAACGTTCCCTTCTTCATCCACTAGTTCAAAGGCAAATTCTTCTGCTTGTAAGGTACGACCTATCAAGTCTTTCTCGGCACTTAGTACGACACTGCCTGCTTGTGGCGTATAGTCGTTTTTAAAGACTTGATTGCCCTCATACGTTGCTGTTGCCACCAGTTGCCCGTCTTCATCGGTGACTCTCACAACAACGCCAATTTCTTTCGTATCATAGGTAACGGTACTATCTGCACCAGCTTTTTCCCGAATCGTATAGCGGTATTCGCCGATTTCGTCATACGTCAATTCATCGAAATAGATTTGACCAATTGCGTCATTGCTTTTCGTCTGTACTACATCGCCTGCTTCATCGACTAGTTCAAAGGCAAACTCGTTGGCTTCTAACGAGCGACCCGTCAACACTTTCTCTACATTCAAGACCACACCGCCAGCTTTTGGCGCATAGTCATTTTCAAAGACTTGATTGCCTTCGTATTCGGTAACTGCCGTGAGCTGTCCGTCTTCATCGGTGACGGTCACAACTACCGCAAGTTCTTTTGCATCGTAAGTGATGGTGCCGTCAGTTCCTGCTTTCTCACGAATGGTGTAGTGATACTCACCTGTTTCCTCGTAAGGGAGCGCGTCAAAGTAGATCTTGCCCGTGGCATCATTGGCTTTTGTCTGAAGTACGTTGCCTGCTTCATCGACTAGTTCAAAATCGAATTCATTTGCTTGTAAGGTACGACCAGTTAAGACTTTCTCGGCACTTAGTACGACACTACCAGCTTTTGGTTGATAGCTGTTTTCGAAGACTTGATTGCCTTCATATTCCGCTACTGCAGTCAACTGCCCGTCTTCATCCGTGACGGTCACAACTACCGCAAGTTCTTTTGCATCGTAGGTGATGGTACCGTCAGTTCCTGCTTTCTCACGGATGGTGTAGCGGTATTCACCTGCTTTATCGTAAGGAATAGCGTCAAAGTAGATCTTGCCCGTGGCATCATTGGCTTTTGTTTGAAGTACAGTTCCTGCTTCATTAACTAATTCGAAGTCAAATTCTTCTGCTTTCAAATCACGACCGATCAGTACTTTCTCAGCATTCAAAACGACACTACCGGCTTTTGGCGTATAATCATTTTCGAAGACTTGATTACCTTCATAGACTGCTGTCGCAATCAACTGACTGTCTTCTTCTGTCACCGTCACAGTTACCTTTAGTTCTTTGTCAGTATAGGTGATGGTTGGATCATCGCCGGCTTTTTCCCGAATCGTGTAATGGTAATCGCCAGGCTCATTGTAAGTGATGTCGTCAAAGGTGACTTGTCCGTTACCGTCATTGGTTTGGGTTAGAATCACAGAGCCAGCTTCATCCACCAGGTAGAAAGTAAATTCGCCGTCTTTCAGCTCGCGTCCATGAAGCAGCTTCTGGACATTCAAAGCATGGGTCGTTTCTTTGATTTCTCGCTTGTTGGCTAGCTCAAAGACATAATTGACTTCTTTATCAGAGATAGTGAAGGTGTACTGAGTCGCATCTCGTTCGTATCCTTCTGGTGCGGTGATTTCTTGGATCATATAATCGCCGTAACGCAGATTGTCGATCCGATCAATGGCGTTGCCGTTTTCCATGATCTGATTGTTTTTGACCACCAGATTCGACAAGATGACTTCATAGGTATTTTGCGCATTTTTGCGGCTTAATTGGAAAACTGCTTCTTCATCGATCCCTCGTTCTTTCGTGCCATCGGCATCGTATTTCACGATCGTCAAGGAGCCGTTTGTCCCAGAAGAGGTTCCGCTACCGTCTGTCGACTTGATGGTAACTTCTTTGGTCACTGTGTGAATTTCGATCTCACTACCCGTCAAATTGACACTATTGGCCACCCGTTCATTGTTCAAAATCCCGGGATCAAGCTGTGTTTGATAAACGATAAAGTACGGTTTATCAATCATTTCTTCAAAAGCGATCACTAACGATTGCGTCCCTGCGACCACATCCGAGGTGATTTTCGGATTGTCTTCGTTGATGAAGGTGACTTTTTCCCCTTTTTCCCAAGTGCCATTGTTTAAGACCGCTTCATACACATCTACGATCACGTTATCGTCGGCATCGCGTAAAAAGGTGTGCTGATTGTAGTTGATGGTATCGGTCACTACCGCATTGTGGATTTTGCGACTGTCAGCGTTGATCATGATTTCCCAATCGAGCAACCGATTGTTCTCGGCATTCTGGCTGCCGTTTTTCATCAACCAGTCCGTTTTCGCGGACTTGTCGACTTGGCCATCGGCAGTCAAGGTTGTGTCATTGTCCGTCAATGTGATGGTATTTTTGTAGGTAAATACCTCTTCAGCTGCTTCGGTTGCCAAGAAGACCGCCAGTGTTTCAGACGTTTCTTTCAGCAAGGTGATCGTAACTTTCTTCGTATCAGGATCATAGGTGTAGATGTAATCCTCGTTCTCCACCAATTGTTCTTTCAGCGCTCTGACTTGCGTCGTATACCCAGTTACTGTGACCGTGTAAAGCGCCAAGTCTTTCAAGGTTTGGCCTTCTTGCAGCTGGTCCGTGATGGTTGCATCTTTATTGATTTTTTCTTTGTACGTATTGAATAGCCCCATCCAATAGACTTGATCGCTTGAAGCTGTCTGCTCATCAAAAATAGTTCCTAGATTCCGACCAAATACAGCGGTAATCGCTTTGGCGACATCTTCGCCTTCACCAATGAATAGGCCGTATTTCAAGGCATTTTTTAACCAATTGGTGTCCATCCATGTATTGGTTTCAGAAGCTTCCGTGAACGTATTGCCAGCTTCGTCTTTATAATGAACAAACGCTGCATTACTAAAACGTCCGGTAGAGCTGCCCGGTAACGTACCCTGTTGCACGATATCAAAGCTGGTTTTGAAGTTGACAGTGATCGTTGTCGAAGTCGTTTGGTACGCCCCTTGCAACTTGATGCGAAAACCACTCTCAAGTTCCTTCGTTGAGCCATCGGCTAGCGTTTTCGTTTCTGTGATCAGCTCTAGCGTATAGTCGGTATTGAGCTCTAAAGGCTCGGTCACCCCGCTGGCTGTCACTACTAGCGTATCCGCCAATAAAGCTAAAGCACTGCTGTTTGCGCCAGAGATCAATTGATAGCGGTCTTCTATAATCAGATCGCTAACTTTTTGCTGATTGGTATTAGCTTCAATTTTCCATGCGACAGTCTTCGTTTCATAGTCTTTGGTGCCAGCGGTTTTCACGACACCGATCGTTTTGGTTGGTGTCACTGTCCCACTGCCCGTCAAAGAGGTATTTTGATTGTCGCGGATCGAAGCGTAGTTGTATATACGGGTATCGGCTAAAACCGATTCATACAACTGAGTGTCGTATTGAATCTTGTAGTAGCCAGCTTTGGCAAACGTGATGCCAAAGCGTACGATTTCCCCCTCTTTATTCTGTTGTTCTGTCCCATCAAAGGACCAGTCCTCTGAAGGGATTGGATTACCGTCTTTGTCAGTGATCACCAAAGTTTCTGGAACAAAAAAGTGCAAGGCTTTTTCAGGATCTGTTCCCGAGTAGGTCTGATCCAAAACTCTGGCTTGATCTTTGTCCAATGTAACGGAAATTTCCCAAGATGCTCGTTTCGTTTCTGGATCGTAGCCTTTAAATCGTTTGTATTCTGATTGTTCATCGTAGGTAACCGTTGCTTCTGCGGTTTTTTCTGTAAAATCGCTACCGTTGATTGTTGCCGTGTTTTTGAAAGAAGAAGCCGTTGGATCGGTGACTGCACTATTGATCACGATTCGAACCGGTTGATTAACCGTTTGATTGAAGGTAAACGTGTTGTTAACACTGTTAAACGTATATAAGCCATCAGTACGAATCCATTCATCGGTGGATTCATCGTACAAGTAGCCTGTCGAGGTACTATAAGCTAATCCTTGTGGCATCTTATCGGTGATCACAACATCATGCAATTCACGACTGGCTTGGTTAAAAATAATTTCCCAAACCACTGAACCGCTGGAAGTCACGTTCCCCGTCTTAATGATATCGACCTCATAAATAGGTAATGTAATGATGATCTCATGGCCATCTTCATCGTAAATCCCGGTAGGAATGGTCACTTCCTCAGTAACGGTGCTTACACTTAATTCAGTGATCAGATCAATAGTCCCTGAGCGGTTGGAAAGTGTTTGTGCTGCCTCATTAAAAGTAACGGTCAATGTACCATCGAGTGCTAAGGTAAAGCTTCCGAACGATTGTCCGCCGGAACGGGTCAATTCACCACTGACGGTGTTATGAATGGCAAAATAATTCGGCAATTGATACGTATAATAATCACCAGCACGAATTTCTTCCGTATCTGCTAACGACCAGTCAAAATGAATTTTGATATTGTCATTATACATCGGTGGATTTTCGGCAGTGAAAGGCTGATCGTTTAAGTCAGTGATTCGGACATTGTCAAAAAGCTGCACGCCCCGTTCATTCAGGTTGGCACTAAGATTTTCAGCGGTAGCAGAAGCTTCCGTTTCCGTCTCAGCATCTGGTGCTCGGGGTTGAATGCTGTTTTGATTCAGTGTCGAAGATGCTTGGGTTGCTTGACTTTCACTAGGAACGGTTGCTTGTTCTTCTTCTGCTTGACTCGTTGCTGACTGAACTGCTCCCGCTGTCGATGAATCCGTAGGTGCTTTTTCCGTATCGATCGTTCCGGTCACAGGTTCAGTACTTTCTAACGTTTCGGTCGTTCTTTCGGTGCTTTCGGTTGCGTTGATTGCTTCTGCCAGTATGATCGTTGGTTCACAAAGGATAGAACCAAGCAAGACTAGCAAACATATATAAATAGAAAATTGTTTTTTCATAATTGCTCATTCCTTTTTATAAATTTTTTCAATTGATCTCGGAAGCGCTCGACGAATAATATTGTTCAACAGTGAGCAAGATATCCCAACAAACAACTGCTTTTTGCCTCCTCCCCATGATTCAAAAATTTTGGTCTTTGCTACTTGTATCAAACGTATTACTACTATCCCACACTTCTATTTTCCCAAAATTTTGGGGTGGGATGTATTCAAAAAAAATACAACACGCAATTTTTTTGAATACATGTAAAAACGTGATACTATTTACTTAAAAGGGGGCTCAGGGGCAATCATGTTACGGAAATTGTTATCATCTACAACACAAAAGAAACTACAGCTGATTGAGTATTTATTAGACGATCAGGGGACGAGTCTTCACGATTTGGCAGTGAAATTTTCCATTTCAATGTCTGCAACAAAAACCTATATCGCGGAAATCGACAATGAATTTTCGTTTCTGGACTTACAATTTGACGATTATTCAGCTGTTCGCCTACACTTGCATCCTTTCGCTACTCGACTAGACGTATACAGCCAGTTTTTAAATCGCTCGTCTGCGTTTCAATTGTTAGAACTACTCTTCTCATCGAGTTTCACTAGTTATGACATGCTGGCACTAGAATTAAATTTAAGCAAGTCATCGATCATTCGTTTGATCAAGAGGATCAATTTGGTTCTGGCACCGTATGATTTCTTCATCGCAACCAAACCCATCCAGTTAAAAGGAAATGAAAACAATATTCGCCAATTTTTTCTGATTTTCTTCTTAGAGAAGTACCAGTATGAATTTGTGGATGCCAACATTAACCAAGAGCAGGATTTCTTGAAGATCGCCCGTATCATGGCGGCTGCGACACCCTTAAAACTTTATTTTTCCGACATCAAAAAAATTGCCTTTGTAATCTATATCAACACGAAGCGCGATCGCTTATACGCTTCCAATCCCAATGGGAACCACATCGAATATTTCTTAGAAAAAATCGATTTAAGCGAATTTACTGGCTACAGTCGTGCTTACGTCGAGAAAATGGTCGGCTATATCACAACCCATATCGGTCAAGACCCCGCTGTATTTCGCGAGACCAAACAAGAGTTTTATCAAATGACCAAGCGTATATTTAAAAAATACAACTATCATGAAGCCAATTTTGAAGAGAAGTTGGATGCCGTCGTCTTTTCCTATTTTCTTGGAATCAACTTGCAGGTTCCTTACTGCATCTTGGATGATCGCTTTGCTCGTTTTGTCAATAACTGTGATTTGGTCCAACAGACAGTCAATCAAGACATCGTTCAGGTTTTGACCCATTCAAATTTGCCAATCATTCGACCAAGTACAATCAATTACCTAATTTATATTTTCCATACCTCTTTTCCAAATTTCGCCAAAGAAATCATCGATGCCCACGCTGACTTTCGCTTAGCTTTGTTTTATGATACAAATAGTTACCATACGGAATTTATCCAGACGAAAATCCAACAGTTTATTCCTTATCAGCTAACAATCACGATTTTAAATCCTCTGGACTCGTTTTCTCTGACCAAACTGGACGAGACTTATGATTTGATCATCGGCAATTTGACCCCCTCCTGCAGAAAAAATGTGTTTCATTATGCAGACATCAACCTGACTTCGAATGATTTGGCGTTTATCGCTCGGCAGATTCAGGAAAAGGGGATTCGGATGCTGCAAGAAAAGAATGCGCAATAAAAAAAACCTCGAAAAGCCGCAATTTAGCGATTTTTGAGGGTTTTTTTGTTGTTTATTTACTGTTTAATTTTGCTCACTACGCCATGGCTGGACGTTTTGCTGGCGATACAGAGCTGCTTTCCCAATTGCATTGAAGAGGGTCATTTTTTGCGTAACCACTGCTTTGGCTGCCTCAATACATTCTGGGTAAATGGCATTTGGATCCCACAATTCCGTTTCTGCTAAGATTTGGCGGCATTTTTTATAAAAGGCGTATTTATAGTCAGAGGAGATATTTACTTTTTGGATACCGATTGCCACGGCCTGAGCGATTTCTTCATCGGGATTGGCCGATCCACCATGCAACACCAATGGGATATCGACACGATCTTTGATTTCTTGCAAGACATCCATTTTTAATTCCGGTTTGATATCTTTCGGATAAATACCATGGGCAGTTCCAATCGCAACTGCTAGTGTATCAATGCCTGTCTTCTCAATGAATTCTTGTGCATCTTCTGGACGAGTATAAATCACTTCGGAGACGCCCCCTTCCACGGAGGTTCCCGTATTGCCGATCGTCCCCAGCTCGCCTTCGACAGATACCCCAATCGGATGGCAAATCTCGGTAATCTGTTTTGTCAGAGCAATATTTTCTTCAAAAGGCAGCAACGACCCATCGATCATCACTGAGCTGAACCCGCAATGGATCGCCCGCATAATACTCGCCAGACTGTCACCATGATCCATATGGATCACGATTGGCACAGAACTGTTTTTCGCTCTGGAAATCGCATAGTGGAAAAATTCATCCTTTGTAAAGGCCAATTCTGTTGGGTGGACCGCAATGATGGCTGGTGCATCGTTTTCTTCCGCTGCTTCGATAACGACGCGTAAGAAGTTGCTGTCTGCGACATTAAAGGCACCAACAGCAAATTGATTTTCTTTGGCAACGGTCAGTAATTGTTTCATATTGATCAACATATAAGTGTGCTCCATTCTTTTTTAAAGTGATTTGTTTTTTGATCCAGATAATTCGATATACTCTTTAACGACTGCTTTTCCTGTTTCAATGGTTTGGTGGATCAGGGTCGGATAATCGCTCTCGGGACAAGCATCCAGCTGTTGGTGCAGGGCATTTCTTTGGGCTTTCATAAAATCAGCCCCTACATTGATTTTATTGATTCCTAGTGCCACGGAACGCAAGATATTTTCTCTGCCGGCTCCCGAGCCACCATGCAAAACCAGCGGCAGGTCAGTGGCTTCTTTGATGGTTTGAACGATATCAAAGCGAAATGCCGGGCGGTACCCTGCTGGATAATCCCCATGACTGGAGCCGTAAGAAAGAGCGAGACAGTCGACCCCGGTTGCTCGAATAAAATGGATGGCTTCCTCTGGATCGGTATACATCCCATCGCTGGTATACTGATCCCCAGCCACTGCTCCCATGTCCCCAACTTCTGCTTCGACACTAGCATTATAGGCTTGCGCAAATTGCACGATCTCTTTGGTGATGGCGATATTTTTTTCTAAAGGATGCATAGAGGCATCCATCATAACGCTTGAGAACCCTTCGTGGAGACATTGTTTGACAAAGGCAATATCCTGTCCATGATCCAGATTGATGGCAACCTCCACATTGACATTTTCCGCCATTCGAATGATCGGCTGGGTTAAGTAACGATGATCCAGATGGGTCTTTAAATGGTCTTGGAGCAAGTCAACTATAATGGGTGCATGTGATTCTGCAGCGGCATCGATTACAGCTTTAGCGGTTTCCAAGTTAAAACAATTGATCGCCATAACCGCATAGTTTTCTCGATTGGCTTTTTGCAGCATCTCTTTCATTGATACATACATTTTCTTCGCTCCTTCTCTTAAGAAATTTCAATCGACGAAAAATCAACCTCTTCTTCCTCTTCGACGATCGGCGTTTCAACGGGTGCCTTTTTCAAGGCAAACAGCAAAACACCGGTGATGGCAGAACCAATCAGTAGCGCAATGGTAAATTTCAGTGGATCCGTCATGGCAGGAATGATGAAGACCCCACCGGATGGTACTGGTGAACCGACACCCCAAATCATACTTAGACCACCGCCGACGGCTGCTCCGACCGTACAAGAAAAAATGACGCGAAACGGATCAACCGCAGCGATCGGGATCACCCCTTCTGTGATCATACAAAGACCCATTGGAAAAGCGATCTTGATGTTGTCTTCTTCTTCCGTAGAATATTTGGGTCGGCGTAAGAGACGAGAGAGAACCCAAGAGATCGTAACACCAAATGGCGGCACCATTGAGGCTAAAATTTTCACGGCTTCGGGTTCTTGAATGCCTTCCAGTAATAGCCCATCAGCAAATAGCGAGGCGACTTTGTTGATGGGGCCGCCAAAATCAAAGGCAGCCATACCACCGACAATCGCGCCAAATAAGAAATTTCCCGAGCCTTGCAGATTCGTTAAGAAGGTAGTCAACGCCTCCGTAGCCCACACGATCGGTACACCGATGACGAAGAACATCAAAGCACCAACGATCAGTGTCGACAAGACCGGTACGATCATCATTGGCATCAGACCTTGTGCCCAACGTGGTACTTTAAGGTTTTTTACTAAGAATAAGACCAGATAACCTGCGAGATAGCCTCCTAACATTCCCCCTAAAAAGCCTGCACCAATCGCATTGGCAATCAGTCCCATAAAAAGACCAGGAGCGATTCCTGGACGATCAGCAATGGAATAGGCGATCGCGGCAGCGATCACTGGCGCCAGCAGCCCCATCCCTAAAACACCCAGCGAGACCAGTGCATCCGGGATCGTATAGGCAGCATCGTAATTTTCAATGACCGTGCCGTTGGCAAGATTTCCGATAGCGATCAAAAGTCCGGCTGTGACAACGACCGGCAGCATATACGAGATGGCGGTTAAGGCATGTTTTTTCAACTGCAGCTGTTTCATCATTTGTTTCATCCCCCTTTAAATTTGAATTGTCAGAACATTTATTGATTCATCCCTGATTTAATTTTTCTTCAATCGTTTCAAGCAAACGCTTAGGCGCTTTGATCACCATACTAGTTGGAATTTCTACTATTCGCTTGCCTTCAAAGCGGTCTCTGCCGCCGATTTTAATATCTGCCGCAATAATGACAACATCAGCTGCCTGAATAGCTGCTTCCGTCAATTCACTTTCCGTCCCGATGGTTCCTTGGGTTTCGATATGGACTTCATGACCAAGTTCTTTCGCAGCTGTTTCGATTTTTTGCTTAGCGATATACGTATGAGCGATTCCTGAAGTACAAGCAGCTACACCAACGATTTTCATCTCTTCTCCCCCTTTCTTAGTTTTCTGCCATTGGATCTTTTGCAAGCAAGGCCATCATTTGATCCTTGGTCCCTGACGCAACGAGACGATCAATAAACGATTCATCCGCTAGTAGCATCGCTACCTTTTGCAGCAACTTGATATGCATCGTATTGGCATCGGTATTTTTGACTGCAAACAAGATAATTACTTGAACGGGCGCTTCATCGATGGACTCCCATTCAAGCGGACGCTTGGTTTTTCCGATCACTAAAGAAGTCTTTTTCACACTGTCTGACTTTCCATGTGGGATTGCTAAGCCATGTCCGATACCGGTCATTCCTTCCGTTTCTCGGGCAAAGACATCTTGGGTGAACCCTGCTAAATCGGTAATTATCTGGTTTTCATATAAAAGTTCAGACAGTTCAGTGATCGCTTCTTCTTTTGAATTCGCTTCCATTTCCATCTTGATAAGATTGGGATTGATTACATCTGCGATGCTGAACGTTTGGATCGTTTGGCTTTCGTTTTTCATCTTTACATCTCTCCTAATAGTTGTTTGACTCGCTTTTCATCCTGTTTGGTAAATACCGAATTGACTAAAATCGTCGGCACCTTCGTTTCTACTGGCAAATTAATGGTGGTTAAGATCAGATCGATATCCTGGTAGTCTTGCGCATGCTTTCGATACATCCGAGCGGAAAGCACATCCACGATATCCAACTCTGGAAATGCCCGTTGGACTTTGACTTTCAGCAGTTCAGAGGTCCCTACGCCGCTGCTGCACATGATTAAGACTCGCTGTCTGCGCCGACGAATGACTTTAAATTTCACAAAATACAGAACCAAGAAACCAATCTCGTCTTCCGATATGGGATTCGTTCCATAGGTTTGCTCCACTTCCTTGCTGACTTGTGCCACTTGCTCAAAAATCCTTGGGTACTCTAGTTGAATGTCATTTAGCAGCCCATTTTTCACGATGATTTTATTTTTTAGCCGATAGAGCATCGGCTGGATATGGCAAAGTAGATTGGTCTTGTCTGTTTGCTGGTTCAATTTGATACCCAGTGCTTTTTCCATCCGCTTAGTAAAAAACTCCGTGATTTCGCTGGCTTCTTTTGTCAGATTGGTCATTGCCAAGGGTTTGTTTTCCACTCTGGAAGACACTAGATACTGGTAGAGATAAAATACCTCACTTTCTGGTAGCTCCGTCACGAGATAGGCATTGATTTTTTCAATCACTTGTTTGGCAATTTGATAAAACTCTTGGTGCTGTTCAATCAAATGCTGTTCTTCCTCATCTAAACCCTCAATTATCTCTTCGCGGTCAATTTCTCCTTCCCTCATTCGTAAAATCAGAATATACAGATGCGAGAAAATATTCATATTGTAAGGATACGCAATACTGTTCGCGAGTTTTCGCTCAATGAATTCAAGAATGGAGGTAATAAAGTTGATATCAAAGGCATTGATGGGATATTTTTGCGCGACCATTTCTTCATTCCACACATGGTTTTTCGTAAAGAGATCATTGACACAGCGACGGATATTTTTTTCGGTACCAATCACTGCAATTCTCTTATCGGATCGGATCAACTGGAGTTCAAAGTACTGAAAATATTCCGCAAGTCGATTGATATCACTACTTATCACTGCTTCACTCAAATAGTAAGGGGCGAACAACTCTTTGATCATTAAACGCTTTGGTGATTTAAACAATACATGCAGTGCAATCGCATGACGCCGCTCAAGCGGCTCATCATATTGATCCGTTTCTTGATTTTCAATCGTGCCTCTTAGATACGCTTCATAGTCCAAACAAAATCCTTTGCCGATTTCAGACCGAATGATTTCTGAACCAGCAGCCTCATTGATCCGCTTGATCGTCCGATAAATGGTTTTTGTTGAAACCTTAGCAGCTGTGGCTAGTTCATTAGCGGTCAAATTCATCCCCTGTATCATAAACTGCTCAATCAAACGTGTTTCTCTCTTGCTCAGCTTCATACTGTCTCCCTCCGTATCTTTACTATAGCCTTCTTTGTCTCTAGTAATTCTTAATCGATGTCCACTGATTTGGACATTTTAAAAATAACGCTTTCATCAATCGTCCCAAATGCCCCTTTTCTAGGATGAAAGAAGGGCGCATTCATTTTCGTGATATTTCCTTTTGCTAAACAAAAAAGCTTGCCATTCCGAAGAATGACAAGCTTTTCCGTCACACTGAGTCAATCAGGTGCTGGGCATTGATTAGTTTTGGCTATTCAATGCGTCTTCAGCAGCCATTTGTGCTTCGATGTCTGAGATGCTGTAGACATTTTCGCTGGCAACTGTTACTTCTTTTGGTTCCATTTCACGGTAACGAGGCATACCAGTACCAGCTGGGATGATCTTACCGATGATAACATTTTCTTTCAATCCAAGAAGTGGATCTTTCTTGCCGCGGATCGCTGCATCGGTCAACACACGAGTGGTTTCTTGGAAGGACGCAGCAGACAAGAAGCTGTTGGTTTCCAAAGATGCTTTCGTGATCCCTAGTAGGACTGGACGGCTAGTTGCAGGAACGCCGCCGGCTACCAATGTGTCGTAGTTGCGGTCTTTAAAGTCGGCGATATCCAACAATGTTCCTGGCAAGATGCCTGAATCACCTGGATCCATGACGCGGACTTTACGCAGCATTTGACGAACCATTACTTCGATATGTTTGTCGCCGATTTCTACCCCTTGCATCCGGTAAACGCGTTGAACTTCCCGTAATAGGTAGTTTTCAACCGACAAGACATCGCGAACTTGTAACAGTTGTTTGGGATCGATCGAACCTTCCGTCAATGGCGCACCACGATGGATAAAGTCGCCTTCTGCTACTTTCATCCGGGCAGTATAAGGAACGGTATACGTACGCGTATCGGTTTCCCCTTTGATAGTCACTTCTTTGGTCCGAGTTGAAGGGTCTTCTGAGATATCGATGACTTCTCCGGTAACTTCGGTAATGACCGCTTGTCCTTTCGGATTACGGGCTTCAAAGATTTCTTGGACACGAGGGAGACCTTGCGTGATATCGTCTCCGGCAACCCCGCCGGTATGGAAGGTACGCATGGTCAACTGAGTACCAGGTTCACCGATTGATTGGGCAGCGATGGTACCGACTGCTTCCCCAACTTCAACTTCAGAACCAGTGGCTAAGTTGCGACCATAACAATGTTTACATACACCATGTTTGGTGTTACATGTAAAGACAGAGCGAATGGATACTGTTTCGATACCAGCGTCCACGATGGCTTTAGCTAAATCTTCAGTGATCAATTCATTGACCCCTAGAAGGACTTCGCCAGTTTCAGGATGGATCACTGATTTACGTGTGTAACGTCCAATCAAACGTTCTTCTAAGGATTCGATGATTTCGTTTCCTTCGCGAATTGCTTGAATGTCTAAACCACGGTCAGTACCACAATCGTCTTCACGGATGATGACATCTTGGGCAACGTCAACGAGACGACGTGTCAAGTAACCGGAATCGGCTGTTTTCAAGGCGGTATCGGTCATCCCTTTACGGGCACCATGGGTCGAGATAAACATTTCCAAGACAGACAGACCTTCACGGAAGTTTGAGATGATCGGCAATTCCATGATTCGTCCGTTAGGCGCGGCCATCAATCCACGCATCCCAGCAAGCTGAGTAAAGTTGGAGATGTTACCACGGGCACCGGAATCAGACATCATGAAGATTGGGTTTTTCGCTTCCAATGATTCCATCAGTTTTAACTGAATTTCATCTTTGGCTGCATTCCAAACACCAATAACTCGTTCATAACGCTCGTCATCGGTAATCAATCCACGACGGAATTGTTTCGTGATCGTTTCTACTTGCTTGTGGGCATTGTCGATGATGTCATGTTTTTCGTGCAAGTTCATGATATCAGCGATACCAACGGTGATACCCGCCATTGTTGAGTGGCTGTATCCTAAGTCTTTCATGCGGTCAAGCATGCGTGACGTTTCAGTGATGCGGAAACGTTTGAAGACTTCTGAAATGATGTTTCCTAAGTTTTTCTTCTTGAATGGGCCAACAAGCTCTTGTTCTTTGATGAAGGCAGGCACATCTGTACCAGCTTCAATAAAGTACTTGTCTGGTGTTTGAACCGTCAAGTTGTAGTCTGTCGGTTCGTTCAAGAATGGGAATTCTGGTGGCATGATCGAGTTAAAGATCACTTTACCCACCGTTGTTACCATCAAGCGTTGTTTTTGTTCAGACGTGAATGGTTTGTCCCCTAAAGTGTTTGGATTGATAGCGATCCGTGTGTGTAAATGCACGTAGCCATTGCGCCATGCCGTAACTGCTTCGTCCATGTCACGGAAGATCATGCCTTCCCCTTCACGGCCTTCTTCTTCCATCGTCAAGTAGTAGTTCCCTAGGACCATATCCTGAGATGGTGTTACAACTGGTTTTCCGTCTTTTGGATTCAAAATGTTTTGGGCTGCTAACATCAGCATACGTGCTTCTGCTTGCGCTTCTTCGTTCAATGGTACGTGAACGGCCATTTGGTCTCCATCGAAATCGGCATTGTAGGCTTCACAAACAAGTGGGTGCAAACGAATGGCACGGCCTTCAACTAAGACGGGTTCAAATGCTTGGATACCTAATCTGTGAAGCGTAGGTGCTCGGTTCAATAGCACTGGATGTTCTCTGATGACATCTTCTAAGACATCCCAAACTTCGTCTTCTTGACGTTCGATTTTGCGTTTGGCATTTTTGATGTTTGACGCGATTTCACGAGAAACAAGTTCCCGCATCACGAATGGTTTGAACAATTCGATCGCCATTTCTTTTGGCAGACCACATTGGTACATTTTAAGGAATGGACCAACGACGATAACTGAACGACCTGAGTAGTCGACCCGTTTTCCTAGCAAGTTTTGACGGAAACGACCTTGTTTCCCTTTCAACATGTGAGAAAGAGATTTCAATGGGCGGTTCCCTGGCCCTGCAACTGGACGGCCGCGACGACCGTTATCGATCAAGGCATCGACTGCTTCTTGCAGCATCCGTTTTTCATTTTGAACGATGATGTTTGGTGCATTCAAATCTAACAAGCGTTTCAAACGGTTGTTACGGTTGATTACACGACGATACAAGTCGTTCAAGTCACTTGTGGCAAAACGTCCACCTTCTAATTGCACCATTGGACGCAAATCAGGCGGGATAACTGGGATAACGTCCATGACCATCCAGCTTGGTTTGTTTCCTGAAGCACGGAATGCTTCTAAGATATCCAAACGGCGGATCGCACGGGTCCGTTTTTGACCAGTCGCGTTTTTCAATTCTTCTTTTAATTCAGCAACTTCGCCTTCAAGATCAACGCCATCTAATAATTGTTTGATGGCTTCGGCACCCATTGCTGCTGAAAATTCTTGACCGTATTGGTCACGTTTTTCACGGTATTCCCGTTCAGTCAATAGTTGTTTTTTCTCAAGACTGGTGTTTCCTGGTTCAATCACTACGTAAGAAGCAAAGTAGATGATTTCTTCCAATGCACGTGGGCTCATGTCTAAAACAAGACCCATCCGTGAAGGAATGCCTTTGAAGTACCAAATGTGTGATACTGGTGCTGCTAGTTCAATGTGTCCCATGCGTTCACGACGCACTTTTGAACGTGTTACTTCCACGCCGCAACGGTCACAAACGATGCCTTTATAGCGGATCCGTTTGTATTTGCCGCAAGCACATTCCCAGTCTTTGGTTGGACCGAAAATACGCTCGTCAAACAACCCTTCGCGTTCAGGTTTTAACGTACGGTAGTTAATGGTTTCTGGTTTTTTTACTTCACCATAAGACCAGCTTCTGATTTTTTCAGGAGAAGCCAAACCGATTTGCATACTTTCGAATTTATTTACATCGATCAAAAAAGGTTCCCTCCATTTCATTTCATGGACATATCCGATAGAACGGGGGCTATTTCCGCTAGTGGCGGAAATAGCGAGGGCCGTCTATTATTGCAAGCGATCTTCTGCTGTCTCGATTTGTTGGTTCAACGCGTCGGCGGCATTTTTAGCTTCTGTTTGTGCTTTTTGTTCTAATTCACGGGCTGTTTGTTGCTCCGCAAATTTTGTTAAGGCATCAACGGTGATCAAATCATCATCGTCATCATCCATATCACGTAGTTCGATCTCTGCATCATCGATATCTAGGACACGCATGTCTAGACCCAGTGATTGCAATTCTTTTACTAATACGCGGAATGATTCTGGTACACCTGGTTTTGGAATTGGTTCCCCTTTGACGATCGCTTCGTATGTTTTCACACGACCAACCACGTCATCTGATTTGTAGGTCAAGATTTCTTGCAAGGTGTAAGCAGCACCGTATGCTTCCAGTGCCCAAACTTCCATCTCTCCGAAACGTTGTCCACCAAATTGGGCTTTTCCTCCCAATGGTTGTTGAGTAACCAATGAGTAAGGTCCAATGGAACGGGCATGCAATTTATCATCGACCATGTGGGCCAATTTGATCATGTACATGACACCAACGGAGATGCGGCCATCAAATGGTTCGCCGGTACGTCCGTCGTAAAGCACTGTTTTGGCATCGCTGGCCATTCCTGCTTCAGCAACCGTTGCCCAAACATCTTCATCGCTGGCACCATCAAAGACTGGTGTTGCCACGTGAATGCCTAGTTGACGCGCAGCCATTCCTAAGTGTAACTCTAATACTTGTCCAATGTTCATCCGAGAAGGTACCCCTAATGGGTTCAGCATGATGTCGACTGGTGTGCCATCTGGTAAGAAAGGCATGTCTTCTTCTGGCATAATGCGAGAAACGACCCCTTTGTTTCCGTGACGTCCGGCCATTTTATCCCCTTCATGGATTTTCCGTTTTTGAACGATATAAACGCGAACCAGCATGTTCACACCTGGTGACAATTCATCGCCAGCTTCGCGGGTAAAGATTTTGACATCGTGGACGATTCCGCCGCCGCCGTGAGGCACGCGTAGAGAAGTGTCACGCACTTCGCGGGCTTTTTCACCAAAGATTGCGTGCAATAAACGCTCTTCTGCTGAAAGTTCCGTTACCCCTTTTGGCGTGACTTTCCCAACAAGCAGATCGCCATCTTTGACTTCCGCACCAATGCGGATAATCCCCATTTCGTCTAGGTCTTTCAATGCGTCTTCCCCAACGTTCGGGATTTCGCGAGTGATTTCTTCAGGTCCTAATTTTGTGTCGCGGGCTTCTGATTCATATTCTTCAATATGGACAGAAGTGTAAACATCATCTTTCACCAAACGACGGCTCATGATGATGGCATCTTCATAGTTGTACCCTTCCCAAGTCATGAATGCGACTAAGACGTTTTGTCCTAGTGCCATTTCGCCTTGTTCCATAGATGGGCCATCTGCTAAGATGTCGCCTTTTTCGACTTTTTCACCAAGTGCCACTAATGGACGTTGGTTGTAGCTGGTTCCTGAGTTTGAACGACGGAATTTGGTAACAGAATAAACGTCCAATGCGCCATTGTCACGACGAACGCGCACTTCGGCTGCGTCCACGTATTCTACGATTCCATCATGTTTACATAACAAAGCAGCTCCTGAGTCATGTGCTGATTTGTATTCCATACCAGTACCAACCCAAGGTGCTTTCGGATTGATCAATGGTACAGCTTGCCGCTGCATGTTGGCACCCATCAAGGCACGGTTGGAGTCATCGTTTTCCAAGAAAGGAATACATGCGGTTGCGACTGCGACTACTTGTTTTGGTGATACGTCCATGTAGTCGACTTTATCGATCGAAACTTCCAAGTTTTCAGAAGTAGCACGCGCCATAACAACGTCGTTTACGAAAGAGCCGTCTTCATTTAACAAGCTGTTTGCTTGGGCCACAACGTAGTGGTCTTCGGTATCGGCAGTCAAGTAATCGATCTTGTCAGTAACACGGCCTGTTTCGCGGTCAACTCGACGGTATGGTGTTTCAATGAAGCCATACTTGTTGACTTTGGCATAAGAGGCCAAGCTGTTGATCAACCCGATGTTTGGTCCCTCAGGCGTTTCGATCGGACACATACGGCCATAGTGGGAATAGTGAACGTCTCGGACTTCATAGCCGGCACGGTCACGGGTCAAACCACCAGGTCCTAAGGCAGATAGACGACGTTTATGGGTCAACTCACCCAGTGGGTTTGTTTGGTCCATGAACTGTGACAACTGAGAAGAACCAAAGAATTCTTTGATACTTGCGACAACCGGACGAATATTGATCAATTGTTGCGGTGTCAAGGTTTCGGTGTCTTGGATCGACATCCGTTCACGCACGACACGCTCCATCCGAGCAAGCCCGATCCGGAATTGGTTTTGCAATAATTCACCAACAGAACGAATCCGACGGTTTCCTAAGTGGTCGATGTCATCGACATTGCCAATGCCTTCCATCAAGTTGAAGAAGTAGCTCATTGAAGCAATGATGTCTGCTGGACGAACCGTACGTGTAGCAGTATCTGGATAGCCATTACCGATCACGTTGACTTCTTGTTCTGGATCTTTTGGTGAAAAGACTTTGATGACTTGGACGGTCATTGGTTCGGTCACGACCCCATCTTCTGATGGATAGTACGTTACACTGTTTAGGCCATTATCGATAAATGCGCCTAGTGTTTCCATGACTTGGTGAGTCAAAACAGTGCCTTTTTCAACAATGATCTCGCCTGTTTCAGGGTCAACCAAGGTTTCTGCTAAGGTCAAGTTCAATAGACGTGTTTTCAAGTCTAATTTTTTGTTTACTTTGTAACGACCAACATTTGCTAAGTCGTAACGTTTTGGATCGAAGAAACGTGCGTTCAGCAAGCTACGTGAGCTGTCTGCTGTTTTTGGCTCGCCTGGACGAAGACGTTCGTAAACATCTTTCAATCCTTCTTCGGTACGAGAATCGCTTGCGTTTTTATGCAAGTCTTTTTCGATCGTGTTGCGCAATGATTCACTGTCGCCGAAAATTTCAAAGATCGTGTCATCAGAACCAAACCCTAGGGCACGGACTAAGACCGTCAAAGGAATTTTACGGGTACGGTCAATCCGTACGTAAGAGATATCTTTGGCATCAGTTTCCATTTCTAACCACGCACCGCGGTTAGGGATAACAGTTGAACCAAAGCCTTCTTTGCCGTTTTTATCGACTTTGCCATGGAAATATACACCCGGAGAGCGGACCAACTGAGAAACGATAACCCGTTCTGCCCCGTTGATGATAAAGGTTCCTTGTTCAGTCATTAATGGGAAATCACCAAAGAATACTTCTTGGGATTTGATTTCCCCGGTTTCACGGTTCGTCAAACGCAAAGTAACATGTAATGGTGCCGAATAGTTTGCATCATGGGCACGTGCTTCTTCTACTGTATACTTTGGTTCTTTCAATTCATAATCCACAAATTCTAGGGACAAGTTACCGTTGAATCCTTCGATTGGCAAAATATCTTCAAACATTTCTCTTAGGCCCTCATCTAGGAACCATTGGTAAGAGTCGGTTTGAATTTCAATCAAATTCGGTAATTCTAATACTTCACTGATCCGTGCGAAACTTCTACGTTCGCGATGCTTTCCGTATTTTACTACGTGTCCAGCCAAGCTCTTCACCTCTTCATAAAGTCTTTCAAAAAGGCTATCCGATTATTTACAAAACTGTAACAAATATTAAATATAGGTTACAGAAAGCATTTTTTGCGGCTTTTAGGCAAAAAAAAACCAAAAATAGAACGGATGCATTGGGCATTTTCTACTTTTGTTTCCTTATTCCTAAGCCGAAACGGACAATATTTCGTTTCTGCTTTTTTCGTTCAGATAGTTTTTGCAACTCCTTATTATACAGATGAAGTACTTTTCTGTCAAGCTTTCATTGGAAGTTACAATGCTTTTCTGACGCACCCATTTCCTAAGATTTTCTAAAGAAAAAAACAAGGCTGGTGAGGACTGTTTTTCGTAAGAAACTACTTTGCTTTTTGCCGATTTCTTGCTATGCTAACGAAAACGTTACACGTGAAACATTAGGAAGGATATCCTTATGACGACAAAAGAAAAAATACTGACCTTATTACAAAAAGAAGATACTGTACTGTCCGGAGAAAAACTAGCCCAAGCCTTGTCGATCTCTCGTACAGCAGTCTGGAAAGCCATTAAAGAACTTGAGAAAGAAGGCTATCATTTCGAACACTTGGCCAACGGCTATCGCTTTGTCTCCGCTGACCGCTACGATCAAGCAGCACTTGCAGCCGCCTTGCCGATGATCCCCACGATTCAAATCAAGGATGCTGTTGAGTCTACTATGAAAGAAGCCAAGATCGCCGCTTTGGACAGTGGACTGGCAACCCCCGCCCTTTTTTTGACCGAAACGCAAACAGGCGGCCATGGCCGCTTCGAACGACCGTTTTTCTCACCGAAAAAACAAGGGATCTACATGAGCTTGCTCTTAAAACCCAACCAAGCGTTTCAAGAATTGCCGCAATATACCGTTTTGGCTGCGGTGGCAGTCGCAGAAGCCATCGATGCCCTTCTAATGAAGGAAACGGCCATTAAGTGGGTCAACGATCTGTACTTAGATGGAAAAAAAATCTGCGGTATTTTGTCTGAAGCAACCAGTGACTTTGAAACAGGCCGCATTACCTCGGTTGTGATCGGTATCGGCATCAGTTTTTCGATTCCGCAACAGCAGTTTCCAGCAGAGATTCGGGAAAAAGCGACCTCACTCTTTCCTGGTGAAGAGTATCCAACCTTTTCTCGGGCAACCTTGATCCAAGAAATTTGGCGTCGGTTCTTCCAATTATTGGCAAAGCTGCCTGACATGGATTATATGGCCCGCTATAGGCAGAAATCCTTCGTTTTGGGCCGCACCGTTCAGTTTACACAACAAGGTGTGACCTATGAAGGAATCGCCAAAGACATTACTAACACCGGTGAATTAGTGGTGGAAACAGCAACGGAGCGCAAGGTGCTTTCTTCTGGAGAAATCAGTTTGGAACGGTATTGATGCTGCAAAAGTCGCAAATCCGCTTGCTGATTCGCTGCTTTCGCAGGGAATCAGTCAAAGCAATCGCGAGCACACATGCTCCATAAACAGACCTGCTTATTCCGAGGGGTCATACAAAAGAACAACCTAGGCAGCTCCCCTTTCTATCGGGTTTAGCCACTGTCACCAAAACTTTACTGTTGCAATCAGGATCGCAGAGAAAGCGAGCCTCATCTTTTCATAATAAGTAGGATGCTTGTTCTTTTATCATGTCTTTTCTACAGTTTTTATGTGCTATTTCATTCCCCACATAAAAAAGATCGACCTGCTCTTTCAAGAGCCGGTCGATCTTTTCTTTTACAGCAATTGCCACATCAGGCACAAAAGTAAGCCCAAGGCATAGCTGCTGTTGAATAAAATCATGTTCTTAATCGAATAGCCAAAGCTACGTGGGTGGGGCAGGCTGGCTTGATGTTCTTTCAAGTTTTGACGGATTTTTGGCAGTGTCAGAAACACGAGCAAAATCGGCCATTGAAAGAGGCCAAACAAGAGGCCCAATAAAATAGCGGCATAAGACGCCAACATCATGCCTTGAAACAGACGGATACCTGCTTCGCGACCGATGTAGTACACCAGCGTGTAGCGATGGTTTTCGATGTCGGCTTCCAGATCCCGTAAGTTATTGGCTAACATGATGTCAGCAATCGTGAAAATCAATGGCAAGGATGCCAACACGATGGCACACACAGCCCAGAGATTCCCCACTAAGCCAAAGGTTCCGTTCGCAAAATCCAGTGCCAGATAAAAAACTTTTTGATCAATGGTATTGATATAGATCGTGATGGCAAAAATCCCTAATCCCATCGTTACACCGCTGAATACCTCGCCTAAAGGCATCCGCGATAACGGAATGGGGCCAAAGGTATAAAAGACCCCGATAAAACAAACCACCAGCCCCATCACTAGCAGCAGCCAGCCGGTAACAAAGGTCAAGTAAAGACCGATCAGTAAGGTTCCTGCCAGCATCGCAAAAATCAGATTGCGAACAGTAGCTTCTGAGATGTTTTCGCGCCCGATCACATTGTGCTGGTATTTGTAGGTCTCTGATTTGGCTTTTTTGAAATCCATATAATTGTTGATGGACGTCGTCGTCAAATCAAACAGCAGCATCCCCAGAAAAAAAATTACAGTATTCAACGGATGAAATTCATGAAAATACACCAACGAGAACAACACACCCATAATGAAGGGGAAGACACTCGCCACCTTGGTGCGGATCTCCACCACTTCTAAAAACACTGAAAGAGACATCTTTCACTCCTCCTATTCTAAATCAGCACGATCACCCATCGTGTAGCCTGATTCCTCTGAAAGCTCAAAGGTATCTTTGATGCCGTCTGTTACGTACACTTTATCTTCTTTTGTGATAAAGATCGCATCGGTTCCCTTTTCGGTATGCTGTTCGATATAAGCCAAGCCTTCTTTGACTCCTTTATCAAACGCCACCGTAGTCAACCCGTCACCATCGATGGATTTGTCAGTGATCACAGTCACACTTGCTACATCGCTATCGTAAGGATAGCCAGTCTCAGAATCAAAAATATGGTGATACGTTTTGCCGTCTACTTCTAAGTAGCGTTCGTAGATCCCTGAAGTAACTACTGTTTTATTGGTTTCTTTGATACTGCCGATAATCGAGCCGCGAGATTTGTTTGGATCTTGGATTCCGACATTCCATGGCTCATCTGCACCGCGGTTGCTATGACCTAACACATAGACATTCCCGCCCAAATCAACGATCGCGGAAGTCACGCCATTGTCCTTCAGCACTTTGACGACTTCATCCGTGATGTAGCCTTTGGCGATCGCCCCAAGGTCAAGGATCATGTCCTTGTCTTTTAAATACACCGTGTGGTCTTCGTCGTTAAACTCGACTTGTTCATAATTGATATGTTTCAACGCTTCATCGATCTCAGATTGCTCTGGCTTGCGGGCATCATCAAAGCCGATTCGCCATAATTGGGTGATCGCACCGATGGCCATATTAAAGCCGCCTTCTGATTTCACACTATAATCATAGGCTTCTTTCAACAAATAATAGATATCATCTGAGACCTTCACTGGCTTGATGCCAGCTTGCGCATTGATTTCATCGATCTCTGACCCTGCTTGATTGATGGTGATTTTATCGCCTAACTCTCTGATGCGGTCAAAGGCAGGCTTCATAGCGTCCTCTTTGCCTTCATCATAAATGCGAATCCGAGTATACGTGCCTAATAAAAATTCTTCTTGAAAATATGGTTCTTCTCGCAGCGTCGTTGCTTCCTGATCACTGCCGCAGGCTGCCAACATTGTGCCTAAAAAAACAAACATCAGAAAAAACGTTACTTTCTTTTTCATGATTTTCCTCTTTTCTATTATCTTCAACCTTCATATAATAGCCTTTTTTTGGCAGAATGAAAAGGGGCATTCCGTGATTCCTCAACGTATTTTAGGAATCCTTAATCGAACCTTTTCTTCTTTGTAAAAAACCATTCTTTTTTAAAAAACCTTCCCACCAGATTGCTTTCTTTTGCACGAACTTGCTTTTTTGACCTTGTTGCCCACGAAAAAAAGACAGCACTCAAAACGAATGCTGTCCTCTTGATGGAAAGAAGTTGTGATTATTCAGTAACGAAGTTATCCACTTCGATTGTTGTTTGGTCGCCTTTTTCAGCGGCATTCAACAATTGTTGTGCATAGATAACAAAGCTGTGGAAGCTGTGGGTTGCCCCTGAAACAACATCCATGTCTGCCACAGAGCCGTCTTCGGCATTGACTGCAGAAACAAAGGCTTCATTGAAGTTTGGAATGAACTCTTCTGGACTTGTACCAGATTTTGCTTCCATGTTTTCGTTGTATGATGCATCATCTTTTTTCGACTCGCCTGCTTCGTTTAGGTAGTCGTAGTTTGATTCAGAGATTTTGCCGTCAGCTACAGTCATTGAGAAGACTACGCGGTAACCGTTTGAGTAGTTCTTTTCTTCTAATGTATAGGTTCCGTCTTTCAAGTCTGCACCATTGTCGATTTCAATGGTTTCCGTGTTGCCTGCTTGCGCCGCTTGAATCAATTGTTGTGCATAGTTTTGGAAGGAATCAAAGGAATGAGTCGCGCCAGAAACTACTTCGATTGAAGAAGGGCTTTGTGCGGCAACTAACTCTTCATTGAATTTAGGAATAAATTCTTCTGGGCTGATGCCTGCTTTTTCTTTCATTGTTTCATTGTATTCAGTGTTTTCTGTTTTTGATTCGCCATCCGCATTGACGTTGTCATATTTTGATTCAACGATTTTGCCGTCTTTGACTGTGATCTCAAATGTGACACGGTAGTCGTTTTTATAGTTCTTTTCTTCTAAACGATACGTACCATCTTGCATTGGCTCGCCTGCAACGACGGTTGCTTCTGAGCTTTCTGTAGTTGCAGAATCGCTTGCAGAAGTTTGTGATGTACTTTCACTAGTTGACGAAGAACCTGTATTGTTGTCGTCTGCTCCGCATCCCCCTAACAATAATGCTGCGAATGAAAATACCGCCATACCTACAATCAATTTCTTTGCTTTCATAATTATCCACCTTTTACTTGTTTATTTTCCCCACAAAAAAGTTTGTGATACATCTAACATTGTAAAGTAAATTTACGAGATGTCAACCGCTTCCTTTCCGCTTTTTCAATAAAAAATGACTTATTTTTTGATTTTCGCAAGTTTTCACGAATTTCAGGAAATATGCGTTTTTTTCATCAGAATCGTTAGACAAATGAACCATTTGTCTATATAATAGGAACGATTGTGTAATTATTATCATAGATTATTTTTATTAAGGAGAGATTTGCAATGGCAAAGAAAAACATTGTCGTTGTCGGTGCCGGTTATGCAGGCGTTTCTGCTACGAAGTACATGGCAAAGAAATTGAAAAAAGACAATGATGTTGAGATAACATTGATCGACCGTCACTCTTATCATACGATGATGACTGAACTGCATGAAGTCGCTGGAGGACGTGTAGAACCTACCGCAATTCAATATGACTTGCAGCGCTTGTTCTCACGCAAGAAAAATGTTCGTTTAGTAACCGATACAGTAACTGGGATCGATAAAGAAAATAAAACCGTCCAAACAAAATTAGGCAGCTATTCATTTGACTACTTGATCTTAGGGATGGGTGGCGAACCGAATGACTTCGGTACACCTGGTGTCAAAGAAAATGGCTTTACTCTATGGTCATTTGACGATGCTGTCCGCATTCGCGAACACATTGAAAAAACTGTCGCAAAAGCAGCGATCGAACCAGATGCAGCATTACGCAAAGCAATGTTGACCTTTGTCGTTTGTGGTTCTGGATTTACCGGGATCGAAATGATCGGTGAACTGATCGATTGGAAAGATCGTTTAGCTTCCGATTATAAATTGGACCCAAGTGAAATCAGCTTGAAAGTCGTTGAAGCAATGCCAACGATCTTGAACATGCTTGATCGTAACGATGCAGCCAAAGCAGAACGCTACTTGAAGAAAAACAATGTTGATCTTGTCTTGAATGCACCAATCGTTGAAGTGGCACCTGACCACATCAAACTAAAAGATGGTTCAACGATCCCAACCCACACATTGATCTGGACTGCCGGTGTCAAAGGAACTAGTGATGCTGCTGATTTCGGTTTAGAAACAGCCCGTGGTTTCCGTCTAGTTGCCAATGAGTACATGGAAGCAAAAGGCTACGAAGACAAAAACATCTATATTATTGGTGACTTGGTTTACTTCGAAGAATTCCCGAATACACCAACACCACAAATCGTGCAAGCAGCTGAACAAACAGGTCACACTGCAGCAACGAACATCGTTTCAGCCATCAAAGGCGGCGAAAAACATAAATTCAAAGGAAACTACCAAGGATTTATGGTTTCCATCGGTGCCAAATGGGGCGTGGCGAACTTATTCAATAAGATTCACCTGAGCGGTTTCTTAGCGATCATTATGAAACACATCGTTAACTTGAAATACTTCTTTGATATTCGTTCTGGTTACTACATGTTCCAATACTTGATGCATGAAATCTTCCACATCAAAGATGACCGGACAGTAGCCCGTGGTCACACGTCTCGTTACGGTAACGTCTTGTGGAGTGTTCCGCTTCGTATTTTCTATGGTCTTGTCTGGTTCGTTGAAGCCTTCAAGAAAATTTTAGGTACGAATGGGGAAGTCTTCAAACCTGGTACTTGGTTCGGTGAAGGTTCTTGGTTCCAAGGCAACAGCGTATTCCCTTGGACTTGGGAATATCAAACAGTCGCTGATGCAGCAAGTGGTGCTAGTGAAGCAGCCGATGCAGCAAGTGCCGCTAGTGGTGCCGGTGAAGCAGCCGATGCAGCGACACAAGCCGCACACTTCGGTTTGAGCTATGCCTACGGTGAGCAACCAATGATCGTGATTGAAAAATCACCTGACTGGTTCACAAAAGTTATGCAATTTATCATGCCAAACAACGACGTTGCAATGTTCTTCCAAAAATTCATGGTCTTCTTTGAAATTGCTTTAGCTCTTGCATTGATGGCTGGTTTCTTCACTTGGTTAGTAAACGCAACGACTATCGTTTTAGTGTTGACTTTCTGTATGTCTGGTATGTTCTACTGGGTAAACATCTGGTTCATTCCAGTTGCATTTGCCTTGATGAACGGTTCAGGACGCGCAGTCGGTTTAGACCGTTGGGTAATCCCATGGTTGCAACGTACCCTTGGAAAATGGTGGTACGGTACCCCTCGCTCCTTATACGGCAATAAATAAGCCAGCAAAATAGAATACCTGTACGACTTCATGAGACTAAGACATTCTGATTTTCAATCAGTGTCTTGGTCTCTTTCCAAGTACAGAACTTTTTCTTGATCGTCCTTGCACAGAAATCGGTGGATTATTGAGGATTCAGCTAGTAGAATCTTGTCTTCTTATGCTAGAATGAGACACATCACATGAAAGAACAGGAGTCTTTTTTGATGAAATTAAAAGAATTTATCCGCGATGCCCATTTAAAACCATGGGATGGCGTCATCATACTTGTTTTGATCCTCAGCTCTTTTTTACCGATTTTTATTTTTGGCCAAACGCAAACAGCGGACAAAGAAGCCGTCTTGCGGGTCGATGGGACAGAAATCAAGCGTTTTGACTTAGTTGAAGGTCAAAAAACGTACACCTATCTTTATGAAGATGAAGATGGCGATACCAATTTACTGGAGATCGAAGGGGATCGGATCCGAATCAAGGAAGCCGATTGCGGCGACCAGATTTGTGTCCGCCGTGGCTGGGCCAGTAAAAATGGGGAAACCATTGTCTGTCTGCCTCATAAATTGGTGATCGAAATCCAAGCCGCAGATGGGAGTGAGACCGACGATCTAATCTATTGATCGTTTGCTTATGAGTCGATTACAACGAATAATTTTCATCTCACTGCTGGTCGCCCAAGGGGTCGTGATTGGTTTAGTTGAAAATATGATCCCTTATCCATTTGCCTTTGCGCCTGGTGCGAAACTAGGTTTGGCAAATTTAATTACCATTATTGCTTTGTTCACCATGCCAAAAAAAGACAGCTTTCTCTTGATTTGGCTACGACTGATCTTAACGACGTTACTAGGAGGAACGGTTTCGACCTTCTTATATAGTATGAGCGGTTCCTTATTGAGCTACTTTGGGATGTCTTTGGTGAAACAGTTGGGGCCTAAGCGTGTCAGTATCATCGGCATTAGTGCGGCCGGCGGGTTCTTACACAACGTCGGACAGTTGATCACTGCCTCATGGATCGCTCAATCCTGGAGCGTGATGCTCTACTTGCCGGTCCTGTCTTTCTTTGGGATCTTGTCCGGGATCGCTATCGGAATCGCCGCCAACTACTTGCTGCGCCGTGTCGAAACACTGCGCCGTTTTCAAATTGATTATGAACGCCAGACCAAAGTCAAATGGCGCTCGGATTCAGAATAAAGGAGTTAATTATGAAACTTCATTCCATGTGGCAAGAGTATCCAGCACTGCAAGCTGACTTATCTGCCTCCTTGCAATTGATGGAAAAATCATTAAAACTAAAAAACAAAGAGGTCGAACAAGCGATCCTGTCCATGATCCATTCAGGTGGGAAACTGCTGCGTCCTGCTTATCAGCTGCTCTTTTCTGCTTATGGCAGCGACAAAGATCGTGAAAAAGCCGTCGCATTGGCGGCCTCGATCGAAATGCTCCACACTGCCTCGTTGATCCACGACGATATCGTCGATCATGCGGACACCCGCCGCAAGCTGCCGACCATTCGTTCCGAATTTGGCAACGATGTCGCTGTCTATGCTGGTGATTACCTCTTTGTCTGCTGCTTTAAATTGATGGCGGATTATGCCAGCTCCATGAAAAGCTTGCAGATGAATTCCCGTAGTATGGAAAAAATCCTGGCCGGCGAATTAGGACAAATGAGCAAACGATACGATTTGTCCGTCACTGTCGAGGATTACTTAGAAAACATTCGCGGCAAAACCGCTGAGTTGTTTGCTTTAAGCTGCTTCATCGGGGCTTACGAAAGCGGCACCTCCTTGCGCTTTGCCAATCAAGCCCGTGAGATCGGTGAAGCCATTGGCCTTGCCTTTCAAATCATGGATGACGTCTTAGATTACAGCCAAGATGCGGCTGCTTTAGGAAAACCAGTATTGGAAGATGTTCGGCAAGGCGTCTATTCCCTGCCGCTGTTGATGGCATTGAAAAGTGACCGCCAACAGCTGCTCCCATTGTTGGAAAAACAAGACGCCATGACGGACACCGACACCCACGAAGTCTATCGGATCGTCCAAGAAAGTGCTGGGATCGAGGAAGCCAAGAAACTCGCAGCCGACTATACGAAAAAAGCTTTGCAGGCGATCCAGAAATTACCTGAGACCAAAGATGAAACCAAAACGTATCTTTACCAGATCACTGCTCAGATCCTAGGGCGAAGCAATTGATCTAATGAACGAACACCAAAAAGCATGGTCGCAGACAAAAGCGATCATGCTTTTTTAGTTGAGCAAGGGAATCCCTCATGAACTCATTTCTCTTTGGGCAAACACTAAATCTGCAGCAACATAGGAAGAGGTAAAGGTTTTGCGGTATTGGTTTGGTGTATAGCTGGTTTCACGTTTGAAGATCCGGGCGTAATAACCCGCATCATCATACCCCACTTGTTCAGCGATAGCAGCAATGGAATCCTCCGTAGTAACCAGCAGCTTTTTGCTTTGTTCTATTCGATAAAACGTCAAATATTTAGTAAAAGTCATCCCAGTGGCTTCTTTAAAAATCCGGCTGATATAGTTGCGATGCATGTGGCTGAAAGCAGCAAGGACATCTAAGGTGATCGGCTCTTGATAGTTGAGATGGATGTATTCAATGATCTGATTGACTTGTTCAGCAATATTATCAGTGATCGCTGACGTGGAATAGTGCAATAGGGAAATTTGATTCAACGAGAGAATACTACGGTGGATACTGTGCTGAAGCTCTTGCTTGCTTAAAGGCCGCACTAAGTAATCGATGGCTCCGCAGCGCAGTGAGCGATGAAGATTGTCAAAGTTCTTCGTCTCATCAATCAAAATCAGTTTGATGTTCGGCTGTTTTTTCATGACTTCGGCTGTCCAATAAAAAGGATCTTCGGCCTCATTAGAGATTGACAAGATGAGGATATCAACGTGTACTTTCCCAGCGATCGCTACCATTTCAGCCATTGTCCAAGAATCTTGCAAGAGCGTGGCGTTAAAAAAATCTTTTCTGACCACTTGTTTTATCTGATTTCGTTCCTTTTCATCTGGGGTGGAAACTAAAATGTAGCACATGAAAGCAGCTCCTTTCCGTGTTCTCTTTTTCAAATTATACCATATTTAATCATTTATCATTAAGTTTATTTCTTTTTATGAACAATAAAAACACATGTTAAAAATATAACAATCTTGGATGAAATTGTCCTGAAACAGCATAGAACCCTCCTAAAGAAAACGCTTACTTTCGCATATAATTAAAGTATAAAAAACAAGGAGGATGATTGATATGATGACAAAGACAAAGATGCACAGTCCCTTAACACTGGTTGATTCCTTAATGAAACAAGCGTCAGACGCCCAAGAACTTTATCGTACTGCCTCGCAAGAAACGGTTGATTACGTGGTGGGAAAAGCTGCAGAGAAACTGACCAGCCACTCGATGCACTTAGCAAAATTGGCACAGAAAGAAACCGGCTTTGGAAACGCAGAAGATAAAAACATCAAAAATTTATTTGCCAGTGAAATATTATATAACAGTATCAAAGATATGCCGACGGTTGGAATCGTAGAAGAAATTCCTGAGAAAAAGATGCTAAAAATCGTTGCGCCATTGGGGGTCTTAGTTGCTTTGATCCCCTCCACCAATCCTACATCCACCACGATTTTCAAAGTACTTTTGGCATTGAAAACGAAAAATGCAATCATCTTGTCCCCTCACCCCCGAGCGCTGCAGGCAATCAAGGAGACCGTGTCCCTCTTTAAAGAGGTGCTGCAAGCATGCGGATTGCCGATCGATTTGGTTCAATTACTAGAAGAACCGACAATTGAGGATACCCAAAAATTGATGGCACATCCCGATACCGATCTAATCTTGGCTACTGGTGGTAAAGCGATGGTTCGAATCGCATATTCTTCGGGCAATCCAGCAATCGGTGTCGGCCCTGGTAATACCCCTGCACTGCTAGAAAAATCTGCAGACATCGCGAAAGCCGTTGATCAGATCATCCGTAGCAAAACCTTCGATTATGGGACGATCTGCGCCTCTGAACAGGCATTAGTCGTTGAGCAATCAATCAAAGATACAGTGATCTCTGAATTGAAAGCAAATCACGGCTACTTTTTGAATCAAGAAGAGTCTGAAAGGCTGGCTGATTTTATCACCACGGCTGAGGGCGGTCTGAATCCCCGGATCATCGGTCAGCCAGCAGTTAAAATTGCCGAAATGAGCGGTCTATCGGTCCCAAGTGATACGAAAATCCTCGTTTCGGAACAGACGGTCATCGCTAAAGACAATCCCTATGCGCGGGAGAAACTTTCGCCGATCCTCGCGTTTTATACCGTGGCTGATGCCGAGGAAGGCATTCGTTTTTGCCAAGAGTTGCTAAAGATCCAAGGTGCTGGACACACCGCTGTCGTTCATACCAAAGACGATACCTTTGTTCGTGAATTTGGGCTGGCGATCCCTTCTGCCCGAATCTTAGTCAATACCCAAGCAGCTTTAGGAGCCATTGGAGGCACCACGAACTTAAATCCTTCCTTGACTCTAGGTTGCGGGTCCCATGGAGGCGGCAGTACTTCAGAAAATATCCATGTCGCACAGCTTTTAAACACGCACTACATCGCTTACGATGTCGAAAAATAAAGAACCTAGGTGCTTCAAGATAAGCGGCTGAACAATACAGCCCCTTCCTTTCATAAAAACGAGCAGGGAAGAACGATCCATTCGTTTTTCCCTGCTCGTTTTTTCTTCTATTTACTAGTTAACGCATCGTCACAAATTCTTCTGACCCCGTCGGATGAATGGCAACGGTTTGATCAAAGTCTGCTTTTGTAGCACCCATTTTGATGGCTACAGCGAAGCCTTGCAGCATTTCATCGACACCGATCCCGATGCCGTGCAGACCGATGATTTTTTCTTCTTCTCCTAAGCACACCAGTTTCATCTCACATTTTTGGCGATACTCATTTAAAGCAAAGTACATCGGTGTAAAGCGCGAACGATACACCTTTATCTGCTCTTGGCCGTATTTTGCCAAGGCTGCTTCTTCGGATAAACCAATCGTGGCAATCGGTGGATGCGTAAAGATGACCGTCGGTACTAAGTGATAATCCAAGTACGCATCGCTTTGACCGTTGAACAAGCGTTCAGACAAGCGACGACCGGCGGCGATCGCAACCGGGGTTAAATCCAATTTTCCGATGACATCGCCCACCGCAAAAATCGAGTCAGCTGTGGTATTTTGATATTTGTCCACAATGATAAACCCTTTTTCATCCAATTGGACATCGGTGTTTTCCAGACCTAACTTATCCGTATTCGGCACGCGACCACCAGCAAAAAGGACGCAATCGCCGGTCAAGGTTTCGCCATTTTCAAAGTGAACGAGATACTCGTCACCTTCTTTAATGATACGAGAGGCAACGTAGCCTGCATAAGTTTCGATTCCTGATTCTTGGTACATCTCCACGAGATTATCCGCAAGCATCTTGTCAAAGGTTCGTAATGGCCGCTCTTTGCGGTACGCCCAAGCCACTTGGCTGCCCAGCTGTTGGCTGACACCGCTGATTTCGGCTGCGATGTAGCCTGCCCCTAAGACGACCATACGCTTTGGTGCTTCTCGCAACGCAAAAAAACCATTCGAGTCAATGGCGTACTCACCGCCGGGAATATTCATCGCGCTAGGTTTTCCACCGGTGGCAATCAAAATGTTTGCTGCATGGTAGTTTTCCCCATTGACGGTAACCGTGTGGTTATCCACAAACTGTGCATAACCGTGGATAACTTCTATATTGTTACTGTCTAAGCCTTTTTGATAGGCTGTGTGTAAAAAATCAATGTATTTTTCACGGTTATCCACAAGCTCAGTAAAATTAAATTTATCCACATGTGGATAAATGCCGTAGCTAGTTGCGTCCCGTTTGATCATTTCTAACATCTCACTAGCTTGCCACATGACTTTTTTCGGTACACAACCGACATTGACACAGGTGCCGCCTAATTCATTGCCTTCGATCAATAATACTTTGGCGCCGTGCATCCCTGCCCGATTGGCTGAGGCGATTCCGCCGCTGCCGCCACCAATTACTATGTAGTCGTATGTTTCCATATTTGTTGTTTCCTCCTTAAGATTGTCTATGTTCTCATCGATCCTTTTTGGCTGGATTGATTCAACAAAAAAAGCCGAGAGAAACTCTCGACCTTATTTTTTCTTCCGAATCATGTCTCCGACTTCCACCGGTTCTTTGACCGGCATCGTCAACAGCATCATAGGATTTGGTGCACGATCGATGGATTCACCGTCTTCATTATACATGACTTCGACGGTTTGGTGAAAGTGATGGAATCCGGGACCGTAAAATTCGATTTCATCGCCAACGGAAAAGTGGTTCCGTTGCCGAATCGTAGCTGTTTTTGTTGCCGGATCATACGCCATGACTTCCCCAATAAATTTGTATTGCGGAATTTTCCGACGCGGACCAAACAACTGCTCATTTTCACTTGGGGTATCGTAGTAAAAGCCTGACGCAAGCTCTCGCTGCGCAACTTTCCACAGTTCATCGATCCATTCTTGTTTGCAGACATAGTTCTCTGGATCGGCCATGTAACTGTCCACGGCTGCTTTATAAACGTTCGCCACGGTTGAAACATAGTGGATCGATTTCATGCGGCCTTCGATTTTGAAACTATCCACGCCGTTTTCAATCAAATCCGGGATATGTTCGATCATCGACATATCCACAGCACTCATGGAAAACTCTTCTTCCACTGTCCCGTTTTTAGTCAAACTGTTTCGTTCCGTTGCAAAGGGCATGTCAAACAGATCATATTTCCAGCGGCAAGATTGCGAACAGCCGCCGCGATTGGCGTCTCGCATCGACATATGATTGGACAAAGTACAACGGCCAGAATAAGAAATACACATGGCGCCATGAATAAAGGCTTCGATCTCCACGCTAGTATTTTTGCGGATCTCAGCGACTTCCTCCATGGACACTTCTCGGGCGAGAACGACCCGTTCTAGGCCTTCTTCCCGCCAAAATTCCAATGTTTCATAGTTCGTGGCACTGGCTTGGGTGGACAAATGGATCGGTAGACCTGGCGCTTCTGTTGCGCAGATCTGGATCAAAGCGGGATCAGAAACGATCACTGCCGAAATACCGACATCTCGCAATTCCCGAAAGAATTCCCCTGCACCTTCTTGATTGCCCTCATGGGTCACCATGTTGGCTGCTACATAGACTTTTGCGTTGTGGGCTTTGGCAAAAGCCACCCCTTCCGCCATTTCTTCATAGGTAAAGTTTCCCGCGCGACTCCGTAGACCATAGGCATTGCCGCCGATATAGACAGCGTCAGCGCCATAGTGGATCGCTGTTTTTAATTTTTCTAACGTACCAGCTGGTGCTAACACTTCTGGTCGTTTCAATGCTTGTTTAACGGTCATTTGTTCTTGCTCCTTACTTGATATCGTCAGGATCGATGGCATAAAATCCAGTGTCCAACCCACGTTCTGCTGGATGAAGTTGGGCAACTTGTTCACTGAGCACAGTTGCTTGCTCTGCTTGCCACTTCCCACTTTCCACAAGGCTCTTGGCTTGGGCAAACAGCTTAGCAATTGCCACAAAGGCAGCCCCTCGTGTATAGATTCCGTCCAGCTTCCAGGTTTGAAAGCCTGTTGCGGCTAATTCCCCCAGCTGCAGCATCAGATTGATGTCGTTATTGGCAAAAATGTGCGTGCCGTGGCTATCTTCATAAATGGAATAGTGAGTTTCTTCTTTTTTCGGTTCAGATAAAAACAACCCACGGTCGTGGTTCTTTTCTTCCGATTGTTGGGTATAGTTATAATAATTTTGTAAAAGCGGACGCTTCGATTGGTGAATGCAGGTCGCACCATAAACCAATACTTCCACAGGAATATTTAGTTGTGGTGCCATGATTTTCATTTCCTCGAAAGGAACTTCTCGCGCTAAAACGGCTGCCTTTGCTCCTTTTTGTCCCCAAAAATTGATTTGACGAGCGCTCGTTACTAAGGTTTCCCCTGCATAAATAAATGGCACGGCACATTCTGGATTTTGCTTCATGCGGTAAATGATCCCAGGATCTCCGAGAGCGATTTGATCGGCTTGATTGGTCTTCAGAAATGCTAGGTATTCTGGAATCCGCTTCATTTTTTCTGGATGCATGATGCCATTGACTGCGATCGTCACTTTCTTTCCAGCTTCGTGGGCCATGTCGATCAGTCTGATTTGCTCTTCACGAGAAAAAGAGGCCGGTAGGCGCAGCCCGAATGTCTCTTCTCCAAAAAACAATGTATCAACATAAGGGATGAGCTGCTGTGCTTGCTCGATCGATTCCACCGTGGCGATAATCTCAACCATAATACTCCTCCTTTTTTCAACTCATTCATAGTATCACACAGCAGGATTCTTTCCAAGAGGTCTCGTTACTCTTTTTTTCACGAATATCGCTTTTTCCGTTAATCAACCGTTGTCATAAAGCTATTTAGAAGGATATTTTTTTGTGAATCATCAATCATAATTAATAGAGATCACTTGATCACTACTAGACATAGCAAGACAAAAAAGCGACGTTTCTATGGGTGCCGATTACTCGACCATAGAAACGCCGCTGCCGTTATTGGCTCGACTTAAACTTGTTGCAAGACCCGTGCTTGTCCCTCTTTGACATTGAGAGTGATCGATCCTTTGGAAGCACCAATCGTCACTTTGTCACCTAAATGAATTTGTCCTGATAGGAGTGCTTCACTTAAACGGTCTTCGACTTCTTTTTGCAATGCTCGACGAATCGGCCGTGCCCCATATTCTGGATCAAAACCAGCTTTACCGATCACATCGATGGCAGATGGCGTGATCTTCAATTGGATGTCTTGGTTGCTTAGCCGTTTGATGATCGCTTTGCTCATAATCTTCACGATTTCGTGGATCTCCCCTTCACCTAAGGATTGGAAGACCACTGTTTCATCCACACGGTTCAAGAACTCTGGACGGAAGGCTTTTTTCAGCTCTTCTAAGATCCGTTTTTGCATCGCTTGGTGATCTTTCGTTAAATCAGTGACATTGAATCCAACGCTTTTTTCTTCGCGGATTTGTTGGGCACCGATATTAGAAGTCATGATCAAAATCGTGTTGCGGAAATCGACCTTCCGACCTTTGGCATCCGTCAAATGTCCATCATCTAGCACTTGCAAGAGGATATTGAAGACATCGGGATGGGCTTTTTCTACCTCGTCCAATAAGATGACGGAGTAAGGTTTTGAACGGATTTTTTCCGTCAATTGCCCACCTTCGTCATAGCCGACATAGCCTGGCGGTGAACCGATCAAACGGCTCGTGCTGTATTTTTCCATAAATTCGGACATATCGACACGAACCAAGGCATCTTCACTGCCAAACATCGCTTCCGCTAAGGCTTTAGCAAGCTCGGTTTTCCCGACACCAGTCGGGCCTAAGAACATGAAGGAACCAATTGGGCGGTTGGGGTCTTTCAACCCACTGCGGGCGCGGCGGATCGAACGAGCGACTGCTTTGACCGCTTCTTCTTGGCCAACTACCCGTTGATGCAAGATCTTTTCAAGATCCAACAAGCGTTCGCTTTCTTTTTTCTCCATCTGTTGCAAAGGTACACCGGTCCATTGGGAAACGACCGTAGCAACATCTTCTGCAGTAACACTATCGGCATAGCCTGACGCTTCTTTGACTTCCATAAACGCCACTTCCGTCAGTTGTTGGGTCAATTTCTTTTCCTTGATTCGCAGACGAGCTGCTGCTTCAAAATCTTGCTGGCGAATGGCTGCTTCTTTTTCTTCGATCAAGTTAGCGATCTCGTTTTGTAGATCTGCCAATTCCGAACTTTCATCGGTTTTGTCTAGACGCACTTTGGCTGCTGATTCATCCATCAAATCGATGGCTTTATCTGGTAATTGGCGCGAATTGATGTAACGTACGGACAATTGCACAGCAGCGTGTAACGCATCATCAGAAATTTCCACCCCATGATGTTCTTCATAACGAGGACGCAAGCCGCGCAAAATTTCTTCCGCTTCTTCTGGTGTTGGTTCGTCGACTTGCACTCGGGCAAAACGGCGTTCTAACGCAGAATCTTTTTCAATGTATTTTTGGTACTCATCTAATGTCGTGGCACCGATGGTTTGCAATTCTCCACGGGCTAAGGCTGGTTTCAGAATATTCGAGGCATCAATCGCCCCTTCGGCTCCGCCGGCCCCAATCAGTGTATGCAATTCATCAATGAATAAGATGATTTGACCGTCTTGATAGATCTCATCGATGATTTTTTTCATTCGGTCCTCAAATTCTCCACGGTATTTCGTTCCAGCAACTAAAGCCCCCATGTCCAGCATCATCAACCGTTTGTTTTGCATGTCTTCTGGGACTTCCCCATTGATGATTTTTTGGGCTAAGCCTTCGGCGATCGCGGTTTTCCCAACACCAGGTTCCCCAACGAGAACAGGGTTGTTTTTGGTCCGACGGCTAAGGATCTGGATCAGCCGTTTGACTTCTTTGGCACGACCGACAACAGGATCTAGCCGTTTTTCACGGGCTAATTTGGTCAAATCACGGGCTAAGGAATCCAAGGTCGGTGTTCCTTGCTGCGCTTTGGCTTGGGCTGGACGACGACGACCAGCACTTCCGTTGGTTTTGCTTTCATTGAAGCCCATTTTTTTCTTCAAAAGCTGACGCATTTTCGCGAGACTCAAGCCGAGATTCAGCATGATTCGTGAAGCCAAAATGTCTTCGTCTCTTAATAAGCCTAATAATAGATGTTCGGTACCGATCTGTGGTGCCCCTAAACGCTTGGCTTCATCCCCTGCATAAGCAAATGTATGTTTTGCTCGTGGTGAATACGCGAGATAGGCGTTTTCTGGGTATTGACGAACGGTGCCATACCCTGTTAAATGTTCGATTTCTTCACGAATATCGTTTTCTGTGATATTCATTTCCCGTAACGTTTTGCCAGCGATCCCGTTTTGTTCAATGACCAGTGCCAATAGAATATGTTCAGAACCTACCGCTTGGTGCTTAAAGTATTTTGCTTCTTCTTGGGCGATAGCCAAAACGGCTTTCGCGCGTTGGGTGAATAATTCATCCATCTCTTTCACTTCCTGTCTTCGTAACTTAATCGTTCTAGAATTGCATGGAGCAAATCAGCTCGTGTTCTATTTTCATAAGGAGAACGTCCTAGAACTGCTTTCGCGATGACGGTCAACAATAAATTGCCTTCTCGCTTGGACAGGATTCCTTCCTCATAAAGTTTCTGGATTATTGCATACGCATCTTTTTCCGAGATGGTTTCATCGAATAGTTGATTCATTTCTTTTAAATAGTGGTGGCTGTCAGTAATTTTGACTTTCTCGATCCGAATATAGCCGCCCCCGCCGCGTTTACTTTCAACCGCATAGCCTCTTTGAACGGTAAAGCGGGTATTGATCACGTAATTTATTTGTGAGGGCACGCAGTTGAACAAATTTGCCATTTCTGCGCGACGAATCTCAATGGTTTCACTGTCTTCAAGAATTTTCTTCAAATATGCTTCAATCAAATCGGAAGTGTTGTGATGACTCAATTCATTCCCTCCCTTGACTAATTCTGACCTTCATTATACCCAATTTTTGAATCCTTGGAAAGATGTACGCTTGCACAAAAGGAAGGTCTAAAGGAAATTTTAAAGACACTTATCCCTCACTTCAGCTTTTTTAGCTACAAAAAGAAACAAGCAACTCATCGGGGAACAAAAAGAAAATTCTTTGGTCCCCGAAGGCTGCTTGGTTAAAATATTGGGTTTTAGCTAGTTTCTAATCACTTTCGGAACTGCTTTCGCTCGTAGCCGTTGAATCAGAGGAGTCATCTGAACTACTGCTTGGCGTCGATGAGGACGAATCATCTGGTTCAGGTCCTCTAGAGATTGTGACCGTTACAGTAGAGCCAACTTCGACGGAGGTTCCAGCACCTGGAGAGACACGGACAACATGTCCAGCTGGCACCGAATCATTATAGCCGTCCTCTTCCTCAAAAGTTGAGTCTAATCCTGCTTCATTCAAGTCTGCTTCTGCATCGGCTTGGCTTTTGCCAACGATTCTCGGTACATTGACCATTTCCTGCCCACTGCTGACCGTCAAAGTGATGGTCGTTTGTGAAGTCACCACTGTTTCACCTGTTGCTGGTGCTTGAGCGATGATCGTGCCTGATGGTTGACTGCTGGATTGATAGTTTACTTCGATCTGTGATCGGTCGACACCGCGAGAAGTTAATGCTGCTCGTGCATCTGCCTCTGTCATGCCATAATAGTTGTCCATTGCGAAGCTATCTGGTCCGGAGCTGACCTTAAAGGTGATTTCGTCTTCTGCTGGGGAAACTTCCCGCCCTGCTGCTGGTGATTGACTGATAATATCCCCTTCATCGACATCATCTGACGACTCTAGCTCTTCTTTGATTCTGTCTTCATCAAAGCCCAAATCGATCAACTCTTTTTTGACATCATCAAAGGAGCGACCTTCATAATCATCAAGAGTGATTTTCTTGGCTCCGCTGCTGATATAAAGAGTCACGACGGAATTCTTTTTGACTTCATTGCCTTCTGGCGGATCGGTCTTGACGACATTGCCTGCTTCGACTTCATCGTCTTCAATTTCTTCTACCTCGTCTGCCACTTGCAAACCAGCAGCTTCCAGCTCGGCACGGGCAGCTGCTTCTGTCTGGCCACTGACTTCAGGAATTGCCACATCTCCCCGACCACCGCCGAATAGGAAGTAACTGCCTATGCCTAGCAGTGCGATCACCATAATGATGGGCAGCAGCAGCCACCGTTTGCGTTTTTTCTTTTTCGGCTGCGCCGCTTCTTCAGCTTGATCCGCAACCTTATCTTCTACGGGTTCTTCCACTGGCGGCGTTTCGACTTGGGCTGCTTCCACAGGGGTCAGCACTCTCGTTTCATCCATCAGGGCATGAGGTTCCCATCTCGGTTCATTGAGTCGGTCAGGAGACAACACGGTATCAAGGTCCGCTCGCATTTCATCGGCAGTTTTGTACCGATCCGCCGGTTCTTTGGCGGTCGCCTTCAATACGACGTTTTCCAGCGATTGCGGAACATTTTTGTCATAGATCCGAATCGAAGGGATCTCATCTTGGAAGTGTTTCAAGGCGATCGTTACGGCTGATTCGCCATCAAAGGGTACTTTGCCGGTTAAAATTTCATAGAGGATGATCCCAATCGCATAAATATCTGATTGATTGGTGGCCATACTGCCTCGTGCTTGTTCTGGTGAAAGATAATGCACCGAGCCTAGCATCGAGTTGGTTTGGGTGATCGATGTTTCTGATAGGGCGATCGCGATCCCAAAATCGGTGATTTTCACCACGCCGTCTTCATTGATCAGCACATTCTGGGGCTTTAGGTCCCGGTGAATGATGCGGTGCTGATGGGCCAATGCCACCGCTGATAAAATTTGTTGGATGATATCAACGATCTGCAAATAAGGTACGGGATAGTGCGTTTGGATATAGCGCTTGAGATCCATCCCTTTGACATATTCCATCACCAAAAACTGCATGCCGTCTTCTTCGCCGACATCATAAACGGTTACGATGTTTGGATGAACCAGCTCAGTCGCCGCCAAGGCTTCTCGTTGAAAGCGCCGAATCGCACTTTGGTCGTTTTGGAAGTCAAAACGAAGCACTTTGATTGCCACTTCACGGTCTAAGATCAAGTCATGCGCCAAAAACACATTTGCCATTCCGCCGCTGCCGATATTGCCGATGATTTTGTATCGGCCGTTTATCTTCTTCCCAATTTCGATCATGGGCGCTCTCCTCCAACTTTAATCAATAATACCGTGATATTGTCGACACCGCCGCGTTCGTTGGCTTGATCGATCAATGATTGCACTGCTTCTTCCAGCACAGGGGTTTCTTGGATCGTTGCTGTGATCTCTTCATCTGAGACCATGTTGGTCAATCCGTCTGAACACAGCAGCAAATAATCCCCGTCTGCAATAAAGTGGATCGCCACATCGACTTCGACTTCGCTTGGCATACCGATCGAGCGGGTCAAAACGTTTTTGCGAGGATGATTCAAGGCCATTTCTGCCGTGATTTGTCCCGACTTCACCAATTCATTGACCAGTGAATGGTCCTCTGTGATTTGAGTCAGCACTTGATTGCGTAAAAGATAGGCACGGCTGTCCCCGACATTGGCGATCGTAAACTGGTCGCCTAATAAGGCCACAGCAATGATCGTGGTGCCCATGCCGCTAAGTTCTTCTTGTTCTTGTCCTTTTTGGAAAATCACTTGGCTTTCCGCTTGGATTTTTTGGATCAGCCATTGGGCAGTTTTTTCACTGTCTGTCAGCTCTGTCTGTTCCCAAGCGGTGCCGATCTCACTGACTGCTTGACGGCTAGCGACATCTCCGGCCCGGTGGCCCCCCATGCCATCGGCAAGCAAGGCCAATGTCACATTGGCTTTATTTACATAGGTTGCTGCAAAATCTTGGTTTGTGTTGCGACGTTTGCCGACATCTGTTTGAAAACGAATCTCCAATTTCTTTCACCTCGTTACTTTTTGCGTAGACAACTGATAAAAAAGCCATCTGTCATAAAATCTTGCGGATAGATCGTCAACATATCCTCTTGAACCGCTTCGGCTGCCAGCGGTCCTACCGCAAGAGGCATTTGCTCAAATTCAGGATGGTCAGCGAGAAACGCTGCCACGACTTGTTGATTTTCTTCCGCTAGAATCGTGCATGTGCTGTAGACCATTATACCCGATTTTTTCAAGGTTGGGGCGGCACTTTCCAAAATCTCTCGCTGAATCTGCGGCAAGCGTTGGAAATCGGCTTCCGTCTTGCTGTATTTGATGTCCGGTTTACGGCGCATCAACCCTAATCCAGAACAAGGGGCATCCACTAAGATGCGATCAAATTGTTCGGGTGCAAAGGTTTGAGCCGTCTCCCGCGCATCCATCACGCGGGTCTCCACAACTGCTTCGACGCCTAAACGTTGGGCATTTTGCTGAATCAGCTTAACCTTATGGGCATGGATATCCAATGCTGTCACTTTGCCGCCCTCTGCGGCAGACAAGAAGGCAGCGATATGGGTCGTTTTGCCTCCTGGTGCTGCGCAGGCATCCAGTACTTGATGGTCTCGGGCTACTTGTAAAACGGGGGCAACCAGCATCGAACTTTCATCTTGGATCGTCAGTAAACCTTCTTTGTAGAGGGACGAGCCCGCCATAAAGCCTTTGTCAGCCACAACCCCATAGGGGGAAAGCTCACATGGTCGTGCGTCGATGCCTTCTTCTTGTAGCCGTTCGATCGCTGCTGCTTGCGAGATGCGCTGCAGATCGATACGACCACTGGCATGATTGGGTTCAAATAGGGCATAGCCCAGCTCACTGGTTTCTTCGATCCCAATTTGTTTGACTAGTTTCTTCGTTAGCCACAGGGGCAAACTGATTTCCGTTGCTAAACGTTCCATTGGGTCTTTGATCAATGCCAAGTCTGGCACTCCTTGTCGTTGGATCGTGCGCAGGACGCCATTGACGAATTTTCCAGTTCCCGGATTGCCTTTGGCTTTCGCAATATCCACGGCTTCATGAATGATGGCATGGGCGGGTACTTTATCGAGATACAGCATCTGATACAAGGAAAGCCGCAGCAGCGTTTTGACCCACGGGTCAACTTTGCGGGCATTTTTAATAAACCGATCCAAATAATAATCCAATAAAAGCTGACGACTGATGGTGCCGTACACCAATTCAGTCAATAAGCGACCGTCTTTGTCATTTAAACGCCCTTGATTCATCAATTCCCGCAGCAGTAGATTGGAATAAGCGCCGCCTTTTTCGATTCGCAACAACGCTTCTAGTGCCACAAAACGCACTGTATATTGTATGTCTCCAAGATTACGCTTCATAGGTACCTACCTGATCCCCTTTTTGAATCTGTTGTCCACTGCCGTTTAAGAATGCAGCAATGTCTTGTCGGCCTTTTCCAGCTGGCTGCAATTCATCGATAGCCAATACCGTGCCTTCCCCACAAGCGATCAGCAACGTTTTTTTCGTCCGTTCAATGATCGTTCCTGGCTGGGCTGTCGTCGTTTGCTCCAGCGGTGTTACTTGCCAAAGTTTCCAGCGGTTGCCATTTTGTGTCGTAAAGGCGATCGGCCATGGTCGCATGCCTCGGACTTGGGCATCGATTTGCACCGCCGTTTTCTGCCAGTCGATGGCTTCTTGTTCACGGCTGATATTTGGTGAAAAGGTGACTTTTGCTTCTTCTTGCGGGACAGGCTGCAGCTCTCCCGACAAGATTTTCGGCACAGTCTCCAGCAGCAAGTCTTTGCCTAATAGGCTCAACTTATCAAACATCGTCCCCACATCATCTTGGGCCGTGATCGGCAAGCGAGCTTGAGCAAAAATACCGCCAGCATCCATTTTTTTGATCATTTCCATGATGGTTACACCCGTTTCTTGCTCCCCTTCCATGATGGCATAATGCACAGGTGCTCCGCCACGGTATTTCGGCAGTAGGGACGCATGAACGTTGATAGCGCCATGCTTTGGTACTTCTAGTAACGCACTAGGTAAAAATTGGCCGAAAGCTGCCGTGATCAGCAGGTCAGGTGCTAAAGCTTGAATCTGCTCCATTTCTGGTGACCCACTGATTTTTTCTGGTTGTAAAACCAACAAGCCATGCTTCATCGCCGCTTCTTTAACGGGGGTCGGAGTGATGGTTTTTTTGCGACCGACAGGACGATCCGGCTGGGTCACGACTGCTGCCACTTCATAGCCAGCTTCAAGCAAGCCTTCTAAAATTGGGACGGAAAACGCCGGGGTACCCATAAAGACGATTTTAGTCATTTTCATGTTCCTCCATATACTTTTCTAAGTCTTCTTCAGGAATGCGTTCGACGAGCTTGTCGACAAACAGCACGCCATTTAAATGATCGATCTCATGCTGCATCGCACGCGCCAAGTAGCCGAATGCTTCCACTTCCATTTCCTCTCCTTCTCGGTCGAAATAGCGGACAGTGATCTCGTCTGCTCGTTTGACGGTCCCAAAGGTGTGGGGAATACTCAAGCAGCCTTCCACATCAAGGGATTCACCAGAAGAAGCGATGATCTCAGGGTTGATCATTTCAAAGCGGTCGTCTTCTTCGACTTCCACGATCGCCACTTGCAGATTTTTGCCGACTTGCGGTGCGGCAATACCGATCCCGTCATGAGCGACCATCGTTTCATAAAGGTCGTCTAGTAGCTGAACGAGCTCATCGGTAATAACTTTGACGGGTTTTGCTTGCCGACGAAGACGTTCATCGGGGGTGATAATAATAGGATAACGCATATTTTCTCCTCTAAATAAAATTCAACGGCTCTTGGTCAATCGACACGTACAATCCTTTGCGCTGATCGATTTGACTTTGATCCAACAGACGGGTCAACAAAGCAGGTAGCTGCGGTTCATTTTTGTATTTAATGATCAATTGGTAGTAATAACGGTTTTTCACCCGCAAAATCGCACTGGGTGCCGGCCCCAACAAAATACTCTGCGGTGACAGCTCCTGCTGCAGATCCCGCGCGATCGCAAACATCTTCTGAGCTGCGACTTGCTCTTCGGGATGACTGCAGGTGATTTTGACGGTGAAATAATACGGTGGATAGCCGCTTTGGTGCCGCATCCACATCTCTTTTTGATAGAAATCTTCGTAATCTTGCGACTGCGCCAATTGGATAGCGTAGTGCTCAGGGTTGAATGTTTGGATCACCACTTCGCCGGTTTTTTCCGCCCGACCTGCTCGACCACTGACCTGAGTCAACAGCTGGAACGTCCGTTCACTTGAACGAAAATCTGGCAAATTCAAGGCTGTATCGGCATTCAAGACCCCTACCAGTGTGATATCAGGGAAATCCAAGCCTTTGGCGATCATTTGAGTCCCTAACAAAATATCCGCTTTTTTCTCCCCAAACAAGGTCAAGATTTTTTCATGGGCGCCTTTTTTGCGGGTGGTATCGACATCCATCCGTAAGACCCGCGCTTCGGGAAACAGTTCTTTCAACTCTTCTTCCACTTTTTGCGTGCCCGTTCCGTAATACCGAATCTTGTCTGCATTGCAGTTGGGGCAACGATGGGGGATGTGTTCTTCATGTCCGCAATAATGACAGCGCATCGTTTTGGTATCCATATGCAGCGTCAAGGAGATGTCGCAATTTGGGCAAGGCAAAACATACCCGCAATCGCGGCACATCACGAAGGAAGAGTAGCCGCGCCGATTCAGCAGCAAGACGATCTGTTCTTTGCGGGCCAAGCGGTCTGTAATTTTTTCCTGTAACGGACGAGAAAAGGTTTGATACTTTTTATTGGCAAATTCGGTACGCATATCCACGACTTCGATCTGCGGTAATTGCGCACTGGTTTTTGCCCGCTGATTCAATTTCAATAAGCGGTAGACTTCTTTTTGCGCCCGGGCACGAGATTCCAATGACGGCGTCGCACTGCCTAACACCACTGGACAGTGATGGTACTGGCTGCGCCAAATCGCTAAATCTCTCGCATGGTAACGAGGGGCTTCATCTTGCTTGTAGGAGGCTTCGTGCTCCTCATCGACGATGATGACCCCGATGTTTTTCAACGGAGCAAAAATCGCCGAGCGGGCGCCAACCACCACCTGCGCCTCCCCACGTTCGATCTTACGCCATTCATCGTATTTTTCACCTTGGGACAAGCCGCTGTGTAAAACAGCCACTGCGTCGCCGAGACGGCTTTTAAAGCGTTCGACCATTTGCGGGGTCAATGCGATCTCTGGCACGAGCATGATCGCGGTTTTGCCTTGTTTCAGCAATTGGGCGATCGCTTGCAGATAGACTTCTGTTTTTCCACTGCCGGTGATCCCTTCCAGTAAAAAAGTCTGTGCCTCTTGGTTATCCGCACAAGCAGTGATTTGCGCTACTGCAGCTGCCTGTTCTTCATTTAATTCAAGCGGGACCGTTTTTTGAAATTGACGGTCTTTGTAAGGATCGCGGTAGGCTTCAACTTCCGTAAAGGTCAGCCAACCAGCTTCTTGCGCTTGGTTCAAAGCCGCGGTGGAAATCCCTTGTTCGGTAAAAAAGGAAACCGGCAAGCGGGCTTCCTCTGTCAAAATCTGTAAGATTTCCAGCTTGCGTTTGGACCCTTTGCGCAGCTGTTGCTGGACGGCGGGGATTTCTGCTGGATCGATCTTGCGTTCAATGTAACGGGTCATTTTCGCTTTGTTTTTATTTTTCACGAGATACTGCAATTCAACTACTGCGGCTTCCCGCAAAGGCTTCAACTGCGGCAACAGCCCGGCACTTTCGGCGTCTTGCCAGCTGAGGATGCCGTTTTCGGGAAAATATTCTTTGATGGGATGATTTCCTTCCAGCAAAACGATCTGCTTTTGGTACTCGGCTTTCATCACACTAGGCAGCATCGTCTGCAAGCAAGTGATCTTAAAGGCAAAGGTCGTTTCCTTCATGTAGTCGGCTAATTGGAGAAGTTCTTCATTGACGACAGGCGACAAATCCAACAAACGAACGATTGGTTTTAAGGTCTGCTGCGGTTCGGCAACTTCTGAAAGGCCGACGACGAACCCTTGGATATGGCGGTCGCCCTTGCCAAATGGCACTTCGACCCGCATCCCTGTCTCAATGGCGGCTTGTAATTCTGATGGGATCAGATAGGTAAAAGGCTGATCGGTCTGCATCGTGGGAACATCCACGATCACTTCTGCTATGTACGCCATTTCTTCTCCTCCTTTTAGGTTCTATTTTACTAAATGGGTGGGGGTTTGTCTGTACCCCTTACAAAAATTTAACCATCATCATTCAAAAGAAAAAGCCAGAACACAGGCGTGCTCTAGCTTGCTTTTGTCTATAGCTTTTGTTCGTCGCGGATACGCGCTTCTAATTCTTTTTGTTCTTGGTCTTTTTGCGCTTTGCGCTCTTCTTGTTCCATTTTCAAGCGGGCACGCTTGATTTCTGGATGCGGATCATTAACGACTAATTCCGCTTCGATTTCTTCAAGTGCTTGACCCACGCTTTTCACTGAATCAAAGTTTTCTAGTGTTGCTTGCGCACCGGCATCAAGTTCATGCGCCCGTTTGCTCGCTAAGATCACTAATGAATATTTTGAATTGACACGATCCAACAAAGAATCGATTGAAGGTTTTAACATCATATTTCTTACAGCTCCTCTAACATTTTGATATAGGTTCCGATCACTCGGTCAACGCGAAAATGTTCACTCGAAATAATTTCGCGAATTCGTTGGACTGCCTTAGGTACTTCATCATTGACAACGGCATAATCATATAAAGCCATCATTTCGATTTCTTCACGGGCGACACGCATCCGTTCATCGATCACTTCGGCAGAGTCGGTTCCTCTTCCTGTAATACGAGAGCGTAATTCTGCCAGATCAGGTGGCGTCAGAAAAATAAACACACCATCGGGAACTTTGTCTTTTACTTGTTTTGCCCCTTGCACTTCGATCTCTAAAAACACATCTTTTCCTTGATCCAGTGTCTGTTGGACATAAGATAATGGGGTTCCATAATAATTGCCGACATATTCGGCGTATTCCAGCATTTCACCGGCTTCGATCAAGGCTTCAAATTCTTCACGCGTGCGGAAATAGTAATCGACCCCTTCCACTTCCCCCTCGCGTTTTTGACGAGTGGTCATTGAAACGGAATATTGAAAATCGTTGTCGTCACTCTCAAAAATTGCTTTGCGCACGGTCCCTTTCCCTACTCCGGAAGGTCCTGATAAAACTATAAGTAATCCTCGCTCTGACATAATGACGTCCTTTCACTGACATTTGCTTAACGTCTATTTTGCACTTTTTTTCAGCAACTTTCAAGAACTACTTTATTATAATGGGAATTTCATGAAATTGCTAGTCTACACTTTGGCCGCTTTCTTAAAAGCCCATGTTGCTTAAGGTATTGATGACCCCTGCCAATTCGTCTTTAGCGGTGATCGCTTTTTCAGTAGGATCCGTCACTTCTTGGCAATCGATACGTACGATGTACCGACGATTTAAAGAAACAGCTACGCCATCAACTAATAGATGGAGAAAATCTGGCTCGATGGCTACGCAAGCATCTTCCCACGCAGAGAAATTCTCTTTGTCAGAAGGAATACTGCGCTTGATGACATTTTTTCCGCTTAGTTCGTGAAAGGTGATATCGTAATATTTCATTGGTTCATTCCTCCTACTCGATGTTTTGAACTTGTTCTCTGATTTTTTCAATGATCGTCTTCATTTGGACGACACTGTTTTTGATTTGGATCGGACTTGATTTTGAGCCAATCGTATTGACTTCTCGGTTCATCTCTTGAATCAAGAAATCCAGCTCTCGACCTATCGGTGTCTCAGCTGCCAGCAGCTCCGTCATCGTCGTTAAATGGATACTTAAACGATCCAGTTCTTCGTGGATATCGCCGCGTTCTAATAAAATCGCTAACTCTGTCAGTAAACGATCGCGATCGACTTCTTCCCCTAAATAAGCAGTCAGTTTCTTTTCAAAGCGTTCTTGGTAGTCCGCCTCATAGAGGGCCACGAATTGTTTGAGTTCTGTCAGCTTTTCCTGCAGCTGTCGCTGGTTTTCTTGCAAGATCTGCAAAATACCTTGCCCTTCCACCCAGCGGCTTTGATCGATCGCTGCCAGCGCTTGATCTAATGCTTCCATCACGCCATCGGCCAAGGTGCTTTCTTCTGGCTCTTGATCAGAGATCGTTAGAAAGGCCTCATGGAGCAGGAATTGTTCCAGCAATGCTGCTTTTGGCAGCTCTGCTAGGTCAAAACGGTCTTTGGCTTCGGTATCGATCTCCTGCATGAAACGTTCCAGCAAGTCCCATTGGATCTCGATCTGTTTCGTATTTGTGGTTTTTTCTTTTAACGTCACATACAATTCGATTCGTCCTCGCTGGAGGGTCTGCTTGATCGACTGCCGTAAAGCACCTTCTAGAGGATTCAATTGTTTGGGCATTCGCAGCTGCAGGTCCAAAAAGCGCTGATTGACACTTTTGATCTCAATTTCGATCTGCACATCTGGCGTTTCTGCACTGCCTTTGCCAAAACCAGTCATACTTTTCATTTGATCACTCCTCACCGTTTTGCTTTCTTACATGGAAAGCAGGGCTTTTTTTAGTTCTGCGAATTCTTCATTGGATAAGGTCACGCCTTTGCCCATCTTCTCGTGCTCTGGGCCCCAATCTCTCAGATCAAATTTTGGCGGACGCCCATTCCAGCTCACCAAATTCAATTCTTTGCGCCAGCCTCTTTGATTTTCCGAAAGCACGGCGATCTCTTCAACGATTTCATACGAAAATTTATCCATTTTCTGCTCCTTTCAAAAGATAGTGACTATACGCTGCCATTAAAGCAGTCAGCGGGTAACGCCGACGAATCTGCTGAAGGGCGGGCAGATTCAATTGCTGCGTCCGATAAAAAAAGAAAAAGCGGTTTTGCTCGGACAAGACAAAAAAACGGTCGCGATAATAGCTCAGCCACTCGGTGATCGACCAGGCATCGGCTTCTTCCACTGCCTTTAGCGCAATTTTTTCAGCTAAAGCCGTTAGAATCGTTTCCTGCTCATAAATCACTGTAGGCGCTAGATACAATACTTTCGCGGTACACTCTATCAGTATACGCCCCCACTGCTCAAATGGCACATCCTGTTGATAGAATTTACGCATTTTTTTCCAAAATTCTTTTTTCTTTAGTTCCTGATAAAGCAGCGGGTCTGTCTGGCGCAGCTCCTTCAAAAAGCCCCGCCATAACGGCTGAAAATCAACCGTCCTTTCAAAGGTATACCAATGGCCTTGGTATTTGCCGAACACTTTCAAGGTTTCCAAATAGCCTAAGGTCATATTATCCAGCGAACGCTGGGCATCAAAAACCAAAAAGCTGCCTAAGGACCAAGGAGACCCCAACGAAAGCTGCGCAGTTTCTTCCGTCACAACCGTCCTTTTATTGATGCCAGGTCCTTGGACATCCACGGCGATACATTCCGTTGCCCCTTGCTGGACAGCGACATCGATGGGCAGGTTGTTGCGATAGCCGCCATCGATGTAATAAGCGTCGTTAATTTTTTGCGCCTGCATCGCTGGATAAAATGAAGCGGATGCCAACAACCAATGTAGGTTTTCCTCTACTGCGGATGGATCAAAGGCATAAACCGTCTCCTTGAAATCGGGCAGACGAGTCGTACAGATCAGCAAACGACAAGCGGTTTGGCTGAATTTTTCTTGATCAAAGGTCTTTTGCAAAAGCTTTGCCAACGGTTCGGTACTGGCACCGTTGCTTTTGACCGCTTCGCGGACCAGCGAATTGGCTTGATTCATCAAATCTCGCAGCGTTTGGGCACGTACCGAAGCAAGCGGATAGTGCAATACTTGCTCGTTAGAGATATTTGCCCATAAATCGACGGCCGCTTCCACATCGTTCATTAAAATCAAGGCGCCATTCAAGGCACCGACGGAAGTTCCCGTGATCCATTTAAAGGTGATGCCCCGTTCTTGCAGCGCTTGCCAAACACCGATTTGATACGCCCCGTGAGCACCGCCACCGCCTAAAACCAGCGCCGTCTGATAAGCTAGCGCTTTTTGATACCCTTGAGGGACCACCTGATACCCTTGCTGGATAAACCACTCAGCCAAAGGGGTTCGATGAGGAAGCTGCCACAAGACAGCTGCTACAAAACGACTGCGAGCAAAGCTTTCTGTCACGGCTAGCAGTTGTTTCCAAGTAAAATCGGCGGCCGCTTCCACCAGCAGATTGGTGATAGTCAGTGTCTTTTGGTCAAAATCAAACTGCCCAGCAAGGTAAAGACGTCCGTAACGGCTGTCGATCTGCCAGCCATGCTGCGCTATATCGGCTAGAAAGGCTCGTCGCGCTTTTGAATGCGACTCAAAAAAGGAAAAGACGAGTCGGCATTCTTGAAATCCTGCCCTTTGTGCAAGAAAATCGATCGAAGTCAGTTTTTTCACTTTCATCAAGACGCCTCCTCAAGCAAAAAAGAATAGACGAATGACACGCCAGCTGCCGTACCACTCGAGCTATTCTTTTGATTAAAATGTTCGTTGTGCCATGTTGAATGCCGCCAGCATCTCATCCGTTGCTTCGTCGACAGGCGTTACAGATTCCAGATCACCTTGGATCACACGACGGGTGACACCGCCCATTTCGCCACAGGTGATCAGCGTGATCATTTTACGGCCTTCCACTTCGTCAAGCAAATAGACATCGGTCGGGTCGACCCGCACAGAAGAAGTCGCGGTATACGTGTAAATATTTTCCAGATCGGTCACATAGATAGCCGCCCCGATGGCGACATCATCCAATGGTGTAAACAAAAGCTCTGGCGATTGAGCGCGATGGCTGGCTAGTGCGTAATTGCCTTCCCCCATTTTTTGGGTGGGACTTAACGTACCAGCACCATACAGCAAGGCCTCGTTGGCCAAGCCTTTAAAAATCGGCAGATTGATCCCTACACTAGGAACCGCCACGCCGCCGATCACTGGCAAGGCTTTGTTGCTCAGCTGCGCCCGTAAGACTGCTTCTGAACTCGCCGGCTCCACGGCATCAAAATCAAAGGTCGCTTCCGCTTCCATATTTTTTTCCACATCACTGCGATCAATGGTGCCGACTGCGTAAGCTTCACCTGTTTGCTTAATAAAATAATTTTTGATTTGATTATTAAAAATCAATGCTAAACCAATCAATAACAGCAAAAGCAAAAAGAGATTGCTCAGCCAATTCGAAAGTCTGCGTTTCTTTTTTCTCATAGGTTTTCGTCTCCATTAGTTTCTTCTTTTATCATACCAAAATCCTCATAAAGACGCCAATTTTGGCCAGTTTTTTTACGAAAAGACAAGATTTGCCTTTTTTTGTCGAAAAAGGGAACTTAAAAATTGTTTTTTCTGTTATTTTGTAATATAACTTTAAACGAAAAGATACAAGCAATTTTCAGCGCTTTGTTGTAGAATGAACTTAGTATATAGGAGGGATCGATCGGCATGTCTAACACGATTTACGTACATATTGATACAACCAGCAATGCCGTCTTGACCCGCGGGCTTGCCCCCCAAGATTTTAACAAGAGCATCGTCCATCAGCCCAAGAATTTGCTCTTGCTTGATCCTTCCAGTGATTTCGGCGAATTCGACGGTCATACAGGCTTAAAAGTGATACGCGGAATGGAAGACGTCCAACTGTTTTTTCAGCAGGTCAACAAAGGTCGTGTTGCCGAAGAAATGAAGTGGATCGATTTTAATGATTACGAGATGGTCAAAGAATTGACGCCTTTAGAGATCTCCGAGTTGTTATATTTTGGCCACATGAAGACACACCTCCACTCCCCTTTCTTTTACAAACTGCAAAATAACTTTGTTTTCTTTGACTTAAAAGATGCACGTTCCCGCGTTTATTATCGCTATTTAGATGAATATTATCGGATCTTGGCGGATCGGATCACCCGCATCGTCTTAGAAAAAATCAATGATCGCCTCTCCTTTTTTAAAAAAGCAACACCGGTGGAAAAGCTCGATTTTAATTTGCTGAAAGAATTGCGGGGAATCATGCAAGAAGGCATCGTCTTTTGTCTAACACAAGAACAATTGATCGACAGAACCTATACGATCCCGATCTATCTGTCAGAAGATGCTGGCTTAAAAAACACGCTGGTCAATCAAAAAGAGCTGGATCAAATCGCTGTTTTACGCTATTCAGCCAGCAAAAAAAGCTGGTCGTTGGAAATCGACCAAGAAGATCTAGCGTTTGGCTTTATCGACAAAAAAATGTCTTGATGCTTCTCTTTCTCAAAGAGCATCAAGACATTTTTTGATGGTTCCATTTCTAAAACTAAGCTTTCGGGACAAATAATTTCGGGGCTGCCTTGACTAAGAGACCTAGGACGACCCCTACATAAACGATATTGATAATGACCGATGATCCATTAAAGATCAAGGAATACAGATACGGACTTTGTCCTGGCGGTGCGTACATTCCCCAGACAAAGACCCCAGCCCAATAATGCCAAAACCAACGGCTGATCACCGCCACGATGCCCCCTAAGACGACATACCACGTAACGGTTTTGCTGTTTTGACGGATCGCTTGCTGGATTTTATTAGCAAACAAGCCGCCCATCCCGCCAAAAGCAAAGGCAAAGGGGTATTCAAAGATAATCTGTGGAACGGTGATAAAGTTACGCATGGCGCTACCAATCAAGATATTCAGCAAGCCCCACATAAATCCAGCTGTCATTCCCGGCAGCACTCCGCGACGATACGAATACAAGACCAAGGGCACGAGACCTAGAGACAAGTCGATACTGGAATTGGCTGTCTGGATCGGGATATACGACAAGACGACCCCAATCGCAGCGATCATCGTTCCTTCCGTCCAGACCTGCAGCGACATTTTTCGTTTCAAAAAAAACTCCTCCTTTAGAATCATCACAATTCACAAAGGAGAAGTGTTGGACACTTCAACTCGTCACAATTCCTACGTTCGCATGATCGAAACAGGTACGAAGGGTTTAGAGTACTCTCATTCTCAGCCTTTGCAGACTCCCCTTTGTGATTAGATTCTATTTTATTTTTTGCTTGCATTTCGCAAGTCACTTTCAAGAATACCATAAATTGGTGAAAAGAAACATGACTGCGATCGTTTTTTCTAAAAACATCCTGAAACTCCTCAGAAAAAAACAGCCCATGAGCGACTAAAGACCGACCATTGGCTGTTGTTCTCATGCTTATGAGACACGATTAAATTGATAATTTTGATTCAAACAGTGGACTGACTGGTTTGTTCTCATGGATTCGTTTGATCGCTTCGCCCATCAAGGCACCGACACTGATCTCATCGATTTTTTTCGACTTGCGGTCTTCTGGCAAGTGAATCGAATCTGTCACAACTAGATGCTCAATGGCAGAATCTTCGATCCGTTCCAAGGCAGGTCCTGACAAGACAGGGTGGGTACATGAGGCGTAAACACTTTTAGCACCTGCTTGTTTCAACGCATTCGCAGCCAATGTGATGGTACCAGCAGTATCAATCATATCGTCGATCAAGACACAAGTTTTGCCTTCAACATGACCAATGATATTCATGACTTCTGCTACGTTGGCTTTCGGACGACGTTTGTCGATGATCGCGATTGGTGACTTAAGAAACTCAGCTAATTTACGGGCACGAGTCACGCCCCCGTGGTCTGGTGAAACGACGACGACGTCATCGCCTTGAATGCCTCTTTCCAAGAAGTAGTTGGCGATCAATGGTGCACCCATCAAGTGGTCAACTGGGATATCAAAGAACCCTTGAATCTGTGAGGCATGCAAATCCAGTGTAACCATGCGGTTCGCACCGGCTTTTTCGATCATGTTTGCTACAAGTTTTGCGGTGATTGGTTCTCTTGATCGCGCTTTGCGGTCTTGTCTTGCATAACCATAATAAGGCATTACTACATTGATCGTCTTCGCACTGGCGCGCTTCAAAGCATCGATCATGATCAGCAATTCCATTAAGTTATCGTTTACAGGGCTGCTGGTTGATTGAATCACGTAGACGTGGGCACCACGAATACTTTCTTCAATATTCACTTGGATTTCACCATCGCTAAATTGTTTGACTGAACACTTACCTAATTCAACACCTACTGCAGCTGCGATTTTTTCCGCCAAAGGACGATTTGAGTTCAGAGAAAAAATCTTCAATCTTGGATCAAAATAATGATTTGACATGAGAACCTCCACTTTCTTTGCGTTCATCTAGAAAAAAATGACTCCTTTTACTAGAATCTTCTTCCTAATAAATAGTAGTCATTTTTCCTTAAGAAATCAAGTCATTTCGCTATTTCTAATTTAGATAAGGCAACTTTTTCGCGTAATCCGCTTTATTTTCCTGACGGGCGCGGGCAATCGCCATACTGTGTTTAGGAATATCTTTGGTGATCGTTGAGCCAGCAGCGATCATCGTTTCCTCTTCGATGGTCAATGGTGCAACTAGATTGGAGCCAGAGCCGATAAAGCAATTGTCGCCGACAGTCGTTTTGAATTTGCTCTTGCCGTCATAATTAACAAAGACTACGCCGCAACCGACATTGATGTTTTTGCCTAAGGTCGCATCGCCAACATAAGACAAGTGTCCGACTTTGGTGCCTTCACCAATCGTCGCATTTTTGACCTCCACAAAGTTCCCGATATGGGCATGGGCCAAAATTTCCGCATGGGGACGAAGATGGGCATTGGGACCGACATCGGCGCCATCATGAATGATGCTCTCCTCGATCGTCGATGCCTTGATCGTCACTTGGTTGCCGATCTTGCTGTCTTCTATTTCAGAAGCTGCCGTAATGACACAGTCTTCTCCGATCGTCGTCTTCCCTTTGATGGTGACACCGGCTTCGATCAGAGTATCTGAGCCGATCACAACACCTTCGTCGATATAAGTCGTTGCCGGATCGATCAAGGTCACGCCATTTTGCATGTGCTGACGATTGATCCGCTGACGCATCAAGCGATTGGCTTCGGCTAAGGCGATGCGGTCATTGACTCCTAATGATTCATGAAAATCTTCGGTTTGATAAGCAGCGATGATTTTGCCGTCTTCCTTTAAGATCTCGATGATATCAGTCAAGTAGTACTCCCCTTGGGCATTGTCCGTATCTAATTTTGCCAAGGCGTCAAATAACAATTCATTATCGAAGCAATACGTCCCTGTATTGATTTCTTGGATCAGCGCTTCTTCGATCGACGCATCTTTTTGCTCAACGATTTTCTCCACGATACCGACACGATCCCGCACGATTCGGCCATAGCCTGTTGGGTCTGCCGCTTGCGCAGTTAAGATCGTCGCCGACGCATTTTTCCCTTGGTGGTAATCGAACAAGTTATTCAAGGTTTCCGTCGTCAATAACGGTGTATCCCCACTGATCACTAAGGTCGTCCCTTTTTTGCCTTTTAAAAATGATTCGGCTTGAACGACAGCATGGCCCGTACCCAATTGTTCGGCTTGTAAAGCATAGTTGGTGCGATCCCCCAGTTGCTCTTTGACCATTTCTGCCCCGTGACCGACGATCGTCACGATCTCTTCAGGATTTGTTTCCACCACTCGATTCATGATGTGCTCCACCATTGGTTTGCCACAGACGGGATGTAACACTTTATATAACTTCGATTTCATGCGCGTGCCTTTTCCAGCCGCTAAAATTATTGCAAAACGTGCGTCCACGTATTCCACTCCTATCAATCTGAACGATTTTTGTTCATTGAATTTCCTATAAACAGTTTAGCCCAAGTACTTGTAAATTTCAACGATTTAAGGAATCCCCACCTAGACCAATCAAAAAAAAGACTGGCGGCCGCCGTTTAAAAAACAGCTGCTTGCGCCAGTCTAAGAGCCACAAAAAATCAGGCTTTTTTCTCAAAGTAATTTCCCGGTACTACCGAGATCGTTTTGGTCTGGGTATCGACATCTTCAACATACAGCAGAGAACTGTAATCGCTGATGGCCCGCTTGCCTTTGAATTTCGTTTCGGCAAAAACCGTAATACCGACTAATTCGGCTTCAAATTCTTCAATCAAGCTCTTCATCCCATTGACCGTGCCGCCGCCTTTCATAAAGTCATCGACCACCAATACTCTAGAGCCGCGCTTTAAGCTGCGCTTGGATAATTCCATTTTTTCGATGCGCTCTGAAGAACCAGAGACATAATTGACACTCACGGTCGAGCCTTCAGTGATCTTGGAATCACGACGCACGATCACGAAGGGAACATTCAAGTAGTAAGAGACTGCTTGAGCGATCGGCACTCCTTTAGTAGCAACGGTCATCACCGCATCGATTTGTTCGCCTAAATATTTTGAAGCGATGATGCGGCCGACTTGGCGCAGCAATTCCGGTTCGCCTAATAAGTCAGATAGATAAACATAGCCGCCAGGCAACAAACGGTCTTGCTCAGACAGGCGTTCTGCCAGCCCTTCGACGTACGCATACGCTTCTTCTTCAGAAATTTCAGGCACAAAAAAAACACCGCCAGCAGCGCCTGGCACGGTATCAAGAATGCCTGTTCCTCGTTCTTTAAAGGTCTTTTTGATAATAGATAAATCTTCGCTAATCGATGATTTTGCAGAGGCATATCGTTTAGAAAAGAAGGACAATGAAATCAATTCATGGGGATGATTCAACAAGTAATGTGTCATATCGATCAGTCGTTCACTTCGACGTATTTTCACACCGGACAACTCCTTTAGTTTATTCGCCTTATTATAAGGCTTTTTCGGGATAAATGCGAGCATTATCTAAAATATTGCTTATATTGTTCGGTTTTGATTAGAGTTTAAAAAAAAGAAACGAAAATTCTTCGTTTCTTTTTCATAAAGCCCTTTATTTTAGGCGTTGTTTTCGTTGGACGAGGATCACGATGCGTTTGATCAAATTGATCACTAAGAAAAGAGCGATAAAAACCAGCGTGATCGTCGCACCCGGTGGTGTGTCCAAATAAAAGGAACTGGTCAAACCAGACATCATCCCAATCATGCCGATCACGACACTGATCAAAATCACGGCATTGAAGCTCTTGCCTAAACGCATACTGATGGCAGCTGGTAAAACCATGATCGCAGAGATCAACAATGCACCCGCAATCGGGATCATCATGGCGATTGCCACCCCCGTCAAAACATTAAAGAGCATCGACATCACTCGCACAGGCAAGCCATCGACATGGGCGGTATCTTCATCAAAGGTCAAAATGTACATGGGCCGTTTGAATAAGAAGAATAAAGCAAAAACGACTAAAAACAAAAAGCCTAAGATCCAGACTTGTTCTTGTGTGATCGTAACGATCGACCCAAACAAATACGATTGGATACTCGTTGCGGAGTTCCCCCCGCTAAGGTTCATCAAGACGAGGGCTAACGCTAAGCCGCCAGACATCAAAATGGCGATCGAGATCTCTGAATAACTGCGGTACAGTGTTCGCAAGTATTCCAAAATGATTGCGGCAATGACTACGATCAATAGCGTCGTCAAACTCGGATTTAGATTTAGAAAGAAGCCCAGTGCCACCCCTGCTAAAGAGACATGGGACAGCGTATCAGCCATCAATGACTGTCGCCGAATCACTAGAAAGACCCCCAGCATCGGTGCGATACCAGCAATAAAAATCGCCGCAAGAAAAGCTCTTCTCATGAATTCATATGAAAGCAACGCCATGGTGAATCCTCCTTCCGCACTAAACGGATCTGACGGTCCGCGTATTCTTTGATATCTTCATGATCATGGGTGATCATCAAAATCGACTTGCCGTGGTCATGAGCATTGTGCCGTAGCAGTTCATAAAACAGATTGCGGGATTGTTCATCCATCCCCGTAGTCGGTTCATCTAAAATAAATAAATCAGGGTCCGTGGCAAAGACCCGTGCCAAGCTGATCCGCTGCTTTTGGCCACCGGACAACTCGCCGATCCGTTTATGACGCACGTCCCACATCCCGACGGCATCTAATGCACGGCGGACATGTTCATGGTCTCGTTTCGTCAAGCGCTTGAACCAGCGATCTCTTGGGTAGCGGCCCGATTGGACCAATTCCAAAACGGTGCTGGGGAACCCGACGTTAAAGGAAGCAATCTGCTGAGGAATGTAGCCGATGCTTAATTTTTCACCAGCAGCATTTTTGGTCGCCAAGGTGACTGCTCCTTTAGAAGGTTTCAACAAACCAAGGGTTGCTTTGATCAAAGTAGATTTTGCCGCCCCATTTTCGCCAGTCAAAATCACGAATTCGCCGTCTTCGACAAAGTAGGAAATGTCTTCCAAGACGGGCTCATCATCATAATAAAAGGTCAAATCTTTTACATCGATATAACGCACGCAGGCGCCTCCTTAGTGAATACTTTTTTGTAATGCTGCCAAATTGTCTTCCATTACAGACAGGTATGTTTCGCCGTTATCCATCTGCTCTTGCGTCAAGCTTTCTAATGGATTCAAGACCGCCAGCTCCACTCCTGTTTCAGACGCTAAGGTCTCAGCCACCTTCGATGACGCGTTTTCTTCAAAATAGATAACTTTGACTTGTTTTTCTTCTACATATTCTTTCAGCTCAGCCAACCGACTTGGTGTTGGTTCTTGATCGGGTGAAATGCCCGAAATCGATTCTTCGACTAAATCATACTGCCGTGCCAAATAGCCAAAGGCTGCGTGCTGCGTAACGAAGGTTCGTTGGGTCGCATCCTTTAACGCCGCTTGGTAGGCTTCATCTAAAGCAGAAAGCTTTTCGATATAGGCAGCTGCATTTTCCGTGAAAGTTGCCTTTTGCTCAGGAAACTTCGCAATCAAGTCATCGCGGATCGTTTCTACTTCTTGGATCGCTAAGACTGGGTCGGTCCAAACATGAGGATCGTACGTATGATCATGGCCTTCATGGCTGTCTTCGCTTTCGTGATCATGCGCGTCATGATCTTCCTCCTCTGTGCCTTCCACCAACTGAATGTTTTTGGCCGCTTCGATCACGGCTGTTTGCTCAGGATCGACGGAATCCGTCAAACTAGCGACCCAAGTTTCTAGCTCAGGACTATTGTAGACAAAGGCATCTGCATCCATGATTTTGGTCATATCTTTGGCACTTGGCTCATAGTCATGAGGTTCGGTTCCTGCAGGGATCAACAAGGAGACCTCTGCTGCATCGCCTACGACTTCTTTCGTAAATTCGTACATTGGATAAAACGTCGTGACGATCGACAGCTTCTCTGTGTCACTCGATTGGCTTGTCGCTTCTTGCTGCCCACAAGCGCCAAGAAGCACGCCCCCTAAAAGGAGTGCTGTAGTAAGTAAGATTTTTTTCATCGGGATTTCCCCTTCCATTTGCTGGCTCTTCTTTTTATTTTAAAACGGAACAACTCCGTTTTGTTAGCAAAAGTTACTCTATCAAATGATTTCCGGTTCGTCAAGACAAATCGTACGTTTTACGATTTAAAACTTTTATTTCGAGATAAATCGGAAAACATAGGAGAAAACGTTCATTTGAAGCGGATTCTTCTCTCAGGAACTTAGCCATATTTTACGCCATTCGCCATGCGCCCCTGCTGTACCAGCTTGAAAAATTAGAGAGTATGTAGGATAATAACCTAAAAGCACTTGGAGGAAACGAAGATGAACGAATTTGTAACTGTGCCGCCAACTGTAAACAACAGCGACTTGTTGACTCGAATCGTCTTACCAGAAGATCCTGCATCGCAGCAAACCGAAGAAATCCGCAAAACGATCGACAAACCATTGTATGAAGAAGACAAAAAGAAAAAATCCGCAAAGAAGCAGCACCAAAAAGAATAGCCTTTGCTTTACGTAAAGAATCAGTCCCCGACGCCTTATTTTCGTCGGGGACTTTTTTGTAGGGCAGCTTCTAGATGCTTCCTTCCCCACTTCAGCTGCCTTTTTCTTTACTATTGAAATAGAAGGCATACAAAAAAACACAGGCGAATTCAGCCTGTGTCCTTGACTCATTCATTTCAATGTACGTACAAGATAAACCTCATCGCAGAATCCTTTTAAGGCATTATAGACCCGCTGTGCCCGCGAATATTTTTGACAAAGAGCAAAGACAGTCGGTCCGCTGCCGGTCATCAAGGCAACATCTGCGCCGTATTTCATCATGCGATCTTTGATCTGTTGGACGATCGGATACTTCGGGATCGTGATGGCTTCTAGGCTATTGCCCATGGCAGCGATCATTGCTGGATAATCTTCGGCTAAGACGGCGGCCGACAATGCTGCGATATCTGGATGGTGCAGTTGGTCTAGCTCGACTTCTTGAAAGATTTTCCCCGTTGAAACACTCAAACGAGGTTTAACCAAGATGACCCAACATTGCGGCATCGGCCGCAGCGGCGTCACCAGCTCCCCTTTTCCTGCAATATGGGAAGTGGTCCCATAAAGACAGTAGGGAACATCGGTGCCGACTTCCATACCAATATCGATCAGCTCTGCCATGGAAAGGTCTAAATCCCAGAGGCGAACCATCCCCCGCAGCGCTGCCGCACAATCCGTACTGCCCCCACCTAACCCAGCTGCCACCGGGATATTCTTGGTGATGCGGATACGGATGCCTTTTTTTATGCCGTAGCGTTTTTTTAAGATACTGGCGGCTTGATAGACATTATTGCGTTTGTCGATCGGCAAAAAGGCTTTGTTGGTTTCTATAATGATCTTATCTTCTGCTATCTCTTCCATTATCAGACGGTCGGCTAGATCAACACTAGACATCACCATTTCCAACTCATGGTAGCCGTCTGTTCTTTTCTCTAACACATCGAGACCGAGGTTGATCTTAGCTGGCGCTTTTTCAATAATCTCCATCTTCATTCATCCAATCATCTGATAGTTATTTAGTTCTATCATAGCAGATTCTTATAAGATAGTTGAGTGATTTCTCTTGTTTTTATGATTGTTGCCATTTTGGTTGCCCTTTGGCTTGGTTCCTCGTAAAATAGAAGTACCAACTCAATAGATAAAAGAAAGCGGGGGAACCACATGGCAAATTTGATTCCAAGAGATTTCGCAGGCGGCGAAGAACTATTAGGCAAATTAATGAACAGTTTTTGGCAAGAACGGCAAATGAATACGGACATTAAAGAGTACGAAGACAAGTATCTCGTTCAAGCAGATTTACCCGGCATCAAGAAAGAAAACATCCGCGTCAGTTACGTCAACAACACGCTGACGATTTCAGCGGCTCAAACAGAGACCACGGAAACCGAGGAGGATTTCGGACATTATTTGCGCAAAGAACGCTCTAGCAGTGCCTATCAACGGACCTTCACCATCACAGACATTGATGACGAGTCCATTAAAGCAGTGTTTGAAGACGGCGTTTTGACCCTGACGTTACCAAAAGCCAGCTACAAAGATGCACCCGCAAAAAATATTCCGATCGAATAACCGAGATACCAAAAAGGCAGTCCCTTCAGAGAACGCTCTGGGGGAACTGCCTTTTCTTATTTGCGTGCTTGTCGTCGATACGCCTGTCTTGAGGTCTGTGGTTCTTCTTCAGAAATCTCTTTTTTGACGTACAATTTCAAACTGTATGGTTCATGGTATTTCACATCATTTTTGATAAAATCACCGCCAGTGATAAATAAGCCCACTGGCTCTAAGGGCTGTTTGCCTGTCCATTGGATCGTGCCGACTTTCGTCATCTCCGTGTAGCTAGTACCGATCTGCAATGCGTACTCATTTTCCCCTTGCTGTTTGACAAAATAGTAAGGATACAAGGTGTTTTTCGGGATCGTAAAGCCGTTGGATGACGGTTTGATCGCCAATTCTTCTTGAGCGATCAAGGTCTGCAAATGATTCGCCAATACCAGCTGATAGTCTTCTTCAAAATGGATCACCGCTTTTTCAGTCGTCAAACGATCAATGTCGGTGGTGCTGATGGTTTCTCCTTCAATATTGAAGACTTCGTCTGGTAAAACTTTGACAAAGGCCTGAGTGACATCGAACTTCATATTTTTGTTTAAGAAATAATAGAAGATATTCAGTACCCAGAAGTAGACTAAGACCAAAAAGCCGACCGTATAAAGGATCGCTTGAAAATAGTTTTGGTTCGCAAACATCCCGTAGACGATCCGCAAAATATACGCCGTTGGAATGATACTGAGGATGGTATAGGCACGGTTCAAATATTTAGGACTGATATCGAGATAGCCCAAAAATTTATGGATGCCGTTGATTAAATCTAAAATAAGCGTCATTTTCTCACCTACTCATTTCCTTGATTCTCATCCATGATCCCTTGTGGATCTGGCGTGGTCTCTTCACTTGAAGAAGGTGTTTCCTGATTGTTTTCCGATGGTGCTGGTGAAACATTGGCATCGCTTGATGGCGTCGTTTCTGCAGGCACCGAAGAAGACGGAGTCGTTGCTGGTGTTGCTGGTTCACTGCTGGATGACGGTGTTGTCTGCTGGTCATCGTTCGTCGGTTGTGAGTCCGTGCTAGCAGGTGTCTGATTTTGACTGTCTTCTGTCATCGAAGAGGGTGTGCTTTCACTTGGTGCTTGTTCGGTCGTTTCTGTCGTCTCTGTCGTTTCCGTCGCACGACTTGGTTGGCGGTAGCTGCCTGAATTCACCACGCCGGTGGCAGTGGCAATGATCGTTGATATCGTTAAAAGTGCAATTGGTTTTAAAATAGGCGGGACTTTTCGCATGATTCTCATCCTTTTCTTACCCGATGTTACCCATTGGCAGCCTCGGTTCCTTCAGCCTCTTCTTACCTTTATAATCGTTTCTGACAAAAGGGTCAAGATTCCAGAGGCTTCTGTCGCAGGATTTAAAAAAAACTAAACATGTAACTGTTTTCACAAAAAAACAACGACGGCAGTTGCCGCCGCTACACAAGGTATTCATAAAACTTTTCAAAGGTCAGCCGCAACGTGCCATGGTAATCCCGTAAAAGGGTAGGCAAAGCGATCACTTCTTCATGTTGGATCGGGGCATCGATTTGGATCACCGCTTCTTCCTCATCCAGATAATAAGAACTAAACAGTTCATCATCAGCAACTTCTTCTAGCTGATTGGTCAGCTCCTCATAAAACTTTTCTACGATCGGTTCTGCCAACTCATCAAAGACTGGCTGCAAGGCTGCTTCTACAGCTGGAAACGGCTGCGCGAGTAATTGCTGTCCGCTGAGGGAATGGCGGGTATTCTCATAGGTCAAATAAAGCAGGTCGAAATAATCCTCTTCTTCCCCGATCGCTTCTAGCGTCAAAAGGGCTTTTTCTACCAATGAAACCAAGGCCGAGGATACCTCCTGATGCATCACCGCATCAACTTTTTCAAATAATTGCTGTTTCTCGATGACAAATGTTTCTTCCATAAAAGTGAATTCCGCTTTTTCAAAGCAAAGGGGGGTATCAGAGATAAATAGTTGGATCGTTGCCATGGCGTTGCCTTCTTTCTTTTTCAAGCTGCGGACAAACAGATGATTTGTCAACAGCGAAAATCTTCGTTAGCATAAATAATAGCAGGTGAACAAATTGTTCATCAAGTAATAAGGAGGAGATCGAATGAGTAAAGTTGCTGTTATTGTCACTGATCTAGTTGAAGATGTTGAGTTGACGTCACCAAAAGAAGCACTGGAAGCGGCTGGACACGAAGTAGTCGTTATTAGTAATGAAGGCGCCGAGACCGTCGAAGGCAAACAAGGTGGAACATTTACCGTCGATGCGACCATTGATACGATCGATCCTGCAAGTTTTGATGCTTTGTTGATCCCAGGCGGTTTCTCCCCTGACCAATTACGGACCGATGAGCGCTATGTGTCATTGACGAAAGACTTTTTGACATCTGATCGTCCCGTCTTTGCCATTTGCCACGGCCCACAACTGTTTATCCAAACAGGACTGACAAAAGATTTGACCTTGACGGCTTATGATTCTGTGCGACCAGATTTAGCCTACGCAGGTGCCACCGTCAAAGATGAGCCCGTCGTGATCGACGAAACCTATCGGTTGATCACCAGCCGAAACCCAGATGATCTAGATGCCTTCAATCAAGCCATTACCGAGGCATTGAATTAACCACGAATAAGACTTGGTTTCTTAGAGAAAAAAAGCCGCCAGTTGCAGCGTTCGATCCTTCGTATCGATCGAGCTGCAGCTGAGCGGTTTTTTCTTGCGTAGCTTTTCAGTTTTCAGTGAATGGCTCTTTCCCCGTTACTCGTCAGAGGGCAGCTCAAAACCATCGAAAGTCTCGCCATCATAGTAGCGCAATAATTCTTCCGTCGATAATAAGGAAGACGTCATTTCTTCCTGTGTCTCATTGGCCTCTCGAAGTTGGGCAAGGTAAGCCGCGTAGGCTTCTGCCAACTGCCGATAAACAGCTTGCCGCGAAGTTCCTTCTGCTTGGATCGTCGGCAATTCACGGATAAAGGCCCGATAGACGGGGCGGTTTTCCTGCCATTCGATCGGCAACTCAATTACTTGAAGCTGGGCTTCTTCAAACCATCGTTCCATCGCTCTCCCTCATTTCTTTTCTTATTATCGTCAAGTTAGCAGCAAAGGTCAATCGGTGAGCAAAAAAACACAGAACAAGCGTTGAAAGAAATTAACACATCCGCAAAAGCTCGCTTGTTGGGCTAGCTTTTACGGATGCGGCAATTTATCTGCTTGTTCTGTGTGTTACTCGTTTTTATGCGGCAACATACGCATATTTTTCAATGTTTTGTCGGATCGTTTCAATCATGTCTTCATCTTGTAAGCCAGTGATTTCTGCAATGACTTCTGGCAGTTCTTTTTCATCCAAAAGTGCTTGTAACTGTTGGCTTTGCTCATCTTCCGGATCTTTGTAGTTGAAGATCATGCCGATCGTTTCATAGAGATGGTCTGGCTGCATGTTGCGTTTTTCTAACTCAAGGACTGGTCGGATAAAGCGTTCTTTGGTCCCTAATTTGCGGACAGGTGTCCGTGCCACCCGAGTGATAGCATCGGAAATGTGTTTGTTTTTAAAGCGTTGGATGATTTTTTCGATATACCGTTCATGTTCTTCGGGATCAAAGGCCCACTTCTCAATTAAAAGCCGCCCAGTTTCTTCGAGAACGGATTTTAATTGGATCACCACTAAATGGTCCTGCATCGCTTCATCGATCGTCTGATAGCCTTGGAGGGCGCCTGTGTACGCTACCGTAGCATGACCCGTATTGACACTGAATAATTTCCGTTCAATATACGGTTCCAGGTCCGCCACATAATGGACCCCTTGCAGATGGATCGAGGATTTCATCCCTGACTCTTGGATCACCCATTCGCAAAAAGGTTCTACTTGAACGAATAAAGGATCTTCATGGTGCTGCAGCGGTACGATGCGGTCCACCGCTGCATCTGGAAAACCAACCGTCGCTTCTAACGCGGACCAATCCGCAACGTATTTTTGCACTTCGCTTTTTAAAAAGGTCGATCCGCCGATCATGTTCTCACAGGCGATCACATCAATGGCTGGCTTGTCTGGGTGTTGCTGACGTGCTTCTAAGCCTTTGGCGATCAGCTCAGCGATATGCGGCAAAATGTTGGGACCAATGGCGGTCGTAAGGATGTCTGCCTCGGCGATCGCTTGGATCACCGCTTCTGGTTCTTTGGCATTGTTCAATCCCGTCACATGCTCAATGTGGATCTGTTCTTGGGACTCATCGGCTAATTCGATGGTATACCCTTGTCTTGCTTTTAAGGCGTCAATGATCGTTTCATTGACATCAATAAATGTGATTTCAAAGTTGTTGGCAGCCAATATCTCGCCGATAAAGCCGCGACCAATATTACCTGCACCAAAGTGAACTGCCTTCATGTCTTGTCTCCTCCTTAAATCCTTATGCTACGGTCAAACTTTGGGCGATTTCTTCTTTATCTAAGGCATCCGCCAATTCGACAACGTTATCGATATCGCTGCAAAAGAGGGCGATTTGTTGGACCAATTGCAGATGATCTTCCCCTTTGCCCGCGATGCCGAAAAGGACGGTGACGATTTTTTCTTCGTCCGCTGTACCGAAATTCACGCCATCAGGTACTTGCACGATACAGATACCTGATTTTTTGACGTATTTTTTGGCTTCATCCGTGCCGTGAGGAATCGCAATAAAGTTCCCCATATAGACTGAGAGCATCTCGTCACGCTCAAGCATGGCATCGACGTATTCTTTTTCCACACAGCCTGCCGCCAGCAGTTTTTCGCCGCAGTAACGAATGGCTTCTTCTTTGGTCGCAAATTGTTTGTTCAATTCAATCATGTCTTTTTCTAATACTTGCATTCGGCTCATCCTTTCTTAATTCGCTGCTTTGATCGATGCCACGATCCGTTGATAGTTCGTCGTTCCCATCAGATTATTAACGGATAGATGGATCGCTTCTGGCGCTGAGGTTTGCGCTTGCGGCGTTAAGGCTTCTTTTGTGATCACCAGGGAAGAGGCGTTGGCATGGAGATCATTGATATGGCTTTTTCTGATTGGCATCGTCAGAGCTTCTTTGGCTAAAAGATCTTGGAAGACTTTCTGAGCCATCGTTGCCGAACCTTTGCGGTCATCGTGGGCCAAAATGATTTCACTGACTTGCTTAAGGTCATTGGCGGAAGGAACATCTGCCTGGTTGCCTGCTTCAGACTTTTTTTCTGACTCCCCCGCTGTCTTAGTCCCTGACAATGTAGCTACGATTTCATCGTAACGTGGAGAGTTCAGGAAATTCTCAACCGCGACGAAGGTCGCATTTGGCGCTTTTTGTTTGGCACGTTCTTGCAATTCTTCTTGAGTAACGATCAGCGTATTGGCATCGTCCGTCAAATTGTTGATGGCGGAATTCGAAACATTTTGTGGAAGACCCGCTTCTTTGACTTTTTTACGTAAGATCGATGCCCCCATAGCACTGGAGCCCATGCCTGCATCACATGCGAAGATGATGCGATTGATGCCAGTCATTGGTTGAGCCGCCAAACCTTTGGCGCTGAGTTTTGCTGCTTGCGTTTGTTGTACTTTTTCTTCAAAATTATCCACCGTATCCTTCGCATCCGCTTTCAAGATCGCGGCAGCGACGATAAAGGACACACCTGCTCCTACGGCAATTCCGGCTAAGACAGAAACGACACTCATCACCGAGTTGAATGGCGTCATTGCTAAGATCGCAATGATCGAACCTGGGGAAGCAGGTGCCCGTAAGCCTGCACCTAACAATTGGAAGGTAAAGCTTCCTGATACACCGCCGGCAATCACTGCTAAGAACATCAATGGTTTCATCATGACGTATGGGAAGTAGATCTCATGGATCCCACCGATAAAGTGAATGATGATCGCTCCAGGTGCCGAAGATTTCGCTGCTCCTTTTCCGAAGAAAGTGAAGGCTAGCAAGACTCCTAAACCAGGTCCAGGATTGGCTTCTAATAAGTAAAGAATTGATTTCCCAAATTCGCTGACTTGCTCAGTACCTAGTGGTGTCAAAATTCCATGGTTGATGGCATTGTTTAAGAATAGGATTTTTGCTGGTTCAATAAAAATATTGGCTAATGGAATCAAGTGGGCATTGACGATCACTTCGACCCCTGCTGCCATTGCTTCTGTCAAGGTATTAACAACTGGCCCGATTGCTACAAAGCCCAGTAATGCTAAAGCAAAACCGATCAAACCTGATGAAAAGTTGTTGACCAACATTTCAAAGCCAGCGCGAACTTTGTCTTGGAAGATCTCGTCAAATTTCTTGATGACCCAACCGCCTAAAGGACCCATGATCATTGCACCCAAGAGCATTGGGATATCCGTTCCGACGATGACCCCCATCGTTGCGATCGCCCCAACCACGGCTCCGCGGTCACCAGCAATCACTTTCCCGCCAGTATACCCGATCAAGATTGGGATCAAATACGTTAGCATTGGACCGACCATCGTTGCAAAGGCTTCATTTGGTAAATACCCATCTGGAATAAATAATGCCGTTAATACACCCCATGCAATCAATGCGCCGATATTCGGCATCACCATACTCGACAACGTACTGCCTAATTTTTGAACTTTTGCTTTGACTGATGATTTGGCTGCTTTTTGTGTCTGTTCCATTTTTTTCTCTCCTCTCGTCTGCTTACACCCTTATTGTAGGCGCTTCCCAAAAAGCTCGAAAGTCGTACTTTGGCACAAAAAACTGTGCCAAAACTTGTAGCCAAACGGATAGAACAAAAAAAGGCGAGCAGCCCCTGCACTCGCTTATTTTTGTTATGTTTCACGTGGAGCATTTTTTTTGATTTTGCCAAAACACACAAAAAAAAAGTGTACCCGCTCCTTCTACACAAGGTAGAAAGAGCAAGTACACGGAGGCAGCTCATTCATTTATTTCGTTCGCTGCTCTTGTTGCTAGCCAGCCTGCTGCTGATTGCTTATTCTTCTGCTAACAAAATCTGTTGGATCTCTTCAACCGATTCGGCATCACTAAGCGCCCGAACATTCTGCATATCAGAACAAAAAAAGGCGATTTCTTGCAAAACAGCTAATTGCTGCTCTTTTAGGACGACTACGAAAAGGATCGTAGCGATTTTAGGCTGCTCCTTCGTGCCGAAGTCGACGCCATCAGGCACTTGGATCAAAAAGAGTCCTTCTTCCTTGATCCATTGCTGGGCTTCTTCTTCCGCATGGGGCAATGCCACAAAGTTACCGATGTAAACACCTGTTTTTTGATGGCGACGCAAAAGGCTTTTGACATAGGGCAAGGAAACGATCTCCTGGTTGACTAAGTACTCGCCAATTTTTGTCAGAGCCTCTGTGGCATCGGTAAAGTGTTGATCCAACAAAATCCGCTCCTGTGGAATATACATCGCTGATCCCTCCTATTGTTTTACTTCTTCAATCAAGAGCGAAGAGAGCAACTGATAAATAATCGAATCATTGCCCGAATTAAAAATCTCCGTATTTAGATCATTCATAATGATCGAACCACTGATTTTTCCTAACATCTGAGAGCTTGTTTCATTGATAGGATACGGCGCAAGCATGACTAATAAACGGGTAACAGCGATTTCTTTTTTATCCATCGCTAAAAGAGGCAAAGGTTGTTTCAAGTCGAAAATACGAAAAACTGGTTGCAGGATCGCCGAGCTCGCCGCGTGAAACAAGGCAAAGTGAGTGTCAGGAATGCCCACTGGCGCTTGGAAGTAGCGCCGTAAGAGACGATCAACGACTTTCTCACGATCCAAAACAACATGTTCATCAAAAGACGTCAGCACCAGCTGCAACGTTTCTTCCAAGTCTGCTGGGTTATCAATGGCTTGCACTTGAAACAGCGCCAATAGCTGGTTAATGGCTTCGATAAAAGCCAAGACCGCTTCATAGGATTCCTCTTTGACCAAAGCAGAGGGTGCCTTTTTTGCGGAACGTTTTTTCTGACTAATGGCTTGGAAGGCCTTCTTCAACTCTTGAATATCTTCTTCTAGCAGGATCGGTGAAACGAGTTTGTACTCTCCTTGATACCCTGGCAGCAAGGAAGTCGAGATCACCAAGTCATAGGTCTCCTCGATATTTTCCCGTTTGACATCTCCCACTCGAAAGAAGGTGATTTGATTGATAAAGGGAAAATGTTTCCGCAGCTGCATCTCTAATAAACTGATGGAGGCTAATCCGCTAGGAGAGATCCCTGCAATATTGACTTCTAACACTTTCGGATTTTTTTCCAACGAATTGGCAAAATGCAGGACCATATAGGCGATTTCTTCTTCCGAGAACTGCTGCTGCGGAAAGACCTGCGGCAGATGATTGCGAATCCCGCTGGCGATCTCGACATACTGGTTCATGATTTTTTCTAGGATAGGGTTGTTCAAATGATCTTCTTCTAAAATCGCCCGCGTCATCACTCCTGAGATATGGGTCAGCAGCATTTTATACAAGTTCGTATCTTCATAAAACGCCACTTCCGTTTGCTCACTGACCAATTCGATCAAGCGTTTCACACGATAAGCCAAGTCAGTATCAAAATTGTCATCAAAAAAATCACGATCAAAGGAATTAGCAAAATCACCTAGTAACACGGCAAAAAAGACGATTTCGTTGATGGAATAAAGCAGTTTCGTCTTTTCGGCGATCTGAGCAAAAATCTTTTTCGCCACCTTCAGCAAGTCTTTGTTGATCTGACTCGGGTACGTCTCTTCTTCCACCGTGTAGCCCAAAGCTACCCGATCCATGGCTAGCGCCAGCATCAAGACGATAAACGCCAATTTGCGGTCACTAAGTTCCTTGAACTGCGGCTCGATGGTTTCTCGAATCAGCCGCTGGGCTAGCAATAGATGGTCACGGGACAGAAATTGAAAAATAAACGGGGCTTCATCATCGGTTTCCAGTAAATGGAAAAATTGGTACTCATTGATCTCCATCACTAGTGTATTGGCTGTGATCAACCGCCGATATTTTTCGGAGCCTTCGATCTCATACCCTTGATTGCGCACGATCCTTAACGGCAGCCGTGCGAGACTTTCTTCTAGCTGTTTGATATCTGAAAAAAACGTCGTATTGCTGATTTGGTAGCGATCCAAGAAGAAATGACTAGATACAGGCTTCGTGGCGGTAGTCAGTTGCAGCAAAATACGATGTTGTCGCTCACTAGCCGCGAATTCTTGATCGGTATCTGCCATAATGGCTTCTTGCAATTGGCGAATGCTCGTTTCTGATGCAAAAATTTGGAAATGACCACGACCGACCTTCTCTAAGGTAGCTCCTACTGTTTCCAGCGATTTTTCTAAATTAGCCAGTTCACGGTACACCGTTCGTTTACTGACTTTTAAGACTTGCATCATGCGATCTAAAGAAACTGGACCGGTACTATTCATCAATTCCGTTAATAAAAGTGTTTCACGATTGGTCAAAAACATAGTCGACTCCTTCTGTCAGTAACTGACGATACGCATCTGTCGTCAATAAATCATCCACCACCAGCAAAGGAACATCTGGGATCGGGCACTTTTCTGCAAGTTCTTTCGGGAGGATATAGATTGCCGTAGGGTCAAGAGCTTGTCCTTCATACGCCATTTTTTTGATGGTCAAAGACAGCGCTTGTTGGCGGGCCATTTTGCTTAGTATCTCCACTGCCATCGTTTGTGAACCGCGTTTTTTTCCAGTATACAAAAAGATGATCGTTGAAAACCCTAGCGAACTTGCTGCTTCGGTTTGCAGCGATTTTTGCGAATCCTGTTCTCTTCTTTGTAATTCTAGGATCAGCGGGGCATACTCATCAGCCGCCAAAAAATTATCTAACACATAATGCTGTGCGTGAGGTGTCTGCTTTTGGGCAATAGCTGCTAATTCCCGTTGGGTGATCACCAAAAGCGCGGGATCATCGATCACACGATAAATCGATTGATAGCGGACAGGAAACGTTAGCTGGGCTTCTTGTAACTGTTTTTTTAGTATGCTGGCACCAATCGCACTGGACCCCATCCCTGCGTCACAGGCCACGACGATCTCCGTGACTTTCTTCATTTTCGGCATCTTACGCTCCTCATTTTCTGTATTGGACTTCCGTTTTAACAGCACACTAGCGATCGCAAACGATACGACCGTACTGACGACAATCCCAGCTAAGACACCTAGGATCATAGACGGCGGTGTATTGAGTAAAATCGCTAAGATCGAGCCAGGAGACGCAGGCGCTCTTAAGCCTACCCCTAAAAATTGGAAGATCAGCGTGCCACTGAAACCACCAACGATCGGACCGAGCAACACCCAAGGATCGAGCAGAACAAACGGGAAATACACTTCATGAATCCCACCAATAGCCTGCACAAAAACGGATGCTGCGGCATTCGTTCGGTTTCGCTTTGAACCAAAAAAAAGATACGCCGCTAAGACCCCTAATCCTGGACCGGGGTTGGCCTCGATCAAAAATAAAACCGACTGACCATTGAGTGCCGCTGCTTCGATCCCTAGCGGTGTAAATAGACCATGGTTGACAATATTATTAAAAAACAAAATCTTCAATGGTTCTACAATGATATGGATAAAGGGCAAGACGTTTTGCTGAACAAAATAATCAACCAGCTGATAGCTGCCGAGACTGAACCAATTAAAAAGCGGCGCCAATAGGAAGTAACTTCCTAAAAAGAGGAGTCCGCCAAACGCACCTGCAATAAAATTGCGCACCAGCATCTCATAGCCACTTTTGACTTTGCTCACGATCGAATCACTGCGGTACAATAGCCAGCCCGCTAGCGGTCCCAGCAGCATCGCCCCAAAGACCTGGGGAATATCGGTTGCGAGAATAGCCCCTAAGACCGCCACTGCTCCCACGACCCCACCTCGTTCAGGCGCCAACATCTGCCCACCTGTATAGGCGATCATGAGGGGCAGCAGCACAGTCAAGACCCCTTGTTCCATTTGCTGGATCACTTGTTGATCGACTGAGAAAAAAGGCAGCAGGAATGAAATCAGCATCCACGCAATAAAAATACTTAAATTCGGCATCATCATGCGAGAAAGATAATTCGTATAAAACTTAACCGTTATCATTTTTTCTCTGGAAGACGAGGTCTTGTTCATTTTATCCGCTTCCTTTCTCTTCTCTATTATAAGATGTTCTGGCAAGACTGAAAACAAAAAAAGCATACGTTTTTTAAAACAGAAATCAAAAAAAGCTGACGTAAAACGCCAGCTTTTGAAATAGCTTCAATTGATTTAGTTTACGCGTACCGCGAAATCTGGTGAGTAATAAGAGTAACTGCTAACAGAAACATTTTGACCTGGTGTTGGTGCATGAACGTATTGTCCGTTACCCATAGCGATCGCCACGTGGTGTGTGCTTCCGCGGCTACCCCAGAATAACAAGTCACCAGCTTTTGCTTCATTGATCGAAATCACCGTACCAGAAAATTCTTGTGCGTAAGTTACCCGTGGTAATGAGATCCCAACTTTAGCAAATACATATTGTGTAAAGCCAGAACAGTCAAAGCCGTCTGGTGTCGTACCACCCCATACATAAGGAGTACCAATGTATTTCATTGCTTCTGCTACGATTGCTGAACCGTTGACCGTTTGTGCGGGTGCAGGAGTATTGCTTGCACCATTGCCGCTATTGTTCGATCCTTGGTTGTTATTGCTATTGTTATTGTTGGCAGGAGTCGATGGTGTCGTATTTGTTGAACCGCCACCTTGTGATGAACTGCCTTGCGTAGTATCAGTCGTCGTACTAGAATTTGTTGTTGAGTTTGATGTCGTTGAATTCGACGTTGAAGACTCGCTTGATGCTGCTTCCTGAGTAGCTGCTTCAGCTGCTGCCGCTTCTTGAGCCGCTGCTTCTTGTGCTGCTTGTTCACGAGCTGCTGCCGCCGCCGCTTCTTCTGCAGCGATGCGTGCTTGTTCTGCTTCATATTCTTCTTTTTGTTTTTCTAAATCAGCTTTTTCATCTTCTTTAGATGCTTGTTGAACAGCCAATTCCGCTTGTAAAACATCTAAATCGGCTTGTTTGGCTTGTAGATCCCCTAATTGTGTTTCTAATTCAAATTGGTTCGCTGCGATTTCTGCCAATTTATCGTCGTTTTCCGCTTTTTTCGCTTCAACTGCTTCTTGGTCTGCCTTTTGTTGATCCACAAGATCTTTGTTAGCATTGACGATCGTCGTCATTGCTTGCACACGGCCAATAGCATCTGTTAAAGAGTCAGCTTCTAATACTGCATCAATAAAGTTCGTGCTTTGACCATTGACTTGAACGTCACGGGCTTGTTTTTGGATCGCTTCTTCACGCTTTTCGATTCTGACTTTCAAATCAGCAATTTCTTGCTTCAACTTTTCAGAATCCGCACGCAAATCACCTTGTTGTTGCAACAAAGTTTGGGCTTTTTCATTGATTGCAGCCACGTCGCTTTCAAGTGCTGCTACTTGTGACTGGATGCTCGCTTGCTGGTTTTGCAAGTCAGAGATCTCTTTATTTTTTTCTTCAATTTTATTGTCAAAATCTGATGCAAAGACAAGTGTCGGTGCTGCTGCAGAAGTAAGAACAATTGAACTTACTAACAATAAAGATAAAATTCGCTTTTTCACTCTTCATTCCTCCGGCTGTTGCTTCCCCTAATATGGTTTTTTTATGTATAAATGCTTAAGAATACCTAAAGTCCCTCACGATAGTGTGATTGTAACACAGCCGTATGTCAGAGAGATAAAAGGAATATTACAAAAACATTTCAATCGCTGTTATTTTTATACAGTCAAACGCAAAAAAAACGAAGCTATTCGTCTTTGAATAGCTTCATGAATGGAACGACTAAAAGGATAAACAAAATGATGTTCAATAAAAGCGTTGGTGCTAAAAAGCGGGAAACAAAGAATGACGTGCTAACTGATGCGATCTTAAATAGCAACTGGACGCCCAACGTCACAACTTCTAAGCTTGTAACAAAGATGATCATTCCGAAAAACATGGTAAATACATTTTGATAAAGCGTATTTTTCAAAATATACATGATCCATACGATCAAGGGAAACGCCACCGTGTAGATGCCGATCACACCGACATAATACACGTCATAGAGGCAGCCGATCACAAGCGCCGTGGTGATCAAAAAGTTTTTCGGCAAATACTTCGCGCCACATAAAAGGGCGATCAATAAAAGATGCGCACTGGCGATATAATTGTCTTGGGTCCATTTTTCCAAAAAACGCGTCAGTTGTCCATCTGCCAACATCATCAAAAAGAAGACGCCCGCTGCCAGGGATTTGATGTAGTCATGCTTTTTCATGGCTATTCCTCACCTGCCAAGCGTTTGATAATCGTTACTGCTTGAATATCATACATTTGGGCATACGGTTTTACAAATACTTGGGTATCAAGACCAAACTCATCTTTGGTGGTACGGATCACTGTTCCGATCGCTAAGTCGGCAGGCGAGTTTCCTCCTAATCCAGAGGTCTGCACGACATCGCCTTCCTTCAGCTCATTGTCCCCTGTCAACTGGGTAATGACCAAGGAACGTTCTTTTTGATCGTAACTACTTAGAATCCCAAAATTTGACCCATCTTCGCCGCTGATCCGAACCGGATAGTGGTTAGAATTCTGGTTTTCAGAAGTCAAAAGTTCAATTTTAGAAGAAGCCGCATTGACTTCTACCACACGACCAATCAAGCCTTTTTGCGACATGACCGCCATGTTGACCTCAACGCCGTCTCTTGAGCCTCGATCCACGATCAGCATATCTTGCCAAGTATCAGGTGACCGATTGATGACATTGGCGGAGATTCGTTCATAATTCGTCAAGGTCGCATTCAGCTCTAGCTCTTCTTTCAAGGCATCGATTTCTCTTTGCGCATTGTCCTTCGCTTGTTCCAATTCATCAAAACTGTCCAATTTCTCTTTTAAACGTTCATTTTCTTCATACGTCACAAACAAGTTTTTGACTGAATTCGCCCCATTTTCGATCCAACGAAAAGGCGCCGTAATCACTTTATCGATAAAGCCAACGGAGTCATTGACCGTTGATTGCACAACATTGGTGGAGTTTCCCGCAGCTCTGCGGGCAATCGTCACGCTTAATACGGTGACAACTAAAATCACAATAATCAATGTGATGATAATATTTTTATTAGGATTAAACTTTTTCACAAAGACACCTCAAATAATTCCAAACTGTAGTTCCAATTTTACCATTAATACCCTGCAAACAAAAGCTAAGTTGACCGTCTTAATGTTTTTTTTGTAATTAAGTTTCTGAAATTTTCAACAAAAAAAAGAGACGTTCCGTCTCTTAATCACAACTTTGAATGACTGCTATCATCCCGCTGCTAAAGGAAAAACCTGCTGTTTGTGTCAGAAATTCATTGCTGGCATAAGAAGTTGGGTACGGCACTTGGACGTTTTCTAATAAATACTTGCTACCTGTCAACGTCAAATCTGTTACCGGCGTCAAACAGCAGTACGCCAAATACTGCATCTCGGGTTCTTTTTCCAATTGATAGGTGCCTGGTAAAAAGAACTGAACGACATTTTGACGATCTAAAAAACGCAGATTTGGGGCAAATGGACGAAACCGATCTTCTAAAGGCAGCCATAGATTGGCTAAAAGATGGTCGAGACGTCCTCCTGTTGCACCAATCAAGTCGATTTGCGCTTCTGGATAGCGACGCAACGTCTCCACCAATGCCAACTGGGTATCTGTATCATCTTTTTCAGCAGGCGCTTGGATCACTGTGCTGACTTGTTGTTTGACTGCTTGCAGTTCGCCTGCGGTCAAAGAGTCGAAATCACCAATCGCTAGATCGACTTGCCGTTGGTGCTGAAGCAAAAACAATGCCCCGCGATCAATCCCAATGTATTTGTCATACGTCATCAGCGGTGGCCAATTTTCAGGGCGCCCCCCTGCTGCTAACAAAATCTTCATTTATTGCAAAGCTTCTTTCAAGGCTCTGATTTGTGCTGCAGGTTCATCGGCATCGTAAATATAGCTTCCTGCTACGAAGACATTTGCACCTGCTTCCAGGCAACGTTTGGCTGTCTCAGGAACGATCCCGCCATCTACCTCGATATCATAATGGTAGCCTTTTTCTTCTTTTAAAGCAGCCAGTACCGCAATTTTTTCTAGTGATTCTTCAATAAAGGATTGCCCACCAAACCCTGGATTGACCGTCATGACTAACACTTGATCACACATGGATAAAACATGTTCAATGGCTGATACTGGTGTGCCTGGGTTGATGACGATTTCTGCTTTGACATTTTCTGCCACAATCATTTGGATCGCACGATGGATATGAGGTGTTGCTTCCGCGTGGATCCCAATGATATCTGCCCCCGCTTCTGCGAAGGCATGGATATACTTTTCTGGTTCGGTGATCATTAGGTGAACATCCAACGGCAGTTTGGTAACTGGGCGAATCGCTTTAACGATGTTTGGGCCTAAGGTAATATTAGGGACGAAATGACCGTCCATCACGTCTACGTGAATATAATCTGCGCCATGGCGCTCTACCAGCTCAATGTCTCTTTGAAGATTTGCAAAATCGGCACTTAAAATAGATGGTGCTAGTTTTATCATGCTTTTCCCTCACTTTTTCTTCTTTTTATAAACCGGACGTCGGTTTTCAATCTCTTCTAAAAATTGCACGTAATTCTTATAACGAGTCTCGGCAATCTCATTTGCTGCAACCCCCTGCTTAACTGCACAATCAGGTTCATTAAGGTGCATACATTCCCTAAAACGACAGTTGGCAGCTACCTCTAAAAAGTCAGGAAATAGTTTGGGTAACTCCACCGCTTCGATTTCCAAAAAGTCGATCGAACTAAATCCTGGTGTATCGGCAACCAATCCATCACAAATCGGCAAGAGCTCCACATGACGGGTCGTATGTTTCCCCCGCCCGAGAGATTCTGAGATCACTCCTGTTTCCAATGCCAATTCTGGGACGATCCGATTCAGCAATGTCGACTTTCCAGCACCGGATTGCCCCATAAAGACGGTGATCCGCTCAGGAAAGTACCGTTGAAGTTCCAATAGATCTTCGCCTTCTGCTTTTGACGTGATCACGTGGTAGCCAATTGCTTGATAGGTCTCCTCAATTGCTTTCATTGCAGCAAGATCTTTCACAAGATCCGCTTTTGTCAAAAAGATGATCGGTTCGATCCCCTCATACTCTAACGTCACTAAAAAGCGATCCAATAGGTTATAGGAGAAGTTCGGCTCAACTAGACTTGTCACGACCACCCCTTGATCCACATTTGCGACTGGCGGTCGAACCAGCTCATTTTTTCGCGGCAAGATCTCTAAAAGATAACCGTCTGTTTGATTGCTGCTTTCAAAGATCACTTCATCCCCCACCAAAGGAGTGATTTTTCGATTCCGAAAATTTCCTCGAGCGCGGGTTTGAAAGATTTCGTCTTCTGATGCCACATAATAAAATCCGCTTAGCGCTTTGATGATTTTTCCCTTCAAACAATTTCCTCCTCGTTTTTTACTATTGTATCATATTTTCAGGTCTTCTCACTGGCTGAAAACACAAAAAAAGCCTGAAGCGAATGCTTCAGGCATCAAAAAATCGGGAAGACAGGATTCGAACCTGCGACCCCTTGGTCCCAAACCAAGTGCTCTACCAAGCTGAGCTACTTCCCGATAATAAAAATGAAACAAATAAAAAGACTACGCGCCCAAGAGGAGTCGAACCCCTAACCTTTTGATCCGTAGTCAAACACTCTATCCAATTGAGCTATGGGCGCATATTATGAAATGCCGAGGACCGGAATCGAACCGGTACGGTGATCACTCACCGCAGGATTTTAAGTCCTGTGCGTCTGCCAGTTCCGCCACCCCGGCTGAAAATTGCTAAGGCAAAGCGGAAAACGGGGTTCGAACCCGCGACCCCCACCTTGGCAAGGTGGTGCTCTACCA
>NZ_JBIOSY010000001.1:3757500-3788539 GCF_051715005.1 Enterococcus sp. AZ067
GGATATGAATGAATGGCATTCGGAGTTTATCTGAATTCGGTAACCCGAGATGGGCCCCTAGTCCAAACAGTGCTCTACCTCCATCATTCTCAATTCCGAGGCTAGCCCTAAAGCTATTTCGGAGAGAACCAGCTATCTCCAAGTTCGTTTGGAATTTCTCCGCTACCCACACCTCATCCCCGCACTTTTCAACGTACGTGGGTTCGGTCCTCCAGTGCGTTTTACCGCACCTTCAACCTGGACATGGGTAGATCACATGGTTTCGGGTCTACGACAACATACTCATTCGCCCTATTCAGACTCGCTTTCGCTACGGCTCCGTCTCTTCAACTTAACCTCGCATGCTATCGTAACTCGCCGGTTCATTCTACAAAAGGCACGCTATCACCCATTAACGGGCTCTAACTTGTTGTAGGCACACGGTTTCAGGATCTATTTCACTCCCCTTCCGGGGTGCTTTTCACCTTTCCCTCACGGTACTGGTTCACTATCGGTCACTAGGGAGTATTTAGCCTTGGGAGATGGTCCTCCCGGATTCCGACGGAATTCCTCGTGTTCCGCCGTACTCAGGATCCTCCTAGGTGTTATCCAAATTTCGCCTACGGGGTTTTTACCCTCTTTGACATACTTTTCCAAGTATTTCGACTATCTGAATAGACTACCATATCGGAGTCCTACAACCCCAACAAGCAAGCTTGTTGGTTTGGGCTTTTCCCGTTTCGCTCGCCGCTACTCAGGGAATCGAATTTTCTTTCTCTTCCTGCAGGTACTTAGATGTTTCAGTTCTCTGCGTCTACCTCGACTGCGCTATGTATTCACGCAGACGTAACATCCTATAAAAGATGCTGGGTTCCCCCATTCGGAAATCTCTGGATCATAGCTTACTTACAGCTCCCCAAAGCATATCGGTGTTAGTCCCGTCCTTCATCGGCTCCTAGTGCCAAGGCATCCACCGTGCGCCCTTATTCACTTAACCTTTGACCTTACGGTCGGTTTTGAGTACTTCTTCTAGCGATAGAAGGTTGCTCAAGAAAATAAGCGTTGAACTTATTAAAAAACTCTTTTAACATTTCAACTCGGTGTGTGTTACTTGTTTTGATTATTTCTTCGATATCCAGTTTTCAATGAACAAATTTTGTTTGAGAGTAAACCTCTCAAAACTGAACAAAGGCAAACGATGTGTAGTCTTCCGAAATATTCCTTAGAAAGGAGGTGATCCAGCCGCACCTTCCGATACGGCTACCTTGTTACGACTTCACCCCAATCATCTATCCCACCTTAGGCGGCTGGCTCCAAAAAGGTTACCTCACCGACTTCGGGTGTTACAAACTCTCGTGGTGTGACGGGCGGTGTGTACAAGGCCCGGGAACGTATTCACCGCGGCGTGCTGATCCGCGATTACTAGCGATTCCGGCTTCATGTAGGCGAGTTGCAGCCTACAATCCGAACTGAGAGAAGCTTTAAGAGATTAGCTTAGCCTCGCGACTTCGCAACTCGTTGTACTTCCCATTGTAGCACGTGTGTAGCCCAGGTCATAAGGGGCATGATGATTTGACGTCATCCCCACCTTCCTCCGGTTTGTCACCGGCAGTCTCGCTAGAGTGCCCAACTAAATGATGGCAACTAACAATAAGGGTTGCGCTCGTTGCGGGACTTAACCCAACATCTCACGACACGAGCTGACGACAACCATGCACCACCTGTCACTTTGCCCCCGAAGGGGAAGCTCTATCTCTAGAGTGGTCAAAGGATGTCAAGACCTGGTAAGGTTCTTCGCGTTGCTTCGAATTAAACCACATGCTCCACCGCTTGTGCGGGCCCCCGTCAATTCCTTTGAGTTTCAACCTTGCGGTCGTACTCCCCAGGCGGAGTGCTTAATGCGTTTGCTGCAGCACTGAAGGGCGGAAACCCTCCAACACTTAGCACTCATCGTTTACGGCGTGGACTACCAGGGTATCTAATCCTGTTCGCTCCCCACGCTTTCGAGCCTCAGCGTCAGTTACAGACCAGAGAGCCGCCTTCGCCACTGGTGTTCCTCCATATATCTACGCATTTCACCGCTACACATGGAATTCCACTCTCCTCTTCTGCACTCAAGTCTCCCAGTTTCCAATGACCCTCCCCGGTTGAGCCGGGGGCTTTCACATCAGACTTAAGAAACCGCCTGCGCTCGCTTTACGCCCAATAAATCCGGACAACGCTTGCCACCTACGTATTACCGCGGCTGCTGGCACGTAGTTAGCCGTGGCTTTCTGGTTAGATACCGTCAAGGGATGAACATTTTATTCTCATCCTTGTTCTTCTCTAACAACAGAGTTTTACGATCCGAAAACCTTCTTCACTCACGCGGCGTTGCTCGGTCAGACTTTCGTCCATTGCCGAAGATTCCCTACTGCTGCCTCCCGTAGGAGTCTGGGCCGTGTCTCAGTCCCAGTGTGGCCGATCACCCTCTCAGGTCGGCTATGCATCGTTGCCTTGGTGAGCCGTTACCTCACCAACTAGCTAATGCACCGCGGGTCCATCCATCAGTGACGCAAAAGCGCCTTTCAACTTTCTTCCATGCGGAAAATAGTGTTATACGGTATTAGCACCTGTTTCCAAGTGTTATCCCCTTCTGATGGGCAGGTTACCCACGTGTTACTCACCCGTTCGCCACTCTTTTTCTTTCGGTGGAGCAAGCTCCGGTGAAAGAAAAAGCGTTCGACTTGCATGTATTAGGCACGCCGCCAGCGTTCGTCCTGAGCCAGGATCAAACTCTCATAATGATTTGTTTGAATGACCATACGGTCATTAAGCTCATAAAAATTAACTTTGCTAGCTATTGCTTGCATGTATTTGTTTCAATAAATTGAAACGTCCTACACATTGGTTCGTTTGCTTGCTTTGTTCAGTTTTCAAAGGTCTACCGTGCTGTGTTAGCAACTTTTACATCATATCAGAGCGACGTTTGTTTGTCAACTCTTTTTTAAAAGTTTTTTTCGCTCGTTGTTTTTCAACTTCGTAGCGGCTGTCTCAGCGACTTAATTAGGATAACAAATGATTTGTTATTTGTCAACAACTTTTTTCAATTAATTTTGTTGATGTATCAACATCAATTAACTGTTTTAAAATTGCGACTTCGTTATAATATCATCTGTCGAGCTGTGCGTCAACTACTTTTTTCAATTCTTTTTAGGAATTCATTTAGTCATTTGGCACATGTAATAATATACCAAGACTTGTGCTATTCGTCAACCATAAAATGATTGATAGACCAACGTTTCTAGTTACTCCGTTTCCAAAGATGATTCGTGATTTTTAGTCCGTGATTTCCGCCTTTTTTAAGGACTTTTTCCGTTATTATTAGCCTATCGTTCGTCTTTTTCCTTTTTGTGTTTTCTTAATTCCTATCATTCTTATAAATTTAAGTATGATTTTATCTATTTTGTGGAATATTTGCTAAAATGGAGAAAAGAATATTGTTCCTAGGAGGACCCAGTATGAAAATACTTGTAGCAGATGATGACAAAGAGATCGTAGAACTATTAAGCATTTACTTACACAATGAAGGCTATGAATCGGTCAAAGCATACGATGGAAAAGAAGCACTGACCAAGATTCGCACCACTTCTGATATCGAGCTATTGATCTTAGATATCATGATGCCTGAAATGGACGGCATGCAAGTCGTCAAAGAATTGCGAAAAGAATCCCAAATCCCCATTATTATGTTGACCGCTAAAACAACCGATATGGATAAGATTCGTGGATTGGTCGCCGGTGCTGATGATTATGTCACCAAACCTTTCAATCCATTAGAAGTCATGGCACGGGTAAAATCGTTATTGAGAAGAACCAAGATGCAGGCTGCTTCAAATCAACCAGAGATTCTGGAAGTAAGCTCCCTTATCATCAACCGCGATTCCCATGAAGTAAAAACGGTGGATGGCAATGAGATCCAATTGACCGCATTAGAATTTGGCATCCTCTATTTATTGGCATCGCATCCCAACCGTGTCTTTAGCGCCGATGAGATTTTTGAACGAGTTTGGAAACAAGAAAGTGTCGTTTCTGCCAAAACAGTGATGGTCCATGTCAGTCACTTGCGAGATAAGATCGAAGAAGCCACGGATGGTGAAAAAGTCATCCAAACAGTATGGGGGGTCGGCTACAAAATAGATGCGAAGTAAACCAACTGAAAAAAAGCGCAACACACCAATCGAAAAAAAGAAACGGATCACGTTGACCTCAAAGGAAATCAGTGAGTTATTTGCTGAAGGAATTGTAACGATTGTTCTTTTACTTCTATTAAATGTCGCTATTTTGGTCATCTTGACCTCAATACGAGAAAACTCACCGGTTTTAGTCGAAGCGATCTATGAATCAAAGAATGCGTTCACGGCTGCCTTTAATACAGATATTTTTCGCAGTGGTCGCAACTTCATTCTACCGATGTTCTTCCTATTAGATGTGATCGTCTTATATTGGCGTTTGATTCGACGTTACCATCAAATGCAGCTACGTCACATTATCAGCGAGCTGCACTTTATCGCAGAAGGCAACTACGATCATCGCATCCCCTTCGAGTTACGGGGCGATTTAAGTCGGATCGTTTCTAATATCAATGGCTTAGTCGACAGTACGGTGGCGGCGATCGAAGATGAACGGCGGATCGAGCAATCCAAAGATGAGCTGATCACCAATGTCAGTCATGACATTCGGACACCATTGACTTCGATCATCGGCTACTTAGGTCTAATTGAAGATCGACAATACCATTCGGAAGAAGAATTGCTGAAATATACTCATACGGCGTATGTCAAAGCCAAACAAATGAAATCCCTCGTCGATGATTTGTTTGAATACACGAAAGTGCGTCAGCCTAGCGTGCCCATTAATGTGATGGAATTTGATATGGCCCAGCTGGTTGAACAATTGGCGGCGGACTTTGAATTGGAAGCTAGCCGAAAAGGCATCAAGATCGAAACCTACACCCGTCCAGAGCATATCGAAATGGATGGTGATACCGAAAAACTGGTGCGAGTTTTCAACAACCTGCTGTCAAATGCCTTGAAATACGGCAAAGGCGCCGATAAGATCCGCATGGAGGTCGAGAAAGTCGGAACCGAAGCGATCTTAACCGTCAAAAACAATGGGCAGATGATCCCTAAGCAAGCCCTTGATTCTCTATTCGACCGTTTCTACCGAGTGGAAGAATCCCGCTCTCAAGAAACAGGAGGAACTGGCTTAGGTCTAGCGATCGCTCAAAGCATCGTCGCCTTACATGGCGGCTATATCTATGCCAAATCAACGCCAGAATGGACATCCTTTATTATTCATCTCCCGTTGAAGCGCAACAATTTGTCCAACACACAAACCTATGGTTGACGCCCCAACATTTTTTGGGTATGCTAAAGAAAATAATCAAGGCACAGAACCTAGTATATTTTTTTCATCTAGTAAAGAGAGCTGATGGTTGGTGAAAATCAGTGTTGGAAAAAATAGAATCCAGTTCTTTAACGTGTATTTTTCGAAAGAAAAATCGTTGGCTCACGATACGAGCAGCAAGGGCAGCGCAAGCTGAACTTGGGTGGCACCGCGAATGGTCATTTCGTCCCAAGCAACACGGGATCGGAATGGCCTTTTTTCTATGGAAAAATCAAAGGAGGATGTATCACTATGTTAGATGTAAAAATGATTCGCCAAAATTTTGCTGAAGTACAAAGCAAACTCGCAACACGAGGCGTGCAAAAAGAAGTATTGGACCGCTTTTTAACGCTTGACGAACGTCGCAGAGAACTCTTAGTCCAAACGGAAGAACGCAAGAAATTGCGCAACGATGTTTCTGGTGAGATCGCTGCCTTGAAACGGGCAAAAGAAGACGCGGCAGATAAAATTGCCCAAATGAAAGAAGTCGGCAGCCAAATCAAGCAATTGGATGAAGAGATCGCTCAAATTGATGAAGACATCAAACAGATCGCCACGACATTGCCGAATTTGCCAAATGATTCTGTTCCAGTGGGCAAGGATGAAGACGACAATGTAGAAATCCGCCGCTGGGCAGAACCAAAAGCCTTTGCCTTTGAACCAAAACCGCATTGGGAGATCGCTGAAGAGTTGGGGATCCTCGACTTTGAGCGGGGCGCCAAAGTTTCTGGCAGCCGCTTTGTTTACTACAAAGGCTTAGGTGCTCGTTTGGAACGTGCCTTATACAACTTCATGCTGGATCAGCATGTCTATGAGCATGGCTATACCGAGATGATCACCCCTTATATCGTCAATAGCCAAGCAATGTTTGGCACGGGGCAATTTCCAAAGTTCAAAGAAGATGTTTTCCAATTGGCAGATACGGATTTGACTTTGATTCCAACTGCTGAAGTACCTTTGACCAATTACTATCAAGGGGAGATCTTAGAACAAGAACAGCTCCCTGCCTACTTCACTGCCTTGAGCCCATCATTTCGTTCAGAAGCTGGCAGCGCTGGTCGTGATACCCGCGGCTTGATTCGTCTGCACCAATTCAATAAAGTTGAAATGGTGAAATTCAGTGATGCTGACCATTCTTATGAAGAATTAGAAAAGATGACGGCTAATGCCGAAGATATTTTGCAAAAACTCAACTTACCTTACCGAGTGCTTAGCTTGTGTACAGGAGATATGGGCTTTTCTGCGGCGAAGACCTATGATTTAGAGGTATGGATCCCTGCTCAGGAAATGTATCGTGAGATCAGCTCTTGCTCAAACTGTGAAGATTTCCAAGCACGCCGTGCCATGATCCGTTACCGCGATCAAGAGGGCAAGATTCACTACATGCATACACTAAATGGTTCTGGTCTGGCTGTCGGTCGGACGGTAGCCGCAGTGCTTGAAAATTATCAAAACGAAGACGGCAGTGTAACGGTACCAGAAGTTCTGGTTCCTTACATGGGCGGACTGACAAAAATCGAAAAAGCCTAAGCCTTAGTACCCTTAATTGCACCCCCTTCGTAACAGTCACTCCACGTGATCTGTTACGAAGGGGTTTTCTAGTTCACCTAATAGATAGTGGTTGCAAAAGACCCCCTAACGCCCTTGATCATTTCTTGCAAGAGAAACAACGCAACAAGGCTGTAATTTTTAAATGAATAATTAGAAAAATCCCTTCATCTTTTTAAGTCTCTATCAGAAACCGGGCATGATCGTTGAAAGTACCTGTGACTTATGGTAACGTGGGCATAATTTAGGATGGAATGAAGGGAGCTTCACCAATGCCCGAACGAAAGACCTATGCCCGTCGGAGTGACTTGCACAAGAAACCAAACAATAATCAAAAACGAACAGCGTCAGCTGAAGAAAGACCGAAAGGACCACCCTCGAGAAAGAAGCCGTATCGAAAAGCAATTTTTTCCTTATTCGCCTTATTATTGATCGTTTTGATCGCGACGGCTGGCTCAGTCCTTTACACGTTACACCAGCAAGAAGTCGCAGCCCAAGAAAAATATGAGGCGGCTGCGGAGAAATTACTGGCATCAATCCAAGCAGAACAAAGTCAAAATGGGTTAAAAACAACGCCTGAAGTGCTCTCCAAAGGCGCAACCAAAGAATTGATCTACCGCCCGCAAGACCTTGATACGTTTCCCATCAAAGATATCAAAGAACGGTTGACACAAGCCGCTGATCAATTGCGTAAAAAACAAACGAATAAAGAAGTCGTCACCGTTGCCCGCATCCAAGCACAAGCAGCGGCTTCAAAGGTGTCTACTTATTCATTGAAAGCCGACAGCTATGTGTGGAATCGAGAAACCGGACGTTTTGAAGATGCGGACAGCCTAACGGATGCACCGATCTTCGTATCAGAGAAGACGCAAACCGAATTGTCTTTGAAAGAACTGGTTCCTGATGAAGGCAGCTTATTAGGTATTCAACAAGTCATTCAGCAGAAACTGCTGGATCAAGCCAAAGAACCCGCCAAAATCATCGACGCCGTCTTGGCCATGGAGCGGATCACCTTCGATTCGAAATTTACTTACGATCCAGAGAAGCTGACCATCGAATTGCCAAAAAATCAGACGGGAGCGACGGAAATCACCCTGCCTTACAGCGAGATCGCCCCATTCATTGATCCTGATCTCGTGGCTGCTGACCAACTCAACAATGCCTTGCCAAGTTTAGACCCCAATAAAAAATACGTGGCATTGACCTTTGATGATGGACCCAACAGTACCTCCACCATGGATCTGTTGAACATCTTACAAGAAAATGACGTTAAAGCGACCTTCTTTATGCTGGGACAAATGGTAGAGCAATATCCGCAAGCTGCTAAAAAAGTCCAAGAAGCTGGACACGAGATCGCCAGTCATTCTTACTCTCATCCGCAGCTGAATACTCTTTCAGCGGAAGATTTGCAGGCAGAAGTCACAAAAACCAACAAAGCCATTTATAATGCGACGGGTTTACTACCTAGAAATTTACGGCCCCCTTATGGCGCTATCGACAAACAAAGCGCAGAAACCATTGGCATGCCGATCATTCAATGGGACATCGATTCTCAAGACTGGAAATTGAAGGATCCGAAGAAGATCAATGCCTTGGTGCAACAAAATGTCTTTAATGGTGCCATGATCTTGATCCATGATATTCACCCGAAATCTGTGAAAGCCGTACCGGGAGTCATTAAAATGCTCAAAAACGAAGGCTACGAATTCGTGACTGTCGATCAATTATTAGAAGCACGGCAAAAACCATTGCATCAATACTTTGGAATGAACGACGAGCGCCTCGTTGACTAAATAAAAAAGGAACGCAGCAAATTGTCTCTTGCTGCGTTCCTTTTTGGTTATTGGATCGTTCCCTCTTTTTTTAGCCCTTCTTTTCCTCATACACATTGGTCACAAAAATTTGGATCAACAATTCAGCGACAGCTTTTGGCGGCATCGTTGAGAAATCTTTGAGCCAGCGTTCGATCAACCCGATAGACCCGCAGACAAAAAAGCTAAGACACAGTTCCAATTCTTCCTCGGAAGCATCTTGAAAGTATTGGGCAAACCGTTTCAAGGTCTCCGGTTTGATCTCTGACAATAAAAGATTCAGCAAATGGCTGTTGTTCAACAAAATCAAATGGGTCGTACTAGGATTCTCATACAAAATCGTCAACAGCTTTTCCAACCAAAGATCCAATGACAAATTTTCCTGCTGCAAGTTCGATGCGATCTGCTCAACAAGCTCCCCTTCGATTTCCTCCAACAACGCGGCCGTATCCTTATAATATTTATAAAATGTTCCTCGGTTGATATCGGCTCGTTCCGCAATCTCTTTGATCGTGATTTTGCGGTACTCTTTTTCCAACAATAACTCCTGAAAGGCGCGTCGGATCACTTTTTTCGAGTAGATCGTTCGACGATTCCCCACAGTCCCCACCATATCGTTTCCCCTTTTCTCTGTACATTTGATCAATATTTGTCTATTTAATGACAAATACGTAAGCATTGAGGATTGCTCTTACTTTTCTTTCTTAGTATACTAACACCATGTGATTAAATCAACACGTGTTTAAAAAATGGAGGCTTTATTAATGAGTTATGTTGAAGTAAAGAATGAATATAAACGCTATCAGATGGGCGAAACCACCATCACTGCCAACAACGATCTTTCCTTTGCCATTGAAGAAGGCGAATTAGTGGTGATCCTTGGCCCCAGTGGTGCAGGAAAATCGACCGTTTTGAATATTTTAGGTGGGATGGATTCGCCAGATGAAGGACAAATCATTATCGACAATGTCGATATCGCGAAGTTTAACGACAAACAGCTGACGGAATACCGCCGCAAAGACGTCGGGTTCGTCTTCCAGTTTTATAATTTGGTGCCGAACCTGACAGCGAAAGAAAACATTGAATTGGCAACAGAAGTCTCACCGAATGCACTCGATCCTGATGAAGTCTTAGCACAAGTCGGGTTAGAAAACCGTAAAAACAACTTTCCTTCGCAGCTCTCTGGTGGGGAACAGCAGCGGGTATCGATCGCTCGGGCGTTAGCCAAAAACCCGAAATTGCTATTATGCGATGAACCAACCGGTGCGCTGGATTTTGAAACAGGCAAACAAGTGTTGAAGCTTTTGCAAAACGCCAGTCGGAAAAACGGCAATACGGTGTTGATCATTACCCATAACAGCGCCATTGCCCCGATCGCCGATCGGGTGATCCATATCAACGATGCCACTGTCCGTTCCATTGAAGAGAATCCTCATCCAATCTCGATCGATGAAATCGTTTGGTAGGAGGATCTGATGAAAAATAAAACCTATCTTAAAGCAAGTTTGCGGGAGATTCGCCAATCAAAAGGCCGCTTTATCGCAATCACCTTGATCATTTTTTTAGGAACGTTTCTCTTTGTCGGTGTCAAAGCGACGGGACCGATCCTGAACCATTCCGCGAGTGAATATGTCAACGGTCAGCATTTAGCAGATCTGCAAGTCACTTCCACGCTGGGATTGACGGAGGACGACATTGATGCGGCGGAAAAAAGCGGTGCGCACACAGAAGCCGCCTATCAATTTTATTACGTTGCCAATTCAGATGAAGTCGTGCAAGTGACCTCTTATGATCCCTCACAGGAACTCAACCAGCTACTGGTGAAGGACGGCCGATTGCCAGAAAAAGCCGATGAAATCGTGCTGGACACCGAAGCAAAAAATTATGGCTGGCAAATAGGGGATACTTTTACGATCGATGATGCCGATAATCTGTCGGACAAAGACTATACGATCGTTGGGTTCGCCACCTCTCCCATTTATATCAGTGCTGCCGAACGTGGCTATGCGAATGTCGGCAGCGGTGTCGTGACGTATTTTGCTTATGTACCGGAAGAACAGTTCAAGATGGAGGTCAAATCGATCCTTTATCTCGCCTTTGATGATGTCGCAGGCCTTGAAACATACTCCGATGCGTATACCGACAAGATGGCAGCCCATCAAGAAACGATTGAGGAACTGTTTGCGGATCGCCCTAAAGAACGCTTAGCAGAAATTCAGCAAGATGCTTTTGATGAATTAGCGCCTGCAGAAAAAGAAGTCCGCGATGGACAAAAACAGTTAGCTGATGGACAAGCCCAACTGGATCAGGCCAAAGCGGAACTAGAACAACAGCAAGCCGCCCTGGCACAGCTTCCGCCCGTACAACAAGCAGCCCTCGAAGGCCAATTGACCGCTGGGGAAGAAGAATTGGCTCAGCAGCAAACCCAATTAGAGGAACAGCAACAAGAACTAACCGATGCCCAACAAACACTGGCAGAAAAACGTACAGAGATCGAAGACTTGGCAGAACCTACGTATCTTTACAACCAACGCAAAGACAACCCCGGTTTCCAAGAGTATGGCGGGCTGTCTGATCGCATCGCAGCGATCGCCAATGTGTTTCCTGTCTTCTTCTTCTTTATCGCTGCGTTGATCACCTTTACGACACTGACGCGGATGCTAGAAGAAAACCGCAAAGAGATCGGTACCTTAAAAGCGATGGGCTATGGCAAAGTCGAGATCTCCCTTAAATATTTGATTTATGCCCTCCTGTCTTCGGCCATTGGCATTATCAGTGGTGCCGTATTAGGGACGGAACTGTTGCCGCGTTTGATTTATTTTCTATCCAGCGAACGGTATCTTTTAGACGGGATTCGCGTCTATTATGTCTGGTCGCCAATTATTTTGGCCGCGATCGCCTTTTTACTGGCGACGCTCGGTGCTTGCCTCTTTGTTTTGATCAAAGAATTGCGGGAAAAACCTGCCCAGCTACTGCAAGTTCGGGCGCCAAAACCTGGGAAACGGATTTTATTAGAGGCCATTACACCCTTATGGTCACGCTTAAGCTTCAATCAAAAAGTCAGCTTCCGTAACATCTTCCGCTACAAATCGCGAATGATCATGGCAATCATTGGCATCGCCGGCTGTACGGGACTGATGGTGGCAGGCGTTGGGTTGAAAGATTCCTTAAGTGCTGTGACTGCGAAACAATTTGGGCCCATTACGGATTATCAAGCCGTCGTGACCTTAAATGATGCGAAGGAAGAAACCGTTGCTGCCGCTGAAACGGTTTTAACAGACGATCCTCTTGTGACCCATTCGATGCTAGTCTACAATGAAACGATCGAGATTCGACCAGCTAACCAAGGAAAACAAAGTTTGACCTTGATGGTTCCGGCAGATCAAGAAGCTTTTACCGACTATGTCCATTTGAAAACGACGGAAGGGCAGAAGCTGCCATTAACAGAAGGCGCCGTACTGACTATGAAATACGCAGAATTGTATGATCTGCAGGTTGGGGATACATTGACCTTCTATACTAGCGATCAAGAAGCTTTTGAAGTACCTATCAGCGGCATCGCAGAAAACTATTTAGGCAATTCTCTGTATCTGTCACCGACTCTTTACGAAGAAATCACCGACAGTACCTTTGAACCGAATGCGTTCTTAGTCAAAAGCAAGACGATGACGAAAAAACAAGAGGAAGCTTTATCAACAGCCTTGTTAGATACCGACAAAGTCAAAAACACGACGTTCCTTTCCACTCAGATCAAAATGCAGGATGATTCGATGGGCAACTTGAACTCCATTGTCTTGATCTTAGTTGTACTATCAGGGGCATTAGCCTTTGTCGTCTTGTATAACTTGACCAACATCAATGTTTCCGAGCGGATTCGCGAGCTTTCTACTATTAAAGTATTAGGGTTTTACAATAAAGAAGTCACCATGTACATCGTACGGGAAAATATCGTCTTTACGTTATTTGGGATTCTCGCAGGTTACGTGGTGGGTTACTTCTTGACTGACTTTATTTTGATCCAAGCTTCGATGGAAAACATGGTCTTTCCATTAGTGATCAATTGGCCGGCCTATGCTTTAGCCGGCGGCATGACGATTCTCTTTACGATCATCGTGATGTACGTCACCCATGTGAAACTGACTCATGTCAACATGATCGATGCGTTGAAATCAAACGAATAAGCTGCTGCTAAAGCGATTTGCTGATCATCCAGCAGCGATTTTAAAGAAAAGGACGCCACTCTCGCCTAGATAGCTGAGAGTGACGTCCTTTTTTGAACAAATAATCCCCCCTGTCCACTTTTGAACAGAGGGGGCGTTGGTTTTCACGTGAAACATTTTATGATTTTACAGAGTAGTTTGGTGCTTCTTTCGTGATTTGAACATCGTGGGGATGTGATTCTTTTAGTCCGTTGCCGCTCATTTGGATGAATTGTGCTTCATCACGTAATTGCTGTAGATTGCCAGCACCGACATAACCCATCCCTGATTTCAAGCCGCCGATCATTTGGAAGATGATATCAGAAACGCTGCCTTTATAAGCGACACGCCCTTCGATGCCTTCTGGAACCAATTTGTTGGCTTCGTTTACGCCACCTTGGAAGTAACGGTCGCTGGAGCCTTTTTCCATTGCCCCCAATGAACCCATTCCGCGGTAGGTTTTGAAGCGTCGGCCTTGATAGATTTCAAATTCACCTGGTGATTCATCGGTTCCTGCCAACATGCTACCTAGCATTACGGCATGTCCGCCAGCTGCTAAAGCTTTGACGATATCCCCAGAGTATTTGATCCCACCATCGGCAATGATTGCTTTGCCGTATTGACGTGCCACAGAGGCTGCATCATAGATCGCGGTCAATTGAGGAACTCCGACACCGGCTACCACCCGAGTAGTACAGATCGAACCTGGACCGATCCCGACTTTTACGACATCGACACCAGCATCATACAATGCTTTCGTGCCTTCTGCAGTGGCAACATTTCCCGCAATCAATGTCGCTTCTGGGAAATGCGCACGAATTTCAGAGATTTTGCGTAAAACACCCGCACTGTGTCCGTGGGCAGTATCAATAACGATCGCGTCCACGCCTGCATCCAATAAAGCTTGTGCTCGTTCAAAGGTATCGCTGGTAACACCGACTGCCGCTGCCACTAATAGACGTCCATGCGTGTCTTTGGCTGCATTCGGGAATTCGATCACTTTTTCAATATCTTTGATAGTGATCAAACCGCTTAAGATCCCTGCTTCATCAACGATCGGTAATTTTTCGATCTTGTGTTGTTGTAAGATTTTTTCAGCGTCTTTCAACGACGTACCGACAGGTGCTGTGATCAATTGGTCTTTGGTCATCACATCATTGATCGGCATCGTATAATCCGTGACAAAACGCATGTCGCGGTTCGTGATGATACCGACTAATTTGCGGTTTTCCATTGTTTCTACGATCGGTACCCCGCTGATGCGGTACTTGCTCATCAAATGTTCTGCATCAGCAACTAAGTGGCTTGGTGTTAAGAAAAACGGATCGATGATCACGCCGCTTTCAGAACGTTTTACTTTGCGCACTTCATCTGCTTGCGCTGCGATACTCATGTTTTTGTGAATCACGCCAAGTCCGCCTTGACGCGCCATTGAGATCGCCATTTTACTATCAGTTACGGTATCCATACTGGCACTTATGATTGGAATATTTAGTGTAATATTCGGGGCAAGCTGCACTTTCATATCCACGTCATTTGGCAAGACGTGACTTTCTGCCGGAATCAATAAGACATCATCAAACGTTAACCCTTTTTTTACAAATTTGGTTTCCCAGTTGGACATTTTTGTAACCACTCCTTAAAGTTTTTAGGTATTTTAAAAAAAATAGCAAAGATTTTTTCATAAGTCAACCATTCGGAAAGCTTTCTTAATAATCCTCTTCAAACCTTTGGTCAAATCTCATAATTCGCCATTTTTTCTAAAAAAACACGCTGATCGTGCGGTCTTTTTTAACAAAAGAAGGCGCACGATCAACGTGTAGCCATCAGCCTCTAGGAACAGACAGACTGCTGATGATATTGTATTTGCGTTTCAAGTAGTACTTCGCGGCTAATGCCACTGCCCCGATCAAGGCTTCGATCACAGGATCCACTTGTGGATTCAATGGTGGTTGGATCATCGCAGAAAGCGAGATCACAACGATCCATAGCATGAAGGCTGCGACTAAAATCAAAATGATCTTCCACATCTTCGGCCGTTTGCTCTTATCGGCACCTGGGCGTTCATATTGATACATGTATTTGTACATCAAGTAGAAGACCCAACCAGCAAGCATCGCCATCAAGAAGAGGGTCAATAAGCCATAAGGTTGTGCTTGACCTCTAGTAAAGATCCCCATGACCCCTAACATCAAGCCAAAGATCCCTAAAATCAGCAAGGTGTTATCCAACCACATCAAGAAGGGGCCGGATTCTTTTTGCTCAACGGGTTTGTTGATGATGGCTTCGGTACGTTCAGACACTGTACCAAATAATTGGCGGGCTGTTTTGCCGCCTTTTTGTTCTTTGACTAAGACAGGCAGCATCTCATGCAAGGCAATCGTTTTTTCTTCTTCAGAAAGGTTGGCTGCCTCTAGCGATTTTTTTAAATCAAATATATATTGTTGGTTTCGTTTTGTTAATTGTTGTTCTAATTCACGATTTTCGGAAACATAATTTCGCAGAGTTTCTGGTTCCATGAATTGATTCTCCCTTCTGCGTTTTCTTCACAATGGACATTTTACCACAAATTCACTGGGAAGAAAGCCCTTTATACGTTAAAACGGAACAACATCACGTCGCCATCTTGCACGACATAATCTTTTCCTTCCAAACGTACCCGACCGGCTTCTTTGGCCGCTTGCATCGTGCCGTATTGGTTCAGATCTTCAAAGGAAACAGTTTCCGCACGAATAAAGCCGCGCTCAAAGTCCGTATGGATGATCCCCGCTGCTTGCGGTGCTTTGATGCCTTTACGGAACGTCCACGCACGCACTTCTTGTTCACCAGCGGTAAAGTACGTTGCTAGACCTAGTAAATCATAGGCAGCACGAATCAATTGATCCAACCCTGATTCTTCAATTCCTAATGCTTCTAAAAACTCTGCTTTGTCTTCTTCTTCCAGCTCAGCGATCTCTTCTTCAGCACGAGCACTGATGACGATCACTTCCGCATTTTCGCTTGCTGCAAATTCTTTCACTTTGTTGACATAGTCATTGGTTTCATAGTCTGCCACGTCTTCTTCTGCTACGTTGGCAACGTATAAAACTGGTTTGGTCGTTAGTAAAAACAAACTTTTGACGATGCGCTGTTCTTCATCTGTAAATTCGATCGAACGAGCTGAGATCCCTTCTTCTAGGACCGGTTTGATTTTATCAAGAACGGCCAATTCCGCAACCGCATCTTTGTCTTTGGTTTTAGCAATTTTTGCGACCCGAGTATAGCGCTTGTTGACGGATTCTAAATCTGCTAAAACCAACTCCAAGTTGATGGTGTCGATATCAGCTAATGGGTCCACGCGGCCTTCCACGTGGGTGATGTTGTCGTCGTCGAAACAACGAACGACATGACAGATCGCATCCACTTGGCGGATATGGCTCAAAAATTGGTTACCTAATCCTTCCCCTTTGCTGGCACCGCGGACGATTCCAGCAATATCCGTAAATTCAAAGGTGGTTGGGACCGTCTTTTTCGGACGAACTAATTCTGTTAAACGCTGTAAGCGCCAATCTGGCACTTCCACCATTCCTACATTCGGATCGATCGTCGCAAACGGATAGTTTGCGGCTTCTGCTCCTGCTTTGGTTATTGCATTAAATAAAGTAGATTTGCCCACATTTGGCAATCCAACGATTCCGGCAGTTAACGCCATGCTTCACTTCACTCTTTCTCTTTTTTTTCTAGGATTTTCTTCATCTTTTTATCAAATTCTCGGCGCGTCATCATGACGATGTGGCCGCAATTCGTACACTTTATTTTGATGTCTGCCCCCATGCGGATGATTTCCCAACGATTGGCTTTGCAGGCATGCGGTTTTTTCATTTCGACAATATCCCCAAGATCATACATCTTTATCACCTCAAGCTTCATCAAATTGAATGTTCAATAAATCTAAAATACGGGTTAAATCTTTTTGTGACAGGTATTCGATCTCGATTTTGCCTTTGCCTTCTTTTTCGCGGATCTCGACATTCGTGCCAAATTTATCCATCAACCGTTCTTCGCTTTCTCGTAAATAGTACGGTTTTTCCCGAATCAGACGCGGAACTTTTTTCTTTTCGTTCTTCGTGTCGTTCATCTCAGCGACCATTTGTTCTAATTGGCGGACTGTCAGATTTTCTTTGACACACCGATTGGCTAATTTTAAGATCTGTTCTTTGTTTTTCAACCCTAATAACGTCCGGGCTTGCCCCATAGACAAACGGTCATCTTGAACCATTTCTTTGACGAGTTTCGGCAAGGACAGTAACCGCAAATAATTGGCGATATACGGGCGGCTCTTCCCTAAGCGTTCAGCAACTTGTGCTTGGGTCAATTTCAAGTTCTTCATCAGCATGTCATAGGCTTCTGCTTCTTCTAAAGGATTCAAATCTTCCCGCTGCAAGTTTTCTAAAACGGCAACTTGCATCATCGCTTCTTCATCAAAATTGCGGATGATGGCTGGGATCGTTTCCTTGCCAGCTAGTTTGGACGCTCGAAACCGGCGTTCACCCGCAATGATCTCATAGCCTTTGACGGATGATTGCCGCACGATGATCGGTTGAAAGACCCCCGAATGCTGGATCGAATTGGCTAGTTCTTGTAATGAAAGCTCATCAAAGGTTTTTCGCGGTTGATAAGGGTTGGGTCTTAATTCGTTTAAAGGCAGTTCAACGACTTTTTCTGTCTTGATATCGACTTCTTCTAACCCTTGCAGGTCTTGAAACAACGCATCGATCCCACGCCCTAATCCTTTCCCTTTATTCTTCACGGGCTAACACTTCCTTTGCTAACGTCTGATAGACTTCGGCTCCTTTTGAGCGTGGATCATAATCAATGATCGACAATCCATGACTAGGTGCTTCAGACAACCGGATATTCCGCGGAATAATGGTTTCATATACTTTTTCTTGGAAATAGCGGCGGACTTCTTCCACGACTTCCGCGCCTAAGTTCGTACGGGCATCATACATCGTCAGTAAGACCCCTTCGATCTCTAACTCAGGGTTAAAATGTTTTTGTACTAAACGCACGGTATTCAATAGTTGGCTCAGCCCTTCTAATGCATAGTACTCACATTGGACTGGGATCAAAATCGAATCACTGGCGGTAAAGGCATTGATCGTCAAATGACCTAAAGATGGCGGGCAATCGATAAAGATATAATCGTATTGTTCTTTGATTTCATTCAAAGCCGATTTCAATCGAGATTCCCGTGCCATCATGGAGGTCAATTCAATTTCCGCACCAGCTAATTGGATCGTCGCTGGAACGATATCCAAGTTTTCTCGGCTGCTAGGTAAAATCGCTTCAACGATCGGTGTTTCATTGACTAATACATCATAGATGTCTTGTTCCACATCTGGTTTGCGAATGCCGACACCGCTTGTGGCGTTGCCTTGGGCATCAATATCTACGAGTAACACTTTTTTGCCGACAAATGCTAAGGACGCACCTAGGTTCACCGTTGTGGTGGTTTTGCCTACGCCGCCTTTTTGGTTTGCAACAGAAATAATACGGGCCATTGATTTTCCTCCTATTTAATTGGTTGTTTCGCTGGCATTCCCGGTTTGCGGGGGTATTTCTTTGGCGTTTCTTTTTTCTTTTGAATGATCAAAAGATGGCGTTCATCGCCGCTGACCGGTAAGGTAAAGCTTTTTTCTTCAATAAATTTGCCGCCTAAGAGTGAGATCGCTGGTTTGGCTTCAACCAGTTCTTCCTCGCTTTTGGCAGCTTTGAGCGCATAAAAATAGCCTGCTTTTTTCACCAATGGCACACAGAGTTCCGTTAACACATTCAAACGGGCAACCGCACGAGCGGTCACATAATCGAATTGCCCACGAAATTGCGGGTTTTGACCAAATGTTTCTGCACGGTCATGGTACAAGTGGACATTTTCCAATTGTAGATCCGTCACAAGAGTTTGTAAAAAGGTGATGCGCTTATTTAAAGAGTCGACGATCGTCACTTCTAATTCAGGAAACACGATTTTTAGTGGAATACTTGGAAAGCCAGCACCTGAACCGACATCGCACAAATGACTTTGCGGGTCAAAGGCGGTTTCAAAAGCTAAGGAAACAGAATCGTAGAAATGCTTTAAATACACTTCTGATTTTTCCGTGATTGCGGTTAGATTCATCTTCTGATTCCATTCGACTAAACGCTCGAAATAGACAGCGAATTTTTCCATTTGTTCTTCGGTTAAAACGATCCCGTTTTTGCGTAATTCTTCATGAAATTCTTCAGGTAGCATAACGAATCCTTTCTATTTTGTGAAACAGAAAAATGTTTCACAGACTAGTTCCTACTTTAACGCAAAAAGCAGTGCGATGCAATAGCCAGAGATTGCTTTCTAGGAGAATTTACCATTTTTTAACTGGGGCTTTAAGGTTGGTTTAAGGCATAGAAATTATACTCATTTCAATCCAAAAAACTTTTTTTCATTTTTCCTTGACCAGCAAGGCTGCCAACCCTGCTGGTCAGCTTTTTTCTCAAAGAAACAAGCATTGATCTCAGGATCAATGCTTGTTTTTGTTTCATATGAAACTTTTTTATTTCACGCGAGGTTCGTTGTATTCTTCGATACGATCAGACGCGCGGGAAGCCGCATGTTTGGCTTTGTTGGTTTGACGTGAAGCAAAGTCGCCGGTTTTAGAAGCAGCTGACGTTACTTTGTCTTGAACCGTTTCTTGTTCCTCTTCGTATTCAGCGATTGTTTTCACATCCACAACGTTGATGTTGACTTCGATCACTTCTAATTGGGTCATTGTCGTTACTTCTTTTTGAATGACTTCTTTGACTTGTTCAGCGATTTCTGGGATGTTGCGGTCGTATTCAACCACGATATCTAAATCAACGGCTACTTGTTTTTTCCCAACTTCAGTATTGATACCGGCAGTCACATTGTCTGTATTAACTAATTTTTCAGCAATATTAGAGAAGAAACCACCATCGACCGTCAACAGACCATCTACATTTTCTAATGCAATTCCGATAATTTTTTGGATCACTTTGTCATCATAGGTCAATGAACCATGAACGGGTGCATCCCCGGTTGGTCCTTCAAAATCGTTGTGGCCAGGTTTTGGTGGTTCTGGATGATGTCCGGCTGGATCTGGATTTCCTGGTGCTGGATGATCCCCTGGTTTTGGTCCATTTTGTTGTCCTGCTACTGCTTTTTCAGCATTTGGTACCACTGGATCAGGTGATTCCGTCATTGGAATCCCACTTTCATTGGCTTGATGATTGGTGTTGGGAACCACTGGATCTGGATGTGCACTGACATTTTTTTCATTGTTTAATTCGTTTTTATCGTTATTCATTAAAAATTCCTCCTATAAAATACGTTATTGTTGGTTAAAAAATTCGTCGATGATACCGGTACGTTGGAGATACAATCCTAGCGCAAAACCCAAACCTGTTAGGAGTAGAATCAGCAATGTTTTGAAAAAACCGATCGTTACAAACAACACAGCCAGAACAAGGCCGATTGCTCCAAAAATCAATGGGATTTTGTATTGTTGTAGTTCGTTCATCATAGCCCTCCTATTCTACTCGCGGGTTTTCCGGAGTCTCATTTTGTTCAAAATTCGCGTAATTGACTTCGACTTTGACTTTTTCACTTGAGCCAAGCACTCGTTGGACATCTTGTTGGATTTCCGCCATTAAGTTTTCGGTTTTGCCAACTAAGGCAGACGTCCGTTTCAAGCGGCCTTTGATTTTGATTAAAATTCGATTTTTGGTCGCCTTGACATGAACTTTTGGTCCTTCAACAAATTCTTTTTCATTTACTTTCGTACGTACAAGTCCTTCGATCGCTTTCTTATCGATCGTCAATGCGCCCTTATCCTCTTTCAAAACAAAGGTTGTTTTGGTTTTTGGATAAAACAGCACGACTAAGATCACGATCAAGAATACGGCGATCAAAACAACGGCTACCCAAAACATATATTGACGCATAAACAAGTTGTCAAAGAAATACGTGACGACATTGCCTCTGCTGTCCAAACCAAATGGCAGCTGCATGTAAGGATTACTCATTAAAACGATTGGTAATAAGACAGTGATAAAGATCAACGAAACGATGATTGATACGATTTTCCACCCTTTACTCATAGGACACCTCCTCCTTTTTCTCCGATTTTTTGATAAGCTTACAAGTTGATGGCTTCTCCGCCGGTAACACCATAAATCTGTGCTGTCACATAGCTAGCTTTATTGGAAGCTAAAAAGACATAGACGGGTGCCAGCTCAGCTGGTTGTCCTGCCCGCTCCAGTAATGCTTGCTGACCAAATTCAGGCAGCTTGTCTTGCGGTTGGCCATGATCTAACTGTAATGGTGTCCAGATTGGTCCTGGGGCTACCCCATTGACCCGAATCCCTTTTTCAGCAAATTGTTTCGCCAAGCTGACTGTAAAACTAGCGATCGCCGATTTGGTTGCCGCATAATCCATTAAATGGGCACTTGGACTAAAGGCTTGGACAGAAGTTGTTGTCACGATCGCTCCCCCAGCCGGTAAGTGCGGCTCAGCAGCTTTGACTAATGCAAACATGGAGATAATGTTTACCATAAAGGTATCTTTCACTTGTTCAATCGGTAATTCTGCAATCGATGGCCGCGTGATTTGCTGTGCTGCGTTCAATACTAATGTATCTAACCCACCTAATGCTGCCACCGCTTTGTCAACGATCTCTTGTGGTGCCGCTTCGTCTCGCAGGTCATAGGGTAGCAAGATCACTTTGCGCCCAGCTTCTTTGATGTACCCTGCAACTTCTTCGGCATCTTCTTCTTCTCCTGGGAAAAAGTGTAGGGCAATGTCTGCTCCTTCACGGGCGAAGGCAATCGCTGCTGCACGTCCGATCCCAGAATCCCCACCGGTGATCAGTACACGCCGGTTTTCTAACTGCTGACTTCCCTCATAAGATTCTTCACCACAATCAGGTTTTGGTCGCATTTCTTCTTGTAAAGCAGGCGTATCTTGTTCCTGTTTGCTGTATTTACCCGTGTGATAAAGTTCCCGTGGATCAGTCAAAATAGGTTCACTCATTCTTACGTCCTCCTTTTCTCTATAATAAAATTCTAAACCATTCATTTTTTTTTGGGAAATATAACGCTTTGTTAACAAAAATAAATCATCGTTTATTAGAAAATGAAAAAAGAAAGTGCCCTCATTTTTGACCAGAAATCAAATAATTTCCCTTTTTTATAGAAGGGGGTAAACTAATAAGTAGTAACTGGTAGTACCTGTAAAAGGGAACCCCTAAGAAAATGACCTTGGATCAAGAAAAAGGAGGAAACAAAGAATGCCTTGGAATGTCCGTGATTATCCTGCGTCAATGAAGAATCTAGACCCCTTAGTTCGTAAAAAAGCGATCGATATCGCCAATGCCCTGCTAGCCGATGGCTATTCCGATGATCGGGCAATCCCGATCGCCACGAGTCAAGCAGAAAAATGGTATGAAAGTGCAGATGAAGAGGAGAAGAAAGCTTTTCAGAAAGAAAAAAATCCGCAAAAAGACGATACTCATCAAACCAATAAGAATGCGGAAAAATTAATGGATGCGGATGTAGAAGTTGTGTATGAAGACGACCAATGGCAAGTCCGTTCTAAAGGGGCGAAACGTGCCAGTGACCATTTCGACAAGAAGGCAGATGCCATCGCCCGTGCCAAAGAAATCGCCGAAAACAAAGAATCCGTGGTGAACGTTTATAAGAAAGACGGCGACCATCAAAAGGATATTGATTTGAGAGAATAAAATTGGCTGCAAAAAAGCGGAAGGAGGTCTTACGTTTGTCGTTTTATCGGCGCGAAACGTTGCTTACTCTTTCGCTTTTTTGTTTCCTTTCACAGCTAGGTTTGATTAAAACTAAAGCAACCGTTTCTTTGACGTTTCTTTTAAAAAGCTAAGGTTCGTTGTAATAAACCTAAAAAACGAAGACCTTTTGAATGAACCATCACTTTTAAAATTTCTCGACATCCTAAAAAATAACCTATGAAATGCTGATCTAGCAACAGTTGTGAACCATCCGTTACCTCTGTAAACTAGCTTGTGCTTTCTTTAACTAAATAAACCTTGTATACTTGAATTATTAAAAGTACAAGGAGTGGTGTTTGTGAAAAAATTATTTTTTGTGCCGTTTATTTTTATTTGTTTCCTCTTTGCTCTCCCAGCTGCCGCCCAGACAGTGGAAGAACCTGAACTCGTTTATGACTTAGCATCAGATAGTCCCTATGAGCAGCTGATCACGGTAGATGAAGAAGGCAACGAGGTGATTTTGACCATTGAAAAATTGCCGTCATTCCGGGCAAATCTGGCAGCGGGAACGTATCGTGTGTCAAAAACATCCACCGGTAATTGGACCGCTAGTTATAATGTAACGGTCAATAGCCGCAATCAATTTACAGGCACTTCGAATTTAAGTTTAGTTGCTCACAGAGGAAGTATCACTTCTAGTTCATTAACTCACACGTCCACCAAAGCCACCTGTACGTTTAAGCAAAAAGCAGGTATAATCACTACCAATGGGAGTGTCGTAACCACGATCTCAAATGGGAAGCTAGTTGTTAAATAGCAGATAGGAGCATACATTGGCTTTAGCAGAACAATTAAAAAGCTGTCGCGAGTCTTCCGGATTGTCGCAAACAGCAGTCGCAGAAAAATTACAGATTTCACGCCAGTCGATTTCAAAATGGGAAAATGGGCGCGGCTATCCAGATATTGAGAATTTGATTTTGTTGAGCGATCTCTACCAAGTCTCGATCGATGAGCTTTTACGTGAGAACGAAGCCTTAAAAGAGCGGATCGAAACCAACAATCAAGAAATCAACGACAAGAAAGAAAAATTGTCGTTACTCCAAAGAACGATGGCAGCAGATAAAGATGAAAGTCTGCTCTTGCTACTGTTAGCTGGAATCGGCTCCTTTCTTTTTCCTTTAGGACTGATCTTAGATGGCTTTGTTTTATGGCGTAACAAGAAAGCCAATAATTTTTATGTATTGATCTATATCGTCTGTGCCTTCTCGATTTTCTTGAATTTGTACGATGGCTATGTCCATCTCAGCAACATCATGAATTGGGGAACCACTACGATTGAAAAAGTGGAATAACTCAATTATTAAGACAAAAAGCCCGCTGCGAATTGTTTTCGCAGCGGGCTTTTGACACTCTATTTACCATTTATAAATTGGTTTTTCAAAGAATATTAACCGTCTTTAGTTAACCTTGGCAATCTTCCCTTGCTCGATATACACCATCAAAATACTGATATCAGCTGGGTTTACTCCGCTGATACGGCTCGCTTGGGCGATGGTTTCGGGTTGGATTTTTTGCAGTTTTTGTTTGGCTTCTGTTGCCAAGCCATTGATAACGGCATAGTCGATGTTTTCAGGAATGCGTTTGGCTTCCATCCGTTTGAGTTTCTCCACTTTTTCGAGAGCTTTTTTGATATAGCCTTCGTATTTGATTTGGATCTCGACTTGTTCGATCTCTTTTGGCTTCAATGCTTCATTGGCTTCGATAAATTGTAACATTTCGGCATACGTCACTTCAGGCCGACGCAAGAATTCATTTGCTAAAACGCCATCTTTCAAGGTAGCCGTCCCTTTAGCAGTCAAATACGCTTGTACTTCTGGCGTTGGTTTGATGCGGATCTTAGATAAACGTTTAATTTCTGCTTCAACAGCTTCTTTTTTCGCTACATACGCTTCGTATTGTCCTTCTGGTACGAGCCCGATTTGATGGCCCATTTCGGTCAAACGCAGATCCGCATTATCATGACGCAGCAATAAGCGGTATTCGGCACGAGAGGTCAATAAGCGGTAAGGTTCATTGGTTCCTTTGGTCACCAAATCATCGATCATCACACCGATATAACCGTCGCTGCGTTTCATAATGAAGGGTTCTTTGCCTTGAATTTTCAAAGCGGCATTGATGCCGGCGATCAAGCCTTGACCGGCCGCTTCTTCATAGCCGCTGGTTCCGTTGGTTTGTCCTGCCGTAAAGAGGTTTTCGATGACTTTGGTTTCTAATGTTGGACGCAATTGATGAGGCACCACGACATCATATTCAATGGCGTAGCCCGTCCGCATCATTTCCGCTTTTTCTAAACCTGCGATGGAATGCAGCATTTGGACTTGGACATCTTCTGGCATAGAAGTAGAAAGCCCTTGAACATACACTTCTTCGGTGTTCAACCCTTCTGGTTCCAAGAACAGTTGGTGACGAGATTTGTCTGCAAAACGCACGATTTTGTCTTCGATAGATGGGCAATAACGGGCACCTACTCCTTCGACGATCCCTGTAAACATCGGCGCCCGGTGTAAATTCTGGTTGATGATTTGGTGCGTCCCTTCGTTCGTATAGGTCAACCAGCAAGGTTCTTGGTTTTGATTGTAGGCTTCATCGGGTGTGCTGTAACTAAAGTGATTCGGTTGTTCATCGCCAGGCTGGATCTCCGTTACCTCATAGTTGATGGTGCTGGATTTCACCCGCGGTGGTGTACCCGTTTTAAAACGAGCGATCTCTAGGCCAAGCTCTTTCAAATGATCGGCTAGTCCAATCGATGGCTGGGAGTTGTTTGGTCCAGAAGAATACTTCAACTCTCCAATGATGATCTCTCCTCGCAACGCTGTTCCCGCAGTGATCACTACAGCTTGGGCTTGGTAACGAGCGCCTGTAGAGGTCACGACGCCACGGCATTCGCCTTCTTCAACGATCAGCTTTTCAACGATTCCTTGGCGCAGTGTCAGATTGGCTTCTTTTTCGATCGTTCGTTTCATTTCAGCCGCATAGGCATGTTTATCGGCTTGCGCCCGCAAGGCCCGCACAGCGGGACCTTTTCCTGTATTGAGCATCCGCATTTGGATGTAGGTTTTGTCGATATTTTTGCCCATTTCTCCGCCTAAAGCATCGATTTCGCGCACCACGACGCCTTTTGCTGGTCCGCCGACGGAGGGATTACAAGGCATGAATGCGACCATGTCTAAGTTGATGGTCAGCAAGAGGGTTTTTGCCCCCATTCGGCTGGCTGCTAAGGCAGCTTCTGATCCGGCATGGCCGGCACCAACAACGATCACGTCATAACTTTCTGCTTGATATTCTTGCATGGTGTTCTCCTTTTTACGCCAGTGGCGCATTCTTTATTTTCCTAAACAAAACTGACTGAACAATTGGGTGATCAACTCATCTTGGACACTGTCGCCGACAACTTCTCCTAGATAGTCCCAGCAGCGTGTCATATCGATTTGAACCAAGTCGACAGGCATTCCTGCTTCGATCCCTTGGATGACCTCAGACAACGACTGAACGGCATTTTCTAATAAGGCAATGTGGCGAGTGTTAGAAAGATAGGAAGCATCCTTATCGGTGGTTTTGCCCCCAAAGAATAGATCGGCAATGGCTTGTTCCAGTTGATCCAAGCCTTCACTCGTCAACACAGAGACAGAAAAAATCGGTTCATCTGCTGCGTACTGTGCTAGCTCAGCGGGTGCTAATTTTGGCTCAAGGTCGGTCTTATTCAATAAGATGATCCGACGGCTGCCAGCAGTCAGCTCCAGCAATTGTTTGTCTTCCTGAGTCAATCCTTCGCTTTGGTTGAGAACCAGCAAAATCAACTCCGCTTCTGCCAGTGCTTTGCGGCTGCGTTCGACCCCGATTTTTTCAACGACATCTTCTGTTTCGCGGATACCAGCCGTATCGATCAGTTTCAACGGTACCCCGCGAACATTGACATACTCTTCAATAACATCTCGAGTCGTACCAGCAATGTCTGTCACGATGGCTTTTTCTTCCCTTAATAAATGGTTCAATAAGCTGGATTTACCGACATTCGGCCGACCGATGATCGCGGTACTCAAACCTTCTCGCAAAATTTTTCCTTGTTGGGCAGTCGCTAATAAGGCTTGGATCTGCCCTTTGACCATCGTGGCTTTTTCTAGCAATAAGCGGGTCGTCAATTCTTCCACATCATCGTATTCAGGGTAATCGATATTCACTTCAACTTGTGCCAGCGTCTCTAAAATCTCTTGGCGTAAAGTCCGAATCAAGTGGGAAAGATTGCCATCCAGCTGATTGACAGCGAGATTCATCGCCTTATCGGTCTTGGCACGAATCAAGTCCATCACCGCCTCGGCTTGAGAAAGGTCAACCCGTCCGTTTAAAAAGGCCCGCTTGGTGAATTCTCCCGGCTCAGCCAACCGTGCGCCTTGTCGTAAAACCAGCTGCAAGAGTTGATTGACGACAACGATCCCGCCGTGGCAGTTGATCTCGACGACATCTTCTCGGGTAAAGGTCCGCGGCTTTTTCATCACTGATAGCATCACTTCATCCATCAAACGGTTTTCTTCTGGGTCCACGATATGACCATAATGGATCGTATGACTAGGGACTTGGGCGAGGGTTTTAGTGCCTGCTTGAAAAATCCGATCCGCAATTGCGATCGCTTCTTCCCCGCTTAATCGCACAATACTGATGGCCCCTTCGCCTGGCGGGGTGGAAATCGCGGCAATCGTATCAAATTCTTGCGTTATATTCGCCATGTTGCTTGCTCCTCCTATTTTTTCACATAAAAAAAGTGCCCACTCCACCCGTCAAATTGATTGAAAATCAATAAAAACGAGTAGACTTAGCACTTTGACTGCTTGTCAATTAAATTCTGGAAATAGATTAGCACATTTTTGCGTGAGTCGCAAGCTTCCTTCAAAAACTTTTAAATTTTGCATCTGTCCGCAAAAACCTTTAAAATAAAAGCAAAGAATAAGAAAAGAGGGATCTATTATGGAAACCATCAAATCATCAAACAGCGCTGCTCGCATTAAAGAAATCATTTTATCGACAGGAAACGTGAATCGGCCTTACGTCGTGCGGGATATCGTCTTTGCGGCAGACAAAATCGAAGTAGATCTATTTGATACATCTGTGAATTTGAACGACCTGTTGGCAGATGTGACCTATCGCTTAAAAGAAACCGCCCACAGCTACGGAGCGAATGCAGTGATCAACTGTCATTTCGAACATGACCGCATCGTCGAAGGCGACAAAACCTACCTTGAGATCTTTGCCTATGGTACAGTGGTTCAATTTACTCAATCAACCATCGGCGGCTAATTGCCTCTATCATCAAAGAAAAATACAAAAAAGAGTCCGCGGCATACGGACTCTTTTTTGATACCAAAGGCTGACCTACGTAACGTATGTTGACTTTGATAAGAATGATTTCTAGTCAAGGATACTTGGTTTTAAATTTGTTGTCAATCGCTTTTTCCCATCAAAAAAGGGAAAGGCTTGTCAGACCGCCTTTCCCTTTTTTCATTAAATTCGTTTGTCCGCAGGTTCCACTACTAAGTAGCGATACGGTTCATCCCCTTCAGAATGAGTTTGAACATACGCATCTTTACTCAAAACTGAATGGATCTGCTTTCTTTCAAACGCCGGCATCGGTTCTAAAAAGACTGGGCGGCCTGTTCGTTTGACTTTTTCAGCAGTACGGCTGGCCAAACGTTCTAAGATCGCTTGACGTTTTTCACGGTAATCTCCGACATTCACTACAATCGACAATTTGTTTTTCGCGATGCGGTGAATATACACTTGCGCCAAATATTGCAGTGCATTCAAGGTTTTGCCGTGCTTCCCAATCAAAATGCCTTGTTTTTGCGTTTCTAAATGAAAGACGATCACGCCGTCTTGACGAGCGGTTTTTACTAAGGCGGGTGCATTCAATGCTTTTGAAATATTTGTCAGATAGAGTCCCAGCTGAGCCAGCGCTTCCTCATCTGAAAGATCCGTCAGCAAAACAGGTTCGCTCGCTGCTGCTTCCATCACACTGCTTGCATCCTCTGTCGTCACAGGATCTGGTTCTACCAGCGGTTTTGCTGGTACTTCTTCAACGGGTGCCGGTTCTTCAACGATTCGTTTTTCAATGGAGACCCGTGCTTGTTTTTTTCCTAGACCCAAGAAGCCTTTTTTTCCTTCATCCAGGACTTCGATTACTGCTTGATCTTTGGTGATACCAAGGACTTGCAATCCCTCTTGAATTGCTTCATCTACTGTCAGATTTTCATAAATCGGCATTGCAGTGCAACCTCCTCTTATTTTTTCCGTTTCTTTTTAGGACTCATTGCTTTTTTCAGCGCACGTTCACGCTCGCGTTCTTTGCGGGCAGCTTCTTCTCTTTCTTGGCGAATCTTGAATGGGTTATTTAAGATCATTGTTTGCACAACTTGGAATGCATTAGAAACAACCCAGTACAAGGAAAGACCGCTGGCAATGTTGATCCCCATCAGTAAGATCATCATCGGCATAGCGAAATTCATGATTTTCAGACTCGCATTTGATTCCACTTGGCTCATACTTGATAAGTAGGTACTTGCAAAAGTAAAGAGCGCCGCTAAAATCGGCAAGATGAAGTATGGGTCACGATCACCCAGCTGCAGCCACAAGAATTTTCCTTCTTGCAAAGCAGGAACCCGTGAGATCGATTGCCACAAGGCCATCAAAATCGGCATTTGTACCAATAATGGCAGACAGCCGGCATAGGGATTGACATTGTTTTCCGCATACAAACGTTGTGTTTCTTCTTTTAACTTGCTTTGTGTTTCTGTATCTTTTGACGCATATTGCTGCTGCAGCGCTTTTAGCTTCGGTTGTAATTCTTGCGTTTTGCGCATGCTTTTGGTTTGGAAGTGCATCAACGGCATCAAAATGACCCGGATGATCAATGTAAAGAGGATGATCCCGATCCCGGCATTGCCGAAGGAGAGGGCTTTGATCGCCTCTGCAAAATAATAAACGATGTAACGGTCCCATAGACCAGTACTTTGTGCATTTACTTCACCTGTTGCACCGCAGGCAGATAAGACAACTACTAATGAGAGAACTCCCAAAAATAGTAAGACGCGTTTCCCTTTTTTCACGTAACTAATTCCTTTCCATTAATGAATAATTTTGGCAAGTTTTAAGACATGCTCTAAATTCGAGTAGATTTCCTTTGAGGAACAAGTGGCGATACTTGGACGGGCGATCACGATGAAATCGACCGCTGGTTCGATTCGCGGCTTCATTTCCGTTAAACTTGCACGGATCTTGCGCTTGATCTCATTTCGCTTCACTGCATTACCGACTTTTTTCCCTACAGATAAACCAACTCGAAAATGTGATTGCTCTTTAGGTAAGACATACACCACGAACTTCCGATTTGCAAAAGAATTTCCTGCCTGAAAAACTTTTTGAAAATCTTGCTCTGTTTTTACTCGATAGGATTTTCTCATCTTCGGTTCCTTCACTTCTTTCAATTAAGCTTCGCGAAACGGATTGAATCCGTAACCACTCACCTGTCAATAATACCATATTTGCCAAAAGTCAGACACTATATTCCGCAAAAACGGCATAAAAAAAAACCACTGGCATTCAGTGGCTTACGCAGAAATAACCTTTCTGCCTTTACGACGACGGCTAGCTAAAACACGACGTCCATTTTTTGTACTCATACGTTTACGGAATCCGTGAACTTTTTGACGTTTACGTTTATTTGGTTGATACGTTCTTTTCATTTATTTCCACCTCCATCAGGATAATGCTTATGCGCACAGACATACTTTGATAGTATAACGAGTCAAGTACTAGTTTGTCAATAAGAAGTTTGCTCAAAATCGACCATTCTTTATCCACAATCCCTTTGATTTGTGTGGGTTTGCTGTTTATAGCCAATTTTTGTGGATAACTTTTTCCCCAGAGTTATTTTGGCTTTTTCCACAAACCAACAGCCTGTAGAAAAGTTTTCCACAATCACTTTTTTAGTTGTTGATAACTACCCCGAAGCCTAGTATTATCAAGGCGTGATCTTCACATCAATCTGTGGATAAAGGAGATTGTTTTATAGTTATTCACATTCTTTTTCTACCTGTGGATAGTCGAATTTCGAACATGTGCATTTCCCTTTTTCTTTTATCCCGTTTTGTGGAAAAGTATTTTTTTCTAACCTTTTTTATCGTAATCTGTGGAAAACTTTTTCAATCCGTGCTATTTTAGTTATATCTATTCTTAGTTATAGGAGGACAATTT
>NZ_JBIOSY010000002.1:0-118557 GCF_051715005.1 Enterococcus sp. AZ067
TTTTTTAGTTTTAAGTCTCTAGCCAATTTCTTCTTTTTAGTCAAGCTGCCTTTTTCATAGTCTTCAGGAAATAACGTTGGCATTTTCTTACCCCCCTTTTATCCCACTTCAAGTTCAGCCTCTTCTGTAGAAACCGATTTGCTCTTTTCTTCGACTACAGCTTCCATAGATCGGATCAATTCTGCTTTTTGAGCTTGAGATAATTCTTTGATCGACGTTTTCTCTTTTTCATTTGCCTTCATTCCTAATTTATCGCTTAACTCTTCAATTCGTTTCATTTGTTGCAGCTCTATGTTGTTCATTTCTTTTTCAGCTGGACTTACTTCAACCGATTCATCCTTAATTTCATTTTCCGACTGATCTTTACCTTCTAGGGTTTCCGTCAAACTTGATTGACTCTTTTCGGCAGAAGGAGCAACAACCTCTGCTGGCTTTTCCGTGCTTTCTTGAATATTCTCATTCACAGTATTACCTGGTGTTTTAGTTTCAACTTGTTGAACAGATAAATCTTTTGGACTAGGTTGTTGAGAAGATTTATCCGGATCATTTGATATTTCAACTTGATTTGAAGGAATTTGTTTTTCTTCTATAACAAATTTCTGTTCAATTTTGTTAGATAACTGCCTCAAGAGACCGTTGATTGCTAGGATTTTTCGATTAAACGAATTCTTGAATCCAAGTCGAACGTCCTCCTTTGTACTTTTTAACCTACTAACTGTATTTTCCTTTTTCGTAGCGAAATATTGTTTTATATTCTTCTTTAAATCTCCCAGAATAGATCCAATACTTCTTTTCACCTTTTTCGTTTCTGATTGGATCTGGTTTTCGGTTGGATTCATCATTGAATCTACTGCACTAATTGAGTTTCTAATTACTAATTCAACTTGCTTTAAATGGTTTTCCAAAATAGTTTCCAACTCAGCTTTATTCACATGTTGTACACCTTGATGAATCATCTGTTTCATAAAATCATCTACATCTTGCTTCGTTTCATTAAAAGCAACATTGATATCCTGGATAAAGGCATCATTTCTAGGCATATCATTTAGCATTGGATTATCTTCCTCAACTACTTTCCTACTCTGACCAGATTCACTCAATGAAACCGCCGACTCATTCACTTGATTATTCTCTATTTGAATTAATGCTGATTCTAATTGAGTTTTGAAAGCATTCGAAGTATTCCCAATTTCTATTCCTATTTTCTCCTTGTAAAATTTAGAGTAGCTTTCTTGAATTCCTACAAGCTCTTGTATTTTCTCCTTTGATCGGATTATTCTGTCTTTAATTGCGGTTGATTGTTCTGGATTATCGTTGGCGACTTCAATGCTTTCTAATCCTGCAATATCAATCTCAAATTCAGCAACTTCTTTTAGAATTGGCTCCACGCTATTCTCGTCTAATACTTCAACTTGTAAATTAAGTTTACGCAAAGCCCAATCGATTTCGGCCACTTTATCCCATTGTTGCTTGTCCCTATGATCCATACTTTCTTGTTTCAATACTTCAATCTGGTTACCAATTTCAATATATTTCAAATTTTTTATTTCTTCTATTTCATGTAATTTCAGCACATGATCTCCTCCTTCATTTATGGAAAACTCTACCCCTTCTTTTCCTTTGTGCGTCTCATTTTCGGACATACTGATTGTTTTTTCATCTTCAATGAATTTAACAGTATAGTCGGCCACATCGTTACTATACGGGAACAATCGAAGCAAATTGCTCGAGTCTCCTTCAAATACTTCCTCTAGCTGCTCCTGAGTTATTACGTCATGAGTAAACGCCTGACCTTCTTGATCAAACTCAGTCAACTGAAAGTCTTCTCGATTGTTTGAGCTGTAAGAGAAAACTAGAGCCAATGAAGTCTTCTCACTTCTATCTGCGTTTAAGCTCTTGCTATAAATCTCAAATGGAATTCTTTTATCAAGAACCTCGGTCCAAAAACGATTGACCGCTACTATCTCTTGATTAAACTTATCTAATTCATAAAATGGATTACTATAGACTATAGGTACTTTCATAATCTGGAATTCTTCACGTGATTTGCTCTTTAACAAGGTTTCTATTACCTCTTGGTCTTTAGTCGTCTTAGCGCTGTATTTTTCGGAAGGAATAAAATCACCGTCTTCTTGAAGCTCTAAGGCTACCTTATTTAGGCCTTTAATAAAGTAGATCATTGGATTCTTAGTCCATTGTGTAATCGCCTTACTGTCAATGAGCGCTTGAGAATGTTTGCTAATATTTTTGTGTGCTTTGTCGGATTGATCATTATTTTTGATCAACTCTTCTAATTGTTTTGTGTATTTTCGGATAGTATCTTTTGAAAACCTGGACTCGCCGGCCTTTGATTTTTCGATTTCTTCTTGTATACGTGGAATATTTTCAACACTCATAATAAGACCGCCTTGTTTGTTTAAGCCCATTTCTTTATTTTCTTTTTGCTCCTCTAACTTAGCGACACGATCCTCTTGTTGTTTTATTTGATCTGACAGATTCCTGATACTATTTTCAATCTGATCTCTTCGATTAAACCAAGATTGGCCGTTTCTCTTATCATTCATCGGCTGTCCGTTTGTTAGTTCCTGGTGCGCGAATAGTTGATCAAACTTTTCGTTATACTCATTTCTCAAACGTAAAAGCTTCCTTCTTGCTTGCCCTAAACGACTATTATCCTCAAGATCCTCTTCAGAAGTTGCTGCTTCAGTACGATTAGTTGACGTAAGATTTAAATCAGTCGCTTCAGCTTTATTGGTAATAGAGAGTGAATTTTCTGCTTTATCAGGAAGTTTAGGGTAGTTTTCCATCATTCCCAATTTTTCGGCGATTGGCCAAAGAGTTTCCGGAATATACATGGCTCTTTCTTCACCGTAGACATTCAACCATTCACGTCTGTTGTCATCGAATGCTTGAATATCTTCAGTCAGATTTTTATAACGGTGTTCCCACTCGACTCCAAGCGGATTATTTAAGCTGCTGAAGATACTATCTACATCTTCTAAACCGTACTTCATCAATGCCAGTTTTGCATTCACGGGATTACGGAAAGTAATGATCAAGATCTCATTTTGCGCTTCTTCGGGCAGAGATAGCCACTTTCTTAATTGTTCTTCGGCTGCTGAAACAGATCTTTCATCACCAATTTGTTTTACGTCAATTTTTGATTGTGACTGCTCACTCATTAAAGCAGAAGGAAACAGCATTTCGGTCAACGAATTTCCATAAACACCATGGAATACTTCCCTTTCACCAATCATTGACAACATTTCGTCATGATCCAGTGAATAGTCAGCAAGTTCCGATCCATCAAACAAGAAAAGTGTTCCTTCAGGTAGTTCCTTCATAACATCTAAGGTATTCTTATGAATCTCTGTGATTTGTTCCATCGTATCTGTTTGAGGAATAGCATTCGTATATAACTCAATTGTCTCTTCTTGCATTTGAATAGCAGTAGCTTTTCCTACTAAAGAAAGCTCGCAACTTTCCAGGGCTTCTCCAACAGTCAGTTCATTGTTCTCATGAAAAAATTTCATCGATTTAATAGACTCTACTTCTTTATCGACACGTTCTTGTACCGTTTCTTGATCAAGATCACTTTGTTCTTTGCTTGATTCTAAAACTGCAGTTTTTAAATCCGGAAAGACACTGTCAAAAAAGGTTGTAATTTTTTCACGCATCTTCTGGTCAAATAAGGCGTACTCAATGCTTGTTGAATAGGTCTCTTTCGATTTAAGGAAAATACTACTCAGGCCAGTTTCGCTAACATATAATTCAAACGCTCTTGCGAATACTTCTGTAGGAGCTGTATAATATTCTGCCTTTTCAGCCACGTAGCTGCCTTTTCCGTTTAATGAAAGGTTTGCTCTATACCTTGCAACGATTGGCTTGAAATCGTCTCTCATACTCAATAAGCGACCGTTATCTATACCGTAATCTAATGCGTGGCCGTACTCATGAACAAATGATTGAATACCCACACCACCAATTTCATCGTCAGTATCTCTAAAATCGATTGCGATCGTATTTTTGGTAGGTACGAACAAACCGAGGGCTTTATGGTTCCCGAGCTTCCTCAAACGCAGCTCAGGAAGTTTTTCACCAGTTTTTGGGAGAATGTCGTGTATCCATTCCATTTCTTCCTCAAACCGTGAAAACAACGCTAGATCCACATCATTATCTATTTCAACGAATTGGAAATATTGATTTAGGGTTGTTGTTTCCATTATTTCGCGAGTATCCTTGTTGATATTCTTTTTTGTTTGCCAAGCAGAAGCCCTAGTTTGCTTATCAATATCTTTTTCGTACTCTCGTTGAAGGAAAATATCGTAGGTGTTTTGAATATATCCTTCTACAAAATCAATTACCTGGTTTTGTTTCCGAGCATTCTGGATCGTTTTTAGATAAAGATAGGTAGTTCGATACCCCTCTTTAAGAAGATACGGTGACTTGTCTAAGTTTACTTTGACTGGATTTTCGGGATCATCTGGTAGATCTCCCCAATTAGCAGCAAGTTGCTCCTCCAACCATTGCCGTTCTTCTCCTTGTACCTCATTACTATCTAGCAATTCTTTCATTTGTGACGGATTGCCAAGGTACTTCTCTCCTTCATCTCTAGGTAGTGTGGCCAAGAAAGCATCCGTCAATTCCCCGTGAGAATTTTTTTGAAATAAATGAGCATTCTTTTTTCCGGTATAACTTGCAATTGACAGTTGCTCCAGTAATCGTTCTAAATCCCTTCTTGCAAACTTCCACTCCTGGGCAGAATCATCAAATTCTTTTAAGATATCTCGCTGTAATTTATCGTAGCCAATCGCCCGATTCATATTCCCTAGAGCGTAGTAATCAGGATCCTTAGAGCTACTAGGCGTAAAATAATAAAATTCACCGTGCTTTGTACCATTTTTATTCTTTGGATCTAAAAGCACATTGATAGTTTTGACACGTTCTTCAGATCCATTGATCTCTTTCCTTGTAGCTATAGCCGAGTATACTGATTGCCCCTCGGCCTTACTTCTAAGCATGATACTTTCAACTTCCTCAACCGGCCTGATCTTAACTTCAGCTGACCAAGGTTGCCCATTCCAGTCTAAAACTAAAGCCTCTTCCGTTCCCACTGGATATCCATATCGATTTCGGATAAATGTGTCTACTGCCCTAATTTCGTCTTCTTGTGTCCAAGAGCCATTCTTATAAATATTATCAGCTAACTTTCGAAAGGCCGTATACAAGGTATCTTTGTCTGTGAATACCACTGGAGACGAAGTAGTGGTCCCATACTTCTTTTTAAGCAACGAAGTTAATTGATTTTCCATTAAAGAAATCCCCTTTCCTAGTCTCTGTTCATTGGTTTGTCAGCAGAACCCTTTTCTACTGTCATTCTTTGGAACTGATCAGAAATTTGTAACAGGGCTGAAACTGCTCCTCTTTTATAGTCAGTCATTTCACCTTCTTGATAATCCTTGATCAACCGAAGAATATAGTTATTGAACTGTGTTTCATTGAATGTGTTTTCTTCCATAATGTCCTCCTATAGTTGCATTGATTCCGACTCTTTCGTCACTACATCTTTCTGGATATTGTTGATCAAGTGCTGTAGTGAAAAAGGGTCTTCTGCTTCCTTCAGCAAGCCTTTTTGATACTTCAACTCGTCGTTCCAATCGTTTTTCGTCATGCCTTCATGGCATTTTGGAAAATGGGGAATCACATCAATGTTGTTGATCCCAAAAGAATGATAAAAATCTTTCGCTGGTACCTCCACACGTGCTAATTGCGGATTAAACTGTGGCGCATCATTATCCAAGGCCAAAACGATCTTCAATTTCTCAATTTTGGTTCCTGATTCTCCAGCTAGATCATCTATCTTTTGCAGCCACCGTTCCACGCTTACTTTTTCTTCAATCTTTTTCAGGTTCGTTACATCCGAACAAAGTGCTTCAACGATCGCACGGGAAATAATCGCCTTATTCAGTCCATTCATTGCAACCAAACGGCAATTGGAAAGTTTGTCCCTATGCAGTTCGTAATAGCTCATCATGTCAATAGGGGCTTCAAAAGCATAGACCGAGAAAGGGTTTTCTGGCGTAGCTTTGCTAAACTGTGACTTATCACCGATATCGACAATAACTCCACTTGATCCTTCACTTCGATATAACGTCTTTTTTAACCGGCCCTTCTCAGGATAGAGTTGTTTGTTATACCAGATCCCTTGCCTAGCACCTCCGACAATTTTCCCTTCCAAATTATGGTGCTTGAAAACGATAATTGGTTCAGTTTTTCCCGTCTCATAATCTCTATGGACAGCTTGGACCATAATACCTTTACTTAAAAAAAAATCGATTGTTTCGTCAGATACCCCGCGTTCTTCTTTCAAATATTTTCTAGCATAGTCAAACGTCTTAACTTCCTTTACTCGATAGACAAAAGGTTCTTTCTTAGGTACTTTGGAACCATCAAATATTCCGGCTTCAGTACCGATAAGATACTGAAGGGCTTCTTTGAATGACACGTTGTTGATCACTTCAACCATTTTGATTACGTCTTGGTGACGAAGTTCATTCCCTTTTGAGTACCAGGAAAAGGTATTTTTATCCGGATCTATTTTAAAACTAGGGTGTTCGATCCATGCATACGTCCTTCCGACTTTCTTCAACTCCAAACCTAAAGAACTTGCAACATCCAGGATATTTTTTTGTTTAGCCAGTTCTTTCAATCGATTGGGGTTGTATTTGTTCATATACATTCACCTCCAAAACAAAAAAGACACGAACAAACGTGTCTTTTTTAGCTTATGCTTGTTTCAATTTCCGCCTTTCCCCAAGGTCAATCGGGGAAAAGTGCTTTTTTTGTTCCACAACCTGAATAACTTGCGTATGTTCTCGATTAAAATTAGCCAGTGCTTCTTTGAAATTGGCTTCCAGACCTGCATTCATAGTACGTTGCCGCATTTTTAACTCGTCCATTTTCCCTTGTAAGATTCGAGAGAGTTGATCTGTTTGTTTTTCATATTCGGCTTTAATCGTCTGATCGATCTTGTTTTTGTAAGCTTCTCTCAGTACATTGGTTTCTTCTTGCAACTGAGAAACAAAGGCCTGTTCAATTTCTCGTAACGCTTGCTGGTGACGTAATATTTCTTCCTGAGTTTTCTGCTCTTTTTCAAGAGAAAGCTGTTGATTTAAGTTGCTTAGTCGATCCTGTTCTTCAGCTGTTAACCGCTTAGTGACTAGTTCTTCAATCAAGTCGCGTTTGTCTAACTGTTTGATTTCTTCTTTTATCTTCTTGGTTTCAGTTTCGACAAAGGCTGCCAAAGCATTATCAATCTCAGCTTTTGTTGATTGAAGTACACTTTGAACGATTTCATCTGAACTAGATTGAATTTCTAACTGACTCACGTCAATCTCAAGTTCTTTATCCAATAGATCAGAAACTTCATCAGGAATGATAGGATTCAGCTTAGAATCCGACACGTAGGCTTCCGGATTAGCTGAAGCAGAATGTTCTCGTTCTTCTCTGAGTTGATCGATCTCCATTTTTTGCGCTTCTATCGCTTGTTTTAGCGATAGAAATTCTTTTTTAGAAACTTGGACAAGTTCTGGTTCGTTCGGAGCTTCATCGGCGGATTTCCTTTCCTCCACAGCCGATTCGTTCATACTTAACTCGTCTGTGCTTGAAGTTTGCTCTGCTTGCACTGGAGTTGTATCCTGATGTAATTCTAACTCAAAATCCTCTAAGGTAAATCCATCGTTTCCATTAGGTGTTTCCTTGTGTTCAGTTGTATCTTCAGCTTTAATTTCTTCAGTATCGTCCACAGAATAATCAATTGGTTTTTTCGTAAAGAAATCCGATAACTCCTCTAGCCATTCGAAGCCCTCTTCTTGGGGTAAGTAAATGCGTTTTGCAAAATAGACAGTGCCGTGAATATTGTTTCTTACTTTCGTAATAAGCACAGAACCCTTCAAATAGTCTCTTTTGAAACGAAAGTCTTGATCGGTAATGTATTCCACAAGATCATAAGCATCATATAGTTGTGAATCCGGCAAATTTTCACTCTCGGATATTTCATAGATAAATTTAGGCTTTCTCTTAAATAGTTTCATAGCTATTCTCCTTCATGGAAAGATCTGATTCCTCTTGTTGAACAACTTCATGACCAACGAAAGGAGTCGAAATTGATCGGTCTTTCAATAATTTAATCGCTTCCTCATAAGAGATCCCTACTTCCTCGATTACTGACCGAAACCCTTTGCTTTCCTCTTCAGCAATTTGAGTTTGTAGTTTCTTTATACTTTTATCCAACTGGTCCCTCTTTTTGATTGAGTCTTCCATTTTAGATCGAAGCTTCTCTAACTTACTCTGACTCACTTGAATCACTCCTTGCTTGATCGTTTACTTCATACATTTCTGTAATTTTGTCACCTAAATAACGAACCAGAAAAGACTCTTCTGTCATGAAAGGCGAGTCTTGGTAAGGCACCTTTTGTTCTATTCTTACAGTTACTTTGTACAAATTATTATCAGCTGTATCCTGGTAAATTTGAGAGGATAGGTATCGACTTGACACCAGTTGCGTTGAATTTGACGTATTGATTTCTTTTGTTTCTTGATAGGTATTGATCAACTCCTTGATTATTTCACTATCAGCCTCGATACGTTTTTGCTCGTATAACTCCTCACTCATAAGATCTTTTAGCAAATCCGCGCGATCTGATACTGATTTTTCATCAAGATCCCACGTGAAATAAACACTAAAGAAGTTTCGCAACAAGTCAACGGACTCGTTTTTTTCAATACTAGACTCGGTAGACTCTTGTGTCTGAAGCATTTCACTAGAAGCTGTTTCTTCCGTCAACATGCCTTCAGTAGTTCCTGAAGTACCTTGCCGATCGCTAGTTTCTTGGGTTTGCGTTGGCGGCTGCACAGACTTACTGTCTGTATTCATGAAAGCTATTGTCATATACACAAGCCCTACAACGATCGCAACTAATAAAAATATACTCGCACCCATAATGATTTTGATTTTTCTTTTATCTTGCATTGGTTCCTCTCCTTATTAGTTTGGCGGCCGAACAACAGAAGACACGCTGCCAGGATAAAATGTGACTGTCCATGTTTTCAAAGGCCCAGGGTTCTGGTCATATAATACGTATTGATTGTTTCCTAAGACCTGACCTACAACACCAGTATGTCCATATAAAGAATGGGCGTACCAAGATCCCATATTGCCGCCTGTAGCGTAATTAATAATGTCACCGGCACGGATTTCTTGATAGCTAGGATTTCGAATGACTGACCAGCCCCAGCTGGCCCACGGATAGTCTGTTCCAATGTCACTAGCCTTGACTCCACCTCTCAAAATGATTGATGGATTGATCGAATTAGCGTAAAATGCAGACACCGCATAACATTCGCCAGTTAGACCACCGAATTCTCCACTAATAACTGTACCTAAGCGTTGATCCAATACTGCTAATCCAGCACCGCCGCCGCCAACAGGTCCATAGCCTCCAGGCGGATCCGGAGTACCGCCATTCGCATCGATCCATCGATCTAATTTTTCAGCTGTTTCAGCTCTCGACTTCCCCGCGTCCAACTTGGTCCAATAAACAAACTCGCCTGGTTGCAATGTATTGTTATGATAAGCCCTAGCACGTGCGTCCATAATCGCCAATGTTCGATTCCCGTAAGAATCTATTTGTGTACTTCTGAAGTCTTGTACAGCTCTTGTATTGTCCCAAGAAGCACCTTGGTTAGGATCATTATCAAATGCACCATATCCAAAGATATTCGCTTTAGGGAATTGGAGGGCTACTCCAGCTGTACCATACGAGCTTTCCCATTGAGCGAAAGCTACAAGCATTCGGACATCTATCCCTGAAATGGCTTGAAGCCGCAAAAACTCTTCCCCTGTGGCACGAGAGTCTACTGTATATCCCTCGTTTGCAATGAACGTATCTATTTGCTCAGCTGTAATCCCGTATCGTTGGGCTAGTAGTGAAGAATTGTATGCATTGTCTCCGTCCCAATGTTTGACATAAAAAACGCCGTCATTAGAAGAAGCGTTGCTTTGACTATTGAACATGAACAACAAGCCAAAAAAGATCAATAACACAAAGGCTATACCGGCCACAATCCATCCGATCGGATTACTGGCCGTGAAACTGCTGACTACTTTACTCGTTGCATGTGCAACTGCTTGTTGAATCTTAATAGCAACTTGAGAAGTGGTGACTTGCTGTGTTGACTTGCTCTTTACAGATTTCATGGCCACACTCGCCACTTTGCTTGCCTGCTTGTCTGAAGCGAAACGCAAAGATTCAAGTTTTCCAGTAGTTACAGATTGGGAGAACTTTTGGTTTTTGGTTAAAAATCGATCTACTTTTTTTGCTCCCTTGAAAAGGTGATCGGTATTTTTCGCATTTGTTTTGAATTCTTGCAAACCTTCTGTATCTTCTTCTTGATCAAGTATGCTGAAACTTTGATCAAGAAGTTGTGTTGCTCCTATTTTTTTCGCTGAAGCCGAAAAGATTGATTCAGAAGGTGCAGCTTGCTCATTACCGATTCTTGGTTTCGACTTTGTTTCTTTTGTTTTCTTTGACTTGTTAACTATCTTGTCTTCGTTTAGATTTTCAGATTTTTTAGCAGCTTCTTTGGCTTGTTTTTTATTTTTGCTTGAAATGGTTTCTTTTTTTGATTTATGAGAGAAAGCTGATTCTCTATCCGGTCCTTGATCAAACGAAGAAGCCTCTCCCTTAACATGTTTTGTAAGGGAGTTAGCTTTCTTCTTATCAGATTGAGTAATAAATGTTGAACTATCTTCTTTGAACTGTTGAGTGCCAACTGTAGATCCTGTATTTTCTGAGTGGCTTGTTCCTGAAGATATCCCCGCATTCAGCTCATTCTTTTGTTTCGTATGTTGCTTTGTAGCATCAATTTGCTTCTTACTGCTTGTATAGCCATAGACCGCTCTTTGATTAAATTTAGCGATCGTACCGGAACGAATTTTCAAAGAGCGCTGCTCTCCCTTAAAGCGAGCCTCTTTTGGTAGCTTAAATTTGTCTTTAGGCCGTGAGTTGATTTTCATTTTTTCTGCTCGTATTCATTAATTCGAATAGTTTCGTTTCTTTCGGAATCAAATTAGAGAAGGGAATAATTTGACCACCTGCAATAATCAATCCAGTTCCGACTCTATTGTTCTGAAGGTACATAGCTTCTTTTTCCGTCAGTTTGAAGCGATCTACTAAGGCATCCAATACCTCTCCCTTTTGTTCTAAGAGAATTAGAAAATCTGAATTGAAGAGAATCGATCGACCTTCCATGGTCGATAACATGGTTTCTGCCGATTGGGTCATGAACGTTGGACATCCATAATATTTCCGGATACGAGAATAGATCTCCGAAGCTTGTACACGCAAGATTTCGGGTTGTGAAGGATTAATCATGACTTGAAATTCATCAATATAAACCCGTGTCTCAATTCCCCTTGCACGATTTTCTACTACTTTGTTCCAAATTCGATCCAAGATCGACAAATAGCCAAACGTGGTCATTTCATTTTTTAGCAAATACATATCATAGATAGTTAAATTCTTTGCCACATTCACATTGGTTTCTTTTGCAAACATATTTAAAGATCCAGTGATATATAGTCCCAAAGCATCAATCAATTCTTTTGCATCTTCAGAGGTGTCTTCTTTCAAGACTTTATACCACTCTTGCAAGGTAGGCCTATCATATTCCTTAAAAGTTTTTTGTGTAACCGAATCAATTTTTGTTCGTTGACCAGCAGTAATATGTCCAACCAAGTTAGAGATCAGACTAATCAAAAAGTTCGATTTGATAGCGACCGGACTGTCTCCTGCCGACATATATTTGGCATCAGCTAACTCCAAAATATTTATCGACGTATCACTTCCTGGGGCAACAGTGACAACCTCACCATCTAAAGCATCAGCAAGAGGAATATATTCTCTCTCCATATCCAAAATAATGATTTCAGCTTCAGGGTTTCTAAGACGTGTAGCAATTATTTCATTCTTGGCCGCAAAAGATTTCCCACCACCGGATACAGCCATGATTCCGCCATTTGCGTTCTTCATTTCACTACCCATTCGATTAATCAAAATATTATTTTTTGATAATTGATTTGTCCCGTAATAGGTTCCGCCCTTATGTTGAACATCTTGGCTGGTAAATGGAGAATTAATCGAAATATTCGGTGTGATCAAATCGCGCATAAACGTTCGTTCATAGTCTAAATAGTTTTTGCCGATCGGTAGACTAGAGTTCAGCGCTTCTTCTTGTGTCAGATACAATGGTTCAAATACAGCCCCAAACTTTTCACCAACAGCCTTCACTTTGTCTATCTGGTGATACAAGGCTTCTTTTGACTCGTCCCAAACGTAAATGAGGAATGTAGAAGCTTGCTGCTTATCCCCTGTTTCTTCTACAAACTCAATTTGTTCATTCAAATCTTCCTGGTGTTCTCGGATCGTTCGTGCTATGTGCCTAGTCGAATATCCGCGCTCACTAGCTTTCATTTCTCGCTTGATTACATCAGACTCAAGATTTGTCGCTTCTTCTCTAAGCTTTTTCGCTGTTTTTGCGATCGAATAAGGGGTTGCATGAATTGTGATCACCATTTCTGCTTCCGCTTCTGTCAGCTCTTTGCACATGTTGTCAGATAAGTTACGTGGAAAATCGCGCAAATATAATACTTGACCAAAATGATCATCCATTTGAAAGTCGATTTTTCCGACTTTTTTAAAGTCGAGATAATTTGGTGCAATTAAGTCCTTCGTTGTTCGTTTGCTTCTCTCAATGTCTTGATAGTCGCCATACAGCGGCTTGCCAGGACGCAAGATCTTGTTCATCGTCTTTAACCTTTGCATGCCATCCTGTGCCTCCATAGGGGCTTTGACAGCCATCAATTCATCTGCAAATGCATCACTAATATTTAGCAATCGTTTTTGTGCATTTCTAATGTTTTCTGCATGAGTAGACAGCGTAATAAAACGTTCTACTTTCCAGTTATTCCGTCCAGCATCGTAGCTCGTCTCAATGATTTGGTTCAATTCATTTCTAAGTTCGTCACCTGCGTCATTTTGTAAAGGATACGCAGTTTCTTGCATGTACTTTCCTTTTGGATTTTTGGTAACTAATAACGATAGTTGAAAATGTTCTTTTTCAGACAATTGATTGATTGCTTTGTTGTATTGAGAGAGTACTTGTTTTTGTTTCTCAACGTGTGCAGTTGTGTAGTTGATTGCTCCTAACGTATAAGTCATAGAAAAGATATCCTCGACGACATGCATCAGCCCGTCTTCAAACAAGGCTGTATAATACAAAGAGTTTTGCGTACTAGCAGCTTTTATTTTTTGTTGTTTCTTTAATTTTTTTGTTTTTTTGGAAGTCTTTCGCACTATATTTTTCAATCCCTTCTTTGGTTTGATATGTTCTGATTTGAACCGTTGTTTGATACTTCAAATTTAGCTTTACCCAAGTAGAAAACTTATAACCATGTGGTCTGAACATTGCGTTAAAAGCAATTAAACCTAATAAGGGAAAGCACAATCCTCTAAGCAAGCCTACTGGAATAAATCCATAGATGGCATTGACGACATCCAATCCGAACGTAAGTAAAAGGCCTAAGATCAAAAGCCATTGAGATCCCGTCAATCCGGCCATTGTTTTATCCCTTTTTGAAACATCTCTAAAAACTTTGATTTCCACTGTTTACACCCCAAACATTTCTGAAGATTTTTTGTGTGTTTGCCACAGAACGATAATGAAAACAACCGCCAGTATTAGATTTTGGAAGAACTGAACTTCCATATCAATGTTCAATGGATTACCTAACCCCGTTAGATCCAGTGTGATACTAGATAAGAAATGGTACACACCAAAAACGACCATTATTACTGCTGGTTGAAAAGCATAAGCTAAAATTCTTTTAATATAGTTTTTCCCAATATGATCATGTTCTTCAGACGCAAAGGAAGACATCGGAATAGGCATGAGTGCCAGCATGACATATAACTGGAAGAACCGTAGCAAAACGATTACCCATACCATGACGTAGGCAGCCAATGTTACAAGAGCACCAATAATCACCAATAAAAGCACCATTATTCCTCTTCGTAGTGCTTCAGTAGGATTCAATAGCGCACCAATTAATTCACCAATTATTGATAAGGTATCTGTCGGAACCTCTACACTTGGTAGGAGAAAAACATCAAAAGCATTTCCTGCATGTCTTGAAATTAAATTCCCAAGTCCAATCCCAATATCCAAAATAAAATTTAACGTCATACTTGAAAAAGCAACGGCCATTCCACCAAGAGCAAGACGAAAAGAGAGACCTTGAAACATTTTCAAGGTCACAATACCGGCATTTGACGAATTTGCTTTTTCAAACATTTTCGCGATTTCTAAAACTATGAGTATTCCTACTAGATACGCACCAACAGCACGTGTTGAATTGGCAATAATATTATTGATCCAACTCAATGTTTCCGGAGAGAAATCCCCCATATTCTGAGTGAGCGTTTCAACTAAATCCATACGAATCCTCCTCTGAAGTGTTTGTTACATGCCTGGAGGGTTCGAGAAAATTCCACTAATTAACGATCCTCCGCCGATAGCGATCAAAAGCATTCCACCGATAACTAACCAAGACCCTTCCATTTTCCCTTGAGAATCCCCTTGTCGACCTGCTTGGGTGATTTGAACAACACCCCACACGGCTAAAAGAACACCGCCCCCACCAATCATCCACATAATCCCTTCAGCGATTGTTGCACCAGTGCTGCTAGCATTCCCTACTACTAATTGATTCAATCCTGTAGCTACATTTGATAAAATTCTATTCATTATTTTCTGTCTCCATTCACTTTTATAATTTTTTATGCTGCCCAATCAATATCCAAAACCAACGGTTCAGTACTTGCTTCCTTTGATACGTTTACTTCAAATTTTTCTAGGCTATTTCTATATCGTTTCACCTCATACCAATTCGGATCGCCTTCCTTATGGCCGAACTCCTTAGCATTCGGGTGTTTCTTATAATTAAACTTAGGAACCTTGAACATTGGTACTGAAGCAATTTTTACCAGTGCATTCAACCTGTCCAGCTCCCCAACTTCACTTTGAGAAATAACTTCTTTTCCAACTGGTTCACTACGAACGGATCCTCTATCGCGTTTTTTAATGTAAATTGTCTTCTTCCCAGCAGTCTCAGAGAAGAATTTCTGAGTATCTGGTTCGGTAGATCCTGAAAGATAGATCCACGCGTCACAATTACCAAAAAATGACTTCCAATCGTCCTTGTACATGGCTACGATTTGATTGACACTCTGTAGTAAAATCGTGATACTCATCAAACGGCTTCTGAATACAGACAAAGCTTGTTTGATATTAGGTACCTTACCTAAATTGGCAAACTCATCCATTAAAAATTGGATTGGAACATTAGCTTCTCCGCCCATTTCATTGTCAATTATGTGTTCCAGTGTTCTAAATGACAGTAAGAAAATAAGAAGAGGAAGGAAATTGAATGTGTCGTCCATATCTGGAATCTTCAAGAAAACCGCAGTTTTTTCCTCAACCCATTTCTCAATTTCCAAGTTGTCATCTTTAATGAATTCTTTGACCTGTTCGAGATCAAATAGTGAAAAACGAGTGATTGTAATTGCGAGTACACTGTCTTTTGTTTTACCTTCAAAATTCCGAATAAAGTTTTGCCATTGAAGATAGGCATAGTTGTCTTCACCAAACTCTTCCGCAAAATTCTTGAACATGAATTCTAGAGGACTTTCGACATCCTTATTCTCACGCTTCAGTAATCGAACTAAGGTACCTATTTGATCCAGACTAGGCATAATACCGTCACCTTTGATTTTTTCTGTACCGCGATAACGATAATAAAGATAAGCAAACAGAGCTGTAATAAGCAGTTCCTCAGCTTTATCCCAAAACGGCTCACCTTTTTTCTCATGGTCGGCATTTGTAGAATCTATCAAAGCGTTTATCACTTTTTTCAACGTTACCTCATCCTTGACATAAGCAAATGGATTGAAGTGATCGGTATTTTTCAGCGTATCAAAATCAACCACTTTGATTTTGTAGCCATTTCTTTCTAGCATTTTTCCGACACGGTTCACGGTTTTTCCTTTCGGATCAGTTACAACAAAACTTGAGTTCATTTGAGCAATATTACTCATAATGTACGAGGTGGTCTTCCAAGATCCTGATCCTCCAATAACCATTACATTGTTATTTCTGTTCAACCTCGGATTTTTTCCCTCGTACAAGTTTTTGTAGCAGCCTTGGCCAAAAATAAGATTGTCTGAAAAGCTCTTCTTGTTCCTAAACTGCTTCATTTCCTTTTTGGTTCCCCACCGGCCGCTACCGTATTCCTTTCCTGGATCATATTCCCTAGTATCTCTTACAAGGTAGGCCAAAGAAGCGACGGTCAATGCGGCACCACATACAAGGAGCGACGTTCTTTCTGTAGAAAAATGAAGCGGATTATAGAAAATCTCCTTACTTACTTGCACGGCTGCAGCCAGCTTCTCACCTTCTGGTGCATGCATGGCTAGTTCTGCAGCTCGATTCGCTACAAAAGCACCGGCTCCACCAAAAAAAGCATACGGAAGAAATGATTGCTTTTCTGTCATAGCTCAATTCCCCCACCAGCGTTTTCAAAAAGAGATAGTGCGTCCAAGGTTTCTTTTGCCTCTTTCGCACTATCTCCAACTAATTTGGTTCCTTCTGATCCAACTTGAACGCTGGCTTCTTTTTCTTTCTCTACCGATTTTGCTTTTTCTGTTGATTGTTCTTTGGCCTGTTTGATCAACGCTTCAAATGTGGGCTTCGTGACACAATCCGGATCCTTGACGATTTCATCGATCGTCCGTTGAAGTGCTCGTGTAGCAACGTTCGCATCTTTTGCGTAAAAGTGTAGCTCCATTGTTTGATCAGGAAGTTCCTTGACATGGAATTGAAGACCATACTCCGTCAACATTGTCTTCAGCTGATCTAAATTCACTTCTTTATTTAACAGCTGTGGTTCAGCCAGCATTTTATTACTGGCCAATAGAAACTCGTAGTCTTTTTCACCGGCCTTAATGAGAAGCTTTTTCTCACAATCGCGGATTAACTCCATTTGTTTCTCTCTGGGCAATTGTTTAAACTTGAATTCTAATTCGGGTCTATCTGGGAGTCCAAGTTGTTCTCTGAGTTTTTTAAACTTTTCCCAATTATCCGTTGCAAGTTGTTCTGCCTGTTGTTTCATTTCCTTAGACTTTGCGGCCTGTTTCAGCATCGAAAAGAGGCGAAACAATTGATAGAGCTTTTGAGGTGTTCCTTTACAAATAACTTGATAAGCCTCTTGTTGCGATTGACTCATAATCTAGCCTCCTAGTTCAAAAGTCTTCAGGAAGATGTGCTGAAATATCTGATTCTTCAGTGTCTTCCTTTTCTTCGGTCGGAATAACTCCTTCTAAGTGTGCTTTTAATACAATTAAAAGATTTTCCAACGTCTGATCAGTAAGCGTAATTCCTTTTTTCATCTTTCCTTCAGGCGACCAGTTTCGAAGATCATACACTGGATCTCGCCCATTATAAGAAACCTTATTAAGCTCAGTAGTTCCCCACTTATTTCTTGCAATGATGCCGATTTCTTCTGTTTTTTCAAAAGAAATTTCCTTGTTTTCTTCTTTCGATTGGTTCTTTGTTAAATCAAAAACCATTGATACCACCTCCAAATGAAATTCCTAAAAGTCTGTTCAACTGTTGCTCAGCATGTATAAACTGTTTCGAGGGAGTTAATGTAACTTCAGAACGGATTGAACAATCATATTTCTTGTTTGCTAACTTGAATATTTGTTCATCCTCAGAAAAGAGATAACCTTCCCCTATTTTCAGTTTAGTAATAGGCTTGATATAGCTTTTCGGTATCACATTTTCATTCGCTAAAATTTCTGCAGACGTAGTCGGCATTTGCATAGCTAATACAAAACTTGCATGCTTTAACAAATACAGCTGTCTCCAATTAAGATCGTTAACACGATGGGCAGTAAACAAATATGCTGCATTCAGGCCGTTAGTTTCTTCCAATAAATCGATAACCTGAGTATCCTCATCTATATTGGGAATGAAATATTCAAGATCATCAAAGTAAACCCACGTTTTTCTCCCATCTTTCGTATTTTGTTTGATCATTTGGCATATCGAGCGAAATAATGAATCTATATTTTGCTTATCGATTGGCATACCAGGATAAGCTGTCACCCCAACTCCAATGTTTTTATCAAAATCTACAAAAGTAAAACGACTATTACTACTATCCATGTGCTTTAAAAAACTCTCATATTCATTTTCCTGAGAAACAAGAATGATCTTATCGTTTTTAAATGTATTTAATGCATGAGAAATCATATTCCTGATCAAGTTTGTTTTCCCACATCCACTTTGCCCAATAAGCACTGTGTATTCTGATTTATTTTCACCAAGCGCAGCTCTCATCAACTATCTTCCTCCAGTCTCACTAGTCAACCCCTCACTGAGTATTGCGTGAGAAAAGTAAAACAATTGATTCATATGATCTATGCACTGATAAATAGATAATTTAAGTTGATCAGTGATCCGATTGTCGTCATTGATCGTTTGGATCACTTCTTCCTCATTGTAAGAATAAAAGCCATCTTCCCAACGTAAAGAAACTTCGATTACTGATTGCGCAATGGAGATTCGATAACTACAACCATCCTTGTTTATATTCTCTTGTCCGGATATGTGCATGTATTGACCACTCCTTTCTTTACTCTTCTTTCATTGTTGCTCTAACCATAATTCGATAATCTGAGCCAACTCGATCACTATTACAAGTTAATAAAGTCAACCAATGACTATCGTCTGGATCATCCAACATATATTGCCCTTCACTTTGGTGAATAACTCTTGTCTCTTGTACGACATAGGTAGCTTCTTCCCCGTAAAAGGTAATTTCTACCTCGTCTCCGACTGATACATACTGTAGAGAACCGAACAACAGCCCTTGTGAAGTCATGTAATGGCCTAACAGAGCAAAATTTCCTTTACCGATTTGCTGATTTGCCTTAACTGTTCCAGCTCCAATGCTGATATTGGCTTGCGTGATCCCTTCTAAGATAGGCAGATCCATTCCTACAGCTGGAATACGTATAAATCCAACGCCATACTGATCGATCAGTTCAACCGGATCCACAGGCAAATGTGACGATCGTAACGGTTCTATATCTTCCCCACTGTAATTTCCTATCACTCTTTGATCAGGTGATTTTTGTTGCATTTCCACCAATGCTTCTTGTTGCAATGCATTCACTTGTTTAGAAAACTGGAAATGCTTGATAAATACGCCAAGTACTACCAAACCGAAAATCAAAATCACTGTAGTTGTATAAACAGCAATTTTTTTCCGTTTGGACGTCTGCCTAAACAAAAGCTTCAATCTCCTGGTTTTGATTAATAGTCCTCTCACGCTATTTCTCCTTCCACAAATACAAAAGAGACAAAGTGAACTTCACTTCGTCTCTTCTTTTGCTGCTATTCAAATAAATTTGCAAAAAAGCTTGTTACTTTGAGTTTCCAATTATCCCAAGTACTGTAGCTTCCTGCTTGAGGAATTTCTGGTGTTTTATTAACCGCAAATCCAACAGTTTGTTCTTTGTTATCTAGATCAAAGTGATCACTAACAAGGTCTGTTAGATCCTCATCACTATAAACCATATGAGTTGCGACTAATTCGTCTCCGTCTTGCATAGTATTTGCAGGCAATAACAAATCAAAGAGAAGTTCCTGTTCTTCTTCTCCTTTTGAAACGAAGGAAGAAATTTCGATATCGACAACCTCTTGAGTAGCCACATTAATATATTTCGTAACGACAAAATACTCGTGTCCTTCTTTTCCACCGCGTACCCATGCAAAATCAGTCAACTTGTTATCAACTGTTGGATCTACTATTTTTGCACCCGTTTCAGTTTCTGCAAACACAGTCTCAACCTCAAGATCCAATCGATCGTTTTCAACCTCGATTACGATCGTTTCTTCATGATTCTCAGCTGAGACCTCAAACGGATATTCTCCGTTATTTTCGTGATACCAATCAAGTGGTTTCGTTTCAACAAACACATATTGACCGGTTGGTAGATCTTCAACTAGAATCTCTCCATTCTCATCTGTTACATAGGTACCGATAACAGTGCGTGAGTCGCTTTCTGAGCTTCCGTTGTCTTCTTCAACGGCATTATCTTCAGGAAGCTCCTCTTCTGCCTCAGCAGACTCTGAACGAGTTTCTGGCGTTGTTTCTGCTTCGTCTTCAGGAGTGGATTCTTCCGTTTCCTTCTCGTCAGAATCAGACGGATTTTCACTATCTGTGGTATCATTATCCGTTTCTGGTTCGGTTTGTTTGAACTCCCCAATTCGAATCAAATCAAATTCGACACCAGGTAACGCCTTTTGATCCATTCCATCTGTTTTGATTACTTTTACGTTTGCACGTGCAAGACGATTCAAAATAGCATCGGATCCTTCTTCAGGATCTTCTTCCGTTACCACTGAATCTTCTTCTTGTTCCTCTGACTCTTCAGAAGCACCAGCGTCTGCTTCATTTTCTTCTGTTTCGGGAGTTTCCTGTTTCTCTGCTTCCCCTTCAGTCCCTAAGTCATTTATTTCGTCTTCGTTTTCGCCTTCTTCGATTGGAGCTTCTTCATCGGTTTCTGGCTCGTTTTCAGTTTGTTTTGCTGAAACATGAATATCGTGTTTTTGATCATTTGTTTCTGGTTCGTAGGTGAAGAAGTATTTCGCTTCATTCAAGACATGATCTGTACCAGCATCTACTTCTTGCAAGTACATACGAATCGTCTGATTCGGTAACTTCAGTCCTTCAAAAGCAATGATTCCATCTTCTACCGTTGTGTAGCGCAATGTTGTATCTGCTTCAAGAACTGACTCCCCAATCGTCAATTCTTCGGCTAAACGTAAAGCAAAAACTTGTCCGTTGTTTGCGGCTTCCAAATCAATTACAGCTTGATCATCTTCCCAACCAATAACTACTTCCTGCTCTTTTTGCCCATAGATATTGATCTCTTGTAAAAAGTTTTCTACATCTAGGGTACTAGAAGTGATTTCTAGTGCTTGTCCGGCATATTCGATTTCAAAAGGAATTGGATCTTCCAATAAGACGACCCCTTTTGGCGCACCCACTTCAATTAACTCATATTTTCCGATATAGAGAATTGGATCAGTTAGGAAGCGGCCCTCTTCATCCGTTGTCCAAACAAGATCTTCCCCATCTTGCTGTAAAAATTCTCCAGCTGGGAAGCGAACAGTGTTATCACCAGTCACAATATCTTCAGTTGGACGAATTTTAAACTCAAAACCTGCACCTGCATGCTGTTCGAATTCTAGTTCACTGTACTCACCATATTCAGATTCATGATTCGCAACAGAAACATTCGTTTCAACCGTTTTGTTGACTTCTAATTGCCCCATTTGGTTCTTGTTGGTGATCACAACTAAGACGATCCCGTCTTCTTCTTCACCACTGACTTCAAAGTATGCTGGCTCGTCAGCTAGGACATATCCCTCGGGCGCTTCTACTTCAACTGCTTTATATTCTCCAAACGCAAATTGTGTTGGCAGTTGAAGAATACCTTCTTCATTCGTGTAGAAAACGGAATGCTCTACACCGTCTAAGTCTTTCATTTTCAGTTGTTCGCCAGTCGTTTCTGAATAAATTTCGAAACCTGCTTTAGATCTGACAATCTCTTTGCCAGTTTCTTCGTCAACTTTTACAAAGCGAACCTTTGCTTCTTTCACCTTGTTTTCAATGACATAATGGAACGTTTGTCCATGTTCACTAATCGTTACATAGAAGTCTTCGCTACCATCATAACCTGTAGGAACTTTCGTTTCCGACACACGGTAGGTTCCATACTGAAGTCCGGAAAAACTTACATGGCCAGAAGCATCTGTAGTCTTTCTAGCGACTTCCTCGCGATTGCCGTGATCTCGGTATACGGTAAACTCAACACCTTCTAATACAGTTACTTCATTTGATTGATCTTGACCAGTGATCCAATGCCAAGCGTTGTTCCACCAGCTGTAGTTACCGATCTTAATCAAATCAAAACCACCTGTAATTACCTGGTTTTGTTTGGTCACATTTGCTTGTACTCCTACCGCAGCTGTTTGGCCAGCATAGGCAATCGTAAATGGTACCGGCGTATCATCAAGGACGTAACCTTTCGGCGCTTCTACCTCTACAAAATAATAATCATCAAGCAAAAGGTTTCGAACAGTTAGTTCACCTTTAGAATCTGTTGTGTAGGTTCCTAGTTTTTCTTTGTTAGAAGCTCTATATAAATCAAACTTGGCTCCTTCAAAAGTTGCTTCACCTTGTGGAACACCGTCTGTCTCAATGTCACGCTTTTTAAGAACCACATTGCCTCGTTGTTCCTGATTTTCCACTTCTTGCATGATATTAGTAACATCAATATTTTGACCTGCATATTTGATAATTACGGTCCACGTATTCGTGTTCAGTAAGAATCCTTCAGAAGCTTGGATTTCTTTTAACGTATAGGTACCCAAAGGTAAACTTTTCGATTTAGCAATACCTGAAGCATTGGTTGTAATCGTGTCTACTAGCTTACCAGAAGTATCTGATCCCTCGTATACTTCAAAAATGTTTCCTTCCAAAGTATAGTTAGCATTTGGCATATCTTTACCAAATTCTACAGCAGATTTATCGATCGTAATCGTACCTAGCTGCTCTTTATTTTTTATTTCTTGGCTAACGTTTGTGATTTCAACGTTTTGGCCAGCATATTTTATTTCAATCGTCCAAGTATTTGTATTTAATACATAACCTCTTGACGCTTGTCTTTCTCGAATCGTATAGATTCCTAAAGGGAGACTTCTTGTTTTGGCGGTTCCTGAAGCGTTGGTTGTAATGGTATCAACCAAATCTCCATTGGTATCTGAACCTTCAAAGACTTCAAAGATATTTCCCTCTAGCGTGTAATGATCATTAGGCATATCTTTGCCGTACATTTCCCCTAGCTTATCGATCGTGATCGTCCCTAGTTGTACACGGTTATCAAAGGTTGCCGTAGTGGTTTCATTTGCACGAATAGTAATTGTTTGCGGTGTGCGATTAATGACATATCCGTTTGGTGCTGTGATCTCTTCGATCGTTACCTTAGTATCATGAATCAGATCGCGCCATTCTGCTATTCCCTCAGCGTTTGTAGTGATCTCTTTCTTTTCCCCATCATCAGTTGTAAAACGGAATACAGCACCGGCTAGAGGTTCTCCCGTTGTTTCATCAACTTTCCGGACGCGTGCATGACCTTGTTTCAATACATTGACATTTAAAAATCCTTGTCCAGGATCGGGTAAATGCATTCTTGATAGATCTTGAGAAATTCCGTTAGTATATGCATAAGTGGTACCAATACCGGCTCCATTAGGATTAAGTTTCGCCAATGTGATTCTTCCGGAATCATTGGAAGCCGCAGTTGCAGTAATCACCAAGTCGTTACCGTCTTTCCGAACGTTAACACCAGCTGTATTGGCGATAACAGAGCCATTCCAAGAAGCAAAACGATTGTGTGTATCTCTCACTCGAACTTCTTCGCCAACTTTAACAGTGACGGTTGTATTATGCCATGAAGGCGTTAAACGGTGATCAGCAATACTTGCATTAACTTTTGATACAAAATCATCATAAGTTGATTTACCAAACACACCATAGTTAATAAAACTTCCGCCCATTTCCGCCCAAACCATCATCTGTGTTAGTGCGTAATTTTGCATCGTAGGTGATTGGTAATAACCAAAATATCCGATCAAACTCAATCTAGCAGCTCTTTCAGCTGTAAGAACCGAAGACAGATCCAACTTTTGCGTATACTGAATACCCGCTTCAGTAAATACACCTTCTTGGATACAAAATACATCTTCGCCATCGATTTGCCAGCGAATAATAATATCATGCGTGTAATGCAGACCAGACGGCGTATAACGGGCCACATTTGCATTCGTTCGTCCATTCTCGCTTAAACGATACGTGGTGCTTCTTAACATGCTTTCTTTTTTTAGTTGCTGCCACTCGTCTGATTGATCTGCCAATTCTTGTTGTTCAAAATAAGAAGACATAGCATGAAGATCTTCTTCACCGATAAAGAATTGTTTTAATTCTTCAGGTACTTCCCGTGTTTCAACGGTCGGTCCATCGTTTGCATTTTGGCTTTCTCCAGTTTGTATTGGACCAATAAAATCTTTATTATCAGCCTCGCTGACCCCTTCATTTTCAGACGATCCATCCGCCTGTTTATTTTGATCAGTTTCTTCACTTTCATTTTCTACTGTACTTTCGATTCCATTTGCAAGAGTAATCGCAAATGACTCGAGCGGAAGACTTGTAGTAATTACAAGTGAGAGCATTAGAATGCTCATAATCTTCCGTAGCTTTTTAAATCTCATAAAAATCCTCCTCTTGATTAAAAGACCAATGGATAACCATGGTGCATTGATTGGCTTGTTTAAAAGAAGGACTACGACATTTTCTATCCATATCTCACCTCAAAAACAAAAAAGAGGAGAGCATTTTCATGCTTTCCTCTTTTTCAATATTCTTATTCAATTGATTATTCTAGTAGAAATTTACAGTCCAGCCGATAATATCACCAGCCGCATTCAACGCTGGATAAGCGACAAAATCTGTAAATTCAAGGAATTTACCTTCTGCCCATAGTGCGTAAGCTTCAGCGAAAGCAGCTTCTTGTGTTGCAACAAAAATTCCGCTGTTTCCTAAATTAGTTGGCTGATCAGGATTGGTTTCTCCTCCGCCTGAACCATTATCGCCGCCTCCTGGAGGAGTTGTTTCACCACCACCAGAGCCGTTGTCTTCGCCACCAGAGCCATTATCTCCGCCTCCCGGAGGAGTTACTTGGTCATCTTTCGCAATCTCGAACTCAATATAAATATAGTCACCATCAGGGTGTACTTCGTATCCTTTGATTCCGTTTGGATAATTCTCTTTGACCCATGCAGAAGCCTCATCAGTATTATTGAACGGGCCAACACGGAAACGTGTGAACATAGCATTCTCGCCTACAACTGTTACTGACACTTCGCGATCTGTTGATTGTCCATTGTCTCCACTCGTTGGTGGTGTAGTTGTTCCACTGTCACTGCTACCTGAACCATTATCTGTTGTCGGTGGTGTTGTTGGTTTACTTGAATCTCCAGATCCGTTTTCGCCAGTTGATCCACCGCTAGCTGGCTTCGTAGAACCAGCATTGTCTTCTTTAGGTTTTGGAGCCGCAATTTGCGCAACTGTTTCTCCAGATTCATCTTGAATCGTTACAGCTTTACGATCACGATCAAAAATCAGCTTGTTGCCTTCATAGATCCAATCAGGATCCGCAATGCCATTTCTTTTGGCAATGTCCTCAAACGGAATACCTGTTGCTTGTCCTAAAACAGAGAGCGTGTCACCTCTAACAATTGTATAAGTGTTATCTACCATTTTATCTAAATCTACTTTTACCTGATCTACAGTACGAGCAATCCATACAGTTGCACTGATCGGAGTCGCCTCTTGCTCAGCTGCCGCTGCTTCCTTAACCCCTGTTGTACCTGCAACGTAAAGAGTTGCGAGTAACGCCAACGCTACTGAGATTTTCCCTTTGATTGATTTCATATTTTTCCTCCTTATAGTTGTATATTATATATAACTTTCTTAAAATCAATATATCATATATAACTTTTGCTTGCAAACACTTTTTTTAAGCACTATTCTTAAGTTATAGGTTTTAAGAAAGGAATATTGCTATGGCTATTGATAAAACTAAATCAAAACAGGTGTTGCAAAGAATCAATACAGACATTTTTCAGCAAATTGAAGAACTGAATTTAGATACTAGTAAGAAAAGAAACACCACTAATAGATCCGCAAAGATTCGAGAATTAATTAGATTAGGATTAACTAGTAATCTACCAGTTGAAAACTTCCAAATTCTTGCTACTAAAGATTATGAGAAAGTACTTCTGACACTTCCAAATGAAATGTTGGAACAAATCAAGGAATTTCAGCATGCAAATCGCATAGATAATCGTACAAACGCAGTCTTGATACTGATAAAAATGGGATTATACGAAATTCAACAGTAATTCGAACCGATACAACTTAAAGAGCTTGATTTCAAAAATTAAAAACTGGAGACAACATATGAAAAAAAAATTATATATCATCCTTCCAATACTCTTCTTATCGATCAGCATTTTCCTTTTATATCAAACACGTTCGGCTAGAAATGAACATCGATTGGAGAGTGAAGCTTCTAATTCGGCTGAACTCTCTGCGTTCGAACAACTTCAAAAAGCACTGAATAAGAATCTTACCGACTTGGGTGAAGGATTTATCCAATATGTTCACTTTGAAGACGTCAACGAAGCAACAATTGTCACAGATAATGACGAGATCATTTTTCCGATTGCTCTGATTGATCGAGAAACAAATAAATTCAAACTGGAAAAACTGATTTCAAGCCCCGATTCTTTCTTTATCGGTGACACGTTTGGTCTTGCTACTGACGACCAAACCAATTATTACTACTATCCTTTAGAAACTGACTAAAGTTCTCAGCTAAGATTTGCCAAGGTTCGCATGCCCCTGACCCTAGTAAATCTTAGCCGAGGACTACTTTTTATTTTATTTTCAAAAAACGGTGATATTTTATTTTTATATGACTAAAATAACTCGTTTTATACTTATAGAGTACCAAAAGTTGAAATTTAATGCTACAGTAGATTTTTTACACTATCGTATCAATTTCATTGAAATCAATAAAAAACTAAGTACAACAAAGTACCATAAAAGCAATAGAAATAACGGAAACCACAACATTCCGGGAAAATAATGATTCCAATAAACAACTGATCCTAGAACCACAGCAAGAAAACCACCGATAAAGATTCTCCAAAACCAATTTGCTAATACCTCAAGACGCCTTTCACATTTCAGTGTCCGCTCATTTACATTCGATACCATAATTTGTCTCACTCTCCTTCTTCAATTTCAATTCATAAATTAACTCTCCTAGATCAGTTTGCCGTTGCTACTCAACTATTTTGGTGAATTACTGACTAATTCGCATTACTGACTTCTATGCACAAGGTAATAATATCTCTTCCCCCATGTGTTGTAATTCCTGCGTCTAGTAGAGTTACCTCATAATCTGCCGCTCGTGGATAAGTCGCTAAAATATCTTTTACCAAAATCCCTGTTGGGTAAGTCTCTTCTACAATTTCAAACGTTGCATCGGCTTTATCTGGTAAAATTTTCAATAATTCTTTTAACTTCATTTTCATTTCCCCCTATTCCGTTATCTCTGTCTATTGCTGACAAATCCATCTTCGTTCATAATTCCTTCTTCCGTTTTGATAATGTCTTCTAACTCATTTGAGACCCTTTTAAATTTAACCGGATCTTCTTCAGCCAGTTCTTTCAAAGCTTTGTATGGATCAAAACGACTGAATTTATCCTTTTCTAAGGAAACTGTTTTAACTGTGTAACCTTTATCTTCCAAGTCTGCACTGTTTGTTAAATAACCTTTTGAATCAACTATTATTTTTGCACCGTTTTCTACTGTTTTTATTTCTTTTCCGTTATTCATCACATTCGACATCTTTTACAACCCCCTTATTAAATCATCATCAATTAGTTTGTTATGGTTGATAGTGCAATCATTTGTCTTCCCGTAACAAAACCCACTGACTGAATACAATTTGGACTGCAAGAGATTCCTCTTCAGACATAGTTATAAAATTGTATATTGTTTCTTCGTCAAACATTTGGGTATTTTTATCAACTAAGTAATAGAACAAGTCCCAAGCGTGACTATGTTGCCAGGTGTATACGTGTTTTAAATCTTCTAGTAATTGTTGCTGTCTCTCGTTAAAATCCATTAAAACTGCTAACTTATCCTCCATTAAGGCACCCTTTCTATCAATTGGACTATTTTTCGAAATTTCATTCTTGGAAACTTCACAATTTCTGTTTCTGAAAGATAATCTTTATTCGTAGAAAGCCTGATACAAGCCAAAGCAAAGCAGATATTGTAAGAAACCACTTCATGAAGCAATGGATATCCTTTAATCGATTTGAGCCGAATAAAAACAATAAGACAAAACAACTCAAAATTGAAATAACTATATGAACTGATAATAAACAGCTTTTCATTTTCTGTATTCTTTTTATTTTTTTTTCAGTTTCAATTGCTTCAGATATTTTCACTTAATTATCCTCCCAAGACGCAGCAAATATTAGAAATCCTGAAATAAATCCTATCGCAATCATTAGTAGGTAGTTAATGAATAAGCAAAGATAAAGATTTGCCAGTTGATCTCTGTATTGAATGTAAAAATCATAAAGATTCTTTGTATCCTCGAAGAGTAATTTATGATTGTTTTTTAATGGGGCAATTCTTAGAGTATAAAAGCCATACATTGCTACAGCTGCTGATCCTAATGCAAAACAAATTCTGGGTAAATAATTCAAAATATTCTTTGCCATTTCAATTCCTTATGCTTAGGTTTTCGTATCAAATGAGGATAAAGTTCTTTTTCGCATTCCTGAAGATCCCGAAGCATACTTTCCATTGTCTCACCTTCTCCAACCAATGCAGCGGCCTTGTCCTCCTTATGTTCATAAGCCCAGGCATGATATGATACCCCTTTTCTACTAGGAGCTACTGTTAACTGCAGGTGCCACCCATCTTTGACATAATCTTCTATTTGCTTCATGGCAACTCCTCCTTTTTTTTTCGTCTAATCCGACTAGAATTCCAACAATAACTCAGGCTTTTCAAGAAACAGAAAAACATGTTTCCTGGATTTATAAATTTTTGAAATATTGTATCGTTTTCCGCTTCCGTGTAATTCAATTCCTCTCGCAGCCCTCAGTGCATGGATATCTATCGCACCGCTATTAAAGAACCGATACTCAATTGCAATAAATAGATCTCCTTTATCAATATACTCGTTCGTGTGCCCTGCCATTTCAATTTGGCAATGTTTTTTTCTAACCTTGTAGTAAGATTCATTTTGTTCCATATCCTATACTCGTTCCTTTCTGATCATAAAAATAAAAAGCACATGGAATGATCCTATGCGCTTTTAGTACTTTCATTTCTTGTTAAAAATTATCTAATTTTGATTAATGTTTCTGTTTTCATGATATCTTCTTCCATTTGTTTACGAATATAAGTAATATCCAAACATTTAGAAAAACTTAGTTCTCTACGTAAATTAATAGCTCTTTTTTTGTTCCAAATTCCTTTTTTCTCTTGATAACAAATATATTCTGCCAAAGTAATAGCTTTTCTCCTTCCAGTTTTCATGAAGGCTAGTAGTTTATCAACCTCTGACATAGTAGACCACCCGTCTTTCAAGTTCATAAGCAATCAGCTGTTAAACTTCATCTGATTGCTTATACAACAAACTTAATTTATTATATTGATCCTCAATCTGAGACAATAAATTTACTGTCGTCATAGTATGAAACATGCTTGCGAAAAAACTCGTTCCAACAACCGTCCCGAGAATTGTAAAGATTACATTCCCCATTGAATCAATAGGTATTCTAAAAATAGTACTAAAATAAGAGCTGAGCAGATATCCTATTATGAACATCACAGCAATGCTCAAAAGCTTTAGACCATGTTCTGAACCGGATCTAAAAATTAGACAGACCCTCTTAAAATAGCTTTTTTCCAACAAATTCAGCATCTTCTCCAACTTCATTGTTTCATGTTTAATCTTTTTATCAAGCATGTTCTGCTGACACTGCCTGATCCCTTCAAGCAATTCACTTTCACTCTTCAAACCAACTCCTCCTTCAAGTTAAACACTTACTTTCAATCATTTTTATTAAACATGATAAAGAGCTTTTTCCTTTGGACCACCTCTATTGCAAAAATAAAAGAGAAGAAAAAGCTTTCTGTGCTGTTCTCTAATAGCTGAAACTAAGTATTTTGATAGATAAAAAAATATTTTTACTTACAAATGACATTGGAATCACTTTTAGGCTGAGTGAGAACCGGCCGGTTTAGGATCCCGTGCAACCTCTCATACCTCATTGCTGCCAGTATAGCCAAGCCCAGACATCCATCTGAAAGCCGTCTGAAAGAATAAAATATGAACTTCAATGCCTAGAGTGATCCAACAGTCACTCCAAGCCCTGTCCTTTAGTGTGAATAGCAACGTGATATAGACAGTCAGACTCCCACGTCTTTTTTTGCTATTCTTGCTATTCAGTTTTCAAAGGACAAACAAGCTTTCACTTGCAAGTAGAAATATTCTTTTATCAATTTTTTGTTATGAGCGAACTTTATAGGGATATTTCACTAAGCGCAAAGAATCAGCTGGTTTCGTTCTTTTGGCAAAAACGATTTTCCCTGGCAGTGTAGCCGTGCGGATCTCGTCATATTTTTGTGTCAATGATTCCATAGCTTTTGTCTCTATATTGAGAATTTGACCATCACCGATATTGATCCATATTGATCGGTCAAATAACCGAATAGATTGAGCACGACTTTCAATTTCCGAAAGAGAACAGACAGAAGTTAATTCCCTAGCTTGACGCCTTTTTTTACTTTTGACTACCATCCCAATCAATCCTTTCTAACTAATTCACTTGTATAAGTTTTAGTCATCGATCTTGCTTTCACTGCTGCTCTAGCAATTAAATCAAAGTTGCTTACCGCTATTATTAAGAAATTATTGCAATTATGCTTAACTCAGTCTTTCTCCCTCCCATAATTTGTGAAAATTTGCTAAGATACTTTCAGACAAACAAAAAAGGGGTGCCACGCGACCTAAATCACGTGACACCCCTGACTGTTCAACTATTCCCAACGAGATATTTAACTAGAAAAGTCTACAGTCTTCCCCTTTTAGGGCGTGACGAAGAAGCTATTCTATGCTAAACTAAACCTCGTTGGGCGTAGCCCAACAGAGGGGGTATGCAACATGGTATTAGAGGTCGATTCTAATATTCATGTACGCACGTTCGAAAGATTACCAGTCTTCCGGTCGTGTCGCATCCCCTTTTTTGATTGCCTGAAATATATCTCAGCCTGAGCAACCAAAAAAACTATATTTAAACATTAATTGTTTTTTATTTTGCTAAAAACATCATTTTCACAAAAAGCATAGCATTGTTCTGTTCTTTTCGCAAGTGATTTTCGAAAATACAGAACTGCATGCTTTTTTAGTTTGAATAAATTATTATTATGGTGTCAGCAAAAAAATAATTATAATTTATTGTCTACGGACGGGTAATCTGTATATCGTATGGACTAAATGGAAACATTCCTCAACCCCCTTATGGTTGTGCACAATCGGTTTTGATATCTAACCATAGTATGACAATTTCGTCAAAAAAACGCAATATAATATCAAAAATGTGCTAATTCGGCACATTAAAATAAATTAATATAAATGGAGTGATATTATGCAATTTCATCAAGCAATCAAATATATTCGAAAAAAAGTCAATATGACACAAGATGAAATAAGCAAAGGTATCGTTTCAAGAACCTCTTATTCCCGCTTTGAAAATGGTGACAGAGTGCTCTCTATCAGCGATATCGAAAAACTTGCAAATCGTTTAGGCATGCAGCTTTCAGATATTATCGATATACAAAATGAAAAAAATCAGGTTCTGCTTTTTATTACACAACAATGCAAGGAAGCCTTTGCTGGCAATCTTGATACAGAAGATATCGAAGCATTGTATAGATATATAGACGACCTAAAAGATCGGTCAATGACCTATTTACGTTATCATTACTACGTTCGTCAACATTTCAATCACGTCAGTAACCTAATTCCTGAATTATCCAAAAAGGATACTGATCATGTATATAAAGAAATCAAGGCCAGAAAAAATATTACAGCTATTTATCTGCAATTCATTATTGATTTCACAGCACATTTTTCTGACGAACAAATCCTTGATATATCAACAATTTTCAAAGATTATGACTTTCGTCAAATATCCTCTTTGAATTCTAGGTATGCTCATCAACTGCCAGACGCATTATTCAACTTAGCTGACAGATCCATTGATCGAGCAACCCAAACAACAAACCAGTTAAAACAAGACCTGATTAATAACGCTAGTGAGATCCTAGAAACTCTCATCAGTTACCAAAGACTTAAATATTCGTCTGATCACGTATTACTATACAGGTTTTCCAAGTATCGGCTAGACTATTATAAAACTGAAAATAACAAGTTAAAACAGCAAGCAATACTGAACCTACGGGAATTTCTAGAAGAGCTTTATTACTTAAAATCCAAATCTCCAATTCGTCACGTTTATGCTGAGGAATGTATTAAGTCGATTGAAAATCTCTTATCAGGAAATGGCCCATCTGAAGTGATCAATTACATAATCAACTGATTATCTGGAACATCTAGCTCAGAGTAAACCTCTGAGTAGCTTTATTTTTGGCACTAAATCCTCTACAACATCTTACTCTAGCAAAATAAAAAAGTCTACCGATTCTCTTTCGGCAGACTACAAAATTATTCTTCAACTCGGTTATATCCATATCCCTCATACAGCTGGACAACAGATTCAACCGAATAAGTTGAATCCTTAGTGTCTTTGATAGTTATAAGATCAGCAACATTCACCTTATTTTCTTCATCAAGGAACAAATCTGAAAAACCGATTATAGCAGTGAATTCCGTATTCAGCTTATTCTCGGTTCCACCATAATACCTCTTGACACTCAAAATTTTCACTAGATTTCCATTGTTCGTTGCAGAATTAAAACTGAACTGTGAATCATTGCTATCCCTAACAAATTGACGATAAAATAGCCCTTCCTCTTTTATCTCATAACGAGATCCGTAAGATGCTTCTGGATTCCAATCTTTATATGATCTATTTACTTCTTCATCAATCATACGTTTAATGTCATCTAAATTTGCAATATCGGTAGCTTTTTCGGCGACTTCATCTAACCCCTTAACTTCAAAACTAGGATCAAAATCATCATCCAAAAGATATCCGTTATCTGCTAACCGATTCTCTAAATCTTCTGTTATTTCAATTTTCGCTAGATCACCGTTCTTAAATTTTCCATCATCGACTAGAGTAAATCCAAGATAACCTAACTCGCCAGGAAGAGTATTATCAATTGTTGCAGACCCAAGTCCACTTACACCGTTAAAGTTTACAACCAAATGCTTTTCAAGCTCTTCTGTGGTTAACTTTTTAGCTTCATCAAGACCTTCAACCACAAACTCTTTATCGCCACCAACCAAATTTTTAACTTTGGAAGAATCAATATCAAGAGTCAATGTAACACTATCCCCATTCGATAAATCGGAGCTTTTATCCAAGCCTATACCTAACATTTCTTCAAGTTGTTGATCATCATAATAGACGTTTTGACTTTCAAATTCTAACTCTTTATCATTCTCAATCAAATAATTGTGGAGTCTTTCATAATCCACTGAATAACTAGCAGTTCCTCTGGTATCTAAGCCTCTAAAATTGACATCAACAAAATCCAACATCTCAATATTCCCTTGCCCACATCCCGACAACAGAAAAACACTGAAAACAGTCCCTAAAAACAAACAAAACTTTTTCATCATTAACTCCTCACATTTTTCATAAAACCAACATTATTTTTAAATATTAATGATTTTATGATGTTTTACTATGATTATATCATAAGGCGTTAAGACAACAGAAAAATAATTTGAGAAAATATAGATTTTTTTGTCAGAAATCTATCTAGATTATCCTTACTCCAATGTATTGAAAAAGCCAAAAATATCAGAATAGCTACTGAACCTGCTCTTTTACCTTCTTAGGGTCAATACTCCTCAAATACTGTTCCTCCAGAACTAACAACTCTTTATAAACCTTATCCATTGGCCACCCAGAAGACAAACTTAAACAATACAGAAAATCGCATGGTAATAAACCCACAGCACGACTCCGATAAGACCAAGTTGCTACTGTACTTTGCTTATAATCATGTAACTCACAAAATTCTTCTACAGACATCCCTAGCTGCCGAATAATAAAGACATTGATAGGATAGGGATAAACAAAAGTATTAACAGACATAGACGGTAGACCTCCTCAAGTACTATTATCGCATATGTGATAATAGTACCCCACTCCTTAAAACCTGGCAACCAAGGCCATATTGAATAAGACATAGTAAGAGCATTAGAAAGGCAAGAAGTATCATAGATATAATGTAAAAGGCAGTTTGCGGGTTTTAATATTATCCGGAATCGAGGTGCAATAATTCCATTTGTACGGCGGTTTTCTTAGGCTCTATCAGCTGTTTCAACGTCTCTTGTATAAATGTCCGGCCTAAGCCAAAGGCCTCAGAAATCGCATGGAAATACGCTTCTTGCACCTCTTTTTTAACTCGAATGATTGATCGCATCAAGCCGTGAACAGAGGCTAAAGTAATTCCGCCATTGCGGCCGGCCCGAACGCGGAAATAGATCTTATTTTCGTTCTTCAGTTGCTTCAGCACTTTATCAAGGGATCTTTCCGGAATCTTTAATTCTTCTCTCAACTCTTTTTTTGTAGAAACGATATAAGGTTTGTAGGTATAGGACTGTTCGTTCAAATAAGCCAGCAAATCAGCTGCCCACTCGTGACTATGAGAATACTTTCGTACGGATCTTTCCTTCTTGAATTTCCACCAACCACGCTTTTTATTGAATAGCTGCTCTTCAGAGAGATTAGTATCGACCCACTCCTGGCACAATACAACAATTTTTTCTCTATGTGCGGCTTGATACTTTCCTGAATAAGCCGATCGAATAATCCTGGTCAGTTCTCGGTCACTCAATGGACTTGCTAATCGATCATTGAACTCAAGCATAGCTAACTCACATTCCTCAATCTCGTATCCTGAAGAAAAGTAGGCTAAAGAAAGGGTAAATATGACATTATTTCGGCCATAGATTCCCTTCTCTCCTTGAATTTTTTGACTCCGTAATAACAGCTGGAACCACGGTTCATCGACTTGGCGAAACTCCTGGTTTGACGGCAAGACAAAGACATTCATACTCTCAGAACTCTTGTCAGCATCCACTCTCATCGACCAATTGATCCACTCTTCGAAACTATAACGGTACTCTGGCTCAAAGAATAAGACACTCTCTTCTGTAGGTATACGAGTGATTCCAAAATGGTTTGCATTGACATCAACTGGAAATTCATAGTCATTCGCTAATTTGTTTCTCAAGTTATTGGAGATCATTTTAGCCACGTTGATCACTTTGAAGTTGGATTTCTTTGTTACATAGGCAGGTTTATCTAATACATAAAATGCCTGGTATCCATGAGTTGTCCGTAACACCATCGTCGGCATAAAGCCAAGCTCATTACTAGCCAGAATGATTTCTCCGTAATCAAAATTGGGGTCTAGCGTATCAAAATCAACAAAAAACGTATTAATCTGACGTAAATTGTCCTCAGAATGGCCCTTCGTGAACATTCTCCCTTCATCAGCATACGTCCCATAGCGAAAAACGTTAGGTGTCCAATGGCTAAACGAATTGTTATTCTCAATAATCCCCTCTTCCGAAGTGATTACTAGGCCAATCCCTTCAACCATATGTTCTTTTGAACGGTAGGCAAAAATAGCCCCTTTTCCCGATTGATCACTAAAAGAGACCGGTTTAAGGCGGCTATTTTTATATTTGAATTTACGAATACCATTTTGTAAGATTGTTGAATAGACGACGTCTAAAGAAGCTGCCATGGTTGCTGATCCTTTCCAAACAAAAAGAGAACACAAATAATCATCCGATTTGTGTTCCCTCAATGGCTAGAAATGTCAAAAAATTTAAAGAAAGCATGACAAATAAGCATGTATATATTGAGTTGCTCGTCAAAAAATGGTAAGATAAGCTTGTAAGTTCGGATTGCGAGTCCGAAAAACTTATCAAATTACATAAGTGGTTTCCAGCCACTTAAATAACTTCCGAGACGAGCGAGAACACATAGTTGCTGTATGTGATTCAGAAAAATTAGTGGGGTCCAATCCATTAACTTTTCCGTCTCTTTTTTTTATTTTTAAATTCTTTATTAGGTTACCACCTAAAACAATGTTGTGCAAATAGTTTTTTTCTCAACAACAGTTTACCATTTATTTCAAATTACGTAAAGTCACTTTCTTATTTTTTTTCTATTGCTATTGTTGACTTAACGCTAGCAATAATGACATTAATAATACTAATGCTATTACTATCTTTATTAAAATCAATATTGCTATTACTATTAGTACTAATATTGCTATGGATAATGATAGTAATATTGCTATTAAAAATAATAATAATGTTACTATTATTATTGCTAGCATTATTAATAGTAACAAAACTAGCACAGTCCTATAGTGATTTAATGAGTAAAGCCACAAGAAAAGCCTATGGAATAAGCTTATAGGAAAGAAGCTATCATTATTGCTAGCAATGTTGATATTAATAGTAATAGTATTATGCAAAAAAAAGAAGGGCTTTCGCTCTTCATTTTTTTGGGGGAAATTGTTTTAAAGCTTGATCCACGTATTCTCTATTTCTCTCAAAGTACTCTTTTAATGCATTTTCCACAATCAAAGACTTTCCACCGTTTTGCTTACCCACTAATTTCCCCATGGCATATAACTCATTTCTAGTGTCATCGTCATACAAATAAACGTTCACTTGTACATTTTTACTATTCTTCTTCTTTTTCCCTAATATGCTTGCTAAATCAGAGCTATTTTCCGATGGGGAAGTCTCTTTAACATCTTCTTTTCTATCTTCCTGTAATTCTTCTGTAGGGGCTGCTTCAACAGCCTTGGTTCTTTTTGGCTTTTCATCACTGGTTGCTTTTTTATCTTTTGTATTAGTTTGATTAATCTCTAAATCTAATCCCGCCGTCAAATTTTCGGGAATAAATCCTGATCTACCATTCACTGATCTGGCCATAATACATCCTCCTCATACATATCTATTAGTAGCCTAGTTCGTCGACAAGATTTTTGAAAACTTCTTTTAGCATAATAAGTGGTTCTCTTTCTTTTTTAGTTCTTACTGTGTCAATATCAATCATTGTATACGGCATATTGTACTTTGCTAATGCCTCAGCTGGTTTGATTGATTCAGGAATTACTGTTTTTGTGATATCAAGAGAATCGTTGTTGGAACTGATAATTTGGCTTGAACTATCAAGAAACACAGAGTGTGTGATCGTTTGCTCTTTGAGTTTGACTGGAATAATCGCTTTAACATTCAGATCGGGATTTGTTTGTTTCCATGAATTAATGGTATTTATTGTTTTTATCAAACTTCTAAATGAATATTTTTCAGGGTGGAAGGGAATAAGTATATCATCTACAGCATTGTAAACATTACCAGCGACAATTCCAAGCTGAGGCGGAGTATCGATGATAATGAAATCGTACTTTGTCTTTAAAGGAGCAATAGCTTTTTTTAACAACACATAGATATCTTCAACGCTTATTCCGCTAGCTGCTATTTTCATTTGTAACTGTCTTAAGTGTCCCTGTGCCTCATTTTCAAGACTCTCGACTTTAGATAATAGTTCATCATCCTGAACCATAGATTTCAAGGAATTAAGAATTAAGAGTAAATTCTTAATCATAGGCAAAATATTTTCCATGCCTGCTAAGACTTCTTTATTGGCCATTCCTGTCAGAACGTCGAGTTCAAAAAAAGCCATATCATCATTGGCAGGAATAATATGCAAATTATCATTAATTTCAATTATGGCTTCTTCAGCTGGTAAATCATTTAATAAAACATCGTAAATAGTATTCTCAACCTTATCTGGGTTCATACCAAAAGTTAATAAAACATTTCCCTGAGAGTCTTTATCCATCAATAGTACTTTATTTTTTCTCCAGGGTTGCAACTTATTAGGCCTTTGAGATAAATCTCCGGCCAAATTCACATTGATTGTAGTCTTTAAAACCCCGCCTTTTTGTGTAGCAGAGGCAATACATTCAGCATTATAAATGGGTTCTTTACTCACTTCAGTGTTATTCATCTAATCCTCCTAGTTGATTTATTGGCTAAACTAGTTGCTATTAATAATGCTAGCAATAACACTATTAACAATGCTAATAATATTAATGTTAACGTTATTAGCAATAATAATATTAATAATGCTATCTTCATTCTTAAGATTTTTGTTTTTTCCTCAACGCATCTTTGTAAACTGTATAAAGTTCCTCTAACAAGTAGCTATCTTTTAAAATCTCAGAATTAACTCTTACTAACACTTCTTTCATCGCTTCATCAGTAATTGATTCTGGAACAATTTCTTTTATAGTATCTTTCATAAATTGATCCAACGTACTCGTGAATGATAGGAACGCTCCTTGATCCTTAAAAACTAAAGTTGATTCTCTTTGTTCATCATAATAGTTTGCTAATTTCTCACCTATCTGGAAAGACATTTTTGAAAAGTCGTATGTATCTTTCCTCATGTTTACAATAGAGGGTCTGGTTACTCCAGTTCGCTTTTCTAACTCATATGCAGATAAATCTGAACTTAAAACACTTTTTATTTTGCTTAAAGTATCCACTAGATCACTCCTAAATTTAAAATTCGTACCATTTAATATTGCTATTATAATTGCTAGCAACATTACTATTAATAGCAATGTTAATATTAATATGATTATAGCTATCATCTATAATTGTATTTTACACTATTTTCAGATAGTCGTAAAGTCATATTACGATATATTTTATAATTACGTCCGCTGACTTTTCTATTAAATTTTTTAAATTCTAATACCTTGACTTTTAAAGCGAACACATGTTCTAATATGGTTATAAAACGTATCATTTTAGAAAAGGGGCTTTTTTATGGTTATGCAGTTTGGCGTAAATCCAAAATTTGATTATACTAAAGAACCTTCGAGAGATATCCTTTGTATCGATTGCAAGTCCTTTTACGCGTCTGTAGAATGCGTTGAGAGAGGATTAAATCCGCTGAAAGCAAAGTTGGTAGTCATCTCTTATCCATCCGATAATCCAGCTGAACGAGGGAGCGGTTTGATCCTGGCATCAAGTCCTGCTGCTAAAAAAGCATACGGAATATCAAACGTCAGTCGGTCTCGTGATCTTCCATTCCCGTATCCGGAGGACTTGGTGATTGCACCGCCACGTATGGCACTTTATATGCGTAAAAACATGGAGATCAATAACATCTACAAAAAGTATGCAGACGAGCAGAATCACGCAGTTTATAGCATCGACGAGAGCTTTTTAGATATCACTGACTCGTTAAGACTGTTTGGAGCAAAGAATGCTCGAGACTTAGCTAAAATGATCCAAATCAACGTATGTAAACAAACAGGAATCTATACTACGATCGGGATTGGTGATAATCCATTATTGGCAAAGTTTGCGTTAGACCTTGAAAGCAAAAATAATTCAGATATGAAAGCAGAATGGCGATATGAAGACGTTCAACAAAAGCTTTGGTCTGTAGAAAACATTATAGACGTTTGGGGGATAGGACGTCGGACGGCTATCAGGCTGAACCGAATGGGCATATTTACTATGCATGATTTAGCACACGCAAATTATTATTTGCTGAAGCAGAATTTTGGCGTTTTAGGTACTCAGCTGTACGCAAATGCCTGGGGCATCGATCGATCATTCTTAGGCCAGAAATATACACCCAAATCGAAATCTATCGGGAACAGTCAGGTTTTAAACCGCGATTATACCAGGAGAAAAGAGATTGAAATCGTCATAAAGGAAATGGCTGATCAAGTAGCAACTAGGCTACGCCGTACAGGAGCGAAAGCTGAAGTCGTTTCTTTGTGGATTGGTTTTTCGATGGGCTATGTCGATCAATCAGGAAGTCGAGGATTTCACCAGCAAATGAAGGTACCAGCAACCAATAGCAGCAAACAAATCTCTGGATACCTGCTTCAAATATTTGATAAGCATTATAAGTATCAGGATATCAGGAATATAGGAGTAAACTGCTCGAAACTCGTTTATTCTAATGCTCTACAGCTGGATCTCTTTGAGGATCCAGACGAGCAAGTAAAGGACTTGAAGGTAGATTATGTAGTTGATACTATCCGGAAGAAGTACGGATTTAAATCAATCGTGCATGCTAATAGCTTAATGGAGGGTGGACGTGCGATCGCTCGAAGCTCTTTGGTCGGTGGTCACGCAGGTGGCCTGTCCGGACTTGAAGGTGCAAGTCATGGTAAAGCGAACTAAGAAGACGTTTCAAGACTATAATGAGTATCGCGATCGTCCTTTCGGCCTCAAGTGGGGGACTGCTTACGCAATGGACGAATTAATGAAGGGCGTAAAAGAGAATGAAGCTTGGGCAACCAAAGAAGTTGCAGGTCTTGACCTTATGACACGCGAAGAGATAGACGCTATTCTATCTGAATCCTTTCTTTATCATAAGCCTGTTTCCATCCAACTTAATACAAAAGACGAGTTTGGGCGATTCTTAGATCCGATAGAAGGATTATTTATCGGTGAAGCATATGAGGACTATTTTGTAATAAGCGATCGGCAAGTGTTCTGGACAGACGTTCGTCACATTGAAATTAAACAAGAAAAAAAATGGTTCGATATCGATTACTTTCGAAACAAGGGTTCTCCAAGTAAAATAGAAGAGAAGAAGAAAACGAGAGATCCTGAAATTGAAATAATAAAAAATGAGTATTACCAGCCGTTTATAGAAGACGATTAAAGAGGATTATCCATCTAGAACGATTTAAAACGGCTTAGAATGGCCGTCTGACACACGTTATTCATTAAAAATGTAGAAAATGGAGGGTATATTATGTGTGGTCGCTATTTTTTCGATCTATCATCAAATGAGCTGAAAAGTTATTATGATCAAGTCGCTCCGAATGCAACTAGCAAGCATGTCCGAATCGGTTATAATGAGATATTCCCATCAAACCATGTTGTAACTTTAGGTCTCAATAAGGAGGCTAATATAGTTCCTGGTGTCACACGCTGGGGATTTGAAGGATTCAAAAAAGGGCAGCTAATGATCAATGCACGTTCTGAAACGGTGGAAGAGAAGAAGACGTTCTCAAAACCTTTCAAAGAGACACGCTGTGTATTCCCTATGTTGGGTTTTTATGAGTGGGATCAAGATAAGAAAAAAATTCTGTTCTCAGCTGAAGGCGGCAATGATCTCTTATATGTTGGTGGTTTTTATAGGATCCACAAAAGTGGCGCTGGATTTGAAACTGAATCAGTGATCATGACGACCGCGCCTAGTAAATCCGTAGCGCCTATCCATGATCGTATGCCTTTAATTATAAAGAAAAATGACATCAATAGCTGGCTTTCAGATATTGAGTTTGCGAGAAACTATCTATCAATTGATATGCCGGAGTTAGCCCTCAGCGACGCTCAATAGGAGTACTTTCTAGTTTGCTGCTATTGATGTTTCTTTGTAATTAGTATTCTTCACTAAAAGGGATAGATCTTCTAAAGTAGATTTTCCCTTAATTCTATGCTATACTAATCTTGCGAAATGTGAAGATTTCGAGCATGTACAACACAAAAGACAGACCTAGTGCGAATAGGTCTGTCTTTTTTTTGCGTTCGTTGCGACTCCGAACGTGTGGGTCAGATAGCAACTTGCTATCGATCGTCGTCTTTCTCATCTAACCAATGAGAAACTAGTTCAATAACTAAGCCCACTAATAGCGGTGCGACAATCAATGTGAAGATTTGTTCTAGCATGTACAACCCCCCTCTCGGGGCAAGCTGCCTTTTCTATTATAGCAAATATCAAGCTGCTAAACTCTAACGAAGCGAAAATACTTCAAAGAGCTTTATGTCAAACTAATGCTAGGATCTTCTAAGTTTACATAAATTTAAACCTTTATACAGCATTGCTTTACTATCAGTGTTTAAAATAGTTATCTTTGTATAATCTATGTTATGTAAACTAAAATATAATCTAGTTGTTTAGAAGTATCCCTTTAGTCTATTCACTTTTTACTAGCCTTTATGTACAAGTAGAAGCATCTGATACAACACAAAGGCACTCCTTAACCGTGACGAAATGGAGCACCTTTTTATTATTAGTTACGACTGCTAATATGTGAGTTGGATAGCAACTTGTTCAGTTGCCATCTTTTCCCTTTTTCCAAATAAATCAATTTAATAAATTATCGATATGGCACTTTTTTGGCGATTTTCTTTAATGGTAGTTTATTGCTACAGAGTTCAGTTACTTCTTTATACTGTTCTTTTTCTCTTTGAAATTTAGATTCAAAAAGATTAATATACTTACGCATATCAATTCGCTCTAATAAGCCTTTGTCATCTAATTCGAATAGATCAATATGTTCAAAAAAATTACGATATTTAACCATAAGTTCATGTACAAGCTGCTTTCTATAAACTAAGCTTTTACTTATACTATCTTTTCCCAATGCTTTTACATCTTTATTTTCAAGTATATTTCGTAATACTCCCAAACATGCATCTGTAAATTCTAACCCTATTTCCGTATTTTTATAGACTAATTTTGAACTCAAAATTTTAAAATGATCGTATCGATATAGGGAATGTGTATTAAGTTGCGTTTTTATTAAACTATTTAATCCTCTAGTTTCATAATCATTTGCATGTTCAATATAAATGTCAGCTTCAACCTCTGTAAATGAACTATACCCTCTTAAAGATCCATAAATAGATCTTTCAGGTATTTTGGAATAAACCATATCGTCAATTTTATTACTAAGAATATGATTTTTAAATCTTCCTCTTTTAAATGCAACAACATTAAAACGAAGAAGATTCTCATTAGATACGAATAAATTAAATAAATCTAAGTAAGAATTTAAATCTTTTTTTCTGTAATCCGTCAAATGAAAACTGACTTCTTTGTTTCTAAGTTTTTGATTCAAATTTTTAACTCTATCTGAATAATAAAAATTATTAGGAACTACAATGCTTCCAATAAGACTAACTTCATTTTTTTGCTTACCACTTTCATCCATAAAAACAGAAACCTGTTCTTTCACTTTCATACCCCTTGAACCTTATTTTATGTCTTATTTTATGATATCACAAAATAAATAATTTTATTTGGAAAAATATTTATTTTAGCTTTCAAATTCTTGCGCGTTTTAATCTTCCATGGTATATTAAAGATGTAAATTGATTATCCCCATTGGACAACAATTTATGAAACTGTATCACATACATTTGTTAACCACTCGGGTTAAAAATGTGTGTTTTTTTTGTTCAATTTTTAAATAAAAAATTGCTGGTGAATGTTCTGCCGTCTTTTGCTTTGCTTCTACTCTTAATGGGCTTCGTAATGGTTGCTCGACACAGTCGCTCTTTAGCTACACAGTTATCGATTGTTTCGTATTTTCTGGAATCGTTCTTATAATCAGTCACTCTTATTCCATTTGCATCTTTATAATTCATAGGGGACGCTCGTCCATCTGGGATAGTAATCCCTAGCTCTTGAACCTCTTTAACAATTTCTGGATTATTTAACCACCCCTCTTCAGCAGTTAGATGCAAAATTTTGTAATAGCTGCTCTTATTCTTCATTTGAGGTGGCCACCTCCTAAAATTTTTCCTTCTATTATATAGCTTCATTTTGTGTTTGATTTCTTCTATCTCTCACCGCATACACTGTTTTGCGAGTAATGTTTAATTCTCTAGCGATCGCTGCAACGGAAACGCCAGCATCTAATTGTTCAATAATCCGATTATACACGAGTTTATCGGCACCTGTTGCGTGCTCATGGTACTTCACCGGTCTACCTTTATATGTTCCTAGTTCCTTTGCAATTTTTATTCCTTCTCTTTGCCGTTCTTTTATTTTTTTTCTTTCTGATTCAGCGACATAGCTAAACACTTCAATAACGAGATTTGTTAACAAATCTCTCAAAGTTGGATCATTAACACCTGAAAAAGATGGCAGATCCAAAATTTCTATATTTGCACCTTTGGCTTTTACGGTTTGAAGTAGTTCCTTTAGTTCACGACTGTTTCTCCCTAATCGATCTAAGCTAGTCACAACTAAAGTATCTCGTTCACGTAAAAATGATAATACGTTTGTTAGCTCTGTTCGGTCGCTTGTATTTTTCCCCGAAGCTTTTTCTTCGAAAATTCTTAAATCTTCATCAGTGATCATTTTTTCTTTTTGCCATTGTTGAATGGCTTCTTTTTGACGAGCTAAATTCTGCTCGCTAGTCGATACTCTCAAATATGCAATAAACACAAAAAATCACTCCTAAAATGTCCTTCTCCAAACAGTATATAATATACAACCCAAAAGATACAATCCTTAAAAAAAGAAAACTCCTGATTTATCAAGAGTTTTCAGTACTATTTTGGAATCATCACAGGTGTACCCTATGGGTATACCTATAATACACACGACTTTATTGATTTATCTTTTATATTTATTTTAAATAGTTAAAATGAATTATTAGATTAAATGTTTTTTAATATTTATTGACATAAGTTTATGGTCAACTTAAACCCGAACAGAGTTTAGATATTAACACAGTCCCAAAAACTATTAAGTTTATGACCACAGTAAATAATTCTTTTAATACTCATAAAAATATTTAAAATAATCTACATCATTTACACTTAGCTTCACCCCTATATTTATGTACATAATTTATTTGCGTTGTCAAAATTAAGTTATATTATTAAAATAATGAAATTACGTTTTTTAAATGATTATTAATTTTTTTTAAGATATTTTGGTTTATTTTAAAAAAATTTGTTGGACAAATATCAGATGCTAAATTAACAAATATTATATTAGTTCTTTAATGGTTAACAATATAATTCTTTAATTTAAATTTATTACTTATTCTCTTTTTTTAATTGTTTAAATAAATTTTATAGCGCACTAGATAAAAAAATAGAAACACGAATAATTAACAAGAATTTCTGTAATTGTTCGTATTCCTACTTGGAATTTCTGTTCGGTTGATTCGTGAACCCCAAAACCTGGTAGTCGGCTTTTTGTATTCAAATTCTAAGTTGTGATCTAACAACTCTGAGTTACTGATTATTTACCCAGTTCAACATTTCTTTCTCAGACTTTCTAGCCAAAATTTCCTGCGCAGAGTTGACGATATCGGACATATCAGAGTTCGCTCCTGTCAAACCTTCGGGATTGTTGGACTCGATAAAACTATGCACTGCTTCTGGGTAGTCGATTACTTCAACTGTGCGACCTACTTTTCTCATTTTTTCAATAAAAGGCTTAGCTTTTTGAGAAATCGGGTCCTGACCAGCTAAAACAAAAAGCGTTGGTGGAAAAGATTTCTCTTGTTTTTCCACAGACAAGCCTGTTGTCCAAGGATATGCCATAACCAATCCAGCCAGTCCGAATTTCTCTTTGGACAGTAATTCTGCGGATAAGGCCGCATAATGGGCTCCCGCTGAGTAGCCTATAATGAAAATTTTGGCTGGGTCTACACCATAACTTGTCTTTTCCTTAGCAAAATACAAGACAGTATCCTTGATTTCCTCTGCGCCATAGGAAATTGGACGAACGTCTGCCTTTGTATAATTGACTGTCACAACAACTTTTCTCCATTTGTCTGCAATCCGTTGACTTTGAGTATCCAAAGCATCTGCATCCCCACCAACAAATCCCCCTCCGTGGACATTAACAATTAGGGAAAGACTGGTTTCGCTTACTCCTTTAGGCCTATATATATTGACCTTAACAGGATTTTTCCTGGGACGGTCAATGAGTAAACGCTCTCCTATCAACTGGTCATCTGGCTTCATCAACTCGGATCTTTGAACTTGATTAGTCTCACGATATGTCTCTAAAAGGATTTTGAAGCTCGCAAACATGAACAGAAAGAGTAACGATAGAGCTGACAAAAGGATAATCTGTACTTTCCATTTTTTAGGTAATTCTCCGAATGTCATCTTATCCCACAATCACCTTTATCAAGGACCCAAAAGTCAGCCAAAAATAGATTAGAAATAGTACGGGTAAAACAACCACTGTAATTCTTAGTATTAGAATCCATCTACGCCATTTTTGCGGTAAATCATGAATAGTCATATAGGTTACTCCTTAACTCTCTCTTTTAAAAATGTCATTAAGCGTTGAAAGGCTTCTGCTGCCTCTGGGTCTTTTCTCAAATTAGCAATAAAACCATGCGGCTTTTCAATCCCCTTTTCTGCCAGAGGATCAACTAATTCACTTTCAACGGAATATTGATTCAAGGCATCGTGCATAGATACCATATCTGTTCGGTACTCGCTCCCCAAAAGAAAACTTTCTGGATAATCCTTTGTAACATGCAAAATCGGGTTATAAGCAATCACTTCCTCATCACTCAAATAAATAGATTCAGCTACATAGTTTCCAACCAACATCTTGGTACCTAATTTGAAGTTTCTATAATCAAGAGGGGCATCATCAATGACCAAAGCCTTGATACTACTTCTGTTAATACTCGGTTTAATTTCTAGCAACTGAGCATAGTCATCACTAGCCAAAAGACTACCGTATTGTGCTACCATAATAGCCCCCGCTGATGACCCCATTAAAACAACATTCTCCATGTTCAAATGATAATCTTCAGCGTGCTCTTTCATATATCCAATTGCTTGGTTCATCTGAATTAAAGGTACTGGAAAATGATAATCTGGAACTAAAGCATAATCCACATTAACCACATTGAACCCCTTTGATACCATATCATCAATCAAATAAGTCGCCGGACTAGCTGCCAAAGGGTCTCCCATGTTCTTGCTACCTGCAAAGAACCCTCCACCGTGAAAATAAAAAATAGTTGGTCGGTCAACCTCAAAATTTTGATCTGGGTAAATAATATCTAAAAAGCTATTGGGATAGTCCTTATCATAGGCTATCTCGCTCTTGAGATACTGACCATTTTCCTTCAAACTATCAATTGGGCTATAAAGAGGGCTAAACGAATTTGGCGAGCTTTGCTTGTAAATGACCTTTTGAATAGCTCCAATCACAATCTGAGGTCTCGAAGTAACCAATAAATATATTCCTCCAACTATAACAAAAATGCATGAAATGATAAATAATATTTTTTTTCTCATCTTATCCCTCTCAGTCTTATCATCTTGATTAAATAGCATTTATATTGTATTATTAATCACCTGATGAGACAAGCATCTCACGTAATTTAAGACAGAAAGAAGAAAATGTCTCATGAGAGAACATTATATCGAAACCCAAATTACAAACGCTCTTATTCATTTATTAAAAGAAAAAGATCTCAAGAATCTGACAATAACAGAAGTATGTTTAGAAGCTGAAATTGGTAGAGCATCATTTTATCGTTACTACAACTCATTAGAAGAAGTTCTCAACAAAAAATCTTTACAGCTTATAATAGACTGGGGGGAGAAGTTAGAGCATAACCCCGAAGCCACGGCTCAACGTGTTTTTGAGAGTCTCTTTGAGCATTTTCAAGAGCATAAAGAATTTTATAGTATTCTCTACCGCTACCAACTTACCCAAGTTATCCTGACAACAATAAAGGAGAAGCTAGAACTGCATCCAAACCTCCCCAATGCCACAGCCTATGGAAAATCTTTCTTTTCCTATGCTATCTTTGGTTGGATTAACGAGTGGATTCTTCGAGGAATGCAAGAAGACCCAGATCAACTTAACCAACTTTTTAAGTTACAATCAAATTTAATTCTTGAAATAATACAACAAATTTACACATTAGACTCTCAGTGAGCTGATAGATTTATGAAGTCCTAATATTGAACACAAAGATAAATTAAAGATATAAGGTATCTTATACTTTAGACAAAAGGAGTTGGTAATTAAGCCACTCCTTTTTATCTGCAATGTTGGCGAATGATTTTTAGTATTATAACCTTCATTTGATTTTCTACCGAACTATTTCGTCTCTATGTTCAATACACCCCATTATGAAGCAATCACAACGATCACAGAGATTACAAAAAGAAATTTCCGGCTTATTCATCGTTTACTTTCGCAAATTGATAGTATTTTGAGAATCTATCAATTAGATCAATTTATTATAGAAGTAGTCAAAGCATCGAGAGATAGTTTAGTAATCGGAGTAAAAAAACTATACTAATGTTGAAAGTTTTCACATAGATCGATTAAATTTTTTGCCATTAAAAAAATTTAAACCAAGCATATCAAGAAATTTTTTCTGTGGTCAAAAACTATTAAGTTTCTGACACCATCAAAGAGGTATTATATTCATTAATCTAAATTTTAAATGCCCGTTACTTTTTTTGCGCGTTTATAAACACCAAAATAGAGTGTTCCGTATCACTTTATGATGAACGAATTTCAAAAAGTCCAATCAGAAGCTGCTTAGCTTTTGATTGGACTTTGCCTTTTTGATATTAGTTGTTCAATGAAAAGGGATCAGGATCACATCACATTGAATATCATCGAATGTTTCGTTTCCATGCTTAGATCATACCCGCACAGTTCTTTGAAATAGGTCTGATAATCCGTTTCCACTATTCGCAAGATATCTTCACTTGAAAAATCTTCAAAATTGATCAACTCAGCCACTAAACTGATCTTCGCATCGATCCCTAAAATCTTTGGCCAAACTTCCCAGAAATTTCGACTAGAAATTTGGTCCACTAAGGTATTCAAACGGCGAATCTGATCAGTCAAATAGTCTTTCAAGACGGTGCTTTCTCGTTTCTCGACTGCTTCAAAGGTGCGTTGAAACCCCTGAAGATAGTCTTGTTGGGTCGTAAACACGGTCATAGTGCGTTATCCTCCTTTTTGTTTAAAATGAAAGCTGATCCGTCAATGGATTCAATTGGTGTTTGACCATTGTCCAATCTTTGGTTGTCGGCTGACTATTGATCAGCACATAGTCTGTTTCTAGACTATCGTCCGAAAGATAGGGGCGATAGTTCGTCACGATCAGATCAATCTTTTCGTTATTTAATTGTTCCGGTAGAAATTCCTGTAACTTTACAAACAGTAAGTGGTGGTGGTCCCCTAGCTGTTCACGGGCCTCTATGCGAATCGATTGAACCACTAAGTAGTCACCCTCCAATAAAAACAAAATTTGTTTGACGGGTTGGTAATAACGAAAGACCATATCCATGTATAAGGTAAAGCTCACCGCTACGTCTTCAAAGGTACTGGAAGAAATCGGAAGGGCCTTTGAATGGGTTAACAAGAAGTGAGTATTGATTTTATGGATCTGACTGTGTTTTTTTTCTACCATGTCATGTACTTCTTTTAACTCTTTATTCAATAGTGGACTCAAAGCTTCATTCACCAAACGTGACACAAAAATGATATCATAAAGTGCCCGAGTATATCTGTATCCCATTGCTCAAAAAATGGATCTGACAAATACGCTGAAACGACCTGCTCAAGCCCTGTCCAACAGTTGAACCGTTGGACAAATGTGATTTCCTGATCAGAGCGATCGATCGTTCGCTTGGCAATGATCGAAAGGTGGAGCCATGCAAATTCTTCCTTTGGAAGATGAATCTCAAAGTCTTGATTGATCCTATCCTGCAAGGAATACAGCAATTGAAAGTCCTTTTCTTGATAATCGATCGCCTTCAACCACTTTGGTACCGTGACAAAATGATTGTGTTGGACGCGGATCATGGTGATATACAAGTGATAATAAAAGGCTGAAACCGTCGTCCCTGTGCCCAACTCATACTCACCTAATTGATTGGATAGTTCGTCTAAGACTAATTTGTGCAGGTGCTCTGGTGGCCGAATCGTATGGGGCGTCTGTTCGCTATTGTAATAAAAATCAAAAAAGAACTTTCGGATATCGGCTTCTTTCCCCTTGAAATTGACCGGAGTGAAGGTCAAGCTCAAGCGATATGAGGCCAAGATTGGTTCGATTCTCGCTAGAAATCGACGGAGCGTACTTTCTGCATAACTGTAGTGATGGGCCAATTCAGCCAATGCCACCGGCTGTCCCCAAAAAATAGTGCCGACGATCTCAAAAAGAACTTCATTCTCTAAGAGTGCTTCTTTTTTTTCTTGGTACTTGACGCGGTCTCGTTCATCAAAACGAAACCCATTGTACAAAGAAAGCAATTCAATGGTCTCACCAAAATAGCTTCTAATTGCTTGAATATCTTTAACCAATGTGCGTTGAGAAATCATTAAGCGTTCGCTAAGTGCCACGATCGTAAAATGATGTTCTCGCTCAATAATCGATAAGATTCGCATCCAGCGACGGGTCTCCGCATTCGTGATAAATGAGAGCTGTAATTCTCGCATAGCATTCCCTCCCTTCTTCCCCTCAGTCTTCTTTTTTCCAACGACATGTTTTGCTCATCATACCTTATCGGTTCATTAAATACGAAAAGAACGCCTTTTTTCAATTCTATCTACAATAAAAAGAAAAGAGCGGCCACACTTCTCTTCTTCTACCTAGTTATCCGGTACAGCACTCAACTCCCATGTGAGGGTCGTTTGATAGGTCGTTGCTCTAGGATCCGCCGATGGCGGCACTTCAAGGGCAACACTTTCTCCTGCACTTTCTCCATCACCAAAACGATAGATCCAAGTCCCTGCGCCTTGGCCGTTGCGTGCGGTCACAAGAGGCATTTTTTGTTCTGGGATCAAGGCAACGGCGTCTTGGTTTTGGAGCATCGGTTCTCCATTTTCTTGGACAGAAGTAAATTGTTGGTTATTCAGCACCAGACGTGCACCTCTAAGTTGATTGCCTTGACGATCCGTAAACTGATTGTTTTGTGTGACCGCTAGTGTCCATCCCTTGCGTTCGTTGTCTGGGCGGCGATCACTGACTTGGATGTAGTTTGGCCGTTCTTCGGCATCATTGAGGGTTCCATCATGATTCAATAAGCGTTGTGGTTGTGCGTAGTAGCGCTTGGTCTGAGCAGAAATGGCTTGTGAACCGAAGGTAAAAGACGAAATGAAATCAATACTCAACAGCCCTTGGTCCTCAGGAAGCTTCGGCTGATTTTCTGGATTCACATCAATTTCTGGATCCAGAGGATCCACTGGTGAGACCGGACCCACATCCCCAACTATTAATGTCGTAGCCGGTTCAAAGGTTACATCGTGAAACGTGAATTCAGTGACTGGGTTTATATTTCCGCGAGCATTATTTGTTTCTGGAGGATTAACAACTCCTGCAGCTACAGCTGATCCTTCTGCATCTCGTAGAAAGACTTGTATTTCATCATCGATTTCTAAAGAAACTTCACTTAAGTCTAATGAAAACCTACCATCCGCATCTACCGAGACAGATTCAGTATTGAGTGGTTCCCCGTTGTGTGTAGCTGTTACTTCAGCATCTAGATTGTCCGTCATCCCTTGAATCGTGGTACTATCTTGCGCAATGATTGACGAAGAAAATTGTGCCGGTGTTGGTGGTATAATTGGAAAAACCTCAACTGTTTCCGTTAAAATCTGGTGTTCGAAGCCATCTGTAAGTTCGCCACTGGTTAATTCAACTTTACTGATTCGAACTTTTGATCCGGCTTCGAGAGGTTCATCCAAATCGATTTCAAAGAGTCCGCCACGCGGCTCTTCGCCATAAATACTGATTCCTGGCGATTCATTTGTATGACCAACCGTTTTGGCCGTATATTCTTGTGTGCTTTCTCTCGATGGGGATTCTACTTCTACGGTAACCATTGCTTCATCATCCCAAGCTGGACGACTATCATCTAGCCCTACTGGAAGACTCACTCGCCCATGAATTTTCTTATCTGCATTAGTTGGTACTCTTAATTCATCGGCAATTGCCCAAGATGCATTTGTTGCAGAAATGCGTGAGTACCCATCCAGTCCTTGTGTACCCAAAGTTTCATTAGTAAATTCTGGATTAGTAGAACTTTCGACATATTTAAAACCTCCCGTACCTGTAAGCCTAGCATCAAACGGCTCATTAAAAGCAATATCTGGTTGTACGCTACTAGATTGGCCTGTCCTCCATGCAGAAAACTTACTTTTAGAAATAGTCAAATCCCCGTAATTTGGGCTGCTACCAGCAAGTGATATTGCTGGTAATAATGGGGCACTGATAATGTCATAGAACAAAGGATTTTCTAATAAAAATTTGCTATTCATAGAATCAACTTGAGATGACCTATATTGAATGGCATATGAAATACTACTTCGAACAAAAAAAGTAGCGTTGGTATCTACCTTATTTTGTGCATCAAAAATCCCCGACACACCGCCTCGCACCCCATAGGCAATTCCTGATCCTCTCTCAGAATAAAGATTCAAACTACCAGCCGTTGTCATGTGTATTCTCGGATCACGTCCAGCTCCAAGAAGGAAAATCCCCTGATTTCCCAAAAACAGATTAGCGCCTTCCGGCGTGTTATGTTGTCCGCTATTTTCTAGCTCTATCCTAGATGTAGAGTCTATCAAAAAATCCAGTTCATTAAGTTGAAGATACATAGCGGGATTGTTATCTTTTTTAGACCCTGAAACAAATAATTCAGAATTATTACTAACGTCTAAAGTTAACTTTGCAATATAACTTGCTAGTGAACTAGTTGCAATTGGAACACCATATTCTGTTTTAAGCCTCATTTTCGTTCCATTAGTAATAGACATATTTAATTCATTAGAATTGATTCTGATCAATGGTTTTAACGTATTATGTTGTAAAAGTCCAGACGCAGGTTGATTCGCATTAAACTCCAAAGTACATCCATCAATGATAAATTCGCCATTACTGTGCATTTCTAGCTTAGATTCAACCATATTAATAGTACTCGTTTTGAAATTAACTATGGCAACTCCTTCCCCTTGAACAGCGAGGCCTGTCGCTTCATTTGAATTTTCAACCCTCATGGTTGAATCAATTACAGACAGACGGGCGTCTGAGCCATTAAGGAGAACTCCATCACCATTTATTGAATCAATTCTTAAATCTGAGTTGTTCATTGTCACTGTAGGAGAATTTCCTGTAAGGTTTAGTGTCTGTCCAGAGACTGTCGTTACATCAAATTGACTATCGGTCACAAGCAATTCTGGATTATTGCCATTCAGGTACATCCCTTGCGAAGCGCCAGTATCAGTCATCAATAACTGACTGTTTTCCATGATTACTTGTGGCGTTGCCCCCTGCAAATAAATCCCTCGTCCGGTTGTCGCTTTCATGTCTAATTGACTATTCTCTAAATTCAAGACTGGATTTGAGCCAATCAGGTTCATTCTTTGGCCAGTTGTTGATTGAATCGATAGTTCCGATTCATTCGCTTCAAGTACCGCGTCACTTCCCGATAAAGTCATTGAAACTCCTGTCGTTGAAACGACTCTTGCACTCGATTTGTTTAGTGTCATTTTCGGAGAAGTTCCAGTAAGATTTAGTGTCTGTCCAGAAACTGTCGTTACATCAAATAGGCTATCAGTAACGGATAAATTTGCATTATCACCATTTAAGTACACTCCTCTTCGTGCATTAGAAGTTATTGAAACTACCAGTTCTGATCGACTAGTGACTGTTGCTTTTGGATCAGCACCTCGTAGATGAATGGCGTTATTTGCCGTATTTGTCGCAGCGCTAGTTCCACTGGTTGTTGTGACAGAAAGCTTAGATTCTCCGGTGACTGAAAGTTCCGGGCGTGCATTGTTATTCCCAATTTGTATATTTTCCAACTCTCCAGTCCCTGCACCTGTAATTGCTAGTTCACTCTTACTACTCAATGAAAGTAAAGCATCTGTTCCTTGTAAGATCATTCCTTGCGAAGCACTGGTATCTGTCACAAGTAACTGACTATTATCTAACTTTACTTGTGGCGTTGTTCCCCGTAAATAAATCCCTCTTCCGGTCGAGGCATTCATAATCATCTCCGTGTTAGTTAGTGATACTAATGGACTAGCTCCAATCAAGTTGATTCGTTGTCCAGTGGTACTTGTAACATTTACCACTGATGAATCAAAAATTAGTTGTGGCGATTCACCAGTCATGTTCATTGTAATGCCCGTCGTTGAACCAAGCTGAATTGTGCTATTTTCTGACGAAAAAGAGGAGTGATAGCCGGATATATTTATAGCTGCTTGTGTCGCAGAAGTAACGGATATCTCAGAATTGTTGATTAAAAGCTGCGCATTTTTTCCAGCCAGATGAATTCCTCTCTTGGCTAATGTGCTTCTGACTGTTAATTGAAAACTTGAATTTATCGTTATTTTAGGTGCAGTTCCTGTTAATGAGATCGTATTATTCGTTGTATCTGTAGGTACCGCTGTTGTCCCAACAGTAGCTACATCCAATTCTCCACTTTGCAAAAAAACTTCCGAGTTTTCTCCTCTTAGATCAATCGTATTCGCCACTCCTGCGGTAGTTGTGATCGTAATTGCTGCTCCCTGTTCTACCGTAAGCTTTGGATTTGATACGGTGGCAGAAGAAAAGAAGACCGTCGCATTCCCTCGACTAATCGTGACTTCTGCTTGGTTGGTTGCTAAGACTTCTTTTGCTACGATGAATGTTTGTGTAGAAGTTGTGCGTGTGAAGTTTGATACGCCACCTGTAAAGTGAATACTTCCTTCAGGAAGAGAGGCTAATCGCATGTTATTCGCATTCACTTCAGTTATATCTTCCAATTCAACGGTCCAATTTTTACTACTTTCTACCGTTGCGTTGATTAATGGTGTAGCACCAACTTTTGTCAATGTCGCATTTTCAAGTCGAATGGTGCTTGCTTGTGTTACTTCTTCTAGTTGAAAGTAAAACCTATTGATACCAAAAGTCAATGTATACCCATTGCCTTGGATAAGTAACGGACGATCCACAGTTAGTACGTTTGCGGTAGCCTCTGTCAAATTGGCTTGAACAGAAATGATCCCAATATCAGGATTGCCAACTGCTTCTCTGAATTGGGCCATCGTTGTAACTTCTGCTGTTTCTCCATCAAAGACGGTCGGTTCGACCACGTGTGACGCCTCATCGGTCTCTTCCTCATCTTTTTGTTGCTCCTGCGGAGCTTCTGATACAGGTTCACGTACTTCTTCTGCCGGTTGTTCATTTTCTTGTTCTTCTTCTATTCCATTTTCTTCTTTTAATTCCTCTTGTCCTGCTTGATCCTCATCGGACGATTCTATTTCTTCGACTGGGACTTCCTCACTCGTCTCTTCTTTCTCACTAATTTCTAAATGAGCCGTCGTTTCTTCCACCGACAGTTCATAGTTTCCCACCTGTTCAACTACTAAAGGAAGGACAAATGTATTTTGCGCACGCTTTGACTGAACGATCCATTCATTAGGCTGTGTTCCTTCCTCAACTGAGATCCCTGCTGGTAATTGATCTTTCAAGAGCGTTGCTTCTTCTGGTAATAATACTCGTGCTTCAGACACTTCTTGATCAGAAAAGAATGTCACTTGAAGGGGTTCTTCTGCCGTTCCTTGCATCCGAGAACGAGTGAAGAAAAAGCGCGGATCACTAATCTCTTCTTCCTCTAGATAGTTTTTCATTAGTGGTAGTTCCACTAATTCTTGTTCTTCAGTGTCCATCTTTGTCTCTGCGTAGACCATGCCGACAGGCATGCATACAGATTGGATGAACAAAATGGTCGTCCCTAACACAAGCATCGGTCGTCTCAATCTCGTGGTCATTTCATTCACTCCTTCTTACTGTTCTTGCTCGTTTACTCTTGCTTTCTTCTTTTGAATCAGTAGATACAAAATGACGACAAGTAAAAGAATAACCAAGACGATTGAACCAATCATCCACCAATTCGCATGATTGTCGATCATCACATCTTCTCGATTTAATTTACGGGCATCATCAGCATCGATTGTAAATTCTCGTGTCCAAGACCATTCGTTTTCTCCCGACTTTGCCGTTAGGTCTAATACATAGTTCCCGCTGCGAAAACGATCGCCTTCTAACGAAATCGGAAAGTTGAAGTTCGAATTTGGCGCCATCTGCATCATTTCTTTACTGGCCTCATAAAGTACGTCGTTTTCTCCGGCACGTTTGACCGTCGCTTCCACTTCCAAGCGATTCACAAAGGCTGGCGTAAAGTTTTGTAAAGTCGCACTGATCACATTCCGATAGTTCAACTGATCCGCAAAAACATCCAACAGTTCCAATTCTGGCTCTACAGAATCGCTGGTATTGCTGACGACTACCCCGATCACGTGGGCAAATTCATTTTTGATGGCGACCCCTTCCCCTTCCGGCGTCTCACTTTCTTCCGCTTCTTTTATTTCAGCGATTCGTAATCCGCCGGCTAAATACCCTTCAAAGGCATCTTTAGGCATCTGTAAAGGAATTACTATGGTTTTTGTTTCTTTTCCTGATAAGGTAATGACCTCCGAAGGGGTCATCAGTTCATCCAAAGAATGGATCAAGGTCGGGTCTGCTTCATTGGCATCTTTACCATACTCGACATTCCCTAAAGTATTGGTGTAAGCAGTATGCGGCGTTACCTGAACAGTGATTGGTTCTGAACTGGAATTGCCGACTTTCAGCTTCAAGGTCTCTTTTTGACCAGGCGCAAGTAACAGCTCGTAATACCCTTTGCTTTCATCTACTTGGCTTTCTGGAAAAAGTGGGGTGACGTGTGTATTTAAGGCAGTTTCTTCTGCTTTGACTGAAACTGGTAAGAAGAAGAAAAATGCCGCAAGGAGCCAAAGCCCGCTTTTCATGGCATGCTTATATCTCATTTGTCGTAATCCTTTCTAAAAAAGCAGCGCTACAGAGATCTGTAACGCTGCTAGAGACTAATAGACTGGGAGACGGAACGGGTTACCTCTTACAGTTCATTGTCAGGTGTTTGCCCCAATTCCCAAGTCAAGGTAGAGGTATACGTTACCGCATCTTTGGCGGTCGAACCTGGTACGAATAGTTGAATCGCCTCATTCTCCACAACAGCTGCGCCGTCTGCTACTTGTTTTGCGATCGCATCATGATCTCCCCAAACAGCAGTAGAAGTACCGGCACCTTTGTTATTAGCAGCCGTCATAATCGGCACGGCATCACTGTTTGGGATCAATTCTAACCCGCTTGCATGAATGGTCGGTGCTTGCTCATTATTATCGATACTGTAACGCAGGGTCGGCTCAAATAACGTGATTTTTGCGCCTTTTAGTACATTATTTAATGTATTCGTAGGTGCTTGGAATTCCGTTAGACTTACACGTAACGCCCACCCTTCATTGCTGTTTTTTTGTTGTCTTTCAGCGACCATGTTATAATGCTCATCTGTGGTTGAGATAATTTGTGAACCGAAGTTCATGGTTGGCACAGTTGCGATCGTTAGAGGTCCTTTGTTTTCTCCATCAGGACCAGTGATTGGTGGAATGGTTACATCTTCTCCATCATCTCCAGGATCAACGACGGTATCGTCATTGCTTGGTGTAAAGGTAATTTGCCCCTCTGTCGTCGCTTGACGTACTTCTTGTGATTCTGTTTCTTCAGCGAAGGCTTGTACGCCTCCGGCAAAGATCGTTGTTGATAATGCCGCTACAGTGGCTAAACGGATAAATTTCATCATTCATTTCCTGCTTTCATTCCAATTATTTTTTGTGTTGCTTTTCTTCTTTGGTACTCTACTACCACTAAGGTACCGGCCACTAAGAAACTGCCGACCCAAATAGCAAATGACCCTTCGGTCATATTCGTTTGTGGTAACGAGCCGCCTGGTTTTTGTGGACTGGTGCTTGGGGGTGGATCGGGTGTGCCGATCGGTTTGTACGCCCCGGTAAATCCAATAGATCCCTCTGACTCGACGGATTGGACCTGTGTACCATCGACGGACAATGGAAATTGAAGTGCAAGAAGCACTGCCAGCATCCCAATCAAACATCCAACCGTTTTATGCATCTTCCTCCTCCTTTAAATAGTCGTCTCAAAAATCTTCGTTTTTAGATTTAGTATTACCATGTTTTCTCATTAAGAAACCTAATTTACCAACAGTTATTTGACATTTGACTTGTTCAAATGTCTTTTTTTCTAAACCCAAACAGAAGGTTTTTAATACATGAGAAAAAACAAACAAGGTTCAATGATGCACCTTTCTTGTATCTCCTAGATTAATGGATTCTCTATTAAATGAATAATCAAAATTTTCACTTCGACGTGCAAATTTAGAAAAATAGACATAAAAAAAAAGAATCAAAAACTTTTAGGTTTCTGACCCCACTGGAAATTAATATACATGCGTAAATGATATTACCTAACTTAACATTCATTATTCTTTTCGATAAGAAATGACCTATCAATTAATAGCGAACGCATCATTGAATATTGAAGATCATCGAATGTTTGGTCTCCATGCTCAAGTCATACCCGCATAACTCCTTGAAATACGTATGGTAATCTGTTTCAGCCATGCGAATGATCTCTTTACTGGAAAAATCCTCAAAATAGACTAATTCTGTGACTAAGGACATTTTGGCATCAATCCCTAAAATCTCTGGCCACCGCTGCCAAAAGGTTTCTTTAGTCAGTTCTTCCAATAAAGTATCCAAACGTTGAACTTGTTTGGTTACATAGTCCTCCAGGTCTTTGGTGTCTCTTTTAGTTTCTGTAAATGCTTGAGTAAATCCTTTAATATAATCCTCTTGTGTAGTGAATATAGACATGGTCTTTCTTCATGCCCCCTGTCATTTTTTTTCGTTTATCTTTGATAAGTGGCTATTCTATTTCTTCGCTTTTTTTTCGAGCTGACTTAGCCTAGTTCCAATGTTAGGCTCTTGGATTCAACCGATGTTTAATTCGTACTAAATCATTGGCATCAGGTAACGTATTCACCAAGACATCGTTCGCTTGTAAATGATACTCAAACAAATGCAGCCGGTAACCGTCACGTTCAGAGCTAATTGTTGGTCAGAGGCTTGTACAAGTAGCTCCTGAAGTACTCGTTGTTCTTTTCTTTCTGGCAAAAAATACCCTTGATTGACCCGCGGTTTTGTCAATTGGCATCATTGATTGAGCAGTTGATGATCTAAGCGCCAGGTACCTTGAGGGACGACCAACTTTTCACTACGTAGATGACCAATATGATCAGGCAGTATCTCGGGGTATAATGGCAACGTGAAACAAAAATCATAAAGGAATTGTCGGACGCTGCTTCTTCTCCTGTCATTTGATTCATCTTCTTTTCCAGTCAATTGGAGCGTATCGCCAAAATAGATCTTTATTTCTTTGATATCATCAAAGACGGTTCGTCGTGCAGCTTGTGTCTGATCGATCAGATGTTGCGCCAGGATATGCTTATTTTCTTCCATGATTTCCAACAATTGAAACCACCGTTCGGCTTTGGCGTGAAAAATCAATTGGCAATATAATGAATCCATGTCTTTCCTCTATTCATTATATAAAAAAGAAAAAGAGCCGCAGCCCTTCGCCTTTTTGTTTAATTGCCAGGAACCGTACTTAGTTCCCAAGTCAACGTAGTTTGATAGGTCGCAGCTTGAGGAGCAGCTCTTGGTGGAACCTCTAACACCACACTTTTATCGGCGCTGGCTGCATCACCAAACCGATAGATCCAAGTACCGATCCCTTGAGCGTCTTTTGCGGTCATCAGTTCTGTCTTTTCTCCCGGAATCAGTTTGATTCCGTCAGGCTGACTCAGGTCAGGCTCACCCATGTCTTGAGCAGACGCCAGCTGTTGATTGGTCAAATGCAAGCTTGCTCCTTTAAGTTCATGATTTTGATCATTGTGGAACTGGTCATTTTGGATAACAGAAAGGGTCCAGCCATGGCGGTCATTTTCACTCCGACGATCACTGATCTGCACATAGTTTGGGCGTTCTTCTTCTTGATTGACGGCCCCATCCGGATTCAATAAGCGTTGAGGTTGTGCATAATAGTTCTTTGTTTGTGCAGAAATTCCCTGCTGGCCAAAAGAAAAACGAGAGACAAAGTCAATACTTAACAGGCCTTGTTCCTCGGAGAGTTCCGGTACGTTTTCTGGTGCAACTTCCGTATTTGGATCTAAAGGATCTTTAGGCTTAGGCGGCCGTTTTGATTTCTCCACCACCGTACTTGCAAAGGCAGATTTTCCATTTAGATAGGCATAAGCCGTCACTTCATTTCCTTCAGTAAAGAATGATCCTTGTGGGAGCTCATAGATATAATCCCCATTGTCATCGGTAGTCACATGATACTTTTCACTTTCAGAAAAATTGGGTGACTGAATAGTTCCTTCAGGTAATGCTGGATCTCCAGAAAATCGAATCACACTGTTTGGTGAAGCTTTACCAGTAACTGTATAAGAATTGACTTCCATCGAGTCCTCCGTCAAGGCATTTATGTTTACTTTAACATCCGGTATTTTTTCAAAGAGTATTCGTTGAACATCGCGTGTAGTGAAGCCCTCAGTAAAACTAGTCATAGTTTCTTGAAATATAGAAGAAACATTAGCAATTGTTGGATTTATTGTATTATACTGGAGTATCAAATTAAAAATAGGTGTCCAAAAATAGTCTGGTTCTTCCGTAAAATTACCTCTATTCCATTGTTTGACAGATTGGATGTCAATATCTAGAATACCTGAAGTCCCAGCAATACTGATCAGTCCATTAGACGTCGCCCCAGAGATAGATGTCGTACGTTCTAAATTTACTTTTTGGGCATCAGAGAATTCAAACGTTGAACCTGCTGAAGCAAAATTAAGTAGACTTTGGCTGATGGATGTACTATCACTTTTTATATCGAGAGCCCCATCCTTGGCAATTTTGAAGTATGCATTCCCAGCTACATGGACAATATTTGATGTTGCACTACCCCTTCCTGTAGCATTGATATTAAATTCAGCATTCTCGCCTACTAGTAAAGAACTCCCAGCAGCCATGTAAACTAAATTTCTATCTATTGCATTTGAATTGTGGGTATGACCTGTTGATTCAATATTTATTTTAGCGCTATCCTCTAATTTTAACGTAGAGTTATTGCTACGCAAAGTTATCGCTGAATAACTTCTCTTATTGTCAATGTTGATAGTTGATCCTTCCTTCATGATCAGATCCCCATTCAGGATATCTATACTAGAACCTCTACCATTCGCATTGTCCCCAGCTCCTGTTCCATTAGATTCTATGTTGATCATGGCATTTTTTTCTAGTGTCAAACTAGCATCTAATCCACCTAATCCTATAATTATATTCCCACTATTGACAGTTGACAAATTAAGTTCTCCATCTTCCTTAATAGTTAAACTTCTAGTTTCCAAGTTTACAGAATTCACCGTATTTACTCTCCAATCCGTACGGAATTTAGAGCTATAGGTTGCAGTGATATAATTATTTACTGTTCCAGAAATATCAACATTCGTATAATAAGGTGCAATTAATTCATTACCATACGCATTAATATTGTGGAGAGTAATATTGGACAATGCATGTTGTGGGACAGTGAGATTTGTTGTTTGAAAAAAACCCCACCAATTTCCTGAATAAACATCCAAGTCATTAAATGTAATATCCCATGGTGAATTAACATTATGTGTTGCCGGATACATTCCTAACGAAACAGCCCCAAAATCGATTTGATGCCCATTACCATTAATAACTAGATTTCTAGAGATATTACTTCTCGTCAAATAAACGAACGAGAGTCCTCCAGTAACATTGGAATTGCTTCCAGTTATCATACCTGTTAAACCAGCTAAAGGCGTTGCAGGAACTTCAAAATCATCAATAATTTCTATCGTAGATATAGATGGATTTGAAAAAGCTGCAATAAACTCAACCCATGAGCCTACGTTAATTAGATCATCACTGTTCACTTCAACACCATTTGCTGCCTGACTTAACTCTTGATTTGGTGCATTCAATATGGGGACATCAGGTAGTTCTTTTTCTGAATAAGGGGACTCTATCGTTCCCTCCTCCTTCTTATCCTCACTCGATGGATCAGTTACTTCATTCCCTTTATGTTCTTGGGACGATTCTTCACTAACTATCTCAATCGTCATCATTGCTTCTCCTAAAGTAATTGTATACGTACCTGTCTGTTCAAAAACCAAGGGAAGACTAAATACGTTCTGTGGAACATCCATTTTTATTTTTATTTCATTTTTTCCTATACCTTGTTTTACAGTGATTCCATGCGCTAGCTCGTCATCTAGAATTGCTATTTCTTCCGGTAAATTTATTACTGCCTCAGTCACTTCTTGATTTGCAAGCATTACTAAAGTAAACACTTCTCCAATAGAGTAGGTTGCTTGGGTCTCTTGAAATGTGAATATTGGTTTATCTTTAAGTTTCTCATTAAAAGTAGTCGAAGATTCAATTGTAGCCGTTCTTTCTACTGCCTGAACAGAGGTAGATAAACCAATTATAAATGGAAGTGTAACTAGCTGAGAACAAAGAAATGTGACACCAAGTAAAGCGAATTTATTTCTTCTTTTCATACTCTTTTTCCCTCCTACTCTTATCTTCTTTTCTTTTTTTTATTAACAACCACCCAGTAATAAGTAAAAGTACGGAAAACAAAACAAGTGTTGCTACTAGCCACCAATTGATGTTTGAATCAATCATTACATCTTCACGGTTCAACTTGCGAGCTTCGTCTGCTTCAATGGTAAACTCACGCGTCCATACCCATTCATTTTCCCCCGAAGTCGCTGTTAGTTCTAGGACATAGTCCCCACTCCGAAAACGGTCTCCTTCTAGAGAAATTGGAAAGTTAAAGTTTGAATTTGGTGCCATCTGCATCATTTCTTTCTTTGCCTCATAGAGAACGACGTTCTCTCCTACTCGTTTCACCGTGGCTTCCACCGCCAATTGATTGACAAAAGTGGGCGTAAAGTTTTGTAAAGAAGCACTGATCACATTGCGGTAGTTTAATTGATCCGCAAATACATCTAGCAGTTCCAACTCCGGTTGTACCGAGTCTCTGTTATTACTGACGACCACACCAACCACATAGGCGAATTCATTTTTTATGGCTACGCCTTCTCCTTCATCAATTTCTGCCGTTGCCTCTTTTTGTTCGGCAATACGTAATCCACCCGCTAAAAAGCCTTCAAATGCTTCTTCTGGCATCTGTAAGGGAATCTCCACAGTTTTCGTTTCATTTCCTGCTAACTCAATCACCTCAGAAGGCTCCATCAGGTCAGCTAAGGAATGAACCAACGTAGGGTCTGCTTCTTGTGCATCTTTCCCGTATTCAACGTTTCCTAACACATTGGTATATGCAGTATGGGGAGTCACTTGAATTCGTATCGGTTCAGCACTCGTATTCCCAATCTCCAAGCGCAAGGTTTCTTTTTGATTGGGTGCTAAGTTTAAATCATAATACCCTTTGCTTTCATCCACTTGGCTGTCTGGAAAAATTGGTGTAGCATAAATATTTAGAGTCGTTTCTTTTGCCTGAACAGAAAAGGGGAAAAGCAAGCAGAAAAAAGGAAACAGCCATAAGTAATAGTTATTCTTTTTTTTAAGTTTCATGAAACGTACTCCTTTCCTAAAAAAGGCAACGCTACAAGGATCTGTAACGCTGCCGATACTACAATGTCGTAGTAAAAAATATTTATTCTTACACTTCAGTATCAGGAATTGAGTTGTCAGGAGTTGAAGTTAACTCCCATGTCAATGTGGACTGATACGTTACGGCATCTTTTGCGGTAGATCCTGGAACAAATAGTTTAATCGCGTCATTTTCTACAACGTCTGCGCCATCTGCGACTTGTTTTGCAATAGCCTCATGGTCGCCCCAGACAACTGAAGATGTCCCTGCTCCTTTTTGCGCTGCTGCTGTCATTACTGGTACTGCAGCTTCACTTGGTAGAAGTTCTAACCCACTTGCGTGTGTTTCAGGTCTTTGTTCAACATCATCAATGCTATAAAGTAATGCTGGATCAAGTAAGGTGATCTTTGCACCTTTTAATACAGCATTTTGTGTTTCCTTCGTTGCTTGGAATTCAGTTAGACTCACACTTAGTTCCCAACCTTCATTTGTCCCACGTGTATCTTGAACCTGAGCCATACTCACGTAAGGAACTTTGTTTTCATCACCAGTTGTTCCTGTTAATTGTTGTCTTTCAGCAACCATATTGTAATTTTTATCAGTGGTCGAGATAATTTGTGACCCAAAGTTCATCGTTGGAACAACAGCAATCGTTAATGGACCTTTGTTTTGACCATCAGGATCTACAACTGGTGGAATGGTTACATCTGGACCGTCTGGTCCAGTATCAACGACAGTATCATCATTACCTGGGATAAATGTGATCTGGCCATCGGTTGTTGTTTTACGAACTTCGTTTGTTTTTTCTACTTCGGTAGGCTCATCAGCAAAAGCTTGAACGCCTCCGGCAAAAATAGTAGCAGATAATGCAGCAACAGTAGTTAATCGAATAAATTTCATTAATAATTTCCTTCTTTCCTATTAGTTGTTTTTGTCATTCTTTTGATACCAAGATTCCCCGCAACAATGACAAACAACCACCCCAGCCACAACCACTGATTTTGTCTTAATATGTTAGTTTGTGGCAATCTTTCAGACGTAGGTGGCTTGGAGATATCCGGCGGTGGATTGGGTGTGCCGATTGGTTCATAACGCCCCGTAAATGTAATGGAGCTATCTGTTTCGGACGACTGGATCGATGCCGCCTGCCCTTCAAGCAAGGGGACTTTTATAAAGAGTACCAATAAGCAACTCAAAACGATCCACTTCTTACCTTTCATTTCCCTCCTCCTTAGATATATTGGCTCAATAACCTTCGTTTTTTAGAATGAACTTTCGTTATGTATTCTCTAAAATAGAAAACCTATTCTAACAACGTTTCCAAGACATTCGACATAATCGAATGTCTTTTTTTGTTCTCCTCCCAAAAACGAAGGTTTTTAAAACGCTTATAATGTAAGTTCACATGCATGTTTCTTACAACATTAAGATTACAGGGATATTCAGGTAAAATAAAATCATTGTTTTCATCAAGATATGAAATAGATGAAAAAGCACCCACTAGTTCCTTTAGTGAGTGCATTGATGTTAAAGAAATGGTTTTCGATAGGGATCAATTTTTCTTTCTAGATTCCGCCAGTCATGCTCATCTGGGACAGCTTTCAATAACAAGTAATCAGTTTCAACAATATAGTCTAAGAGGTACCGATTATAGTTTGTGACAATCAAATCAATATGATCGGCATTTAATATTTCTTGTGTCAGATGTTGCAATGGCAAAAAGGTCAACGTGTGCTTTGTACCAAATTGTTGCATTGCACGAGTTCGAATCTGTTGGCAGATGAAGTGATCACCTTCTAAAAGAAAATAAACTCTTTTTGTCGGTGAATAAAAATCAAAGATCAAGTCACTGTAGATCGTTAAACTCACACAAATATCTTCAAGATATGGCGCAGCCAAAAAGTCTTTTCTTTGATGCTTCTTTAAAAATCGTAAATTCCGTTGATAGTTTTCATTGTCAGAACGCATGAGAGATTCTTTGATGTCCTGTGCCTCTTTGTTCAATCCAGGAGCTAACGCATAGTTCACTTTTCTAGACAAAAAGAAGGATTGCAAGAAAATTTTTATCTTGGCATAGCTCTCATTTGTGAGCTCAAACTCTTGTAAGTAAGCCTCTGTAAGTTTGGCAATTTCTGATCCTTGATGAAACTGCTGGTAGAACTTTTCCTCCGATGCTTCTCGATCTAAGGTACGTTTACAAATAGTAACTAAATAAATCCATGCAAATTCTTCCTTCGCTAGTTCTACGCCGTAAAGCTTGTTGATTCCGTCTTTTAAAGAATACAGGAGGGAGAAGCTATTTCCTTTGTAGGCTAATTCAATCAAGTATTTCGGGACTGTTATCGGAAAACCAAGGCTCGCCCGTTTGATTGCAATAAAAAAAGTATAGTAAAAAGCAGCTGGTGTTGTTCCAGTACCAATATCATATTGTCCTAGTTTGTTGTTTAACTGGGTTAAGACCAACTCATGCAATGCGGGGTCGGGAACAAGGGTATGGGCAGTATCAATCCCTTCGTAATAAAAGTCTTTGAAGAATTTCCGTAAATCCGCTTCGCTCCCTTCAATTGTCAATGGATTCGACACCCATTTTAACCGATAACTGCTCAATATTTTGTTCGATTGACCCAACAACCGTCGAAACGTGCTCTCAGAAAAATGATAATGATGGGCCAACTCGTCAATATCCATCAATTCCCCTTGAAAAATATGACCGATGATTTCAAATAAACACTCATTTTCTAATAATTCATGTTTCTTTTCTTGGTACACGGAAGGTTTTTTCTCTTTAAACAGAAAGCCGCTATACCCCGAAATTAAGGTAATACAATCGCCAAAATAGTCTTTCACATACTTGAGATCATTTGCAATTGTGCGTTGTGTGACTTGCATCTTTTCTGCCATTTCACCAATTGTAAATAAACGATCTCGTTCCATCACACTCAAAACTCGAAATAAGCGCTTAGTTGTGCGATTACTGATAAATTCTAACTGTAAGTCTCTCATGTTTACCACCTCATCTTCACCTAAAAACTTTTCTTTACTATGACATAGATAGCATAATAATTGAAAATGATAAACACTTTTCGAGCCATTTAACACACTAAACTACTATTTCCCGATAGTTGTTTTTTCCAACTAAAAAAGGGATCAAAAACTATTAAGTTTCTGCCCCCCCAAAAAGAGGTATCATTCTACTCATCAATCTAAATTTAAATGCCCGTTGCTTTTTTTGCGCGTTTATAAACACTAAAATAGAGTGTTCCGTATCACTTTATGATGAACGAATTTCAAAAAGTCCAATCAGAAGCTGCTTAGCTTTTGATTGGACTTTGGCTTTTTGATATTAGTTGTTCAGTGAAAAGAGATCGGGATCACATCACATTGAATATCATCGAATGTTTCGTTTCCATGCTTAGATCATACCCGCACAGTTCTTTGAAATAGGTCTGATAATCCGTTTCCACTATTCGCAAGATATCTTCACTTGAAAAATCTTCAAAATTGATCAACTCAGCCACTAAACTGATCTTCGCATCGATCCCTAAAATCTTTGGCCAAACTTCCCAGAAATTTCGACTAGAAATTTGGTCCACTAAGGTATTCAAACGGCGAATCTGATCAGTCAAATAGTCTTTCAAGACGGTGCTTTCTCGTTTCTCGACTGCTTCAAAGGTGCGTTGAAACCCCTGAAGATAGTCTTGTTGGGTCGTAAACACGGTCATAGTGCGTTATCCTCCTTTTTGTTTAAAATGAAAGCTGATCCGTCAATGGATTCAATTGGTGTTTGACCATTGTCCAATCTTTGGTTGTCGGCTGACTATTGATCAGCACATAGTCTGTTTCTAGACTATCGTCCGAAAGATAGGGGCGATAGTTCGTCACGATCAGATCAATCTTTTCGTTATTTAATTGTTCCGGTAGAAATTCCTGTAACTTTACAAACAGTAAGTGGTGGTGGTCCCCTAGCTGTTCACGGGCCTCTATGCGAATCGATTGAACCACTAAGTAGTCACCCTCAATAAAAACAAAATTTGTTTGACGGGTTGGTAATAACGAAAGACCATATCCATGTATAAGGTAAAGCTCACCGCTACGTCTTCAAAGGTACTGGAAGAAATCGGAAGGGCCTTTGAATGGGTTAACAAGAAGTGAGTATTGATTTTATGGATCTGACTGTGTTTTTTTTCTACCATGTCATGTACTTCTTTTAACTCTTTATTCAATAGTGGACTCAAGGCTTCATTCACCAAACGTGACAAAAAAAATGATATCATAAAGTGCCCGAGTATATCTGTATCCCATTGCTCAAAAAATGGATCTGACAAATACGCTGAAACGACCTGCTCAAGCCCTGTCCAACAGTTGAACCGTTGGACAAATGTGATTTCCTGATCAGAGCGATCGATCGTTCGCTTGGCAATGATCGAAAAGGTGGAGCCATGCAAATTCTTCCTTTGGAAGATGAATCTCAAAGTCTTGATTGATCCTATCCTGCAAGGAATACAGCAATTGAAAGTCCTTTTCTTGATAATCGATCGCCTTCAACCACTTTGGTACCGTGACAAAATGATTGTGTTGGACGCGGATCATGGTGATATATAGGTGATAATAAAAGGCTGAAACCGTCGTCCCTGTGCCCAACTCATACTCACCTAATTGATTGGATAGTTCGTCTAAGACTAATTTGTGCAGGCGCTCTGGAGGCCGAATCGTATGGGGCGTCTGTTCGCTATTGTAATAAAAATCAAAAAAGAACTTTCGGATATCGGCTTCTTTCCCCTTGAAATTGACCGGAGTGAAGGTCAAGCTCAAGCGATATGAGGCCAAGATTGGTTCGATTCTCGCTAGAAATCGACGGAGCGTACTTTCTGCATAACTGTAGTGATGGGCTAATTCAGCCAATGCCACCGGCTGTCCCCAAAAAATAGTGCCGACGATCTCAAAAAGAACTTCATTCTCTAAGAGTGCTTCTTTTTTCTTGGTACTTGACGCGGTCTCGTTCATCAAAACGAAACCCATTGTACAAAGAAAGCAATTCAATGGTCTCACCAAAATAGCTTCTAATTGCTTGAATATCTTTAACCAATGTGCGTTGAGAAATCATTAAGCGTTCGCTAAGTGCCACGATCGTAAAATGATGTTCTCGCTCAATAATCGATAAGATTCGCATCCAGCGACGGGTCTCCGCATTCGTGATAAATGAGAGCTGTAATTCTCGCATAGCATTCCCTCCTTCTTCCCCTCAGTCTTCTTTTTTTCCAACGACATGTTTTTGCTCATCATACCTTATCGGTTCATTAAATACGAAAAGAACGCCTTTTTCAATTCTATCTACAATAAAAGAAAAGAGCGGCCACACTTCTCTTCTTCTACCTAGTTATCCGGTACAGCACTCAACTCCCATGTGAGGGTCGTTTGATAGGTCGTTGCTCTAGGATCCGCCGATGGCGGCACTTCAAGGGCAACACTTTCTCCTGCACTTTCTCCATCACCAAAACGATAGATCCAAGTCCCTGCGCCTTGGCCGTTGCGTGCGGTCACAAGAGGCATTTTTTGTTCTGGGATCAAGGCAACGGCGTCTTGGTTTTGGAGCATCGGTTCTCCATTTTCTTGGACAGAAGTAAATTGTTGGTTATTCAGCACCAGACGTGCACCTCTAAGTTGATTGCCTTGACGATCCGTAAACTGATTGTTTTGTGTGACCGCTAGTGTCCATCCCTTGCGTTCGTTGTCTGGGCGGCGATCACTGACTTGGATGTAGTTTGGCCGTTCTTCGGCATCATTGAGGGTTCCATCATGATTCAATAAGCGTTGTGGTTGTGCGTAGTAGCGCTTGGTCTGAGCAGAAATGGCTTGTGAACCGAAGGTAAAAGACGAAATGAAATCAATACTCAGTGTTCCTTGATTTTCAGGAAGTTCTGGAGGATTTTCTGGATCCACATCAACTTCTGGATTTAACGGATCTACAGGATATACTATATCTTTCATGTATCGAAAAACTATGACTTGCTCTTCTTCAGTAAAACGACCTGAAGTATTATTAGGGACTTCTTTTAATGTATATCCGTCTATTTCTTTTTCTTCGATTTGAAATGGTGCGCGTATCCCACCAGTAATCCTTTCTGGAGGATTGACTGCTTGATCATTGATATCTCTGTAATGAACGGCTACAGAACCTGTTGTTTGCCACTGATAGTTACCTGGATTGGTGCCGTCATATTCCCGCCAAAAATTGGTTGGGGAATAGGTAATATAAGTTTCAGGAATTGTATTTGCTTGATTCAAATAATAGACCCAATTGCCAGTATACTGATCTGAAGATGGGATAGTAGACATTTCGGGAGGGCTCGACAAGTGATCAAAACGAGATCTAGTTCCTAGACGAATTTCTGAAAGATTGGGGGTATTAACAAACATATTGGTAGCTGAAGAAACATTTGTAGTATTCCAATTGGCTAAATCTAACATTTCAATACTACTTGCTCGAATAAACATCTGTGCCATATTAGTAACACTCGATGTATCCCATGTTGATACATTTAATGTTTTCAACTTGCTAGTATTTTGAAACATACCAAACATATTGGTAACACTTGAAGTATCCCATTTTGAAACATCTAACATTTCAATATTACTTGCGCCAAGGAACATCTGTGTCATATTATTAACATTCGACGTATCCCATGTGGAAACATCTAATGTTTTTAAGTTGCTAGTATTTTGAAACATACCAAACATAGTGGTAACACTTGAAGTATCCCATTTTGAAACATCTAACATTTCAATATTACTTGCGCCAAGGAACATCTGTGTCATATTAGTAACTTTCGACGTATCCCATGTGGAAACATCTAATGTTTTTAAGTTACTAGTATTTTGAAACGCAGCACGCATAGAATTAACATTCGACGTATCCCATTTTGAAACATCTAACATTTCAATACTACTTGCGCCAAGGAACATCTGTGTCATATTAGTAATACTCGACGTATCCCATGTCGAAACATCTAATTTTTCAATACTACTTACTCGAATAAACATCTGTGCCATATTAGTAACACTCGACGTATCCCATGTTGATACATTTAATGTTTTCAACTTGCTAGTATTTTGAAACATAGCAAACATACTGGTAACACTTGAAGTATCCCATTTTGAAACATCTAACATTTCAATACTACTTGCGCCAAGGAACATCTGTGTCATATTAGTAACTTTCGACGTATCCCATGTGGAAACATCTACTGTTTTTAAGTTGCTAGTATTTTGAAACATACCAAACATATTGGTAACATGAGATACATCAAAATTTTCTGCCTGATTTATTCTTTCAAGATGTGGCAAACCTGCAAATAAATTGGCTGAGGTTGAGGGTAACAACACTCTGCCTTCTACCGTAATCGTTACCACATCAGTAAGTATTTTCCAAGGAGCAGAACTTACTGTTCCCGCTGTCCCGCCTTGCAAGGTAATCGTCTGAGTTCCTGAATTCCAGCTCCAACTAACAGTTCCCCATATACCATTTCTGGATTCGTCGATCCGAGTACCTTTACTATCTTGATTGGTATCTGTTTCATTCTCTTTTGTTGATTGTTCACTGTTTTTTATTTCTTTTTCCTCTGAAGAAATATTGTCTTGATCAGTTATTTGTTGGCTTTCCTCAGTTTGAATATTAAGCTTCGGTTTTGAATCGCCATCCGTAACTTCACATTCCCCTACTTCTTCTATCGTTGGTAGTAGTTCCATTAGTTCTTTTTCTTCAGTGTCCATCTTTGTCTCTGCGTAGACCATGCCGACAGGCATGCATACAGATTGGATGAACAAAATGGTCGTCCCTAACACAAGCATCGGTCGTCTCAATCTCGTGGTCATTTCATTCACTCCTTCTTACTGTTCTTGCTCGTTTACTCTTGCTTTCTTCTTTTGAATCAGTAGATACAAAATGACGACAAGTAAAAGAATAACCAAGACGATTGAACCAATCATCCACCAATTCGCATGATTGTCGATCATCACATCTTCTCGATTTAATTTACGGGCATCATCAGCATCGATTGTAAATTCTCGTGTCCAAGACCATTCGTTTTCTCCCGACTTTGCCGTTAGGTCTAATACATAGTTCCCGCTGCGAAAACGATCGCCTTCTAACGAAATCGGAAAGTTGAAGTTCGAATTTGGCGCCATCTGCATCATTTCTTTACTGGCCTCATAAAGTACGTCGTTTTCTCCGGCACGTTTGACCGTCGCTTCCACTTCCAAGCGATTCACAAAGGCTGGCGTAAAGTTTTGTAAAGTCGCACTGATCACATTCCGATAGTTCAACTGATCCGCAAAAACATCCAACAGTTCCAATTCTGGCTCTACAGAATCGCTGGTATTGCTGACGACTACCCCGATCACGTGGGCAAATTCATTTTTGATGGCGACCCCTTCCCCTTCTGGTGTCTCACTTTCTTCCGCTTCTTTTATTTCGGCGATTCGTAATCCGCCGGCTAAATACCCTTCAAAGGCATCTTTAGGCATCTGTAAAGGAATTTCTATGGTCTTTGTTTCTTTTCCTGATAAGGTAATGACCTCCGAAGGGGTCATCAGTTCATCCAAAGAATGGATCAAGGTCGGGTCTGCTACATTGGCATCTTTGCCATACTCGACATTCCCTAAAGTATTGGTGTAAGCAGTATGCGGCGTTACCTGAACAGTGATTGGTTCTGAACTGGAATTGCCGACTTTCAGCTTCAAGGTCTCTTTTTGACCAGGCGCAAGTAACAGCTCGTAATACCTTTGCTTTCATCTACTTGGCTTTCTGGAAAAAGTGGGGTCACGTGTGTATTTAAGGCAGTTTCTTCTGCTTTGACTGAAACTGGTAAGAAGAAGAAAAATGCCGCAAGGAGCCAAAGCCCGTTTTGCATGGCATGTTTATATCTCATTTGTCGTAATCCTTTCTAAAAAAGCAGCGCTACAGAGATCTGCAACGCTGCTAGAGACTAATAGACTGGGAGACGGAACGGGTTACCTCTTACAGTTCATTGTCAGGTGTTTGCCCCAATTCCCAAGTCAAGGTAGAGGTATACGTTACCGCATCTTTGGCGGTCGAACCTGGTACGAATAGTTGAATCGCCTCATTCTCCACAACAGCTGCGCCGTCTGCTACTTGTTTTGCGATCGCATCATGATCTCCCCAAACAGCAGTAGAAGTACCGGCACCTTTGTTATTAGCAGCAGTCATAATCGGCACGGCATCACTGTTTGGGATCAATTCTAACCCGCTTGCATGAATGGTCGGTGCTTGCTCATTATTATCGATACTGTAACGCAGGGTCGGATCAAATAACGTGATTTTTGCGCCTTTTAATACATTATTTAATGTATTCGTAGGTGCTTGGAATTCCGTTAGACTTACACGTAACGCCCACCCTTCATTGGTACCGCGAGTATCTTGGACTTGTGCCAAACTTACATAAGGAACTTTATTTTCTTCCCCTGACGTCCCTGTTTTTTGTTGTCTTTCAGCGACCATGTTATAATGCTCATCTGTGGTTGAGATAATTTGTGAACCGAAGTTCATCGTTGGCACAGTTGCGATCGTTAAAGGTCCTTTGTTTTCTCCATCCGGACCAGTGATTGGCGGAATGGTTACATCTTCCCCATCATCTCCAGGATCAACGACGGTATCGTCATTGCTTGGTGTAAAGGTAATTTGCCCCTCTGTCGTCGCTTGACGTACTTCTTGTGATTCTGTTTCTTCAGCGAAGGCTTGTACGCCTCCGGCAAAGATCGTTGTTGATAATGCCGCTACAGTGGCTAAACGGATAAATTTCATCATTCATTTCCTGCTTTCATTCCAATTATTTTTTGTGTTGCTTTTCTTCTTTGGTACTCTACTACCACTAAGGTACCGGCCACTAAGAAACTGCCGACCCAAATAGCAATGGACCCTTCGGTCATATTCGTTTGTGGTAACGAGCCGCCTGGTTTTTGTGGACTGGTGCTTGGGGGTGGATCGGGTGTGCCGATCGGTTTGTACGCCCCGGTAAATCCAATAGATCCCTCTGACTCGACGGATTGGACCTGTGTACCATCGACGGACAATGGAAATTGAAGTGCAAGAAGCACTGCCAGCATCCCAATCAAACATCCAACCGTTTTATGCATCTTCCCTCCTCCTTTAAATAGTCGTCTCAAAAATCTTCGTTTTTGGGTTTACAGAAAAAAAGACATTTGAACAAGTCAAATGTCAAAATAACTGTTGGTAAATTAGGGTTTCTTAGTTTTGAGAAACATAAGTAATGATCAATCTAAAAAACGAAGGTTTTTAATACATGAGAAAAAACAAACAAGGTTCAATGAAGCACCTTTCTTGTATCTCCTAGATTAATGGATTCTCTATTAAATGAATAATCGAAATTTTCACTTCGACATGCAAATTTAGAAAAATGGACATAAAAAAAGGATCAAAAACTTTTAAGTTTCTGACCACATACAATATTTGTCCTAATACTCATAAATCTAAATGTTAATTGAACAATGATTTAGTTATGAGTTTATGAACACAAAAACAGAGCAATACTTATTAATTATTGTATTTAAAAAGAGCGTCCAGAAAATCGTCATTTTCTGAACACTCTCTTTAACAATTTCATCATACACATTCTATTTCTTGAAATCCAACTTGCTCAACATATCTGGCCGCCAAGAACAGTTTATATATTCCGATAGGCAAATAAACCACCTGGGTATACCCTGTTGGCCCTAAAACTCAAAATATTATAGAAAAGAACAAAATTTATGACCTAAAAAAATTTTTTTCAAACATATGGCATTGGATTTTTTTTATTTTGCATAAATAAATTCTGAAACTATTTGGGAAAAATCTATTGGAAATTGGAATAGAGATCCATGGCCTGCATCAGGATAGATTTTTAATGTCGATTTTGGAATTCTTTTAGCTAGATCGTATGAATTTACTGTAGGCACCATACGATCATGATCACCATTCACAATCAATGTCTGTTGATTGATTGTGGACAAATCTGCTGATTTTTCTTTTCCCCAGCGATTGATTGCGGTTAGCTGATTCTGGTAGCTAGAAAAACGAATGTTTTTATCTTTAACTTGCGAACGAGTATTGATTCGTTCTAAAAACTCTGCAGCTTTTATTCTTCCATTCTCTGTTTCAGTAAAGAACAAGTACGTTTTTATATCTTTTCTAGTTAAAATAGATCGCAAAAAATCCTTGTTAGTTACTTTAGTAACCTCAGAAATCCCTTCCCCTCCTCGAGGGCCGGTTCCGACCAAGATTAACTTTCTTACAAGAAGCTGTTCTTTTGCAACTAACTCTTGAGCTATCATCCCCCCCATGGATAGTCCAAGTAGATCAACTTGTTCAATATTTAGACCATGTATAAACTCTATTGCACCATCAGCCATTTCTTTGATTGTTTCGGGAACTTTTCCATCAGAAAGACCTACACCTACGTTGTCAAACACAATTACCCAATGATTTTCTGCCAAAGTATTTATTAATAGTGGATCCCAGTTATCTAAAGTTGCAGACAGATGGGTTAATAAAACTAGAGGAATTCCTTCCTTTTCCCCCATTTCTCGATAAGCAAATTTATTTTTCTTTCCTTTTAAAAATAAATTAGGTGCAGTTAAATAGTCTGTTTGTATTGTCATCTTCTCTCCCCTTCCCTTAATCGAATTTAATAACCACTTTTCCTTGTAACCGCCCGTTTTTTACCAGTGAAATTGCCTCATTCACCTGTTCTAATGTGAAGATATTAGGATCGATGGCTGGTATAATATTTTCTTTTTCTACAATTTTTGTTATCTTGTGTAATTGTTCTCCATTTGATTTTACAAAAATAAATCGATAATCTACATTATGTTTTTTAGCTTGACTATCCAGTTTTCTACCAGCTAATCCAAACAGCCACTGTTTCCATTTAGGTAAATGTTGTTCAATCGCAAATTGCTTATTAGGTCCAGCTATAAGGCTAAGTAACTTCCCTCCTGGCTTTATAATGGTCAATTCTTTTTCGATTTCAGCTCCGCCTAATGTATCTACTACATAATCAACCTTATCCAATACTTCCCAATAATTTTCTTTCTTGTAATCTAAGTATTGATCTGCTCCAGCTTTCAATATACGATTTTTAGAAGCAGAATTTCCTGACACTATCACATTTAAACCGAGGTACTTGGCAATGGGCACTGCCATTTGCCCAAAGCTCCCAGAACCTCCTGGAATGAATACTGATTGCCCTGATTCTACTTTTAGAATATCTGTAAATGCTTGATAAGCTGTCAAACCTGTCAAAGGAATGGCCGCCGCAGAGGTATAATCTAAGTTTTTAGGTATAAACCATACCGCATCTTGATTTACTGCTACAAATTCAGCAAAAGCGCCAATTTTTTCAATTGGTAATCTAGTATAAACAGAATCTCCCTTTTTAAAATTCTTTACGTTACTACCTACTTCTGTTATTACACCGGATAACTCATTACCTAAAGTGAATGGCTTTTGGTAATCTTGTATCAGTTTTACACTGCCTGTTATATTTAATAGCTCTAATGGATTTACCGCCGCTACTTTAACTTTAATAAGTATTTCATTTTCTTGTATCATAGGCTTTGGTACTTCGTTAACTAAAACATTTATATCTTTAGAGTACTTCTTTATCTGTGCTGCTTTCATAACAATCTCACTCCTTATTAAATAAGCCATCAACAACTCTGTATTGATGGCCCAAAATTCATTTATGGATTAACTGTGGGATAATCGGTATATCCAAGTTCTCCTTGATTTACGTAAAACGTGTCAGGAACAGGCGGATTAAGAGGTGCGCCATTTCTTAATCTATCTACTAGGTCTGGATTAGCCAGTGACCAAACACCTACAGAAACAAGATCTGTTAAATTGTTGTCTAAGTCAACGGTAAGATTTTCTATTGGTCTTCCGGCACGATTGACCATCAATCGTGTATGCCACAAATTCCTAATATCTTCCAATAAAGATTCATTACCTACATGCATCAAGTGTAGGTATGCCAGGTCATATTCAGTTAATTCAGCCACTAAATATCGATACAGATCCTCGCCATATTCTCCTTCATCAACGTTCCCTAAGTGATTCATTGGAGATAACCGAATGCCTACTTTTGAAGCGCCAATTTCTTCCACTACTGCTCGTGTTACCTCTAAAGCAAATCTAGCACGATTCTCAATAGATCCGCCAAAATTATCCTTACGAATATTTGAATTTTCACCTAAAAACTGATGAATCAAATACCCATTTGCGCCATGGATCTCAACACCGTCTGCACCAGCTTTAATTGCTAGTGCTGCAGCGCTTCGATATTGATCGACAATGGTAGGAATATCTTCTGTTTTTATTTCAGTAGGCACTGGAATTTCTTTCATACCACCTAAAGTAAACATTTTTTCCCCAGGAGCAATTGCGGATGGGGCAATCGCTTGTTTATGAGTACTTAGATTATCTGGATGAGACATTCTACCTACGTGCATTAATTGAATAAATATTTTCCCACCTTTTTCGTGTACATGATCAATGACCTTCTTCCAAGCCATTGCCTGCTCATCTGTATAAATGCCAGGAGTGTTCAAATATCCCTGCCCTAGTTCTGACGGTTGAACTCCTTCAGTGATAATTAATCCCATGGAGGCCCGCTGACCATAATATTTTGCCGCAAACTCTCCTGGCAAACCATCAGCAGTTGCTCTACTTCGCGTCATAGGTGCCATTACTAATCGATTTTTTAAGGTGATATCACCTAATGTAATTTCTTCAAATAATTTGTCCATTTCACTATCTCCCTTTTATAATCCCTGTAAAACAGGATAAATTCCATCATTTAGAACGAAATCATAGTTTTCATTTACAATTCCTACAGTGTTATTGCTTTCGTAAAGCTCAATTAAAAACTGTGCCATTTCTTTTGCCGTGTGATATTTTTTAACTCCAGTACTGTAATCAAAATTCTCAACATTGTTGGCTTTATCAATAAACTCGGTTTCAGTAATAGCTGGAGCCAATACTTTGGCTTTTAAAGCACGACCAGATAATTCCTTTGCTAGTCCTTCTGTGTAGGCACTAACATAATACTTTGTTGCAGAATAAACTATATTCCCAACGGCAAGCATGTAACCCATAGCAGAAGAAACGTTAATCAATTGTGCTTGCTCTTTATCCGCATAATCTTGTGCATAAAGCGTAGATAAGATGGTTACTGCATCAATATTTACTCGAAGCATATTTTCAATCTTTTGAAGATCCTCGTCTATTATTAACCCCGCATCACCTAATCCAGCATTATTTATCCACGTTTCAATGTCATAATGCTTTAAATCTTTGTATAAATCATAAACTTGATCACGATCTGATAAGTCGGAACTCTTCAGAACAACTTCAAGTGACTGATTAATTGATCGGATTTGTTTTTTTAATTCCTCTAGCTTATCCAATCTTCGAGCCACTAATATCAAGTTTTTTCCTTTTGTTGCAAACGCTAATGCTGTTTCATACCCAATTCCAGAACTTGCTCCTGTAATAACTGTAAACTTCATGATGTTATCTCCTTTAATTTATATTTTTTAAAGTTTGGTCAATGATCATATTCAATTTTTCATTGTCGTTGGTTGTTTTTGATAAGACACGTATACCGATTAAAGCATTATGAAGAAAACAGGACAAAGCTTCTATATCAGTTGATGCTGCTATTTCGTTTTTTTCCTGTGCCGTAAGCAATATATTAAAAATTAGGTGCTCTTCACGATTAAAATAATCTTGTATTTCTTTTTCAACAACTTGGTCTATGTTAGAAAGTTCTGCAGCCGTATTCACAATCAAACATCCTGCACGATGATTTTTATCGCTAACGATTACCGAAAAAACTGTTTTTAATTTCTCATGCACACTCATACTTTCAAGAATACTCATTTGAATATTTCGACTTATCAACTCCTCATACAGTTTGAGTGAAAGTATAAATAAGTTATGCTTATCGCCGAATGTGTCATATATGCTTCTTCTGTGAATTCCCATAGCATCAACAAGGTTTTGCATTGATGTGTGCTCGTATCCATTTTCCCAAAAGACATCCATTGCTTTCTCTAAAACAATTTGTGTATCAAATTCCTTTTGTCTAGCCACAAAGTATCTCCTTTCGTCATATTCTATTTAATAGAACAATCATTCTAATAAATGCTAAAATTTTTTGCATTTTAATTACTAACCATGCTTACTAAGAACTTTAAACAATTATTTAGAATGACCATTCTAAAATAATCGATTTAATATTGATTGTAAAGTAAATAGCTCAAATTACACTTTATAAACTATTATTTAACGGAACATAATTAATTGAGCCATTACACAATCGATAGAATATAGACTAAATAAGGGTCAAAAACTTTTAAGTTTCTGACACCATCAAAGAGGTATTATACTCATTAATCTAAATTTTAAATGACCGTTGCTTTTTTGCGCGTTTATGAACACTAAAATAGAGTGTTCCGTATCACTTTATGATGAACGAATTTCAAAAAGCCCAATCAGAAGCTGCTTAGCTTTTGATTGGACTTTGCCTTTTTGATATTAGTTGTTCAATGAAAAGGGATCACATCACATTGAATATCATCGAATGTTTTGTTTCCATACTTAGATCATACCCGCATAGTTCTTTGAAATAGGTCTGATAATCTGTTTCCACTATTCGCAAGATATCTTCACTTGAAAAATCTTCAAAGGTGATCAATTCATCCACTAAACTAATCTTCGCATCGATCCCTAAAATCTTTGGCCAAACTTCCCAGAAATTCCGACTAGAAATTTGGTTGACTAAGGTATTCAAATGGCAAATCTGATTGGTCAAATAGTCGTTCAGGACGGTGCTTTCTCGTTTCTCGATTGCTTCAAAGGTGCGTTGAAACCCCTGAAGATAGTCTTGTTTGGTCGTAAACACGGTCATAATGTGTTCTCCTCCTTTTTGTTTAAAATGAAAGCTGATCCGTCAATGGATTCAATTGGTGTTTGACCATTGTCCAATCTTTGGTTGTCGGCTGACTATTGATCAGCACATAGTCTGTTTCTAGGCTATCGTCCGAAAGATAGGGGCGATAGTTCGTCACGATCAGATCAATCTTTTCGTTATTTAATTGTTCCGGTAGAAATTCCTGTAACTTTACAAACAGTAAGTGGTGGTGGTCCCCTAGCTGTTCACGGGCCTCTATGCGAATCGATTGAACCACTAAGTAGTCACCCTCCAATAAAAACAAAATTTGTTTGACGGGTTGATAATAACGAAAGACCATATCCATGTATAAGGTAAAGCTCGCCGCCACGTCTTCAAAGGTACTGGAAGAAATCGGAAGGGCCTTTGAATGGGTTGACAAGAAGTGAGTATTGATTTTATGGATCTGACTGTGTTTTTTTTCTACCATGTCATGTACTTCTTTTAACTCTTTATTCAATAGTGGACTCAAGGCTTCATTCACCAAACGTGACACAAAAAATGATGTCATAAAGTGCCCGAGTATGTCTGTATCCCATTGCTCAAAAAATGGATCTGACAAATACGCTGAAACGACCTCCTCAAGCCCTGCCCAACAGTTGAACCGTTGGCCAAATTTGATTTCCTGATCGGAGCGATCGATCGTTCGCTTGGCAATGATCGAAAGGTGGAGCCATGCAAATTCTTCCTTCGGAAGATAAATATCAAAGTCTTGATTGATCCTATCCTGCAAGGAATAAAGCAATTGAAAGTCCTTTTCTTGATAATCGATCGCCTTCAACCACTTTGGCACCGTGACAAAATGATTGTGTTGGACGCGGATCATGGTGATATACAAGTGATAATAAAAGGCTGAAACCGTCGTCCCTGTGCCCAACTCATACTCACCTAATTGATTGGATAGTTCGTCTAAGACTAATTTGTGCAGGTGCTCTGGTGGCCGAATCGTATGGGGCGTCTGTTCGCTATTGTAATAAAAATCAAAAAAGAACTTTCGGATATCGGCTTCTTTCCCCTTGAAATTGACCGGAGTGAAGGTCAAGCTCAAGCGATATGAGGCCAAGATTGGTTCGATTCTCGCTAGAAATCGACGGAGCGTACTTTCTGCATAACTGTAGTGATGGGCCAATTCAGCCAATGCCACCGGCTGTCCCCAAAAAATAGTGCCGACGATCTCAAAAAGAACTTCATTCTCTAAGAGTGCTTCTTTTTTTTCTTGGTACTTGACGCGGTCTCGTTCATCAAAACGAAACCCCTTGTACAAGGAAAGCAATTCAATGGTTTCACCAAAATAGCTTCTAATTGCTTGAATATCTTTAACCAATGTGCGTTGAGAAATCATTAAGCGTTCGCTAAGTGCCACGATCGTAAAATGATGTTCTCGCTCAATAATCGATAAGATTCGCATCCAGCGACGGGTCTCCGCATTCGTGATAAATGAGAGCTGTAATTCTCGCATAGCATTCCCTCCCTTCTTCCCCTCAGTCTTCTTTTTTCCAACGACATGTTTTGCTCATCATACCTTATCGGTTCATTAAATACGAAAAGAACGTCTTTTTTCAATTCTATCTACAATAAAAAGAAAAGAGTGGACACACTTCTCTTCTTCTACCTAGTTATCCGGTACAGCACTCAACTCCCATGTGAGGGTCGTTTGATAGGTCGTTGCTCTAGGATCCGCCGATGGCGGCACTTCAAGGGCAACACTTTCTCCTGCACTTTCTCCATCACCAAAACGATAGACCCAAGTCCCTGCGCCTTGGCCGTTGCTTGCGGTCACAAGAGGTATCTTTTGTTCTGGGAGCAAGACAACGCCGTCTTGGTTTTGGAGCGTCGGTTCCCCATTTTCTTGAACAGAAGCAAATTGTTGGTTATTCAGCAACAGACGTGCACCTCTAAGTTGATTGCCTTGACGATCCGTAAACTGGCTATTTTGGGTGACTGCTAGTGTCCAGCCATTTCGTTCGTTTTCCGAACGTCGATCACTGATCTGAACATAGTTCGGTCGTTCTTCATCCTCATTTACTGTTCCATCTTCATTCAGTAAACGTTGGGGTTTGGCATAATAGGTTTGGTCATGAACCGAAATGGCTTGTGAACCAAAGTTAAAAGACGAAACAAAATCAATACTTAGTTGTCCTTGATCCTCTGGTAATTCTGGTTTTTTTTCTGGATCAACTTCTATTTCTGGATCCAACGGATCGACCGGTGAGACAGGCCCTAGATCTCCAACAATTAATGTCGTAGCCGGTTCAAACGTGACATCGTGAAAGATTAATTCAGTGGATGGGTTGATATTTCCGCGAGTATTATTTGTTTCTGGAGGATTAACAACTCCTGCAGCTACAGCTGATCCTTCTGCATCTCGTAGAAAGACTTGTATTTCATCATCGATTTCTAAAGAAACTTCACTTAAGTCTAATGAAAACCTACCATCCGCATCTACCGAGACAGATTCAGTATTGAGTGGTTCCCCATTGTGTGTGGCGGTTACTTCAGCATCTAGATTATCCGTCACCCCTTGGATCGCAGCACTATCTTGCGCAATGATTGACGAAGAAAATTGTGCCGGTGTTGGTGGTATGATTGGAAAGACCTCAACCGTATCTGTTAAAATCTGATGTTCAAATCCATCCGTAAGTTCGCCACTGGTTAGTTCAACTTTACTGATTCGAACTTTTGATCCAGCTTCTAACGGTTCATCCAAATCGATTTCAAAGAGTCCGCCACGCGGCTCTTCGCCATAGATGCTGATTCCTGGCGATTCATTTGTATCACCAACTGTTTTAGTCGTATATTCTTGTGTCGTTTCTCCCGAAGGGGATTCTACTTCTACGGTAACAAGTGCTTCATCATCCCAAGCAGGACGACTATCATCTAGCCCTACTGGAAGACTCACTCGCCCATGAATTTTCTTATCGGCGTTGGTTGGAACTCTAAGTTCATCTGCGATTGCCCATCGACCATTATTTGAGCTAATACGAGTATAGGATAGTAGGCCTGTAGTGCCAAGAGTATCAGTATTTAGTTGATCTGGATCACTGCTGCTAACTAACGTATCATAGTTGATTCCACGAAATGAATAATCCAGTTTTCTAAAGTTTAAAAAAGGATCACCCAATAAATCAGAATTATTCTCCCATAGGGCTAAATCACTATTAATTCCAGTAAAAGTAGAATTAGCATTAGAAACACCAAATACTTGACCGCCACCTGTACGATAATTCGTAAAATCTATAAATAGCGGGTTATCAAATGTGACATGAACTAGTCTACCTACAAACACACCAGAATTATTACCTGCGGTATTACCAGTAGCCACAAAGTAACCTTGATTTTTTACAGTAACACTCCCATCAAATACGGTACCAGCGGTTGACATAGTCACCGCAGCGCCATATTTTGCTTGAATATCTATTCGAGAACCTGGATCTCTCACAATAAAATCATTGTTAGAGATAAGGGTCGTATTATATTCATAGTCATAGTTCCGAAAGCCAACACCAGCATTAGCATTAGAGGTTGTGCTATCATCTGGAGTACCGCTGCCTTCATTCACTATGTTTAAACTGCCTCCGTTTTCAACAAGTAACTCATTGTCCCCACCTACAATATTTAAAGCTCCTCGAATACGTTCTCCATCTCTTTTATCTATAGACAACCCTGAATGGTTTATAGTGAGCTGCCCTTTAGTGGATCCTCTCCTTTCAAAAGTTAGTACACCAAAGATACTTCTTTGATCACTAATAGTAGTGACGTTTGTTGCAACAGTATTAGTGATATCTATCTCTGAGTTATTATCAATAATAACTTCTTGACCTGCAAAGTACATTCCTTGGTCCGAATTTATTTTTGAATTATTGGTTATGCTTGTTTTCATTAAATTCCCTGTAAAGCCTATTGATACAGAAGTTCCGCTTAATAAATCTATCTGGCTATTGCTAATTAAATTAGTCCCATTGTTGCCTAAAGTTCTCAAACCTGTATCATTTAGGGTTTTTATATCAATTTTACTATCAAGAATACGTAAATCAGAATTGATTCCATTTAGGTATAATCCTCGACGAGATCCAGATATTATTTCAATATTTAATTCAGCGTCATTAAATATTGCTTTTGGATCAGTGCCTCGTAGATGAATGGCGTTATTTATCGTATCTGTCGCAGCAGATGTTCCACTGGTTGTTGTAACGGAAACCTTAGATTCACCGGTAACCGAAAGTTCTGGGCGAGCATTGTTATTCCCAATTTGTATATTTTCAAACGTTCCAGTCCCTGCACCTGTAATTGCTAGTTCACTCTGATTACTCAATGAAAGTAAAGCATCTGTTCCTTGTAAGATCATTCCTTGGGAAGGACCGGTATCTGTCATCAATAACTGACTATTATCCATGAGTACTTGTGGCGTTGCCCCCTGCAAATAAATCCCTCGTCCGGATGTCGCTTTCATGTCTAATTGACTATTCTTTAAATTTAAAACGGAATTGGAACCAATCAGGTTCATTCTTTGGCCAGTTGTTGATTGAATCGCTAGTTCCGATTCATTCGCTTCAAGTACCGCGTAACGTCCCGATAGAGTCATTGAAACTCCTGTCGTTGAAACAACTCTTGCACTCGATTTGTTTAGTGTCATTTTCGGAGAAGTTCCTGTAAGATTTAGTGTCTGTCCAGAAACTGTTGTTACATCAATTTTACTATCAAGAATACGTAAATCAGAATTGATTCCATTTAGGTATAATCCTCGACGAGATCCAGATATTATTTCAATATTTAATTCAGCGTCATTAAATATTGCTTTTGGATCAGTGCCTCGTAGATGAATGGCGTTATTTATCGTATCTGTCGCAGCAGATGTTCCACTGGTTGTTGTAACGGAAAGCTTAGATTCTCCGGTAACCGAAAGTTCTGGGCGAGCATTGTTATTCCCAATTTGTATGTTTTCTAACGCTCCAGTTCCTGCACCTGTAATTTCCAATTCACTCTGATTGCTCAAAGAAAGTAACGCATCTGTTCCTTGTAAGATCATTCCTTGGGAAGGACCGGTATCTGTCATCAATAACTGACTATTATCCATGAGTACTTGTGGCGTTGCCCCCTGCAAATAAATCCCTCGTCCGGATGTCGCTTTCATGTCTAATTGACTATTCTTTAAATTTAAAACGGGATTGGAACCAATCAGGTTCATTCTTTGGCCAGTTGTTGATTGAATCGCTAGTTCCGATTCATTCGCTTCAAGTACCGCGTAACGTCCCGATAGAGTCATTGAAACTCCTGTCGTTGAAACAACTCTTGCACTCGATTTGTTTAGTGTCATTTTCGGAGAAGTTCCTGTAAGATTTAGTGTCTGTCCAGAAACTGTTGTTACATCAAATTGACTATCGGTCACAAGCAACTCTGGATTATCGCCATTCAAGTACACCCCTCTTCGTGCATTAGAGGTTATTGAAACTAGCAGTTCTGATCCTCCGGTGACTGTTGTTTTTGGATCAGCGCCTCGTAAATGGATGGCATTATTTTCCGTATCTGTCGCAGCGCCTGTTCCACTGGTTGTTGTGACAGAAAGCTTAGATTCTCCGGTGACTGAAAGTTCCGGGCGTCCATTGTTATTCCCAATTTGTATGTTTTCTAACGCTCCAGTTCCTGCACCTGTAATTTCCAATTCACTCTGATTGCTCAAAGAAAGTAACGCATCTGTTCCTTGTAAGATCATTCCTTGGGAAGGACCGGTATCTGTCATCAATAACTGACTATTATCCATGAGCACTTGTGGCGTTGCCCCCCTGCAAATAAATCCCTCGTCCGGTTGTCGCTTTCATGTCTAATTGACTATTCTTTAAATTCAAGACTGGATTTGAACCAATCAAGTTCATTCTTTGACCAGTTGTTGATTGAATCGCTAGTTCCGATTCATTCGCTTCAAGTACCGCGTCACTTCCCGATAGAGTCATTGAAACTCCTGTCGTTGAAACAACTCTTGCACTCGATTTGTTTAGTGTCATTTTCGGAGAAGTTCCTGTAAGATTTAGTGTCTGTCCAGAAGCTGTTACATCAAATAGGCTATCAATCACGGATAAATTTGCATTATCGCCAGTTATATTTATAGCTGATTGTGTCGCAGAAGTAACGGATATCTCAGAATTGTTGACTAAAAGCTGCGCATTTTTTCCAGCCAGATGAATTCCTCTCTTGGCTAATGTGCTTCTGACTGTTAATTGAAAACTTGAATTTATCGTTATTTTAGGTGCAGTTCCTGTTAATGAGATCGTATTATTCGTTGTATCTGTAGGTACCGCTGTTGTCCCAACAGTAGCTACATCCAATTCTCCACTTTGCAAAAAAACTTCCGAGTTTTCTCCTCTTAGATCAATCGTATTCGCCACTCCTGCGGTAGTTGTGATCGTAATTGCTGCTCCCTGTTCTACCGTAAGCTTTGGATTTGATACGGTGGCAGAAGAAAAGAAGACCGTCGCATTCCCTCGACTAATCGTGACTTCTGCTTGGTTGGTTGCTAAGACTTCTTTTGCTACGATGAACGTTTGTGCAGAAGTTGTACGTGTAAAGTTTGATACGCCACCTGTAAAGTGAATACTTCCTTCAGGAAGAGAGGCTAATCGCATGTTATTCGCATTCACTTCAGTTATATCTTCCAATTCAACGGTCCAATTTTTACTACTTTCTACCGTTGCGTTGATTAATGGTGTAGCACCAACTTTTGTCAATGTCGCATTTTCAAGTCGAATGGTGCTTGCTTGTGTTACTTCTTCTAGTTGAAAGTAAAACCCATTGATACCAAAAGTCAATGTATACCCATTGCCTTGGATAAGTAACGGACGATCCACAGTTAGTACGTTTGCGGTAGCCTCTGTCAAATTGGCTTGAACAGAAATGATCCCAATATCAGGATTGCCAACTGCTTCTCTGAATTGGGCCATCGTTGTAACTTCTGCTGTTTCTCCATCAAAGACGGTCGGTTCGACCACGTGTGACGCCTCATCGGTCTCTTCCTCATCTTTTTGTTGCTCCTGCGGAGCTTCTGATACAGGTTCACGTACTTCTTCTGCCGGTTGTTCATTTTCTTGTTCTTCTTCTATTCCATTTTCTTCTTTTAATTCCTCTTGTCCAACTGGATCATTCTCGGACAATTCCATTTCTTCGACCGGGACTTCCTCATCAGTCTCTTCTTTCTCACTAATTTCTAAATGAGCCGTCGTTTCTTCCACCGACAATTCATAGTTTCCAGCTTTTTCAACTACTAGAGGAAGGACAAATGTATTTTGCGCACGCTTTGACTGAACGATCCATTCGTTAGACTGCGCTCCTTCCTCAACTGAGATTCCTGTTGATAATTGATCTTTCAAGAGCGTTGCTTCTTCTGGTAAGAATACTCGTACTTCAGACACTTCGTGATCAGAAAAGAATGTCACTTGAAGGGGTTCTTCTGCCGTTCCTTGCATTCGAGAACGAGTAAAGAAAAAACGCGGTTCACTGATCTCTTCTTCCTCCAGATAGTTTTTCATTAGTGGTAGTTCCACTAATTCTTGTTCCTCAGTGTCCATCGTTGTCTCTGCGTAGACCATGCCGACAGGCATGCATACAGCTTGCATGAACAAGATGGTCGTCCCTAACACAAGCATCGGTCGTCTCAATCTCGTGGTCATTTCATTCACTCCTTCTTACTGTTCTTGCTCGTTTACTCTTGCTTTCTTCTTTTGAATCAGTAGATACAAAATGACGACAAGTAAAAGAATAACCAAGACGATTGAACCAATCATCCACCAATTCGCATGATTGTCGATCATCACATCTTCTCGGTTCAATTTACGGGCATCATCGGCATCGATTGTAAATTCTCGTGTCCAAGACCATTCGTTTTCTCCCGACTTTGCCGTTAGGTCTAATACATAGTTCCCGCTGCGAAAACGATCGCCTTCTAACGAAATCGGAAAGTTGAAGTTCGAATTCGGCGCCATCTGCATCATTTCTTTACTGGCCTCATAAAGTACGTCGTTTTCTCCGGCACGTTTGACCGTCGCTTCCACTTCCAAGCGATTCACAAAGGCTGGCGTAAAGTTTTGTAAAGTCGCACTGATCACATTGCGGTAGTTCAACTGATCCGCAAAAACATCCAACAGTTCCAATTCTGGCTCTACAGAATCGCTGGTATTGCTGACGACTACCCCGATCACGTGGGCAAATTCATTTTTGATGGCGACCCCTTCCCCTTCTGGCGTCTCACTTTCTTCCGCTTCTTTTATTTCGGCGATTCGTAATCCGCCGGCTAAATACCCTTCAAAGGCATCTTTAGGCATCTGTAAAGGAATTTCTATGGTCTTTGTTTCTTTTCCTGATAAGGTAATGACCTCCGAAGGGGTCATCAGTTCATCCAAAGAATGGATCAAGGTCGGGTCTGCTACATTGGCATCTTTGCCATACTCGACATTCCCTAAAGTATTGGTGTAAGCAGTATGCGGCGTTACCTGAACAGTGATTGGTTCTGAACTGGAATTGCCGACTTTCAGCTTCAAGGTCTCTTTTTGACCAGGCGCAAGTAACAGCTCGTAATACCCTTTGCTTTCATCTACTTGGCTTTCTGGAAAAAGTGGGGTCACGTGTGTATTTAAGGCAGTTTCTTCTGCTTTGACTGAAACTGGTAAGAAGAAGAAAAATGCCGCAAGGAGCCAAAGCCCGTTTTGCATGGCATGTTTATATCTCATTTGTCGTAATCCTTTCTAAAAAAGCAGCGCTACAGAGATCTGCAACGCTGCTAGAGACTAATAGACTGGTAGACGGAACGGGTTACCTCTTACAGTTCATTGTCAGGTGTTTGCCCCAATTCCCAAGTCAAGGTAGAGGTATACGTTACCGCATCTTTGGCGGTCGAACCTGGTACGAATAGTTGAATCGCCTCATTCTCCACAACAGCTGCGCCGTCTGCTACTTGTTTTGCGATCGCATCATGATCTCCCCAAACAGCAGTAGAAGTACCGGCACCTTTGTTATTAGCAGCCGTCATAATCGGCACGGCATCACTGTTTGGGATCAATTCTAACCCGCTTGCATGAATGGTCGGTGCTTGCTCATTATTATCGATACTGTAACGCAGGGTCGGATCAAATAACGTGATTTTTGCGCCTTTTAATACATTATTTAGTGTATTCGTAGGTGCTTGGAATTCCGTTAGACTTACACGTAACGCCCACCCTTCATTGGTACCGCGAGTATCTTGGACTTGTGCCAAACTTACATAAGGAACTTTATTTTCTTCCCCTGACGTCCCTGTTTTTTGTTGTCTTTCAGCGACCATGTTATAATGCTCATCTGTGGTTGAGATAATTTGTGAACCGAAGTTCATGGTTGGCACAGTTGCGATCGTTAGAGGTCCTTTGTTTTCTCCATCAGGACCAGTGATTGGTGGAATGGTTACATCTTCCCCATCATCTCCAGGATCAACGACGGTATCGTCATTGCTTGGTGTAAAGGTAATTTGCCCCTCTGTCGTCGCTTGACGTACTTCTTGTGATTCTGTTTCTTCAGCGAAGGCTTGTACGCCTCCGGCAAAGATCGTTGTTGATAATGCCGCTACAGTGGCTAAACGGATAAATTTCATCATTCATTTCCTGCTTTCATTCCAATTATTTTTTGTGTTGCTTTTCTTCTTTGGTACTCTACTACCACTAAGGTACCGGCCACTAAGAAACTGCCGACCCAAATAGCAAATGACCCTTCGGTCATATTCGTTTGTGGTAACGAGCCGCCTGGTTTTTGTGGACTGGTGCTTGGGGGTGGATCGGGTGTGCCGATCGGTTTGTACGCCCCGGTAAATCCAATAGATCCCTCTGACTCGACGGATTGGACCTGTGTACCATCGACGGACAATGGAAATTGAAGTGCAAGAAGCACTGCCAGCATCCCAATCAAACATCCAACCGTTTTATGCATCTTCCCTCCTCCTTTAAATAGTCGTCTCAAAAATCTTCGTTTTTTAGATTGATCATTACTTATGTTTCTCAAAACTAAGAAACCCTAATTTACCAACAGTTATTTTGACATTTGACTTGTTCAAATGTCTTTTTTTCTGTAAACCCAAAAACGAAGGTTTTTAATACATGAGAAAAAACAAACAAGGTTCAATGAAGCACCTTTCTTGTATCTCCTAGATTAATGGATTCTCTATTAAATGAATAATCGAAATTTTCACTTCGACATGCAAATTTAGAAAAATGGACATAAAAAAAGGATCAAAAACTTTTAAGTTTCTGACACCATTCAAGATATGTAATTATCATCATAAACTTAATTTTTAATTGAACAGTGGATAATTTATGAGTTTGTGGATACAAAAATAGAATAATACATATCAATTATAGTATCTAAAAAGAGTGTTCAGTAATTAGTCATTTTCTGAACACTCTTTTTAACAATTGCATCATACACATTCTTTTTTTTGAATTCTAATTTGCTCAACATATCTGGCTGCAAAGAACGGTTTATATATTCCAATCGGCAAATAGACCAACAGGGTAAACTCTACTGTCCTACTAAGAATTTGTAATATGCCGGAATTAAATTTAAATCAGATTAAAACACTGACTGACTTAAACAATTTAATTACGCGTCGACACACTTATTAGGTACTATCAAAATTTGGCTGCAAGTAATTAGTAAATAAAAAACCTCTTGAACATGTAAGAGGTTTTTACTAGTTATTCATTTTATACTATTCATGTTTCACTCATTAAAAAAATCTAGAAACTACCATAATACGGAAATGAAATAATAAGATAGGACAATCAATATGAACAGCAGTAACATTAAACTTACATACAACCAATTTTTTTGGAATAGTTGGGTTCTTTATCTATCCTTTTTCCTGCAACCCATTTCCATAGATCAAAGTTATTCATATTCTCAGATTCTAGTTGAATAATGTCCGATATACCGAGCTCCGCCCACATAACTTACACGTTCTAAATGACCAATGTACATATGAGTTGAGTATACAGCTGGAGGATATTGTCCAGGAGGAAATAATATACTGAACTTAAAACCTGAACACGAGATTGGATACCAACTTGTTCCTCAAATCCTATCGTTATTGATACTAGGAAATCATATATACCTCATTTTACTTGCTTCATTACTTGCGTTCATTATATAAAAGAGGGACAAAAAATTTTAAGTTTCTGACACCATAAAGGGTTTGTCCAAACACTCATAAAACTATTTTTAAGATAAATAATCTTTTGATGACAAGTTTACGGAAACAAAAAGAGCATCCAGCAATTAGTCATTTTCAGAATAGACTTAGTTTTTACATCACATCAATATAACTTTATGACACATTAAAGATCATAGAAGGTTTGGGTTTCATTTTCAGGTCATACCCACATAACTCCTTAAAATAATTCTTATAATCATTCTCAACTATTCGAATGATATCCTTATTGGAAAAGTTCTCAAATGATGCCAACTCGATCAATAAAGTTAGCTTAGCATCAATACCTAATATTTCAGGGAAAACATCCCAAAATGAATCTTTAGAAACACCATCAATTAATTGATTTAATCTTTCGAACTGCTCCTCCATATAACGGCTCAACGCATTTCGTTCTTTTTCTTTTTTTTTAAGCGACTGTTGAAAATATTCCATGTATTCTTCTTTTTTTATTAATTTCGTCATTGTTTTCTTCCTCATCCACTTTATTTGAAGATTAGGTACACACTACGGAAAGGAACCATTTCTAGTATATTTTAATTAATGCATTTTTCATTTTTTCTGATGCTTAAAATCATTTTATACTATGGTTACACCAAGTGAGAAAACATCTTCGCTAACGGTTCTTGATCTAAGTAACGCATAGTTTCTAGCATGCGCTCTGCAATTTTTCTTCCTTTTTCTTCCTCTCCTCGCTTCATGAGTAACAGTCCTTCAAAGAATTTATAAACTGTTCTGTGGAAAAATTCTCTATAATCGGTTGATAACAGATCTAATTGTGCAAGTAAAACTTCTGTATACTGATATTGTTCTTTCTTAAAGGTGTACTCTAATAAATTTATTAACAAAGTACAATAAATTTCTCGACCATTATCAAGCAGAACATAATATTCTAATAAATTAGAAACTCTTTTGAAAAAAATAAAGATGAGTTCATCTTCTAAAAAGTCCAGTGTATTAGCAAAAAGTAAGATTTCATGTAGCGTCCAACTTTCAACATCTACCAGATAAGAAGCAATAACCTGACGATCACATTCCAGAACTACTCCAGCATGATAAGTTCCAAACTTTTTAAAATGCGTTAAAATTCTTATACGTGATCTTACTTCTGCAATTCTAATATTGTTCAATTTTCCTGTTTTTTTTTTCAAATCTTCTAACAAGAGATTTAGACCAGAAATATCTTGTTTATTTGCCAATCTTTGATAAATATGATTGTAATTATTTTTTTCGTTCAATTGATAATCATTTGCAATAAATAAGAATTCATCAATATCCATTGAAAGCTTATCTAAGATTTGAATAAGTATATTGGAAGCTATTTGATGTTTTCCTTTTTCAAATTCAATAGCATAGGACTTAGATATGATATCTCCATAAACTTCTTTTTGACTAAATCCTTTCTTTAAACGAATTTTTCTGATCGTCTCACCGTACATAAATAGTACCCCCTCTTTTACATAACCTTCAATAAACCATCTTCTGAATAGAATCAGTTGATTTTCAGTTTTAATTTCTATTTAAATTATATATCCAATTTAAATTCATGATCTTTAAATTAATTTAGTGAAAAATTTCTATCGTCTTTAATTTCGTAATTTTGCCTCTTTCGTTTTGAATACAAAGAACCCCACTATAGATACAAATATAATACCAATAAAACTTAAAATAGTTGAAATACTGCTATTTTCTCCTGTTTTAGGAAAACTATTAGCATTGATATTTACTTTATCTTCTAGAACTTTAGTTTCTCCTTTTTTAACAGAACTAGCCGTTTTCGTCACAGATGTTGCTTCCTTATTGGCTCCTTGACCAATAACCTCTGATGTGTTTTTTGCTGTCTTAATAGAGAGGTTCGTTTCTTCTGGTTTTGGTTCTGTTTCTTTCGTTCCTTCTAGTTCTTGTGTAGGAGTTGGAATTACGGGAGTTGTTTCTTCCGGTTTTGGCTCTGTTTCTTTCGTTCCTTCTAGTTCTTGTGTAGGAGTTGGAATTACGGGAGTTGTTTCTTCCGGTTTTGGCTCTGTTTCTTTCGTTTCCTCTGGTTCTTGTGTAGGGATTGGAGTTACGGGAGTTGTTTCTTCCGGTTTTGGCTCTGTTTCTTTCGTTCCTTCTGGTTCTTGTGTAGGGGTTGGAGTTACGGGAGTTGCTTTTTCTGGTTTTGGTTCTGTTTCTTTCGTTCCTTCTGGTTCTTGTGTAGGGGTTGGAGTTACGGGAGTTGTTTTTTCTGGTTTTGGTTCTGTTTCTTTCGTTCCCTCTGGTTCTTGTGTAGGGATTGGAGTTACGGGAGTTGTTTCTTCTGGTTTTGGTTCTGTTTCTTTCGTTCCCTCTGGTTCTTCTTCGAAAAGAAGAATGCCCTTTTCACCAGTAAGGCTATTAAACCATGTGCCACCATCATTTGACCACATGGTTCCATCATCATCAATTGCATGGTATTCATCTTTTACTGTGACGTGATACCCGTTTATTGTATCTGCCGAAACAGGTACTACACCCCCTATACTGCTAATTGCAACTGCTGTTAATCCAATAAAAAGTTTTTTCATTTTGTTTTCCTCCATTAAATTGATCGTTAAAAACTCGTATTTACACGAAACTAAGTAATATTAAAGTAATGATCATAACTATCCATTTCATTTATTTGCTCCTCACAGATTTTATTAGAATTTAAAATTCCACTTCATTATAGTTTGATTTAATGAATATAGAAAAAAAGTCTTAAATATACGACTTTATTTCTTTTGTTAACTGAAATGACGTAAGATACACTTGTATAAATATAAGAATAAGAGAATCAATCCTTTGGAAAAGGCTAGTCAATACAACCAAGAGTTGTTAATGCCTACATGCATTGCAGTTTTATACTCTATTATATAGAAGCTGGTTAAAAGTAAGATTGAACGTGTTCGTTTGATATGATTTATGCCGACCAAGCTTTAAATTATATTTTGAAATGATAATAGTTTATACTTACAACAGTTATTTCATATTAAATTGTCTTAAACTGATCCGATTAATTTTCCTCACTTAATATTTTTACAAAAAACGAATTCTATTTTATACCACATTAGGAGCTGAATCATATGAACAGATTATTACACAGAGATTTAGAGACAAAAAAAATTTTCATTGGGACCTTCATCGTAATACTTGGAATAGTCGGACTATTATGGGGACCATCAATAGTCAGTATTCTTGCACTGACAGTCACAGGTTTTATTGCTTTTCGCTATGTTTATGGGCCGGGTAGTATAAAGTCCCTTTTTTCTAAACCCACTGCACCAATTAAAAACTTCCTTCTGTACTTCTTTTTAAATATTGTTTTGAGTTTTGTTATATCTTTTATTCTACAAAAAGTATTGCAATGGAACCTAGAAGGAAATTCTGCTACAGAAGCTTTTCAACCCTTACTATTTATTGTTCTGCCTATAATGATTATGGGGGAAGAACTCTTTTCTATTTTCTTTTTGTCCATCTTTTCTAATAAATTCCGTCTTCCACTTGCTAGCTTACTTTCAGCAATACTATTTGCATTAATACATTATTCCACTTATGATAATGGCAATATCATTCATACTTTGGGGCATATCCTTTTGTTACAAGGAACAGCGAGAATTCTCTTTAATCAAGCTGCTATTAAAAGTAATTCTTTAATAACTAGTTATGCAGTTCATTTAATTTTTGATTTCACTGCTATCATTGTAGCTTTTTTCTTTGGCTAATATTCATACTGGCCAGCCTAATTAGGGCTGGCTTGTTTATTCCATCGGATTGCTGAGTAACTTGCTTATATATAACCAAAAAAATTAATATTTTTATTGTTTTTTATTTTTATCTCTATACTTATCTTGGTTTTATCAAATAAAAAGGAGTGCTGATATTGAAGAAAAATTCATCTGTTATTCTATTTTTTTTAACCATAATTATTGCCATCTCTTACTTGTTTCTTTCTTATACTGGTTTAAACACTAACGTTTTATCTGTATTCGGAACTGTTTGGAATTTCTTGTTATCAGCTTTAGCGGGGTATTTCTTATTGAAGACTGAGTTTTTATCTCAGTTTAAACATTTCAGTATCAAAGTTTTACTTTGGGGCATACCATTAGTTCTGATTTCTGGCTTCTTCTTTTCTTGGATGTATGTTCATTTTTTCGGTCAAACCACATCTAATTCTATTTATGGAACCATCTCATGGACAATGTATTTTTTACAAATACCCTTTATGCTTTTGGGGGAAGAATTGGTAAGTACAAATATTCTTTTATCTCTTCAAAAAAGAGGAATATCTTTTTTCTGGTCTACAATTATTTGTAGCTTCCTATTTTCTATGTGGCACATCACTTCATATGGTTTTAATCCACTACAATTAGTAATGACTTTGATGCCTGCAAGACTTGCTCTAAATTATATTTGGAAGAAATCTAATAGTGTATGGATTAGCTGGATTTGTCATTTCGTATATGATTCTTTTGGACTTTTAAGTTTCCTTATAAAATAAAAATGGTTCTTCGACATTTAGTGTTGGTAGAGAAAGATACAACTGAAAATTTAGTCATAATCAGTTAGGCAGAGTGCTTAACTGGTTTTTATTTTACTTGGAAGATCAAGCCTTGAATGAGATAAATTCTTGCTCGAAAGTTGTGGGAATTTCGATAGCCGTAGGCTACTCGTTTTATCACTTTTATCTTGTTGTTTATTCTTCTCTCACTAAATGGCAAGTTATGATTCTCTAACTATTTCCCCACAGTATTTCTGTAAATTCCGATTTTCAAATGTGGTTTTGAGCATGCGGTTATAAATATGAGGTCAGAAACTTTTAAGTTTCTGACCCCTTTATCGTTCCCTGAATAGTTTCCGAAATATGAAAAACTCAACTATTTTTATTTATCACATTTTTTCTTTCATTTATAAGATTGGAAAAATATTCCGTTTGTTGTTTGGTCGTCAAAGAGCTTATTGCGTGATTAACTAATTTTTCTACAGCCGTTTCTCCGTATTCGCCTTTTATAAAATCTATAAAAGGGATACTCGGCCTGTAAGCCCGTGCTAATACGGTTTGCGAATATTTAATCTCTCCTACTTCCAAATATCCTTTATCGAATAAACTTCGTATCACAACAGCAGCTGTATTCTTGTTCAATTCAGGCATTTTTTCTAATATCTCATGTTTAGTTAACGATTGATTGACATCATAAAGACTATAAAGAATTTGATATTCAGATTTACTCAATCCTAGCATAATAGTCCACCTTATCCTTTTTAGATTATTCTCTATTTGTAAAATATATGAATAACCGCCAGTAAAAATACGTATATAATAGTATCTAATATAATCCATTGTTTTCTGCCCTTAGTTGCTTTTGTAGAAAAGAAAAAACTTATACCATATAGGATTAAAAACAACGCTGATAATGAGTAACCGTTCAACCACTCAGTTAAGGTTAAATCTATCAGGATTAAAATTAGAGGTACCGTATATAACCATGTATACCACTTTCTCAAATGGTATGGCAGCTTATTAAAATTTGAAGCCATTCATATATCTCCTTTTGAATAATATTAAAGTCTAATATAGAATACACCTTATGAAAGTAAAAATAAAGCTTCGCATTTTTTTATTACTGCAATCGGCAGAATAAGAATTTATTACTGACAAAAACTGTTCTTCACTAACACTTCTAGATCATTCTAGCAAATCATCTCCATAATATTGAAGTGTAGGCATTTCAAGTAAGTTATCTTCTACGGTTTAATTTTCTTTCTTCCTTACACAGTTATTTATAATGTACCGGACGATAAAATAGTCCAAAAAAGAAATTGAGTTATAATTATGTATATAATATTTTTTTGAATAGTTGTTAAATAGAAAGTATCGAGGTATATAATGAAAAAAATTATCATTTCAACATTATTAGCTATGTCTTTCATCTTTTCTGGCTGTTCTGTCTTAAATGGGGATGAGTTTCCATCAGTCACAAATAGCTCGTTCACTATTGTGATTAACGACACATATGACATTGTACAGACATCTGCTACAACGAGCGATTTTGTTAAAAACAGAAAAATCCATCAGATGGAAGTAATCGTAGATGAAGTTGATAAATTAAATTGGAACGAAAAATATGTTGTTCTTCAAGATTATGATGGCGAATACTATATATATGATATGGATACTGAAGAGTTATCAACGTTTTCAGATTACCAAGAATTTAAAGATCTACAAGATAAATTGTCCTTTCATTTGGATCTTAAAGAAAAGAATGATTTTGATAGAGTCGAGTAGTTCTTAAAATATACAAAAAAAGAAAAGGGTGTTTATATGTTTAAAAAAGTGTTAGGAACAATTACTATTATGGGAGGTATGTTGGTATTTTTCTCAAATCCAGTAACAACTTTTGCCGACAATTTGGCAGATGAGATCGCTAAAGGTAATCCTCAAGTTTCGGAACCGATTATCTCAAATAGCTCAAACTTAGAAATCACTCCTGAAACACAAAGTTTGATTGATAACTATGTTGCTGAATCTTCTGGTAATCAAGATACAATTAACGAAATCATTGAAAACTGTAAACAAAGTGGCATAATTAGTTCTCAAGAAATGAATAAGGCGATATCAGATTTCATTTTATCTGCGACAATAGATTCCACGCAGCTTGAAGAAGCTCTTGTTTCAGCAAATGAACTAGTCAATACATCTGAGAGTAGAGTATCAACTAGCCGTGCAGCTGTTGACCCTATCAAACTTGCTAGGTCCGGCTGGGCAGCAGGGATTGCGATTGTTAGAAACGAAGGCTATCCTAATACTGCTATGTATATGAAATATGCAGAAGTCCCTAGTTTCTTATCTCCTTCACCTGCGAAACATGTATCTAACGGAAATGCTTGGGCTAAAAACGTTGTATCTGGTAATGATATTTTAGGGAGCTTTTACTCAGAATACAAAGCTTGGGTGCGTGGAACAAGCAAGACAAAAACAATAAAAGGAACATTTGCTTTTACAAGTGGAGACAAGTACTATGCATTACACAATGTTAAATATTCATATTCCTTTGTGAGACAGTCAAACGGATCGGTTAAAACAACTGGTGTAGTAACAGACGTTTATGATTTTGCTCCTTCTAATTACGAAAGTATTAAAGTAGGTTTTGCTAACAATTATGCTTACGCAATGCAATCATTAGGACTAATCAAACCCTTTAACATCGAAATCAAACACTCATTTTAAATTGAATAGACAAAAAAAAAAACAGACCATTTCATTGGTCTGTTTTTTCGATCTCATGATTAATTTAATAGAATGTCATTAAGAAGTGTCCTTTTAAAGTCTAATACTTAAATGCAATTCTCTAATATACGATTTAAAAAAATTATCTTACAATTCTTGATCCTTTTTATATCCAATCATCCAAGTTAATCCAAAGGAAACGGCAAATGCGACTAGATTGACTAAGATATACAATGGCAATTGTTCATTCAGATAGAGCAATGTTCCAGGTATACCTGTCAAAGCCATTCCGGTTGCTCTTAAGTGTAGCAACGATGCTAAGAAGCCTCCTACTCCGCCACCAATCATTGACATGATAAATGGTTTGATAAGACGTAATGTTACACCAAAAACAGCAGGTTCAGTAATTCCTAGTGCAGCGGATAACGCTGATGGATAAGCGATTTGCTTCATTTTCGGAGAGACGGACTTGATTGCTACTGCTAGTACTGCTCCCGCTTGTGCGATATTTCCACAAGTTCCAATTGGGTTTAGGTAATTCCAACCATCTTGCCCTAACATGCTGATTTCTAAGAAATTCAAGATATGATGAATACCAAAGATACCCAATAATTGTCCAAAACTACCATAAATCAATCCTCCGATTCCAAGAGGAAGATTTAATAGAAATTCTACTGCGTGCAAAACGCCAATTTCCACTTCATGGAAAATCGGTCCAATAATGAATAATGCCAAAATAAGTCCTGTTAATAATGTCAAGAATGGCGTCAAAATTAAATCTAGTGAATCTGGAATGCGTTTTCGCAATAATATTTCAATTTTTGAACCTAAAATCCCTGTTACAAAGGCTGGCAATACCGAACCTTGATAACCAACTACCTTAATAAACCCAAAAAATACTAGTGGCTCAGCTGCTTGCTGTCCTACCTCATAAGCATTCGGTAATACTGAACTTACGAGCATTAGCCCTAATACAATCCCCAAAATAGGTGTTCCGCCAAAAATTTTAAAAGTAGACCAAGCGACTAAAGCAGGCAGAAAGGCAAAAGCCGTATCTGTTAGAATTTGCGTGATCATCAGAAATTGTTGGGGAATGTCATCTGGAGAAAGACCGACAACACCTAAGACGGCTTCTTGTGTAAATAGTCCTCGCAACCCCATAAAAAGCCCCGTAGCGACTAAAACTGGGATAATCGGAACAAACACATCCCCAAATATTCTGATCGCCCGTTGAAAAGTCATTTTTTGCTTTTCTGCCGGCTCCTCAGCGATATCTTTTCCTGAACCGTCGATAAGTGGAACAAATTCTTCGTACACTTTATTCACTAACCCTGTTCCTAATATGACTTGATATTGTCCTGAGTTAAAGAAGCTCCCTTTTACTTTATCAATGTCTTCGACAGCCTTGATATCAATTTTGTCCTTATCGTACGTAATGATTCTAAGTCTGGTCGCACAATGCGTCACTGATTGAACATTTTCATTTCCGCCAACTAGTTCCAAGATTTTCTTCGCAATATCTTTGTTATTCATTTGTTATCCTCCTTAATAATTATAAAACATAACCGAACCGTTGTGACTCAAATTCTGATAATATACGTCTCTCTTGAGATTATTGCTGAAGGTTCTCATTGAAAAAACATACTCGCCATCATTGATGAACACTTCCATTGCTGAAGTATCATTAAAAATTTGCAGTTTGAATAGTGAACTCAGTTCAATTCTCTTGGCTTCGCTTTTCCCTGAAACCCAATTGATTCGGCTAATCTCTAAGAAACCGTCACTATAGTTGATCGTATTCATTTCCGAGTTTAAACTCAATGAAAAGTCAGAGCTTGATTCATTAAATTCAATAATCATTTCATATGCGCTATTTTGATTTTTGATTAAATGACTTTTATTTTTAAATTCTTGCTGATCTTTTCTTAATACTTGATATTCTTCCAGCGGGACTTGGTAAAGATGATTATTTTTCCATTTCAGCTCTCTAGGCATCGTCAGACAATGTAAGTAACCATCTATAAGCGTAGGACAATTGGCTTCTTCCTCGTCATCCATCCGAGACATCCAAGCAGTCAAAATACGCCGATCCTTATCATCTTTAAACGTTTGTGGGGCATAAAAATCAAAACCATGATCTAACTTTCTCAGCTCTTCTTTTTCGATAAACTTCTTTTGCAGATAGTCGATTTTCCCAACTAAATACCCCGCATAACTAGAAAGCGATAAATCCGTTTCTTCAATAGAGGTTCTTTTTTGTGGACATACCATTAAGATATCTACATCATCAGACAAAGAAAATACATCCGGACACTCACACATCTGATCCAATTTTTCATCTGAATAAAACTCACCATTAAACTGCCAATTGACTAGATCACTTGATTCAAATAATGTGATGGCTCCACCATTGGCTTGCGTCTGTGTACCTACGATCATCCACCACACCCCATTTTTTTCCCAAACCTTGGGATCGCGATGATGCTCGGTATAACCAACAGGTGTCTCGATGACTTGATCCTTCTTAATAAAAGTTCTTCCATCTTCAGAGTAGGCAATTTTCTGATAACTTTTTCTTTTTCCATGTTTTTTACTATTTCCTGTATAGAAAAGATACATTTTTCCATCTTTTTCAATCGCGCTGCCTGAATAGATACCACCTTTATCGTCTTCTAAATCTGGTAAAATGGCTGATCCTTGACTCTCCCATTTCACTAAATCTTTGGAAGTAAATAGTCCCCACTCTTTATAATTATGATTCGTTTCGAAGCGATTCCACTGATGAAAAAAATAGTACATCCCTTTAAATTGGATTAATCCATTTGGATCATTTAATAATCCTTTTGCCGGCTCTATATGGAAAGAATTCTTATGCTGATTCTCCAAATTCCCTTATACCTCCTTTTAATAAATTGCATTAATGCGTTTTCATATCCTTGGTTGATGAGATCTTAACATCCTTTAATAGATTTGGAATATGGAAAAAATTAATGGATATATGGAAATTTCTAAGATAGACATTATTTGTTAAGCGTTACCATGTATAATAAATTTATGAATAATAATCTGAGAGAATATACAGATAAGTTTACTGACTTTTCGAAAAAGAGTATCTCAGACTTCATTTTATACAACAGCGGAATAGAATATTGTGAACCTAATTATAGCTATGGTCCGAAACGAAGAGACTATCACTTTATTCACTTTGTAAAGGAGGGCAAAGGTCTGTTGGAAATTGAAGATCAGAAAATTGAAGTCCATGAGAACCAAATCTTTATCGTACCGGCCAATATCGTTTCTACCTATACAGCTGATAAGCAAAGTCCTTGGAAGTATTCTTGGATTGGTTTCACCGGTATTGAATCTGTTAACTTTGTTCAGACCTTGATTCAATCCAGTCCAGCTAATTTTGTTATGGACTGTTCGGATGCTTCCTTCTATGAAAAGAGAATTGAAGAGATCATTGAGCTAAATCAAAATACACTGGCTTCTTACTTTAAGATCAATGGCATTATGTATGACATCGTAGGAACCCTTTTAGGAGAATGCGAGATAAAAACAGTGAAAAATCTTGAAACCTCCCCCTCTTTTCAAGCAATACGATATATGGAGCTGCACTATCATGATGATATTCAAATTTCTGATATTGCCTATTCTGTAGGTATCCATCCAAATTATTTGTCCGCCATGTTTAAAGAAGAAATCGGCGTTTCGCCTAAGAAGTATTTGACTAATTTAAAAATCAATAAAGCCAAAAAACTATTAACGGAAAGCGACGATCCAATCAACTTGATTGCAGGATCGGTTGGTTTTGCCGACGCCCTTTCCTTCTCAAAATTTTTTAGAAAAGAACTGGGACTCTCCCCTACTGAATTTAGAAAGGATCACAACTAATCATGCGAGAACTCATTCACTATGACTCAGAAAAAAACACCTTCACACTATCAAACAATCACGTTACCTATATTATGGAAATCGTGGAAAACAATTATCTTGTTCACCGTTATTGGGGTAAAAAGGTCGATAGTTATCACTTCAGTAATCGACCAATTTTAAAAAAGCGATCCTTTGCAGCTGCACCTACTATCGAAAAGCCTGAAATTTCTCCCGAATTTCTGCCATTAGAAATATCATTCCCTCATCAAGGAGATTACCGAAGTGCTGCTGTACAAATTCAACAAGAAAACGGAGAAGAGATAACCAGGTTATGCTATAAGAACTATGAAATCAGAAATGAAGCCGTGGAGCTAACAGATTTGCCTCATGTTAGAAACACAGATGAGCCAGCACAAACGTTGATTATCTTTCTATACGATCAGGCTTCGAAAATCGAACTGGCTTTGTACTATACGATTTTTGAAAATTCTCCTATGATCGTCCGCTCCTCAAGCGTAAAAAATGATGGTATCCATTCGATAAAGATTTCTAAATTATTGAGCGCTTCAATTGATACCAGATATGATCAACAGTTTTCGACGACTTTTTATGGAACCCATCAAAAAGAATTTCAGTTAAATCGAAGTGAGATTCAGCATGGTTTATTCAAGATTGGAAGCTCAAGAGGAGCAAGCAGTCCGCAATATCCTCCTTTCATCGCTTTATCCAAGGATGCAAACGAATTTCAAGGCGAAGTCCATGCGATGACAGTGATTTACAGTGGAAATCACGAAATAACCCTAGAAAGAGACCAATATAATCAACTACGAATGCAAATCGGAATAAATAGCGAGACTTTTTCATGGAGATTAGAACCTGGTGAAACTTTTTATAGTCCTCAAGCCATCTTGTCTTACAGTGATGAAGGCTTCAATGGCAGCTCGCAGAATTTCCATCATTTCTTTTCTAATCATTTGATCCATCCTGCATGGAGAAATAGAGAACGCCCTATTCTGATTAATAGTTGGGAAATGACCTATTACGATGTAAATGACAAGTTGATCACTGATTTAATTGATGCTGCGAATGATTTGGGGTTTGAAACAGTGGTATTAGACGATGGTTGGTATGGAAAGAGAAACAGTAGTAAAACGTCCTTGGGGGATTGGCAGGTAGATACAGATAAATTTCCTAATGGCATCGAATCATTAGTTGATTATGCAAAGCAGAAAAATATTGGGTTTGGCATCTGGTTTGAACCCGAAATGATTTCTCCTAATTCTGAACTGATCCAAAAGCATCCTGATTGGGTCATGAGAAGCAAAAAATATGAGCCGTTACTAAGCAGAAGTCAATATGTACTAGACCTTACAAAGCAAGAGGTCCAACAATTCATTATCAAAACCTTATCAGAGACTATCACAAAACTTCGGGTGAATTATATTAAATGGGACATGAATCGCCATATATCTGACCCTTTTTCTCAGGATTCAACGTATGAGCCTTCAGAGTACAGTCATCGTTACATGCTAAGTCTGTACAACATCATCAATAAGTTAACGAACGCTTTTCCGGATGTACTTTTTGAAAATTGTTCCAGCGGCGGTGGTAGATTAGACCCAGGAATGCTCTATTATTTTCCGCAAACATGGATCAGCGATAACACAGATGGTCTGGATCGACAGCAAATTCAATATGGAGCTAGTCACCTATTCCCTGTTTCATCAATGACCGGTCATGTTTCCGATGTGCCGAACCACCAAACAAATCGGATCGTTTCCTTTGAAACGAGAGCAGCTCTCGCGTCTTCCACCAATATGGGCTATGAGATGGATATTATTCATTTGACTGAGGATGAAAAAGAATCTGTTCGGAACCATTTGAAAGAATACAAACGTGAAAGAACACTTATTATGGAGGGAGAATTTTACCGACTGTTCTCTCCTTTTGATGGAAATATTTGTGCATGGCTGTTCACGAATAAAGAACAAATCCTTATTTATGTCTTCCGCAATACGTATAAAGTATTCGATCTAAGCCTATTGGTCAAGATACCTACTCTGGACAGTAATGCCCTTTACCGAGACGAAACCACTAATCAAGTATATTCGGGATCAGAGTTGTCTAATTGCGGATTGGCTTTGGAAAATACTAAAGGCGATTTCATCGTCAAAAGAATAAAACTAGATAAATTAGAAACGGAGCGTGTTTAAGATGTTTTTCAACAAGAAAAAAGAAGATATTTTTGCGCCGCTCAACGGTCAGATAATCAAACTAGAAAACGTCAATGATCCTGTTTTTTCTTCTAAAGCGATGGGAGATGGATTTGGGATTGAACCTGAAGAAAATCACATCTACAGCCCAATCATCGGCAAAGTGATTAGTGTATTTCCGACCAAACATGCGATTTTATTGGAAACAAAAAAAGGACAGTCTGTTCTAGTCCATATTGGGATTGATACAGTTGAATTAAACGGTCAAGGAATCGATGTCCATGTTGCTGAGGGGCAAAAAGTTAGCGAAGAGACATTGCTGGCAACAGTTGACCTTCCGTTTATCTTAGAACAAGGAAAACAGACGACTGTCATCGTTGCATTTGAGGATATTGCATCAATCGAGTTGATCAATAATAACCACGTAAAAGTCCATGAAAAATTAGGAGATCTATAGGTTCAAAGGAGAAAAGTTACTTATGTCTTATAAAGTACAACCCGAACGATATCTAAAAATGAGCTACCAAAGAGTTTGAGGGTCCGTAAAGAATTTTGTGTAAGTTCAATACTATTGAACAATCAAAAAAATCTAATAGTGAAAGGTCTATTTGTTGTACTCATTTTTTGGACTTAACTGTTATAAAATATTTTTTTGATTTAGCTAATTTTCACTTGACTCTATATAGTTAGTCTTTCTTAGTGTATGTTTTAACCAGGTATTCCAATAGACTCACTGGTTTCTGAGTTGGATGGAAAGTGTGCATTGATTCTTTATCAAAACGCAAAACATTGTTCGGATAGCCTGTGTATTCCTGGACATACGCTTTTTCTGCCAAGGATTCTGAATGATAAATCGACCCTTCCGTGGTGTTTCTCACTCTTAACTTAGGTTGTTGAATCCGTTCCAATCCTTGAGGATAATAGATCGCAGATCCTTTGGAAAACACAGAGATCGTTTCCACTGATCTCATCGGCTGTTTTTTCGCAAATGCAAAGCCGGTCGCCGTATTTTTCACCCAATACCAATCATACTTGTAATCCTTGAAGTTACTCATTCGCAGTTGAGTAGAAAAAGGTTCTGCACCAAATAAAACGATCGCACTATTTCGTTTCTATGTTCCATGTACCCCGTAATTAGTAAATAAAAAACCTCTTGAACATGCAAGAGGCTTTTTGCTAGTTATTCATTTTTTATAATATCCATGTTACACTCATTCAAAAGATCTAGAATCTACCATAATACGGAAATAAAATAATAAGATAGGACAATCAATATAAACAGCAGTAACATTAAACCTACATACCACCAATTTTTTTTGGAATAGTTGGATTCTTTATCTGTCCTTTTTCCTGCAACCCATTTCCATAGATCAAAGTTATTCATATTCTCAGACTCCTTCTCAGATTCCAGTTGAATAATGTCCGATATACTGAGCTCCGCCCACATAGCTTACACGTTCTAAATGACCAATGTACATATGAGTTGAGTATACAGCTGGAGGATATTGTCCAGGAGGAAATAATATACTGAACTTAAACACCTGAACACGAGATTGGATACCACCTTGCTCCTCAAATCCTATGATTTTTGGCTCGGTTATTTCTCTATCGCTACTACTAACAATGACATTTTCCGAAGCACTTACCGGTTGTCCCAAAGTGTTAAATGAAATAATTCCAAAAAGCACCACTACAAAACAAGAAATCCATTTTCCTTTTCTACTCATATTTACTCAACTCCCAATACAGTATTTTTACACTGTCATCATAACACGAAAGCGCTATAATTACAAAATTAAACTAAAACTTATAAATTAATTTATAAGTTTAATCTACAGATCACTGCTCATTAAGTCATATTTCCCTTTGCTCAAAATGATCATCCTACCAAAAACACTATAAAGTGTATCTAGATATAATACACTTTATAGTGTTTGCATGCGCTATATCTATAATATCAATTCAGAAATTAATCTGCTGTATGAACAAGACAGGCGTAAACATATCCATCTTTTTGCTCGCCATGACTATAACTAAGCACAGCTTCAATTGGTGTTATTTCTATTTTAGTCACATTTGTTGCTTGTGCGTACGATTCTCCATATTGTTTCGCTTCATTTTCTGTGAAAAATATTTTCCCTTCAGGAATTTGATTATCTTTGAAGAGGTAAGATTCTACTGCTCCCTCGTAGAATCCGCTATCAATATTTTTCTCATGGTCAATTTCAGAATCGCTCTGTTCTTCATTCAACTGTTTTTCTAATCGATCGATTTTCTGATCCATCACTTCAAACCTTTGCTTTTGACTTTCTAGAGCACTCGTCAAACTTCTAAAATAAATAGAGATTGAGAATACCAGAACGGCCAAAGAAAGATACGACAATACTCTTATTATGATTTTCCTATAGTTTTCCAACTAAACCTCTCCTATCTAACTACCTTTTTCATCTATTTTAACACTAGAATAATCAATTTATCCTGAAAAAATCAGATTATTGAATCTTTGCTTGTCCGGTGTGATAATCAATCGTAACGCCATCTTGGACATTATATATCAATACATTAAATTGAACTTGGTCGTCCTCTATACTTTGTGCTTCCAGCTGAACAGCTCTCGCAAGCAATTCTCTTTCCCTAAAAACTGGTGTGACACGATAGCGAATGTGATTATCAGTATTTCTAAGATAATTGGCAACTTCATTTTCAAATTGAACCATGTAGATTTGATTCAGCTGTTGCGTACCAGTGAATAAATTTTTCCAGTTATCGTTTTCACCGGTCATTTGAAAGCCAATTAGATGGCTTCTATTATAGAGCCAAACATTATTTTCAAGTTTTTTCTGATTCCATCCCGAGGGATACACGTTTGATATATCGCCTCGTTCTTCTGTCGGCATCATCGATTGGTGTAGCATTGCATCTGCAACCCCAACTCTATTGAGGGAATCGAGGTCCGAAAATTTTTGCCAAGTTCCTGCATCGATCGACATCTCTTCAGCGGTGAATGATGGCACATTATTATTAATTCTAACAACTACATTGTGACCGTCAAAATCAGAAATATTTTCAACCTCTTCAGCTGATATTTCTTCCTGATAGGTCCATTCATCTAAAAAGCTTGGTAACTGAATATCGACTTCCGATAAATCAATTAATGAAGCCGTAAATCCAAGCAGGCTGATTAACGCTGCTAGTATAAATTTTGACTTATGTTTCATTAAAATCTCCTTGTATTAGTGTTATTCATCTAGTCATTTATTTTGGTAGATAGCAGAATCACCAGGGCTCTTCTGGATCAAAAGGAAATCGAGCCACTTCCTTGTTGGTTGAGTTAAGTTTAAATGTTACTATCTTGTTTTTTATTTCATAATTCAACCCCAGAGATATACAAGCGCCCATCATCTTACCTTCGGCATATATGACTTCTGGGGGTTTTCCTAAAAGTGTATTTCCATAGGTTGATTTTGCATGGACGTATTCATAAACGATTAATTCTAACAACTCTTCTCTATCCATTCCTGCGCTTTTCAAAAACATTAAAAATCACCTCGATTCACCTATTTTTGACAATAGCTAACCTAGTTACTAAAATATTTTTGCAATTGCTCTCCGATCCAACGCCCCATGTTCACAGGTACTGCATTTCCGATCTGTCTATATGCATCGTTTTCTGTGCCTTCAAATTTAAACCAATCTGGAAATCCCTGAAGCCGCTGATATTCCAAAACAGTATATGGTCGTATTCGGTTTCCGTCATCAACTAATCGAGTGCTACGATCTTTAGCATAATGCGCCACACAGGTGGGAGCTTTACCTTCTCTAGTTGTGATAATAGGTTTATCCCGATATCCGCCATTCAACCGTTTATAAACATATTCAGGTATATGAATTTCTGGATCATCTTCTAAAATATCTCCAACGGTCACAGGTATTTGATCAATAGCAAGCGGATATTCTAAATTATTGAATGGTTTTCTAGTGCCAATGACAATCAACCTTTTTCGCTCTTGTGGAAGCCACCAGTTAGCATTGACTGGGCATTCTACTCGGACGTAGTAATCTGGCAGCTTGGTCAAACATTCCATTACTACTTGAAATTTTCTCATCCCTGGAACGTTCTCAATAACATAAGCCTCGGGCTTCGCTAAAGCTATATGACGAAAGAAATGTAAGAATAAATCATCACCCGTCCTTGTCCCGCTGATAGCAGCAATATTCGAATACTTCGTACAAGGAAAAGTGCCGATATAAACATCTGCATCTTGTTGATCTAAAACGGTAATTTGAGTTATATCACTTTGATTGATCGTATGTTCAAAATTATTTTTCAGTGTTCCTGCAGCTTTTGAATCTATTTCATATGATTCAAGGATATGAATTCCAGATTCAATCATACCTAGATCCATACCGCCTGCACCGCTAAAGTAACTTTTTGCCGTTATCAACTCATCACTCCTTCAGTTGGTAATTTCTGTTTTTTTGTAGATATGACTCTACTACCACACCTATAATTTTCGCGACTTTATCAACTATCGTGATCTTCTGACTAAGGTAACCCAATCCACATAACGATCACTTTTTCCCACTGATATCCTTCAACTCGCGCAACCGCTCTTTTTCCGATTGCTTTCGATAGCGGATGATTTTCATCTAGTGATTGAACCTCGTTTTCAATAGCGTCCATTTCTTTTTCAATTAACTCTTCTTCATCTTGTGATTTAAAAAAGATTCTTTCCCCGTTATCCCATATATAATCGATTTCAGATTTTCCAACTGAACCCATCCATGAAGCAAGCCCATCATCTTCCGCTATTTCTGAATTCACCAAGGGCACGATTCGCACTTCTGGATTTTCTTCAATAAAATCAAGTAAAAATTGCACATTTTCTTTTTGAACTTCAATTTCTGTTCTCATAATAAGGTTCCTCATTTATTAGTTGTTAATTTCTACCATCAGCCGACTTCAATGTCCCAACGTTTATCACCAAACAAAGATTCAAGCTTCTTGTTGATCACTGCCAGCTTCAATTCGCTTTCTGATATGACCAGTAACAAATCTTTTGGTGATCCGCAATAAACCGTATCGGGAGTTTCAACTCTGCATTCAACTTTTCTAATTTTCAAAGCTTCCTTCTAAGTTTCCATAATTTGCCTTTCTGCTATCTCTGTCTGTCAGCAACTAGATTTTTTAGTTCTTTTCGGGCCTTGTCAGTTCGTTTTACAGCTGACTTATACACTTCAGAATCTCTGCTATATCCTAGTGATTCGAGTTGTGACAAATCTCTTTCCAACTTTTCTACCCACATTCTTTTATGATCCATCTGGCTATATCTCATATCAAATTTCTCCTTCTATTAGACGAGAAACTGTGGCCGTACTGCAGCCACAGCTTCCTATTATTTAAAAATCTATTTCCACTTTCTGGTTCCTAATTTCTCTGCACATTCATCGCAAAGGTATCCAATATTCAATGCTCGATAGGGTTGGTAAGTCAGGCTCCGATTACAAAAATCGCAAAACCCAAAATCGTCTTCCTCACTAGATAAATCCAATAGCGGACTTAAGCGTTGAATGTTAATTTCTAATGTTACATCGCCATTCTTAGTATAAGCAATGCAATAAGCAATCGGATAAGAAATCTCTACTATCCTTATCCACGTTCCTTCAGCTAGTTCATGTTCTGAAAAAACAAAATCGCTTCTTAGTCGGTATTTCTTCCCTTCCGCAATACTCATGACAATACGTCCTCACGTTGCTTGTGAACAGATTTCTTTGTCATTATTACTTTTGGAATGCTTACCTCTCCTCTTTGCATCGGAATTAATACAGGTGACAACTCATAAGCCATAAATTCACGATCTATCGCTTGATCAATGAAAAATCCAACAAGTGTTAAAATAAGTTGGCCCTCTTTAAAGATCATAAAGTCATTGTCAAAAGGACTACGAGTAGCTATGAAGGCAGCCAAATTTTCAGTGGTTCCTTCGATTTCGTATAAAGTATAAGGATCAGATTTTCTGTATGCAGTGTATTTCATAATTCCTCCTAGATTTTAAGGAGTCACAACTACAGTAGGATCACTTTTCTTCTTTCATTATTTCATCAACAAAGGCCGTTAAACTTGCGGCATTATCAAATCTCATAAGGTCAATCGAAGAGCGTTTCTTCCTTAAATCTGTAATTGTAGTTAATTTAACTCCCGATTTTTCGTTGATTTGTTTTCTTGATATTCCACTTTCGAATAATAACCATTCGATTTTCTTTTTATCAGCGTACATGCTTGTGTCCTCCAGTTAAGGAGTGTAGCGAAAAGATTTGCTACTACTCTCTTTTATGATATATTTTGAGTAGTAGCATGCCTGCTTGGTTTTGTTACTGTGCGCTTATTCTGTGTCAGCAGAATAAGTGCATTTTTTATTACTAAAGATTATCAAGCCTATAAAACCACTCCTATTCTTATAAGATTTGATTTAACACATAAGTCGGTATACCGACTTTATACATCTATTATAGATCGGTATACCGACTTTATCAAGTCTTTTTTTCAATTTTTTTCTTTAAAATTCGAATAGATCAAGTTGTGTTACATTAGTCTTTATACGCTCAATAGCCTTATCATAATATATTTTATTTGTTTCAAAACCAATAAACTGTCGGTCAGTATTTAAGCAAGCAATCGCTGTCGTTCCACTTCCCATGCAGTTGTCTAGGATCAAGTCACCTTTTTGAGAATATGTCTTAACGAGATATTCCAAAAGAGCGATCGGTTTTTGTGTCGGGTGAAAGATATTAGTCGTTTCTTTGTTATATCTCAATACATTGTTTGGAAACCCTGTAAATTCTTGTATATACTCATTTTTGCTCAAAGAATCTGTTTTATAAATTGAATCTTCGGTTGCCTTTCTACTTCTTAATTGCGGCTGAGAAAGGTTCTGCAAGCCTTGAGGATAATAGGCAGTTGTTCCTTTAGAGAAAACCGAAATCGTCTCTACCGATCGCATAGGCTGTCTTTTAGCAAATGTAAATCCTGTAGCAGTGTTCTTTACCCAGTACCAATCATATTTGTAATGCTTTAAGTTACTCATTCGTAATTGCGTAGAAAATGGCTCAGCCCCGAAAAGAACGATCGCACTATTTTCCTTTGCTATCCGCAAATACTGTGACCACAACTGATCCCAAGGAATTATATTGTCCCAAGAACAAGAAGTTGTCCCATACGGCAGATCACAAATGATTGCATCTACCGATTCATCAGGAATTTTTTTCATTCCAGATAAACAATCTTCTAAGTAAATCCTATTATTTTGAATCATAGACTACTCCTCTACGATTCAGGCCTGAATCAATTTTATCAAGTCTTGATAAGATTACTTTACAGGCTAAGTAGTTCACTTAGAGATTGAAGATCAGTCACAAAAAGCTTGTCACATGTTGATACAAAGGTGTTTCGCTATAAAATAGATCACCGATACTGTAACCGAATTTCCAGCTTGTTTGTACAACTGAGAATTGGATACTTTCACCTCATAATCACAGCTGTAGTGATCTAGTTTTTCTTTTATAATTTTCTTAGCTATTTCTCGGCTGCCAAACTTAGCAGCCAAAAAGGCCCAATCAGGAAAAGCTTGAAGCCTCCAACATTCCAAAGGGGTCAGTTTCCTAATTTGAAAATCATCGGCCACTACTGCTTGCTGATCGCTAGTAACAATCGTATGAGCTTCTTGTTTCCCAACTCTTCCACGCTTAGTGTTCGATTTAGGATAAGCAAAATTGATACTGTCACCAGCTACAGCGGACGTGTCCCCTTTTTTCGTAGCTTCTTTCACAACAATCTTCGGTTCCTGTCCGCCGCCTTGCATTGTGTTTAAAGTAGGACAGATTCCTTCAGGCGAATACACACTAACTGCTGATCGATACCGGCCATCAATTTGTCCTTCAACAATAATTCCATGTCGATCCTGTACAGTCAGTGTGAACATTTCTTCTCCATTACTTTTAATTCGGCGTCCATTTTGTCTAACTACGTCTTTGTCAGGTGATAGGATCGGAATTGCTACTTTAGTACCCTCTCCTTTATTCGTAGTGAGTGTAGGAGCTATACCATTAGAACTGAAGGTCTGACCATTCATACCATTTCCGCTAGGATTCACGTTGCCAATGACAATTTGTTTCGGCGTTTTATAATCAGTAGCCGTCAAGGTCCCCATTAGTCCATCCGTATAATAGGTCCGCTCTCTCAAATTCGTGTTTAAGTTATTTCGTTTATTTGTCGTTCCAGCTATGTTGATTTTTGCTGGTTCTTGATCAGCTGATTCTTTTTCTCCTGTGAGAGGTAGAAACTGTCTGGCACCTTATCCTCTAAAATGTCCGATAATAAAGATACGTTCTCGGTTTTGTGGGACAAAATCTTTGCTGTTAAACACTTGCCACGAAACGTCATACCCCAATTCATCCAGCGTTCTGAGGATCGTCTCAAACGTAGCCCCTCCTTCGTGATTGAGGAGTCCTTTGACGTTTTCAAGGAATAGATAGCTAGGTTGCAAAATCTTTGCGAAGCGTGCAATTTCAAAAAAGAGAGTTCCTCTAGTATCACTGAAACCTCTTCTTTTTCCTGCAAGGCTAAAAGCCTGGCAAGGAAATCCTCCTGTGATAACGTCCACACGTCCGATTCGTTGAATAAAGTCGTCTGATAGTTTTGTAATGTCATGCATTTCCACCTCTTCTCTTGTATCGAAAATAGCTTTATAGCTTTGTCGAGCATGTTTGTCAATCTCACAAAATCCAGCACATTTATGGCCGGCTCTCTCCATTCCCATACGAAATCCGCCTACTCCAGCAAACAAATCAATAAAAGTTAATGACTTTTTCCCCTTCATCCATAGTTCTTTCCCACAGCTGTGTTTCAGTTATTCAAGCTTGTAAGACAACTATAATCAGCGGTCGGATTGGTAAAGGACACGAGATTTCCTCATAAATGTTCTTTTTTGAGTAGAGTCTCCATCACATTGTTTCTTTTCTTTCTAAAAGTTTCAGAGCTGAGGTAAACTGTACAAGTGCCTTCTTAGAATCTGTCAGGATAATGTTTTTCTGGTAATGGATCCTATCACTTACAGTAGAAATTGAAAGTCCGTATAGGTATCTCAATAAAAAAATCTTCCTTCTTCTATCAGTAATTTCAGGTTTGTACGGGTGATTGATAGCCAAATACCCCGAGATAAATATTCTATGAAGATATTCAAACTCTTGATAGATAGGATCTCCCATAAGTTGTTTTGGTATGTCTTCGTGGTGCAAGAAAGAATAGGTTTCATAAATTTTAGGAGCTGCAGAGATCCCTAATTTTTCTCGAACACTTTTATACTGTGAGAGAAATATTCCTAATCGTTCTTTCGTTGTCTCCCACTCGACAGCGGATTCCGCTGGTAACTGGTATTTTGTCACATCGAATAGTTCCATTTTTCCCTCCAAAATATAAAAAAGCATCACCTAACCGTATTGGATAGGTAATGCTTTTTTTGCTAGTTTTTCATTGATCCTATATCTCAGGCTCCGGATCATCTTCTTTGGATCTAAGCTCAGATTTAATTCTATAAGTAGATATATCCTGGCCTTGATTGAGATCATCGATAGGTTGACGTAAATACAGTTCTCGTTCTTTTTTTGTAGGAAGTGTGCTATATAGTCGTTCAAACGCCTCTCTCTCTTCAGACACACTTTTTGCTCGATAGAAAGACATCAAGTTAACAGTAAACTCCAAGCGCTTGATATCATGAAACGGAATCATTAGATAGTTTTCAGTCTCCAGTGATCCATATGCCGCGTTAGCTGAAATCAAAGCTGTGCGTTTGTTCCCATCTTGAAAAGCCTGTAATTTTGCAAGACGAGCAAAAACCATCCAGGCATCTTTCTCCGTTTTTTCTGACTCGTTGAATTGATCTACAATTTCCTGTAAGTCCCCCCTTGTAATGATTTCTTTAGGTACATAATATTCTTGGCTGGCCTGATCAATTACGATCGCAATTCGATCATCTTCGTTGTAATAAGAATTTCTCAAATGTCCTGGAAGAATAGGTTGTTCATCTGACGGGGAATCAAATTGCTTATTTACTTCGATAATACCATCTACAGAAAATCCTTTTTCCTTAATTGCATTAATTCCTTTTAGACTATCTACAAAAATGGCTATATCATCCATATTTTGCCGCAGAGGTTTCGTAGATTTCAAATCTAGTGCTTTCTTTGTTTGATAAACAGAGCTGCCGTAGTTATTCAAACTACCAAGCGACTGTATAAATTTAGCGAGTGCTGTGTTATCCATATAATCCCTCCTAAAGAGTATTCATTCTTTCTAAAAGAAAAAAGACTTAGTTTTAAAAAATCCTTGATCATAAAATTCAAATTGTGGTTATTTTGATTCATGAGATCTAAGTTTATTTGCTTTCCATTGTTACTAACTACTTATATCATAGCACGTCCAAAGCTCGCAATTAAACATTATGAGTACTATTTTTCTATATCTACTGAATCTGACAATCCTTTTTCCGTCAAAATACCTAGTGCCGCATCATAAGTCTTCAGTTGCTTCTCAAAAAGCTTCACTTGTTTTTCTAGTTCACTCTTTTCAGCATGCAGTGCTTTTACCTTCGCAGCTTGCTCCAGGTTAGAAGGATCAAATTTTAGTTTTTCGTTTGCTCGATATAATTTATCATTCAACGCCGATCTGGCTTCTTGTACAATTTCGTAATTGTCGTAAAAATCTTGCCCTAAAACTTTCGGTACTTGCTCACTACTAACCTGCCTTGCAGATAGAATATTAAGCGCCGCCACCATTTCTCGAACATTCTGAATAGCAGAATTTTTCCGTTTTGGAACAAGACCGCTTTCTCCTGAAAGGTAACTGGCCAAAGAAGATCCTATGACAAATTTATTTTTTTGAACTTTCTCTTCACTCCAAAAATAGAAGATATCTTTGTAATTAAAATGGGCCTCATAGCGGCCGTCTTTTAATTTTTCTAACATGTAATCAGGAATTTTGACAACTCCAGTCTCATAACGACCATAGGCAATTTCAACATAAATACCTGTAGTTGTATCTCTTTCGATCTGCCAAGGTTCAATGACAAAAGTTAGATCTGGTAAAGATTCTTTTTCTGCTTTGTGATCCGCATATTTTTTCGCAATATCTCCTAAAGCAAAAACAGCTTCAGGTTTATTTTTACTTGTACGCTCAATAATGTTTTCTTCATTATAGATTCGGTGCTTTTTATTTAATGTATAATCCCGAGCAGGACGTGTTTGCGGTTCATCCAATAACTTGTAATTAATCACTTTCCCGTGCTCTTCAGAATTATGATTTGGATCCACAGAAAGATTTAGTAATTTAGCTTTTGCTAAAAAATTATCCCAGCTAGTGCTATGAGTTAACAAGAAGTTCAAACGTTCCTTTATTTCAACTCGATAAGCATTCTTTCTTCGATACTCCTGATATTTTTTATAGGAATTCCGTTTAGGTGTATCTAGAATCATTGCCCCATGATAATCAGCCACTTTGTCCGAATAATTCCTTAAGTGAGCAGCCGTACCTCGCTGCCATCGAAATTTTTTTAGGTCGACACTAGAAGTAGTGTTAAAGATAATGTGATTATGCAAATGATCTTTATCAACATGAGTTGCTATCACAAATTCATAATCTTCGCCTAAAAATTCGAGTGCAGTCTGCCTTCCAATTTCATGTACTTCTTCAGCCGTTAAATTATCAGTTGGATCAAAAGACTGAATAATGTGCCTAGCAATAACTTCTTCATTTGATTTTTTATTGTTCAGCCCTTTGACATTTTGAGCCAATTTCCTTGTCATATTCATCTCAAAAAAAGCGTTATTTACTGCATTTATTTTGTGGCCACTAGTCAACGTCTGATTCTTCGTTTTTAACGGATCTAGAATATATTCGACTGCTCGTTTTAAGTTTTTTTCTTGTTTGATAGTAAGTGTTTTTGTCGTTGGCATGTCACTCAGACCTCGTTAATTTTTGAATCTCTTGCAATAATACTTCCTGAGCTTTTATATAGTTCGACTGAATTTTAACGAATTCCGAAACAAGATACTCTACATCTTCCTTTTCTACAATATCTGTTTGATTAAGTTTATGAGCAATTTGGTTTATGTTATTTCCAATTTTATTGAGTTCGTAAACGTACTTTCCTGTCTCAGCCAAAGATTCCTTGAGTGACGTAAAGTCTATTTTTATCACACGACCATTTAGCGCCATCAAACGGATATAATTAGACATAGTGCCAAGTCCGGCAACTTGTTTATTCATGATAATCTGTTTTCTTTCTTCAGGTGTAACCATCAACAATATTGGCTCAGACCTGTATCTATTCGCTTTCTTAGTCATAAGTGTCCCTCCAATAAGGTGCTAAATCTGGCAAGCAAGGCTGTGCCTTGCTCAGAGCCGAACCCTAAAACCGTCCGCCCTGGAGGGGCGGGGTTTCGTCTCTGGCAAGCATAGCGAGTGTATATACACTCGCGAAAAAATAAAAAAGAAGGAGAACCCGAAAATCTACGATTTTCGAGTTCCCTCTTTTTTGTTTTAAACTTGGGGCATGCCCCAAACCCCATTTCTTTCGTTGCAGCGATCATTGGTAAGTGCTATCTTCCCAAAGATCTGTAATGAGCTTTCTAAAAGATTGCTCAGATAAACTTTTCAACAATTCTTCAAGAAATGCAATACTTGAAATGTGTATTGCGATCGTTTCATTTTCTATTTTTTCTAAATTTTTTCTTTCCGCATTCAATTGCCCTATTACTCCTTTTAATGGGGGAATAAGCAATTCTTGTTTCGGATTCTTTTCAAACCGCTGACAAACTTTCCAAAGATAGTACTGACTCAATGGTCTTTTTTTAATCGTCTCGATCATCATCAGTACCTTCAGAACTTTCTTTTACTTTTTCCAATAAATCTGAAATATTCACTGTAGAACCTTCTTTTTGTTCTGCTTTGTTTGCTTTGTCAGTGGAAACATTAGCCATTGCAAGACGTTCTAATTCTTTCGCACGTCTGATCTCTTCTTCAAAAGTTGGGCGAACATGATCAGGTTCTTTTTCGTACATATGCTCCGCAAACTTCCGAATAAACCTGTCACTTCTCACAATTAGCTCTGTAAGCAGTTGTTGCAATTTAACTTTACCATTTTTCAGTGAACGCAAATTATTCAGCACAGACAAATTCAACGGCAAAGGGTTCAAACCAAAAACTGCCATGACTATTGAAGTAATACTTTCATTTTCGAATCTTATTAAATCATCAGTTGGTTGTTTCTCTTTTTCTAGAATACAAATAATCAAGTCTGAAATGGTTTGTTCTTCACTTTGGTTTGACCTAAGTCGTATCGAATGATCGTCTGTTACTGACGTTACTCTTTCTTCGAAGACAATTGATTCAGGAACTGTATGTTCAAGTATCTCGAAAATCCTCTTTGGTGTGACTTCTTTTTTTTCGATTTCTTCCCTTCCTTCTGTTTCCGATTTTTCAAAATACGGTACAACGGGAAGTTGTTGTTTATTATCAAGGACTGTATTTTTTTCTTTCAGAATTTCTCCCGTTTCAGAATCAACCTTGAATTGTTCTCCCCCCAATAAAAAGACCGGTTCTGCATCTTCCTTCAACGTCCGGTTTTCTCGAATCCAGTCATTTACTTCTTTCGTTTCTGTCGCTTCCGCACGCTGATAAAGAAGTAATAACTGATTCATTAAGGAAAGGTTTTTTGTCTTGATCACACTTCTCAAGAATCGTTGATAGTTTTTGTCATGCGTCCAATCAAATAAACGATCAAGTACAAAGGAACTTATGGCTTTTGCATCCCCAGCTTCAAGCAATGACTGCAAAGTTTTATCTACTGTGAAAACTTCAGTTTCCTGTTCTTCCAATCTTTTTTCTAACAGGTCTAGCAACATTTCCTGAGTCTCTTTTCGATAATACTTTTGATCATTTCGATAGAAGTAGGCTAAAAACATCTGACGTGCTTTCTCAACTTCACTTTCTTCTGATTGTTTTATATTTCCTTTTGTCTTCAACCAAACCTCTTGAACAAATGCTTGTAAGAGAGCTTCCAAATCATAAGCCGCTAGTTTTGTTTCAGGTAACACAGTATCTTTTTTCAGATACTGTTGCCAGAAAGAAAATGGTAGTTTCTCAAACATCGACAAGCAACTGGAATAAAAATCAATCGTGATAGGAACGATCGGTAAATCTGTTTCTGCACTGATTTTTACGTTTGGATTAAATAAATGAGATACATCAAACAACGTTTGCTCAGTTAGAGGCGTTCTCGTAAAGAACGCCTCATCAATCACTTCATATGGAACCCCCAAAGCAGCAGCCGCATATTGAAATGCTTTTACAAATGAGCGGTTCGGTCTCTCTACTCCTTGTTGCTTCAAATAATCTAAAATACAGTGGGCATTAAAGGAAATATCCAATGCCGATAACTCA